>CP144172.1:1239453-2478906 GCA_039636865.1 Dermatophilaceae bacterium Sec6.4
CCGAAAGCGGGTAGGTGACCCGGCCCTGGTCATCGACCTGGGCCGCAGCGCCCCAGGCGCCGAGCTCATGGGTGCGTGCCGGGCTGCCGGCCATGATGTGTCGCACCGTCCACCCGCGTGCGGTCAGCGTGTTGGAGATCAGCAACCGATGGCAACGCCACGGCATCGGTTCAGCGCACATGATCGCGATCCGGCAGTTGGCGGCGCGCTCGACGAGGTCGGTGACTGCCTTCTGGTACTCCGCAGTCAGTGTGTAGTCCGCGTAATTCTTGAAACTCTGGTTCTGCCAGCCGCCGTTGATGTCTGGATCCACCGGCTGTTTGCGGCGTCGTCCACCGAGATCGGTCAGGTGGACATACTCGATGCCGGCACGATCCAACCATTCGCGCATCGCGTCCTGGCCGAATTGGGGGCTGCTACGCGATCCCGGATGTGCTCGAACGTCGGCGAGGACGTCGATGCGTTGGTCGCGGAGTAAGCCGATGAAGGTCTCCTCCGGGCAGGTCCAGTGCCCAATGGTCCAGATTTCGTGCATGACCCAAGTGTGGCCGAGCTCTTGGCGGTGCTGCGCTGCAACCTACGTCTGGGGCCAGAGGCCAAGACGTGGGTCCAGGTGCCGGTCCGCACCTATGTTTGAGGGAAAGAGGCCAAGACGTGGGTCCAGCTGCCGGTCCGCACCTGTGTTTGGGGGCGAGTGGGCCCAAACGGACGAACGTCGACGCACGAGGGTATGTCAGCGGGCAGAATGCCCGGTGTGCTGCTGACGCTTTCCACGACTCATCAACCCGCGACCGATCTGGGATACCTGCTGCACAAGCACCCATCGCGCGTGCAGTCGTTCGGGCTCTCGGTGGGTCGTGCGCACGTCTTCTACCCCGAGACCGCCGAAAACCGTTGCACCGTGGCGCTCTTGGTCGAGGTGGACCCGGTGTCCCTGGTGCGTGGTCGCGGCGACAACTCGCGCGGTGGGTTTGCGCTGGGGCAGTATGTCAACGATCGCCCGTATGCGGCCTCCAGCCTGCTCGCCGTCGCGATCAAGCGGGTCTTCGCCACGGCAATGACCGGGCGATGCGACAGTCGGGCCGGGTTGGCGGCCGGACCGATTCCGTTGCAGATCACCCTGCCCGCAGTGCCCTGCGGAGGTGATGCCGAGCTGTTGCACCGGCTGTTCGAGCCGCTCGGCTGGCACGTCGACGCGAGCACCGCGCCGCTGGACCCGCACCTTCCGGAGTGGGGCAATGCACCGTACGCCGACCTGCGACTCACGGGTGAGGTGCGGTTGGCCGATGCGTTGAATCAGCTCTATGTGTTGCTACCGGTGCTCGATGACTCCAAGCATTACTGGGTCGGCAATGAGGAAATCGAGAAATTGTTGCGCGCGGGGCAGGGGTGGCTGGCCGACCATCCTGAACGCGAGCTGATCGCCAGCCGCTACCTCAAGCACCAGCGGACGCTGACGGCCACCGCTGTCGCGCGGTTGAGCGAGTCGGACGCCGTTCACAGCGATGACCGCGATGGCAGCGATGACGGCGGGGGGCGCATCGAGAGCACAACGGCATCGCCACTGTCTGAGATGCGCCGGCGTGCGGTCATGGAAATCATTCGTGAATCGGGGGCTCGGCGGGTCGGTGACTTCGGATGCGGTGAAGGATCGCTGATCGCAGAGTTGTTGCACGACATCACCATTGAGCGCATCGTCGGCGCCGATGTATCGATGCGCTCGCTGCATACCGCTGCACGCCGCCTGCACCTCGACACGCTGCCCCAGCCGCAGCGGGATCGGGTTGAGCTACTCCAGGCCGCGTTGACCTACCACGACGACCGTCTGGTCGGCCTCGACCTTGCGGTGCTGATGGAAGTCATCGAGCACGTCGATCCGTCGCGGCTGGCAGCCCTTGAGAGCACGGTGTTCGGCCACGCCGCACCGACCCGGGTCGTCGTCACGACCCCTAATGCCGAGCACAACGTGCGTTACGACGGGTTGGCGCACGGACAGCTGCGCCACCACGACCACCGGTTCGAGTGGGGGCGCGCGCAATTCGCGCAGTGGGCGGGTGTCGTGGGTGAGGCCTACGGTTACGACGTTCAGCTACGCCCCGTCGGTCCCGACGACCCACAGGTCGGCCCACCGACGCAACTGGCGCTCTTCACCAGGCGCAGCATTCGTACCACCGAGGTGACCCGATGACCCGCCAGTTGCAGATTCCCCAGTTGTGCCTCGTCGTGCTGGTTGGCGCGAGCGGATCGGGCAAGTCGACGTTCGCTGCCCAGCATTTCCTGCCCACCGAGGTTGTCTCTTCGGACGCTTGCCGCGGGATGGTCGCTGACGATCCGAACGATCAATCCGCCACCGGCCCGGCATTTGAGCTGCTCAACTTCATCGTCGGCAAACGCCTTGAAGCAGGCCGGTTGACCGTCATCGACGCGACCAACGTGCAGCCGAACGCTCGCCGCGAACTGGTAGCGCTCGCTCGCGCGTACGACGTGCTGCCGGTCGCGGTGGTGCTGGACGTCCCGGAGCGGGTCTGCCTGGACCGCAACGAAACCCGCCCCGACCGTACATTCGGCGTGCACGTCGTCAAGCGGCAGCGAGATCAGCTACGCCGTGGGTTGAAGGGCCTGCAGCGCGAAGGTTTCCGGACCGTTCACCGGTTGTCCGGACTTGATGAGATTGCCGACGTGAGCTTCGTGCGCACCCGCCTCTACAACGACCTGCGGGACCAGTCGGGCCCGTTCGACGTCATCGGCGACATCCATGGGTGCCGCTCGGAGCTGGAGACGTTGCTGCATGAGCTGGACTACCGTATCGAGCGTGACGGCCAGGGCCGCGCGATCGGCGCGCATCACGGCACTCGACGCGCGATCTTTGTCGGTGACCTGGTCGACCGCGGCCCGGACACTCCGGGGGTGCTGCGCCTGGTGATGGGCATGGTTGCCGCCGGTAACGCCTACTGCGTATCCGGCAACCATGAGGCAAAGCTGTTGCGGGCGCTCCGTGGTCGGAACGTGCAGCAGACCCACGGTCTGGCAGAGACGTTGACTCAGATCGCGCTGGAGACCGATGACTTCCGCGAGCAGGTCGAGCAGTTCGTCGATCGGTTGACCGGCCACTACGTTTTCGATGACGGCGCACTCGTGGTGTCGCACGCCGGTCTGATCGAGAAATACCACGGCCGCGCGTCCGGTCGCGTGCGTGAGTTCTGCCTTTACGGGCAGACCACTGGCGAAACCGACGAATACGGTCTGCCGGTGCGGTACCCGTGGGCAACGGAGTATCGCGGTGCGGCGACGGTGCTCTACGGGCATACCCCGGTCCCGGCACCGGAATGGATCAACAACACGATGTGCCTGGACACGGGCTGTGTATTCGGCGGACGATTGACCGCGCTGCGGTATCCCGAGCGGGAGGTGGTCTCTGTCGCGGCAGAGCGGGAGCACTACGAGCCTGCGCGGCCCTTCCCGGTAGCCGACGATGTCGCGGTGTCAGGTGCCGGGCGGCGCGATCCCGACGTGCTGGACATCATCGATGTCGCGGGCAAGACGGTCATCGAGACGGCACACCACGGGCGGGTCTCGATCCGCTCAGAGAACGCTGCCGCCGCTCTGGAGGTGATGAGCCGGTTCGCGATCGATCCCAGGACCCTGATCTATCTGCCCCCCACGATGAGTCCTGTTGCAACGGCGAAGGACTCTGAGTTCCTCGAGCGTCCCGAGCAGGCCTTCGATTACTACCGCGGCGAAGGTGTGCAACGGGTGATCTGCGAGGAGAAGCACATGGGTTCGCGCGCGGTGCTGCTCATCTGCCGCTCGGTGCAGGTGGCGCGGGAGCGGTTCGGGGTGCCGGGCGAAGCGTGTGGTGCGGTGTGGACCCGCACCGGCCGGTCTTTCTTCGACGAGAACTCGAGCGTGCAGCTCGTCGAGCGGTTGCGGGATGCGGCCGAGAACGCCGGGCTCTTTGACGAACTGGATTCCGAATGGCTGCTCTTCGACGCCGAGATCCTGCCGTGGAGCGCGAAGGCAGGTCGGTTGATCCGTGAGCAGTATGCGGCGGTGGGCGCAGCAGCTCGCGCGGCGCTCCCGGCTCAGGTGCAAGTGCTGCGCCAGGCGCAGCAGACCGACCTGGAGGTTGCCGAGCTGCTGGACCGAAGTATCGAACGCGATGCCAATGCGTCTGCGTATACCGAGGTCTACCGCCGATATACCTGGCCCACAACGGGGTTGGACGGAGTTGCGGTAGCGCCGTTCCAGCTGCTGGCCACCCAGGGCCACACATACGCCGATCGGCCGCACGCATGGCACCTCGCGTTGGCCGACCGTATGGTGCAGGTCGCGCCGCAGCTGATCAGGACGACGCGTCGTATCGAGATTGACACGCAGGATCTGGAGTCAACGCAGGCCGGCACAGGCTGGTGGCATGAACTCACCGACGTCGGTGCAGAAGGCATGGTCGTCAAACCCGCCGACAACCTCACGAGGGGCGCGAAGGGTCTGGTGCAACCGGGGTTGAAGGTGCGCGGGCGCGAATATCTGCGGCTCATCTACGGCCCGGACTACACCCTGCCGGTCAACCTCGAACGACTTCGGCAGCGACAACTGGGCCACAAGCGCTCGATGGCATTACGGGAGTATGCGCTGGGGTTGCAGGCGCTCGATCTGGTGGCGTCCGACGAACCGCTGTGGCGGGTGCACCAGTGTGTGTTCGGCGTCCTCGCACTGGAATCCGAGCCGGTGGATCCGCGACTGTGAGTGACGAGGGACTATGAGAGAGAAGGGACTACGACCAACACGGTAGGAAGCGCTGTGATCAAGGGGGGCCGTTCGCTCCCCTCAGGTTTTGCACACCCGCATGCCTCTGAGGAGGCCCGGGCCATAGCCGAGCAGGGGTTGATTTTTCGCGCTCAGGTCGGTTCGGGAGTGCACGGCACCGCAATCAGCGGGCAGGACGACCGCGATGAGATGGGTATCGCCCTGGAGCCGCCGGCGTACGTCACCGGGTTGGCACGGGTGCCCACAGGCACCGGAGATCCTCGGGCGACGGTGGCTTTCGAGCAGTACGAGAGGCACACGATCTGGGATGCGCCCGGGGCATCACGAACCGCTCTGGCGCTGGTGATCTGGACGTGATCGTCTACTCAGCGCGCAAGTGGTGCCGACTGGCGCTCGCGGGTAACCCGACGGTGTTGCTGCTGCTTTTCGTGCCCGATGAAGAGGTGGTGCTCCGCGACGCGGCGGGCTGCGAGCTGGCAGACAACGCTGACCGTTTCGTGTCCGTCCTCGCGGCGGAGCGATTCCTGGGCTATCTACGCGCGCAACGCGACGCAATGGTGGGAGTTCGCGGCGCGAAGACCAATCGTCCCGAACTGGTCGCAGTGCACGGCTACGACACCAAGTTCGCGACGCACGCGCTTCGGCTCGGGATGCAGGGCGTGGAGTTGCTTGCGACCGGCCGGATGACGCTGCCTGTGCCCGCCGAGGATCGCGAATTCCTGAGGGCTATCCGTCGCGGCGAGGTAGCTGAGGCGGATGTTCTACAAGCGATCGGGCGGGCAGAAGCAGAGTTGATCCGACTCGCCGGAGCATCCTCGGTGCCCGCCGCACCTGACTACGCGTGGGTCGATGGCTGGCTACATCGGGCGCATCTGTCCTACTGGGGCAGTAGCCTCGCGGCCGGGCGGAGGATCGGGTGACCGACGGGTCGGTCAGCGCTTCTCGCAGGCAATTCCGTCATGGTCCCGGTCGGATTTGGTGTTCTTGTTGTAAACCGCCGTGTTGATCGTGAAGTTCGTGACCGGTTTGGCGCCTCGGCTCACCTTGTCCTTGGCACCCTTCCTGCCGACGCCGTGCGGGAACGCCTTGTTCAGCGCCGTGCAGTTCGGATAGGTCTTCGCGGCGGGGGCCGCGTCGGCAGGGGCCGATACCAGCGCCGTGCCCATGATCAGGGCGGCGGTCATCAACATGGTGGGGGTCTTAGGGATGTGCACGGGGGAATTATGCCGTGCAGGAGCGTGCCTGCGCACCTGAATGAGATGAGAAACATCGACATGGCTGAGTCGCCAGCTTCGGCCACCACTTTGATGTGCTTCGATAGATCCGGCGTGCATGCGCGTCCCGGCAGTGGGGCCTGACCGGCACCAACCTCGGAAGTCGCTTCCGACAACGGTCCCTGTCTTCGTGATGAGTGGCGCCCGTGAGCGCCCGGAGATAGGGAGTGGGTAACAGATGAGTATCGATCCGCGCGCGGCGCGTGATGCCCTTGCGCGGCCGTGGCTGCCGCGGGACCCCGATATCGATGTCGAGGACGGCGGACGCAGGGTCCACCTGCACCCCGTCTACGTGTTCTACGTCGCTGTAGGCGGAGCATTCGGCACTGCTGTCCGAGAAGCCCTGAGTCTGTGGATTCCCGCAAATGCGAACCGAGCCGACTGGACGATTCTGACGATCAACGTGCTCGGCGCGTTCCTGCTGGCGGCGTTGCTGCAGGGACTGGCCGGCGCGCGCAGCGAAGAGCGTGGGCGGCGCCGCACGTTGCGTCTGCTGCTGGGCACCGGCGTGCTCGGCGGTTTCACGACGTACAGCACGTTTGCCACCGGGGCAGCAGAACTGATTCGCGGTGACCATCAGGGCATCGCGATCGGATACTGCGGGCTGACCCTGTGGCTCGGCCTGATGGCGTCTTTTGCCGGTATTGCCGTCGCGCGCTGGGCACATGACGGGGCGATGCGCTCATGAACCCTTTTGTATTCGTGCTGGTGTGCATCGGCGGCGGCGTCGGCGCCGGCCTGCGGTTCATGGCCGATGGGGCCATCAAGGAGCGGGTGGCCACTTCTATCCCGGTCGGCACCGTCGCCATCAACGTGTCCGGTTGTCTGCTGCTGGGTCTGCTCACGGGATTCGCAGTCGGCCACGCAAGCACGATCGCGGTGCTCGGAACCGGGGTGATGGGTGGATACACCACGTTCAGTACTGCAAGTTTCGAGACCGTGCGGTTGATACAGGAGGGACGACGCGGCCCAGCGCTCTGGACCGGACTGGGCACGCTGTTCGGCGGCGTTGCGGCGGCGCTGCTCGGCCTATGGCTGGGGCTGGGGCTGTGATGACCGTTCGATCACAGTCGTGACGATCGTGGTCACTGAGGGCCGGGTGGGAACCGAGCCGAAACCGAACGACACGGCCGGCTCCACCGGGGTGAGCTCGCCGAGATCGTTCCCGGCATAACGGCCTGAGGCGCGGGTCAGGGCGTGCATGTCGCGAGCGCCATAGAATTCCCGTCGACCGGCGCGCGCCGTCCCGGCGGTGCGTACTCCGCGCATGACGATCCGGGCGACCGGATCGATGATGCGGCTCCAGGTGGGTGCCGTGGCCAGCCGGGCCGGCACTGCCCGCAGCAAACCGCCGATCGCAGTGCGCCCGCCGATGGTCCAGCTGACCTGCAGATCATCAGCGTGCAGCTCGCGGGTCGCTCCGTTGGCAGTCACGGTGACCGGCACGATGCTGACCTCATCGAACTCGTAGGTCTGCTCGATGAACTGCGCGACCTGCGGGGTGGGGGCCAGCAGCCGACGATGCCCGTCTGCTGTCTCCAGCATCACGTCGTCGAAGCTGCCATAGGGTGTCTCGCGCCATTGTCCGACTACGACGCGCACCCCGCTGGTGGTCCCGATGCCGGTGATGGTCCCGTGGAATTGCGCGCGTGTCATGGTGCCTTCCATCATGAACCAGGCTGATTTACGAGTGTCGGCGAGGGTAGGCCGTGCGGTTCGGGAAGAGACTGGTCTCAGGCCAGTGGGCCGAGGAAGTACCCCACGATGTATGTGACCAGCATGGCCGCTGCGCCCCCGGCGACATTGCGCAGAATGGCGGGCCGTCGTGGCGCATCGCCCAACCCGGCACTGATGCCGCCGGTGAATGCCAGCGCGATGGCGACCGCGATGAAGGTGACGGGCACCCGCCAGGAGTCACGGGGCAGCAGGATGGCGAGCAGAGGAAGCATCGCGCCGACCGTGAAGGCGACCAGTGAGGCGTAGGCCGCATGCCAGGGGTTGGTGAGCTCATTGGGATCGATACCCAGTTCGGCCTCGGCATGTGCGCCGAGGGCGTCGTGCTCGGTGAGATGGAGCGCGACCTGCTCGGCCAACGGACGCGGAAGACCCTTGCCCTGATAGATCGCGGTCAGCTCTTCGAGTTCTTCGGCCGGCATATCGCGCAACTCAATGCGTTCTTTCTCCAGCAGCGCACGTTCACTGTCGCGCTGGGTACTCACCGAAACGTATTCGCCCGCAGCCATGCTCAGCGCTCCGGCGACCAGGCCGGCGAGACCTGCGATGGCGATCGGTGAGCGTCCAGAGGTGGCCCCTGCGACACCGACCACGATGCCCGCGACGCTGACGATGCCGTCGTTGGCGCCCAGGACCCCGGCGCGCAGCCAGTTCAGTCGCCCCGCCATACCTGCGACGTGTGGTTCATCCGGATGCGATTCGTAGATCGGTCCCTCGGAGGGCGACGTGCGGGTGGCGTCGGTCATGGCATTCTCCTCCTGGGTGAACATCGGGTTGCTTGCTTCACTCTGCCCCCTGCGGCCGTGGCGATCCAGGCAGGTGAGGCTGCACTCAGGTGGTGGACGAGTGGTGCGCTGGCGTCATTTGCGCAGCGAACCGCAAGGCGAGAGGAGCCCACGTCGTGCGTAGTTCGTCCGCTGCGCGGGCGATGGCATCACCGAGGATGTCGAGGTCGTCGCGACCCGGGTACTCCGCGGCCCACTCCCGGAAGATCGACTCGGTCACCTCGGGGTGGAACTGCACACCCCACGCCCGCGCGCCGAAGCGGGCAGCTTGCACGGTGCCGTCAGGGGCCGTGGCCAGCCGCACCGCACCGGCAGGTAGTCGGGTAACGACGTCGCCGTTCCAATGCGTCGCGCGTCGTGCGTCGGTGCTGGCCAGCAGGGGGTCCTGGCGACCGGCCTCGGTCAGCACAACCGAGGTAAGGCCGATCCGAGTGCCCAGTTCGTTGACGTCCACAGCTCCGCCGAGCGCGCATGCCAGCAGCTGATGTCCCAGGCACACCCCGAGCGTGGGAATCTCGCGGCGCACCGCTTCGGCAAGCAGCGCGATCGTCGGGTTCAGCCAGGGGTAGCTGTCCGCGCTGTTCGCGCTCATGTGACCGCCGAGTACGACAAGTCCGGCGAACGGGTCCAGGTCCGTCGGCAGATCGGCGACATCGCGGTAGGGCGAAAAGATGCGCAGCTCGATTCCGGCTTCCTCCCACGCCTCGCCGAGCAGGCCCGCCAGACAGCTCGGTTCATGCGTCACGACGGCGAGGAGAGCAGGCACGATGAGGAGTCTATGAGCCATGATCGCGGCGTGGGAGATGACCTCTGTGACCGAACGCACGCGGGCCCGACGCCGAGGATGGTGGTCGGTGCGGCGATCGTCGATGACCTGGCGCACCCCGGTCGCCTCCTGGCAGCCCGGCGCGTCGCGCCCGCTGAACTCGCGGGGGGTTGGGAGTTTCCCGGCGGCAAGGTCGAGCCGGGGGAGACATTGCAGGCTGCGCTATGGCGGGAGATCTCCGAGGAGCTGCGGGTCGCCGTCGAGTTCGGCGCCGAGGTGGTTGGCCCGGTCGAGTTGGGCGAGGTGACGGCGTGGCGGCTCACGGCGGGCTGGTTGATGAATGTGCGACTGGCGCGAATCACAGCCGGGGTCCCGCAACTGGTGGACCACGACGAGCTTCGCTGGCTCACCAGGGCGCAGTTGGATGACGTGCCATGGCTGGCGCCGGACCTGCCGATCGTGCAGGCGATCCGGCAGCTGCTGCACTGAACGTCGCCGAGTGGCAGACAAAACACTCGACCGGCGCACCCTTTGGTATGCCGGTCGACGTGCTTGTCTGCCACTCGGCAGGTCTTTGCGATTTTTAGATGCGCGGACCTTTTGCGCGGAGGTCATCCACGCTCGTCATCGCTTCACGCAGCTCGGCGAGCCACTCCTGGGTGTGCTCGCCGACCAGCTTGACCGACCACGACACGGCGTCAGCACGCGAACGCGCGACGCCGGCATCCACCAGGGTGTCCAGCACGCGGCGTTCGTCCTGCCGCAACCTGGTCATCACCGGGACGGCAAGATTGGTGAAGACGACCTGGGTGGCGCCGATGCGCGCACCCCAGGCCACCGATCGTTTGTACTTGGCCTGCGCCTCCTGCGCCAACGCCATCCGGATATCGCGGGTCTCCTCACGGAATCGGGTCAGCCGTCCCTCAACAGCGGCCTCCGTCGCCGTGGGATCTGCGTCATCGGGCAGGTCGGGGGCAGCGATGTCGCCGATGACGACGATTTCTTCGCGATCCACGGTCACGGTCGGCGAGCCGGTATACAGCCCGCTCGGCAGGCGCCCGGCGAACCAGCCGGCTGCGTCGTCGGCCGGGGGCAGATCGGCCTGTTGCCAGCCGCTGGGGCGTCCTCGGCCCGGTCCCGCGAAACCCTGAGAGCTCCGTGGGCCCCGATGTCTACTGGGTCCTTTCGATCCTTTCCGGTCGGCGCCTTCGTTGTGGTCATTGTCAGAGCCGTGATGGGTGGGGCAGTTCATGATGTCTCCTCGCTAAATTACTTAATTACATCATTACACAACACGAAATTGGCGGAATCATTCCCGATGGGGAGGGTTTCCAGGTCTTCGTGCGTGACCGGCGCCACGCGCAGGTGGTTCGAACAGCCTCAGCCGCCTGAGATAATCGAAATCATGTCTATGAAAACTCGGGACGACGTGCGCAACGTCGCGATCGTTGCTCACGTCGACCACGGCAAGACCACCCTCGTGGACAAGATGCTCCGGCAGACCGGTGCGTTCACCGAACGCCAGACGGTCGAGGCCACGGGTGAGCGGGTGATGGACACCGGTGACCTGGAACGCGAAAAGGGCATCACGATCCTCGCCAAGAACACTGCTATCTCCTACGACGGGCCTGCGTCCGATGGCACACCCGTGACCATCAACATCATCGACACCCCCGGCCACGCCGACTTCGGTGGCGAGGTCGAGCGCGGCCTGTCGATGGTCGACGGTGTGGTCCTGCTGGTCGACGCCTCCGAGGGTCCGCTACCTCAGACCCGCTTCGTGTTGCGCAAGGCGCTCGCCGCAAAATTGCCCGTCATCCTCTGTATCAACAAGGTCGACCGACCGGACAGTCGCATCGAAGAGGTCGAGGAAGAGGCCTACGAGCTCTTCATGGATCTGCTCGACGACGCCGATGGCAACCCCGACCAACTCGACTTCCCGGTCGTCTACGCCTCCGCGAAGGCCGGCATTGCCTCGCTCACCCGGCCCGCGAACGGCGAGAACCCCGAGGGCGTCGATCTGGAGTCGCTCTTCGCCACGATCCTGTCCACGATTCCGGCACCCGCCTACGACGATGAGGCGCCGCTGCAGGCGCACGTCACCAACCTGGACTCCAGCAACTTCCTCGGTCGCCTCGCGTTGCTGCGGGTACGCAACGGCGTGATCCGGAAGGGCCAGCAGGTCATGTGGTGCCGTCACGACGGCACCCAGCAGCGGGTCAAGATCACCGAATTGCTGATGACCGACGGGCTGGAGCGCGCCAGCGCCGAGCAGGCCGGACCGGGCGACATCATCGCCGTTGCCGGTATTCCCGAGATCACCATCGGCGAGACGTTGGCCGACCCGGAGAACCCGATCGCGTTGCCGCTCATCACGGTCGACGAGCCGGCAATCTCGATGACCATCGGCACCAATACCTCGCCGATGGTCGGCAAAGTGCGCGGTAGCAAGGTCACCGCCCGGATGGTCAAGGACCGTCTGGACCGCGAGTTGGTCGGCAATGTGTCGCTGCGGATTCTCGCGACCGAACGCCCCGACGCGTGGGAGGTCCAGGGCCGTGGCGAACTCGCACTCGCCATCCTGGTGGAGCAGATGCGTCGCGAGGGTTACGAACTGACCGTCGGTAAGCCGCAAGTGGTCACCCGTGAGGTTGACGGCAAACTGCAGGAGCCGGTCGAGCTCCTCACGATCGATACCCCTGAGGAGTACCTCGGCGCGATCACTCAGATCCTCGCGTCCCGCAAGGGCCGCATGGAGCAGATGACCAACCACGGCACCGGCTGGATCCGGATGGAGTTCAAGGTGCCCTCGCGCGGCCTGATCGGCTTCCGTACCCAGTTCCTCACCGAAACCCGTGGCACCGGCATCGCCAACCACGTGTTCGACGGGTACGAGCCGTGGTTCGGACCGATCATCACCCGCACGTCGGGGTCGCTGGTGTCGGACCGTACCGGTGTCGTCACCTCCTTCGCGATGGTCAACCTGCAGGAGCGCGGCACGCTCTTCGTGGACCCCACGACCGAGGTGTACGAGGGCATGATCATTGGTGAGAACTCTCGCACCGACGACATGGACGTGAACATCACCAAGGAGAAGAAGCTCAGCAACGTTCGCGCGTCCAGCGCCGACAACTTCGAGAAGATCTTCCCGCCGCGCAAGTTGTCGCTGGAGCAGAGCCTGGAGTTCTGCCGCGAGGACGAGTGCGTCGAAGTCACCCCTGAGTCGGTACGTATCCGCAAGCTGATCCTGGACCAGAGCGAACGCGGTCGCGCGCTGTCACGGTCGCGCCGCTGAGCCACTCCATGGCCCGGTTGCTCTTCGTGCACGCCCACCCCGATGACGAGACTCTCGTCAACGGGGTGGCGATGGCCCACCATGTGCGTCTCGGCGATGAAGTGCACGTGCTGACCGCGACCCTCGGTGAAGAGGGCGAGGTCATCCCCGCCGAGCTCGCCCACCTGGAACTTCCGGCAAAGCAGCCCCGGCCGTCGGACATCCGCGATCCGCTCGCGGACGTCCGACGTCTTGAACTGGCAGGTGCTGCAGAGGTGCTCGGCGTCGCCTCATCGCAGGTTCTGGCCGGCAACTGGCGTGATTCCGGGATGGCCGGCTCGCTCGCGTCACGTCATCCGCGAGCCTTCTCGTCGGCACCCGTTGCCGACGTCGGTGCGCGGGTCGCCGACGTCATCCGGGCGCTCGAGCCGGATGTAGTGGTGACCTACGACGAGCACGGTGGATATGGGCATCCGGACCACATTCAGACCCATCGCGCCACAGTGGCGGCCGTCGCGTCGCTACCGAAGGAGCAGCGGCCGCGACTTTTTGCCACGCTCACGCCGTGGTCGTGGGCGGAGCAGGATCGTCAAAGCTGCCTGGAGACCCACTTCGAGGGTCTGTCGACGCTCGACCACTCTGATCCCTACCCGCCATCCGTGGTCGCTGACGATCGCGTGACTCATCGACTGGTGGACCCCGAGTGTGTCCCGATCCAGGCGGCGGCGTTGCGCTGTCACCGCACGCAGGTCACAGTTTTGGACGACGCCCACTACACCTTGTCGAACGATATCGTCGCGCTCATGTCCGGCCGCGAGGGATTCGCCGAGCTGGACCCGGAGACCGGCAGAACGATGCCCGCCGAACGGACTCTGACAGGATTGCTGGGGTGAGCCGGATGGAGCACTTCAACGGTGTCGATCCGGACGACTACCGGCGGGTCGTGGGCAGGCTGGTTTCCGGCGTCACTGCGGTAACGACCTACGCCGACGGGCTGGATCACGCGATGACGGCCAATGCGGTCTGCTCGGTATCCCTGGATCCGGTACTGATTCTGGTGAGCGTCGAGCAGGAGGCCCGCTTCCACGACGCGGTCCTGGCATCCGGGGTGTGGGGTCTGAGCATCCTCCCGGTGGGTGCCCGCTCCATCGCAGCGTGGCTCGCGACACGGGGTCGACCGTTGCACGGCCAGCTGGATCGGGTGCCGCATACTCGAGGCCGGGAGACGGGGGTGGCACTTGTGGACGGTGCGTTGGCACAGCTGGAGTGCCGCACGGTCGACACACATCCGGCCGGTGATCACACGCTGGTCATCGGCAGCGTCGTCGCGATGTACGACGCAGAGGTGCCGCAAGACGCACTGACGTACTACAGAGGGCGATTTGGAGCACATCCGTGACTGACGAACAAGCAACCGACTCGGCTGAGGATCTGACCGCACCGCCGCAGCCGCGGCGAAATCGGAAAGGCTGGGGGCTGATAGCAGGGGTCGGGGTGATCGCGGTAGCGGTGGCGGCCTATGGCGGGGTCGCTCTCACAGGCACCGACCGCGTCCCGAGTGGTACCACGGTGGACGGCATGATCGTCGGGGGCCAGAGTAAAGCTGCTGCCGAGAAACGGGTGCAGGGTCACATTGCAGCACTCGAACGAGAGCCGGTCACCTTCGTGGCGGGCGGTAAGACCTTCAGCATCCTGCCCTCGGCAGCCGGCCTGAGTTACAACGCCGACGGCGCCCTGGACAACCTCACCGGCTTCACCCTCGATCCCAGCACCATCTGGCACCGCTACACCGGAGGATCCTCGAGGTCGCTCAAAACAACGGTCGACAAGACCGAGCTGCAGAACGCGATTGCGGCGGCCGGTGCCTCGGTCAAGGGCGCGCCTGTTCCGGGCACGGTCAAATTCATCGGCGGGCAGGTCAAGGTCACCTACTCCAAGCCCGGTAAAGGCGTCGACGTCACTGCACTGGCCACCGCGATCGCGACCGGCTGGCCGGCCAAGACGTCCTACGATGCTGCGCTCACGGACCAGGCGCCCAAGCTCACGAGGCAGACCATCGACGCCTTCGCCGCGGGACCGGCGAAGGCTGCGATGTCCGGGCCGGTCACCTTCGCCAAGGACGGCAGTAACGCGAACGTCACCGTGCGGCAGCTCTCAGACGTCCTGAAGACGGTCCCGGACGGGAACTCCCTGAAGATCGCAGTGATTCCCGAGGTGATGGCGAAGCTGGTGAGCTCGATCAGCCCGCAACTCGCGACGCCGGCCACGTTTCCCAAGGTGAAGATGAATGGCATCGTGCCTACGAAAACGGTGATTCCAGGTAAGGCCGGCAGCATCGTGGACCCGGTGAAGACGGGTGCCGCGTTGATTGCAGGTCTGCAGGCCGGCAAGCGCACCATCACGGCAGTCACCACATCCCAGCAGGGCACGAGCGTCGATCTGTCGCAGATCAGCACCACCAAAATCAGCGAGTTTCGCTCCAGGTATCCGCTCGGCACTTACAACGCGGCCCGCACTGAGAACATCAAGGTAGGCCTCGCCAAGCTGAACGGTACGTACATCGCGCCGGGCCAGCAGTTCAGCCTGCTCGATGCGCTGTCGCCGATTGTGAAGTCGAACGGATATGTCGATGCGCCCGTGCTGGAGGGCGGTCGTGACTTCCTTGGCACCGGCGGTGGACTGTCACAGGTATCGACCACGATGTACAACGCAACCTTTTTCGCAGGTCTCCAGGAGGACGTGCACACGGCGCACTCCTACTGGATCTCGCGCTATCCGATGGGCCGCGAGGCGACCCTGTCCGTTCCCACGATCGACAACAAGTGGACCAACGACAGCGGGCACGGCATCGTGATCGAGGCGCGGACGGAGTCCAACTACTCCGTCATAAGGCTCTACGGAACGAATGTCTTCACCGTGACGAGCAACACTGGGCCGCAATTCGACATCAAAGCTCCGGGCACCCAGCGGGTGAGCGGGGCAGCCTGCCTCGGGCAGCCCGCGGTGAACGGTTTCAAAGTCACCGTCACCCGCAGGGTGACGCGCGACGGCAAAGTGGTCAAGGATGAATCCCTGACCACGACGTACAAGCCCGCTGACCTGGTCATCTGCACCGGCTGACCCACCCGCCATCGACTATGGCTCAGTTAACCCCGAATGGCGCAGGTGGACGTGTGCCTTTCGGGACTAGCTGAGCCAGGGTGAGTCAGGTGGTGGCTGGCCTCCGTACCCAGGGCGGTGGCTGTGGCACGGGAATGATGCCGACGCGGGCCAGGATCTGCGCCATGGGTGACCCCCTCAGCGCGTCGTCCCAGGTCCAGCGAGCCACCCCGCCGCTTTCTCGAATGCGATCCTCGCGGCGTTTTTCGCGCCACAGCACGTCTGCAGCTTCTTCATCCGCGATGCCCTGCATTCCGTACTTGGCCTTCCCATCGAACTCGCCGATTACTCCTGGCCAGCCGAAGTCGGCTCGTCCGTAGCTACCCCGGCTGTCGTGTAGCGGCACCTGAAGTCGAGGCTGAGGAAGCCCGAGCTCCCACATCCGCGCCCGGCTGAGAGATTCACCCGGCGATTCGCAGAGCTGGTCAGCGAGCATCGCGACGCGTGCTGCGCTCTTTCGGCCGCGTGCCCGGTCCGGAATCAGTTCGACTTCGTGATCAATGTCATCGGGCGTACACAGTTTTTGTCGCAACGCCGCGTCGGCAACCATGAGGGCTGCGGCAAAGTCAGCACACCGCGCAACATCGATGACCGTACGCGCCGGCGATGTCACCAGAACGCCACCGACGTGGTGTGGCTCGGGGATGCTCGCCACTCGGCGTCGTGCCACGTTCCCCGTCGAGCTCGGTCCACCTCGAGCGACCAGAACTTCCACCGTATTGGGCCATCGCCCCACGGTGGGTAGTTCCCAGACAGCTGCGGCGGACAGCCCTGACACAATTGGAGCAGATCGCATGCATTCCACCGTGGCAAGCACGAAGATCCGGTAACGTTCTGCGGCCTGCAGCTGTGACCAGTAGCGGGTGTCGGCGTAGACCCCCCTGCGGATCCGGGCGAGGCGCGACTGGTCTCGTAAGAGTTCGGTCTCGGGCCCAATGCCGCGGCGCTTGAGGACTCCGGCGAGCAGCAGTTTGTCATTGCCATCCATGGCGCCACGCTCCCACCGACGCCGGCAGTGACCCGAAGATATCCACAGACATGCCGACCATGGCTCAGGTAACCCCGAGAGGCACACGTGGACGTGTGCCCCTCGGGGTTGCCTGAGTCAGGGTCAGGTGCGGGCCGCTACCGGGGCGTGGGGGAGGGGGCGCGGAGGTACCAGTACTCGTGGTGACTGCGAAAGCCCAGTGATTCGTACAGCCGCACTGCTGCTGTGTTGGACCGCGAAACCTGCAGGTACATCGACGGTATGCCGCGTGCCTGCGCCCGCCGGGCGGCCACTGCCATCACTTCGCGGGCAAATCCGCGGCCGCGGTGCTGCGCTGGCACGTGCACCGAGAACGCGCCGGCCCAGCCTGGCGAGTACGCGATCCGACCCACCGCGACGACGCACGAATCCAAGCTCAGAGTGATGTAGTCACCGTCTGGGATCAGGCCGAAGATCGCGGCTGCGGTTTCGCGATGGGCCTGCTCACGGGACATTGCCCCGATCCACCAGTCATCCGTTGCGTGGGCTTGGACGCCGATCTGCAGCGCTGTGGGGAGCCTGGTCGAAGCAACGCCACCCGCCAAGGCAGCTACAGACGCGGTCATCACCAGGGTGCGTTGGAACGCGGTCCATCCTGCCGCCAGGGCAGCACCTCCGGCCACGTCGTCGGCGATCACGAAATCGTCCGGCCCGAAGACCTGCAGCAGCGGCACGCCGCCTCGGGCGGCGTACCAGTCCTCGACGTAGGAAAGCGCGTCAGACAGCGGCATACCCGGATCTGCGATCGGGAGAACTGAGTTCGCGCGCCCGGTGTATCCGGCTGACTCGCGCAGTAACCACCGACCGAGCCACAGCGATCGCAGTGGCGGCATCCCACCGACCATCAACTCCTGCAGGTCCGGCATCGACAGTGCACGGTGCGGACGCCCACGGCGGACAGCGCGAGGAGGCACCCGTTTGGCGGCCAACACCGAGCGCCGGTCGATTCGCACCGGCCCGCGCCGCGTCGTCACCTCCAACGATGCAGCGTCGACTGCGCTGACATCCCCGAGTGCATCAGTGACCCCGTCGGCCGTACGGTGGCGCACGACGACGCGCATCCCGGGCTCGAATTCCGCGGTTAGGTCAGGCTGGTTCACAGGGAGAGGCATCGGTTCGTCATACTAGAACCGCCGACGGCACAAGACCGCCGGCACTCCCACCGTTCGAGAATTGCAGGAAGGTCCAGTTCGTCATGACCTACGTCATCGCTCAACCGTGTGTCGACCTCAAAGACAGGGCCTGTATCGAGGAGTGCCCGGTCGACTGCATCTACGAGGGCGAGCGATCGCTCTACATCCACCCCGACGAATGTGTCGACTGCGGTGCATGTGAGCCGGTGTGCCCCGTCGAGGCGATCTACTACGAAGACGACGTGCCGAAGCAGTGGGCCGAGTACTACAAGGCAAACGTCGAGTTCTTCGACGACCTGGGTAGCCCCGGCGGTGCCGCGAAGATGGGCGTGATCGCGAAGGACCACCCGGTGATCACCGCTCTACCCCCGCAAGAGCACGACGTCTAAGACCCGATGAAGGCCGCGCTGCCCGACTTTCCCTGGGACACTCTCGCGCAGGCGAAGGCACGCGCGGCCGCTCACCCGGAGGGGCTCGTGGACCTTTCGGTGGGTACGCCGGTCGACGCGACTCCGCAGGTCATCCAGGCAGCATTGCGCGATGCGTCGAATGCCCCGGGATACCCGCAGGTATGGGGGACCCCCGACCTTCGTGAGGGTGTGGCGACATGGTTCGCCGAGCGCCGCAACTCCAGCAACGTCAATCCCGACGCTGTCCTGCCCACCATAGGCAGCAAGGAATTCGTCGCATGGTTGCCGACCATGTTGGGTCTCGGCCCGGGGGACGTCGTCGGAATCCCTCGCATCGCCTATCCCACGTACGACGTGGGCGCCCGACTGGCCGGCGCCACTCCTGTCGCGTCGGACAGCACCATAGGTTTCGGCCCGAGGCCACCAAAGCTGCTCTGGCTGAACAGTCCAGCCAACCCGCACGGCAAGGTCCTGCCGGTCGAGCACCTCGCGAAGGTGGTTGCCTGGGCCCGCCAGCACAACGTCGTTGTAGCGAGTGACGAGTGCTACGCCGAGCTGGATTGGCGCGAGCAGCCGGACGGTCTCACCACCCCGAGTATTCTGGACGATCGGGTATGCGGCGGCAGTCACGAAGGGCTGCTGGCGGTCTATTCCTTGTCCAAGCAGAGCAATCTCGCGGGGTATCGGGCAGCGTTCGCCGCGGGTGACCCGCAGCTGATCTCGCGGTTGGTCGCGGTGCGCAAACACGCGGGGATGATCGTTCCGTGGCCTGTGCAGCGTGCGCTGCTCGCCGGGTTGTCCGCCACTGGCGCGGTTGCCGCACAGAAGCAGGTCTACTCAGCTCGACGCGCGACCCTGCGTGCTGCGTTCGAACGAGCCGGCTGGCAGATCGATCATTCAGAGGCAGGTCTGTATCTCTGGGCGACCCAGGCCCGCCCGTGCCGCGACAGCATCGAAGACCTCGCAGTGCTCGGGATCCTCGCAGCGCCGGGCGATTTCTACGGCGCTGCGGGTGCCCAGCACGTGCGGATTGCCGTCACCGCGACGGACGAGCGCGTCGCCGCAGCAGCGACGCGACTCACCGCACGCTGACGCAGCGTCACATTCCCGCCTTTTTGCCCGCTGGGTTGGGTCAGGATGCGCGTCTACCCTGGGGTACGGTCGAAGTTGCTGGATTTTCGGGGCCGCAGAACGACGTGCCCAGAACCGACGAAGGATGGACTGACATATGACGGAACAGGGTGCGGCTAGCTTCACTGCCGGCGACAAGACGTTGGACTTCAACCTCGTGCCGGCAAAAGAGGGCAGCTCGGGGTACGACATCGCGGCATTGCTGAAGCAGACGGGCAACGTCACGCTGGACGTCGGCTTCGTCAACACCGCTTCATGCCAGTCGGAGATCACTTTCATCGACGGGGACGCCGGGATCCTGCGCTACCGCGGTTACCCGATCGACGAGTTGGCCGAGAAGTCGACCTTCCTGGAGACGTCCTACCTGCTGATCTACGGCGAGCTGCCGACCGACGAGCAGCTGGAGAATTTCCGGACCAGTATCTCGCGCCACACGATGCTGCACGAGGACCTGAAAGATCTGCTCGCAGCTTTCCCGCGCGATGCACACCCGATGTCGGTGCTGTCCGCAGCCGTATCGGCGCTGGGCACCTTCTATCAGGACAGCTTGTCCATCACCGACCCCGCGCAGATCGAGCTGTCGACCATCCGTCTGATGGCCAAGCTGCCCACGATTGCCGCGTATGCGCACAAGAAGAGCCAGGGCCAACCCCTGCTCTACCCGGACAACAGCCTCAACCTGGTTGAGAACTTCTTGCGGATGACATTCGGCTTCCCCGCCGAGCCGTATGACGTCGACCCCACCATCGCCAAGGCGCTGGACATGCTCTTCATCCTGCACGCGGACCATGAGCAGAACTGCTCGACCTCGACGGTGCGGCTTGTCGGATCTGCTCAGGCGCACCTCTTCGCCTCGATTTCGGCCGGTATCCACGCGCTGTCAGGCCCTCTGCACGGTGGCGCCAACTCCGCCGTGCTGGAGATGCTGGGCAAGATCCACGAAAGCGGCGACGACGTCGAGACGTTCGTCACCAAGGTCAAGAACAAAGAAGACGGCGTGAAGCTGATGGGCTTCGGGCACCGCGTCTACAAGAACTACGACCCGCGTGCGGCGATCGCCAAGAAGTTCGCGCACGAGGTCATGGAGAAGATGGGCGTGCAGGACCCGTTGTTGGACATCGCGATCCGGCTGGAGGAGATCGCGCTGGCCGACGACTACTTCGTGGAGCGCAAGCTGTACCCGAATGTGGACTTCTACACCGGTCTGATTTACAAGGCCATGGGTTTCCCGACCGAAATGTTCACCGTACTTTTCGCGATCGGCCGGCTGCCCGGTTGGATCGCCCAGTGGCGCGAAATGATCGAAGACCCCGCGACCAAGATCGGCCGCCCGCGCCAGGTTTACGTCGGCGAGACCGAACGCCACTTCGTCGCGATGGATGAGCGTTAGACACGTACGCAACGTAGGTAACAGGAGCGGCGCGGGGAGCATCCCGCGCCGCTCCTGTTGTCTTCCGGCACCGTCCTGCGAGGTTTCATCCCTGCTCAGCAGGTGTGCGGCGCGCCGCCACACCGGATGCCCGAGCAGGGACGACCATGGGGCCACCATGAGTGTGCTCGAACGCGATCAGAACGTCACCGTCCTACACCCGGCCGGGCGGTTCAACCCCCGGCTGTCGGGTCTTGCGCTGCTGTACGGCGCCATCGGGGCGGTCGCGCTGGCGCTCGTATTGCTGGTCCCCACGTTGGTTGCCTGGATGGCCGACTCCCGCTCGAGTGTCAGCTGGTTGGCGGCGATGTCGTTCGCCGGCGACGGGTGGGTCCTCGCGCATCACGGCCATCTGCGTGCTCCAGCGGGCGGGGTTACCCACGTCATCACGTTTGCGCCGCTGCTGTTCAGCGGGCTGGCTGCCTGGTTCGCGCGGGCCGCAGCGAAGCCGTTGCTGCGTGAGGTCGAGCAGGAGGGTCGCTCTGCCGGGCGCTGGTGGCACGCTCCGATGCTCTTTGTCCTCGGCTACCTCGGCGCCGGTCTGCTGTTGGCGCTGTTGGGCATGACGGGTCCCGCCACTCCCGGCATCCTCAGTGTGATTCCCGGAGCGATGGTGATTGCTGCGGTCGGTTTCGGGTGGGCGCTGCGAGCCGAGCCCGAGCTCGCCGCGTACGCCTGGTGTGCACGCCAGTGGGAACGTCTACCCGCAGCTGTCCGCCGGGGAGTGCGGCCGGCGGTCGAGGCGACGGGCGTGTTGTTGGCAATGGCCCTGGTGGCTGTGGTGGTGCTGCTCATCGTCCACGCGTCACGCGTCGGTCAGGTGAACGGGCTGCTTTCGGCCGGCACAGTCGGGACCCTCGTGCTCGCGCTGGCGCAGCTGGCGAGCGCGCCCAATATCGTTCTCATGGTCACCGGATGGTTCAGCGGTGCGAGCGTGCACGTCGGCACCGCGACGATCGCGGCGGGCTCCGTGCAGAGCGGGCTCGTGCCGAGCATCCCCGTCCTAGGTGCTGCCCCCGACCCGGGTGGGTTGCCGTTATGGGTACGTGCCGCTCCGGTCATCGTGGTCCTCGTTGGTGCACTGGCGGGATATCGCGCGGCCAACGGATTCAGTGCTCTCACCGGCCTGAAGGCGAAACTGACCTGCGCAGCGGGTGCTGCTGGGGTTCTGACGCTCGGTGTTGCCCTCCTGATCTGGCTCGCGGGTGCCCGGGTGAGTGCTGCGCCGCTCGCTCAGGCATACGTGTCACCGATGGTGCTGCCGCTGCTCGCGGTCGAGATCGCCGCAGGCGCGACCGCAGCGGCGACTATCACGCACTATCTGCAGGCGCGTCGCTCCCAGCTCTGACCAGGTTTTCCGCCACTCGACCGGCGAGTTGTCCCAGGTTTCCCGACTCTCGCCCTGAGACCCGCCACTGGACCGGTGAGTTGTGCAGCGACTAGGGCGAGGCCCGAGGGCCGGTAACCTGCTGCCTGTGTCCTCTGCGATCGAGCCGGTGCCCATCGTGGTCCTCGTGTCAGGTTCTGGAACACTTCTACAGGCCCTGATCGAGGCAGCCGGCGACCCGGCCTACGGGTTGCGTATCGCAGCGGTGGGAGCGGACCGAGCAGGCGTGCAGGGCCTCGCTCGCGCCGAACGTGCCGGTCTGCCCACCTTTGTCTGCCGGGTCCGCGATTTTCCCGACCGTGCAGCCTGGGACAGCGGGTTGACCGACCTGGTGGCCGTCCATGAGCCGGCCCTGGTTGTCTCCGCCGGATTTCTGAAGTTGGTCGGTCCACGCTTTCTGGAGAAGTTCGGCGGCCGCTACCTGAACAGCCACAACGCCCTGCTGCCGAGTTTCCCCGGGATGCACGGTCCCGCCGATGCGCTGGAGTATGGCGTCAAGGTGACGGGGGCGACGCTTTTCGTGGTTGATGAGGGTCTTGACACCGGAGCGATCGTTGCGCAGGCGACCGTGCCGGTGTTTGACGGTGATGACGTCCAAACGCTCACCGAACGGATCAAGTCCGTCGAACGACCGCAGCTTGTGCACTACGTCGGGCGGATGGCCCGCGAAGGATTCACTGTCAACAGTCGAAAGGTCAGCATCCCGTGACACAGCAGTCAGAGGCGCAGCAGTCGAACGAGGTCCGACGTCCGGTCCACCGCGCTCTGGTGTCGGTCTACGACAAGACCGGACTGGAGGGCCTCGTGCGTGGGCTGCACGAGTCAGGCGTCGCGCTGGTGTCGACGGGCGGCTCGGCCCGGTTGATCGCCGAGCTGGGGGTGCCGGTCACGAAGGTCGAGGACCTCACCGGTTTCCCCGAGTGTCTGGACGGCCGCGTGAAGACGTTGCACCCCAAGGTGCACGCCGGGCTACTCGCCGACACCGAGAATCCCTCTCACCGGGAGCAACTGGCTGACCTGGAGGTCGAGCCGTTCGACCTGCTGATCTCGAACCTCTACCCCTTCAACGAGACGGTTGCCAGCGGAGCGAGCCCGGCGGAGTGTGTTGAGCAGATCGATATCGGCGGTCCGTCGATGGTGCGCGGAGCCGCAAAGAATCACCGGTCGGTTGCGGTCGTCACCGATCCCACGACGTACGACGAGGTGCTGAGCAGCGTCCGCGACGGCGGATTCACCCTCGAGCAGCGTGAACGTCTCGCGGCGCAGGCATTTGTACACACCGCGACGTACGACGTAGCAGTCGCCACCTGGATGGGGGAGGTGCTGACCGTGAGCTCCGCAGACGACGGCTTCCCGACATGGGTCGGCGCCACCTTCGACAAGGTCCGTCCCCTGCGGTACGGCGAGAACCCCCACCAGGCCGCCGCGATCTACGACAACGGTGCGCTGACCTCGCCGGGGTTGGCGCAGGGGAAATTGCTGCACGGCAAGGAGATGTCGTTCAACAACTACGTCGACGCCGACGCTGCGCACCGGGCGGCCTACGATCACGGCGATGCGCCGACGGTTGCCGTCATCAAACACGCGAACCCGTGTGGGATAGCGATCGGTTCCGACATCGCCGACGCGCACCGCAAGGCCCACGAGTGCGACCCGGCCTCGGCATTCGGCGGCATCATCGCGACGAACCGCACCGTCACTGCCGCAATGGCCGACACCGTCAAGGACATCTTCACCGAGGTCGTCGTCGCTCCCGATTTCGAGCCGGAGGCGTTGGCGATCCTGCAGACCAAGAAGAACCTGCGGCTGCTGCGCGCCGCGCCACGCGAGCAGGTGGGCGAGATGCGGCACATCTCCGGTGGGTTGTTGATGCAGCAGGCGGACATGGTCGATGCGGTGCTGCACGACGGGTCCGGCGCCGTCATCGGAGGCGATGACTTCGACTCCTGGCGACTGGTCTCCGGCAATCCCGCGGATGCGGACACTGCGGCTGATCTGCAGTTCGCGTGGCGGGCGATCCGTGCGGTGAAGTCCAACGCGATCCTGCTAGCCAATGGCGGCGCCTCGGTCGGTATCGGTATGGGGCAGGTCAACCGCGTGGACGCCTGCCACCTCGCGGTGACCCGCGCCGGTCAGGACCGCGCTCAGGGCGCCGTTGCGGCCTCTGACGCGTTCTTCCCCTTCCCCGACGGTCTGCAGGTGCTCATCGACGCCGGGGTGCGCGCGATCGTCGCTCCCGGCGGCTCGATGCGCGACCAGGCTGTCATCGATGCCGCCCAGGCTGCCGGTGTCTCGATGTACTTCACCGGGACCCGCCACTTCGCGCACTGAGGCCGACGGCACGCACCACCTGACCACGGCCTCGGGTTGCATCTTGTGGTGAGGGTTGCGCTATAGCCACACCCTCACCACAAGATGCAACCACTGGGCGAGACTGGAGGCATGCAGACTCAGACAATTGAGATCGAGACCGGCAGCCGCGAGGTCGTCCTGGACATCACCCGCCAGTGCGAGAGCGCGTTGGATGGTGTGGAGACCGGACTGCTGCACGTTTTCGTGCCGCACGCGACGGCCGGTATCGCGATTCTCGAGACCGGAGCGGGCAGCGACGAAGACCTGCTCGCAGCACTGAAAGACCTTCTCCCTGCTGACAATCGGTGGATCCACCAGCACGGCAGCAAGGGGCACGGCCGTTCCCATGTCATGCCCGCACTGATCCCGCCGTATGCCAGCGTCCCGATCGTGGGTGGCCGACTTGCCCTCGGGACCTGGCAGAGCATCTGTCTGGTCGATCTCAATATCGACAACCACGTGCGGCAGGTCAGGCTCTCGGTCCTGACGGGTTGAGCGACTATGGGTTGATCGACCGTGGGTTGAGGGTCAGCCGGGCCTCAGCTCAGGCGTTTGCCGAAGCATCGAGAGAGCTCGTCCTCTTTGTAGTAGCCGAAATTGGGGATCGGCTCGAAGCCGGCGCTCTCGTAGAACGCGATGGCCTCGTGCTGCGGCGAACCTGTTTCCAGGATGATGCGGCTGAACCCGCGGGCTCGGGAATGTTCCTCCAGGGCGACCAGCAGCCGAACGGCATGGCCTTCGCGCCGACGAGAGACGCGCACGTACATCCGCTTCAACTCGATGTCGCCGCGTGCGACCTCGTCGGTGGCGCGCAATCCAGCGCAACCGATCAGGCCGCGCTCATCGGAGGCGACCACGAAGATGCCGTGCGGTGCTGCGAATTGTTGCGGCGCAACGGCAGTGGCGTCCTTGCCGCCGTACCGCGCAACCATGTCGTCGTCGAGCTCACCGATCAGCACCTGCGCATCCGGGTCGGTGTAGGCCACGGCCCGCGCACTCCACGTCACCAGCAAACGATAGGCCCACCGGTCCGCCGAAGGAATGTCCGCCGGGCAACCGATCGACCGTGGGAGAATATCCGCCGTGACGGCGATCGTGATGGACGGCAAGGCCACCCTGGCGACGATCATGGACGAGTTGCGGGTACGCGTCGAGATTCTGAAGGCGCAGGGCATCACGCTCGGCCTCGGCACCGTGCTCGTCGGAGACGACCCGGGCAACCACTGGTACGTCGGCGCCAAACACCGCGACTGCGCCACGATCGGCATCGGGTCGATCCGCCGCGACCTGCCGGCCGGCTCCACGCAAGCCGACGTCGAGGCGGTCATCGACGAGCTGAACGCCGACCCCTCCTGCACGGGATTCCTCGTTCAGCAGCCGACCGGCCTGGATGAATTCGCGCTGTTGTCGCGGGTCGATCCGGCCAAGGACGTCGACGGTCTGCACCCGATCAATCTCGGCAAACTCGTCCTCGGCGAGTCCGCACCCCTGCCGTGTACTCCCATCGGAATCATCGAGCTGCTGCGCCGCTACGACGTGCCGATCGCGGGGGCGAATGCCGTGGTCATCGGTCGAGGGCTGACGGTCGGACGGCCGCTCGGACTACTCCTTACCCGCCATAGCGAGAACGCCACCGCGATCCTGTGCCACACCGGAACCCGTGATCTGCCCTTGATCGTGGCCGGTGCAGACATCGTCGTGGCTGCAGCCGGTGTGCCGGGTCTGGTCACCGCGGAGATGGTCAAGCCGGGCGCCGCTGTGCTGGACGTGGGGGTATCGCGAGTGGACGGCAGGATCGCCGGTGATGTAGCACGCGACGTCGCGGACGTTGCCGGGTTCATCGCACCCAACCCCGGCGGAGTAGGCCCCATGACGCGCGCGATGCTGCTGGTCAACGTGGTGCAGGCAGCTGAGCGCCAGCTTCGATGAGGCCTATGCGTCTCGGGCCGGCGTGGTGGTTGCTCGCTGTGGGCACGGTCGCAGCTCTGGTATTCGCCTGGTTCTACTCCCTTCGCATCGGCGGGTACGCCGTTGCTGCGGTCCTGGTGCTCGCCGCGGTGCTGAGGCTCGGTCCGGCGCCGTTCACCGATGGCCTGGCGGTGCGATCGCGGTACGTCGACGTCGTGACCCTGCTGATCCTGGCAGGTGCCGTCGCGACGATCTTCGCCCTCGTCCGCCTCTGAGGAGAAGAGCCCACGAGACCCAGAAAGGCCCGGCGCGAGCCACTCGCGCCGGGCCTTTCTTCGTCGCACGGCTCAGATCAGACCGAGGGCCTTCACCGCATCGCGCTCCTCGCCGAGTTCCTTGACCGATGCATCGATCTTCCCGCGGGAGAAGTCATCGATCTCCAGGTCCTGCACGATCGACCACGTGCCATCGGCAATGGTCACCGGGAAGGAAGAGATCAGACCCTCGGGAACACCGTACGAACCGTCCGAGCAGACCGACATCGATACCCAGTCGTCTGCCGGTGTGCCTGCCGCCCAGTCGTGTACGTGATCGATGGTGGCCGATGCGGCGGACGCCGCAGAAGACGAACCGCGCGCCGCGATGATTGCTGCGCCACGCTTGGCGACGGTTGGGATGTAGGTGCCGGCCAGCCAGTCCTGGTCGTTGACGACCTCAGCAGCGTTGCGGCCGCCGACCAGCGCATGGAACAGGTCGGGGTACTGCGTCGCGGAGTGGTTGCCCCAGATCGTCATCTTGGTGATGTCGGTGACCGAGGCACCGGTCTTCGCCGCCAGCTGGGCGATCGCCCGGTTGTGGTCCAACCTGGTCAGCGCCGAGAAGCGCTCCTTGGGGATGTCGGGCGCGTTCGACATGGCGATCAAGGCATTGGTGTTGGCCGGGTTTCCGGTCACGGTGATACGGATGTCATCGGCCGCGACGGAATTCAGCGCCTTGCCCTGGGGTGCGAAGATCCCGCCGTTGGCCTCGAGGAGGTCACTGCGCTCCATGCCGGGGCCGCGCGGGCGGGCGCCGACCAGGAGGGCGTGGTTGACACCGTCGAAGATCTTGGCCGGGTCGTCGCCGATCTGGACGCCGGCGAGGGTGGGGAATGCGCAGTCGTCCAACTCCATGACGACGCCTTCGAGCGTCTTCAGCGCGGGGGTGATCTCCAGCAGTCGCAGTTCAACCGGGGTATCGGCCCCGAAAAGTGCTCCACTGGCGATGCGGAAGAGCAGGCTGTAGCCGATCTGGCCGGCGGCGCCGGTGACGGCAACCTTGATGGGCGTGGTGCTCACGGGTTCGGACCCCTTCAACTGGACGACGGGCCTGCATTTCGGCGGGCCGCTGGTATGAGTTCGACGGTAGCAGCGCCACCTCCACGTAGGTGGGTCGCTCGGTTGCAGATCGTCGGAGGTCGCCGATTCCGGGGAACGGCACCGACCGCGATAGTCTCGAGCGGCGGTCAGAACCCACCCGTGGAAGACCGCCATCCACCCAGTTCCCTCGAGGAGTCACCGCCAGCATGGACAAGATCAAGGTCAAGAACCCCATCGTCGAGCTCGACGGTGATGAGATGACCCGCATCATCTGGCAGTTCATCAAGGATCGACTGATCCATCCCTACCTCGATGTGGACCTGAAGTATTACGACCTGGGTATCGAGAACCGGGACGCGACCAACGACCAAGTGACCGTTGACTCCGCAAATGCCATCAAGCAATACGGCGTCGGCGTGAAGTGCGCGACCATCACCCCTGACGAGGACCGCGTCGAGGAGTTCGGCCTGAAGGAGATGTGGAAGAGCCCCAACGGCACGATCCGCAACATCCTGGGCGGGGTGATCTTCCGTGAGCCGATCATCATCAGCAACGTCCCGCGCCTGGTGCCCGGCTGGACCAAGCCGATCATCATCGGTCGCCATGCCCACGGCGATCAGTACAAGACCCAGAACTTCAAGGTGCCCGGTGCCGGCACGCTGAAGATCACCTTCACCCCTGAAGGTGGCGGCGAGGAGATGTCGTACGAGGTCGCCAAGTTCGCCGAAGACGGTGGCGTCGCGATGGGCATGTTCAACTTCAACAAGTCGATCGAGGACTTCGCGCGAGCGTCGTTGACCTATGGGTTGGACCGCAAGGTACCGGTCTACCTCTCGACCAAGAACACCATCCTGAAGGCCTACGACGGCCAGTTCAAGGACACCTTCCAGCGCATCTTCGATGCCGAGTTCAAGGCCAAGTTCGACGAGATCGGTATCACTTACGAGCACCGACTCATCGACGACATGGTGGCTGCATGCCTGAAGTGGGAGGGCGGTTACCTCTGGGCGTGCAAGAACTACGACGGTGACGTGCAGTCCGACACCGTCGCGCAGGGATTCGGCTCGCTCGGCCTGATGACCTCTGTACTGATGACCCCGGACGGCAAGACCGTTGAGGCCGAAGCAGCGCACGGCACCGTGACCCGGCACTACCGCCAGCACCAGCAGGGCAAGCCCACCTCGACCAACCCGATCGCCTCGATCTTCGCCTGGACGCGAGGGCTTTCCTACCGCGGCAAGATGGACGAAACCCCCGAGGTGACCGACTTCGCGGAGACCCTGGAGCGGGTCTGCATCGAGACGGTCGAGGAAGGCAAGATGACCAAGGACCTCGCGCTGCTGATTGGTAAAGAGCAGCCTTTCCTGTCCACCGAGGAGTTCCTCGGCGCCCTGGATGAGAACCTTCAGAAGGCGATGGCCGGCTGAACCGTGGCCATGATCCTGGTTACCGGGGGAGCTGGGTTCATCGGCTCGAACTTCACCCGCACCGCGCTGGACGCCGGTCACCGCGTTCGCGTGCTCGATGACCTGTCCAGTGGGCTGCGGGAGAATCTCGACGGGCTCGATGTCGAGCTCGTCATCGGATCGCTGACCGATCCCGAGGTCGTTCTCAGCGCGGTGCGCGGCGTCGACTCGATCGTGCACCTCGGTGCGATCGGCAGCGTGCCGCTGAGCGTCGCGGATCCGGTGCGCTGTAACGACGTCAACGTCAACGGCACCATGGCGGTGATGCAGGCGGCACGGTCCGCGGGGATCGAGCACATCGTTTTCTTCTCCAGCTCTGCGGTGTACGGCGCCAACCCAGCGAGCCCGGCAGGAGAGCGCGAGTGGGTGGCTCCGATGACTCCTTATGGCGTCAGCAAACTCGCCGGCGAGCAGTATCTGTTGGCCGCGCAGCAGTCCTACAACCTGCAGACCCTCGTCTTCCGGCCGTTCAACGTCTACGGTCCGGGTCAACGTGCGGACCATGCATACGCCGCGGTCATCCCGGCGTTCCTGGACGCGGCGTTGGCCGGGCGCCCGCTGCGGGTGGAAGGTGACGGTGAGCAGACCCGCGACTTCTGCTTCGTGTCCACGGTGTGTCGCCTCCTGCTGGCCGCGGTCGAGCGTCGGGTGTCGCACCCGGAGCCGGTCAACCTCGCCTACAGCACGCAGACGTCGATCAACGATCTGGTCGCCGCCGTTGGACGCGCAGTCGGCGTCAGTACCCACGTCGACTTCGCCGCGGCACGTATCGGTGACGTGAAGCACTCCCGGGCCGCGAACGACTCTCTGCTGCGGTTGTTCCCGGAGGTCACTCCGGAGACCCTCGATGAGGGTCTGGCGGCAACAGTGGCCTGGTGGCGTCGCTGAAAGGTCAGACCGGCACTGTGCCTCCGGCCGCTCTACGCACGAACTCCGCCAGATCCTCGCTCTGCTGAACGCGACTGGGCTGATGCACGTACATCATGTGCCCGGCCGGGTAGTAGCAATGCTCGATCCGCTGCAGGGCCTGGGGCGTCAGCCGTAGCTGCGCAACGGTCTCCTGCGCGGCGAAGTACGGAGTGGCTCCGTCGTAGTAGCCGTAGGCAATCTGCACGCGCAGATGCGGATTGGCCCGCATCGCGCGCTCGAGCCGGTCGGACACGTAGACAGAGCGGCCTTCGAATTCCTTGTAGCTCCATTCCTCGTTGACGCCCTTGCCGAAGACACTGAACGGCGCGTCGTCGGTGTGGCCGAGCTCGGCGTGCGCATAGTGCTGGTACGCGGCGACATATGCGCCGGTGATGGCATCCATCGACGGGTCGGCATCCATGTGTTCGGCAATGCGTGACGCCGCAGGGCCGGTGAAGCGGGAGTCCAGCCGCCCGACGGTCAACCCCTCCGCGCGCAGCAGTTCACCGAAGTACCGCCAGTGCTCGATCTTCAGATCGGCCCGGTCGACGTATTCGGGTGAGAGCCCTGTCAGGTGAGCCAGGCGCTGGACAGCCTTCGAGCGGTCGTCGGGGCTCAACCTGTTCCCGCGGGAGAGTACCCACGGGTAGTCGCGTGACGCATACTCCTCGGCCTCTGCGAGTACGTCGGCGAGCGGGCGATCACCGTGTTTGCCGTGCGCGTGCGCAGTAGCGGCGTAGAACGGTAGATACATCGACCAACCGCGTGGATCCTGCCCTTCGAAATCGGACATCCCGAAGTCGAGGACGCTGGAGATCAGCATCAGGCCGTTGAGATGCATGCCGATGTCGTCTTGCAGGAGCTGGGCGAGGCCAGCGGCGCGGGTCGTGCCATAGGACTCACCGGCAATGAACTTCGGCGACATCCAGCGGCCCTCAGAGGTGACCCAGCGGCGGATGACCTCGGCCACGGTTTCCAGGTCCCGTTTGAAGCCGTGAAAGTCCTTCGGCTTGCCGCCCTCGACCGCGCGCGAGCGTCCCGTTGAGACCGGGTCGATGAAGACGAGATCGCTGTGTGCCAGCAGTGTTTCGATGTTGTCCACCAGGTCGTACGGCGGCGCCACCAACGCGCCGACATCACCGCAGACCACCCGGCGTGGGCCGAGCAGACCCAGATGCAGCCAGATGCTGGAACTACCGGGTCCGCCGTTGAAGGCGAAGGTGATGGGCCGCGTGTGCGGGTCGGCGTCATCCAGGGTGTAGGCGGTGATGGCGACCTGCGCTTTGGAGACCGAACCCTTCCAGACGCCCTCCTCGATGACTTCCTCGCGGAGCACGACCCGACCGCTGGAGGCGGTGTACTTCAGCGGGCCGTCCGGGAGCTGCAGAGTGTGTGACGTCTGGACCAGCTGATCGTTCAGGTCGGCGGGTGGCGTCGCCGGGGCGGCCGCGGGGTTCGGAGCGGCTGGGGTGGGTGCTGAATCAACCATCCCTGCAGCGTACGACCGACCCCCGACACCAATGGGTGCTAGGACATGCATGGACCTGCATGGACCTGCATGGTGTAGCGAGGTGTGGCGTGCCTGCTCAAGCGGTGCGGCGGCGTCGACGGGCAGTTGCGGCGCGCAGGAAGAGGAATCCGGTCGTCACCCCGATGACCAGACCAGCGAGGCCCCGGCCGGTGGCGATCACGGTAGTACCGCTCTGGAACACGACCGCGCAGATGACCACGAGCACCGCACCGGCAGCGGCCACGACCCACGACGGGGTCTGGATGCTGCGAGGTATGGCGAAAGCGGCGAGGTTGCCGACGACCCAGCCGATGAACGGGGCGATCAGGGTTGCGGTCAGGAAGGAGTCGGAGTCGACCGACAGGAAGGTCGCACTGAGAAGTAGCAGGACTGCGGCGAATACGACATCTGCAACAGCCCAAAGGGTGGCTTCTTGTCGTGCGCTGAGGTCGGAACTGGGTGCGGCTTTGACTGCGGCGTCGGCGTGCGGCATCAGAATTCTCCTGGGAATAGGTGGCTCGGTCCTCCGGTGTCGATATTACTACAAATGTAGTGAGACGTTCTCGGACTTCGGAATGTCCTTTGTCACAATGGCGAGATGCGACTTGTGTCCGTCAACGTGAACGGAATTCGAGCGGCGCTGCGCCGCGGCGGTCTCTCGTGGTTGCACGCGCAGCAGCCCGACGTCATAGCCCTGCAGGAGGTTCGGGCAAGTCCGGAGGAGTTGCGTACCGCTCTGGCGGCTGGGCAATTCGCGGACTGGCACCTCGCGCACGCTGCAGCTGCTGACGCGGGTCGTGCCGGGGTCGCCATCCTCTCGCGTCAGGCGATAGCGGACATGCGGATCGGCCTGCCCGGCTTCCCCGACGCCGGACGATGGATCGAAGCACAGATCGGCGCCGTGACGGTGATCTCGGCATATGTTCACACCGGTGAGGCAGGTACGGCGAGGCAGGGGGAGAAGTACGGCTTCCTTGATGCGGCGGGTACGCGGATGGCGGCGCTGGTTGACGGGCAGGCTGTGCTCACCGGTGACCTGAACGTCTGTCATACCGCCCGCGACCTACGCAACACCAGAGGCAATGTCGGCAAAGCGGGGTATCTACCGCAGGAGCAGGCATATCTGAGCCGATGGGCGGATGCGGGGTGGGTGGACGTCGTGCGGGCGAGGGCGGGTGACGTCGACGGGCCCTACACGTGGTGGTCCTGGCGTGGCAAGGCCTTCGACAACGACACAGGATGGCGTATCGACTATCAGTGGGCCTCCCCGGCGTTGGCATTCACACTCAGCGACACTTCCATCGGGCGGGCGGCGTCCTACGCCGAGAGGTGGAGCGACCACGCTCCCGTCGTCGTGGACTACGACCTGCCGTGACCGGCGCGTCGGCTGATGCGAGCGCCACAGCTTCACGACTGCGACTGCGACTGCGTCTGCGACGGTGGGCTGGAAGGATGGCGCCATGACACACAGCAGACCGGTCGAATGCTGGCTGACCGATATGGACGGGGTTCTCATCCATGAGGAGCACGCGCTGCCCGGTGCCGCCGAGTTCCTTGCGAAGTTGCAGCAGACCGGTCGCAGATTTCTGGTACTGACCAACAACTCGATCTACACGCCCCGCGATTTGCGGGCCCGGCTGCTCTCCAGTGGTATCGACGTCCCCGAGGAATCGATCTGGACGTCCGCCATGGCGACCGCGCAGTTCCTGGACACCCAGCGCAGCGGCGGTTCGGCCTACGTGCTGGGCGAGGCGGGCCTGACGACGGCGCTTCACGAAATCGGCTTCATCCTGTCCCAGCGCGACCCCGACTACGTGGTGCTCGGTGAGACCCGAACCTATTCGTTCGAGAGCATCACCCGGGCAATTCGCCTGATCGACAACGGCGCCCGGTTCATCGCCACCAACCCGGACGCGACCGGGCCCTCACCGGACGGATTGATGCCCGCAACCGGAGCGATTGCCGCGTTGATCACCAAGGCGACCGGAGTTGAGCCGTACTACGTCGGCAAGCCGAACCCGTTGATGATGCGCAGCGCGCTGAACCGAATCGACGCACATTCGGAGACGACGGTGATGATCGGGGACCGGATGGATACCGACGTCGTCAGCGGACTGGAGGCCGGGTTGCGCACCATCCTGGTGCTCACCGGCTCGACCCGCGCCGAGCAGGTGGGCCGTCACCCGTTTGTGCCCACGTGGGTGAAGGACGGCATTCACGACGTTGTCCCGATGATCGACGAGCTCGCCCCCGCCTGACTCCCCCCCCCCGGCCCATCCCCCGAGTGGCATACCAAACCGTCGAGTCCACTGCTTAGGAGTACGCCACTCGACGCCGCTCTATGCCTGTCGATCCGGCTGTGGATAACTCGCGGCGGTGCGTTGCGTAAATGTCACGCTGCCGCATGGTCTCTTCAAGCACCATCAGTCCGTCACCGATGTCTTTCGCCCCTCTTATCGGCTCGGCGGACGCTGCTGCCGCCCATGCGGTTCCGATCGTCGCGGTGGCCTTGAGGAATGCGGTTCCTGGGCCGGTCGACCTGGGCGCAGAAACCGCAGCGACGAGATGGGTAAAGGTGCGACGCGGGTCGTACGTCGCTGCGGCGGCCTGGGCAGGGTTGTCCTCCGACGCGAAACTGCTCGTGCGAGCGCACGCCATCGCGAAGGACGGCGAGACAGCGCGCTTGTTCTCTCACTGCACTGCTGCACGCGTATGGGGCCTGCCGATGATCGGACGCCCGGAGCCGAAAGTGGAGGTGTTGGTCAGCGACGGTAGAACCGGTCGCACACCAGGGGTGATCAGAAGGCGGACACAGAATCTACCCTCAGGACAGCTGCTGCACGGATTGTGTGTCACCGGCGCAGCACGAACTGCGGTCGACCTCGCCCGAGTGCAGTCGCTCGCATCCGCAGTCAGTGTGTTCGACGACGTACTTCGACGGCGGTTGGCGACCTGTGATGAGTTATCTGCACAGGTGAACACGGTGCCACGCGGTGGGCGGGGCCGTCGGCAGGCGGGCCTGGCAGTTGCGTTGGCCGACCCCGCCAGCGAATCCGCCGGAGAGTCGCTGAGCCGGGTGCGCTTGTGGGAGGCCGGCTTTGCCCGGCCATCGCTACAGGACAACATCTTTGATGCACGAGGCTTCGTCGGGCGGGTAGATATGTTCTGGGAGGAGCTGGCTGTGGTGGGGGAATTCGACGGCCGGATCAAGTATGCCGTCGATCAATCTCAGTCCAGTGAGCAAGCCGCAGAAAACCTCTGGCGGGAGAAGCTGCGCGAGGATCGGCTGCGCGCGCTCGGGCTGACTGTCGTTCGATGGACCTGGGACGAGGCACTCCATGCAAACGCCATGCTCAGCAAACTTCGGGTAGCGGGCGTTCGCAATGGACACGAGACGCAGTGGCCGTCCTGGGCACCGCCGAGTGGCGTAGGTAACGTCCCAGTGGCGTACTCATAAGTGGTGCACTCGAAATATAGGTATGCCACTCGGGGGAGGGGTCAGGGGGTGGTGCGGGCGGCGACGATCAGGTTGATGTCGTGACCGGACAATTCGCGTCTGGCCTCGGCGTCCAGTTCTGCGTCGGTGACCAGGGTGTGCACCTGGTCCAGCGTCGCGATGGTCGATAAGCCGATAATGCCCCATTTGCTGTGGTCGGCGACCACGATGATCTTCTTCGCCGACTTGATGAGGGCCCGATTGGTCTGGGCCTCCTGCAGGTTCGGGGTCGTCAGCCCTGCTTCCAGGTCGATCCCGTGAACACCGAGGATCAGCGTGTCGACGTGGGTGGTGGCCAGCATCGCATTGGCCACGGGTCCGGCCAGCGCGTCCGACGGAGTGCGCACCCCGCCGGTCAGCACCACGAGCTGGTCATCGCGCGTCGGGTCGTACAGCAGTTCCGCAGCGCGCGGAGAATTCGTCACGACCGTCAGGTGCTGGATCGCCCGCAACTCCACTGCGACGGCGTACGCCGTGGTGCCGGCAGAGAGCGCGAGGGAACTTCCCGGCGGGATCAACGACGCTGCCGTGCGGGCGATCTGGGACTTCTGGACCGGATTCATCTCCGACTTCACGCTGAAGCCGGGCTCGTCGATGCTGCGGTCGGCGAGGGTTGCACCGCCATGGACGCGATGCACAAGTCCCTTCTCGGCGAGGGCCTCGATATCACGGCGGATCGTCATATCGCTGACACCGAACTCGTGGACGAGGTCAGAGACTCGCGCACCACCGTCCCGCTCGACGGTGGTGAGGATTACTTCCTGTCGTTGGCGCGCGAGCACGATTGACCTCCTTGCGCTGCCCTGCCTGCCGGACTCTACCCGCGAGGTTGGTCATCGAGTGCGGTCAGCCTTGGCACAATGACGCCCATGGCTTTCCAAGCGCCGACCCGGCCACGCATCCTGTCCGGGATGCAGCCCACGCACGATTCACTGCATCTGGGGAACTATCTCGGGGCGTTGGTCAACTGGCAGACGATGCAGGCCGACTACGACGCATTCTTCTGTGTGGTTGATCAGCACGCCCTCACCGGCACTCCCATGTCGCCGGCGGAGTTGCTGCGTCGTACCAGGGTCACCGCCGCGCAGTACATCGCCGGTGGCATCGACCCGGCCCAGTCAGCGGTTTTCGTCCAGTCCCATGTGCCGGAACACTCGCAACTCGCCTGGGTACTCAACTGTCTGACCGGCTTCGGTGAGGCATCGCGGATGACCCAGTTCAAGGACAAGTCGGCCAGGGGTGGTGCCGAGTCCTCCAACGTGGGGTTGTTCACCTACCCGATGCTGATGGCTGCCGATGTACTGCTCTACGACGCGACGGCGGTGCCTGTGGGCGAGGATCAGCGCCAGCACCTGGAGCTGACCCGCAACCTGGCTCAGCGGTTCAATGCGCGCTTCGGCGAGACATTCGTGGTTCCGCAGGCCCGCATACCGGCTGGTTCGGCGAAGATCATGAGCCTGGTGGAACCCACCTCGAAGATGAGCAAATCCGCGCAGAACCAGAACGGCAGTCTCTGGATGCTCGATGAGCCCAAGGCGAACGTCAAGAAGCTCAAGGCCGCCATCACCGACACCGACAACGCGGTGCGATTCGACGCCGAGGCCAAGCCCGGTATCGCGAACTTATTACGTATCCATGCGGCGCTGTCCGGCGACGATATCGACACGCTCGTGAACCGGTACCCGGGGGAGAACAGGTACGGGGCGTTGAAGGGTGACGTGGCCGACTTGGTCGTTGACCTCCAGGCGCCGTTCCGTGCCCGGGTGCAGGAATTACTGGCCGACCCGGCCGAACTGGATTTGATACTCGCGAACGGTGCTCGGCGGGCACGCGAGGTCGCAGGGCCGGTGTTGGCCCGTGCCTACGAGGCGGTCGGCTTCTTGGCGCAGGTCTGAGGTGATTCAGACCATCGGCATCTCGCTTGCAGTTCCGCAGCCGTGGGACGGGCAGCTGCGCGAGGCACGCCGCCGCGCGGGTGACCTGCAAGCGGACAGCGTGCCCCCGCACGTCACGTTGCTGCCGCCCACCCCGTGCTCCGATGTGGACCGGGAAGCCCTGCGCGAATATCTACTCGCAGTGGCAGCGCGCCATTCGGCATTTCGGATGACCCTGTGCAGCACCGGAAGCTTTCGTCCGACGTCCGACGTGGTCTTTGTCGCGCTCACGCAGGGCGGTGAGGAATGCGCGCAGATCGAGGCGGACGTGCGTGCCGGGCCGGTCACGAGAACGCTTCAGTTCCCCTATCACCCGCACGTGACGATTGCCCACGATGTCTCCGCGCGGGGACTGGACGACGCGATGGCGCAGCTCGCAGACTTCGAGGCCTCCTTCGAGGTTGTGGGTTTCGAGCTCTACGAGCACGGCAGCGACGGTGTCTGGCGGGCAGTCGACCACTTCGAATTCGGGCCGTCGGACTGATCAGTTCGCCCGGCGCAGGCCACTTTGTAGTAGGTGAGGCGCACCTAACCGCTGACCCACAGCAACCGGGCAGTAATCTCACATGGTGGCAACTTCTACGCTCCCCGACCGGCGCACGGGGAAGACCGGCAGCAGCGTCTTCCTAAAGATTTTGATGGCGGTCACCGGCACGATCTTCGTGCTGTTCGTGCTCGCGCATATGTATGGGAACCTCAAACTCTTCCAGGGTCACGACGCGTACAACGAGTACGCCGCAGGTCTGCGGACACTCGGGACGCCGGAGTTGCCCAGGCACGGACTGCTCACCATCGCTGAAGTCGTCCTGGGTGTGAGCGTGATCGTGCACATCTACTGCGCGATCACCCTGTGGAAGCGCGCCAAGGCCGCGCGACCGCAGAACTACGCCATCAGGAACTCGCGGGTCGCGACCGTCTCCTCGAAGTGGATGCGCTGGGGTGGCGTCGCGCTGCTGCTGTTCATCATCTGGCACCTGATCGAGTTCTCGCTGTTCAAGATCAATGTGGGCTCCGGCGGTCAGGGAGCCAACATCACTGAAGATCCGTTCAAGCTGGTCACGCAGTCGTTCAAGGTGTGGTGGCTGACGCTCATCTATCTGCTGGCGATGGGCGCATTGCTGATGCACCTGCACCACGGCATCTGGAGTGCTTCGCAGACTCTCGGGTTTGCTGACTCACCAGCCGCACGTCACCGCTGGAAAATCGGCGGTCTGGCCATCGGCGCAATCGTCGCCGTGGGCTTCATTCTCCCGCCCCTGTTCATTCTCTTCGGCGTCATCAAGTAAGGGCTGCAGATGTCTGATCTCATCAATGACCTGTATCGCGAAGGCGACCCCATCGTCGACACCAAGTGTCCGGACGGGCCGATCGACAAGATGTGGACGGAGGCGAAATTCGAGAACAAACTGGTCAATCCCTCCAACCGGCGCAAGCTCTCGGTGATCATCGTGGGCACCGGGCTGGCGGGCGGTGCTGCAGCGGCGACGCTGGGTGAGGCCGGTTACCACGTGAAATCCTTCTGCTACCAGGACAGCCCGCGTCGAGCGCACTCGATCGCGGCGCAGGGTGGTATCAACGCCGCCAAGAACTACGCCGACGACGGCGACTCGGTCTACCGACTCTTCTACGACACGGTCAAGGGTGGGGACTACCGCTCGCGGGAATCCAACTCCTACCGGCTGGCCGAGGTCAGCACGAACATCATCGACCAGTGTGTCGCGCAGGGTGTGCCGTTCGCTCGTGAATACGGCGGTCTGCTGGATAACCGCTCCTTCGGTGGTGTGCAGGTGGCCCGCACCTTCTACGCTCGTGGCCAGACCGGTCAGCAGCTGTTGATCGGTGCCTACCAGGCCATGGAGCGGCAGATCGCAGCCGGCACAGTGGAGGCGTTCACCCGCCACGAGATGCTCGAGGTCGTCATCGTGGACGGCAAGGCACGCGGCATCATTGCTCGCGACCTGGTGACCGGGGAGATCGAAACCCACCTGGCAGATGTCGTGGTGCTCGCTTCCGGTGGTTACGGCAACGTCTTCTTCCTGTCAACCAACGCGATGGGCTGCAACACCACCGCGACGTGGCGCGCGCACCGTAAGGGCGCCTACTTCGCGAACCCGTGCTACACGCAGATCCACCCGACCTGTATCCCGGTCTCCGGCGATTACCAGTCGAAGCTGACCCTGATGAGCGAGTCGCTGCGCAACGACGGCCGTATCTGGGTGCCGAAGAACCGCGACGACTGCGACAAGAACCCGCGCGAGATAGCCGAGGAGGACCGCGACTACTACCTCGAGCGCAAATATCCCGCGTTCGGAAACCTGGTCCCCCGCGACATCGGCAGTCGGCAGGCGAAGGTGGTCTGCGATGACGGCCGTGGTGTCGGTCCGAAGGTCGGGGACTTCCGCCGTGGTGTCTATCTCGACTTCGCCGAAGCCATCCAGCGCCTCGGCCGGGCGCAGGTGACCGCGAAGTACGGCAACCTCTTCGACATGTACGAGCGGATCACCGGTGAGTCGCCGTACGAGGTGCCCATGCGGATCTACCCGGCGGTGCACTACACGATGGGCGGACTCTGGGTCGACTACGGCCTCGAGACCACGATCCCGGGGCTGTTCGCGGCCGGAGAGGCGAACTTCTCCGACCACGGTGCCAACCGGCTGGGTGCGTCATCGCTCATGCAGTGTCTGGCGGATGGGTACTTCGTGCTGCCGAACACGATTCGCGACTACCTGGCGAAGGGTCCCTTCGAGCCGGTGGCGCAAGACCACCCCGCGGTCGTCGAGGCGCGCGAGCAGGTCACCAGTCGGATCGACAAGCTGATGTCGATCAACGGTGACCGCACCGTCGATTCCTTCCACCGCGAACTCGGGCAGATTATGTGGGAATACTGCGGTATGGAGCGCTCGGAGGAAGGGCTGAACAAGGCCGTCGACCTGGTCCGCTCGCTGCGCGCGGAGTTCTGGCGCAACGTGAAGGTGCTCGGCAGTGCCGACACCCTGAACCAGTCCTTGGAGAAGGCAGGGCGGGTCGCTGACTTCCTCGAACTCGGCGAGTTGATGTGCATCGACGCACTGCACCGGCGTGAGTCGTGCGGCTGCCACTTCCGTGTCGAATCCCAGACCGAGGAAGGTGAGGCACTGCGCGATGACAAAGAATTCGCTTATGTCGCAGCGTGGGGCTTCGAAGCCCAACCCGATAGCGAAGGTGAGGCGTTCACGCCGACCCTGCACAAAGAAGACCTGGTCTACAACTTCATCCAGTTGAAGCAACGGAGCTACAAATAATATGAACCTGACTTTGAAAATTTGGCGACAGGCCGGCCCGGAGGTCGAGGGTCGATTTTCCACGCACGACGTGAGCGATGTGTCAGTCGACATGTCGTTCCTGGAGATGCTCGACGTACTCAACGAAGACCTGATGCTGAGCGGGGAAGAGCCGATCGCGTTCGACTCCGACTGTCGCGAGGGCATCTGCGGAAGCTGCGGTCTGATGATCTCGGGTTACGCACATGGCCCCGAGGTCACCACGACCTGCCAGTTGCACATGAGGTCATTCAGTGACGGCGAGACGATCACCATCGAGCCGTGGCGCGCATCGGCGTTCCCGATTGTGAAGGATTTGATCGTCGACCGGTCGGCATTCGATCGGATCATCCAGTCCGGTGGCTACATCTCGGTCAACACCGGAGCGGCTCCGGAAGCCCACTCGGTGCCGGTGCCCAAGGTCAACGCCGACCGCGCGTTCGACACGGCAACGTGCATCGGGTGCGGTGCCTGCGTGGCTGCCTGCCCGAACGCCTCCGGCATGCTCTTCATGGGTGCGAAGGTGTCCCACCTGGGTGAGTTGCCGCAGGGTCAGCCCGAGCGCGACTCACGCGTGGTGTCGATGATCAACCAGCATGACGCCGAGGGCTTCGGCGGCTGCACCAACATCGGTGAGTGCGCAGCCGCGTGCCCCAAGGAGATCCCGCTGGACGTCATCAACCAGTTGAATCACGACTTCCGCAAGGCCAAGAAGACCTCACGCTGACAGCGACCAACAGCGAAAATCGGCCCGACCTCAACGAGAGGTCGGGCCGATTTTTTGGGTGGGGCCTGGGGGTGTAATGGGAGGTTTGTAAATTCTCTGATTTCAGTCAGTTTTGGGTCAAGCTGCGGTAAGGTTCTGTCTGGTTGAACATCGAACGCGATTTCCTCCTCGCCGCAATGCTGTTGCGCCGTGCGTATTCCGGAGGAAGTCCTTGTACCCAGAAGGATCACTATGGATATTCACGAGCCCACTTCCGTACCGACCGGGACTCGTCTCCTGTCGCGCCGCACGATCGCAAAGGGGGCGGCCTGGAGCTTGCCGGTCATTGCCGTGGGTTCGACTGTTCCAGCGTTTGCAGCCTCAGGTTGCCAATCCGAGAAGATTATTGTCGACCCGAATTCAGGCACTAACTCGGCGGTCTACGACGCGAACGGGGTGCGCATCGGGCAGCAGTTCTTTCTCAATGCAAAGGATTCCAAAGGCCAGACGACCTACTACCGGATTACGGCAGTAACGGCAGGGACCAGCGACACGGTATTCATGAACCCGTCAGGGCAAGGGCCGCAGACCACGCAGATGTCCTACAACATGATGCTCGGTAACTCTGGCATCAACGGCGCACCAGCCAATGACGGCTCCAATGACCGAATCTTTACCGGTTTCGGCCCAGGCGGGAATACGTTGGTGATGAATCAGCGCGGTCGCCAGAGTGGTTCGGGTCAGTCCCCGTCGTATGCTTCCCCTTCTCAGACGATGACACTGACGTTCGAGAACAGCTCGACAAGCTCAGGCCCGTGGTCATCCTTCAAACCCGGGACCGCCGCCATCAAAGTCTTCGATATCAGTTCTGTCGATGACGCGCTCCGTGACTCATACTGGGACGGCGTCTCATTTAGTGTCCCCGCGACTGGCGTTGTCTCCACGGGCCTTTCGGTGGGCAGTCCTCTTGCCGGATCGGGTACGGCCAGTGACCCCTACAGGCGCCAAAGTGGCCGCGCGGCCACGCAGGGCAACGGCAGTTACTTCACGGATGAATTCCAGTTCAACAACGGTTTCCCTTCCGGTTCTACCCTTACCTACTCGTCCTACAACAGTCGCGGTGGATGGCAGTTCATCTCCATTCTCACCGTCTCCTTCACCGTGGACACGATCTGCCCACCAGGTAGATGAGGGTTCGGCCGAGAAGCGCGGGTCTGCCTGGACGTGCCTCGGGCGCACAAATGAGTGGCCCGACAGATTTGGCCTGATTGGTCGTACCCGACGGCAGTAAAGCCCTCGATCGGCTGGCCATTCCGACCATCTTGTTGCGTTAGCGTTTGGGTATGTCCGAACCTCTGATGCCCACCGCCATTCCTGACTTCTGGGCGGTGATTCCGGCGGGCGGGTCGGGGACCCGGTTATGGCCACTGTCACGCGAATCGTCACCCAAGTTCCTGCATGACCTGACGGGCGCGGGCCAGTCCCTGCTGCAAGGGACCTTCGACCGGCTGCACCCGTTGTGCGAGGACCGGATGATGGTCGTGACCGGGGTGCCGCACGTGGACGCGGTGCGCGAGCAACTTCCGTTGCTCGGTATCGACAACCTGTTGGTCGAGCCGTCTCGTCGGGAGTCTCTTCCGGCGATCGGACTTGCTGCAGCGCTGCTCGAGCAGCGTGACCCCGAGGCGATCCTCGGATCGTTCGCTGCGGATCACGTGATCAATGATGTGCTCGCATTCAGCGAGTGCGTGACGGAGGCAGTGAACGTAGCCCGCACCGGCAAACTGGTGACCATCGGCATCGAGCCGGATCACCCGGCCACCGGGTTCGGCTACATCGAAATAGGCGATGAGCTCAGCGTGTTGGGTGCGCCCAGGGCCCGCGCCGTGACGGCGTTCGTGGAGAAGCCCGATGGGCCGATGGCCGAGGAGTACCTGGCCAGTGGACGCTACTCCTGGAACGCCGGCATGTTCGTGGTGCAGGCCAGCGTGCTGATGGACATGATCGCCCACTATCAGCCCCGGCTGGCGGAATACCTGCGCGAAATTGCTGCCCGGCCGATCCGGTTGGCCGAGCTGTGGCCGCGGTTGACGAAGATCACGATCGACAACGCCATTGCCGAGCCAGCGTCGGTCGACGGCCGGGTAGCGGTCATTCCGGCGACGTTCGGCTGGGACGATGTCGGCGACTTCGCGTCGCTGGCCACCTTGCTGATGGACCGGCATGACGAGCCGGGCGTGAAGGTGCTGGGCGAGTCGCAGCTGGTCGTGATGAAGGACGCCACCGGAGTAGTGGCGCCCGGTTCCGGACGGACGGTCGTCGCACTGGGTATCCAGGACGTCGTGGTCATCGACACGATGGACGCGGTGCTGGTCACGACCAGAGATCGCGCGCAGGACGTGAAGAAGATCGTCGAACAGCTGAAACTCGACGGACGCGAATATCTCACCTGATGACCGCCCGATGAGCGCGCTGACCCGCCGATTCGTAGGCTGACCTCGTGGACCTGCGCGGCAAGACGATGGAAGCCGGCTACTCGAGGGTGGTCCGGCCGCTGCTGTTCCGGGCGCATGACGGTGACCCCGAGCAGGCCCACCACCAGACGCTGCAGCGCCTCGCCTCGCTGGCCCGCAATCCGCGGGCGCTCGGCGTTGTGCGCAAGGTGTGCACCGTTCCGACACAGATCGTCACGGTCGCTGGAATCGAATTCCCCGGTCGGGTCGGGTTGGCAGCAGGCGTGGACAAGGACGGCGTCGCGCTCGCGGGCTGGTCGGCGTTGGGCTTTTCGCATGTGGAGTTGGGGACCGTCACGCCGCGCGAACAACCGGGCAATGGTCGCCCGCGCCTCTTTCGGGTGGTGGACAGCGGCGGCATCATCAACCGGATGGGCTTCAACAACGACGGAGTCGAACAACTGGCAACCCGGATCGGCATGGCGCGCCACCGGGCCGGCGGGGTCGGCATCCCCGTCGGCGTCAGTATCGGCAAGAACGCGTCCACGCCGATGGACAAGGCACTGGAGGACTACCTCATCTGCCTGCGCGCGCTGGACGGGTACGCCGACTACATCGCGGTCAATGTCTCCAGTCCCAATACCGCTGGACTGCGGGGTCTGCAGAGTAAGGAGCCGCTGGGCGAGCTGCTCGCGACCCTGGTCCAGGAAGCAGCCCAGCTGGCCGCCGGGGGAAAGCACCGCGAGGTCCCGATCTTCCTCAAGATCGCGCCGGACCTGACCGGCAGTGCCCTCGATGACATCTTGGAAGTAGCCGGCCACGCTGACGTGGCCGGCATCATCGCCACCAACACCACGTTGAGCCGCGACGGTCTGCGAGGCGCGGACCTCGCGCTCGTGGATGAGTCCGGCGGTCTGTCCGGGTCACCCCTGACGCGGCGCAGTCGCAAGATCGTGCGCTACGTGACGCAACACACCTCACTGCCGGTCATCGGGGTGGGCGGAATCATGTCGGTCGACGACGGTAAGGCGCTGATCGATGCGGGGGCCAGCCTGCTGCAGGTCTACACGGGATTCGTCTATTCCGGGCCTGGGTTGGTGCGAAACCTGAATCTCGCACTCGGCTGAGACAGCCGGGCGTCAGGACAACGGCGTCAGGCCGCAGCTGTTACCCCTGCCGGTCAGCTGCGCCGTGGTTTCCTGCCAGGCCTGAGGATTGGAGGTTTTGGTGACCAGTCGGATGACGTAACCGGCCGGTATGTCGGTGCGGGTCACCTGGTACTGCTCGGTCACCTTCGTGACCTTGCCGCCGGTCAGCTCGAAAGTGAACCTGCCGACGACCCCGTTCTGAGCGTTGCTGAGAGCGCCCGGGTGGGTGGAGGTTGCCGGTGGGTAACCGGCGCGCTGGTCCGAAACCTGGTTCCCGAAGGCGTAGTTGACGATCCGACCGTTGATGCGTTCGCAGGCCTGCACCACGTGAGGGTGGTTCCCGATGATCTGGTCGACCTCGCCGGACTGCAGTAATGCGGTGGCAAAGGTGGTCTGTTCGTTGCTGGGCGCGACGACGAATTGCCGGCCCCAGTGCATGGACACCAGCACGATCTGAGCCCCTGCCGCCCGTGCCGCCCGGGCATCCGCGATGATCCCGTCGGCCGTGTGTGAATGCAGGGTGTTGGCCTGCAGCCATGGGGCAGAGCTGGGGTACTCCGGACCGTTGGTCAGGTTGTAGCTGTAGGAGAGCTGCGCGACCTTGACGCCTTTGACGTCGTACATCGTGGGTTGACCGGGGGTGGCTGCATCGGGACCAGGCCCGGCGGCCCGCACCCCGTAGTCGGCCAGCACCGTACGGGTGTCACGCACGCCCTTGACGCCCCAGTCGAAGGTGTGGTTGTTCGCCGTGGAGCAACCGTCGTAGCCGGTCCACGCCAGATCACGCGCGAATTCCCGTGGGCCGTGATGCACGATGCCCTGATGGATCGAGTCGCTGGTCAGGTCGGTGTCATCGGGGCTGAGGGTGCCCTCCATCTGGCAGATCGCGAGATCGGCTCCGGAGACCAGTGGCTTCAGCGCGGCGAAGATCGGTTTGAAGTCGTACCCGTTCCCACCCGCGAATCGGTGCGCCGAGGCGATGATGACGGCCTGGGGGAGGGCGTCGCCGCCCTCGACGATCGTGATGCGCTGGGTGCCCTTGGCCGGGGCAGCTGGGCGAGATGACGTGGTCCGGCCTGTGGGCGGCGTGGATGCCGGCGAAGATGCCGTGCTGCCGGTGGATGCGACGGTGCTCGTGCTTGTGACTGCAGCACGAGTCCCGTCCGAGCACCCGGCCGTCAGCGCGGTGACGAGAACGGCGCACGCGGCGGCGAGGATGGAACGAGAGGCAGTCGTGGCGCGCATGACACCGATCGTGCCGGGTCGCCGTCCGCAATGTCGACAGGCGCGCGGCCCACCTCCGCACCCGCCGACTTCTGTGCACTGCACTAGCCTCGGCACATCATGGCCATCAGCGAATCCGGACTACCCATCGAACCGGTCTACGACGCGTCCGCACTGTCCGACTTCGACGCCGCGAACAGCCTCGGCGTGCCCGGGGAGTACCCGTACACCCGGGGTGTCTATCCGAGCATGTACACCGGCCGCCCGTGGACCATGCGGCAATATGCGGGATTCGGCACCGCAGGCGAATCCAACGAGCGGTACAAGGAGCTGGTGGCCAACGGCACTGGCGGCCTCTCGGTGGCCTTCGATCTGCCCACCCAGATGGGGTACGACTCCGACCACGAGCTCTCGCACGGCGAGGTCGGCAAGGTCGGGGTGGCCATCGACAGCCTGGACGACATGGCGCTGCTCTTCGACGGACTCCCGTTGGATGAGGTCAGCACCAGCATGACGATCAACGCCACGGCCAGCACCCTGCTGCTGCTCTACCAGTTGACCGCTCAGGCCCAGGGCATCAGCGCCGACAAGTTGACCGGCACCATCCAGAACGACGTGCTCAAGGAGTACATCGCGCGGGGTACCTACATCTACCCGCCGGCCGAGTCGTTGCGGTTGACCAGTGACATCTTCGCCTACTGCCAGCGTGAGATGCCGCGTTGGAACACCATCTCGATCAGTGGTTACCACATGGCCGAAGCGGGCGCTACGCCCGTGCAGGAGATCGCGTTCACGCTCGCGAACGCCAAGGAGTATGTGCGCGCCGCCATTGCCGCTGGCTTGGAGGTCGACGACATCGCGCCGAGGTTGTCCTTCTTCTTCGTGGCCCGCACGACCTTGTTGGAAGAAATTGCGAAGTTCCGCGCGGCGCGTCGGATGTGGGCCCGGATCATGCGCGAGGAGTTCGGGGCGAAGAACCCCAAGTCGCTGATGTTGCGCTTCCACACGCAGACCGCCGGCGTGCAGCTGACCGCCCAGCAGCCCGAGGTCAATATGGTTCGTGTTGCCCTCCAGGGCCTGGGTGCGGTACTCGGTGGCACCCAGTCGTTGCACACCAACTCCTTCGACGAGGCGATCGCGCTGCCGACGGCAAAGGCCGCGCGGCTCGCGCTGCGTACCCAGCAGGTGATCGCCTACGAGAGCGACGTGACCAAGACCGTCGATCCCTTCGCGGGGTCCTATCTGATGGAGTCGATGACCGACGACGTGGAGGAGGCGGCGCTCGCGCTGATCCAGCAGGTGGAGGACAAGGGCGGTGCTGTGCGGGCGATCGAGGAGGGTTTCCAGAAATCGGAGATCGAGCGCACGGCGTACTCCACGGCTTTGGAGATCGACAGTGGAGAGCGGGTCGTGGTGGGGCTGAACAAGTTCCGCACCGCCACCGAGGAGCCCTACGAGCCGTTGCGCGTCAACCCCGCGATCGAGGCTGATCAGTGCGAGCGACTGGCGATCTTGCGCGCAGAGCGCGACAACGCTGTGGTCGACCGGGCATTGCAGGCCCTGCGGGTTGCGGCGCAGGGCAGTACCAACATGCTGCTGCCGATGCGTGACGCGCTCGCCGCGCGTGCCACCGGTGGGGAAGTGAGCAACGCGTTGCGTGACGTATGGGGCACGTACGTCCCGCGTGAATTCTTCTGATGGACGATTTGCTCGGGCCGTTTCGCGTACTGCGCCGCCGGTTCGTCCCGATCGTGCTGGGGCTGCTGCTGGTGGCGTTACTGATCGGCTGGATCGCGCGAGAGGCATCGCATCCGCGTGTGCAGGCCGGGCCGACGGCATCGCGCACCTACGAGAAACGCGCGGTGACCTCGAGCACCGGCAGCACGGCGAAATCGCCCCTGGAGACGGTTACCTATGCGGATCTGCCCAGCGGTGCCCGCGCGACCTTGCGGTTGACCGACAAGGGTGGGCCCTACCCCTACCGACAGGACAACTCCGTCTATCAGAACCGCAACGGGGCGCTACCGGTCCGGTCCCGCGGCTACTACCACGAGTTCACGGTTCTGACCCCGGGTGCGGGCGACCGTGGTCCGCGACGGATTGTCCTCGGAGCAGACCGGACCGCCTACTACACGGCCAATCACTACAAGACCTTTCGCCTCGTGGTGCGATGAGCGAGTCCCCGCGCGCTGCAGCGCTGCGGGAGCTGGTGGGCGACCTGGAGCGGCGCCGACCGGGGGTTCGCGAGCTACCTCTCGATGTTGCTGATGCGGCTGCAGCCGGCAGCGGGGCCGGATGGCACGTCGTGCAGTTGGATACCAGCGGCGATCGGGACGATTTGTTTGCCCAATGCAGCCGCGCGTTCGAGCTGCCGGGGTGGTTCGGGCGCAACTGGGACGCGCTCGCGGATGCGTTGTCCGACGTACAACACCGGCCCGGCACGCTGGTGATCTGGTCGGGGGAACGCGATGTGTCGGATGCGGTGCGGTCGATGGCGACCGAAATCTTCGAAGAACGAGCGGACAACGGTCCTGCGCCGCTGCTCGTGGTGGTGGTCAGGCCCGCAGCCCGGTAACGATTCGGTCCCCAGAGTCGGACTTCGGATGGCAGCGAACTGTGATGTGTTGTTTCCTTGGCAGGGGAGGGAATGACAATGAGTAGACAGTCGCGGTGGGCAAGGCAACGTGTGGTGACCGCTGCCATCGCGGTTTCAGTGCTGATCGCGGGATGCGGGTCGCAGATCGCACCAGGTGGCGACAGCACCAGTCCGCCAGCATCACAATCTGTCACGATCTCGACCCCGAGTGCCCCGAAGCCAAGTGTCTCGACGCCTAAGACGCCAACGACACAGCTACTGACGCCGACGTTCGATCAGGCTACCTACGACCTGATCCGAGCACTCGATGTGGCCGCTCACGCCCGCTATGTGAATACTTTTGGATCGCTCAGCTTCGCGCCTCCCCATCACGGCGTGATTCTGGCGATGACGGACCTCGCCAATGCCCGAGCGCTCATCAGTTCCACGCGCGCCGGGCATCCGCAGTGGTCAAGGGTCGCGGTGACTCTGGTCAAAGTGACCTACACCGAAGCGCAGTTGCAGGCCGCTCAGAACGCGGTCTCGCCTACTTACTGGAAGAAATACGAACTGGTCAGCGTGGGATCCGGTGCGGGCGACTATGTCGACGTCGGTTCCTCTGACCCATCGTTGAAGGGGCCGGGCGGACGCGTCGGACGTGAGCGACTCGCGAGCATCCTGACGCGCGCCGTGGGGGTGCGGGTAATCGTGACCTACTCCCTTCCGGCCCAGGCGGCGAACGGCTGATGCCATCCGGATTTCCCCGGGCGGGCCGCTGGTCGCTGGTCATGGCCTCGCTGACTTTGGTCGTGGGATGCGGATCGCAGACTTCCCCCGGCGCGACCGGCACCAGCCCGAGGACATCGACGGTCGCACCGCCGAGCTCCACGTCACCCCTACCCGGTCAGCCAGGCGGTCCCGATCACTCCGTCACCTACGACCTGGCCGGAGCAATGACGCAGGTGGGCCGCGACAGCTACTCGCGCAGCTATGCACTGATGAGTGTCGACCGCTCGCAGACGGTGCTGACGCTAAGGGTCACCGATCTGGCGGACGGCGCGGCGATCATCGCGCGCGCCCGTGCGGCACAGCCTGAATCCGCTGGAGTGTCGGTGCATCTCATCAAGGTGCCCTATAGCGAGAAGGAGCTACTCGCGGCGCAGAACCGATTGACCGATCGCGACTGGAAAAAGTACCGGCTGGTCGGTACCGGGCCGGACTCGGGTCAGTATCTTTCGGTGCGTACCGATGACCCCCAACTCAAGGATCCGGTGTCGGGTCGGGCGGGTCGCCACCTCATGGAGCGGACCTTGAGCCGCATTGTCGGGGTCCGCGTGGTGGTGACCTACTCCGTTCCGTCCGGCCCCGCGGCAACGGCCTGATGCGGCGGGGCCCGCACCATCTGCAGGTTCGGCGATTAGCATCAGTAGATTGTGAGCACCCTTCCCACTCGCAGCACCGTGTCCGAGCTTCCCGAGCTGATCTCAGCGACGGTTGCGAATGCCCTCCCCGAGTTGGTCCGATTCCGGCGTGACCTGCACACTCATCCCGAGCTGGGCTACAACGAGGTTCGTACGACGGCCGCGGTGATCGAGGCCCTGCAGTCGGCCGGTATCGAGGTCAACACGTTCCACGGCACGGGGCTCACCGCCGAGATCGGTGCGCGCAATCCGTCCCACCGCATTGCGTTGCGGGCCGACCTGGACGCCCTGCCGGTCGCCGAGCGCACCGGGTTGGAGTTCAGCTCCGTCAACGAAGGCATCGCCCACGCCTGCGGGCACGATGTGCACACCACCGTCGTGCTGGGGGCCGGGCTCGTGCTGAAGACGTTCGAGCAACATCTCATCGACCGGGACACCGCCGTGCGGCTGGTGTTCCAGCCGGCGGAGGAGATCGTGCCGGGCGGCGCCCACACGGCCGTCAAAGAGCACGCGCTGGAGGGCGTCGATCAGGTCTTCGCCCTGCACTGCGACCCCAGCATCGACGTGGGCACCGTCGGGCTCAAAGTCGGCGCCATCACGGCTGCCTGCGATGCGATCCGGGTTCGGTTGTCGGGCAAGGGCGGACACACCAGCCGTCCGCACCTGACCGGAGATCTCACCTACGCGCTCGCCAAGGTCGTGACCGATGTGCCCGGAGCACTGTCGCGCAGGCTCGATCCACGGGTGGGCGGCGCGCTGGTGTGGGGCAGCGTCGTCGCGGGAAACGCCGCCAATGTGATTCCGGCGATGGGGGAGTGCGTCGGCACCCTGCGGATGCTCGACATCGACGCGTGGCAGGAGGCAGGTGATCTCGTACAGACCCTGGTCCACGAAGTCGTCGCGCCCTACGGTGTCACGGCCGAGATCGAATACACCAGGGGAGTGCCACCGGTCGTCAACGACGCAGCTGCAGTCGAGGCGCTGACGACCGCGTGTCGCGCGGTCGTCGGGCCGGAGGCGGTGGTCACGACGAAGCAGTCGCTGGGCGGTGAGGACTTCAGTTGGATGCTCGTGGAGGCGCCCGGCGCGATGGGTCGTCTCGGTACACGCACACCCGGCGGACCGACCTACGAACTACACCAGGGCAATCTGGTCGTCGACGAACGGGCCATCACCGTGGGTGTCTCTCTGCTCGCTGCGACCTGTCTCCTGCAGCCCGACGTGCTGGCACCGACCGCGCCCTGAAGCTGCTGCACAACCGTTTGGTAACGGTCTGCGCCTGAGGGTGCAAGGCGCCGGGATGGTCGCTACGCTGACCCGATCCGCACCCGCCCGACGGTGGCCCACCAGCGCCGCGAAACGTCGATGTGCCCGCCTACCTTCAAGGAGTTCTCTGTGCGTTCGGTGATGAAGATCGCGGCTGTGGCCGCCCTCGGTTCCCTGGCCCTGTCAGGTTGCGGCAGCAAGCCCTCAGCCGGTGGTACCGCGTCCGGCTCCGGCACCGGTACCGGCTCCACCGCACCGGCCAAGGCCTCCGGCAAGAAGATCAGCGCGTGCATGGTGTTGGACACCGGTGGGGTGGACGACCGTTCGTTCAACCAGGGCTCCTACGACGGTATGAAGGCCGCAAAGAGCAAGAACCCGAACATCTCGATCAGGTACGTGCCGAGCAACTCCGGTGCGGACTACACCCCTAACCTGACCAAGGCCGCGGCCGGCGGCTGTAATGCGGTCATCGGCGTCGGTGGCCTCATGGCGGACGCGATGAAGACAGCCGCCGCCGCGAATCCGAAGGTGAACTTCGCCGAGGTCGACGCCCCGGGCACCGGCGCCAACTTGTACGGCATCCAGTACAACACCGCACAGGCCGGCTTCCTGGGCGGGTACCTCGCGGCCAGCATGACCAAGTCCGGCACAGTCGGAACCTGGGGCGGTCTGTCGATCCCCCCCGTGACCATCTACATGGACGGTTTCTGGGAGGGCGTGCAGTACTTCAACAAGACCAAGTCCAAGTCGGTCAAGGTCCTCGGTTGGAACGAGAAGACCAAGAAGGGCACCTTCTCGGCCAGCTTCACCGACCAGAACAAGGGCAAGTCGGTCAGTCAGTCGATGGCCAGCCAGGGTGCTGACATCATCTTCCCGGTGGCCGGCGGATCAGGCCTCGGTGCCGGTGCGGCAGCACAGGCATCCGGCGGCAAGTTGAAGATCATCTGGGTCGACACGGACGGTTGCGAGAGCGCTGCGCAGTACTGCAAGTTCATGGTCGGCAGCGTGACCAAGAACTTGTCCGGTGGCGTGCAGGCCTACCTGGCGAAGGCTGCCGACGGCACCTACCCGAAGGGCAACTACATCGGCACGCTGGCCAACCAGGGTGTCGGACTGGTCGACAACAACGACAGCCAGTCGGCGGCGTTGAAGGCCGAGCTGACCAAGATCACTGCTGACATCGCTGCCGGCACGATCAAGATCACGTCGCCGAGCCAGCCCACCAGCTGAGCGGGCACCACGGTTGATCGTTCGGAGGCAGGGCGGGCCACGGTTCGTCCTGCCTCCGGCGTGCAGACGGCCGGTACCCTCGCGGTCAGCGACAACGGAAGGCAGCTGGGCATGAAACTGCAGCTCCAGGGCATTACCAAACGTTTCGGCACCTTCACCGCCAACGATCAGATCGATCTGACCGTGCAGTCGGGGGAGATCCACGGTCTGCTCGGCGAGAACGGAGCCGGTAAGAGCACGCTGATGAACGTGCTCTACGGGCTGTACGAGCCGTCCGAGGGCACCATCCTGCTGGACGACGCGCCGGTGGTGTTCAAGGGTCCGGGCGACGCCATGGCAGCCGGTATCGGGATGGTCCACCAGCACTTCATGCTGGTGCCGGTGCTCACCGTGGCCGAGAACATCATGCTCGGAGCTGAGCAGACGTCTCACGGGATGCTCGACATCCGCCGGGCCCGGAAGATGGTCAGGGAATTGTCCGACCGCCATCACCTCGACGTCGACCCCGATGCGAAGGTCGAAGATCTTCCGGTCGGCATCCAACAGCGGGTGGAGATCCTCAAGGCCCTCGCGCGCGAAGCGAAGATCCTGATCCTCGATGAGCCGACGGCGGTGCTCACCCCGCAGGAGACCGACCGGTTGATGGAGGTCATGCGCTCGCTGAAGGCGCAGGGCACCTCGTTGGTCTTCATCAGCCACAAGCTGCGTGAGGTCCGCGAAGTCTCGGACACCATCACCGTGATCCGCCGCGGCAAGGTCGTCGGCACCGCGGAACCGAGTGCGACGGCTGCCGAGCTGGCCGCGCTGATGGTTGGCCGCCCGGTGCAGCTGCGGGTCGAAAAGGACGAGGCGAAACCGAAGGACGTGCTGCTGGAGGTCGACAATCTTCGGGTGCTCGACGCCGCGGGTCACGTGATGGTGGACGACATCTCCTTCTCGGTGCGCGGGGGTGAGATCTACGCGATCGCCGGTGTGCAGGGCAATGGGCAGACCGAGCTGACCGAGGCAATCGTCGGGCTCGTGGAGCCGTCCTCCGGGCGCATCATCATCGACGGCCAGGACATGACAGACGACACGACCTACGACATCCTGCGCGCCGGTGTCGGATACGTCCCGGAGGACCGCGGGCGCGACGGACTGGTATCCAGCTTCAGCATCGCCGAGAACCTGGTCCTGGACCTGCACGATCAGCCGCCGTTCGGTGGGCGTTTCCAGCTGGACAACAAGGCGATCGAGGAGAACGCCCGGGCGCGGGTCCAGGAGTTCGACGTGCGGACGACATCCGCTCTCGCGCCGGCATCCACCCTGTCCGGCGGCAACCAGCAGAAAGTGGTGCTGGCGCGCGAGCTGTCCCGACCGCTGCGGGTGTTCGTGGTGTCTCAGCCCACCCGCGGCGTAGATGTCGGCTCGATGGAGTTCGTCCACAAGCGGATCGTCGCAGAGCGCGACCGGGGCGCAGCCGTGCTGCTGGTCTCGACCGAACTGGATGAGGTTGTCAGCCTCGCGGACCGCATCGGCGTGATGTTCCGCGGCGCGCTCGTCGGCGAGTTGCCGCCCACGGCGTCCGCTGCTGAATTCGGGCTACTGATGGGCGGGCAGAGTCAAGGCAACGCCGTGCCCGAGCCGAAAAATTCGGACAAGACCGACCACACGAAGGAGTCGGCGTGAGCGAGCCCGCGCCCCAAGTTGTCCCACCTGCGGATAACCAGCAGGATGAAGCGCCCCAGGGGGGACAACGGTTCAGCGTGCGGGAGATCTTCCGCAGCGACCATCCGGCGCTGGTGACGATTCTCGCGATCTTCGCTGCGGTCGTGATCGGGTCGCTGCTGATCGTGGTCTCCGACGAGCCCACCCGTGCGGCCGCCTCATACTTCACCGCGGCCCCGATGGACACGTTGTCTGCGGCATGGCACGCGGTTTCGGGTGCCTACGTCGCGCTCTTCCAAGGTTCGATCCTCAATCCGTCCAGTCTCTCCAGCGGCAGCCTCACCACGATTTTGGGACCGATCTCCGAGACCATCGTCAGCGCGACGCCGCTGATTCTGGCGGGTCTGTCGGTCACGTTGGCCTTCCGCGCCGGACTGTTCAACATCGGCGCGCAGGGGCAGATCCTGGTGGCTGCGATCTTCGCCGGGTACGTCGGCTTCAGCTGGCACCTACCCGTCGTGCTGCACGTCATCGTGGCGATCATCGCGGGGGTAGTCGGCGGCGCCATCTGGGCAGGCATCGCGGGGGTGTTGAAAGCCAAGACGGGCGCCCACGAGGTCATCACCACCATCATGCTCAACTACGTCGCGCTCGGACTGATCCAGTTCCTGCTGAGCGTGCACGGGTTCCAGGCCAAGCCCTACACCCAGGCGATCGCGACACCGGTCGACGGTACGGCCCGCTACCCCCACCTGCTGGGGGACAGCCTGCGGGCGAACACCTCATTCCTGATTGCCATCGCTGCCACGATCGGCGTCGCGTGGCTGTTGCGCCGTAGCACTTTCGGTTTCCGGGTGCGTGCGGTCGGCGCCAACCAGGACGCGGCGCGGACGGCGGGGATCAGCATCTCCCGCGTCTATATCGGGGTCATGCTCCTCGTCGGGGCGCTCGCCGGCCTCGCGGGCAGCGCCCAGGTCCTGGGTACCCAGCCGCAGGTCACCGCCGATATCGATGCCGGTATCGGTTTTGACGCCATCACGGTGGCGCTGCTCGGACGGGGTTCGGCATCAGGCACCTTCTGGGCAGGAATGCTTTTCGGAGCGCTGCGGGCCGGGTCCGTGCAGTTGCTCGCCTCCACCAGCACCCCGGCGGATCTCGTGCAGGTGCTCCAGGCGCTGATCGTGCTCTTCATCGCCGCACCGGGCCTGGTCCGGTTGATCTTCCGACTGCGGGCCACCGACGGCGGCGACAGCGCCGTGTTGGCGAAGGGATGGAACGGATGATCACCCCACGATGTTCTCCACTCGTGCCTCGCTCCGATACTTCGAGGGGACCCCGATGAGCGCGCAGACGACCGACGAGGAACTCGTCGTCCACCTCAAGAAGGTACAGACCGGTCCGTCGCCGAAACGGCGCGTCGGGGTCGGGGTGGCTCTGCTCCTTGTGGGCGTATTCAGTGCGCTCGTCCTGGCGACCACGGGGAGCCGGCGCACCGCGACCTTCGGGTTCAACACCGGCGGTGCGCTGCACATACCTGATGTGACATTCCCGCAAGCACCGTTCTGTGTCACCGTCGGGGTCCTCATTGCCGTCGCGGGTGCTTATCACGCAGCGCGCGGCTTCACCCCCCGCGTCCTTCGCGCGGTGGGTTCCGTTGCCGGAGTGCTGTTCCTGCTGAGCTTCCTGGCCTGGGCAGGCACCGGCGGCCGCACCGTGCAGCTGACCAGCCTGTTGCAGCAGGGTTTGTTCCTGGCAGCACCGCTGGTACTGGGGGCCATGGGCGGCATCTTGTGCGAGCGCAGCGGCGTGATCAACGTCGCCATCGAGGGCCAGATGCTCGCCGGTGCCTTCGCCGGCGCACTGCTCGGCACTGTCGGCGGCCTGGCCGCGGGGATCGTCGGGGCGGTGATCGTCGGTGGACTGATGGGCCTGCTGCTGGCCGTTTTCGCGATCAAATTCCTGGTCAATCAGGTGATTCTCGGCGTCGTCCTGAACGTACTGGCGCTCGGCCTGACCGGCTTCCTCTTCGACGCGATCATGGCCAACGATTCCAACGGCACCAACAACCCGGGCTTCTTCGGACCCGTGAAGATCCCGCTGCTCGGTGACATCCCCGTCGTCGGGCCCGTCATCTTCAACCAGAACTACATCGTCTACGCCATGTACGTGATCGTCCTGGTGATCGATGTAGCCCTGCTGCGTACCAGGTGGGGGCTTCGGACCCGCGCTGTCGGCGAGCATCCGCAAGCCGCTGACACGGTTGGCATCAACGTGTTGCGGTTGCGCTACCAGAACGTCGTCATGGGTGGTTGCGTGGCCGGCCTGGCGGGGGCGTTGCTGACGATCGGTAGCGTCGGGGCGTTCAACAAGAACATCACCTCCGGGCAGGGATTCATCGCGCTCGCCGCAGTCATCTTCGGACGATGGACCCCGCGTGGTGCGCTCGGGGCTGCGCTGCTGTTCGGCTTCGCCGGCGCGCTGCAGTCGGTGTTGTCCTTCCTGAACACCCCGCTGCAGATCAATGCGAGCCTGCTGGGGATGCTGCCCTACCTGGTGACCATCTTTGCGGTGGCCGGGCTCGTGGGACGGGTACGTGCACCGGCTGCCGACGGGGAGCCCTACGTGAAGGGCTCGTCATGAGCGGAACCGGTGTTGATCCGAACTGGGAGCAGCTGCGCCTCAGCGCCGTGCAGGCAATGGGTCGGGCCTACGCGCCGTACAGCGACTTTCCTGTCGGCGTCGCCGGCCTTGTCGACGACGGCCGGATCGTCAGCGGGTGCAATGTGGAGAACGCGTCCTACGGCGTCGGGTTGTGCGCCGAGTGCGGAATGGTCAGCGACCTGATGCGCTCCGGAGGGGGCCGACTGGTTGCCGTCTGGTGTGTCAACGGTGACGGGGACACGTTGATGCCGTGCGGGCGATGCCGGCAACTGCTGTGGGAGCACGGCGGCCCCGAGTGCCTGCTGCAGACGCCCCTGGGTGTGTTGCCGATGAGCGAGGTACTGCCGCAGGCCTTCGGGGCCGACGATCTGTAGCTGAGATCAACCGCCGGCAGCAACGCTTTTCGCGCAGGCCTGGTTGGCGTCGTTCAGGGTCGTCTTGTCCTTGTCGTCACCCTTGGAGTTCTTGTCACCGCTCGCCATTGCTTTGAGGGTCCGGGTGGTCAGCTTGTCGTAGGTCTTGTCCACGACGCACTTGGAAAGCTTCTCCAACAGCGCCGGGTTGGCGTTCGAAGCCCCGGGCTCAGACTTCACGAGTTTGGAGAAGCCGGCCTGGGCGTCTGCCTTGCTGGGTTTGTCACTGCCGCCGCCGCAGGCAGCAAGACTGAACGGCAGGATGAGTAGTGCTGCCGTGGCAGTGGCGCGGTTGAGGATCGACATGAGGTGCCTTTCAGGTTGATGGGGTGCAGGGGTCGTGACGACCTACCTCAGCTGCTGGTGGTGGGCGAGGGAGGAGTCACTCCCGAGGCCTTGCCGCAGTAGGCGACTGCGGCAGTCAATGCGGGTTGGTCGCTGCTGTCCGGGTCGGTCTTGGAATCTCCGGTCGCCATTGCTCTGAGCGTCTTGGCGGTCAAGGTGTCGTAGGTCTTGTCGACGACGCACGTCGCGACCGTCGCGAGTTGGGCGGCGGTGAGGGATGGCCCCATCGGGCCCTCCTTCAGAATTTTGGCAAGACCCGACGCGGCTGCCTTCTTGCTGGGTTTGCTGGCGTCGGCCGCTGTGCTGGTGGTGGTGCTGGGGGAGCTGTTCGTGGCGGTGCTGCTCGATGCGGTGGCCTTGGCGGAGCTCGCAGACGTACTGCTCCCGCTGTTGCCACTGCAAGCGGACAGCATGAGCCCCAGGGCTAGGACCACAGGAACGGTGATGGAACGGGTGACGCTGGCCTGAAGGGGCATCGTTCTACTTCCTCGGGTCGGACGACGTGCTCAGTGAATGCGACGCACGGGGACGGCGATCGGTTTCCTCGCTGCGCGTTATTTACGCAACTCGAGCTGTTTGCCGCAGGCAACCGCCGCGTCCTTGTAGACCGTGTTGTCCGCCGCGTCCAGCTGCTGTGTCGGGTCGCCGCTCGCGAACGCCCGCAGGGTCTTGTTCGAGACTTTGTCGTAGGTTTTGTCCACGATGCAGGTGGACGCCTTCTTGATGACCGTCGGACTGATCTGGGCGCCCTTCGTCGTTCCAGCCAGCGCCTTGGTGAGTCCGTCGATCGTTTGCGCCTTGGTGGGTTTCGCAGTGCTGTCGGTAGAACTGGAACTCGGCGAACTGCTGGTCGTGCTGCTGGCAGCGGTGCTCGGTGCACTGCTGGGTGAGGCACTGCTGGGGGAGGCGCTGGCGCTCGATGAGCCACTGGTGGTCTGGCCGGCTGGGGTGACGCTGACTGTGCCACTGCTTCCACCGCAGGCAGCGAGACCGAGAGATAGTGCGCAGAGCGCGACAGCTGCGGCACGACGAGATGCGGGCAGCGGAATTGAGTGCAGCGGAGTTGAGGGCATAGTGCGGTGGGCCTCTTCTTGAGTAGATACCGATCGACGGCGGGGCGCCTGCTGTGAGAATAGAGGGATTGTCGCCGGGCCCGATACCGAGCGGGTCGACGCCGATTCCCATCGTTGTCAGGCAGGTGGTCGATGTAGCAGAGGCGTGGGACGATCTGCGCATGGTGCAGACGACTGAATCGCATGACGCTGTCGACATCATCCGGGTCAAACGTGGACACGGTGAACTGGGCGACGCGCAGATCGACTGGGTGATCGATGCGTACACGCGCGGCGTGGTCGCCGACGAGCAGATGTCGGCCCTGGCGATGGCCATCCTGCTCAACGGCATGACCCGCCGCGAGATCGCCCGATGGACCGCGGCGATGATCGCCTCCGGCGAGCGGATGGACTTCTCCGGCCTGTCCCGCCCGACCGCCGACAAGCACTCGACCGGCGGGGTGGGCGACAAGATCACCCTCCCGCTCGCGCCTCTGGTCGCGGCGTGCGGTGTCGCGGTGCCGCAATTGTCCGGGCACGGGCTGGGCCACACCGGCGGGACGCTGGACAAGCTGGAATCGATTCCGGGGTGGCGGGCCGAGCTGAGCAACGAGGCGATGTTCTCGCAGCTGGAATCGGTCGGGGCCGTCATCTGTGCTGCGGGCGCGGGGCTGGCTCCCGCCGACAAGAAGCTGTACGCGCTGCGCGACGTCACCGGTACCGTCGAAGCGATCCCCCTCATTGCCAGCTCGATCATGAGTAAGAAAATCGCCGAAGGCACCGGTTCGCTCGTCCTGGATGTGAAGGTCGGTTCCGGTGCTTTCATGAAGGACGTGCAGAGCGCCCGTGAGTTGGCCGCCACCATGGTCGAGCTCGGTAAAGACGCCGGGGTGGCAACGGTCGCGTTACTGACCGACATGTCCACGCCGCTGGGCCTGACTGCCGGGAATGCACTCGAAGTCGCCGAATCGCTGGAGATCCTGGCCGGTGGCGGGCCCGCCGACGTACGCGAGCTCACCCTCGCACTCGCCCGCGAGATGGTCTCTGCTGCAGGAGTTCTCGGCGTGGACCCCGCGGATGTGCTGGACGACGGGCGTGCGATGGACACCTGGCGGGCGATGATCTCGGCGCAGGGCGGCGACCCGGCGGCCACGTTGCCAGTTGCCCGCGAACAACACGTCATCACGGCATCGCGCGATGGCTATCTCACCCGGTTGGATGCTCTGGCCGTCGGTGTCGCGGCGTGGCGACTCGGTGCCGGTCGCGCACGCAAGGAGGACGTCGTGCAGGCGGGTGCGGGCGTGCAGTGGCATGCCCGACCAGGGGATCCGGTCCGCGCGGGTGAGCCGCTGATCACCCTGCACACCGACACCCCCGAGCGCTTCGAGCGGGCACTTGCGTCGCTGGAGGGCGCGTTCGAGATCGCCGACAGCGACACCGGAGACCGGCTGCCCCTGCTGATCGACCGCATCGCCTGACCGGAACTCCGGCTCGTCGTACAGTGTCCGGATGCCTGAAACCCACGCCCCGCTGACCAGCGAAGAGATCATTGCCCTACCGAAGGTGCTGCTGCACGACCACCTCGACGGAGGTCTACGGCCTTCGACCGTGGTTGCGTTGGCCCGCGACGAGGGCTACGACCAGTTGCCCACCACCGATGTCGAGGGTCTGGCGGACTGGTTCCGCGAGAACGCCGACTCCGGCTCGCTGGTGCGCTACCTCGAGACCTTCGCGCACACCGTGGGTGTCATGCAGACCCAGACCGCTCTGCACCGGGTGGCGCGTGAGGCGGTCGAAGATCTGGCTGCCGACGGAGTCGTCTACGCGGAGATCCGGTATGCGCCGGAGCAGCACCTGGAGCAGGGCCTGAGCCTGGACCAGGTCGTCGAAGCGGTCAACGCGGGCATGCGGGAGGGCGAGCGCATCGCAGCTGAACGCGGTCAGGTCATCCGCGCCCGGGCGTTGTTGACCGCCATGCGGCACGCCGCCAAGAGCACCCAGATCGCCGAATTGGCGGTGCGCTATCGCGACCAGGAGGTCGCCGGGTTCGACATCGCTGGTGCCGAGGCCGGGCATCCGCCGACCCGGCACCTGGACGCGTTCGAATACCTACGCCGCGAGAACGCGCATTTCACCATTCACGCCGGTGAGGCGTTCGGGCTGCCGAGCATCTGGGAGGCCATCCAGTGGTGCGGCGCGGAGCGACTCGGGCACGGCATCCGGATCGTCGACGACATCGAGGGGTTGGGCACCTCCAGCGCGCGACTGGGCAGGCTTGCCGCCTACGTGCGCGATACCCGGATACCGCTGGAGATGTGCCCCTCCTCGAATGTGCAGACCGGCGCAGCGACTTCGGTTGCCGCGCACCCGATCAGTCAGCTGCGCGATCTACGGTTCCGGGTCACCGTCAACACGGACAACCGGTTGATGAGCAGTACGTCGATGTCCCGCGAGATGGACCTGCTGGTCAACGACGCCGGCTGGGACGTCGACGATCTGCGATGGGTGACGATCAACGCGATGAAGTCGGCGTTCCTACCGTTCGAGGAGCGGCTGGCGATCATCGACGGGCAGATCAAGCCCGGGTACCCCGCGCGCTGAGTCAGCGGCGGCCGGTCAATTCGTCGACCGGCAGCATGCGATGCCGGATGGCGGCTTCGGCACGCAGGCGGTTCTCGTCACGACGCCGACGCTCCGCCAGCACCGCAGCGAGGAACTCCTCGTCGTAGGTGCCGGGCGGCGGCGGGGGTGCGACGGCCGGGCGTACGACTGCGGACAGATCTATGCATAGTCGGGTCCGCGCAGCAGGGGTCAGGGTGGCGCGGCGCATCAGGAACTGGCGGACCGCAAGCGCGACGCCGTCCGGTAGTGCCGCGATGTCGGCCGACGCCGCCCAGTGCGCCAACCGCGGCGGCATCATCGGCGGAGGCGTCAGGCGCAGGCGCACGTCTTCCTGTACGACGTAGGTGCCGGCAGCGAGGTCGCCGAGTCGTTTGACCCGGGTCGTGGCGATCGCGGCGATGATGGCGGGTACCCCGTAGGCGACGAAGAACTCCACGAACCCCACCAGACCGCGAACCAGCGCGTGCCGCAGGACGATCGGGCCGCCGTCATCGCGGACGACCCTCAGCTTGCAGACAACCTTGCCGAGCGAGCGGCCCTTGGTCAAGGTCTCGATGACGACCGGCGCGATCACGAAACAGCTCACGAGACTGATCAGCAACAGCGTCTGGGTCGTGGCTGCACTGCCGGCGAAGGACTGCGCGACCACCACGAACAGCAGTGCAATGAAGGCGGCGAGGTAGACGACGGTGTCCAGCAGGCGGGCGACGACCCGGATGGGCAATGATGCGGGTGGGAGGTCGATGAGGACCGCCTCGCCGGTGACCAGGGTGTCCGCGTCCGTCCCACGCAACCCCCGCGCCGCAGGAGGTGCGCCCCGTTCGTCGGCTTCCGCCCGGCCCGTCACGCCCCTCAGCGTACCGTTGGGCCATGGATCTGGATGCCTACGTCGCGGCTCATCACGGGGAATGGGAGCGGTTGCGTGAGCTCGGGGGCAGGGGGCGGTTGACCGCCGCCGAGGCCGATGAACTGCTCGACCTCTATCAGCGGGCTGCGACCCATCTGTCCCAGATTCGGTCCACGGCAGCAGATCCGGCGTTGGTGCGGTATCTCTCGGCCGTGTTGTCCCGGGCCCGCGCGAAATCGATGGGTGGCCGTACCAGCACCTGGGCGGGGGTGGCGAGGTTCTTCGCGGCGACCTTCCCGGCCGTCTTGTACCGTCTGCGCCGGTGGTGGCTGGGGGTGCTGGTCAGCAATGTCGTGGCGGCGTTCGCGGTCGGTGCATGGGTTGCCCAGCATCCCGGTGTGCAGACGTCGTTCATCAGCGCAAAACAGGCTAACCAACTGGTCGACAAGGACTTCGCGGGTTACTACACCGAGTACGCGGCAACTGATTTCGCCACCCGGGTATGGACGAACAACGTATGGGTGGCCGCCCTGTGCATTGCCTCCGGCGTGCTCGGACTTCCGGTGATCTACCTGCTCTTCCAGAACGTGATGAACGTGGCGATCATCGGTGGATTGATGGCCTCGCACGGCAAGCTGTCGCTCTTCTTCGGGCTGATCCTGCCGCACGGGATGTTGGAGTTGACGGCGGTGTTCGTGGCGGCCGGAGCGGGCCTGAAGCTGTTCTGGTCATGGATCGAACCGGGCGGACGGACCCGGATGGATGCGATGGCCGCCGAGGGGCGGGCCGTCATCACGGTGGCGATGGGGCTGGTCGTGGTGCTGCTGGTGACCGGGATCATCGAAGCATTCGTCACCCCGTCGGGGTTGCCCACCGGAGCGCGGATCGGGATCGGAGCGGCCGCTGAGGTGTTGTTCTTCCTCTACGTCTTCATCATCGGCCGGCGGGCGTGGCGCGACGGCGACATGGGTGAGGTCGCCGAGATCGACCGCAGCGCCGCGTTGCCCACCGCTGCCTGAGTCTCATCTTTTGGACATGCTGAACGGGGCACATGCGCCCCGTTCAGCATGTCCAAATCGCGAGATGGTCAGAGCAGACCCTGGCGCTTGAGCATCAGGTAGTGGTCCACGAGCGCTGTCGGCAATTCCTGCGGAGACTGGTCCAGCACGGTGATGCCGAGCTGACCGAGGGCCGCGGCAGCACGCTCACGCAACATGATGGTGCGCTCGGCAGCGGCTGCGTCGTACGCCTGGAACGCCGTCTCGCGCTGCCCGGCTATCTCCTGCAGCAGCGGGTCGGTCACGGAGGCGAGGACGACGCGGTGCCGCCGGGTGAGCGCGGGCAGACTCGGCAGCAGGCTGTGCTCGATCGCGGCCGGCTCCAGGGAGGTGAGGAGCACGACCAGCGCGCGCTGTCTCGACATGCTTTCCACGGCTGCGGCGAGGCGTGGCCAACTGGCTTCGACGAGGTCGGACTCCAGGGGAGCCATCGCGGTCACCAGCTGGTGCAGCAGCTGACCGCGGTCCTGCACGCCGGTCACACGCGCCTGCACCGATCGTGCCCCGGCGAAGAACTGCACCCGGTCGCCTGCCCGCGATGCCAGCGCAGCGAGCAGCAGCGCCGCGTCCATGCTGTGGTCCAGGCGGGTCGTGTCGCCCACCCGACCGGCGCTGGTGCGCGAGGTGTCCAGGACGATGACCACGCGCCGATCGCGCTCCGGTTGCCAGGTGCGCACGACCAGGTGCTGTCGTCGTGCGGTGGCCCGCCAATCCAGGCTGCGTACATCGTCGCCCTCGACGTAGTCACGCAGCGAATCGAATTCGGTGCCCTGCCCGCGCACCCGTACGGCGGAGCGTCCGTCGATCTGCCGCAGCGCCCGCAACCTGCTCGGTAGGTGCCGCCGCGAGGGGTACGCTGGGAGTGCGCGCACCGATCCCGGAACCCGCATCGATCGTTGCCGGGCCGCAATACCCAGCGGTCCGAAAGAGCGGACGGTGACCTGGTCCGCGAGACGGTCGCCCCGGCGTACCGGGGTCAGCACCGTGTTCAGGCGGGCACTCTCACCGGAGGGTAGCGACGTCCTGTGTCGCTGCGAATGGGCGCCGGCCGAGGGCTGCCAGGCGTCGCGCACCAGGGCGCGGACACGGCGGCTGCCGTCGTTGCGCACCAGCAGGGAAGTCTGCGAGGACTCACCGAGCAGGACCTGAGGGGACGCCGAGCGGGAGAAGACCAGCCGGGAAGGGGCGCCCGCGAGAAGCAGGTCGACACCGATCAGTACACCGACCACGGCCAGCCAGAGCAGCACGGAGAGCCCGCTCGGCACCAGGACGACGTAGATCAGCCCCAGTGCGGCGAGCGCGACGGCGCGTCCGGTGATGGCCATATCAGGAATTCAGCGGGGGACCGGCACAGACCCGGCGGCGGACTCCAGCACCGATGCTGCGCCGACGCCCTCCAACTCAGCCTCCGGGCGCAACGTGATGCGGTGGGCCAGGGTTGCGCGGGTCATCGTCTGTACGTCGTCGGGGGTCACGAAGTCGCGGCCGGCCAGGAACGCCCACGCCCGGCTCGTGGCCAGCAGCGCGGTGGCGCCGCGGGGGCTGACTCCGAGGGCGACCGACGGTGAGAACCGGGTCGCGCGCGCGATGTCGACGATGTAGCCGGCAACCTCGGGCGCCACCCGGACGGCGCGGACGGCGCGGGCCCCTGCAGCGATGTCGTCGGCGCTCGCGACCGGTCGGATGCCGGCCGCCACGAGGTCACGGGGGTCGAACCCGTCGGCGTGCCGCTGCAGCACGATCATCTCGTTCGCCCGATCCGGTAGCGACACCACGACTTTGAGCAGGAACCGGTCCAGCTGTGCTTCGGGCAGCGGGTAGGTGCCCTCGTACTCGACCGGATTCTGGGTGGCCGCGACCATGAAAGGCACCGGTAGTGGGCGTGCTGCGCCATCGACGGAGACCTGACGTTCCTCCATCGCCTCCAGCAGTGCCGACTGGGTCTTGGGTGGGGTGCGGTTGATCTCGTCAGCGAGTAGCAGGTTGGTGAAGACCGGGCCGGGGCGGAAGACGAAATCGGAGCTACGCCCGTCGTAGACCAGCGACCCGGTCAGGTCGCCCGGCATCAGGTCGGGGGTGAACTGCACGCGTTTGGTCTGCAGCGACAGCGCCTGGGCCAGTGAACGCACCAGTAGTGTCTTGGCGACCCCGGGCACCCCTTCGAGCAGCACGTGACCACCGGCGAGCAGGCCGACGACCAGTCCTCCGATGGCCGCGTCCTGGCCGACGACGGCCTTGTTGACCTCGTTACGGACGTCGAGCATCGCCTGTCGGGCGCGGGTCGCGTCGATCGATGATGCGTCGGCGCGGGTTGCGTCGGCATCTGATCCGGGCACGGGATTCGAGTCGCTCATGTGCGGCGTACCTGCCTTTCGAGGGTCTGTAGTTCCTGGGCGGTCCGGACCAGCTCATCGTCGTCGAGTACAGGGGCCTCGACCAGAAGAGCCCGCACCCGGGCCGGGTCGAGCGCGGCGGCCTGGGCCGCCTGGGAGCACAGCTGGGTCGGATCGGTGCTCGGTGCGAGGCCGAGGTAGCGGGCTATCCGATGCCGCGATGCGATGCGGAGCACCTCAGCGGTACGGGCGGTATCGCGCGCCCGCCGGTAGAGCTGGCCACGGCTGCGGGTGGTCTCGACAGCCGGTACAACGACCGGCAGCGGTTCGGTCACCAGCGGACCGAGTCGCCGGCCACGCCAGAGCATGAGCAGCACGACGCAGACGCAGACGAGACTCAGCGCGGGGAAGGTCCAACGGGGCCATGGGGAGGCGTCGGTGGCCGCGACCGGGTCGGCGTCGGCGTGCGCTGGGTCGACGGCGACCCAGGTCAGCGAGCGGTGTGATCCCAGTGCGCGCAGTGCGAAGGCAGCGTTGTCGCCGTCGGCGACGGTGCTGTTGCGCATCAGACTGTCGCTGCCGATCACGGTCACCGCGGGTCGGAGACCAGGGATCGCGGGCAGGGTGCGTATCACGTCGCCCCCGTCGTCGGAGCGCACGCAGCCCTGACCCGAGGTGGACGTGTAGGCGCGGCTGCCCGGCTCGGCGGCGAAGATCAACCCCCGGTAGGGCGAAGTGGTGCATTCTGCGTCGATCGGTGCACGGGAGGATGGCCCCGGAACGGCCCGGACTGGTATGCCGAGGGCCTGCAGTACCGGCGTCGCGGGTGCGATCAGCACGAGCGAGCCGGCGCCGGCGGAGGAGCGGGCGATCTGGCGCAGTGACTGCACGCCGAGCAGACCTCCGCGGGTCAGCACGACTGTCGTGGCGGTGTCGGACGGGCGGCGACTCAGATCACCGGCGGTGTGGGCCACGGTGACCTGCACGCCCTGGGCCCGTAGTACCTGCGCGAGGGCCTTGGATCCCGTCGGAGCAGCAGACGCCGGATCGAGCGGTTCCTTCCTACCCGGACCACCGATAACGGCCGCGATCGCCACCAGGATCAGCACGAGCACGAGCAACGCCGCGAGCAACCGGCCGCGGGTCATCCGTTGCTCCCCGAGCCGGTGAAACTACCGGCCGCGGGGGCTGGGCGGGCACGCTGCACGTCCAGTTCCAGCTCGCGCATCCGGGCGCAGGCTGCGGCGTCGGCGGGCTGATCGCCGTACAGCACGGCATCGAAGATCGTGGCCGCGGCGGCGACGTCGCCCGCCCGGTCGGGGAACCGCCCACCGAGGACCCGTGCGATGTCGTACGCAGTCAGGCCGGGTGCCGGATCGACCAGCGCGCGCTCGACGCCCCGCACGGCGAGGGCACGGAAGTAGTCGAGGGTGGCACCTTGGAAATCGCCTGCACGCTCCGCGTGGCCGGCCCGGCGGCGTAGATCAGAGGCTGTCATGGCATGTTCGCCGAGTACCGCGTCCTCGCTCGTGGATCGGGGGTGCACCCGACCGCGGCGAAGGCTGATCGCCGCGACGACCACGAGCAGGATGACCAGGAGGATGCCGACCAACCAGGCAATCGCGGGCACCGTGCCGCCGGCTCCGTCAAGTAGCCGGCCCAGTTGTTCTCCCAGCCAGTCCAGCACCGTCTGCAACAGGCCCTTGTGCTGCTGATACTCCTGTTTGGCCAGTTCCTGGCGTAGCAGGTTCGCTGCCTGACCCGCGCTGGGCGTCAGCGGTGGGCCCTCAGTTCCTGCCATGACCGTCCTGGGCTGCAGCGGACATCAAGGCGACGTCCAAGCCCTCCCTGCGCATCCGCTGATCGATGTAGAGCAGGCCGGTGGTGCCGTTGACGAAGGGGGCGACGGCGGCCGTGACGACCGCCGACCACAGCTGTGCGGCGACGAGCAGCAGGATGCTGGTGACCCCGCTGGTGGACAGTCCGCCGAGGGTCAGGAACGTCGCTGGAAGGTTGGCGAAGCCGCCGACGAAACCAGCCACGAGGGCCGCGAGCAACGAGATCCCGAGGATCCGCCAGAACGCGCCGCGCGTCAAACCCCACGAGCGGCGTAGCGCGGCGATCGGGCCGATGCCCTCCAACACCAGTGCCGGGCTGGCCAGCAGGATCCGGGTATACACCGCGATGAGGGCGACAAGCGAGAGCAGCCCGAGCAGGATGCCGAGCACGACCGCGAGCACTGTGCCCGCCGTGGCGGCCACCAGGACGATGATGCCGACGACGACCGCAATGGCCAGCAGGGCGCCCAGCAGCAAAAGGACGGTCATCCCGAGAAGTGCCCAGATCCGTGGTCGGATGCGGGCCCACGTACTGCCCATGCTGATGCGACGACCCAGGACCGCTTCGGAGACGACGACGATGAGCATTCCGGCGAGCACGATGCCCCCGATGTAGCTGAAGACCTGCGCGATGAGGCTGGCCGCATTGAGATCGATGCTGCTCGACATGCCGCTGCCACTGCCGCTGGTGGTGTCCGGGTTGAAGTTGATGCCGTTGGGGAACGCCGCATCCTTCAGCCACAGCGTCAAGATCAGGCTGGGAACGGCCACGATGAGATGCACGATCAGCGACAGGCCGAGGGTTGCGGCAGGGTTGCCGCGGATCGTCGCGAACGCGCCGCCGAAGATGTCGCCGAGGCTGAGGGGCCGAAGCGGCACGACACCCGGCTTCGGTGCCATCGGGCGGAACTGGTTCGGACCGCTGTAATAGGGGCCACTGCCCTGGGGCCGGCCGTACTGTGGCCCGCCGTACTGGGGCCCGCCGTACTGGGGCGGACTCTGCTGCGGGGGCATCGGCCCGTACGCGCCGTACCGGGGTCGCGGTCGATCATCGTGGTGCTCACCCTGGCCGCCGTATGACGGCCCCTGCTGCGGTTGCTGCCCCTGCTGTGGCTGCTGTGGGTCCCCCGACGGGCTTGCCCATCCGTCGCTCATGAGCAGAACCCTAACCGGCGCGCGGTTGGTGCCTTGCTACCCGTGGCACCGGTTGCGTCTTTTCGTGAGGGTGCGGCAATAGCTGCACCCTCACCACAAATCGCAACCATCCCGTCAGGCCCGCTGTACGCGCATCGTCCAGGGTCCGCTCAAGGGTGACGTGGGGGTAGCCGGGCTCGCCGCCGAACCAGTCATACAACTCCGGGACGTCCTGGCCGTGCACCTGTTGGGTGAGGAAGATGCCGCCTGCGCGCAGCACGCGCGCCACTTCCTCGGCGTTGTATGACTCGTGCCGTGCCATCACCAGATCGAAGGATTCATCCTGCATCGGCATCCGCTGATCGTGTTCGCTGTCGTACCGGGCGAGGTCGATACCGCAGGGCGTCAGCGCGTTTCTGGCGACGTCGAGGTTGGGCGCCCACCCCTCTGTGGCGGTAAGCCGCAAAGGCCGGTGCGGGCCGAGCAGGGTGTCCAACTTCAGCCGGCGGTCATCCGTCCATCCAGCCTGGAAAATCCTAGCCCACCATGTCGGCGTTCGTCTAAGCGGTGGTGAGCCGCTTCGCGAGGGAGTCGATCATGGCGGTCAGGTTAATGCTCTGGCCGTAGCTCCGCCGTGGGTGATGAGCTATTGAACTCCGTTCAGCGCGTCGACCACCTTGAACAGATCGCCCTGGCTGTAATAGTTGACGGCGACAAAATTAGGGATCATGCCGCGTTCGCGCCGGCACCTGACGATTCGCGGGTACAAGCTGTCGTAGGCGTTGACCTGCGCGGCGTCGGAGATGATGGCATCGAAGTGGTTGAGCCAATTGTTGACCAACAGCAGTTGGCTTTTGTCAGTACCGCGATTTCGGGCGCAACTGAGTTGATCGGGGGTCTTGGAGTCGTAGTTGGTGTCCTGCACCTGGCTGAAGCCCTGCATCAGCCACGGGTCGGCGGTCCCGCCGCCGTGGTTCTCCATGAGCACCACGAGCCGCTTGTTCGTGTTGATCATCTGGCCCAACGTGGGCCACGGTTGACCGACCTGGTGGGTTGCGACATACGGCAACAGACCTGCCTGCCGGAACACCGTGGCGGTGTCCGCGGGTGAGACGTAGTCCTCGATGAAGAAGGTGACGACCTCGCGGGGATGCGCGGCCAACCAGGCTCGAACCTTTGCCATATCCGGCTCCCACTTGGTCGCCCCGATATCGCACACCCCGTGGCACAGGTAGGGCTCGACGGGACCGGTCGGTTTCCCCGAGATCGCGCTGCGCAGCCGTAGGGCGCTCGCCACCGCACCCACTCCGAAGTCTGCATCGGCCTTTGCCCGGCCCGCCGCTTTGTCCTGCGCAGCGTTGGTGACCTGCCCGGCAGTGGTCGTCGTCTGGCCGTACCAACTGTCGATCAGCATCACCCGAATACCCGCGTTGAGCTGGCCGATCAGACCGGTGGGTTGCTCGGCCAGATACCACCCGGGTTCGTCCGCTGCGGACATTGCGTTATGCGCCGCTGGGTAGGCGACATCGTTGTACGGCCGGTCGCACAGCTGCGTGAAACCGTTGCAGGCTGTGGTGTCGCCGGGCCCGGCCACGGCCGGCAGGGCACGCGAGGTCGGTAGGGCCAGCGACAGTGTCAACGTCATCACGACCACCACCGGCAGAACTGCCATTGCCCGCGTTGTCCACACATACCGTCGTGCGGACAGTTGCTCCTGCGCATCCCGTCTGCTGCCCGCCAACTGCAGGAGCACCCTGGTGATCTCAACGAGCCCGAGGACCAGTACCCCCATGCCGGCGACGACCGCGAGGGTCTGCACAGCCAACGAGGGCCGCAGCACGACGAAGGCGCCCACCGTCGCCAACCCCGCCGCACGCAGTGCCTGAATGCGCTGGGACGCGGGTCGCACCGCGAGCCAGTCCCGCCAGCCCGAGCCTGCGGGCGCGTCGCCGTCCAGTACGGCCAGCACCCGCAGTACGACGCCGGCGCCGATCAGCACCGCAGCCGGCCACCACAGCAGTCCTGCCAGCACGTGCAGGACTGCGGCGCGTAACGCCCCGGACAACGAGTTCGAATCGGCCGATGCGGCGAACGCGGAGGCGCCGCCGGCCAGCGCCACGATCAACGCGCCGGCCGCGACCACGGCAAACCCGATGTGGCGCAACGAGTTCTTGCGCCAACCCCACAGCCACGCTGCGCCGACGAAGCAACCGAGCGCCAGGGTCGGTAGCAGCCACGCCAGCAGGGTGATCCGGCGCGCGATGGAGATCGTGGACTGCGCGGCGCTCTGGTCCCCGATCCGGGCCAGCGTCACATCGATGTTCGACGGCAACCCGGCCGGGGACTGCGGAGCTATCTTCTGCACCACCCCTGAGAGCACCGAGCCGATATCCGCGAGCCGCAGCACAACCACCCCGGATCCGGGTTGGGTGAACGCGTCGTGCACCTGACGGACGGCGCCCTGCAGCACCGGGCTGAAGGTGGGGCTACGCGCCACCGAGATCGCTGCTGCCTCGATCAGCGGCCGGACCGCCGTCAGATCGGCGTCCGCCCGCAGGATCGCGTCGGTCATCGCGATCCCGACCTGCCGGGAGACCGCCTCGTCCTGCCGCACCTGATCGACATGGGCCGCGAACCGCGAGCCGTCGACCAGTTGCCGGTTGGCGATCCCGGCGATCGTGCCCAGCGCCAGAAGCACCGCTGCGAGAGCACACAGCACAACGGACCAGCGCCGTCGCGCTCTGTCCACACCGACGACTGCCACAGGAGGAGTCGACTCCGAGTTCATCCCCATCTGGGTGATTATGAAGCAGAACTCGCGCGGATCACGGCATCGCGCGGTCCGCCGGTCCCGTTCGGAGGGGCCCTGGGTCAGCCCGTACCGGGTGAATCGGCACAGGTAATCGTCCCAGTCACCGATCGGTACGCGGTCATCGGTTGGGACGCCGGCGCAGACCACGCTGACCCAACACAGGTCGGTCTGTGCTCAGGTCCCTTTGGGGTGCCAGACCGTCTTGGTCTCGAGGAAGGCCCGGACGCGGCGCAGGCTCGGTGTCGGCGTGAAGTCGGGTTCGATCGCGTCGGTGCCCGTGCCGGCCGGTCGCAGGACACGCTTCACCGAGTCCGCAGCTGAAGCCTCCAGCGCTGCCCAGTCCACGCCCTGCGCGAATGCGGCGCCGGTCAGGTCGATCGCGTTGACGTCCTGGTGGGACGCCAGCCACGGCGCGAGTTCCGCGGTGCGGCCGGTGATGATGTTGACGACGCCGCCGGGCACATCAGAGGTGGCAAGCACCTCCGACAACGTGATCGCAGGCAGCGGCCGTTCCTCACTGGCCAGAACGACGACGGTGTTACCCGAGACAATGGCAGGTGCGATCACGCTGATCAGCCCGAGCAGTGAACTACGTTGCGGCGCAAGAATGCCCACGACTCCAGTCGGTTCGGGTGCCGAGATGTTGAGGTATGGGCCGGCAACCGGATTGAGATTGCCGAGCACCTGAGCGAGCTTGTCAGGCCATCCGGCATACCAGACCCAGCGGTCGATTGCTGCGTCCACCAGCCGCTCGGCTCGCGGGCGGGTGACGCCCTCAGCAGCAGCGACATCGGCGACGAACTGATCGCGGCGACCTTCGGCCACCTCGGCCACCCGGTAGAGCACCTGCCCCCGGTTGTACGCCGTCGCGCCCGACCAGCCGGCCACCGCGCCGCGCGCTGCGACGACGGCGTCGCGCACGTCCTTACGCGATCCCTGCGCGGCGTTCGCGAGGAAAGCAGGCGAACGGCCCTGGGAGACAACCTCGTACGAGCGCCCTGACTCGCTGCGTGGGAACTTGCCGCCGATGTAGAGCTTGTAGGTCTTGCGTACGTCCACCCGAGCCATCAGTCCTCACTCCCTGCTGCGACATACGCTTCCAGTCCGTGCCGGCCGCCCTCGCGGCCGTACCCGCTCTCCTTGTATCCACCGAACGGCGAGGTCGGGTCGAACTTGTTGAACGAGTTCGCCCACACCACCCCTGCGCGCAGCCGGTCCGCGGTCCACAGCACCCGTGATCCCTTGTCCGACCAGATGCCGGCCGACAGCCCGTAGGGCGTGTTGTTCGCCTTGGCGACCGCTTCAGCCGGGGTACGGAACGTCAGCACCGACAGCACCGGACCGAAGATTTCCTCCTGGGCTACCCGGTGGGCTTGCGAAACATTGGTGAACACCGTTGGCGCAAACCAGTATCCGCGGTCCGGCAGGTCGCAGGGCGGGCTCCATCGGGTGGCCCCTTCAGCTTCACCGGCCTCGACCAGCGCGGTGATCCGGGCCAGTTGTTCAGCAGAGTTGATCGCGCCGACGTCGGTGTTCTTGTCCATCGGGTCACCGACCCGCAGGGTGCCCAGGCGCCGCTTCAGCCGGGCGATGACGTCGTCCGCAATGGACTCCTGCACCAGCAGCCGCGATCCGGCGCAGCACACGTGTCCCTGGTTGAAGTAGATACCGCTGACAATGCCCTCGACGGCCTGATCGAGCGCAGCATCGTCGTAGACGATATTGGCGCCCTTGCCACCGAGCTCCAGGGTGAGCCGCTTACGGGTGCCCGCGACCGAGCGGGCGATCTGCTTGCCGACGTCGGTCGATCCGGTGAAAGCAATCTTGTCGATGTCGGGGTGGGAGCTCAGCGCGTGCCCGGTCTCGCCCGCACCGGTGACGATGTTGACGACGCCCGGGGGCAGGTCGGCCTGCTGGCAGACCTGCGCGAAGAGCAGCGCCGTCAGTGGGGTGGTCTCAGCGGGCTTGAGCACCACTGTATTGCCGGCGGCGAGGGCCGGCGCGATTTTCCAGGACAGCATCAGCAGCGGGAAGTTCCACGGGATGACCTGGCCGATCACGCCCAGCGGCGCGGGCTTGCCGGCGTTACCGAGCCCGGCGTACTCCAGCTTGTCCGCCCACCCGGCGTGGTAGAAGAAATGCGCGGCCGCGAGGGGGATGTCGACGTCCCGTGATTCCTTGATCGGCTTGCCGTTGTCGAGGGTCTCCAGCACAGCGAATTCGCGGGCCCGCTCCTGCAGGATGCGGGCGATCCGGAAGAGGTACTTGCCGCGCTCTGCCCCGGACATCGGACCCCAGACCCGGTCGTAGGCCCGGCGGGCTGCGCGGACGGCCGCGTCGACATCGGCGGCGCTGCCCTCGGAGACATCGCTCAGGGCCTCGCCCGTCGCCGGGTTGAGGGTCTTGAACGAGGCTCCGTCAGAGGGATCGACGAAATCCCCGCCGATGAAGAGCCCGTAGGAGGAGGCGATGTCGACCACGGCGGGTGACTCCGGAGCCGGGGCGTATTCGAAACCCGTTGGCATGTCTCAGTGTCCCTAATCCTCGGAAATGTAGTCGGATCCGGCGTAGGCGCCGGTGCTCAACTTGTGGCGCTGCATCAGCAGGTCGGTCAGCAGGCTGGAGGCCCCGAAGCGGAACCACTGTGGGCTCAGCCAGTCCGGCCCGGCCGTCTCGTTGACGGTGACCAGATGCTTGATGGCGTCCTTGGTGGTGCGGATGCCGCCCGCGGGCTTGACCCCGATCATCGTGCCTGTCGCGTCACGCCAGTCGCGGACCGCTTCGAGCATCAACAGCACAACGGGCAGCGTTGCGGCGGGGGAGATCTTCCCGGTGGACGTCTTGATGAAATCGGCGCCCGCGAGCATCGCGAGGTGGGAGGCGCGGCGCACGTTGTCGTATGTCGCGAGCTCCCCGGTCTCCAGGATCACCTTGAGGTGCGCGTCAGGGCGGTCGGGGTTGCTGGCGCATATCTTCTTGACCGCGACGATCTGGTCGAAGACGGTGCGGTAGTCACCGGACAGAAAGGCGCCTCGGTCGATCACCATGTCGATCTCGTCGGCACCGGCGGACACCGCGTCCTGCGTGTCGGCGAGTTTGACCGCGAGCGAGGCCCGACCCGAAGGAAAGGCCGTGGTGACGGCCGCGATGTGGATACCGCTGTCGCCCAGTGCTTCGCGCGCCACACCGACCATGTCGTTGTAGACGCAGACCGCGGCAACCCGTGGCGTCGAGGAGTCCGACCGGTCCGGAACCCGCGCTTTGGCGCACAGATTGCGCACCTTGCCGGGCGTGTCAGCACCTTCCAGTGTCGTCAGGTCGATCATCGAGATGGCGGTGTCGATGGCCCACGCCTTGCTGGTCGTCTTGATCGACCGCGTGCCCAGCGCCGCCGCGCGAGCTTCGAGACCGACTTGGTCCACAGGTGGTAGGCCGTGTAGCCAGCCGCGCAGATCGGCGTTGCTGGAGGCATCGACATAAGACCCGGCGCGTGGCGCAGAAGTAGTGGATGCGCTCATCAGCCCACCCTAAGGCCCGACCGGGTCCATCGACCTGCGCGATCCGACGCGTACTGTCGGCGCCATGCCGAACAGCCCAGCGCAGACTTCTGAGCGGACCGACACGCCAGAGGTGTTCCGACAGGCACAGGCCTTGGTCCTGGGTTACGCAACGATCTCGCTCTGCGCCTTGATCGTGTTGTTGAGTCTGCGGTCCGACGCGGGGATCGGCTTCCTGGAGGTGATGTGGCCCCTGGCGATCGCGCTGGTGGCCTGGGCGCTCTTCGTGCGGCCCAGTGTCGAAATCACCGACGACGCGGTCATCCTGCGTAATCTGGTGCGCGACGTGCGGATCCCGTGGGAGCGGATCGAGGCGACCCAGGCGCGGTGGAATTTGCGGGTGGTCACCGAGGGCGGCGCCGCCTACGGTTCGTGGGCCGTCTCCAAGCAGCGGCCCAGGGTCGCCGGGATGCACCGGATGGGCGGTGGCCTGGGCCTCGGCGGTGGCGGCGGGATGGGTCTGCGCAGCGCCTGGCGCAACGCCCGCGACACCGAGATCGATACCGATGCCTACCGCAACCCCGTGCAGCGTCCTAAATCTGCGGGGGCGGTCGCCGTGCTGATCGACGAACGATGCGCCGGGTCGGCCGCGAAGATCGGGCAGCCGACCACCAAACGCGCGGTGGACATGGCGCGTGGGGTGGCCATCACACCGGCTTGGCGCAATATCGCCTTCTTTGTCGTCGCGGTGGTGCTTGCCGTGACCGCCGCGGTGGTCTGAGACCCGTTACCGGGGGGCGGTCAACCGCTCGAACTCGGTGCGTACCTGCGCCAGTCGTGCTGCACCGGCTGCTGCATCGCTGTTGATGACTTCGAGGTAGATCTTGAGTTTCGGCTCGGTCCCGCTGGGTCGCACGATGATCCGCGTGGCGTCCCCGAGCAGGTACCGCAGTCCGTCGGTGGGTGGCAATCCACAACGTCCCTGCGCCAGATCGTCATAGTTCGCGACGGGTTCGCCCGCGATTTCGGTGGGCGGGTCGGCGCGCAGCCGTGCCATCACCTCCGCGATCAGCGACAGATCCGCCACTCGGACCGAGAAGCTGTCGGTCAGATAGTGCCCGTGCTCGTCGGCGAGATCGTTCAACGCATCAAGCAGCGTCCGGCCGTGACTCTTCAGCGATGCGGCGTACTCCGCGATCAGCAGTGCCGCGCTGACACCGTCCTTGTCGCGCACCTGGGTCGGGTCCACGCAGTAGCCGAGCGCCTCCTCGTAGCCGTAGACCAGTCCGGGCACCCTGCTGATCCATTTGAAGCCGGTCAGGGTCTCTTCGTGCCGGACGCCCTGCGCTGCACACATCGCACCCAGAAGCCGGGACGACACGATCGAGTTGGCCATCACCGCATCAGCCGGCCAGGTCCGCTGCAGCAGATGGTCGCCCAACAGCGCACCCACCTCATCGCCACGCAGCATCCGCCAACCGACCGTGCTGCCGGAGACAGGCACGGCCACCGCGCACCGGTCTGCATCCGGATCGTTGGCGATCACCAGGTCGGCGCCGACGCGACGGGCCAGATCGAGCGCCAGGTCGATCGCACCGGGCTCCTCGGGGTTCGGGAACGCGACGGTCGGGAACTCCGGGTCCGGCTCGGCCTGCTCGGCGACCGAATGCACGTCATGGAAACCGGCCTGTGCCAAGGCGTCCCGCGCAACCCGTGATCCAACGCCGTGCAGCGCCGTGTGCACGACCCGCAGGTCGCGCGGCCCACCGGGTGTCACCACTGCGCAGACCGAGTCCAGGTAGTCGGCCACGATGCCGTTGTCGACGGTCGTCCACCCGTCGTTCGCCTGCGGCACGGACCCTGCGGTCGGGTACGCCTCGATGGCCTGCGCGATCTGAGCGTCGGCCGGCGAGACGATCTGGCTGCCGTCACCGAGGTAGACCTTGTAGCCGTTGTCCTGCGGCGGGTTGTGGCTCGCGGTGACCACCACACCCGCGTCGGCGCCGAAATCGCGGATCGCGAACGCCAGTACAGGCGTCGGCAGGGGATGCGGTAACACCAGCGCGTTGCCGCCGAGCGCGGTCACCACCGCGGCCGTATCGCGGGCGAACACGTCGGAGTTGTGCCGCGCGTCGTAACCGATGACCACGGTGACGTCGGGCACGCCGAGTTTCGCCTGCAGGTATGACACCAGCCCGGCTGCGGTGCGCAGCACCACAACCCGGTTCATCCTCGCCGGGCCTGCGCCGAGCGGGCCGCGTAGCCCCGCTGTGCCGAACTGCAGGAACCCGCTGAAACGGTCCGCGAGGTCCGCCGCAGCCGCCTCATCGCCGGATTCGACGGCCGTGAGCACCGCCTGCAACTCGGTGCGGGTGGCCGGGTCGGGATCTGCCTGCATCCAGGCCCGTGCCTCGGCAATCAGCTGTGCGTCCACACCCATCAGATGGCCCGGACGATGTCGGCGAGCAGTGCGCCGCATCGATCCGCTGCGGCCCTACCCGCCTGCAGTACCTCGGCGTGCGACAGGGGAGTGGGGCTTATTCCGGCCGCGGCATTGGTCACCAGGCTGATGCCGAGTACCTCGAGCCCGGCCTGGCGGGCGGCAATGGCCTCCAGGGTCGTCGACATGCCGACGAGGTCTGCACCGAGGATGCCCGCCATCCGCACTTCGGCCGGCGTTTCGTAATGCGGCCCTCGGAACTGTGCGTAAACGCCTTCATCGAGACCGGCGTCGATCGAGCGGGCGACGTCGCGCAGTCGGGAGCAGTAGAGATCGGTCAGGTCCACGAAGTTCGCGCCCTCGATGGGCGAGGCCGCTGTGAGATTGAGGTGGTCGCTGATCAGGACCGGGGTGCCGGGCGCCCACGCGGGATTCAGCCCCCCGCAGCCGTTCGTCAGCACGATCACCCGGCACCCGGCCGCCGCGGCAGTGCGCACTCCATGCACCACGGCACGCACGCCGCGGCCTTCGTAGAAGTGCGTTCTGGTGCCGAAGACCAAGGCGCGACGGTCGCTGTCACCGATCCGCACCGAGCGCATGACGCCGCTGTGCCCGCTGACTGCAGCAGCAGCGAACCCGGGCACGTCCGTGTTGTCCACCGTGGCGAGCGTCTCACCGATGCGGTCGGCCGCACCGCCCCAGCCGGAGCCGAGGACGAGCGCAACGTCGTGCCGGGGGGCGCCGGTTCGTGCCGCGATCACGCGAGCAGCAGCCTGGGCTACCTGGGTCGGGTCGGTGTCGGGGTCGGTCAGGTCCGGCACATCGGATGGGTCGAAGTCGGTCGTCACCGGGCCAGGCTAACCAGGGCGACGGGTTATCTGTAGCGGGCGTGGTTGGATGAAACCTGTGACTCGACAGAAGACAGTGGCGATCATCGGCGGCGGCCCCGGGGGGTACGAGTCCGCCTTGGTGGCGGCGGCAGCCGGCGCGAGCGTGACGGTCATCGAGCAGGAGGGGATGGGCGGTGCCGCGGTACTCACCGACTGCGTACCGAGCAAGGCGCTGATCGCCACCTCGGATTTCATGTCACGGTTCGCATCTGCGGGCCGCCTCGGTGTCGGTTTCGAAGGCACCCAGGACGACCAGCACGCTGAGGCTCACATCGTCCAGGTCAACGACCGCATCCTGGCCCTCGCGCAGGCACAGAGCCACGACATCACCGCCCAGGTCGAGGGGGTCGGAGTACGCGTACGTCGCGGTGCCGCCTGCATCGTCGGGCCCGGCCGGGTGGGCATCGAGAGTGCGGAAGGTGTCGACGAGATCAGTGTCGACGCCATCCTGCTCGCGGTCGGCACCACGCCGCGCACGCTGCCGGCGGCGATGCCCGACGGCGAGCGGATCCTGACCTGGCAGCAGATCTACGACCTGAAGCAACTTCCCGAGAAACTGATCGTGGTCGGCTCGGGGGTGACCGGCGCGGAGCTGGCTCACGCCTACCTCGGTCTGGGCTGCGAGGTCACGCTCGTCTCGTCGCGCGACCGGGTACTGCCCGGCGAGGACGCCGACGCCGCGACCGTCATCGAGGACGTCTTCCGGCGGCGGGGGATGGTCGTGCTCAACAGATCTCGCGCATCGGCTGCTGAGCGGACCGCTGACGGGGTCATCGTCACGCTCGAGGACGGACGTACGGTGCAGGGTTCACACGTGCTGCTCGCGGTCGGGTCCATCCCGCAGACCAAAGGCATCGGCCTGGAAGAAGCGGGTGTCGAGCTGAGTGAGTCCGGCCATATCGTGGTGGACCGTGTGTCGCGTACGTCCGTGGCGGGGATCTACGCAGCCGGGGACTGCACGGGGGTCTTGCCGCTGGCCTCGGTGGCGGCCATGCAGGGCCGGCTGGCAATGGCACACGCGCTCGGCGACGCTGTCGCACCGCTGAACCTGCGCGGTGTGTGCGCCAACATCTTCACCGACCCGGAGATCGCCACGGTGGGGTATTCACAGGCCGATGTGGAAGAGGGGCGGGTGGAGGCCAAGATGGTGACCCTGCCGCTCTCGACCAACCCGCGTGCCAAGATGCGCAACATCAAAGATGGCTTCGTCAAGCTTCTGGTGCGCCCCGGCAGCAATACCGTGATCGGCGGTGTCGTCGTGGCGCCGCAGGCGTCGGAGTTGATCTTCCCGATCGGGTTGGCCGTGCAGAACCGGCTCACGGTGGATCAGATTGCCTCGACCTTTTCGGTCTACCCGTCGATGACCGGGTCGATCACCGAAGCCGCACGCCGGCTGCATTCGCAGGACTCCTGAGTAGCCGGAGAGCGACAGCTCAACGGTTGAATGCTCAGTGCCCGAGAGCCAGTCCGCGGTAGTACGGGACCAGCGGCTGGTGCTGCGTGACACGCTCGGTGTGGTTGCGTGCGAAGAACTGCACGGTCCAGGTGGTGACGAAGGCGAGCAGGGCCACGAGGGCAACGGCGACGATGATCATCGTGCCGGTGAAGAACTGGTCGATGTTCACAACGTTCATGATGTCTGCCTTGATCTTTCTCTGCTGAGGACACTACATCTGTAGTGCTTATGAGAAACACACTACACCTGTAGTAGTCGGCAGCCAACTCCGCAGCATGTGCGCATCGTCACAGCCTCATCGACCCGGCGTGAGAGGGTGCAGGCGTGGCGAGACGAAAGCGACCCGAAGGCACAGCGGCCCGTCAGGCTCATCTGCTGGAGTCCGCGATCGTCGTGGTGGGGCGAGGCGGGCTACGCGGTCTGACGCATCGGGCCGTCGACCGGGAAGCAGACCTGCCGGAGGGGACCTGCTCGGTCTATTTCCGCACCCGGCTGGCGCTGCTCACCGCACTCACGACGTTCGTGGCCCAACGGCTGACCGACGATGTGCGTGCCATGGGCGAGGCGTTGCCGCACCCATCCGGTGATCCTGGTCCGGCGATCGAGGCCACCGTCGACATGGTGGTGCGTTGGTCCGGTCAGCCCGAGTTGCTGATCACGATGACGGAGCTGTATCTGGAATCCGTGCGTACTCCCTCGCTACGCCCGGTGTCGGGCGCCTGGCGCGAGCAGTTGGTGGACGTGGTCGAGGTGCTCGTCCAGCGTGCGGGCAAGCAGGATCCACGGCGTCGAGCCAAGAGCATCGTGGGCAGCGTGGAAGGTGTCGCGATCTCTTCGTTGCCGATGCCTCCCGCAGAGCGCGAGGCCTACCTGCGGGACACCCTGGACAGTGTGATCACGGGACTGACCTGAGATCCGAAACCTGGCGGAGCTCAGTCGGTGATCTGTGCCAGGACCGCGCCTGAGGTGACGGTCTCGCCGACCGTGACACTGAGTCCGGACAGTGTGCCGTCCTTGTGCGCGGTGATCGGCTGCTCCATCTTCATGGCCTCGATGACCAGGATGGTGTCCCCGTTGCTCACGGCGTCACCGTCGGTGGCCACCACCTTCACGATCGTGCCCTGCATCGGCGCCGTGAGTGCATCGCCGCCGGCTCCCTGAGCAGCGCCGCCGGAGCGGCCTCTCTTGGGCGCCTTCCTGCGACCCGGCGCGGACCCGCCCCCCAGTGCCAGATCGCCGGGCAGCGACACCTCGAGGCGCTTGCCACCGACCTCGATGACCAGCTGTTGCCGCGGGGCGGCTTCGTCCGCGTCGCCGGTCGGGCCGTCGTGCGCCGGGATCGTGTTGTCGAAATCGGTCTCGATCCACCGGGTGTGCACGGTGAAGGCTGCGTCGTCCTCAGGCGCGAACGCCGGGTCCGACACGACCGCGCGGTGGAAGGGCAGCACGGTCGGCATTCCGTCCACGACCATCTCGGCCAGCGCGCGGCGAGCCCGCTCCAGCGCCTGTTGACGGGTCGCACCGGTGACGATCAGCTTCGCGAGCATGGAGTCGAACGCCCCGCCGATCACGTCGCCACTGGTCACACCGGAGTCCACCCGCACGCCCGGCCCACTCGGCGGGTTGAAGCGGGTGACGGTGCCCGGCGCGGGCAGGAAGCCACGTCCGGCGTCTTCGCCGTTGATCCTGAACTCGAAGGAGTGCGCGTGCGGGGCGGGGTCGTCGTAGCCGATTGCCTCACCGCGGGCGATGCGGAACTGCTCACGCACCAGGTCGATCCCGGTGACTTCCTCGGAGACGGGGTGTTCGACCTGCAGGCGGGTGTTGACCTCCAGAAAGCTGATGACACCGTCCTGGCCGACGAGGAACTCGCACGTGCCGGCTCCCCGGTAGTCCGCAGCGCGCAGGATGGCCTTGGAGGCACGCACCAGTTCGGTGTGCTGCTCATCGCTCAGAAACGGCGCTGGAGCTTCCTCGACCAGCTTCTGGTTGCGGCGCTGCAACGAGCAGTCGCGGGTCGAGATGACCACGACGTTGCCGTGGTCATCGGCCAGGCACTGGGTCTCCACATGGCGTGGTTTGTCCAGGAAACGCTCCACGAAGCATTCCCCGCGGCCGAATGCCGACACGGCCTCTCGGACGGCGGACTCGAACAGGTCGGGGATCTCCTCGATGGTGCGCGCAACCTTCAGGCCGCGCCCGCCACCGCCGTACGCGGCTTTGATCGCAACCGGCACGCCGTGCTCGGTCGCGAAGTCGATGATCTCCTGGGCATCCTTGACCGGCTCCTTGGTGCCGGGCACCAGGGGCGCTCCTGCGGCCGTCGCGATATGGCGGGCCTTCACCTTGTCGCCGAGGGAGTCGATAGCGCTGGGCGGCGGACCGATCCAGACCAGGCCCGCATCGAGTACGGCCTGCGCGAAGTCGGCGTTCTCGGACAGGAACCCGTATCCGGGGTGCACGGAGTCTGCTCCGGAGGTACGCGCGATCTCCAGCAGCTTCTCGACCACCAGGTAGGAGTCGCCCGGCGTCGAGCCGCCGAGGGCGAAGGCCTCGTCGGCCATCCGCACGTGGAGTGCGTCGCGGTCGGGATCGGCGTACACGGCGACCGAGGCGATGCCTTCGTCGGCGCAGGCGCGCGCGATACGGACGGCGATTTCGCCTCGGTTTGCGATCAGTACTTTCTGCACAGCTGCCATGGTTCGCGACTCTAGTAGGACATCGCCCGAACTGCCTCGTCCGGGTTATGAGACGCCCGGGCATACTCAGCGGGCATCGATGGTTAGCAAACCTATGACGGAAAATTCCAATGACGCTGTCCCGCAGACCGAATTACGTACCGGATCGGGCAGCACGCCCATCCCGCAGCTCGGCTACGGGGTCTTCCAGGTCGATGACAACGAAGTGGTCGAGCCCGTACTCACGGCGCTGAAGGCCGGCTATCGCTCCATCGACACCGCCAAGATCTACGGCAACGAGGAGGGCGTGGGCCGTGCGCTCGCACAGACCGACGTCGCCCGGGACGACATCTTCCTCACCACCAAGGTGTGGAACGACGACCAGGGCTACGACGCCACGCTGCGTGCCTTCGACCTGTCCGCCAAGAAGCTCGGCACCGATCCCGACATGTACCTGGTGCACTGGCCCACGCCGAAGCACGATACCTATGTCGACACCTTCCGTGCTCTGCTGAAGTTGCGCGAGGACGGCCGGATCAAGGTCGCCGGGGTCTGCAACTTCAACGTCGACCACCTGACGCGCGTCAACGACGAGTTGGGCGAATTCCCCGCGATCAACCAGATCGAGCTGCACCCGCTGCTGAACCAGCAGACGCTGCGCGACTTCCATGCCCAGAACGACATCGTGACCGAGGCCTGGAGCCCGCTCGCGCAGGGTGGTGAACTGTTGAACGACGCCACGATCGCCACGATCGCCAACGTTCGCGGGGTCACCCCCGCCCAGGTGATCCTGCGCTGGCACATCCAGCTCGGCAACGTGGTCATTCCCAAGTCGGTCACCCCCAAGCGCATTGCCGCCAACTTCGACCTCTTCTCCTTCGAGCTCGATGCCGACGACATGACGAAGATCGGGCAGCTCAACAAGGACGAGCGCATCGGTCCGGATCCCGTCGAGTTCAACTGACCCACTGAAACGACAAGGTCGCCGCGCGCTGCAGAGCGCGCGGCGACCTTGTACGTCTTGGCCGGACGTAGCCTGTCCGGATGGGTGAGGTGTTCGCTGGTCGTTACGAATTGATCGACCTGATCGGCGAAGGCGGGATGGGAGCCGTCTGGCGGGTCCACGACCGGCGCCGCGACACCATCGTGGCAGCCAAGGTGCTTCGACAGTCCGACGCTGCGGGCCTGTTGCGCTTCATGCGCGAGCAGGCCGTTCGGATCCACCACCCGCACGTCGTGACGCCGATCGGTTGGGCCGGTGAGGACGACACGGTCCTGTTCACCATGCCGATCTTCGAGGGCGGTTCCGTTGCGGACCTGCTGAAGAAGTACCGGGCGCTGCCGCCTCTGATCGTGGCTGAAGTACTGCGGCAACTGCTCTCGGCACTGGGCGCCGTGCACGACGCCGGGGTGATCCACCGGGATGTGAAGGCCGGCAATCTGCTACTTGAACCGACAGACGTGCAGCGCCCTTTCGTACGGCTGACTGACTTCGGTGTGGCCATCGATGAGGACACGCCCCGGATGACGACGCAGTCGACAGTCCTCGGCACCCCCGGCTTCATTGCGCCGGAGGTCATGGCCGGCGGTAGTCCGAGCCGGCGATCGGATCTGTATGCAGTCGGGATGGTGGGTCTGCAGATGCTCACCGGCGACGAGCCCGCGACGGCAACCAGGACCGAACGTGCCGACCTGCCGCAGCGCCCGGAGGACGTCCCGGATGAACTCTGGCGAATCCTTACCGAACTCGTTGATCCGGACCCGCTTGGTCGACCGCAGAGTGCTGCCGAGGCACTGGAGGCACTACAACACGGTGAGCTGGCATGGGTGGCGCAGACCCAGGTGAGCGTCGAGCAGTTGCTGCGACCGCCAGTGTCGGGTTTCTCCGCAGCAGCAGCCGCACCCGTTGATCCAGCGGCGTACCTCCCGTCAGGCGCCGGTGGGAGTAACACCGCGGCGTTGCGGCCGAGGGCGACCCGAGCCATCAGGCCGGAACGCCACCGGCGCCCGGTGACCAGCAGGTTCGGCGCCGCGTCCACCGTCCACCGCGGACCCGGTTCCAGGGCTGTCTCCCTTGCACTCCTGGGGGCCCCGCTACTGGCGCTTGCCGCACTCGCGGGTGTGTGGCTGATCCCGTGGGGAGGCGCCCAGCCCCATCCTGTCGGCACCACCGACGTCAACGGCGTCTGCAGATGGCAGGACGCCGGCACGACCAGACCGGCCGCGAGTGGCGCCCGCCCTGCGAGCGGTCGGCAACTCACCTGTCGGGCGGTGGGGCAGGGCTACCGCTGGACCGCAGATTGAGATCGACGTCGCCGGACCGCCCACGCCATTGCGGCGGCCGTCAGTAGCAGAATTCCCGCGCTGGCGCTGATTCGCCACCACGGGGTGCTGGAGCTGGGAGTAGGGGCCTGTTGCGCGGTCGGTTTCGAAGCGCTGATCGTGTTACCCGCAGCATCGACATATGTCGGGCCGCTGACGGCGATCCCGGTGACGGCGACGTTCAACCTGGTCGGCACGATCTGCTGCTGCGCGGTCGTGGTTGCCCCACCGGTAGGGGGCGACGGGGTAGATCGGATGGTCACGTAGTACCACCCCGCGACGCTGGTCCAGGTCAACGCCTCCGGGCTCAGATTGCTGGCCGGCGCCACGGCCGGGTTGACACGGTTGCTCCACGAAACCTGTGCGCTCCCACTGGCGATCCGTTGCGGGGTCCCGTTGTCGGCGGGCAGCGTGATGGTGTCCGGAATGCTGTTGACGGCAGCCGGGTTGATCGGCACCAACTGCGGGCTCCAGAGAGTCAGCCCGATCATGGTGTTCGAGGAGGGGACGAAGGTGGTGGCATCGCGGGGAGCCTCGAGCGACACCCCGATCTGCTGCCCCCATCCGACCCGGACGCGGAAGGTCTGCAGCCGCTGAGGCCGCAGATCCAGCGAATAGCTGCCCTGCGTGAGTGTCGTGGCCGATGCATACGGTCGGTCGCCGTTGACCGGTGCGCCGGTGATGTCCAGACTCGGCGCGAGAGGCGGGGTCTGCTCGATCCCGACGGCCGCCGGGCTGGGCGCTCCGTTGATCGGCGGCTCCCGGGTGATACCCAGTTGGGCACCAGCACCTGCGGGCGCGGTCACCTGCACGACGATGAGCAGAGTCGTCGCCGAACCGCAGGCTGCGGGCACGGTAGCGGCGCCCGGTACTGCCGGTAGACCCGCGAGAGTGACGACTGCAGACCGTAGGCCGGACGACCGGTCGATCCGGCTGGGCGACGTGCCCGACGCTGCGCAGGACGTGCCGTCCGGTAGTTGCAGGGTGAGGGACGCCGATGGATCGCCGCCGCTCACCGCTGGTGCGGTGATCAGCGACACCGTGATCGTGTCGGCCACCGCCCGGGTGACCTTGGCGTATCCCGGTCCTGCGGCAGCTAGTTCACCGCTGTACATGCCGGGGGCCAGCGTCTGTGCCGACCCGGGCAATGCACTCAGGGAGAGGGCAGCGGTGCTGGTCGGCTGAGCCTGCGACGGTGTCATCGCGAGCAACGATGCGGCACCGCACAAGAACGCAACGAGTACTGCGGGCAGTCGACGAGGCACCGCACAAGTATGTGGCCCGGGTGGACGTGGGTACCCGCATCCGCTGCGTCAGACGGGCAGGACCCGCGCGACAAAAGCGCGTAGCTGATCCAGGTTGCGGCATTCGTGCATGTCGATCGCGGCCGCGTAGCGGGCCGCCTCGGAGTCACCGGTGTCCCACAGTCGGGCGGGCTCGGGATTGAGCCACGCGCTGTGCCTGGCCCGACGGGTGATCGCGATCAGATGCTCGATGCCTGGGGAGCCGTAGTTGGTCCGCGCATCGCCGAGGATGAGCACCGTCGAGCGCGGTCCGATACCCGCCAGCTCGCTCTGCGCGAACCCGCGCAGCGCTGTCCCGTAACTGCTGCTGGTGCCGTACCTGGTGAACTCCGGGCGGCCCCGGGCCCATCCTGACAGCGACTGACCGGGGCCGGTGATCCCCAGCAGGTCGGTGATCTCGGCGCTACTGCTGACGAAGCCGTACGTGCGGACCGCACGGAACTGGGCGTGCAGGGCCTGCATCAACAGCATCGTGAAGGTCGAGAAGCCGCCGACCGATCCGGACAGGTCCGCCAGTACCACGAGGTCGGGTCGGTGTCGCCGTCTGTCCCGGTAGACAGGGTCGATCGGGACACCGCCGGTTGCCATCGACGCCCGTAGGGTGCGTCGCAGGTCCAGCGTGCCGTTGCCGGATCGACGGCGCGCCGACATGCGAGCAGCGAGCTTTCGGGCCAGCGGCTCGATATGACGGCGTAATTGCGCCAGATCGCGGGTGCTCGCAGCGAGAAAGTCGCGCTGCTCGATGCCTCCCGACACCCCGAACCGGGCCACCCTCTCGCGGGACCGGATCCCGGTATTGCGCCGTAACGCCTCCGCCTCGACATGCCGCCGGAACGCCGCTACGCGGGTGCGCATCTCATCGCGGTCGAAACGGTCCGAGAGCTGCTCACCCTGTCCGTTGAGTCCTGTCTGTCCTGACCTGTCCCCCCGCGACTGCTGTTGCGCGGCGGCGATAGCACGTTGCGGTTGCAGCCTGGCGATGGTCTGGGCCGATGAATATCCCTGACGTTCATCGCCGTTCGCGACCTCACCGAGGAGATCCACGGCGGCGGCCGCGAGGGCCTCCAGGGCGACGGTGTCGTCGGCGGCCAGGGCCTGCACCAGCGCGTCGCGCAGTTGATCGGTCGATGTCGCGGCTGCCATGGTGCGGCGTCCCGGCGCTGCCGGGAAGTACAGGTCGAACAGCTGGTCGAACACCTCGCGATCCCCGGACCGGCGCAGCATCGCGCAGGCCAGCCCCGTGCGCAATCGACGCCGATCCGTCAACCCGAGGGTCAGCGCGACCCGGCCCGCGTCGGCGACGTCGCTCGTCCCGACGTCCACGCCGTGCTCGCGCAGCGAACCGGTCAGTTCGACCAGTCGCTGCGCCAGGGGGTTCTGAGGCACGGGGGTATCAGGCGCGTAGACCACGATCGAGTTCCAAGGTCGCAGTGGCGTCGCGGATGTCCTGCTGATGTTTCAGCACCACCCCCAGCGTCGCCCGGACGACGTCCGGTTCGAGGGTCAGCGCGCCCAGCTCGAGCAGCGTGCGAGCCCAGTCCACCGTCTCGGCGACCGAGGGCGGTTTACGCAGCGACCCGGCCCGCAGGGCGCCCACCATGCGCACCAGACTCGCCGTGAGCTCCTCACCCAGGCCGGGGGCCTGCAGCGTGACGATGCGTGCCTCCAACGCCGGTTCGGGATAGTCGATGTGCAGGAAGAGGCATCTGCGGCGCAGCGCTTCGGACAGCTCACGGGTGGCGTTGGAGGTCAGGACGACGAAGGGGCGGTGGCGGGCGGTGACAGTCCCCAGCTCCGGGATCGTCACCTGGAAGTCGGACAGCAGCTCCAACAGCAGTCCCTCCATCTCCTCGTCGGCCTTGTCCAACTCGTCGATGAGCAGGACGGTGCGCTGGGTGCTGCGGATAGCAGTGAGCAGCGGCCGGGGCAGTAGGAACTCCTCCCCGAAGATGTTGGACCGCAACGCTTCCCAGCTACCGCGCGAGCTGTCGCGCTGTGCTGTGATGCGCAACAGCTGCGCTGCGTGGTTCCATTCGTACAGCGCGCGGGCCTCGTCGACCCCTTCGTAGCACTGCAGCCGGATCAGGTCCGCGCCCAGCGCTCGCGATACCGCTTTGGCCAGTTCGGTCTTGCCGACACCCGCTGGTCCTTCGACCAGGAGCGGCTTGCCGAGCGCTTCGGCGAGGTAGACCGTGGTCGCGATCTCGTCCGAGGCGAGATATCCGGCTTCGGCCAGTGATGCGCGAGTTCGGTCCACCCCGAGTAGGGCCGGGTGTGCAGTTCTCATTTCGCCATCTTGTCCTACGCGTGGGTAACCAGGTCGACAAAGGTCGCCGCCCGCTCCAGGGAGCAGACGGCGACCGTTGTCGAACAGGTGAGCGTGAGGGGTGTCAGGCCTTCTTGGTCTCCGCGAAGATATCGGCGATCTCGTCGATCTTCGCCAGCAGCTGGTCGGCGACGTCGACGTCGAGCGACCCCTTGGCGCCGGACGCGCCGGCGAGCTTGGTGGCCTCGTTGACCAGCTGGTGCAGCTGCGGGAACTTCTCGAAGTGTGGGGGCTTGAAGTAGTCGGTCCAGAGCACCCACAGGTGGTGCTTGACCAGTTCTGCCCGCTGCTCCTTGATGATGAGCGAGCGGATGCGGAAGTCGAGGTCGTCATTGGCTGCGACCTTCTCGCAGATGCCCTTGATCGACTGGGCCTCGATACGGGCCTGAGCGGGGTCATACACACCACACGGGAGGTCGCAGTGTGCGCTGACCTCGATGGTGGGGGCGAAGAAACGGCGAAGCATCAAAGTCATCCCTTTCCTATGGACGCCGCGCGGCGAGGCGCGACGAAGTTCAGCTGTTGCTTCCACCATACGACTGATGGCGCTGGGGTGCCTCGCGCGCGTAAGTGCTGCGACCACGTCGCGTGTGGGTGCACTACCGGCGGCCCCTGCGCGGCAGCCGGACCAGAACCCGCGCGAGAACGTCGGCCTCCGGTATCGCTCCGACTGTGCGGGAGTCGACTCCCTCATCGGGATTGTCCCGAACGGCCCACCACCCGCCGGGGACCCGCGCGCTCAGTCGCTTGACGGCTACCGGACGCGGACCGTGCGGGCCGTCCGGTAGCGCGACGACATGGGTGCGACCGGCGACAGGGCGTGCTCCGTGCGCCACGAGCAGTCGGTCACCGTCGACGTAGGTCGGCTCCATCGACCGGCCCCGCACAATTGCGAACCCCAGCCGGATCACCGACCCGATGCCACGCGGAGCGCGGCGACGTGCGCCAGGTAGCCCTCGTAGGTAGGCAGCAGCCCATCTGCAGCTGCCTGCGCGAGGGTGGGCGCGGCCTCGTCCTTGGGCGACAACAGCAGTTCCATGTCAGGTAGCTGCAGCGCAATCTGCGCGTCGAGCGGGTTGATGCCGTGCTCGCCGGTCGGGTTGTAGGGCGTGGAGCACAGGTAACAGGCCGTGCTGTCGCCCTCGAGCGCGACCAATGCGTGCCCGAGGCCCTCGGACAGGTAGACCGCCCGCCGGTCCGCGGTGTCCAACAGAACGGATTCGAACTGGCCGAACGTCGGGGACCCGACCCGGATGTCGACGACGAAGTCAAGGAATGCGCCCGACAGCGCTGTGACGTACTTGGACTGGCCGGGTGGGATGTCGGCGAAATGAATTCCGCGCACAGTGCCGCGCGAGGAGACCGAGATGTTCGTCTGTACGACGCGCGGCTCGTATCCGAGATGCTCGGCGAGCAGGTCACCGCGGTAACCCTCCATGAAAACCCCGCGATTGTCGGGGAACTGTCGAGGGGTGATGACGTAGGCGCCCTCGATCGGTAGAGCCTCGATCTTCATCAGCTGCCTTCCTGCAGAATTCCGCGCAGGTATTCGCCGTACCCGCTCTTGCGCAGTGGGTCCGCCAGGGCGTGCAGCGCGCTGTCCCCGATCCACCCGGCGCGCCAGGCGATCTCCTCCACGCAGCCGATCTTCAGGCCCTGCTGCAACTCCACTGCGTGCACGAACTGGGCGGCCGACATCATGGCTTCGAAGGTGCCGGTGTCGAACCACGCCGTGCCGCGCGGCAGGGTGGTGACAGCCAGGCGCCCAGCCTTCAGGTACGCGTCATTTACCGCGGTGATCTCCAGTTCGCCACGTTCGCTGGGTCGCAGGTCGGCCGCGATCGAGATCACCTCGTTGTCGTAGAAGTACAGGCCCGGCACGACGTAACGCGATTTGGGTAGGGCCGGTTTCTCCTCGATGGACAGCACCCTCCCGTCGACGTCGAACTCCACCACGCCGTACGCCGACGGATCGGGCACGTGATACGCGAAGATGCGGGCTCCGTCGGGATCCGTCTGAGCCTGTAGCTGACGTCCGAGGCCGGAGCCGAAGAAGATGTTGTCACCGAGCACCAGCGCGACGCTGTCCCCGCCGATGAACTCGGCGCCGATGACGAACGCCTGCGCCAGGCCCTCGGGGCGCGGCTGCACCGCGAAGGTGAGGTCGACACCCCACTGGGAGCCGTCGCCGAGTAACCGCCTGAACTGTTCGCTGTCGTGCGGGGTGGTGATGATCAGAATTTCGCGAACTCCGGCCATCATCAATGTCGACAAGGGGTAATAGACCATCGGCTTGTCGTATATCGGCATCAGTTGTTTGCTGATCCCGCGAGTTATCGGATGGAGTCGGGTGCCCGATCCGCCTGCCAGAATGATGCCCTTCATAGGCGCTGACCATAACGGGAGCGCCCGACCATAGGGAGTCTGTGTGCGAGTCCTGGTTACCGGTGGAGCCGGTTTCATCGGCAGCAACTTCGTGCATCTGACCGGTCGGTCCCGTCCCGACGCGGTGATCACGGTGTTGGACGCCATGACCTACGCAGGTAACGAACGGTCGTTGGCCGGGACGTCGGCGACGCTGGTACGTGGCGATGTCGCCGACGCGCAGTTGGTGGACGCGCTCGTGGCGGACGCCGATCTCGTGGTGCACTTCGCGGCCGAGTCCCACAACGACAACTCGTTGCGCGAGCCCTGGCCGTTCGTGCAGACCAACATCGTGGGTACCTACACCCTGCTGGAGGCGGTTCGCCGTCACGGCGTGCGTTACCACCACATCTCGACCGATGAGGTGTACGGCGATCTGGCGCTGGATGACCCGCAGCGTTTTACCGAGTCCACGCCCTACAACCCGTCCAGTCCCTACTCCAGCACCAAGGGGGCCAGCGATCTGCTGGTCCGGGCCTGGGTGCGTTCCTTCGGCGTTGCAGCGACCCTGTCGAACTGCTCGAACAACTACGGTCCGCGCCAGCACGTCGAGAAGTTCATCCCCCGGCAGATCACCACGCTGTTGGACGGCGGTCGTCCCCGGTTGTACGGCGACGGGCTGAACGTGCGCGACTGGATCCACGTCGATGACCACAACGACGCGGTCTGGGCAATCATCGAGCGGGGGGCGATCGGTGAGACCTACCTGATCGGCGCGGACGGTGAGGCCGACAATCTGACGGTGGTCCGCACCTTGCTGGGACTGCTCGACCGCGAACAGGACGACTTCGATCACGTGAGCGACCGCGCCGGGCACGACCGTCGGTACGCCATCGACTCCACCCGGTTGCGCACCGAGCTGGGCTGGTCGCCGCAGTACCCGGACTTCCGAGCGGGGCTTGCTGCGACCGTGGCCTGGTACCAGGACAACGAAGACTGGTGGCGCCCGACGAAGGCGAGTACCGAAGCGGGTTATGCGGCAGCAGGGGAGATGACCGTATGACGCGGTGGCTCCTGACCGGTGGCAGTGGGATGCTCGGTCAGGACCTCGCTCGCGCCGTGGTCGCGGCCGGCGACGAGGCGATTGCGGTGGGATCGGCAGAAGTGGACATCACCGACCCGGCCGCTGTACATGCCGCCGTGCGCGATGTCGACGTCGTCGTCAACTGTGCGGCGTGGACCGCGGTCGATGATGCGCAGACCCACGAGAGTGCAGCTTTCGCCGTCAACGCCGTTGGTGCTGCCAACGTCGCACGGGCCTGCGCTGCCCGCGAGGTCCGGCTTGTGCAGGTCTCGACGGACTACGTGTTCGACGGGTCGGCCGACAACCCGTATTCGGAGTCGACGCCGCAACGCCCGCAGAGCGCCTACGGGCGGACCAAATGCGCAGGCGAGTGGGCCGTACGCGCGTTGTGTCCCGACGCGTTGATTGTGCGCACCGCCTGGCTCTACGGGGCCGGCGGCGGCAACTTCGTGTCGACGATGGCGCGGTTGGCAGGGGAACGCGACATCCTGACCGTCGTCGACGACCAGCACGGACAACCCACCTGGACCGCCGATCTGGGCGACCTGATCACCCGACTGGTGAGCGCCGAGGCCCCCGGCGGGTACTGGCACGGGGTCACCGGCGGCCAGACCACCTGGTGGGGGTTTGCGCGGGCGATCTTCGAAGCGGCTGGGTGGGATCCCGATCGCGTGCAGGCAGTCGACAGCGCCCAGTTCCAGCGCCCGGCACCCCGCCCCGCCTACTCCGTTCTCGGCCGGCAGCGGTTCGCAGAGATCGATGTTGCACCGCTGCGCGACTGGCGCACGGTCTTGGACGAAGCGTTGCCCACACTTCTATAGTTGATACTCGAGAGAATCGAGAGCTAGGTCATATGGGGATCGGACGTTAGGATGCCGTAAGTTCCGCTAGATTTGCCATGTCACGAGACGCGGTGTTCGCGGGGGGTGGGCCCGAAGGGAATGGATGTTGTCTGCTCAACTCGAGTACGACGTGAATGAAAAGTCACCCCTGCCACCGTCGAAGTTTGCCGGACGGTCCTCCTGGCGTGCCCGGTTCGTGCCGTCAGCCGTCCTGATCGACGCCGTGGCCATCGCCGTAGCACTACTCACAGCCCAGGTGCTGCGCTTCGGACAAGGCGGCGGTAGTGAGTTCCTGAGCGGTTCCTCGAGGGCCAGCTACCTCACGGTCTCGATCATTCTCTTCGTAGCCTGGTTGGCGGCGCTGGGGCTCAACCGCTGTTATCAACCCGAGCACGCGACGATCGGGAACGAGACCTATCTGCGGATGGTGCGCTCATCGTTCTTCATCTTCGGGGTGTTGGCGATGGTCGCGCTGGCCCTGCGGCTGCAGTTTGCCCGCGGCTACGTGGCGATCGTCTTCCCGCTGGGCGTGGTGCTGCTCTTGTTCGGCCGTTTCCTGCTGCGTACCTGGCTGATCCGACAACGGTTCCAGGCCCGTTGTATGGACAACGTGCTGATCGTCGGTGCTCCGCAGGAGGTCCGCTACGTCGCCGACCGGATCTGCAACACCCCCGCTGCCGGGTTGAGTATCTCGGGGGTGCTGACCGGCGCGTCGACACCTGGCGACTTCGAACTACGCGACGGAACCATCGTGCCCGATGCGGGATCGGTGGACTTCGCGCTCGAGACCGCGATGCAGCACCACGTCGACGCGATCATTGTGGCCGGCCACGCGCGGGCTTCGGACACCTTCCTGCGAGAGCTGGGGTGGGGTTTGGAAGGCACCGGGGTCGGCATGGTGCTGGCCAGCAGGATGACCGATGTGGCCGGTCCGCGGATCCACCGCACGCCGGTCGAGGGTCTTCCACTGATGAGTGTGGACGCACCCCGGTACGACGGTGGTCGGTATCTGCTCAAGCGGGCATTCGACATCGTCGTCTCCGCCGCGCTCCTGGTGCTCCTGTCGCCGGTCTTCGCAGTGGCTGCCGCCCTCATCTGGGTCGATGATCACGGGCCGGTCTTCTTCCGCCAGGAGCGGGTGGGCGTCAACGGTGACACTTTCAAGATGACCAAGTTCCGCTCGATGGTGGTCGACGCCGAGGCGCGTCTCGCCGAGCTGGAGGCCGACGGTGCGGCCGCCGGAAAATTGTTCAAGATGCACCAGGACCCGCGGATCACCAAGATCGGCAAGGTGCTGCGGGCCTACTCCATCGATGAGCTGCCGCAGTTGGTCGATGTGCTGATCGGCAAGATGTCACTGGTCGGCCCGCGGCCTGCGCTGTCGAGCGAAGTCAGTGTCTACCGCGACCACGCCCACCGGCGGTTGAACGTGAAACCGGGCATCACCGGGCCGTGGCAGGTGGGCGGGCGCTCCAACCTCAGCTGGGAGGAGAGCCTGCGTAAGGACCTCTACTACGTGGAGAACTGGACCATCATCGGTGACTGTCTAGTGCTGATCAAGACGGTGAAGGCGGTGCTGTCCCGCGACGGTGCCTACTGAGTAAGGTCGGGTCCATGCTTGCCGTCTACGCCGCCCGTCAGGATCCCAACGACCCGCTCAGTGCCCTGGAGGTCGGTGACCTGCAGGCACCGACCACTCCCTCGGACTGGATCACCGTCACCATGCAGGCGGCCGCACTGAACCACCACGACGTCTTCTCCCTGCGGGGGGTGGGTCTTCCGGCCGACCGGCTACCGATGATCCTGGGCTGCGACGGAGTCGGCACCACGCCGGGCGGCGACCGGGTCGTCATCCACTCGGTGATCTCCAGCCCGGGGTGGGTCGGGGACGAGACCCTCGACCCCAAGCGCACCCTGTTGTCCGAGCTGCACCCCGGCACGTTGGCCGAGCAGGTACGGGTGCCGCCAACCAACGTCCTGCCGGTGCCGGAGTCGATGGCCACCGAGCATGCGGCGTGCCTGTCCACGAGCTGGTTGACCGCCTACCGGATGCTGTTCGTGCAGGCCGGGGTACGACCCGGCGACACCGTGTTGGTGCAGGGCGCGGGCGGGGGAGTCGCCAGCGCGGCGGTCCAGTTGGGGTCGGCCGCGGGGCTGCGGATGTGGGTCACCAGTCGCGATGAGAAGCGCGGTGCGCGTGCCGTCGAACTGGGAGCTGACACCGCATACGCGAGTAACGAGCGGCTCCCGGCGAAGGTCGACGCGGTCCTGGAAACTGTTGGCGCTGCCACCTGGTCGCACTCGGTCAAATCTCTGAAGCCGGGCGGCACCCTGGTCATCGCCGGTACGACGTCCGGGCCGCAACCAGACAATGCTGAACTCACCCGCATCTTCTTCCAACAGATGCGGGTACAGGGTTCCACCATGGGCACCCGATCGGAGTTCTCGGCGCTACTGAGCTTCATGGCCGACCGTCGTATCGAGCCAGCAATTGACTCCGTGCGACCGATGGATCAGGCCAGGGACGCGTTCGCTGCGATGATCGAGGGCACCGCATTCGGCAAGTTGGTCCTGACCGCGGTCTGATGTTTTGGACATGCCGAGCGGGGCAAATAAGCCCCGCTCGGCATGTCCAAAACAGGGGTTCAGTCCAGCTGGAGCCAGGACTGCCAGCCGGCGTGCAGCACCAGCCACGCAATCAGGCCGTATCCGGCCTGTCCAGGGTGCCACCCGTCGCCGGCGTCGAGATCGGCCTGCCACTGGTCGTGCCCCAGTAGTGGGCGTAGACAGTCGACGTAGGTGACCCCACGGCGTGAACACACGTCCGCCTGAGCGCTGACGAGCACCTCGAGGCGCTCGTTGATCTCAGGGTCCAGCGTCGGGGGAGGACCCACGACGAAGGTGGCGATCGCGCCGTTCGCTGCGTCATCGAGGATGTTCGCCAGGTTCAGACGCGAGCGCGCCGTCGTCATCTGCGACATCACGTCGTTGGTGCCCAGACCCAGTACGAGACGGCGTTCGTTGCTCGGCGCCCAGCGCGGCTCGCATTCGCGTTGCCAGCGTGCCAGGACCTCTGTCGAGCTCTGTCCGCGGATACCCAGGTTGTACATCGCCAGTTCGACTCCGGCTTGCGGGGTCCGGGCAACCACGCGGGACACCCAGCCCAACGCTTTCGGGTCGCCCAGTCCCGCGACGTAGGAGTCGCCGACGAAGCACAGGCCGACGGCACGCACTCCTTCGGCCACCTGGAACTGTGCGCTGGGGTTGAAGTGGGGCACGCTGCCCTGCGTCGGGTAGGTCACATCTGTCTCACTCATCGTCGTCGAGGCGCGCGAGCCATGTCGCGAGCCGTTCTACTGCGGTTTCGAACTCAGGGTGTACGTCCACGAAGGCCTGCAGCTGGTCGGCGACCCACGCCAGGCTCACCTCTTCCTCGCCGCGGCGAGATGTCAGCTCCTCAATGCCTCGATCGGTGAAGTACACACCCGGCAGGCTATCCCGCCTACCGACCGCTATCGGCCAGGCGCGACGGCCGGCGACGCGTTCAGGGTGGTGTCGATGTCGCGCGACCACGTCTGGGTGCGGTACTTCGTGACCCAGCCCATCGACAGGTAGAGGCCATCGGCCTGGGTGGGGGAGTCGGCGTCGACCTCGAGACCGACCCTGCCCCGGCCTCGTTCGGCGGAATCAGCGATAACCGCGTACAGCAGACCTTTGGCAACGCCGCGTCCACGTGCCACGCGGTGCACCCCGATGTACTCCACGTAGGTACCGGCAACTCCGTGTTCATCCGGGGGCAGCTCGGTGCTGACCAGTGCGCCGCCGGGCGTGGGTTGACCGTCGACGTCGACGATGGCGATCCACCAGTGGTCCCACCGGTGGCCGGGGTCTTCCCGCAGACGCTGCACGAACTCACCGAAGGCTTCGCGGTAGGAGTTGAAGTGGTCCTCGAAGGATTCCTCGAGCACCTGGTGAACGGCGCGCAGCTCGGCACCGACAGGGGAGCCGTCGGGGTGGCCGGCTACCCGGCGTATCACGACGCCTTCACGGGTCGCCGGAAAAACGCCGTCGGCCTCGCGCGGATCCACCGGTCGGGACATCTGCAACCAGGTCCGGGAGTACGTCAGTCCGGCAGCTTGCAGCCACCTGATCTGGGTGGCGTCATCAGCGTAGATGTCCGATTCGAGTTCGGTGCGTGCCTCGCCGCGCTCCGAAGCGGCCACGTCAGCGGCGACCGATGAGCACCAGAAGTACAACTGGCCGGCCACCAGATTGCCGACATCGGCCGACAGCCCGCGATCGACATACACCCTGATGTCGGTACGGCCGGAGGCCCGGTCGTGTACCGAGGACCAACCCTTCACAGCGCCGCCTGAATCGACGACGACCAGTTGCCTGCGGGTCCACGAACCGAGCCCGGTGACGAAGGCGCGAACGGCGTCCTCATCAACACTGGAGATACCGAGCACGGCCTGTTTCTCCTGGGCCTGCAGGGCTCCCAGTGCCCCGACGTCACCCTGGACGGGCGGACGTGTGGTCCACCCGTCCGGGAGAGCCAGTACCGGTCCTTCGACTGCAATCGTCACCGGTGACCTATCGATCGAAGGACTGCGCGAGCAGTTCGGCAAGTTGTGCCTGGTGTCGCTTGCTGGATCCGGTCGCGGGCGACGCGGATGCCGGGCGGCACACCACTCGCAGGGTGCGGTGCTCACCCAGTTCGGCGAGCTGTTCGGGCAGGTTGAGTGCCATGAACGGCCAGGCCCCCTGGTTCTTGGGCTCGTCCTGCACCCAGACCAGTTCGGCATCCGGGTAGTGCGCGATGGCCTCGGCGATCTCACGCGTCGGGATCGGCGCCAGCTGCTCCACGCGGACGATCGCCGTCTGCTGGTCCTCGCGGCGGGTGCGTTCGGCCTCCAGGTCCCAGTAGATACGCGCCGAGGTGAGCAGCACCCGGGTTACCCCCTTCGCCTCGATACCCGAGGTGTCAGGAATTGCCGGCTGGAAGGTGCCGCTGGTCAGCTCGCTCGGATCGGAAACGGCTGCCTTCAGACGCAGCAACTGCTTGGGCGTGAAGACGATCAGCGGACGCCGCGGCCGCGCGAACGCCTGGCGGCGCAGCAGGTGGAAGTAGGACGCAGGCGAGGAGGGGTAGGCGATCGTCATGTTGTCCTCGGCGAACAAGGTCAGGAACCGCTCGATCCGTGCCGAGGAGTGATCAGGGCCCTGTCCTTCGTAGCCGTGCGGTAGCAGCAGTACGACCGAGCTGCGCTGGGTCCACTTCTGCTCCGAGGAGCTGATGAATTCATCGATGATCGACTGCGCGCCATTGGCGAAGTCACCGAACTGGGCTTCCCACAGCACGAGCGCGTCCGGGCGTTCCACCGAGTAGCCGTACTCGAAGCCCATCGCGGCGAACTCCGAGAGCAACGAGTCATAGATCCACAGCCAGGCCTGCTCGTCGGAAAGGTAGCGCAGCGGGGTCCATTCGTTGCCGTTCACCGAGTCGATGAGCACAGCGTGGCGCTGGGTGAAGGTGCCTCGCCTGGTGTCCTGGCCTGCGAGGCGTACCGGCACACCCTCCATCAGCAGCGAGCCGAGCGCGGTCAGTTCGCCCATCGCCCAGTCGATGCCGCCGTCGCGCACCATGCGCGCGCGTCGCTCCATCAACTTCTGCAACTTGGCGTGCACGGTGAAGCCCTCGGGCGCGTTGACCCAGGTGTCACCGATCTTGAGCAGCATGGCTTCACTGATGGAGGTCCCGTGACGGCTGCGGTCCTCGCGGGTGTCGTCCTCCTCCTGTGCCGAGGGGCGTTCCAGCCCGCCGTGGCCTTCGGCGTCCGTGCCTGCAGAGCTCGCGCTCGGTGCCTGCGGGGCAGTTTGGGAAGCCGCCTTACGTGCTTCCTTGGTTTCGGTGAAGGCCCGCTCGAGCTGCTTCTGGTAATCGCGCAGCGCCTCCTCGGCATTTTCGATCGTGATGTCGCCACGGCCGATGAGCGCTTCGGTGTAGAGCTTGCGGACACTGCGCTTGGATTCAATGAGTCGGTACATCAGCGGCTGGGTCATCGAGGGGTCATCACCCTCGTTGTGGCCCCGGCGCCGGTAGCAGACCATGTCGATGACGACGTCCTTGTTGAACTTCTGCCGATAGTCGTAGGCGAGCTCGGCGACCTGAACGCACGCCTCGGGGTCATCGCCGTTGACGTGGAAGATCGGCGCCTGCACCATCCGCGCAACGTCGGTGCTGTAGGTCGAGCTACGCGAACTACTCGGTGCGGTGGTGAAGCCGACCTGGTTGTTGACGATCAGGTGAATCGTGCCGCCGGTGCGGTAGCCGCGCAGTTGGGACAGGTTGAGGGTCTCGGCGACCACACCCTGGCCGGCGAACGCAGCGTCACCATGCATCAGCAGCGGCAGCACGGTGTAAGCACTGCCCGCCAGGTTGATGCGGTCCTGCTTGGCGCGCACAATGCCCTCGAGGACAGGATTGACAGCCTCCAGGTGGGAGGGATTGGCGGCGAGGTAGACATCGATCTTGCGGCCGGTGTCGGAGGTGAAGACCCCCTCCGTGCCCAGGTGGTACTTCACGTCGCCGGAGCCCTGCACGGATTTGGGGTCCGCCGTGCCCTCGAACTCGGCGAAGACCTGCGCGTAGGACTTGCCGGCAATGTTGGCCAACATGTTCAACCGGCCGCGGTGCGGCATTCCGATGCAGGCCTCATCCAGGTCGTCATCGGCGGCCCGGGACAGGATGCGGTCCACGATCGCAACCGCAGACTCCCCGCCCTCCAGGCTGAAACGTTTCTGCCCCACGTACTTGGTCTGGAGGAAGGTCTCAAAGGCCTCGGCAGCGTTGAGCCGGCGCAGGATACGCAGCTGCTCGTCGGTGGTGGCCTTCTGGTAGCCGATCTCGACCCGCTCCTGGACCCACTTGCGCTCGGTCGGAGCCTGGATATGCATGTATTCAATACCGATGCTGCGGCAGTAGGAGTCCCGCAGGACCCCCAGGATCTTGCGCAACTTCAGGAACGGCTCACCGCCGAATCCGCCGGTCGGGAAAGTACGGTCCAGGTCCCACAGGGACAGTCCGTGTGAACCCACGTCGAGATCGGAGTGCTTGCGCTGCTTGTACTCCAGCGGGTCGGTGTCGGCCATCAGGTGACCGCGTACCCGATAGGCATGGATCAGTTCCTGCACACGCGCGGTCTTGTTGATGTCGTCGTCGTGACTGGTGTCGATGTCCATGACCCAGCGGATCGGCTCGTACGGGAGTTTCAGCGCGGCGAAGATCTCGTCGTAGAAGCCGTCGTCACCGAGCAGGTATCCGTTCAGGATCCGCAGGAACTCGCCGGAGACAGCACCTTGAATGACACGGTGGTCGTAGGTGGAGGTCAGCGTCATGATTTTGCTGACACCGTTCTTGATGACGGAGTCGTGGCTCGCACCGGACCATTCAGCGGGGTACTGCAGAGCGCCCGCACCGATGATCGCGCCCGAACCCTTCATCAGTCGTGGCACCGAGTGAATGGTGCCGATACCGCCCGGGTTGGTCAGGCTGATCGTGGTGCCCTTGTAGTCGTCGACGGTCAGTGACCCGCTGCGGGCCTTGCGCACCATGTCTTCGTAGGCGTTCCAGAACTGGGCGAAGCTCATTGCCTCGGCGCCCTTGACGTTGGGCACGACCAGGGTGCGGCTGCCGTCCTCCTTCTTGAGGTCGATCGCCAGACCGAAGTTGATGTGGCCGGGCTCGATCAGCACCGGCTTGCCCTTCTCGTCTTCGCCGAGCGCGTAGTTCATCTCGGGCAGCACCCGCAGCGCCTTGACGATCGCCCAACCCAGGATGTGCGTGAAGCTGACCTTGCCGCCACGCGTGCGGGACAGGTGGTTGTTGATGACCGTGCGGTTGTCGATCAGCAGCTTGGCCGGGATGGCCCGCACGCTCGTGGCGGTGGGCACTTCCAGGCTGGCCTCCATATTGGCCACGATGCGGGCAGCCACCCCGCGCAGGGTGGTGCGGGTGTCCTCGGCGGGTTCAGGCGTCGGGATGGTGTCGTTGACGCTGTCGCGCGCGATCGGCTGGGTGTTGGACAACTCCGCCTGACGCGGGTCAGGAGCGGCGTGCGAGTGGTGCGTCCGCTTCTCACTGTCTGCGTTCGGGCGGGTCGCAGCCGTGGCCGGCTCAGCGGGCTTGGCGTCAGCGGGCTTCGACTGCGCGGGCTTGGCGTCAGCGGGCTTCGACTGCGCGGGCTTGGCGTCAGCGGGCTTCGACTGCGCGGGCTTGGCGTCAGCGGGCTTGGAAGCAGGCGCCTCTGTTGACCCGTTCGAGCCGTTCGAGCCGGACGTCGTGCCGGGTGTGTAGTCGGCAAAGAAGCCCCACCACGCCTTGTCCACCGAGGTTTTGTCCTGCAAATACTGTTGGTATAGATCGTCTACCAGCCACTCGTTCGGTCCGAACGTTGCGAGTGGGTCGGGCGACTGGGATGACACGCGGAATGCGCCTCTTTCACAAGGAGGGCGACGTGTGTCTGTTGCACACGTCTGGGTTTCGAGCTCTGGAGCGACAATGGCACCTAGCCTAACGTGCAAGGCCAGGTGCCGTTGGGCAGGTCATCAGGGTGTGTTACAAGATGTCGCGTCGTTTCGTCAACAGCGTCCCGATGACCGCGAAGATCACCGCGTAGGCAATCAGCACCAGAGAACCCTGCCACCAGTCCAGCGGGGCTGAACCGCCCGGCCCGCCGTTCTGGCCCTGGCTGAGGATGGCCTGGGTGGCCCGGCTGGGGAAGTATTTCGATGCTGTCTCGCCCCAGCTGACATTGGCCAGGATGACCGCCGCAATGGGTTCGACGATGAATGCCAGTCCGACACCGATCAGCAGGGCCGCCACCTGATTCGGAATGAGGATCCCCAGGCCGAGCCCGATCAGGGCCCACAGGCCCAGCACCAACAACGACAACAGCAGTGTCCGGCTCAACGTGGCAGGTTCGGGGAAGACGGCTTCGCCCTTGGCCGCCAGGATCGCACCGCCCACGGCTACTGAGGAGATGAGGAACAACACGCCGTAGGCGATTCCGAAGATCAACAGTGCGACGATCTTGGCCCCGATGAGCTTGACCCGCGATGGCACCGCGAGCAGCGCCGAGGTAATGGTCTTGTGCCGGTATTCCATCCCTATCGTGAGGATGCCGATGACCAGGAGCAGCAGATAGCCGAAGGTGATGCCGCCTGTGTAGACGCCCGCGGCGCGGTCCACGGGGGACTCACTGCCGTCGGAGTTGGCACTGTTGCCTCCGAGGCTCGCGGCCAGGGCTGCGATGCCTGCGGCGAAGATGAAGATGCCGATCGCCATGCCCCACCAGAGTCTGATCGTGGTCAGCTTGCGGATTTCGGCCTTGATTGCAGCGCCCATTACTTCGCCCCTCCTGGTGCGGTCTGTCGCCCCTCGGGCGGCGCGCCACCCGGTACCCGTTGCCCGTTCGACTGGTTCAGGTTGCGGTTGGTGTTTTCGGTGAGTTGGAAGAACAACTGCTCCAGATCGGCCTGCTCGGCGCGTAACTCGTGCACGGGCACACCGGCAGCGAATGCGGCGTCGCCGACCTGGATGAGGTCATCGGTGGACACGGCGTAGCGGCCCTCCGGAAGCGCTTCGACATGCAGGCCAGCACGGCGCAATGCGTCGGTGAGCCGGTCACCACTGGGGGTACGCACGATGATGCGCGCATGCCCCCGTAGCTCCTGGATCGTGCCCTGTCGCACGAACTGCCCGTTGGCGATGATGACGACGTCATCGACGGTCTGCTCCACCTCGCTCAGCATGTGGCTGGAGATCAGGATCGTCTTGCCCTCACCCGCGAGATGACGCAGGAACCCGCGCAGCCAGCGGATTCCCTCCGGATCCAGGCCGTTGGCCGGCTCGTCGAGGATCAGCACCTGCGGATCACCGAGTAGTGCTGCCGCAAGGCCCAGGCGCTGACGCATACCCATCGAGTAGCCGCCGGCGCGTTTCTTCGCCGCCGCGGGGATCCCGACCAGGTCGAGCATCTCATCGACCCGTTGGTCCGAGACGCCGCTGGCCGCGGCGAGCACCCGTAGGTGGTTGCGGCCGCTGCGACCTGGGTGGAAGTTGGTTGCCTCCAGGGCCGCGCCGACAGTGCCGAGTGGGTCCTTCAGGTCGATGTATTTGTGACCAGCGATGGTCGCCGTACCGGAGGAGGGCTTGATGAGCCCGAGGGCCATCCGCAAGGTGGTGGTCTTGCCCGCGCCGTTGGGACCCAGGAAACCGGTGATCCGGCCGGGTCGGACCGAAAAGCTGAGATCGTCGACGGCGCGGAAGCTACCGAACGACTTGGACAAGTGCGAGATCTCCACCGGCGCGCCCGGATCACGTCCGGCGCGCGCTGTGGGTGCTGGACTGGCAGACACGTCATACCCCTTTGGTCATCGTGACGTCGTTTCTGTCGCGGTCGGGCGCCTGTCCGCGCCGACGAACCGTGCCGTCATCATCGGGCATCGAGCCGGGCAGCGCGAATAGTCGTGGACCTTCGGCGTGCCGAACCGCTGCGGTAAGAGAGGATGGCCTCCTGATGACGCCGTGGCTTCTGTTGCTCCTGGGCGTAGCCCTCACCTTCGGCACCGCGCTCTTCGTGGCCGCCGAGTTCTCTCTTGTCGCGCTGGATCGCCCGACGGTGCAGCGCGCCGTGGACGAGGGCGATACCCGAGCGGGGGTGGTTCTGGAGTCGTTGCGGACCCTGTCCACCCAGCTGTCTGCTGCGCAGGTCGGCATCACCATCACGACCCTGGTGCTCGGGTACCTCGTGCAGCCCTCGCTCGGGGTGCTGCTGCACACGCCGCTGACTGCCCTGGGGCTGAGCGCGGAAGCCAGCACCGCTGTCTCCGCAGTGCTGGCGTTGGTGCTCGCCACGCTGTTCTCGATGATCGTCGGCGAGTTGGTGCCGCAGTTCCTCGGCTTCTCCGACCCACTGCGGGTGGCAAAGATCGTGGCCGGCCCGGTGCGGATGTTCGCGGTGGGCATGCGCCCGCTGATCGTGATGCTCAACGGGTCCGCAAATGTCCTGCTGCGCTCCGTGGGGGTGGCGCCGCAGGAGGAACTGAGTGCCGCCCGGACCCCTCAGGAACTCGTATCGATGGTGCGCCGATCAGCCGAAGCCGGAGTGCTGGAGGAGCGCACCGCGCGACTGCTGACCCGGTCCCTCGATTTCGGCGAGCGCGTCGCTGCCGACGTGATGAGCCCGCGGGTCAAGTGCGATTCGGTGCCGCGCACGGCCTCGGCCGCCGACGTCGTCGAGCTTGCGCGTACTACCGGGCACTCCCGGTTCCCGGTACTCGGCGAGGACTGGGATGACGTCGACGGGATCGTGCATGTCAAAAGGGCCATCGCGGTTCCGCAGGATCGCCGCAGCGACGTTCCTGTCACGGCACTGATGGTGCCGCCGGTATTGGTGCCCGAGACGATCACCCTCGACCCGTTGCTGTTGCTACTGCGCGCCAGTGGTTTCCAGTTGGCGATCGTGGTCGACGAGTACGGCGGTACGAGCGGAGTGGTGACCCTCGAGGACGTCATCGAGGAGATCGTCGGTGAGGTCAGCGACGAACATGACAGGGTGCGCGACCCGAGTCGGGTGCTGCCCGACGGCTCCTGGACAGTGCCGGGGCTGTGGCGACCCGACGAGGTGCACGAACGGATCGGGGCGGATATTCCGATCGGGTCTGCCTACGAAACGATGGGCGGCTTCGTGATGGCAAGCGTCGGCCGGGTGCCGGTCGTGGGCGATGAGATGCAGCTGCCCGGGTGGACCCTGCGGGTGATCTCGATGGACGGACGCCGGGTTGACCGGTTACGCCTGACGCCGGCTCCGGTGGCCGCTGATGAGGACGAGGGTGGCCAATCATGAATCTTTGGCTCTCTGTGCTGTTCCTGCTCGGCAACGCCTTCTTCGTGGGCGCCGAGTTCTCTGTCATGGCCGCACGGCGCTCGCAGCTGGAGCCGATGGCGGCAGCGGGGTCCAAGCGTGCGCGCGCCAGCCTGCAGGCACTGGAACAGGTGTCCTCGTTGCTCGCCTGCGCGCAGTTGGGGATAACGATCTGCTCGGTGCTGCTGGGAGCCGTCGCCGAGGACGCCATCCACCATCTGATCGCAGGTCCGCTGGAATCCGTGGGCATCCCCAGTGCCGCCTCCGATGTGATCGCACTGGTGATCGCGTTGCTGATCGTTGCCTACCTGCATGTGGTGCTGGGGGAGATGGTGCCCAAGAACCTCGCCATCGCCGGTCCCGACCGCGCGGCGCTCGCGCTCGCGCCGGCCCTGCTGGCGGTGACCCGGGTCTTGGGGCCGGTGATCTGGCTCGTCGAAGCAATCTCCAAGTGGATCGTGCGACGGCTCGGAGTGGAGCCCAAGAGTGAGATGACCTCGACCTTCTCCGCCGAAGAGGTCGAGCTGATCGTGCAGGAGTCGCACCGCGGGGGCCTGCTGCAGGAGCGTCAGCAGCAGCGTGTCCAGGGGGCGTTGGAGTTCAGTGACCGGTGCGCGGCGGACGTTGCTGTACCTCTGGCCGAGCTGGAGACGGTGTCCGTCGGCATTACGCCCGCTCAACTGGAACGGCTGGTGGCCACCACGGGTTTCTCGCGCTACCCGGTGCGGGATCTGGGCGGTGTGATCGCGGGCTACCTGCATCTGAAGGATGTGCTGTATGCGCGCGACGAGGCCTATGACGAGCCGGTGCCGCCCAAGCGGATCCGCAAGCTGGCCACAGTGGGGCGGGCCGACGACGTTGAAGACGTCCTGCTGACCATGCAGCGCAGCGGCAGCCACGTGGCGCGGGTGGTGGACGATGTCGGCACCGTGCTCGGTCTGGTGTTCCTGGAGGACGTGCTGGAAGAACTCGTCGGCGAAGTCGACGACGCGACGCAACGTCCGGTCGCCCGCCGCCGCTGACTGCCCGTCCCGCAGTGGCTGTCAGCGGCGGTCCGTCGGTTAGTCAGTGTGGGTGGATCCGGAGTGGATGCCGAGCAGGTGTTCGATGGCCAGGCGTTGGATGCGCGCGAAGCCGTAGCCTTTGGTGGCTGCGGTGTCGCGGTCGAAGTTCTGGGCGGCCGTGTCGTCGCTCAGCAACATCTCCCATGTCTCCTCGGTGTTCAGGGTCGGTTGGGACAGTTCCGCGACCTCGGCTGTGGCAAGGGCTTCCTGCACCCGTGGGTCGGCCCGGAACTGCTGGGAGCGTTCCTTCAGGGCGAGGTACAGCTCCATATTGGCCAGCGCGGATTCCCACACGCCGTCCATGTTTTCGGTCCGCAGCGGCTTGTAGTCGAAGTGCCGGTCCGCGGTGTACGTCGGGCCACCACCAGGGGCGCCGTTCTCGAGCAGGTCGACCGTGGAGAACGCCTGCAGCAGGTCGCCGTAACCGAACACCATGTCCTGGTCGTAGCGGGGCCCTTTTTGGCCGTTGAGATCGATATGGAACAGCTTGCCCTGCCACAGCGCCTGGGCGATGCCATGTGTGTAATTCAGGCTGGCCATCTGCTCATGGCCGGTTTCGGGGTTGATACCGACCATGTCGGCGTGTTCCAGCTGGGTGATGAACGCCAGCGCATGCCCGATCGTGGGTAGCAGAATGTCTCCCCGAGGCTCGTTGGGCTTGGGCTCGATGGCGAAACGCATCCCGTAACCCTTGTCGATCGAGTACTGGGCGAGCAGGTCGATGGCTTCGCGGTAGCGGTCCAGCGCCGCGCGGACGTCCTTTGCGAAATCCACTTCGGAGCCCTCGCGGCCACCCCAGAAAACGTAGGTCTCGGCACCGAGCTCGGCGGCCAGATCCATGTTGTGCATGACCTTGCGCAGGGCGTACCTGCGCACGGAGCGATCGTTGCTGGTGAAGCCGCCGTCCTTGAAAACGGGGTCACCGAACAAGTTCGTTGTTGCCATCGGCACGACCATGCCCGTGTCGGCCAGTGCTTGTTTGAACTTGGTGATGATGGTGTCCCGCTCGGCCGGCGAGCTGCCCGGCGGGATCAGATCGTCGTCGTGGAAGGTGATTCCGTAGGCACCCAACGCGGCGAGCTTGTGCACCGCCTCGACACCGGCGAGCACCGGCCGGGTGGCCTCGCCGAACAGGTCGCGCGCCTGCCATCCCACCGTCCACAGACCGAAGCTGAACTTGTCTTCGCGGGTGGGGACGAACGCCATGAAAGCTCCCATGCGGGTGGTGTGGTGCAGCAAATGACGGCGCCACGGTAGCGCGTTTCGCTGGAATCGCGACGTGCTCATCGCGGCAGCGAGCGTGGATGTACCTGGGATGGCGCCACGGAGGGCAGCAGAAGCGGCACGCGGTGATCGAACCCAACCCGAACAACGGGGCGCACGCCGATCAGATCGTCTACTTCGGCTTCGATTCACCCGGGCGGGCCCGGTACTGGCGGATAGGTCAGAGGGTGCGTTGGTCCACGATCCGGCGCATCTTGCCCACCGACCGCTCGATCGAATCGGGGGCGAGCACCTGCACCTGCACGGTGACGCCGGTGCGGTCCTTGATCTGTCGGCTCAGGTCCTCGCCCGCGCTGGTAGCCCGGTCCGCCGCCGATCCCGGTGCATGTTCGACGCGTACGACGAGTTCATCCATCCGACCGGGTCGGGTGAGTACGCACTGGAAATGCGGCGTCAGCATCGGAATGGCGAGCACCAGCTCCTCGATCTGGGTGGGGAAGATGTTGACACCGCGCACGATCATCAGGTCATCGGAGCGTCCGGTGATCTTCTCGATGCGGCGCATCGGTCGGGCAGTGCCGGGCAACAGCCGGGTCAGGTCGCGGGTGCGGTAGCGGATGATCGGCATGGCTTCGTTCGTCAGAGAGGTCAGGACCAACTCGCCCACCTCGCCGTCCGGCAGCAGCTCCCCGGTGACCGGATCGACGATCTCGGGAAAGAAGTGGTCTTCCCACAGGTGCAGCCCGTCCTTGGTCTCCACGCATTCCATCGCAACGCCCGGTCCCATCAGCTCCGAGAGTCCGTAGATGTCGACGGCGTGGATATCGAGACGGTCCTCCAGCTCCTGGCGTAGTCGCTGGGTCCACGGCTCGGCACCGAATATCCCCACGCGCAGCGATGATTCGCGAGGGTCCAGGCCCTGACGCTCCATCTCGTCGGCGATGACCAGCATGTAACTGGGCGTCACCATGATCACGTCCGGCTCGAAGTCGCGGATCAGCGTGACCTGCCGACTCGTCATACCCCCGGATACAGGGACGACCGTCGCGCCGAGGGCTTCGACGCCGTAGTGCGCGCCCAATCCGCCGGTGAAGAGCCCGTAGCCGTAGGCGACATGGATTAGGTCACCGGCGCGACCGCCGCCGGCCCGGATCGAGCGCGCCATCAGCGAGGCCCAGGTCGTGATGTCGTGGGCGGTGTACCCGACGACGGTGGGTCGGCCGGTCGTGCCGGACGACGCATGCACCCGCGCGACCTGCTCGCGCGGGACCGCAAACATGCCGAACGGGTAGTTGTCGCGTAGATCGGCCTTGGTGGTGAACGGAAGCGCCGCAAGATCGTTCGCGGCACGGATGTCCTGGGGATGCGCGTCGACCGACTCGAACGCCGCGCGGTAGTGCGGAACGTTGTCGTACGCATGCCGCACCGACCACTGCAACCGGGTCAGCTGCAGGGCGCGCAGCTCATCGACGCTCGCGCGTTCTACCGGATCCAGTGAGTCGGGGTCCAGCGTGTTCTTGTCGGCCGTGTTCTTGTCCGCAGGGTCCATCCAGCGCTCCTCAACTGTCGTAATCGACGGTCAGCGTGTCGGTGGTGGGGATGGCCTGGCAGGTCAGGATGTATCCCGCGGCCACCTCCTCGGGCTCCAGGGCGTAGTTGCGCCGCATCGTCGCCGCCCCGTCCGTGACCCGGGCGCGGCAGGTGCCGCATACGCCGCCTTTGCAGGCAAAAGGCAGGTCGGGGCGGACCTGCTGCGCCGCGTCGAGGACGGCGGTGTCCGGTGGGACGGTGACCAGCGTGCTGCGGCCGTCGAGCACGATGGTCGCAGCAGCGCCGTCGACCTGAGCAGCCTCTTCGTGGCGGGCCTGCTCGGGTGGTTCGTCGCCGACCCAGAAGAGCTCCCGGTGGACGCGTTCGCGTGGCACGCCGTGCTGGCGCAGGACATCCTGCGCTGCGTGCACCATCCCCAGGGGGCCGCAGAGCCACCAATGGTCGACGGCAGCGACATCGACCGTGCCGGTCAGGACAGCGGTCAGTCTTTCCGCGTCGATCCGGCCGCCGAAGAGCTGCACCTCCTGTGGCTCGCGGGAGAGCACGTGGACCAGCTGCATACGGGTGTGGTGAGCGTCTTTGCAATCGGCGAGCTCGTCCGCGAACATCACCGAGTCGACACGACGGTTGCCGTACAGCAGCGTCACAGTGGAGCCTTCATCGGATTCCAGGACGGAGCGGGCAATGGAGATCATCGGCGTGATCCCGGAGCCCGCGGCGATCAGCACGTGGTGCGCCGGGGTGGCCAGGTCGGGCACAAATCTGCCGCTCGGCGCCAGCACGTCCAGTTCGTCGCCCGGACGGACGTCGTGTACGAGCCAGCTACTGACGGCACCACCGGCGACCTCGCGGACACCGATACGCGGGGCTTCTCCCGCGGCGGCGCAGATCGAATACGACCGTCGTTCCGCACCCCGACGAATGGTGAGACTCTGGCCGGGGGCGAACTGGAACTCCTGCTCCAGGTCGGTCGGCACCGCAAACGTCAGGGCTGCTGCGTCGTCGGTGAGCCGCTCGATGCTGGCCACCCGCAGAGTGTGGAACTGCGTCTTCATAGTGATGACTTCACAGTGATTTTACCGCCTCGAAGGGTTCGGCGCAGTCCAGGCACCGGTGCAGGGATCGGCACGCTGTCGCGCTGAATGCTGCTGTCTGGGTGGTGCGCGTGGAACCGCAGCGGGGGCAGGGCGCGCTCGTCGGTAGACCCAGAGTCAGCGGCACCGGACCGCTGGTGTGCCGCGCGGGGTCCGGCGGTGCGATGCCCGCCTCGAGCAGTTTGCCCCGGCCCTCTTCAGTGATCCAGTCGCTGGTCCATGCCGGTGCGAGCTGCGTTGCTATCCGGACGTTTTCATACCCCGCGCCGATGAGACGGCTGCGTAGGTCAAGGCTGATTTCGCGGATGGCCGGGCACCCGGAATAGGTCGGCGTGATGGTCGCAACGATGCTCCCGTCGAGGCTTTCGCTGACATCACGCAGGATCCCGAGGTCGGCGAGGGTCAGCATCGGCAACTCTGGATCGGGGGTCTGGGCGGCGACCCGCCAGGCTCGGGTAGCTGTCTTTTCGCTGATCACCAGGTGGCCTCCGGGTCGGCCCGCGCGACGCTCTGCAGCTCGGCGAGGAGATAGCCCAGGGCTTCGGTATGAATGCCGTCCCGACCGGTGCGGCCGTCGACCGCGCCCAGCTCGCGGGGGTCTGTGGGGAGAGTGAGCGTGGCCTGCCCGAAGACGTCGGCGAGCACGTCGAGCACCGGCTGCCGTGGAGCCGTGATGCCGAGTGCGTCCTGCGCCCCGCAGTGTCTCCACAGCTCGGGGATGAGCGGCCAGACCCGTTCCACAGCGACCGTCATCCGTCGCTGGGACACCTGGGTGCCGTCGCCGAGGCGCAGCACCCAGCCGGCGGCGTAGTCCCGGTGGTAGGTCAGCTCCTTCACACCCTTGGCCGCGATGGCGCCCAGAACAGGGTCGGCGACATCGCGGACCCGCTCCAGCAGGGCCAGCCGCCACGTGCTGAACACCATCAGGCGGGTGACCAGTTGGGCGAAGTCGTCGTCGACCGGCTCCACGAGGCGGACGTTGCGGAAGTCCTGGGCGTCGCGGAAGAATGCGAGGTCGTCCTCGGTACGGCCGAGAACGGTGCCTGCGCGGGCCAGCAGCATCCGGGCCTGACCCAGCAGGTCCAGCGCGATATTGGCGACGGCGGTCTCCTCCTCCAGCTCCGGCAGCCGGGTCACCCACTCCTGCAGGCGGTGGGACATGACGAGCGCATCGTCGCCGAGCATCAGGCAGTAATCGGCGAGTGCATCGGCGTCGACGTTGTCAGGAATCGTGGTGTCGATGCCTTCGAGGGCGTTCGTGAAACCGGTGCCGAAAGCCCAACGTTCGTCGCCGAAGTGTTCGTCGGCAAGGCCTTCGTAGAGGTGGTCGCCGGCAGCATGGTCGGTGGCTGCGTGGTCGGTGGTTTTTGTCATCACATGTGCGGCACGTCGGCCGGGATGTCGTAGAAGGTGGGGTGGCGGTACACCTTGTCACCCGACGGCGCGAAGAACGGGTCCTTCTCGGCGGGGCTGGATGCGGTGATGTCGGCGGACGCGGCCACCCAGATGCTGACACCCTCGTTACGCCGGGTGTAGAGATCGCGCGCGTGGTGCAGCGCCATCGTGGCGTCGGCAGCGTGCAGGGAGCCGACGTGGACGTGGTTCAGCCCGCGCTTGCCGCGTAGGAACACTTCGTAGAGCGGCCAGTCCGAGCGCACCGCCGCAGGCGACGGTTCGACGGGTATGCCCTCCATGGGTACGGCACCGTGCCCGCCTTCGGCAGTGAATGCCTCGCCGGTGGATTCGCTCATCGGGCGGCGGCCTTGGCTGCGTACGCGGTTGCGGCCTCGCGCACCCAGGCACCATCCTCATGCGCCCGGCGGCGGTGCTGCACCCGCTGGGTGTTGCATGGGCCGTTGCCCTTCAGCACGGCGTCGAACTCCGACCAGTCGATCTCACCGAAGTCGTGACGACCACGTGACTCGTTCCACACCAGGTCGGGGTCGGGCAGCGTCACACCCAGCTTTGCCGCCTGCGGCACAGTCATATCGACGAAGCGCTGACGTAGTTCGTCGTTGGTGTGCCGCTTGATCCCCCAGCGCATGGACTGGGCGGTATTGGGGGAGCGGTCGTCGGGCGGACCGAACATCATCAGCGACGGCCACCAGTAGCGGTCGGTCGCCTCCTGCACCATGGCGCGCTGGCGGTCAGTACCGCCCATCATCGTCAGCAGCAGTTCATATCCCTGGCGCTGGTGGAAGGACTCCTCTTTGCAGACCCGGATCATCGCGCGGGCGTACGGGCCGTAGGAGGCACGGCACAGCGGCACCTGGTTGCAGATCGCAGCACCGTCTACGAGCCAGCCGATGACTCCGACGTCCGCATAGGTCAGCGTGGGGTAGTTGAAGATCGAGGAGTACTTCTGCCGACCGGAGATCAGCTTCTGTGTCATATCGGCGCGGTCGGCGCCGAGAGTCTCTGCAGCGCTGTACAGATACATTCCGTGACCGGCCTCATCCTGCACCTTCGCCAGCAGAATCGCCTTGCGACGCAGGGATGGAGCCCTGGTGATCCAGTTGCCCTCGGGTTGCATGCCGATGATCTCCGAATGCGCGTGCTGCGCGATCTGGCGGATCATCGTCTTGCGGTAAGCCTCGGGCATCCAGTCGCGGGGCTCGATACGACGGTCGTCGTCGATCGTGGCGTCGAAGGCGTGCTCCAACGACGGCGTATCAAGATTCGAAATCGTCGTCGACATGACAGCTCTCCTGGATAGACGTCGGTCGGCACTGCCGGAACTGGCACTGTCAATTACCGACCGTTCGTTCAGTAATTTACTCCTGGAGCGTGACCTACGCCACCCCGGGCGGTTACCTCATCCTGAGCGCCCGCCGTCACGGCTTACGCAGGCGATAGACCGTGACATTTCCGGAGTGGAAGGTCTGCTGCGCCATGGTCGCGAGCAGCGGGGACACCGGGCTTGCCGATGTGTCACCGATCAGGTAGCGCACTCCCCGGTTGTACAAGGTGGCCAGGATCTTCGGGGTGGGTGCGTTGAACGCCGAGTCGTTGAGGCGCAGCCGTGGCTGGTCGTAGAAGGAGGCGCTCCAGTAGAAGACGCCCTTCTCCCCGGGCCGTGGGTGGTTGGCCGTCGCGTAGGCCTGATCGGTGTATCCCCAGGAGCTGACGTAGGCCCGGCGCTCGCTGAGGGCGGTCACCCATAGCGCGCGCGAGTCGCAGATCCGGGTGGTCCTGGCCTTGCGGCAGTGCACGTTGGTTGCGAGCAGCGCCTGCTCGGGTGTGTGGGTGCGCAGCCAGGTGGTTGCGGGGACGGCGCCCGGCGACAGTTGGTTGGCGGGACTGGCGATGTAGGCGTGACTGGGCCCGGACCGGGCGATGGTTATCCCGCTGGGGATCACGGCAGCGCCCACCAGAAGGCCGGCCAGAACCGCCCGGACCGAGCCCGCCCGGGGAGTAGCACGGGAGCGGCGCCAGAGCACAATGCCGACTGCCAGCAGCGCCAGCAGGACGCCGGTGGCCGTACATGTCACGACGAAGGCCGCATTCGCCGACGGGTGGGTCTTCCTGGTGAACGACGCGGCGGCGTACCCAATGCCGCCACCGACCACCGCGGCGACGCCGGCCCGCCACCAGCGAGCGTCGTGGCAGCGCATCGCGTACACGACGCCCCAGGCAATCAGGATGTCCGACAACGGCATCACACCGCGCAGGAAATACAGTTCGGATCCGCTCGGGTGCAACACGATCAGGGTTGCGCTGAATCCGGCCAGGATCATGCCGAAGAGCAGGACGACTGCGGGATCCTTCAGCAGCGGCACGGCCAGCAGGAGGCTCGCCAGCTGCAGCAGAACGAGCATGCTGAGCACCACCAGGAAGGTGTATTTCCAGACATCGTTCGGGATCGCGGCCGCGGGTACCCACGAATTCAGCCGACCTCCGGGGGCTGCAAATGCGGCGAGTTTGGAGACGTTGCCACCGCCGAGCAGAAACGGCGCGGTGACAGCGATGGCCGCCAGGCACAGCCCCGTGCTGATCCAGGTCTGACGCAGTCGTGCACGGATCACCAGTTGGAGGACGCCCACGAGCAGCAATCCGCACAGCAGCACGGGCAGGTTCGATGATTTCGACCCCGCGCAGGTGAGCATGATCAACCCCAGCAGTACCCAACCGGCGCGGCCCAACCGACGGCCGCGGACGATGTCGATGACCCACCAGGTGGCCACGATCAACACGGGGACACCCATCACCTCTGACGGTGACAGCGGGACGATCGGGTCCGTTCCCAGCGGTGCGATCCATCGCACCGGATTGATGGCGGCGTTGGTGAGGAGCAGGACCAGCGCGGTCAGCCCGGCCTTGGGGGAGCCGGCCAGCCGGGTGGCGAGCAGATAGGTCAGCGCGATGATGGCGGCATACACCGGCAGATACCAGAGTCGACTCGCGACATGCAGGATGTCGACACCGGAGATGAGGGAGTCCGCAGCCATGTGAGCGTTGGAGAACCAGTGGTACTTCAACTCCTGACCGGACACCTGCGGCACCAGGGGCGGCACTGACGTGCGCGCGGAGGCTGCGACCGCGACGTGCCAGTACAGGTCGGGATACCAGCGCGCGGTCGCAGGGGGTAGGGGGTAGCTCGCGAACATGCGGCTCGCGAGTAGCCAGATCGCCACCACATACGCTGCGGCAACTGACCACGACGCCCACCATGGCTGACGTTCCTCGTACACCGTGCTGCGCAGTTGCGCCCGCCAGCGGGGTACGGCGACGGCGACCGCGATCAGGGGTAGCGGATACACCACGAGGAAGGCGCCGATCCCCAGTGCGACGAAGGCGCCCCAGGCGATCAGTTGGGTCATCATGCCCACGACGAAGCCGACGGAAATTTCCTCCAGGATCGAACGCGCCTGGCCCCGGCAGAGGCGGGTCAGGATCGTCCCCGGAATCAGTACGCCCCAGATCGTCGCGAGCGCGTAGATCAGAATCACACCGAGGTTGATTCCATGCGGCAGGACGATCACGATCGTTGTGAGGAGAGCAACCAGTGCCGGCGCCCACTGGTAGAGCGACGTGGTGCGCTCGAGTGTGGGAAGTCGAAGCGCGGAGAATCGTGGTGCGGGCACGACCCGACGGTATCCCGCGAGGTAGCCACTAGATTTCGCTGAGAGTGACCGACCGTTCGGTCAGTAATTGTCAGGAGCTTCGATGAATGATGTAGCTGGCGGAGCGCTCGATGCTGTTACCCGTCGTGGTCGCCCGGGCTACGACCTCGACTCGCTCCTCTCGGTGACCGTCGAAGTGTTCAACGAGCGCGGGTTCGACGCGACGAGCATGGGTGACCTGTCGCAACGGCTCGGCATTGCGAAATCTGCGATCTATCACCATGTTGCAAGCAAGGAAGTGCTACTGCGGTTGGCGCTGGACGTGGCGTTGGACGGTCTGGAAGCTGTGGCGCGTGAAAGCCGCGACCTCAATGGGCCCCCGGTGGTGCGGTTGGAGTTCCTGGTCCGCGAGAGCGTCATGCTGCTACAACAGCGGCAGCCGTACGTGACGCTGCTGTTGCGGGTCCGCGGCAACAGCGCCGTCGAGCGCGCCGCGTTGGATCGGCGACGGGCACTGGACAGATATGCAGCCTCACTCGTCCGGGAGGCTGTTCGAGACGGTGAACTGCGCGATGATCTGGATCCCACCCTGACCGCCCGGTTGATATTCGGCATGGTGAACTCGCTTGTTGAGTGGACCAGACCTGCCAGCAGGACCCACACCGCAGCGCTACCGGATGCCATCAGTGCGCTCGTTTTCCAGGGGCTTCGTGCCGTTTAACCGGTGAGCCTCACGCGCTATCAGTAAGGAATGGCTGCGAATCTTTTCACGTCACCCTTGAGGTGGTCGGTTTACGTCCGTGTCCCTCGCTACAGCGAGGGGCACGGACGTAAACCGACCACCTGGGTGGGGCCCTGACCGCTAAAAATAGACAAAGCCGCAGGTTTCCCTGCGGCTTTGTCCTCGGTGCCCCCGGCAGGATTCGAACCTGCGCTTTCGCCTCCGGAGGGCGACGCTCTATCCCCTGAGCTACGGGGGCGGGCAGCGCTTGTTCAGCGCGGAGCAACCGTATCAGTCGTAGCCGGGCGATGAGGACGCGCGCGTCTCTCCCTCCGGGCAGATCCCGCTCCTTGTGCTGATGGTGGGTACCTTTAGGCCGCCATGACTGAGCAGACACATACGACTGGGCAGACAGACCGCGCGCCGCAGCCCGCCGAGTCCAGCGGCCCCGCGTCCGCCGCGCGCGGGCGCATCCTGGACCGCGTTTTCCCCGCCAACACGTGCACGCTGAACGATGGTGCCATCGCGATCGCGGGGCACGACCTACGCGATATCGCCCGCAAGTGGGGCACCCCTGCATACCTGCTGGACGAAGCTGATATTCGCAGTCGGGCGCGGGAGTTCCGCTCCGCGTTCACGCTGGCATTCGAAGCCATCGGCACCGGTGTCGACGTCTACTACGCCGGCAAGGCTTTCCTCTGCACGGCGATGGCGAGACTGGTCCACGAGGAGGGCCTGCTCCTGGACGTGTGCTCGGGTGGCGAGTTGGCGGTCGCGCTGCGAGCCGAGGTTCCCGGTGACCGGATGGCGATGCACGGCAACAACAAATCGGCTGTGGAGATCGGCCAGGCGCTGGACGCAGGCATCGGCCGGATCATTGTGGACTCGTTCGAGGAGATCGAGCGGGTCGCCGCGGCCGCCCGTGAGCGCCGCGTCGTCACTCAGGTCATGCTCCGGGTCAAGACAGGCGTCGAAGCCCACACCCACGAGTTCATCGCCACGGCACACGAGGACCAGAAGTTCGGCTTCAGCCTTACCGAGGAGCAAGGCAGTGGGAACGACGGCGGGGACAGGGAGGTGAGCCAGGTCAGTGAGGCCGTACGACGCGTGCTTGCCGCCCCGGATGCGTTGCGGCTGCTCGGTTTCCACTCCCACATCGGAAGTCAGATCTTCGAGTCCGACGGTTTTGCCGAAGCCGCCGAGCGGTTGATCGCCCTGCAGTTGGCCGTTGCCGCCGAGCACGGGGTGCAGCTGCCGGAGCTCGACCTCGGTGGAGGTTTCGGCATTGCCTACCTGCCCACCGACAGTCCGCTACGCCCGGAGGCGATGGCGCGGCAGCTGGCGGAAATCGTGGCACGCGCGTGCGCTGCAGCAGACACACCGGTGCCGAGGATCTCCTTCGAGCCAGGTCGCGCGATCATCGGTCCGGCGGGTGTGACGCTCTACGAGGTCGGCACGGTCAAACCTGTGCGGGTCAACGACGATCTGGTCCGCAGCTACGTCGCCGTCGACGGCGGGATGAGCGACAACCCGCGTCCTGTGTTGTACGACGCCGACTACACGTGCGTTCTGGCCAACCGCGCCAGCAGCGAGACCGCGCAACAGACCCGCGTGGTGGGAAAGCACTGCGAGAGCGGTGACATCGTCGTCCGGGACATGCAGCTGTCCGACGACGTGCGCGCCGGCGACCTGCTCGTCGTGCCGGCGACCGGGGCCTACTGCCGTTCGCTGGCCAGCCAGTACAACCACATCCCGCGCCCTCCGGTGCTCGCCATGCGTGAGGGAATGGTCAGTGTGTGGTTGCGACGCGAGACCATGGACGATCTGTTCGCTCTGGAAGGTGAATGACGTGAGTACACCCGTGCGGGTTGCCCTGCTGGGCTGTGGAGTCGTGGGCTCGGCGGTCGCGCGTCGGCTCGTGCAGCATGCGGATGAGTTGGCTGCGCGCGTCGGTGCGCCCCTGGAGATTGTCGGCGTCGCCGTGCGTGACGCCGACCGCGAGCGGCCCGACTCCGGGCTGTCGAAGGACATCTTCACGACCGACGCCCGCGAGTTGGTCGAGCGCGCCGACGTGGTGATCGAGCTGATGGGCGGACTGGAGCCCGCGCGGAAGTTGCTGCTGCACGCGATCGAGCACGGCGCCAGCGTTGTGACCGCCAACAAGGTGCTGCTCGGTGAGGACGGCCCGACCCTCTACGAGGCAGCCGCGCGCGCCGGCGTCGACTGTTTCTACGAAGCATCGGCCGGTGCCGGTTTCCCGCTGCTTCGCCCCCTGCAGATCAACCTCGCAGGCGACGACGTACGTCGGGTGGTAGGCATCGTCAACGGCACCACCAACTTCATCCTGGACAAGATGGACCGCACCGGCGCTGACCTGGCTGACGTGCTACGTGAGGCCCAGGAGCTGGGGTACGCCGAGGCGGACCCCACGGCCGACGTCGAGGGTTACGACGCGCGCGCCAAGGCCGCGATCCTGGCCTCGCTCGCTTTCCACACCCGGGTGTCCACGCGAGATGTGTATTGCGAAGGCATCATGGCGCTCACCGCCCAGGACATCGCGGCGGCCCGCAAAATGGGGTGCGTCATCAAACTGCTCGCCATCTGCGAGCGCGTGGAGACGCCCCAGGGCCCGGCGATCAACGCGCGCGTCCACCCCGCCCTGGTGCCCCGCTCGCATCCCCTCGCATCGGTGCGCGACGCGTTCAACGCGGTCTTCGTGCAGGCCGAACTGGCCGGTGAATTGATGTTCTACGGGCGCGGCGCGGGTGGCGACGCCACCGCGTCGTCCGTTCTGGGCGACGTGGTGCAGGCCGCCCGCCACCGGGTGCACGGTGGCCGTGGACCCGGCGAATCATCCTATGCGGCAATGACATTGCAGAAGATCGGGCGAGCTCTGACGAGCTACTCGATTCGGTTGGAAGTCCTGGACCGGCCGGGAGTCCTGGCCCAGGTGGCCAGTGTCTTCGGCGGGCAGGGCGTCTCGATCGAGAGCATGCGACAGGGAGTGTCCCGGTCGGACTCCGGCCGAGCGACCCTGCACCTAGTCACCCACCAAGCCACGGATGCTGCCCTGTCGCGGACCGTGGACCTGTTGCGCGGGCACGACGATGTCACCGAGGTGACCTCCGTGTTGCGAGTCGAAGGAGTCTGAGCAGATGGCACATCAGTGGAGCGGCGTCATCCAGGAGTACGCCGACCGGTTGCCGATGTTGGCGGGCGCACCGGTCATCACCCTCGGTGAGGGTGGTACCCCGCTCATCCCTGCGGAGTACCTGAGTGAGCTCGTCGGTGCGAGCGTCCACGTGAAATTCGAGGGCCTCAATCCCACTGGATCCTTCAAGGACCGGGGGATGACCACGGCGATCTCGATGGCCGCGAAGGTCGGTGCGAAAGCCGTCATCTGCGCGTCGACCGGTAATACCAGCGCATCGGCTGCGGCTTACGCCACCAAGGCCGGTATGACGTGCGGGGTACTCGTGCCCGACGGCAAGATCTCGATGGGCAAGCTCAGCCAGGCGATCGCCCACGGGGCGCAGTTGCTGCAGGTCGCGGGCAACTTCGACGACTGTCTGACCCTCGCCCGCAAACTGGCCGAGTCCTACCCTGTCGAGCTGGTCAACTCCGTCAATCCGGCCCGGATCGAGGGTCAGAAGACTGCAGCTTTCGAGATCGTGGATGTCCTGGGTGACGCCCCCGACATCCACTGCCTACCGGTCGGAAACGCGGGCAACATCACCGCGTACTGGCGCGGTTACCGCGAGTACGCGGGTGAGGGTGACCGGCCCGTTGTTGCCACGCACACCCCGAAGATGTGGGGCTTCCAGGCTGCGGGCGCTGCCCCCATCGTCCTGGGCCACCCCGTCGATGAGCCTGACACGATTGCTACCGCGATCCGGATCGGCAACCCGGCGTCGTGGAAACAGGCGGAGCAGGCGCGCGATGACTCCGGCGGTGTCATCGACATGGTGACCGACGCTCAGATCCTGGCCGCGCACCGGCTGTTGTCCAGCCGCGAGGGCATCTTCGTCGAGCCCGGATCTGCTGCCAGCATCGCGGGTCTGCTGATGATGCACGAGCGGGGCGCTGTCCCGGCCGGCTCAACGGTGGTCTGCACAGTGACCGGGCACGGGTTGAAGGATCCGAGCTGGGCACTGAAGGCTGCTGACGGATCGGACGTGACGCCCACGAAGATCCCGGTGGACGTCATGTCCGCCGCTGCAGCTCTGCTGCTCGAGGGCTGAATCGGATGTCACACGTGCGGTACGCGCTGAATCGTCGTGTCCAGGTGCGGGTGCCGGCCAGCTCGGCCAACCTGGGGCCTGGGTTCGACTCGATCGGGTTGGCGCTGGAGTTGCGCGACGACGTCACCGCCGAAGTTGTTCCACAAGGCCTGCACATCACGGTCGAGGGGGAAGGGACGGGAATGGTGCCGCTCGACGAGCAGCACCTCGTGTGGCGGTCGATGCAGACCGCGTGGGACCGGATGGACGTCGAGCCGCCGTCAGGTCTGAAGCTGCACTGTCACAACGCCATTCCACACTCGCGCGGACTTGGATCCTCAGCCTCGGCCATCGTTGCCGGGGTGGCGCTGGCAGTCGGGTTGGCAGGCGGATGTGACCGGTTGGACGACGATGCTCTGGGGATGATCAACGACATCTCCAGTGATCTCGAAGGTCATCCGGACAACGCATCGGCGAGTGTCTACGGCGGTCTGACGATCTCCTGGCGGTCGGTCGACCGGTGGTCGACGACCTGCCCTCCGGTGCACGCTGATGTGCATCCCGTGGTGTTCGTCCCTGACGGCACATTGGCTACCGAGGCGGCCCGCGCAGCGCTCCCGCAGGTCGTGCCGCTGCGCGACGCGGCCAGGACTGCGGGCCGCGCCGCGCTGCTCATCGAGGCACTCTGTCGGCGCCCGGAACTGCTGCTGGACGGCACGGCCGACTGGCTGCACCAGGAAGCTCGCCGCAGTTCCTACCCGGCATCGATGGCGTTGGTCGACCGATTACGCGCCGAAGGCCACGCGGCGGCAGTCTCAGGCGCGGGCCCATCGGTGATGGTGCTGGCCATCGCCGAGCGGGCAGCAGAGGTCGTGGCAGGCAGACAATGGCGCCGGCTCACGCCGGGAATTGCCACGGACGGGGTACTGCTGCGGGTGCTGTGAGGCTCGACAACGTGCTGTCGGCCGGGCGGCGGCCTACCGGCTGGTTTCGCCACCGGGCGCGGGCGGGTGTACGTTGGAGAAGTACTCCACAGGTATGGCCGCGTGACGAAGTCCGGGCCCGTGGGTACACAACACTCGCAGATTCAAGCTCTTTCCGTAATATCCCTCGGGTCACCGGGAAGTGCTCTGCAAGCACATCGCAGCTGCCGAAAGTGTGTGCTGCGCAATCTGATAACCGGTATCACCGGTTGCTGACGAGGGGAAGGAACCTTCGTGACAGACACCACCGAACGCGTCGCATCCGAACAAGGAGCAACTCGTTCCACTGGTTCGCTCAGCACCTTGAAGCTCGATGAGCTCAAGCAGCTGGCATCCACCATGGGCATTGGCGGCACGTCGAAGATGCGCAAGAGCGACTTGCTGACGGCGATCCGCGAGCGGGGGAGCAACAGCCCGAGCGGCACCACCTCCAGCGCTTCAAGCACAACCGGCACCAGGAGCGCGGCTCCACGCCGCGCCCGCAGTCGGGTAACCGCGCCACCCACCACGCCACAGGCGACCCAGGTGCCGCCCACCGAAGTGACCACGGTCGCCGCATCCACGCGGGCCACCGAGCAGGCACCCAAGACCGAAGCACCCAAGGCTGAAGCACGTAAGACACAGGCACGTAAGGCTGAAGCACCTCAGACTGAGGCTCGTAAGGCCGAAGCACCTCAGACCGAAGCACCCAAGACCGAAGCACCCAAGACTGAGGTGGCGCAGGCACAGGCCCCGCAGAGCTCGGGTCAGTCGGCGAGCGAGTCTGCAGCTGACAACCGGGGAAATGAGAACCGCGGGAGCGACAACCGCGGGAGCGACAACCGCGGGAGCGACAACCGCGGGAGCGACAACCGTGGCAGCGACAACCGTGGCAGCGACAACCGTGGCAGCGACAACCGTGGCAGCGACAACCGTGGCAGCGACAACCGTGGCAGCGACAACCGTGGGAACGACAACCGCGGTGGTCGCCAGGGTCAGAACAACCGTGGCGCCCAGAACACCGCCACCTCGGGCAACCAGAGCAACCGCAGCAACAACGGTCCGAGCCGCGACGAGGACTGGGGCGACGAGCGGGGCGGCCGCCGCCGTCAGCGTGGCCGCGACCGTAAGCGGGGCGGAAACACAGGACCTGGCAGCAACGGCCCCAGCGGTCGTGGCGGCCGCGCCGACGACTTCGGCGATGTCGACACCCAGGTGCGCGAAGACGACGTCCTGGTGCCGGTGGCCGGCATCCTGGACCTGCTCGACAACTACGCATTCGTGCGCACCACCGGCTACCTGCCCGGTACGAGCGATGTGTACGTGCCGATCAACATGGTCAAGAAGAGCGGTATGCGCAAGGGAGACGCCATCACCGGCGCCGTCCGTGCATTGCGTGAGGGCGAGCAGCTCCCGGCGCGGCAGAAGTTCAACGCGTTGGTGCGCCTGGACACCGTGAACGGCATGACCCCGGAGGTGGCCCGCGAGCGGGTCGAGTTCGGGAAGTTGACGCCGCTCTACCCGCAGCAGCGTCTGCGCCTGGAGACCGAGCCCAACATTCTGTCCACTCGCCTCATCGACCTGGTCTCCCCGATCGGTAAGGGTCAGCGCGGCTTGTTCGTCGCTCCGGCCAAGGCCGGTAAGACGATGATCATGCAGGCGGTGGCCAACGCGATCACGATCAACAACCCTGAGGTCCACCTGATGGTGGTCCTGGTCGATGAGCGTCCCGAAGAGGTCACCGACATGCAGCGCGCGGTCAAGGGTGAGGTCATCGCCTCCACCTTCGACCGGCCTGCCACGGATCACACGCAGGTCGCCGAGCTGGCCATCGAGCGCGCCAAGCGTCTGGTCGAGCAGGGTATGGACGTCGTCGTCCTGCTCGACTCGATCACCAAGTTGGGTCGTGCCTACAACACGGCGGCTCCCTCCAGCGGGCGCATTCTGTCCGGTGGTATCGACAGCGGTGCGCTCTACCCGCCGAAGAAGTTCTTCGGTGCGGCGCGCAACATCGAAGACGGTGGCTCGCTCACCATCCTCGCCACGGCGCTGATCGAGACCGGGTCCAAGATGGACGAGGTCATCTTCGAGGAGTTCAAGGGCACCGGCAACATGGAGTTGCGTCTGTCGCGGATGCTCTCCGAGCGCCGTATATTCCCGGCGGTCGACCTGAATGCGTCCAGTACCCGCCGCGAGGAGATTCTGCTCGGGCACGACGAGCTGAAGATCATGTGGAAGCTGCGTCGCGTGCTTGCGGCGCTCGACCCGCAGCAGGGCATCGAGTTGCTGCTGGACCGGTTGAAGAAGACCAAGAGCAACACCGAGTTCCTGATGCAGGTGCAGCAGACGAGCTCCATCAAGCTCGACGACGAGGACTGAGCAGAAGCACCGACACGCAAAAGCGCCGCCCCACCAGATCCGGTGGGGCGGCGCTTTGCTTTGGGTGGCGGTGTTTGCGCCTCAGCTGAAAGCGGGTTCCTTTCTGGAGACCGGCCGGCCCGGTGCGTCGCGGTGCGACGTCTCCGTCAGCGACTGACCGTTTGTCTCCGGAGCCCACATGTAGGAGATGACTCCGCCGCCGAGCGATACGACTCCCATGATGATCAGCACGGCGGGGGTGCCCCACGCGTCTTTGACCGTGGGCAGCATGAACGTGCCCAGAGCGGCTGCCACCCGACTGGTCGAGCTGGCGATACCGAGACCGGTCGCGCGGACCGAGCTGGGGAACACCTCGGATGGGTAGATACCCGTAGTGATGCTCATGATTCCGTAGGAGAAGAGGTAACCGAAGTAGGCGACGATGCCCACGGCCGCCGGCAGCGCGGTGTAGGCCGATGCCACGAAGAGGAACGCTGCACAGACGAACATCGGGATGATGGTGATCGGCCGACGGCCTACCTTGTCGATGTACTTCCAGGAGATCGTGGCACCGATCAGGGCGATCACCGTGCCCATCAACGCCCCGAAGAGCGCATCTTTGAGTCCGATCGACTTCAAGATATCCGGTGCGAAGAAGATCAGCCCGAAGTACGGCATCACGATGGCGCTCCAGGACAGTGACGCGAAGAGCGTCCGCCGGATGTACTCCTTGGAGAAGAGCAGCTTCCAGTCGGTGTCTTCGGCCAGCTCGTCTTCCAGGTCGCCGAGGTTCGCGACATGCAGCTCCTCGCGGTAGATCTTCTCGGCCTCCTTCTTTCGGCCCTTGCTCATCAGCCAACGTGGCGACTCGGGAATTCCGTGCCGCACGACGAGGCAGATCAGGGCCGGCACGATGCTTGCGCCCAGAATGAGTCGCCAGCCACCGGGCCAGTAGCTGTTGATGACGTAGCCGATGATGTAGGCGACCACGTAACCGACGTTCCAGCTGATCTCGAGCAGGCCCAGGTAGTTGCCGCGGTCTTTCTTCTGTGAGAACTCGCCCAGCAGGGGAGACCCGATCGCATAGTCCCCACCGACCGCCAAGCCCATCACGGCCCCGAGAGCGAAGAGTTGCCAGGAGGACTGGACGAAGAACAGCAGGAACGCCGCGACACTGAACATGATCAGGTCGAACGTGAACATCGGCTTACGGCCGATCTTGTCGGTGATGTACCCGATGATGAGCCCGCCGAAAAACGTCCCGATCAACGTCGAAGCCGAGATCAGGTTGTTCCAGATGCCGGTCACGCCAAGTTCCTCGTGGGCCCGGCCCGCCATCGCAGCAGCGAAGGTTGCGAAGATGAAGCCGTCGATGAACATCCCGCCGCCAGTGGCGACGGTCAGCTTGCGTAGGAAGTGCCGAACGGGTGGCGTCAGGGGGGCTTCGTGATCTTTGCGGAGCCCGCCTTCGGGCGGTGCAGTCGAAGTCGTCATCTACTACACATACGTGGTTTGCAACTGCATAGCGAGTCGATGTGCCAATCGTTACCTGCAGGAATACCGGTCGGGCCCGCTTCGTTTAGCCCTATGTCAGTACTTCTGGCAGAATCATCCGCTGGCCACCGGTTCACGTCCCCGCCCCCTGTGTGGACGACCCGGAGGCATCCGAGCGCAAGGAGAAACCCCGTGAAGAAGAACATTCACCCCGCGTACACCGCCACCACCGTTACCTGCACCTGCGGCGCGACGTTCGAGACGCGCAGCACCTCCGAGAGTGACAAGATCTCGGCTGAGACCTGCTCGCAGTGCCACCCGTTCTACACGGGTAAGCAGCGGATCATGGACACCGGTGGCCGCGTGGCCCGCTTCCAGCAGCGTTACGGCAAGAAGGCCGCCGCCGCAGACGCAACTGCAGACGCAACTGCAGACGCAACCGCGACCAAGTAGCTTCCATGACGCGCCGGCCCTACCCCTTGCGGGCAGGGTCGGCGCGTTGTTTGTACCCGCGGGCAGATCTTTTCGCGGGTTGGTAACCCGCCCAAAGGAGCCGCCGTGCTGGAATCCGCTGAAGCAGTAGCGCAGGAATATGCCGAACTCGAGGCACGGCTGGCCGACCCGGCCATCCACACCGACCCGGTCGCCATGCGCAAGGTCAACAAGCGGTACGCAGCGCTGGCACCCACCGTCGCTGCCTATCGTGCCTGGCTTGCGGCGGGTGACGACCTCGGCGCGGCCCGCGAGCTGGCGCAGGAGGACGAGGCGTTCGCCGAAGAAATTCCGGCGATGCAGGAACGTCTGGACGTCACGCAGGCTGCGCTGCGCAAGTTGCTGCTGCCGCGTGACGAGGACGACGACCGCGACGTGATCCTGGAGGTCAAGGCCGGCGAGGGCGGCGAGGAGTCCGCACTGTTCGCCGGGGACCTGGTGCGGATGTACCTGCGGTATGCCGAGCGCTCGGGGTGGCGTGCGGAGCTGGTCGATTCGACCGATTCCGACCTGGGCGGGTTCAAGGACGCGCGCCTGCAGATCCGCGCCAAGGGCACCATGGAGCCGGGCACAGCCCCGTGGGCGCTGCTGAAGTACGAGGGTGGCGTGCACCGGGTACAGCGGGTGCCCGTGACCGAGAGCCAGGGCCGGATCCACACGTCCGCAGCAGGTGTTCTGGTGATGCCCGACCTGGACGAGGACGATGACGCCGAGATCGAGTTCGGCCCGAACGACCTGAAGATCGATGTCTACCGCAGCTCTGGACCGGGTGGCCAGAGCGTCAACACCACCGACTCGGCGGTGCGCATCACCCACCTTCCGACTGGCGTCGTCGTGTCGTGTCAGAACGAGAAGAGTCAACTGCAGAACAAGGAATCAGCGACGCGGGTGCTCAAGGCCCGGTTGCGGCAGATCCGCCAGGACGAACGCGATGCCGAAGCTTCCGCAGCACGCAGGAGTCAGGTACGCACCGTGGACCGCAGCGAGCGGATCCGCACGTACAACTTCCCGGAGAACCGGATCGCAGATCACCGCACCGGTTACAAGGCCTACCACCTGGACGCCGTACTTGGCGGTGACCTCGGCCCGGTCGTGGCCTCGGCTATCGAAGCCGACGAGTCGGCGCGGATGTCTGCCGTAGCCGACCGCAGCTGATGTGCCCGGTGCTGCTGTGACGGTTTTGTTGTGACGGTTTTGTTGTGACGGTGCGCGAGATCCTGAGCGCCGCCGCGACGCGCCTGGGGGAGGCCGGGGTGGTGTCGGCTGCGTCCGACGCAGCGATCCTGCTCGCCCATGCCTGGGGTGTCGAGCTGGCTGAGGTACACAGCGCACAGGTGCTGGACCGTCGGCCCGATGTCGCAGTGCTGACCCGGTTCGCCGACCTGGTCAGCGAGCGAGCGTCGCGGATTCCGCTGCAGCACCTGACCGGTCGGGCACCGTTCCGTCATCTGGAGCTGGCTGTCGGGCCAGGAGTCTTTGTGCCCCGGCCGGAGACCGAGATGCTGGTCGATCTCGTGGCATCGCACCTGCAGCACGGCTCGCCCACTGTTGTTGACCTCTGCACCGGCTCGGGCGCGCTGGCATTCGCGGTCAAACAGGAATTTCCGCAGACGCTCGTGTACGCCGTGGAACTTTCGAAGGAGGCCGTGGCGTGGGCGCAGTTGAATCGTCAGCTGCTCGGTCTTGATGTCGACATTCGGCAGGGAGATGCGACGTCGGCCTTCGATGATCTGGTGGGTCAGGTCGACGTGGTCCTCAGCAACCCGCCGTACATCCCCGACGGCATGGTCCCGATCGATCCCGAAGTGCGCGATCACGATCCGCACCTCGCGCTCTTCGGCGGCAGCGCGGACGGGTTGGCCATCCCTGTGCAGGTCGCCGCGCGCGCCGCGCGGCTGTTGCGCCCTGGTGGCCGGTTGGCGATGGAGCACGCTGCGACCCAGGGAAAATCGCTACCGGAGGCCATCCTCGCCCAGGGCTACTGGTCCGAGGTCGAGGACCATCACGACCTGACGGACGCTGCGCGGGTCACGGTGGCAACAAAGCAGCTGAAGCATCCGCAGCGGCGTGCCTGATATGACGAACGTGCCCGACGTGATGACGCACGACGTATGGGAGGACGCGCGCCGAGTGCGGGCGCGTCATCTTCTGGTGGATGCGCTCGGCGCGGGTCTGCTGATCCTGCTGTCCGTCATTCTGCAGAGCGGTCAGGGTAGATGGGCTTTCGCCGCGGTCGTCGTCCTCGCAGTGATGATCGTCGCCCGGCGTCTCAGCGTGCCGGTGGCCATCGGGCTGGCGGTGCTCGGCGCGTTGCTCCAACTCGGTAGCGGGCAGTTGGTGCCGGTCGCCGACCTCGCCTACGCGCCGCTCTACTTCACGCTGGGTGCTGACCCCAGGGCATGGGTCCGCACTGTCGGGCTCGCGGGCGTCCCCACGGCGGTCGTACTTGCGGGCGCCGGGTCCGGCCTGGTCAACGTGACCGGTGTGGGCAGCGGCCGTTACGGCTACCAGGGCGTCACGGTGCTGGCGCTCGCGATGTCGGCCGGGGTCGTATGCGGTGGCGGTTGGACTACCGGTTACCTGCGCCGACAGAATCAGCAGGCTGTGCAGTCCCGGGTCGACGCGCAGCTGGAGGCGTCCGAGCGGCTGCGCCTGGCGCAGGAGCTGGACCAGCAGCAGCACCGCGCCCGTATTGCGGCGGACATGCACGACGTCGTCGCGCATTCCTGGGCGGTCGTGGCGGCGCAGTCCGATGGCGCTCGTTATGCGTTGAAGACCAGTCCGCAGGAGGCCGAGCGTGCTCTGGAGGTCATCGGCGAGACCGCCCGCTCGGCAATGGCCGACGTACGCACCATTCTGACCGAGCTGCGCGACAACACGAAGGCCGCCGACGCGCCGAGCAACCGGAATCAGGATGAACTGATCGCCCGGATGCGGGCGTCGGGGCTGCAGCTGCAGCTGACCGAGTCGGGCGGGCGTTACACCTCCCCGCTCCTTTCCCTGACCGCATACCGCGTGTTGAGTGAATCCCTGACGAACGCGCTCAAACACGGCGATGTGTCTCGGCCGGTGCGGGTGGAACAGGTGTGGGGCTCAGATGCCTACTTCCTGACCGTGGTCAACGCCGTGGTGCCGGGTGCGGCCTCGGGTGAAGGCACCCGGCACGGCATCATCGGGATGAAGGAGCGGGTGACTGTCGCCGGTGGGCAGCTGCATGTCTTTCGCGAAGGTGACGAGTACCGACTGGTCGCGACGATCCCGATCGGCAGGCAGGTATGACCATCCGGGTGGCGTTGGTCGACGACCAGGAGTTGTTCCGCGCCGGTATCGCCATGGTGCTGCGCTCCCAACCCGATATCGAGCTGGTCGGTGAGGCCGCGGACGGTGCCGATGCGCTGGACCTCGCGCGGCGCACAACGCCTGATGTGATCGTCATGGACGTGCGGATGCCGCAGCTCGACGGGGTCGCAGCGACCCGTCAGATTCGCGCGAACGCCACCGCCTCGACACCGCGGGTACTCGTGCTGACGACTTTCGACCTCGACAACGCGGTCGCTGATGCAATCGAGGCCGGCGCCAGCGGTTTTGTCCTGAAGGACGCCAGGCCGGAGCTGCTGCTGGCAGCCATTCGCGCGGTTGCCGATGGGAGTCAGGTGGTCGCCGCCGGTGCGACCAGGACGTTGTTCGAGCGGTTCAAGGGCCGCGCGACGACGGCCCCCGGCCGTGAGTACGACTCGCTGACCCCGCGCGAGCGGGAGATCCTGCTGCGGGCGGCGCGGGGTCTTTCCAACGCGGAGATCGCCGCCGTGGAGTTCCTCTCAGAGGCCACCGTCAAGACCCATATCTCGCGGATTCTGGCCAAGCTGTCGTTGCGTGATCGGGTCCAGCTGGTCGTCTATTCCTATGACCACGGTCTGATCTGACGCGTCGTCTCGCTGGCACAGCAGGCAGGTGGGCAAGCCGAGGGGTCGTCGTACATCGCAGGATGTACGCGAATCATCCTTCGCGCCGATGGCAGGCGGGTGCGGTTGCAGGACGCTGGAGGTATGAAGACAACCCCCCACGCGCCGGTGTCATCGCAGCGCACCACGAATGCCGTCCTGGCGATGCGCCACGTCAGCAAGGTGTACGGCAGTGGCCCGCAGGCGATCCATGCGCTGGCAGACGTCAGCGTCGAAATCCACGGCGGTGGCGTCACGGCAATCATGGGCCCCTCCGGCTCGGGGAAGTCGACCTTCATGAACGTGGCCGCCGGCTTGGACGACATCACATCAGGGGAGGTGTACCTCGCCGGCGCGCCGCTGCATTCGCTGGACGATCACGGACGCACGGTGCTGCGTCGGGACCACGTCGGCTTTGTCTTCCAGTCCTTCAATCTGGTACCGACGTTGGATGTGCGCGAGAACGTCGAGCTGCCCTTCCGGTTGGCCGGGCGGCCCATCGGGGCGCCGGAGCGGGAATGGATCGACCGGCTCCTGCAGACCCTCGGACTGAGCGACCGGGTCGCCCACCGGCCGGCACAACTGTCCGGCGGTCAGCAGCAACGGGTGGCCATTGTGCGGGCTCTCGCCTCGCGTCCGCAGATCGTGTTCGCCGATGAGCCCACCGGCAACCTGGACTCGCGCACCTCGCGAGAGGTGCTGACCCTGCTGCGGACCGCGGCACAGGAGTACGGGCAGACGATCGCCATCGTCACCCATGACCCGGTCGCCGCGTCCTACGCCGACCGCATCCTGGTGATCGCCGACGGCGCCCTCGTGACCGACCACGGACCGCTACCCGCGCAGCAGATCTCCCAGCTGCTGATCGACGTCGAGGAAGGTGCGGCATGAATCGGGTGCCGGAAGTGCTCGGTAGCACCCGCGAGCTCGGCACCGTCGTGGCGGTCGCCGCCTTGAGCGGCGGTTACGCCGCGGCGCTGATCATGGCGTCCTCGATGCTGGGCACGACCACCGGCAGTGGCGGCATCCTGGCGGGGATCCTGTTGGGGGTGGTCTCTACCGTCTTCATCGGCATAGCGCTCTACGTCGCAGCGGTGGTCATCACCGGTTGCGTCGCCACCGTGATCGCAGGCCGGTTGAAGCAGATCGCACTCCTGCGGCTGCTCGGCGCGGATGGCCGCGATCTACGACGTTCGATCGGTTCCACCACTGCGAAGGTCGGCTTCGTCGGCGCTCTCGCGGGGGCAGCGGTGGGCACGGCACTCGCCGATGGTGTCCGCGTCCTCCTCGTCGCCAGGGGCACGATGCCGAAGGGCGACTACGCGTGGTTCAGCGGGCAGTCGGTCCTCGCGGTTCTGGCGATCACCTGCTGCGCGACAGTTGCCGGATGGGTCGGATCGCGGCGGATTCTGGCCGTCACGCCGGCGCAGGCACTCGCGGAGGTGGAGATGGCGCAGCCGATCACCGGACGGGTCTCCCACCTCCGGGCCGTTGTATCGGTTGCGTTGACTGTTGCGGGTGGCGCCGGCCTGCTGCTGGCGCTCCGGCTGGGTGAGAAGGCCGGCCAAGCCGGTTTTCTGATGGCATTCGGCGGATCGGTCGGGTCCGCCACAGGCATCCTGATCGGTGCCCGCTTCATCGTGCCCAGCGTCGTCGACGGCTTCGGTCGGATCCTCGGATCGGACCCCGCCAGTCTGATCGCCCGCCGTAACGCGGTGGCGGATCCGATGCGTACGACACGGTCGACGATCGGACTGATCGTGGGGGTCACCCTCGTCACCACGTTCTCCTCGGGCGCCTCGGCACTACGTGCGTCGGTCGCCCGGACAACAAATCTGAATAGCGACCAGCAGGCGCAGGCCGACCAGTTCCTCGCGATCGCGTCTGCGGTGATGATCTGCGTCGTCGTCATCTCCTGCGTCATCTCCTGTATCGGTTTCGTCAGCACCATGTCGCTCACGGTGATTCAACGGCGCCGCGAGATCGGCCTGCTCCGGGCGTTGGGTTTCACTGCCGGTCAGGTGCGCTCGATGATCACCAGGGAGTCCGTGGCGTTGTCTGCGAGTGCCGTGTTGTTCGGGGTATCGCTGGGGGTGGTCTACGGGTCCGTGGGTGCGCAGTCGCTGGTCGGTTCGTTCACGCCGGGCTTCGCCTGGGGGCTGCCCTGGTCGGTGCTCGTAGCGATCGCGGTAGGCGGCGTCGCGCTGGTCATCCTCGCGTCCCGGCCGCCGGCCCGGCGAGCCATTGCTGTGTCGCCGGTCGAAGCCCTGAGCGGGCAGCACTGACCAGCGGGATCAGCAGAGGTGACTCCTACCGGCGAGTACAGTGATGGCAATCACACTCTGCTCGTGCCCGGGAGGCAACTGGTGAGCTCATCCGAAAGCTACGACTACGTCATCATCGGCGGTGGGAGCGCCGGGTGCGTACTCGCCAACCGATTGACCCAGGACCACGCGGTGACCGTGCTGCTGATCGAGGCGGGTGGCGAGCCGGACGCCGACGAGATCAGCATCCCGGCGGCGTTCTCGACGCTCTTCCACACCAAATGGGATTGGGACTACCAGACCACCGGGCAGAAGCAGCTGGATGCGCGTCCGACCTTCTGGCCGCGGATGAAGGCGCTCGGCGGCTGTTCGTCGATGAACGCGATGATCTACATCCGCGGCAACCGCGTCGATTACGACGGGTGGCGCGACGCGTACGGCGCAACCGGGTGGGGATACGACGACGTCCTGCCCTACTTCAAGCGCGCCGAGCACAACGGGCGCCTGGGTGACCCGTTCCACGGTCAGGACGGCCCGCTCTACGTCGAGGACCACCGCTGGAACCACGAGCTGAACCACGCGTGGATCGCGTCTGCGGTGGCGTCCGGGATGCCCGCGAACGACGATTTCAACGGTGCAGCCCAGGAGGGCGCAGGTTTCTTCCAGGTCACCTGTCACAACGGGCGTCGCTGGTCGACCGAGCGGGCCTACCTCGCACCGATCCGGGACCGGTCCAATCTCACGGTCATCACCGGTGCGCTGGTGCACCGGATCAATCTGGAAGGCGACCGCGCCGTCGGCGTGACCTTCGAGCACCAGGGCGCGCAGCGCACCGTCACCGTGAACGCCGAGGTGCTGTTGTCCGCCGGTGCCATCGGGTCGCCCCAGTTGCTGATGCTCTCCGGGATCGGGCCGGGCACCCACCTGCGCGAGACCGGCGTCCAGGTGCTGCACGACCTGTCCGGCGTCGGTGGCAACCTGCACGACCATCCCGTGGTGCCGCTGATCTGGGAGACCAAGGGCACCACCGACATCATGGAGTTCAACAACCTCGCCGGGATGCTCAAGGCCAAGACATTCGGTCGTGGCGCACTGACATCGAACGTCGCGCAGGCCGGTGCCTTCCTGCACAGTCGCGACGGTCTACCCGCACCCGACCTGCAGGTGCACTTCACGCCGACCGGGTTCTACGACAACGCCGCTCATGAATCTGCCACTCGCAAGGTGACGGTCGGTGCGACCCTTGTCAACGTCGCCAGTCGCGGCGCCATCCGACTGCGCTCGACCGACCCGTCGTGGCATCCCAGCATCGACCCGGCCTACTACGACGACCAGCGCGACCTGGACGCGATGGTGTCCGGCTGCGAGCAACTTCTACAGGTGGCGGCCCACGGCCCCCTTGCGGAATTCCTGGACAAGCCGTTCATGCCGGGTTCGGACTCGCCCACCACAGAGCAGCTGGAAGCTCATATCCGCAAGGAGACCCAGACGCTCTACCACCCGGTCGGCACCTGCGCGATGGGCGACCACGCCGACAGCGTCGTGGACGCCGAGCTGCGCGTGCACGGCATCAGCGGGTTGCGTGTCATCGACGCCTCCGTCATGCCGGAGGTGGTCCGCGGTAACACCAACGCACCGACCATCATGATCGCCGAACGAGCCGCAGACCTGATCCTCGGCGCCACCCCTCAGCGCACATCCCGACTCGCCAACGCAGGAGCAACCTCATGACCACTGCCACCCCCGACATCGACACCGTTCCCGGCGGCGCACAGGAGCTACGCACCTTCGAATCGCTGAACCCGGCAACGGGTGACGTCGTCGGCATCCACCCCATCGATGATGAGAGGACCGTCAGGGAAGCGGTTCGACGGGCGCACGCTGACGCGCAGTGGTGGGACGAACAGGGCTTCGACGGCCGCAAAGAGGTACTCGGAAAATGGCGCGGCGTACTTGCTCGCAGGCTGGCAGGGTTGGCAAAGGTCGTGCATGACGAGACCGGTAAGCCGATCGCCGACGCGCAGCTCGAGATCGGGTTGGCCATCGACCACCTCGCGTGGGCTGCCGGGCATGCGGGCAAGGTGCTCGGGCCGAGTAAATCCTTCGCGGGACTGCTGATGGCCAACCAGTCGGCGACAGTCGAATACCGCCCGTTGGGCGTCATCGGTGTCATCGGCCCGTGGAACTACCCCGTGTTCACCCCGATGGGTTCGATCAGCTACGCGCTCGCGGCCGGAAACACCGTGGTCTTCAAGCCCAGCGAGCTGACGCCGGGGGTGGGGGAGTGGCTCGCCGCCGCCCTGCGTGAGGTGGTGCCGGATCGTGCGCTGCTGCAGGTGGTTACCGGGCTCGGCGAGACCGGTGCGGCGCTCTGTACTGCGGGCGTGGACAAACTGGCCTTTACCGGGTCCACCGACACGGGCAAGAAGGTGATGGCGGCCTGCGCGCAGACGCTGACACCGGTCATTATCGAGGCGGGCGGCAAGGACGCCCTGATCGTCGACGCGGACGCCGACATCGAGGCTGCCGCCACCGCTGCTGCCTGGGGCGCGTTCTCCAACGCCGGTCAGACCTGTATCGGCGTGGAACGTGTCTACGTGCACGCAGCGGTGCATGACAAGTTCGTCGACGCGCTGGTCGCCAAGGCCAGGCAGGTTCGCCCCGGATCCGGCGCGGATGCCCACTACGGTCCGGCGACGCTACCCAAGCAGTTGGACATCATCCGCGGCCACATCGACGACGCGCTGGCCTCCGGTGGCCGCGCGCTGGTCGGGGGCAAAGGCGCGGTCGGCGAACGGTTCGTGCAGCCGACGGTGCTCGTCGACGTGCCCGAGGACAGCGCCGCGAACACCGACGAGACCTTTGGTCCGACCGTGACCGTCAAGAAGGTCGCATCGATGGACGAGGCGATCACCCTCGCCAATGCAACGCGCTACGGCCTGGGTTCCACGGTGTTCTCCAGGAAGCATGGAAAGGACATCGCCCGCCGGCTGCGGTCGGGCATGACGGCCGTCAACGACGTCATCTCCTTTGCCGCGATCCCGGCCCTGCCGTTCGGCGGCGTGGGCGACTCCGGCTTCGGCCGGATCCATGGCGCGGACGGGTTGAAAGAGTTCACCTACGCCCATGCCATTGCGGCACGGCGGATGAAGCCGGTGCTGCTGCTGACGACGTTCGACCGGACGGCCAAGCAGGACGCGACCTTTTCGCAGATGATCCTGGCCCTGCACGGTCGTGCGACGACGATGGCACTGCCGAGCAAGGGGCTCAGCAAGCTCCGCAAAAAGAGCTGATCAGCGAACGGCCCTCACAGAACGGTTGCACCGGTCAGGTCGCGGACTATCTCCGCGGCCTGCTCGGTGGTTACGATCGCGCCTTTGAGCGCACGTAACCGGTCCAGATCGCATGCGCCCAGACCGGCCCCTCGTAGGTCAGCGCCGTCGAGGCGGGCCATCGTGAGATCCGCAGCGGACAGGTCACACCCGTCGAAAAGGCAAGACCGTAGGTCGGCGCCCCGTAGGACGGCTTCGGTGAACCTAGTGCCGGAAAGGTCGGCGCGGGCCAGGACGGCGCCGGTGAGGTTGGCGGCGAAGGCATTGCAACGGGTGATCGAGAAACCGAAGCCGCGGCTGTCCTCGAAGTCGGCGCCCATCAGCCGGCAGCCGATGAATGATGCTCCGCCCAGTGACGCGCCGCGAAGGTCCACGTTGTCCAGCACGCATTCCTCGAACGTGACGTCCGTGAAGTCCGCGCTGCGTAGATGTGCCCCCCGCAGATCGCACCGCCGCAACCGAAGGTCGTCGGTTGCGGCGGTGAGGATCGCTCGTAGGGTGTCGCCCTCGAAAGTCTGATCTGTCAGTTCCACCAGGGCAGCCTGCCATCCGCTGCGGGCAGCGAGTGCCACAGCAGGTTTGCCGACCACCTCACGCACAAAGTTCAAGAGCCCTGATGGGTGCAATTCGACTCGGACCCGTCGTGCTCAGATCAGGCACGAAATGTCTGCATGGCGGGTCACGCCCAACGCAATTCTGGGTTGTGTGGATAACTGCGCTGCGGGAAGGGGGATGTGGATAACTGGTGGCCGAATGTGACTGTGGCACAACGAAATTAGCAGTTGTAGCCCTTGCTCAATGAGTCGAACGCTTGTATGATGAAAGGACGCAAGGGTAGATCAACGGGCACGGGTTGGAGGTGAGTGGGATGGGGGTTCCGCGAGGCTCGGCGATGCCGGTCGGACCGTTGCCCACTTCGCCATTGGTGGTCCCGGCGGGTCCGGGGGTTGGGGCAGGGTTGATGGAGCGACTAGGGGAGTTGATTCTTGATCTGCGGGGCTGGCCCGGGGCGTTGTTCCAGCTGGGTGAGGCCGATCTGGGGGATTTCGTGGCGGCGATGGTGGGGTTGTCGGCGCGGGCTGAGTCATTGGCGCTGGTGGGCACGGTCGAGGCGGTGTCCAGGGGCGTGGTCGCGTCGTCGACTGCGGCTGACCCGGCGGGGTGGGTTGCTGCTCGGGTCAGTGAGCAGGCGGGTCTGATGGTGTCGGATCCCGTGGTGGTGCGGCGGGTGGGTGCTGCGGCCGGGGAGTGCGCGGATACAAAAAATCGGGTGGTTGCTGACGCGTTGTGCGCGGGGGTGGTCACGGTTTCCTGTGCGCGGGTGGCGGTGCGGGAGGCGCCGGGGGTGTTGTGCGTGGTTCCTGGTGCTGATCGCGATGAGGTGTTGGGTTGGTTCTTGGCGGCCTCGCGTACGGACACGCAGGCGTTGCGGGATCTGTCGGCGCGGGTCATCGGCCGGTTCGCTGCTGATGTGCTCGTGGTGGAGGAGGGGCGGGCGCAGGGGTGTGAGTCGTTGTCGTGGGCCGGTCTACCGAACGGGTTGACCCGGTTGACTGCGGATCTGTCAGCGGGGCACGCGGCCATGGTGGAACACGCGATCGGCGCGTTGTCCGCCCCTAAGCCCGCGACGTGTACTGATCTGACGTCCACCGCTCCGGTTGTGGTGGAACGTGATCCGCGAACGCCGGGTAAGCGTCGGGCGGATGCGCTGGTTGAGCTGGTGGGTGTTGCCGCGCGGGTCGTGGATGCAGACCGTAGCCACACCACGGGGAGCATGGCCGGGTCCGCGAAAGTTGTCGTAACGGTGGATTACCAAACGTTGATCGGGGAACTCGCTGAGACCGGTCAGCTTCCCGGCCTGGGGCAGAGCATCAGTGGGGACCTGATCGATGCGGGTACGGCGCGACGGCTGGCCTGCGACGCGGACATTCTCCCGGTGGTTCTGGGCGGAGATTCTGAACCGTTGGACGTAGGTCGGACCAGGCGTTTGTTTACCGGTGGATTACGGACGGCGGTCATCCTCCGGGATCAGGGGTGCACCTTCCCCGGGTGTGGTCGGCCGCCGGACTGGTGCGATGTGCATCACGTCATTCCGTGGTGGGCCGGTGGGGTGACCACGATGTCGAACGCGGCGCTGTTGTGTGCGCGCCACCGCACGATCGTGCACCGCGACCTTCTCCTTGCTGACGTCGCCGCGACCGGCGTTACCTGGGACCCGACACCGGGCCGAATGCCCAATCGAGCACGTCGCCCATCCCACGCGGCATGACGATGAATTCAATTGCTGACAACTCGGTTGTCGTTGCGTTCGCCGGTCCCCACACTGAGGGCGTGAACGCCCTAGAGATAGTTCATGTGTCGCCGACCTCGGCGCTGCTGCATCAATGGCACTCGGTCATGAGGACGGCGTACACCGACGGTCACGACGCGATGTGGTGGGAGTCGTTGCCCCAGTTGCAGCACTCTGTGACCATCCCGCACTCGCGCCGCAGTCGTTACCTGTTCGCTGCAATGCGCGACAGGTGGTGCGCTGGCGCTCTCGAAATCGCTGGGCAGGTGGACCACCCGGCGGAACCGGTGCAGATCGAGCTCGGTGTGGCCCGTGACCACCAGGGCAATGGCGTGGGGCGTGAGCTGGCTTCGTACGCAGTGGGTTTCGCGGTGGGTCACGGGCATACGACGCTGCAGACGGAGGTGTCCGTGCCGGTCGGACAGGCGCTGGAATCAACGAGGTCGGGCCTGTTCCTGGCCCGAGCAGGATTCACGGTGGGCAATGTCGAAGACCGGCTCCTGCTGGAGCTGCCGTGGGACGGCCGTGGTGAGCGCGCAGCTTCCTGCCCCGGACTCGTGCTGTCGTCCTGGGTCGGTGCGTGCCCGGGTGAGCACGAGATCGCCTGGTCTGCGCTGGAGCAGCAGATGGAGGAGGATGTCCCCATCGGCGGCCTGACTCGCAGCAATACGACGGTCGATATCGCCCGGATGCGAGAGGGTGAGCAACGATCTGCTGCCCGTGGCTGGCTCCTGGTACGCACCATGGCGTCGCTGCACGGTGCTCCCTGTGGCTATACCGAACTGATGGTCGACATTCACGACCCGGCGCTGGTGGTGCAGGAATCCACCCTGGTCGAGCGCGCCGCACGAGGCCGTGGCATCGGCAACGCACTCAAATCGGCCAACCTGCGCCGACTCGCTGAGCTGCCGAACGATCTGGTGTCCCGGATGGAGTACGTGCAGACCTACACGGCGCAGCAGAATGCGCCGATGCAACGACTGAACGAGCAGTTCGGTTTCGTCCGGGTAGGCACGCTGCACGACGCCGAGCAACAGTTGCCCGACGCCGCGATTGCCGCCGATAACTAGGATCACCCCTCATGGCGACCAGTGAGCACGACCACGGATGCCCGTCACACCGCGCATGGGTGGCGGATGCCGTGCGTAAGGTCACTGCTGATGCCAATCGATCTGCTGATACGCATCTGATCCCGTTGCGGCTGGCGGGTTTCGACGGCATCGACATCTATCTCAAAGACGAGTCCACCCACCCGACGGGGAGCCTGAAGCACCGACTCGCGCGCAGCCTGTTCCTCTACGCGTTGTGCAACGGCTGGATCGCAGAGACCACCACGGTCGTCGAGGCGTCCAGCGGTTCGACGGCGGTCAGCGAGGCGTACTTCGCGCAGTTGCTCGGGTTGGAGTTCGTCGCGGTGATGCCCCGCACCACCAGCGTGGAGAAGATCGCGTTGATCCAGCGCTATGGCGGTCGCTGTCACTTCGTCGACGACGCGGGCGCTGTCTACGCCGCAGCCGAGCAGATCGCGCGCGACAGCGGCGGGCACTACCTGGACCAGTTCACCTACGCCGAGCGGGCCACGGACTGGCGGGGCAACAACAACATTGCCGAGTCGATCTTCTCCCAGATGCGGTTGGAGCGGCACCCGGAGCCCTCCTGGATCGTGGTCGGTGCAGGCACCGGTGGTACGAGCGCGACGATCGGCCGATACCTGCGCTACCAGGGTCTTTCGACGAAATTGTGCGTGGTCGACCCCGAAGGGTCGGCTTTCCACGGCGGTTGGGCCAGCGGCGACCGTACCCATACGACCGGTAGGGGTTCGCGGATCGAGGGAATCGGTCGACCGCGGGTCGAGCCCTCATTCCAACCCGAGATCGTCGATGCGATGATCCAGGTCCCGGATGCTGCTTCTATCGCTGCCATGCACCTGCTGCACGAGCGCACCGGCCTGTTCGCGGGCGGTTCGAGCGGCACCAACCTGAGCGGCGTCCTTGAGTTGGCCTGTCGGATGCGAGCGGCCGGCGTGGACGGCAGCATCGTGACGCTGCTGTGCGACGGCGGGGAACGTTACGCAGCCACCTATTACGACCGCGACTGGTTGGCAGCTGCAGGCATCGATCCGTCCGGTCACCGTTCGGTGTTGGAGGCCGCGATGGATGACGGGGTCTGGCACGCGTACGGCGAACCCGCCCGCGCCCATTAACCTGAAGGTCCACTCCCTAATCCCCATCAACATCGCAGGAGAGCCTCGTTGAGCCCTGTCTTCGACTGCGCGTCACCGCAGACCCGCGAGGAGGGTGTCTCCGCCGCAAAAGATGCCACCGACAGCGGTGATTGCGTCGTGTTGCCGACCGACACCGTCTACGGCATCGGTGTCGACGCCTTCAACCCCTCAGCCGTGCAGAAACTGCTGGATGCCAAGGGTCGAGGTCGCGATATGCCGCCACCCGTGCTGATCCCGGCGCTCACCACAGTGGACGGGCTGGCGACGGCGGTACCTTCCTATGCCCGTCGGCTGATGGAGGCGTTCTGGCCGGGCGGACTGACACTGATCTTCCGTGCGCAGCCCTCTCTCGCGTGGGATCTGGGCGACAGCAACGGCACCGTGGGTTTGCGGATGCCTGACGATGACATCGCGCTGGAGCTGCTCTCACGAGTCGGTCCGATGGCCGTCAGTTCGGCCAACCGCACCGGCAAACCGACTGCGACCACCATCACTGAAGCCGGTTTCGCGCTCGGTCCCGCGGTCGAGGTCTACCTGGACGGTGGAACACGCGAGGGCCGTGAACCGTCCACGATCCTGGACTGCACAACCCCGGACCCAGTGCTGCTGCGGGTCGGTGCGGTGTCGGCGCAGGCGCTGCGCGAGGTGCTGGCCGGTGTCGAATTGATCGAAGTAGCTGCCATCGAACAGTTCGAGGGTTACGGCGAACCCGACGCGGCCCACGAACCCGACGCGGCCCGCAAACCCGACGCGGCCCACAAACCCGACGACGGCGCGGTTGACCTCTCCAAGGTGCAGCCGGAGTCGGCCACGCACGCAGCGCCCGAGCCGGTCAACCTGACCAAGGGCGAGCCCGACACCACCTCCACCACCTCCTCCGATTCCTAAGGTGACCCGATGACCGACTCCTCCACACCGTTCTACGGTTCCGACTTCAACGCGCTTGCGCAGTTCGACCCGGAGATATCCGACGTCCTGTTGTCCGAGTTGGATCGGTTGCGCACCGGACTTCAGCTCATCGCCAGCGAGAACATGTCCAGCCCCGCGGTCTTGACGGCGCTGGGTTCGACGTTGTCCAACAAGTACGCCGAGGGCTACCCCGGTCGTCGCTACTACGGCGGGTGCTCCGAGGTAGACAAGGCCGAGACCCTCGCCATCGAGCGGTGCAAGACGCTGTTCGACGCCGAGCATGCGAATGTGCAGGCCCATTCGGGGGCCAGCGCCAACCTGGCCGTCTACGGGGCGTTCATGAAGCCGGGGGAGACGCTGCTCGGTATGTCGTTGCCGATGGGTGGTCACCTGACGCATGGAACCAAGGTCAGCTTCTCCGGTAAGTGGTTCAACGCGGTCGGGTACGGCGTGGAGAAGGATTCGGAGAACATCGACTACGCCGAGGTCGAGCGGCTCGCGAAGGAGCACCGGCCAAAGATCATCCTGGCCGGAGGTTCGGCCATCCCACGGTTGATCGACTTCGAATTCTTCCGCAACCTCGCCGACGAGATCGGCGCGATCTTCTGGGTCGACGCGGCGCACTTCATCGGTCTGGTCGCCGGTAAGGCGATCCCGTCGCCGGTGCCGTACGCCGACGTGGTCACCTTCACCACCCACAAGGTGCTGCGCGGTCCCCGTTCGGGTGCGCTGGTCTGCAAGGCCGAGCACGCGGCGAAGCTGGACAAGGCCATTTTTCCGATGATGCAGGGTGGCCCGCAGATGCACACGATTGCGGCGAAGGCAGTCAACTTCAAAGAGTGCGCGACGCCGGAGTACGCCACCTACGCCGCACAGGTCATCAAGAACGCGCAGGCGCTCGCCGGTGCGCTGGGTGAGCGCGGTATCCGTCCGACCACGGGCGGCACCGACACCCACCTGTCGCTGCACGACCTGCAGGGCATCGACGTCACCGGTGCGCAGGCCGAGGAGCGCGCGGATGCCGCGGGCATCGTGCTGAACAAGAACGCCATTCCCTACGACCCGCAGAAGCCGAACATCGCCTCCGGTATCCGGGTCGGCAGTCCCAGCGTGACGACGCAGGGAATGGGTACGACGGAAATGACGACGATCGCCGACCTGATCCACCGGGCCATCACTCAGGGCGACGGATCACCGCAGCACGCGGTGGCGCAGCAGGTGCGGGCCGAAGTCGCTGACCTGGTGGGCCGCTTCCCGGCATACCCGCGCCCCGCCTAGGCGGCCCGGTCCCAGCTCGTGCGCGAATACCTGCTCGTTGCCGTGATCGCCGCGGTTGTCACCTATGTGACGACCCCGGCGATCCGGTGGCTGGGGATGCGGTTCGGGGCGGTGACCCCGGTGCGCCAACGCGACGTCCACTCGGTGCCGATCCCGCGCCTGGGCGGCGTCGCCATGCTGCTGGGGTTCGCAGCAGCGGTTCTCGTCGCCAGCAAATTGCCGTACCTGAAGGGTTTGACCAACGGCGCGAACCACCAGGTCGTAGCGACCTTGCTGGGCGCCGCCTTCATCACTGTGGTGGGGGCGATTGACGACTTCCGCGAGCTGGACCCGGTGACGAAGTTCGCGGGCCAGCTCATTGCGGCCGGCATCATCGCGTTCGGAGGGGTGCAGCTCGCCGCTCTTCCGACCGGTGACGCGACCACAATCTTGCCGCAACCCATCCTGATCGTGCTGACTTTCGTCATCGTGCTCGGGATGACGAATGCGGTGAACTTCGCCGATGGGTTGGACGGCCTGGCCGCCGGTTTCGTGGCGATCGCCGCAGTGGCGTTCTTCGCGTGGGCCTACCAGGTCGCGCATCTGTTCCCGGACTCCTCCGGGCGGGTCTTCACCGCGTCCGCCTTCCTCGCGGCAGCCACGGCCGGCTGTTGCCTGGGTTTCCTGCCGCACAATTTCTATCCGGCGCGGCTGTTCATGGGGGATGCCGGGGCGTTGCTGCTGGGGCTGCTGCTGTCGGCGTCGACCATCTCCTTCACCGGCAACCTGCCGCCCAATCAGGTCGCTCAGGCGTCGGCGGCGTTCTGGGTGCCGGTCGCGTTGCCGGTCGCGATCCTGGCGCTGCCCGTGCTCGACGTGATCCTGGCCGTCAAGCGGCGCGGGCCGAAGTTCTGGAAGCCGGACCGGAGCCATCTGCACCACAAGATGCTCGACATCGGTCACTCGCACCGTCGGGCGGTGCTGCTGCTCTATCTGTGGTCCGCATCATTGGCGCTGGGGGTGTTGATGTTCAGCTACGTCAAGACCGGCTGGGCCGTATCTGCGCTCGTGGCGCTGATCGCCATCAGTGCGCTGCTGACTCTCTGGCTTCCGAGGTGGAGAAGGGCAGGGAGCTTGTGATAGTTTTCACAAGGTAGCCGCAGGCTGCTTTGCCCTTCGCGAGACGCCCGGGAGACCGATGTCGACGCCCACGATCTGGCAGGAGAACGAGCCAATGAAGGACTCACCGTCCGCTCACGACACCGCTTCGGTGCCTGCTGAGCCCGTGGTGCCGTCGCCATTCGACGTGATGCTCAAGACGGCCCTCGTGCCGAGCGTGATCGCCGGCATCGTGACCGCAGTGGTCGCGTTGTTGATCGGGGGCGGTCGTGCCGGCCTGTCGGCCGGGTTCGGTGCCCTGCTCGCTCTGTTCTTCTTCGCCGCCGGCCTGCTGGTGATGCGCAAGGTGATCGACGTCAACGGGGTCGCTCTGATGGCAGCCGCGATGGCAGTCTTCTTCGGCCAGTTAATCCTGGTCATCCTTCTGATGTTCGCAGCGACGTCACTGCTGGATCTGCAGCCCGTTCCTACCGTGCTTGCAGTCGCCGTCGTCGTGCTGGTATGGCAGGGATTCCAGGTGCTGGGCTTCGTGCGCAGCCGCCGACCTGTGTACGACCCGCCGACTGCGGGGGACGGCGCAGCATGATCGGGGGCCTCGAATTTCGGGTAACCTTGGCGCCGGATCACCCCTGCGGCGACGGGTGCGGGCACCGCACACCCCGATCGGCTCAGGGCCGTGCGCTGTTGATCGCGCACCAAGATGACATTTTTAGCTGGGTAGTTGCTGATGACATGATGACGAAGGAGATTCTGTGAGCGCGACACTCGCTGCCGCTGCCGCCCCCTACGCGGCTGTCATGAGCGGGGATAAGTTCCAGCCGCCCGGGATCTCAGACTTCTGGCAGCCGCTCATCGGCAATGGCGCCTTCGCGCTCACCCGTCCGAGCGTGGTTCTTGTTTTGAGCGTTGTGCTACTCGGCTGGTTCTTCTACAGCGTCAGCGGCAAGCTGACTGTGGTTCCCAGCAAGCGCCAGTTCAAGACGGAGCTCATTTACGGGTTCGTCCGCGACACCATTGGACGCGACGTCATCGGCACCAAAGAGTTTCGGCGCTTCCTACCGTTGCTCTTCACCCTGTTCACAGTCATCGTTCTCAACAATGTGGCCGGCGTGATCCCATTTGTGCAGTTTGCGACATTCAGCAGGATCGGTTTCTGCATCGTTGCAACTGGGATCGTCTATGTGGTGTATCACGCAGTCGGAATTCAGGCAAAGGGTGGAGTACTTCCCTACTTCAAGTCGATCATGCCGCCAGGACTGCCATGGTGGATCTCCTGGTTCGTGTACACCCTGGAACTGGTGACCTTCTTCATCACTAGGCCAGTGACGCTGGCCCTGCGACTTTTCGGAAACATGCTTGCTGGCCACGTGATGTTGCTGGTCTTCAGCCTCGGTGGTGAGTACCTGCTGTTGCACGGGAGCAATCTGTTCTTGAATGCATCAGGTGTGGTGTCGTTCGGCTTCACGATCGTCATGACCCTTTTCGAACTCATCATCGAGTTCCTGCAGGCTTTCATCTTCACCATGTTGGCGGCCATCTACATCTCCGGCGCACTGGCCGAAGAGCACTAAGACTTCTCAATCACCTCCACCGAATCATCCCGACGCGCCGGCACCGAGCCGGAGCGCCAACGAAAGGAACAAGAATGACTGGCAACCTCGCCATCGTCGGTTACGGACTCTCCGCGATCGGCCCCGGCATCGGTATCGGCTTGATCTTCGCGGCCTACATCAACGGTGTTGCCCGCCAGCCCGAGGTCCGCGGTCAGCTGCAGACCATTGCCTTCATCGGCTTCGCACTTGCCGAGGCACTTGCACTGCTGGGCCTGGTCTTCGGATTCATTTTCAAGTAGGTCGCGATGCGTCTCAGGACGAATATTTCACCCGGATCACGTCAGTAAGGATCGATCGTGGCATTCACCAGTCTTGCGACCGAAGGCGGCACGTGGGGCACCCAAATCCCCATCATCCCGCAACCGGCCGAGCTGATCATCGGCCTCATTGCGTTCGGGGTCATCTACTTCATCTACAAGAAGTACGTCGTGCCCCGGTTGGAGCAGATGTACGACGAGCGGACCGCTGCCATTGAAGGCGGCATGGAGCAGGCCGAGGAGGCGCAGGCGCAAGCTGCAGCCGCCAAGGCGAAGTACGACGAGCAGTTGTCGCACGCTCAGGGCGAAGCATCCAAGATCCGCGAGGACGCAAAGGCTCAGGGCGCGACGATCATTTCGGAAGCGCGTGAGCAGGCGAACGTCGAGGCCGAGCGCATCGTCGCGGCTGCCCACAAGCAGACCGAGGCCGAGCGTCAGCAGGCGTCGGTGCAGCTGCGCAGTGAGGTCGGCACGATCTCGACCAATCTCGCCAGCCGCATCGTGGGCGAATCCCTGGAGGACGACGTCCGCCGGCGCGGAATCGTCGACCGGTTCCTGGCCGACCTCGAGTCCGGGGCCGTCAAGCCGGAGAAGGTCGGATCGACAGGTCCGGAGGCAGGCAGCTGATGGAGGGCAGTTCACGGTCATCATTGGCCGGAGCTCGGGACACCCTGCACAGCCAGCTCGGCGATCTCGCCGATGCCGGCGCGGTGGGTGACGAGCTGTTCGCCGTCACGACGGTGCTGGATTCCAGTGTCGCGTTGCGCCGAGCATTGGCCGATCCGTCAGCCACCCAGGACGCACGGGCCGGGCTGGCCGATCGCCTCTTCGCAGGAAAGATCGGCGATAACACGCTCGAGGTAGTGCGATCGCTGGTGCGCCAGCGCTGGTCCCGGGAGCGCGACCTGTCCGACGCGACCGCGCAGTTGGCGGTCGAGGCGGTGCTCACCGGAGCTGACGGTGCGGGTCGGATGGACCAGGTCGAGAACGAACTGTTCCGGGTCGAACGTACGGTTGCCGGCAGTCCTGAGTTACGCGACGCATTCGCGGATTCCCAGCGAAGTGGTCACGACAAGGCAGCCCTGGTCACGACGCTGTTGGAGGGGAAGGTTGCACCCGAAACCCTTTACCTCGTCCGTGGTGCAGTCGAACGTCCGCGGGGGCAACGTATCGAGCGCGTACTCGAGTCCTACATCGAGACGGCCGCGCGACTGCGCGAGCAGCTGCGGGCCACGGCGTTCGTGGCTCACCCCCTGGACGATGACCAGCGCGCACGACTGGCCGGCGCCCTGAAGGAGATCTACCGCCGGGACGTGCAGATCAACGTCGTCGTTGATACGCAGGTCGTCGGTGGTATCCGAGTGCACGTCGGTGATGAGGTCATCGACGGAAGTCTGGCCAGTCGTCTCGATGAGGCTCGTCGCCTCATGACGCGCTGAACACGTAACGCAGATCGGCGCTCAGGCGCCCAGCACACTTTGTACTGACAGCCCATGCTTGACCGGCCGTAGTGGCCGAGGAGAAGGAGATAAGAAGATGACGGAGCTCTCGATCCGCGCAGACGAGATCCGGGATGCACTGGAGGGGTACGTCTCCTCCTATGAGCCCGGTGCAGCCTCGCGCGAAGAGGTCGGCCGGGTCAGTGACGCCGCTGACGGCATTGCGCACGTCGAGGGTCTGCCCTCGGCGATGACCAACGAGCTGCTCCGCTTCGAGGACGGCACGCTGGGCCTCGCGCTCAACTTGGACGTCCACGAGATCGGTGTCGTCGTCCTCGGTGAGTTCGACGGAATCGAAGAGGGCCAGGAAGTCAAACGGACCGGTGAAGTGCTCTCTGTTCCCGTCGGTGATGCGTTCCTGGGTCGGGTCGTCGACCCACTCGGGCAGCCGATCGACGGCCTCGGTGAGATCAAGGCCGACGCTCGTCGCGCGCTGGAACTGCAGGCGCCCACCGTCGTCCAACGTAAATCGGTGCACGAGCCGCTGCAGACCGGTATCAAGGCCATCGACGCGATGACCCCGGTCGGCCGCGGTCAGCGTCAGCTGATCATCGGTGACCGCAAGACCGGCAAGACCACCATTGCCACCGACACGATCATCAACCAGAAGGCCAACTGGGAATCCGGCGATCCGCAGAAGCAGGTCCGGTGCATCTACGTCGCCATCGGTCAGAAGAACTCGACCGTCGCCGAGGTGCGGGGCGTGCTCGAAGACGCAGGCGCAATGGAATACACCACCATCGTGAACGCCTCCGCCGGTGAACCGGCAGGCTTCAAGTACCTCGCCCCTTACACCGGTTCGGCCATCGGACAGCACTGGATGTACGACGGCAAGCACGTCCTCATCGTGTTCGATGACCTGTCCAAGCAGGCCGAGGCCTACCGCGCGGTGTCGCTGTTGCTGCGCCGTCCGCCGGGCCGCGAGGCCTACCCGGGCGACGTGTTCTACCTGCACAGTCGCCTGCTGGAGCGTTGCGCCAAGCTGTCCGACGAGCTGGGCGCGGGTTCGATGACCGGTCTGCCGATCATCGAGACCAAGGCCGGCGACGTCTCGGCGTACATCCCGACCAACGTCATCTCCATCACCGACGGTCAGATCTTTCTGCAGGCGGACCTGTTCAACGCCAACCAGCGGCCGGCGGTGGATGTGGGTATCTCCGTCTCCCGAGTCGGCGGCGCGGCGATGACCAAGGCGCTGAAGGCGGTCACCGGTTCGATCAAGGTCGACCTGGCGCAGTACCGCGAAATGCAGGCCTTCGCCATGTTCGCCTCCGACCTGGACGCGGCCTCACGTCGACAGCTGGCCCGGGGTGAGCGCCTCATGTCGCTCTTCCGTCAGCCGCAGAACAGCCCGTACGCCGTGCAGGACCAGGTAGTTGTCATCTGGGCCGGTACGACGGGGCAGCTCGACGACGTCGCCGTGGAGGACATCGGCCGCTTCGAAGAAGAATTCCTGGACTACCTGCGCCGCGAGGACAAGGGCATTCTGGACTCGATTCGTGAGACGTTGAAGTTCGACGACGACAGTCGCAATGCTCTCGAGTCGGCAATCAAGTCTTTCAAGAAGCAGTTCCACGCGACTGACGACAAGTCCGGCGCGGGCACCGAATCGCACGACGCGATCGATGAAGATCAGGTCAGCCAGGCGAAGATCGCCAAGCAGAAGAAGGACAGCTGACTCATGGCAGGGCAAATGCGGGTCTACCGACAGCGCATCCGCTCCGTGCAGTCCACCAAGAAGATCACTCGCGCGATGGAGCTGATCGCAGCATCACGGGTGGTCAAGGCGCGGCAGGCGGTTGGTAAGTCGACCCCCTACGCACTGGCACTGACTCGCGCCTGCTCGGCCGTGGCCACCCACTCCAACACCGTTCACGTGCTGACCACCGAGCGGGACCATCCGGCGAACGCGGGCGTGGTGATCTTCAGCAGTGACCGCGGGCTGGCCGGTGCCTATTCTGCGAACGCGATGAAGAAGAGCGCGGAGCTGGTGGAGCGACTCGGTGGTGAGGGCAAGGAGATCGCGCCGTATCTCATCGGTCGCAAAGCCATTGCGTACTACAAATTCCGCCGGCGCGAGGCGGAGCACACCTGGGAGGGCTTTACCGACAGCCCCACCTTCGAGGTAGCTCGGGAGATCGGCGAACGCATCGTCGCCGACTTCCGCAAGGGCGCCGACAACGGTGGTATCGACGAGGTCCACCTGGTTTACACCCGCTTTGTGAACATGGTGACTCAGGAGCCCGTCGTGCTTCGTCTGCTACCGCTGGAAGTCAGCGAGAGCAACGATGTCGATGGTGACGGCCAGGACGATGCCATTGCCCCGTTGTACGAGTTCGAGCCGAGCGCCGAGCAGGTGTTGGATGCTCTGCTTCCGCGGTATGTCACGGCGCGCATCTTCAACGCCATGTTGCAGTCGGCGGCATCAGAGTTGGCGGCCCGCCAGCGCGCGATGAAGTCGGCTACCGACAACGCCGAAGAACTCATCAAGACCTACAGCCGCCTCGCCAACCAGGCACGCCAGGCAGAAATCACCCAAGAGATCAGCGAGATCGTTGGCGGGGCCACCGCACTCGAAGACGCCAGCTGACCCGCTACGAAGAAGGACTGAACAGATGAGCACAGTTACCACTCCAGAGCAGGATCAGGCTGGCCAGACCGCGGGCGGGGTAGGTCGTATCGCTCGCGTCATCGGCCCGGTCGTTGACGTCGAGTTCTCAGCAGACTCGATGCCCGACATGTACAACCTGCTGAAGCTTGAGGTCGACCTGTCCAGCGGTGACGTCGAGGGCGAGAACAAGCACATCGTCAACCTCGAGGTCGCCCAGCACATCGGCGACAACATGGTGCGCGCGATCTCCCTGCAGCCGACTGACGGTATCGTCCGCGGCGCGGCGGTCCAGGACACCGGCGGCCCGATCAGCGTGCCTGTGGGCGACGTCACTCTCGGCAAGGTATTCAACGCCACGGGTGACTGCATGAACTTGCAGGACGGTGAGACGCTCGATATCAAAGAGCGGTGGGGTATCCACCGCAAGGCTCCCGCGTTCGATCAGCTGGAGTCGCGCACCACGATGTTCGAGACCGGCATCAAGGTCATCGACCTGCTGACCCCGTATGTGCAGGGTGGAAAGATCGGCCTGTTCGGTGGTGCCGGTGTCGGCAAGACCGTGTTGATTCAGGAAATGATCGCCCGAGTCGCCCGCGACCACGGTGGTGTCTCGGTGTTCGCCGGTGTCGGTGAGCGCACCCGCGAGGGCAACGACCTGATGGTCGAAATGGAAGAGGCCGGCGTGCTCGGCCAGACAGCCCTTGTCTTCGGCCAGATGGATGAGCCGCCGGGCACCCGCCTGCGCGTCGCGTTGTCTGCGCTGACGATGGCGGAGTACTTCCGCGATGTGCAGAACCAGGACGTGTTGCTCTTCATCGACAACATCTTCCGATTCACGCAGGCCGGTCAGGAAGTTTCCACCCTGCTGGGTCGGATGCCGTCCGCAGTGGGCTACCAGCCGACCTTGGCTGACGAGATGGGCGTGCTGCAGGAGCGCATCACCTCCACTCGTGGCCACTCGATCACCTCGATGCAGGCGATCTACGTACCGGCGGACGACTACACCGACCCGGCCCCCGCAACGACGTTCGCCCACCTGGACGCCACGACCGAGCTCTCGCGTGACATTGCCTCGATGGGTATCTACCCGGCAGTGGACCCGCTGGCTTCGACCTCGCGCATCCTGGACCCGCGGTACATCGCCAAGGACCACTACGACACCGCAGTGCGGATCAAGGGCATCCTGCAGCGCAACCGTGAGTTGCAGGACATCATCGCGATCCTCGGAATCGACGAATTGTCCGAAGAGGACAAGGTGCTGGTGAACCGGGCCCGCCGTCTGCAGCGCTTCCTGTCCCAGAACACCTACGTGGCCAAGCAGTTCACCGGCCTCGAAGGGTCGACGGTGCCGCTGAAGGACACCATCGAGGCGTTCACGAAGATTGCCGACGGCGACTACGACAGCTCGCCCGAGCAGGCCTTCTTCATGTGTGGTGGCCTCGACGACGTCGAGCGCAAGACCAAGGAACTGCACCAGCAGGGCGACTGACCTCAGAGCGACAGTCAGCAGGACGAGCGGTCAACCGGGCAACCGTTTGGCCGCTCGTCATATCTGTTGCGGGCCGTTCTGACTGCGTTTTTCCTGGGCGAGCGCTGCCTGGGTGCGCCCAATGTGCAGTGGCAGCACGACCCAGAGCAGAACGAAGATCACCGTTACGGTGCCCGCCACAAGCACGCCGGCCAGTGGGTTGATCAGCACGCTGAAGACCATCAGCAGGACGAGAACGATAGTCGCCGCGAGTGCTGCCAGACCGCCTTTGGCAAAGCGGTTGGCCATGGTGACCAACACCGCCTTCTCGTGCCGACGGAAGAGCAGCCGGTGCGAGCTGACGGGGGCGACGAGCAGAATGGTCGCCGCGACCGCGCACAGCACACTCGCGGCATACTCGCCCCGCTCCAGACTGCTGAGGATCGAGAAGCGTTGCTGGAACGGCAGGGTAAGTAGGAAACCGGCAAGGATCTGTACACCGGTCTGGGTGACCCGCAACTCCTGGAGCAACTCAACCCAGTTGCGGTCCATTCGCTCGTCGACGGACTCGATCCGATGCGCCGGACGCTCGTCGGCGGGTTTGTCACCGGTAGGCGGCGGCTCGATGCTCATGACGACAGTGTCCCTGCCTGCCGTGTCTCAGCAACTCTGCCCGGCCGCTGGTTCGGGTTCAGCGCGTTGCGCGAGGGCGATGCAACTGCCGAGGGCAAGGGCAAATCCGACCCCGGCAACGGCCCATAGGTGCTGGCGGACGCCGTCGCCGAGCAGCGTGAGTCCGATGATCGCGGGCAGCACCGTCTCGGTGGCGAAGGTCACCGCAGCCACCGTGGTGGTCCGACCGCGGCTCAACGCGAGGCCGTAGGCGGTCAAGGCCAGTCCTCCGTGCGCGATCAGCGCCCAGAATGTCGGTTCGGTGAACCACTGCCACCAGTGATCCGGGATCACGATGATGCGTGCGGCCACGCCCATCAGGCCGAATCCGGCTCCGGCGCCCAGTGCCAGCACCGCGGCCGATGATTCGCGGTCCGCAGCCATCCGCCAACCGACGAGCAGGATCAGTGCGACCGCGCCGGCGGCGAGCAGTAGCAGCCAACCGGCGAGGTGGCCGACTGCTTGAGGCGGGCCTTCCTTGGCGCTGACGGCGAGGAGTACCAGGCCGGCACCCACCCCACCGAGGGCGATGATCTCGCTGCGGTGCAGGCGAACGCCGAGGAGGAAGACGGCCAGAACGGCGGTGATCGCCACCGAGGAGGCGACCGCGGACTCGACCAGAAAGAGCGGCAGACGTCGTAACGCCGCGGCGGACAGCAGAAACCCGACCAGATCCACGATGAGCCCGCACAGGTAGATCCCGGCGCCCGGCATCCGGTCGCGCCACGGCGATCCCTGGGGGAGTGCAGCCAGTTGCCGTACTCCGATGGCCTCCAGGATCGTCGCTGCGCCGTACGCGACGGCGGCCAGGAACGCGCCGATCAGGCTGACGGTCATCCTTCGGTCACTCGTCCACGAACCCGTGTGCTGATCATGGTTTGGTCGCCGGCGACGCAAACGTGGCCGAGAGGGCTGGATTCGACACTTCTGTGGGCGCCAGCGACGCAAACGTGAAAGACGGCGAACGTGAAAGACAGCAAGACGTTGTTCAGCGCGGTCGGGTAGCGGCGACGCGGCGGGCCTGCTCGGCGTACCGGTCATCGATCGATGCGGGCACGAAGTCCGGCTGCCGCATGCGTACGGCGCGCTCGATCAGGAAGTCGGCAATCCGGGGATTCTTGGGGAGCACAGACCCATGCAGGTAGGTGCCGAGCACATTGCGGTAGCGGGCACCCTCGGTGCCGTCGTCGCCGTTGTTGCCCGCACCCTGCACGACGCTTCCGAGGGCGCTCCCGCCGGTGCCGAGGTAGGTCTTCCCACTGTGGTTCTCGTAGCCGAAGATGTCGCCGAAGTCCTGGTGCCGGGTGGTGATGTTGCCGATCAGCCGCGTGGTGCCGCCGACTGTGTGTACGTCGAGCAACCCGATACCGGTCAGCCGGGTGCCGTCGACGGTGTCGAAATAGTGACCGAAGAGCTGGTACAGCCCGCAGACCACCAGCATCGGCACATCGGCGTCCGCCAATTCATGCAGTCGCGGCCCGATCCGCAGCAGGTCCTGTGCCACGACACCCTGGCCGCTGTCCTGGCCGCCACCACCGACGACAAGATCGATGCCGTCCGGGAAGTCGTCGCCGGGGTTGTAGTCGATGATCTGCGGCTCGTAACCGTGCCAGGTCAAGCGCTGCCGCAGGACCAGGGTGTTTCCCCAGTCGCCGTAGATGTTCATGTCGCGGGGATACAACTGCAGAATGCATACTTTCGTAGTCATACGATGTCGCTCATGCGATGACCTTCTCCAGATCGCCCTTGGTGGCCAGCACTTTTCGAATCGCGAGCATCGCCGTGTAAGTGCAGTAGATCCGTTTGTCCCGACCGGGCGTGCTGCGCAAGAACTCCTGCAGCGCGGGCTCCAACTGCGGCGAGACCGTCGTGACCTGCACGTCGTCGTACTGCAGTCGTAATGCCATGTCGTACGCCCGAACGCCCGTCACGCAGGCCACCCCGGCCGGTTGCAGCGACGCGAAGTCGACGTCCCACAGCCAGCTCATGTCGCGGCCGTCCGCGTAGTTGTCGTTGATGGCGATCATCGTGGCAGTGTCGGCGGGGTCATAGGAGCGCAGCGCCAGCCGGAAGCCGGCGGGGTTCTTGACCAGCACCATCGCGCAGTCGCTGTCCTGCAGCCGCACCACCTCGCCGCGGCCGAACGCCGGCCGCACCCGAGCGAGCGCGTCGTACATCGGGCCTTCGCGTAGTTGCCCACCGAGCACCGCCCGGGTGAGCGCGATGGCGGCCGTCGCGTTGAGTACGTTGTAGACGCCGGTCAGTTCGAGCGTCGCTGCATGGGTCGTGCCACCGTAGGAGACCTGCGCCCGTTGGCCTTTGAAGGAGTCCAATTGGGTGTCATCCAGGAAGATCGCGGGCACCACCCCGGGTGCGCCCTCCCCGTCGCCGTACATGTTGTCGTCGGAGGGAAAACTTGCCGAGAGGTCGACGCTGGTGCCGTAGCTACGCAACGCAGCGTGCTGCACGCGGTCCCCGAACGACTTCGCGCCGAGTCGCGGATCGTCGCGGTTCAGGACCACCGTGTCGGTCGTGTGCTCGGCGATGGTGGCCAGCATGCTGGCCGTGTGATCGATCTCACCGAACCGGTCCAGCTGGTCGCGCATGACGTTCAGCAGCAGGCAGTACGTCGGTGCGACGGCTCGGACGAAATGCACCGCGTGCGCCTCGTCGAGCTCGAGGACGGCGATATCGGCGTCCAACCGGCCGCGTACGTTGACCGCTCCGAGCAGCGCAGCAGCGACACCGCGCACGAAGTTACTGCCGGTGCGGTTGGTGAACACCCGTAAACCCTGTGATTCCAGCAGATCCACCAGAATCTTGGTGGTGGTGGTCTTGCCGTTGGTGCCGCTGACGACGACTACTCCGCGTGGCAGGGTCGCGAGCACCTTCGCGACGTACGACGGATCGAAACGTTCGACGAACAAGCCGGGAAACGCAGACCCGCCACCGCGGGCCAACGCGGCCCGACGGACCCCTTTGCCGAGCACGGTCGTCAACGAAACAAGCACCTGGCGATGGTAGCCGCCGTGGCCCGGTATCATGGACTATCGTCCGACGACCCCGGCACGCACCGACATTCGACCGTCATGGTGCATTGCGGCCGGCGCCCGACCAAGGAGTCATCACTAGTGAGCCCCCTCGACGTCCAACTTGTTGCCGCAGACCGCCTGGTGTGGGAAGGCGAGGCGAACGGCGTGAGCGCACGCACCACCGAAGGCGAACTCGGCATCCTGCCCGGTCACTCGCCGTTGTTGTCCGTGCTCGTCGACGGTGAGGTTCGCATCGACCCGGTCGACGGAGCACGCAAAATTGCCACGATCGACGCGGGCTTCGTCTCCGTTGACAACGACAAGGTGACCGTCGTTGCCGAGACCGTAGACGCGTCGGACTTCTGAGAGCCGTCGTCACCACGCATTGACCGGTAGGCGCAGATATGGGTAGCGAGTTCGTACGGTCCAGTGAGTTCCTCGGTCTTGCCCTCATTCTGATCCTGCTGGCTCTTGTCGGTGCTGCCGCTGCGGTCGTGCTGCGCAACCGCACGATCGGACGGGGGACGACCGCCTACCTGGTGGCCGTGCAACACAACGGGCGCAGCCGCCTGGGTCAGGCACTCGTCTCCACGACCGACGTCCGGTGGTTCCTGATGCGCAGCGTGTCGCTTCGGCCGTCGTGTGTGTGGCCGCGCGGTGAGATCGAGCTGGGTCCGCCGCGCCCGCTACCCGGGGGTGCATCGGCGCATCTGACGGATCCGGTGCAGGTGAGCTGCCGCATCGGGGAACGATATTTCGATATCACCATGAACAACGTGGACTACGCCGCGCTGCGGTCCTGGTCGGAGTCCTCCCCGCCGGGCGTCCGCGCGGACGTGGCATGACGGACGCTGCGTGACGCGCGAACCCGACTGGGTGCAGCACGTGGTGTGGTGGCAGGTCTACCCGCTGGGTGTTGCCGGTGCCGATATCAGCGGCCGGTCGCGGGCGGCAACGCCTGCCCTGGCGCGGATCGGCGACTGGTTGGACTACACCCTCGAACTCGGTGCGTCAGGTGTCGCCCTCGGCCCGATCTTCGAATCCAGCACCCACGGGTACGACACCACCGACTATCTCCGTATAGACGCCCGTCTGGGTACCGATTCGGACTTCGATGACCTGGTCGCTGCGGCCCATACGCGCGGTCTACGGGTGCTACTGGACGGCGTGTTCAACCACGTGGGTCGCGAGCACCACGCGTTCCAGGACGTGCTGGCGCACGGGTCGCGTTCGCCCTACTGCTCGTGGTTCCGACTGAGGTGGCCGGACGGACCCGACGGCCCACCGGAGTACGACGATTTCGAAGGCCATTCTCAGCTGGTCGCGCTCGACCACGACTCACCCGAGGTAACCGCGATGGTGACTCGGGTGATGACCCACTGGCTGGACCGGGGTGTCGACGGGTGGCGGCTGGATGCTGCCTACGCTGTGCCGCCGAAGTTCTGGGCGCAGGTGCTTCCAGTGGTCCGCGAGAAGCATCCCGACGCGTGGATTGTCGGGGAGGTGATCCATGGCGACTACGTAGAAGTCGTGCAGGCGTCAGGGATGGATTCGGTCACCCAGTACGAACTGTGGAAGGCGATCTGGAGTTCGTTGCAGGATGGCAATTTCTACGAACTCGACGCCGCGATGGAGCGTCACAACGCATTCCTGGACGCCTTCGTGCCGCTGACCTTCGTCGGGAATCACGACGTGACGCGGATTGCCAGCAGGATCAGTGACAGTCGGCACCTGGCCCATGCCGTCGTCGTGCTGTTCACCCTCGGTGGCACTCCGAGCGTCTACTACGGGGACGAGCAGGGCTTCCGCGGTGTCAAGCAGGAGCGCGTCGGGGGAGACGACGAGATTCGTCCGGCACTCCCGAGCAGCCCTTCGCAGTTGTCACCGCTCGGTGAACCGGTGCTGCGGCTGCACCAGGAGCTGATCGGGCTTCGCCGCCGCCACCCGTGGTTGCACACTGCGCACAGCACCGTGGTGCAGCTGTCCAACGAGCAGCTGATCTACGACGTGAGCGCCGAATCCACCCAGCGACTGCGGGTTGCGTTGAATCTCAGCGATACGACGTACCGGGTGGCGGCCGACGGATTGGCTCTGCAGGCCGGGGAAGCAGCAGCAACCGGAGCAGATTTCACGCTGGAACCGCATGGCTGGGCTGTGCTGTGCTGACGCCCGCTTCCAGCGTTCTTGACGCCGGCGTCGTTCATTCGGACTTCTGCTGGCGACCCCCGCCCGGCACCCACTCCACGTCCCCACCATGCGCGATGTTTGCGTGACGGGCGGCCAGGAACAACAGGTCGGACAGCCGGTTCAGATACCGCGCAGCAAGTGGATTGACCCCGCCGATCTGTTCAGAGCCCGTCGCGGCCTCCTGCGTGCCGTGCTCGGCGATTGCCGCCCAGGTCGAGCGTTCGGCCCGCCGTGCCATCGTGCGCGCGAGGTGCAGCTGCGCGGCGCCGACCGAACCGCCCGGCAGGATGAACGACCGCAAGGTCTCGAGGTCTTCGTTGAGCCGGTCGCAGTCCGCCTCCAACTCATCGACCCACTCCGGCAGTACGCGCAACGGCGGGTGCGGGGGATCGGCCACGAGCGGCGTACAGAGATCTGCCCCCACGTCGAAGAGGTCGTTCTGGATACGACGCAGCATGGCCTGCATCGCGTCGTCCAGTCCGCCCGTAGCGACGGCGACACCGATGCACGAGTTGGTCTCGTCGATGTCGGCGTATGCCACGAGTCGCGGGTCGTTCTTCCCGGTGCGACTGAAGTCACCGAGGGAGGTACTGCCGTCGTCGCCGGTGCGGGTGTAGATCCTGCTGAGGATGACCATGACCCGATCCTCTCAGTCGGTCGGTTCAACCGATCGCGGTGCCCGCCGCCCGGCGTGGGTCGGCCGCCGCGAACAGCGTCCCGTCACTGGCCCGGTAGGCGGCCGCCACACCACCGAAATACATTGCGTGAGCAGGGTGTTCAACCGCGTCGCGGCCCCCGAGCTGCGCCTCTATCTGGGCATCGGGCTCGTACTGCACGACCTCGTGGTCGTCGACGAGCTGAATGTGCAGCCGTGGCGCGTCGATGCCCTCCTGCAGGCCGGCGTCATCCAGGCAGTAGCGGCCCATGACCTGCATCAGCGCCGTCGTGATCCGGTCGGCGCCGGGACTGCCGATCGCCAGAAGGCCGCCATCGGTGCTACGGGCGGTGGTCGGTGCCATGTTCGAGGCGATCCGGGTGCCGGTGGGTAAGGCGTGCAGGCCCAGTCGATTGAGCTCGGGCTCGCCGAGACAGTTGTTCAGCACCAGACCGGTGCCTGGCACGGTGACGCCGGATGAATATCCGGCCGAGGAGGTGATCGAGCAGGCGGTGCCACCTGCATCCACCGCCGAGACGTGGACGGTGTCCCCGCTGGTCGACAGCGCGGCCCGGTCGCCATCAGGCCGGCTGTGCAGCATGTGCAGCCCCGCCGCAGCGAGATCGACGGCGCGGTCCAGGTGTGCTTCCCGGTAGCGCAGCACCCTGGTCTGCACGTCGATGAGCGCTGCGGGGCTGGTGCCGGATTCGGCGAGCATCCGCAGCATCGTGGTGAGCACGGGGCCCCCGATGGAGGGTGGCGGGTTGGTGGCGATGTCCCACCGGCCGAGGCGCGTCCGGTTCGCGGGCCGCGCCACGGCCTGGTACGCCGCGAGGTCGGCGCGCGTGAGCAGTCCTCCGGTGCGTTGCACGTGATCGGCCACCGCTTCAGCCAGATCGCCGTCGTACAGGCTCGAGAAACCCTGTTGGGCGAGGATTTCCAGGGTGCGGGCGAGATCGGCGTTCGTCATGGTGTCGCCCAGCCCGACCGGTGAATCGCCGTGGAAGTGGATGGCGCGGGTCACCGGATCGAAGGCGTAGAGCGGGTCGCCCACGAGACGCAGATAGCTGCCGCTGGCGGACCCGACCGTGAAGCCGTCCCGCGCTGCGCTGATGGCCGGCGCAAGGACATCGGCCCGACTGGCCCGCCCGAATCTTTCGGTGGCCATTGCGCAGGCCGCGAAGGCTCCCGGTGTCGCGGCCGATCCGGGGCCGGCGAAGACGGTGATGCCACCCGCGTAGTTCAGGAAGAGCTCGCGGATGCCACCGCCGAACCGGTCTTCGGCCAGCCCTCGGCCGGGCATCTCGCAGTTGCCGTCGATGACGATCGGCGACCCGTCCGACGGCCAGACGTTGATGAAGGCGCCACCGAGCGCGCTGACCAGACCCGGTTCGGTGACATAGGCGGTCATCAATGCTGCAATGGCCGCGTCAACCGCGCTACCGCCGGCCTGCGCTACCTGGACCCCGGCCTGGGTGCTGAGGGCATTCGGCGCCGCGACCGCGATCTGATCGGGCATCAGAACAATCTCGTGGTGGTGTCGTCGGCACCCTTGAGTGCGTCGTAATCCAAGGTCACACAACGGATCCCGCGGTCCTGGGCCAGCACTCGCGCCTGCGGTTTGATCTGCTGGGCCGCGAAAACCCCGGTGACGGGCGACAGGTGCGGGTCGCGGTTGAGCAACTCCAGATACCGCGTGAGCTGCTCGACCCCGTCGATGTCCCCGCGCCGCTTGATCTCCACGGCCACCGTCGCTCCGCCGTTGTCGCGGCACACGATGTCGACCGGACCGATAGCCGTCGGGTACTCGCGGCGGACGAGCGTGTAACCGTCGCCGAGGGTATGGATGTGCTCGGCGAGCAACGCCTGCAGCTGGGCCTCCACACCGTCCTTGATCAGACCGGGATCGATGCCCAGGTCGTGCGAGGAGTCGTGCAGCACCTCGTAGATCAACACATGCAACCGGCCGTCAGATTTGGCGTGCTGCACCGACCAGGTCTGCACCACACCGGTTTCGGCCTCGTCCTCGGTGGGCGGCAACTGCGCCATCGAGCACGGCGGCGACATCCAGTTCAGCGGCTTGTACGACCCGCCGTCGCTGTGGATCAGCACCGATCCGTCGGCCTTGACCATCAGCAGTCTGGTCGCAAGGGGTAGATGGGCGTTCAATGTTCCGGTGTAGTCCACGCTGCAGCGGGCAATGACGACGCGCACGACCGGAAGCCTAGTGCGGTGCGTGCAAAGGTTGCTGGGCGGTCGCTCCGCGGCCGATCAGCAGCTTTGCCCACATCCGCACCGCGTTACTTCTAATTCACTGCACCAGTGGCACGCCGAGGTTTGGGGGATCGCGGTTTCTGGGAGACTGGCGGGATGACGGGCGAGATCGAAAAAGTAGGCGTTATCGGACTCGGCACGATGGGTGCCGGCATCGTGGAGGTGTTCGCGCGAGCCGGGCTCGATGTCGTGGGCGTCGACGGCACGCCCGAGTTGGCGCAGCGCGGACGCGGCTTTCTGGAGGCCTCCACCGGCAGAGCGGTGACCCGGGGGCGGCTGTCCGAGCAGGATCAGCGCCAGATTCTGGACCGGGTGACCTGGACCGACAGCTACGACGCGCTTGCCGAATGCGATCTGGTGATCGAGGCGGTGCCGGAGCGAATGGACCTCAAATCAGCCATCTTCGAGGCTCTGGATGGTGTGGTACGACCTGACGCGGTCCTCGCCACCAACACCTCCAGTCTGTCCCTGACCGCCATCGCGGCCCCGACGGCGCACCCCGAGCGGGTGATCGGCATGCACTTCTTCAACCCGGCGCCGGTGCTCAAACTCGTCGAGGTCATCACGACGGTGCTGAGCGACCAGGGCGTCGTCGCGCGGGTACACAGCCTGGCGCAGCGGCTCGGTAAGGAACCGGTCGTGGTGCGGGACCGGGCCGGGTTTGTGGCCAACGCCCTGCTGATCACCTACCTGGCACGCGCCATCGCCACCTACGAGACCGGTCACGTGAGCCGCGAAGACCTCGACGCGGCCGGCCGGATCGGTGTCGGATTTCCGATGGGGCCGCTCACCCTGTCGGATCTGATCGGGCTCGATGTCGTGAAGGAAGTCTGCGACGTCCTGTACGCCGCAACTCATGATCCGTCCGCCGCGCCGCCCGCCCTGCTGACCCAACTGGTGGCTGCAGGTCGGCTGGGCCGCAAGACCGGATCAGGCTTCTACAGCTATGAGCGACCGGGATCGGGTGTCGTCACAGACCTGCCCGAGCCTCTCGATGCGCAACCGGCGCAGAGCGTCGTGGTGATCGGGGATTCCGCCCGGGCCTCCGAATTGGCCGATCGCATCGGCGCCGGTGGGGCCTCATCGGTGGAGTGGGTCAGCACCTCGGGTGCGCGAGACTCGCTCGCCGGGCTGGAGGTGGTGATGCTCGCCGGCGACAGCAGCGCCGAGTGGATCCGCGATCTGGTCGCGACAATGCAACCCGGCGCGGTGCTCGCGATTGCCTCCCGTGGATCGGCGGGCACGGTGCCGGTCGTACCCGACGGAGTCACGATGGTCGCCGTCCGCACACACCCGGCAACACGTGGTGGTGAGCTGGCAGAGATCCTCAGTTCCCGCCGCGACGCGTCCGTGGTGACGCTGCGCGCGACGCTCACCGCCACCGGATTCACCGTGGTCAGTGGACGCCTGCGAGCGGGAGGCGTCGTCGATGCGTTGCTCTACCCGCACCTCAACGACGCGGTGCGGATGCTCGACTCGGGGTACGCCACCGCGGGTGATATCGACACCGCGATGATTGCCGGATGCGGATATCCCGAAGGGCTGCTCGCGATGGTCGACCGTCTCGGAGCAGCACAGGTGGCCGCCGTTCTGACCGCGATGCGTGACGAGAGCGGTGAGGCTGCGCTGACCCCCTCCGTCCTGCTGCGCGAGCACGCCGCCTCTGGCGCACCACTCCTCGGCTGACCCGGTGCCTCGCCGACCGCGTCCGCCGCGTCGCAAACCACCGGCCGACGGCGAATTCGACATCTCCCGGGTGCTGGAAACCGGAATGCGCCGCGAGCAGTATGCCGGCGGTGCATGGATGGTGCGACCGGTCCGGGGTAACGGCAACGGGCGGGTCTACACCTGTCCCGGGTGCAGTCAGCAGCTGTCAGCAGCGCTCGGGCACGTCGTCGTCTGGCCCGACGACGGGCTGGGCGACATCAGCGACCGGCGGCACTGGCACACCGGATGCTGGACCGCCCGGGACCGCCGTCGGCCCGGCGGATCGTGGCGGTAACGCGCTTTCTCAGAAGTTGTATGAACCAGCGCGCTCGATGGAGCGCGCTCGTTCAGACAACTTCAGCGGGTTGGACCAGCTCGACCAGCACGCCGCCCGCGTCCTTGGGGTGCACGAAGTTGACCCTGCTGTCCGCAGTTCCGCGGCGCGGCTCGTCGAACAGCAGACGCAGCCCGCGCTCGCGCAACGTCGCGCTGACGGCCTCGATGTCGCTCACCCGGTAGGCGACCTGTTGCAGACCCGGCCCGGAGCGATCGAGGAACTTCGCGATCGTCGATTCCGGGCCAGTGGGTGCCAGGAGCTGGATCTGCGCCCCCGAGTCGCTGCCCTCGGCGCCTGCGCGCAGCATGGCTTCATCGACGCCCTGCTCATCGTTGGTCTCCCGGTGCACGACCTGCATACCAAAAGTCGCCCGGTAGAAGTCGATGGCAGCGTCCAGATCGGGCACGGCGATGCCCACGTGGTCGACAGCGGTGAACAGATGGGTCGGCAGGCTCGGCATAGCCGCAAGGCTAAGGTGAATTTATGGGTAATGACGTAGATACCGACCGCACCCCCGTCCTCGTTGCCGGCGCTCGGACGCCGATGGGCAAGCTGATGGGCGGGCTCAAAGACCTCTCCGGCGCAGACCTGGGCGGCTTCGCCATCAAGGGCGCGCTGCAGAAGGCGGGCATCAGCCCAGACCAGGTCGATTACGTGATCATGGGCCAGGTGCTCACTGCGGGCGCCGGTCAGATTCCGGCCCGTCAGGCCGCGGCCAAGGGTGGCATCCCGATGAATGTGCCCGCCCTCACCATCAACAAGGTCTGCCTCTCAGGAATCGATGCCATTGCGCTTGCGGCGCAGCTGATCCGGGCGGGCGAGTTCGACGTCGTCGTGGCCGGTGGCCAGGAATCGATGTCGCAGGCACCGCATCTGCTGCCCGGCAGCCGCGCGGGATTCAAGTACGGCGACGTGACGATGCGTGACCACATGGCATACGACGGTCTGTGGGATGCCTTCACCGACCAGGCGATGGGCGGCCTGACCGAAGACGCCAATACCGCCGATCAGGAATTCAGCCGCCAGGAGCAGGACGCCTTCGGTGCCCGCAGCCACCAGCGCGCGGCACTCGCCTGGAAGAACGGTCTCTTCGACGACGAGGTCGTCAGCGTGATGATCCCGCAGCGCAAGGGCGATCCGATCGAGTACCGCAACGACGAGGGCATCCGCCCCGACACGACCACCGAATCGCTGGGGAAGCTTCGCCCGGCATTCCGCAAGGACGGCACAATCACCGCCGGTTCGGCATCCCCGATCTCCGACGGAGCCTGTGCGGTGGTCGTGATGAGCGCCGCGAAGGCGGCCGAACTGGGCGTCACCCCGCTCGCCGAGATCGGTGCGCACGCCGTGGTCGCTGGACCCGACTCCAGTCTGCAGTCCCAGCCCGCGAACGCCATCGCAAAGGCCTGCGCCAAGGCGGGCCTGGATCCCACCGACCTGGACCTCGTCGAGATCAACGAGGCGTTCGCAGCAGTTGGGCTCGCCTCCACCAAACAGCTCGGGCTCGATCCCGAAAAGGTCAATGTCAACGGCGGCGCCATCGCGATGGGCCACCCGATCGGGATGTCGGGCGCGCGCATCACGTTGCACCTGGCCCTGGAGTTGGCACGGCGCGGCGGTGGTACCGGTGTCGCGGCGCTGTGCGGCGGCGGCGGGCAGGGCGACGCGTTGATCGTGCGCGTGCCGAAGGTCTGAGGGGCCGTTGTCGATGCGGTCCCGCACGGTTGACGTACCGGCCCTGGTCGAGGCGGCGCGCGAGGGTTCGCCGCGGGCGGTCGCCCGGCTGATCACGCTCGTGGAGAACGCCGACCCGAGGCTGCGCGAGGTCATGGCTGCTCTGGCGCCGCATACCGGCAACGCGTGGATCATCGGGCTGACCGGTAGCCCGGGGGTCGGCAAATCCACGACCACCAACACCTTGGTCGCAGCGTTCCGCGAGCGGGGCAAGCGGGTCGGTGTGCTGGCAGTCGACCCCAGTTCGCCATTCTCCGGCGGCGCCCTGCTCGGCGACCGGATTCGACTGCTCGATCACGCGCTCGACCCGCAGGTCTACACCCGCTCGATGGCCAGTCGGGGCCACTTGGGCGGGCTGTCCTTCGCTGCGCCGCAAGCTCTTCGGGTTCTGGACGCGGCGGGGTGCGACGTAATTTTCCTGGAGACCGTAGGTGTCGGGCAGAGCGAGGTCGAGGTCGCTGCGCTCGCCGATACGACAGTCGTGCTGCTGGCGCCGGGAATGGGTGACGGTATTCAGGCCGCGAAGGCCGGCATCCTGGAGATCGGCGATGTCTTCGTGGTCAACAAGGCCGACCGGGACGGCGCGAATATCACCGTCCGGGATCTGCACGGGATGATCAGCCTCGGCGATCGCACGCAACCCGGACTCTGGCGCCCGCCGGTGGAGAAACTGGTCGCCGAGCGCGGCGAAGGCCGCGATGAGGTGATGGCTGCCCTGGACAAGCACCATGACTGGTTGATCGAGCATGACGAGCTGCGTTCACGGCGGGTCACCCGCGCCGAGGGCGAGATCGCCGCAATTGCCGTGCGGACGCTGCGGGCCAGGATGTCGGACCCGCACCGCGGTGAGAACCTGGCCGACCTCGCGGAACAGGTCGTCGACGGCCGGACCGATCCGTACGCTGCAGCCGATGAGTTGGTGCAGGCGCTGTGAGCTTTCGACATCGGAGTTCCTGGATACCACCCGCGATCGGGGCTGTTGCGGTGCTCACCGGATGCAGCTCAGGAAGTGGATCGGGCACCTCTGCAACAGCGACAGCGACGACCACGTCGACGGCTACGAGCACCGCGCCGTCACGTCCCGCGGCCAGTTCCTCGCAGCAACCCAGCAGCAGCACCAGTTCCGCAGCGACAAAGTCATCGTCGACGAGTTCCCCACCGCTGAGCTTGTCACCTGCGGTCGAGCAGAGTGGGCGTTGCACGACGAGCGCCCTGCGGGCATCGATTGTGGGCAGCAGTGCCGCAGCCGGGTCGAACTATTACCGGATAGCCCTGCGGAACAGCAGTTCTGCCACCTGCACGTTGAATGGGTATCCGGGCGTCAGCCTCGTGGCGGGCAGCTCCGGGCGGCAGGTCGGTGCGGCGGCCGCGCGCGACACTGCGCAGACACCGATCGGCGTACGAGTCAGTGCCGGAAAGAGCGCCACGTTCGAGTTGCGTGTTGCCGTTGCGCAGAACTATCCCGCCGACCGGTGTCAGCCGGTGCCCACCCGTGGACTGCGCATCTATCCTCCGGGCAATAAGCGGGCGTTGTACCTGCCGGTCCCCGGTGTCACCGGGTGCGCTAAAGCTTCGGTCAACCTGTTGAGCGTGCAGGCCATCGGTACCGCCCGCTGAGGACCGATGGAACTGGCTGATTCCTCAGGCCTGTGCAGCCGACTCTTCGATCTCGAGCAGCGACGTACTTTCCCGCTCCTGCTCGAAGGCCACCCGACCGCCACGCACTCCGAACAGGTGCTTGGTCCAGATCAACCACGCAACTGCGCCGAGGTTGATCAAGAACGTCGCGACTTTCAGCGCGCTGACCTTGTCGGCAAGTTCGTAGATCTCCAGCGGTAGGAAGATCGACGTCCCGATGACCGAGACGTATTCTCCCCACCGCTTCATGATCCACAAGCCGTAGCCTTCGACCAGTTCGAGGAGGCCGTAGGCCAGGACTCCTGCCGCGAGCAGCACCAGCGTGGTGTGGCCGACGTTCAGCGCATGTTGCAGCAGACGGGTGGGCGCCGCGTCCACGAAGTCGATCCCTGTCCTGTTCGACAGGTCGCGAACCGCCGGCAGGTCACGGTCCACGACTTGTTGCACGGTTTGGCGAGCCCCGACGAAGCGCCACACGGCATACGCCGCGGCGACCAGGAACAGCCCGCGGACCAGTCGCTCGATGGCCAATAGTCTGATGACGAACTCATCGCGTAGGGCTTTGCCCCGAGGTGGCACCGGCGCGTCGCCGGCTGGGCCGGACCCCGCCGCTGGACCGAGCGCATAGTCACCGCAGCGTAGGCATCGCCATGCGGTGCCCTGCGCGGTGTCCACTCGGAGCCGGTCGGCAAGTTCGCTCTCATCAGGCTGGTAGGTGAGGTGGCCGTGCCGGCCGCAGGATCGCAGCTCCCAGCGCCGTTCCATGTCCGCACGCCGAGCGCTCTTGTCCTTCACGCTGCGCAGCGTAGAGCGGCAGCCTGAATCCACCTGACCCAGCAGCAACGCAGGGGTGACCCGTACACGTAACCTGGATCACATGACAAACAACCGCGAGTCGAGCCAGGGTTACCACCGCTGGCAGGACCGCTTCGCCGCCGCCCAGACCCAGGGCAAGGTACGCGACGCGGATTTCACCACGTTGTCGGGAACACCGGTCGATCCCGTCTACGGACCTGCCTCTGGTGACGCACCCGAGGCGATCGGCTGGCCGGGGGAGTACCCGTTCACCCGTGGCCTCTACGCCACCGGGTATCGCGGTCGCCCCTGGACAATCCGACAGTTCGCCGGTTTCGGTAACGCCGTGCAGACGAACGAGCGTTACAAGATGATTCTGAAGCGTGGCGGTGGCGGGCTCTCCGTTGCGTTCGACATGCCGACCCTGATGGGCCGCGACTCCGACGACGGCCTGAGCTTGGGCGAGGTCGGGCACTGCGGGGTCGCCATCGACTCCGCTGCGGACATGGAGACCTTGTTCGCCGACATTCCGCTCGGTGAGGTCACGACGTCGATGACGATCAGTGGGCCTGCGGTACCGGCCTTCTGTATGTATCTGGTGGCGGCCGAGCGTCAGGGAGTCGACATCACCACCCTGAACGGCACCTTGCAGACCGACATCTTCAAGGAGTACATCGCTCAGAAGGAGTGGCTCTTCGGTCCCGAGCCGCATCTGCGGCTGATCGGCGACCTCATGGAGTACTGCAGCGCGAAGATCCCGGCATACAAACCACTTTCGGTGTCCGGCTACCACATCCGGGAGGCCGGATCGACGGCCGCTCAGGAGCTGGCCTACACCTTGGCCGATGGCTTCGGCTACGTCGAACTCGGATTGTCGCGTGGCTTGGACGTGGATGTATTTGCGCCCGGCTTGTCGTTCTTCTTCGACAGCCACATCGACTTCTTCGAGGAGATTGCGAAGTTCCGGGCCGCCCGCCGGATCTGGGCGCGATGGCTGCGCGATGTGTACGGCGCGAAGACCGAGAAGGCACAGTGGTTGCGTTTCCACACTCAGACCGCGGGCGTGTCGCTGACGGCTCAGCAACCGACGAACAACGTGGTTCGTACCGCGGTAGAGGCGCTCGCTGCGGTGCTGGGTGGCACCAACTCGCTGCACACCAACGCCCTCGACGAGACTCTGGCGCTGCCCTCGGACCAATCGGCTGAAGTGGCTCTGCGCACCCAACAGGTGCTGATGGAGGAGACCGGTGTCGTCAACGTGGCCGATCCATTGGGTGGGTCCTATTACGTCGAGGCGCTGACCGACCGGTTGGAGGCCGAGGCGGAGGCCATTTTCGAGAAGATCCGGTCGATGGGTGTGCAGGGCAAGGACCAGCAGCCGGACGGCGCCGTTGCTCATGAGATCGGGCCGATCACCTCGGGTCTGCTGCGCGGTATCGAGGACGGTTGGTTCATGGCCGAAATTGCCGAGGCGGCTTTCACCTACCAGATAGCGCTGGAGAAGGGCGAGAAGAAGGTCGTCGGAGTGAACTGCCACACCGAATCCCTCGCTACCGACCTGGAGATCATGCGTGTCTCACACGAGGTGGAGGTCGAGCAGGTGCGGGCGCTCGCCGAGCGCAAGGCTGGCCGGGACGGGCCGCGGGTGCGCGAGGCCCTCGAAGTGATGACCGCCGCCGCGCTGGGCACCGAGAACCTGATCGAACCGATGCTGGCCGCTGCCCGAGCCGAGGCCACGATGGGCGAGATCTGCGATGCGCTACGTGATGTGTGGGGCACCTACCGGGAGCCGGCCCGCTTCTGACCGGTGCTCAGGCAGGCGAGCCCGGTTCGTCTGCCGGCGGGTCATCGGAAGTCTTCTCGGCGATCGGGTGCCGGGGTCGACGGTAAAACCAGGTTCTCAACAGCAGATCGCAGCGGCGGACCGGGTCTGCTGAGAACATCGCGGGTCGCGAATGTCCGGGTGTAGAAAACTGTGATGGACGAAGACGGCGAGCGGTCCGCGGTGCATGGCGGTATGGGCGGGCTGGACCCAACGGTCGATACGGCGCAGAACTACCTCCGGTTTGCTGAACGGGAGGCTGCCGGTCGGTCGCCGGCCTATGAGTCGCTCGCGAGGGCCGTCGCCGGCGACGAGGTCGTTCTCCGCTTCCTCGCGTCGTTGCCCACAGACAAACGGCAACCCAACCTGCTCTTCGCTGCTGCTCGCTACCTGCTGAGTGATGTGCCGATCGCCGACAGCCTGCGCAACCTCGTGCTCGAGGATGGTGATCCGTTGCGTGACGTCATGCTGCAGCGCCGCACGCAGACGAACGAGGCTGCCCGGTGCGCGACGTTGTTACCCGCGCTGGCGCGGCTGCCGCAACCGTTGGCACTGATAGAAGTCGGTGCGTCGGCGGGTCTGGCGCTACTGCCGGACCGGTACTCCTACGACTACGACGGACATCGCATCAGCGGGCTCGATCCTGTCGCCCCGACTCTTCGGTGCAGCATCGAAGGCCCGGTGCCCGTGCCGACGGCGGTGCCTACCGTCAGCTGGCGTCGCGGTCTGGACCTGAATCCGTTGGACCTCGCCAGCGACGTGGACATGCAGTGGTTGGAGTGTCTCGTCTGGCCGGGTCAGCAGGACCGCGCCGATCGGCTGCGCGCCGCTGTGGCTGCAGCTCGTCGCGATCCACCGATCGTGCAGCGTGGGGATCTCGTTGACGATCTCGCCGAACTCGTCGCAGAAGTACCCCGCGAGGCCGGGACCGTCGTCGTATTCCATTCCGCGGTCCTCGCCTACGTCGATGCCGGCAAGCGAGCTGCGTTCGCCCGCGTCGTCGACCAGCTCGGCGTGCACTGGCTTTCCCACGAGGCGCCCGCAATACTGCCGCTGACCGCCGGTGATGACGGTCGAGGTTTCCGGCTGGTGGAGAACGGAAGCGAGGTACTCGCTCATACCGACCCGCACGGCGGCTGGATCCGCTGGGTAGCAGGCGATGCGTGAGCCGCCCCTCCTCGCGGTGTAGCCGCCCACGTTGGACCATTGCCACAGACACGACAGAATGGGCCTATGAGCGATCAGCCCTTCACCCCAGCCTCATTGCGCGGAGCCATCGATTTGTCCGGGCTGGCCAAGAAGCCCGCCCGACCTGCCTCCCGCCCCAGTGCTACCGGTGGACCGGGTCAGCAACAGGCCGGTACGCCAGGGCCCGATCCCCTGGTCAGCGAGGTCGATGACGTCACATTCGGTGATGCTGTCGAGCAGTCGATGAATGTGCCGGTGATCTTCGCGCTCTACTCCGGCGCACGTCCGGCGAGCCGTGAGCACACCGATCTGCTGGCCACCATCGTGCGTGAGTACGCCGGACGTCTGGTACTGGCGATCGCCGATATCGACGTTGCAATGCAGATCCGTCAGGCACTCCAGGTCCAGCAGGTACCGATGGTGCTGGCGCTGGTCAAGGGTCAGCCGTTGCCGCTCTACTCCGGAGATCAGCCGCAGGATGCGGTACGCGACGTCTTCGACAAGGTGCTGGAGGCTGCCGCTGCCAACGGCATCACCGGGCGCGTCGACGTCGGTGAGGTGGCCGCGCCTACCGATCAGGCTGCGGAGCCCGAGATCTCCCCGCTGCACGAGCTTGCCTTCACTGCCATCGAGGCGGGTGACTTCGACGGGGCGGTCATCGCGTACGAGCAGGCGCTGGCCGCGAACCCGGCCGATGAGGAAGCAGCCCTCGGCCTGGGCCAGGTGCGGTTGCTGCAGCGCACCGACGGGGTGGATCTCAATGCCGCGCGCGCCGAGGCTGCCCAGGCACCGGCCGACGTCGCGAAGCAGACCGTCGTGGCGGATCTGGACATTCTCGGCGGCCATGTCGAGGACGCTTTTGTCCGCCTTGTGGACCTCGTGAAAGCAACAACGGGCGACGAGCGCAATGCGGCCCGTCAGCACCTGCTCAGCCTCTTCGACGTGGTGGGCGCTGCCGACCCTCGGGTCAAGAAAGCGCGGACGGCGCTGATGTCGGCGCTCTACTGAGTTCGACCGACCTGGTGTCGAACCCGCACGAGTGGTTGCGCGCGCCACGGGAACTGCCGAGTGCCTTCAGGCAACCGTCGCACGTGACCGTATGCAGTCCGCCGACCTTGTCGGACACGGAGCCGGCACCGTTGCTCTGGGTGCATGACGGTCCCGCGTACGACGCGCAGGCGGGGTTGCTGGAGTGGCTCGCCACTCGCGACCTACCGCCGATGCGGGTCGTGTTGGCCGACGTACGCCGCCGCACCCAGTGGTATTCGGCGTCGCCGCGTTATCTGCGTACCTTCACGACGGGTTTGAGCGCGATACAGGAGTCATACCCGGTGCGCCGGCCGGTGATCGTCATGGGCGCAAGTCTCGGCGGACTCACCTCGGTGCTGGCGGGCTTGTCCGATGACCGGGTCGGCGCGGTGTTCGCCCAGTCGGGGTCGTTCTTCACCCCAGAGACAGATGCGCAGGAGTCCAACTTCGCCTACTTCGACCGCATCGCGGCAGCCGTGGCCGATGTCACCGGGACCGGCCTTCGCGCGGCACCGTTGCGCGTGGAGCTGACCTGCGGGTCCAGTGAGGAGAACCTCCACAACAACCGCCTGATGGCGCAGACGCTCGACGGTGTCGGGGTCGAGGCGGTACTGACCGAGGTAGCAGGTGGGCACGACTATTCGTCGTGGCGCACTGCATTCGACCCTACGTTGACGGCACTTCTGCGCGACGTCTGGAGCTGAGCCAGCGAGCTACCCACCCATCGGCTGACGCGGTGCGTGACCTTCGGCACGGTGTGTCTGGTGATCTATGTTGCGTCACTGACTAGTTATCGATAGTGTCTAGTGATGACGTCCGATGAGTTGCCTACTGAATGGCTCCGAGCGGTACTGCCGCTCGCGGTGCTGTCGACGGTGGCGGACGGTGAGACCTACGGCTACCTGGTGGCGCAGCACCTGAAGTCGGCAGGACTGGGAACCGTGAAGGGCGGCACGCTCTACCCCGTTTTGAACCGACTGGAGGCAGACGGACTACTGGTCTCGTCGTGGCGTGCAGGGGTGGGCGGTCCGGGCCGGAAATTCTTCGAGATCACACCACTCGGCGCGCGGACGTTGCACCGTCGAACAGTCGCCTGGCACGAATTCACCGAGCAGGCAGCCAGTCTGCTCCCCGAGGTAAGGAGCAGGCGATGACCGCATACAGAGCTGACAGCGCGATGGCCGACTACCGTCAATCGCTGATCCTCGCGCTTCGGATGAGAGACGTGGATGGGGACCGCATCGGCGAGATCGTGGCGCAGGTGGAGAGCCATGTCGCTGATACCGGTGAAGATCCGGGCGAAGCGTTCGGTCCGCCGCGTGAGTACGCGGATCTGATCACCGCGGATCGACCCCGTAATCCTCGGTGGCCGATCATCATTCTTGCGCTGTTCGGCGCGGTAGCCGGGTGGCTCGTGGCGCAAGGTGCGCTTGCCCAACTGCTGGGGGAGACATCTTTCGGACGACCTGGATGGTGTCGCTGATCATCGGACTGCTGGTGGGCGCACCCACTGCACTGGTGGTGCAGCGCCGATCGACGCGCGTGCGTGACCCGCGCACCGGCGCCGACATGGTTCCGGCCTCGGGGTGGGAGCTGGCCACGCTGATCGGCCTACCGGTGGCGGTCATCCTCATCGCCTGGGGAGCCATCGAACTTGCCACCTGACCAGACCCGGGGGCATACGGTGACGGGTATGGACACGTTGTTGGTCGTAGGAGACGGACCGGTACGCGACAAGCTGGTGGCGATCGCGCAGCTACTCGGGTGGGAGGTGCACGCGACAGCTACTGCCGAGGAGGCGCTGGCTCGCGTGGCGCAGGCAGACGCGGTCGTCGTCACGAGTCACGATGTCGAGGTTGCCGGCGCAGTACTCGCCGCCGCGCTGGCCGCCGATATCTCCTATATCGGCCAGATGGGTTCCAGGCCCGGTCAGGACAAGCGTCGGCAGTGGCTGCTGGAGCACGATGTGTCCCAGGCGGCGCAGGACGCCATCCACGGGCCGGCCGGGCTCGATATCGCCGCCGACACCCCTGCTGAGATCGCCGTGTCGATCCTGGCCGAAGTGGTGTGTGTCCTACGCGATGGCAAGGCGATCTCGTTGCGCGACCGACCGGGCCCGATACACCCGGAGCTCACATCTGGGGAAGCCTTCTGCCCGGAGGGCTGACCTCGCCGGCGCTCCCAGGGTGGTTTCGCCGTCGGGGTGCGGACATGCCGGGCACCGTCCTCGAGCAAATAAGGAAATGCTCTATGCTCCCGATGCCTCCAGCACGCCGCCTGCGAAAGTGATCTCGCGAAACCATGCCTGTATCTGTTGTCCGTCGTCTGATCAGCGGGGTCACGATCCTCGGTGCGGGGGCGCTCGCCTGTGTCTGCGCGCCGGGCTCCACCGCCGCTACACCGCCGCAATCCACCACCGCCGGCGCGGCCCACAGCCGTCACGAAACACTTGCCGCCCGGGCGTTGAGCTCGCCGAACCACTACGCGACTTCTTTCTCAACGGTCGCCGATGGGGCACCGTGGCAAGACGTTCGTGCGCTGCAGTACCTGCTGCTCTCGGCGGGGTTGAAGACCAACTGGGAGAGCACGTTCGGGGCGTCGACCGCCGCTGCGGTGTCGGCCTACCAGAGCAAGATGCACCTACCGGTCACCGGTGTCGGCGACGACGCCACGCTGTCGAAACTGACCCCGACCACTGGTGATGGCGCCAATACGTACCGGTCATTCGCCATCCAGACACTGCTGGAAAAGCACGGCTACTGGTTCGGCGGCACCGCTCCGGCGATGAGCACCACATACAACGCGATCACCACGTCCTACGTGCGTTCCTTCCAGGTGGGTCACGGCATCAATCCGGTCGACTGGACGGGCATCACCACCTGGCGCACGTTGTTCGCCGCTAAGACCTCTGGAGCGCTCTACCCACTGCTGCAGCGCGGCACCGGCGCGGCACAGTGGTCCAACTGCGGTCCGGCATCGGCAGTCGCGCTGATGATCGAGATGGCCAGAGTCGCTCCGACCGGCTGGCAGTGGAACATCGCGACCCGCGCCGTCGCGATCAACGACTTCCGGTACGGCGCCATGGGCGTGGGAGACACTGCAGCCCGCAATGGCGAAGGCACCGAGTTCGCGGACTTCGAGAAGGCATTCGCTTCTTACGGGCTGAGCGCCTGGCACGGTGGAATCGACGACACGCTGGTCGATGCGCGAGCCGGAAAGCCGTCCATCGCTGGTGGCGACGCCTCGAAGTTGCCGTGGGCAGATGTGCGCGGCCCGGTGTCGCACTGGGTGGCGGTCCTTGGTTTCAACGGCACCTACTACCTCGTCATGGATCCACTCAGCAGGACGAACGCCGACTACATCCACCGGATGACCGAGGGCCAGTTGCGCGACTACGCCGCCACCAACCCCGGACACGCGAGCAGTACCGCAGCGAGCAATTCGATCCTGCTGAGGTGACCCACTCGGGGCCGCGACCGTAAGCTCGCGATGAGCAGGCGCGGCCGTACCGCGCTCTCACATCGAAGCGCTGAACCATGGGCAGCGAAACATGGGCAGCGAAATATTCGCCGTGAAGAAGACGCGGTGAGAATCGAAGGAGTCGCGGAATGTCTGAGCACCTGATCGGACTGCTGTTGGGCGCCGAAGAGGACTGGCCCCGTGCCTTCGAGCAACTCGTGACGCTGCTCGGACCGGTGCAGTACGACGGCGAGACCCACGAGCTGCGCACCGACCGACTGAGTATCGAGCCGTTCAATCTGCGGGCCAAGCCCAGCACGGACCTGGTCATCGACCGCCTCGCGCACTGGTACTACCACCCGCGTGAGTGGTTGAAGAAGGTCGCGTTGATGGATGACGTCTATCTGCTCAACAGTCCCTTCACCTTCCAGTCGATGGAGAAGCACTCGGCCTACTGCGCTCTGATGCGGATGGGCATGCATGTGCCCGAAACCGTCCTGGTGCCCTACAAGAACCCGCTCGACAATGTGCGGTGGGCCTACACGTCCAAGAAATACAACAATTCCTTCGATCTCGCGGCCATTGCGCGAGAGGTCGGTTACCCGATGTTCATGAAGCCTTTCGACGGTGGGGCATGGCGGGGGGTCTCGATGATCCGGGACGAAGCCGATCTGCAACGCGCCTACGACGAGTCCGGCGAGATGCTGATGCATCTGCAGGCTTCGGTCGACAACTTCGAGGTGTTTGCGCGCGCCCTCACCATCGGGCCCGAAACCATGGTGATGAACTTCCGACCTGATCTGCCGATGCACGAGCGGTATGCCGTGTCGCACGACTTCCTCAGTCGCGAGATGGGCGCCGAGACTGCCACGATCGCGCAGACGGTGAATGCGTTCTTCCGGTGGGAGTTCAACAGCTGCGAGATGCTGATCAAGGACGGGGTCGCCTACCCGATCGACTACGCCAATGCCTGCCCGGACGTCGCGCTCACGTCCCTGCACTACTACTTCCCGTGGGCGATGAAGTCGCTGCTGAAGTGGTCGGTCTACTGCGCCGTTACCGGTCGTCGGGGCAAGACCCAGGTCGACACGGCCCCATGGTTCGACATCGCCGATGACGACAGTGACTACAACAGCAAGCTCGGTGCCTACCAGCGGTTGTGCGATGAATATTTCGAAGTCGAGAAATACCGGGCGTTCGTGGCGGAGTCGATGCCCGGCGTCGACGCGATGGTGCTGGACTGGGTCACCTCACCCGCGTTCGACGAGCTGCTGGTTTCGACCGTACGCTCGACGTATCCCGAGCACGAGCACGACCGCTTCATCGCGCACTTCCGCGGGTTGACGGGTCTGTGGGCGCGAGATGAGGCGGCCCTGCTCAGCTGACCGGCGCCACCGTCGCGTCGCGCAGATTACGCAGGATGTGCACCACGATCTGTGCGGGCGTCATGGTGCTGGTGTCGATCCACAGACCGGACCGCCGGGTGTTGAACTCCAGCTCGTTCCATTGATTCTCGACACTCTCGTTGCCGCCGTACGCACTGAGCGCCTGCGACGAACGGTGCTCCAGGACAGCGTCCCGCGAGGGGTGCAACACCACGAGATGCAGTGGTCCGGTGTCGGCGAGGTCGAGCAGATCTGCCAGGTACTCACCGATCGCCGTTTCACTCACGACAGCGTCGAAGCCGTTGACGCGGTAGACCTCTGCCAGGGTGAGCGCCCCGGCGTATCGCGCATACAGCTGCTCCAGGCCGCCGACGGTCGGTGGTGAGCCCACCGGCATCCGGCCGGCAGTCACCATCGCATCGATATTCCTGCCGTCGATGCAGATCGACTTCTGCAGAGCCTGCGCCAGCGACTGTCCGACCATCGTCGGCTCAGCCGCAGCCAGTCCGGTGACGACGAACAGCCGCCCCATGGAATTCGGGTCCGGCACGCTCAATTGCCCAGAGTCGCCGAGACGATCTCGCGTGCCTCGTCCTGCACCTGTTTCAGGTGCTCGGGGCCTTTGAACGACTCGGCGTAGATCTTGTACACGTCTTCGGTGCCGGACGGGCGGGCTGCGAACCACGCACTCTCGGTCGTGACCTTCAACCCCCCGATCGCCGCGTCGTTACCTGGCGCCTCGGTCAGCTTCGCCGTGATCGGCTCTCCCGCAAGGGAATCGGCGGTGACATCGGATCCGCTGAGGGCGCCCAGCTTGGCCTTCTGCTCCCGCGTCGCCGGTGCGTCGACCCGCGCGTACGACGGTGCGCCGAATTTCTCCGCCAATTCCGCGTAGTGCTGGCTGGGGGACTTGCCGGTCTTCGCCTGGATCTCCGAGGCCAGCAACGCCAGGAGGAGACCGTCTTTGTCGGTGGTCCACACGGTGCCGTCGAAGCGTAGGAACGAGGCGCCCGCAGACTCCTCACCGCCGAAGCCGACCGATCCGTCGAGCAGGCCGGGCACGAACCACTTGAAACCGACCGGCACCTCCCACAGTGTCGCCCCGATCGATGTCACGACGCGGTCGATCATCGAGGAGGACACCAGCGTCTTGCCGACCCGGTCGCTGGACCAGTTCGGTCGCGCGCCACCGTAGAGGTACTGAATGGCGACCGCGAGGTAGTGGTTGGGGTTCATCAGCCCGCCATCCGGCGTCACGATGCCGTGCCGGTCCGAATCGGCGTCGTTGCCGGTCGCGATGTCGTATTTGTCCTTCTGCGAGATCAGCGAAGCCATCGCAAAGGGGGAGGAGCAGTCCATCCGGATCTTCTCGTCCCAGTCCAGCGTCATGAAACGCCAGGTCGGGTCGACCAACGGGTTGACGACCGTCAGGTCCAACCCGTGCCGCTGCCCGATCTCGCCCCAGTAGTAGACCGCCGCGCCGCCGAGCGGGTCGGCGCCGATCCGGATACCGGCATCCTTGATCGCCGCCATATCGAGCACGTTGGGCAGGTCGTCGACGTAGGTGCCGAGAAAGTCGTAGTCGCAAACCGTTGCACGGGCCTTGGCGAACGGCACCCGCTGCACACCCCGCAGATCTGACTTCAGGTATTCGTTCGCAGCAGCAGCGATGACCTTCGTGGCCGCACTGTCAGCAGGTCCGCCGTGTGGCGGGTTGTACTTGAAACCACCGTCGTGCGGCGGGTTGTGTGAGGGCGTGACCACGATGCCGTCGGCCAGGCCGCTGCCCGTCGTACGTCCCTTGTTGGCGCGCAGGATCGCGTGTGACACCGCGGGTGTGGGTGTCACAGAGTCCTTGCTGTCGACCAGTACCTGAACGTCGTTCGCTACCAGCACCTCCAACGCGGTCACCCATGCCGGCTCGGACAAGCCGTGCGTGTCGCGACCGATGAAGAGCGGCCCGTCGTACCCCTGGTCGCGGCGGTAGTCCACGATGGCCTGCGTCGTGGCGAGGATGTGTGCCTCGTTGAAGGCCGACTTCAGCGACGATCCCCGGTGACCCGAGGTGCCGAAAACGACCTGCTGGTCCAGGTTCTCCGGATCGGGGGTCTGGCTGTAGTACGCCGTTACCAAATGGGCGACATCGACCAGGTCCGAAGGCTGGGCAGGCTGGCCGGCTCGAGGTTGCGCCATCGTCATGCTCCTTGAATGTCGGTGTCGGACACCGGCAGCTGCTCGGTTATTTGGGGGATGAACCACATCGCCGCCAGCGGAGGCAGCGTCATGCTCGCCGAGAACGGCTGACCGTGCATCGGGACCGGCTCGGCGGTCACGGTGCCGAGGTTGCCGCGACCCCCGCCGCCGTAGATGTCGGCGTCGGTGTTCAACGCTTCGCGCCACACCCCGCCGCTCGGCAGACCGATACGTACGTCGAGATGCTCGGTGCCGCTGAAGTTGACCACCACGGCGACGACGTCCTGCGGCGACGTGCCGTGCCGCAGGTACGACAACGTGTTGCGGTCGCCGTCGTCGGCGTCGATCCAGCCGAAGCCGCGCGGCTCGTTGTCCAACTCCCACAGCGCAGGATGCTCGCGGTAGAGCCGGTTCAGGTCCTTGACCAGCGCGTGCACGCCGTAGTGGGCGGGCTGATCGAGTAGCCACCAGTCCAGGCTGCGACCGTCGGCCCACTCGGCTTCCTGGGCGAACTCCTGGCCCATGAAGAGCAGCTGCTTGCCGGGGTGGGACCACATGTAGGCGATGTAGGCACGCAGGTTGGCGAGTTGCTCCCACCGCTCGCCGGGCATCTTGCGTAGCAGGGAGCCCTTACCGTGCACGACCTCGTCGTGGCTGATCGGCAGGGTGAACTGCTCGCTCCACGCGTAGACCAGCGCGAAGGTGAGTTGACCGTGGTGGTATTTGCGGTAGATCGGCGGGTTGGACATGTAGTCCAGCGAGTCGTGCATCCACCCCATGTTCCATTTGAATCCGAATCCGAGCCCGCCGGCGTCGGTCGGCTGGGTGACGCCGGGCCATGACGTCGACTCCTCGGCGATCATCACCGTGCCGGGGTTGCGGCGGTAGGCGGTCGCGTTCGTCTCCTGCAGCACCTTCACTGCGTCGAGGTTCTCCCGACCGCCGTAGATGTTCGGGATCCACTCCCCGTCCTTGCGCGAGTAGTCCAGGTAGAGCATCGAGGCGACCCCGTCGACGCGCAGCCCGTCGGCGTGGAACTCCTCCAGCCAGTACAGCGCGTTCGCGACCAGGAAGTTACGCACATGCGGGCGGCCGAAGTCGAAGACGTAGGAACCCCACTCGTTGTGCCACCCCTTGCGGGGGTCCGGGTGCTCGTACAGCGCGGTGCCGTCGAACTTCGCCAGCGCCCACTCGTCGGTGGCGAAGTGTCCGGGCACCCAGTCCAGGATCACGCCGATCCCGGCCTGGTGCAGTGCATCGATCAGGAAACGCAGGTCGTCGGGGTTTCCCATCCGGGAGTTCGGCGCGTAGTAACCGGTGACGTGGTACCCCCAGCTCGGCGGGTACGGGTGCTCCATGACGGGCATGAACTCCACGTGGGTGAAGCCGAGGTCGCGTACGTAGTTGACCAGGTGTTCGGCCAGATCCCGGTAGGACAGGCCCTGCCGCCAGGAGCCGAGGTGCACCTCGTAGACGCTCATCGGCCGGGTGTGCTGATCGACGGCGCCGCGCGCGGTCAACCACTGCTCGTCGCCCCAGTCGTAGGAGGTCGCCGTCACGATCGACGCGGTCGCCGGTGCAGTCTCGGAGGCGCGGGCCATCGGGTCGGCGCGGTCGCGCCATACCCGGTCCGCGCAGCAGACCTTGAATTTGTAGCTGGCACCTGGCGCGACATCGGGGATGAAGAGCTCCCAGACGCCGGAGTTGCCCAGCTGGCGCATCCCGTGCGCGTCACCGTTCCAGACGTTGAAGTCGCCGATCACCTGCAGGCCCTTGGCATTCGGCGCCCACACCGCGAACGACGTGCCGTGCACCCGCCCGAGCGGGCCGTCGTAGGAGCGGGTGTGCGCTCCGAGGACCTTCCACAGTTCTTCGTGGCGACCTTCACCGATCAGGAACAGGTCGATGTCACCGAGCGTCGGCAGGAACCGGTAGGGGTCGTCCTGTACGTGTTCCCAGCCGTCCTCGTACGTGGTGACGAGGCGGTAGTCGGGTAGCTGAGCGACCGGCAGTCGCGCGGACCAGATGCCCTCGTACTCGTGGTTCAGCGTCGTCCGCGATCCGTCTTCCAACAGCACCTGGACGCTGGCCGCGAACGGTCGCAGCGCCCGCACGAACGGTCCGTGCTCATCGGTCTGTCCGCCCAGCACACTGTGCGGGTCGCGGTGCACACCCATCAGCAGCGCATCAGCCTCATGCTGGTCCAGCTTCGGGGCGGGGGCGGCGGGTCGGGCGTGCTCCTGCGGATCGGCGACCGGCCGGTCCTGGGTCAGCAGCCGCAGAATTGCGGTGGTCGGTATCGCCAGCCATGAGGGTCGGTTGCGTGCCTCGTACTCGATCTCGTAGCTCGCCTTGTCGATCTCGAACGCGTCCAGAATCGCGGCGTATGCCTGCAGGTCCAACCCGCCCCCGGCGGCATAGCCGTCCAGGAATGCCGAGCGGGTCGCGGTCGCCCAGCTGCGCCGGTCCGCACTGGTCTCGCGCTCTGCGGAACCGGCTGCGTAGTCGAAGGAGCGCAACATGCCCGCGACGTCGCGCAGCGGCGAGTCCGGCTGGTTGCGCTCGGCGAGCGGGCGCAGCGGTTCACCCTCGAAGTCCAGCAGGACGAACCGGTTTCCCGTTGGGCTCGGGACGTCCAGCACCTGCCCGAGGTGGTAGTCGCCGTGGATCCGCTGCAGCGCAGGCCAGGCGGTCTCGCCCGCAGCATTGAGAAGCGCGGTGAATCGCTCGACGTGCGTTGCCAACTCGGGTGCGTGCTCGCAGGCCTGCGTGAAACGGCTGCGCATGCCGTCGGTCACCCGCGCGACGTCGGCGGCGCTTGCGGGGTGGGTTTCGAAGAGGCCCGCGAGGGCTGCGTGCACCTTCGCGGTCGCAGCGCCGAGGTCGCGCGCTGGTCGGGTGAAGTCGGTGTCCGCGACGGCCGCCGCGGCCGCTTCGCGCCAGGCATCCTGCACCCCGGGCAGGAACTCCTGGACGAAGAATGCGTGGCCCTGGTGGTTCTCTGCGCCGGGCTGAGGCGAGGGCCAGGTGGCCTGCACCGATCCGAGCATGCCCGGCACCTGGTCGCTGCCTTCTCGCGACAGGGCCGACTGCAGGATGACGTCGGGGTTCTCACCGTCGTGCAGCACCCGGAAGATCTTCAGGATCCACGATGAAGGGGTGTCGTGCTCGTCGACTACCTCGTAGATGATCGAGGTGTTGGACTGCTCGCCGGCCAGCACGCGACTTCGCACGATCCGCGGCATCAGGGCGTGGCGTGTGCCGCTGCCCTTGACGCGGACGTCGGTGGGAAGGTCGCGCACGGTGCCGTCAGCGGACTGCACCTGCACAGGCACTTCGGCGCTTCCGGTGATGACGCAGCGCAGCAGTTCTGCGGCGCATACCGGGTCGTGGCAGCCGTCGTAGCCGTACCGGGTGCCGAGGGTGCCGTGCTCGGTGATGCCGATCAGCGCGTGCGCCAACTCCGGGTCCGGCTCGGCGCGCCAGGTGACCGGGATCTGGTAGACGACCGGCTCGCCGGCGCCACCGCTGTCGGCCACGAGCAGGACCTCGATGCCCACCTGCCCGGCGGGGTCATCGAATCGGTAGAAACCGACCCGTTCCAGGACCGGCGCATGTGCCTTGCCGGTGTACCAGCGTTGATCGCTGATCCACCGGCCGATCAGATCGAGTTTGGAGGGCTGAAGTGTCGTTTCGTACACGATGGCCATCCGTCGATTATCACTGGATCGCGACCGTCCGTCACCTTGCCGCCACGATGCGGCGGTCGACACGCCAACGCGGAACAGCCGATGGGGTCTGCTCAGTCGTCAGCGCCCTGGATGCGCAGCCAGAAGAAGTCGCGCGAGCCCAGCGTCAGCGTGGCGTTCCCCGACTCATCCAGGGGTGGGAACCAGCTTCCGCCGAACAGATCGCGCAGCCGTGCCCCGGCGAAGCGCTCACCGGCCTGGACGGTGACGGCCTGCGGACGACTGGACAGGTTGCTGACACACACCACGTTCGGTACCTCGACCTCGTTGACCTCCACGTCGCGGGCGCTGACGCAACGGGTGAACGCCAGAATCGCGTCGTTGTCCGTTTCGCAGACAGTGAAGTCGCCGAGGCCGAAGACGGGGTAACTCGAGCGGATCGCGAGCATCTCGCGGACCCAGTGCAGCAATGAGGAGGAGCTGCCCATGGCGGACTCCACGTTCACGTTGTTGTAGTGGTAGACGAGGCTGGAGATCACCGGCAGGTAGAGCTTGCCGGGGTCGGACGTGCCGAAACCGGCATTTCGGTCCGGTGACCACTGCATGGGGGTGCGCACGGCATCGCGGTCCTCCAGCCAGATGTTGTCGCCCATCCCGATCTCGTCCCCGTAGTACATGCAGGGTGAGCCGGGCAGCGAGAGCAGCAGCGCGTGGATCAGTTCGATCTCGGCGCGACTGTTGTCCAGCAGGGTCGCCAGCCGTCGCCGGATGCCGACATTGGCGCGCATCCGGGTGTCGGGGGCGTACCAGCCGTACATCGCCGAGCGTTCCTCCGGAGTCACCATCTCCAGGGTCAACTCATCGTGGTTACGCAGGAAGGTGCCCCACTGGGTGCCCTCGGGGATGGCCGGGGTGTCGGCCAGTACCTCGATGATCGAGGTCGCCTTCTCCTCGCGCAGCGCGTAGTACAGGCGCGGCATCACCGGGAAGTGGAAGCACATGTGGCACTCGGGGCGCTCGGCCGTCCCGAAGTAGTCCACGACCTCGTGCGGCATCTGGTTGGCCTCGGCCAACAGCACGCGCCCGGGGAACTCGGTGTCGACCATCTCGCGCAGATCGACCAGGAAGTCGTGGGTCTTGGGATGGTTCTCGCCGTTGTGGCCTTCCTCGATGAACAGGTAGGGCACGGCATCCAGGCGGAACCCGTCGATACCCAGGTCCATCCAGAAGCGGACGATGTCGAACATCTCCTCCTGGACGGCCTTGTTCTCGTAGTTGAGGTTGGGCTGGTGGGAGAAGAACCGGTGCCAGAAGAACTCACGGCGGATGGGGTCGAAGGTCCAGTTGGAGACCTCGGTGTCCACGAAGATGATGCGCGCGTCGGCGTACTTCTCGTCGGTGTCGGACCAGGTGTAGTAGTCGCCGTACGGACCTTCGGGATCGCTGCGGGAGGCCTGGAACCACGGGTGCTGGTCGCTGGTGTGGCCCAGCACGAGGTCGGTGATGATGCGGATACCGCGGGCGTGCGCCTGCGAGACCAGCTCAGTGAACTCCGGCAGCGTGCCGAAGTCGGACAGCACGGACTTGTAGTCGGCGATGTCGTAACCGCCGTCACGCAGCGGGGAGGCGTAGAACGGCGGCAGCCACAGGCAGTCCACCCCGAGCCACTGCAGATATTCCAGCCGGTTGATCAGACCGCCGAAGTCACCCGAGCCACTACCCGTGGAGTCGCCGAACGCGCGGACCAGCACCTCGTAGAAGACCGCCTTGCGGTACCACTGCGGATCGTGGCGTAGGCCGGGCTGGTTGAGGTTGAACTGCTGAGCCATCGGTTCAGGCGCTCCTTACATGGATGATGTGCACGGGCTCGGTCTCGGGGCCGACGCGCACGTAATTGTGCTCTCCCCAACGCCAGGTGACGTCGGTGATGCAGTCGTAGGCCGAGAACCATGCACCGGCGGGCAGCCCGAGCGCTTCCAGGTCCAGGTGCACGATCGATTCGCGGGTGGCATGCGGGTCGCAGTTGGCCACCACGATCACCACGTCGTCGCCGCGATGTTTGGAGAAGACCAGCACCTGCGGGTCGTCGACCTCGTGGAAGGTGATGTTGCGTAGCCAGTCGAATGCGTGGTGTTCGCGGCGGATCTGGTTCAGCCGGGTCAGATAGGGCGCCAGTGACTGTCCGGCCTTGGGCCCACCCGGTTCGTAGTCCTCCCAGCGCCTGTCCTTGTATTCGTACTTCTCGTTGTCGACCTGCTCCTCGACGCCCGGGCGCGCCACGCTCTCCACGAGCTCGTACCCGGCGTAGATCCCGTAGGTCGGTGACAGTGTCGCGGCGAGCGCAGCGCGCAGCTTCCACGCGGTCGGCCCACCGAATTGCAGATACGGCGTGAGGATGTCGTGTGTGGTGGGCCAGAACGCAGGGCGCATGTAGGAGGCGGCTTCACCTGCGAGCTCCTCGACATACTCGCGCAGCTCGATCGGGTCATTGCGCCATGCGTAGTAGGTGTAGCTCTGCTGAAAGCCGACCTTGCCGAGGGTGTGCATCATCGCGGGGCGGGTGAATGCCTCGGCCAGCCAGATCACCTCGGGGTGCTCCGCCGCGACATCGGCGATCAGCCACTGCCAGAACTCCACCGGTTTGGTGTGCGGGTTGTCGACCCGGAAGATCTTCACGCCGTGGTCGATCCAGACCTGTACGACCGCCCGCACTGCGGCATAGCTGCCCGCCGGGTCGTTGTCGAAGTTCATCGGGTAGATGTCCTGGTACTTCTTGGGCGGGTTCTCCGCGTAGGCGATCGTGCCGTCGGCGCGGGTGGTGAAGAACTCCGGGTGCTGCGTGACCCAGGGGTGGTCCGGTGAGCACTGCAGCGCCAGGTCCAGGGCCACCTCCAGCCCTTCGCGGGCGGCCGCTGTGACGAAGCCGTCGAAGTCGTCCCAGTCGCCGAGGTCGGGATGCAGTGCGTCGTGCCCACCCTCGGGGCCGCCGATGGCGTAGGGCGATCCGGGGTCCTTGGGCCCAGCGTCCAGGGAGTTGTTCGGGCCCTTGCGGTTCGTCGTGCCGATCGGGTGCACGGGGGTGAGGTAGACCACATCGAAGCCCATCGCGGCGATGGCGGGCAGTCGCTTGGATGCCGTGGCGAAGGTGCCGCTGACCCAGTCGCCGGATTCGTCCTGGTAGCAACCCTCCGAGCGCGGGAAGATCTCATACCAGGCTCCGGTCAGCGCGCGCTCGCGCTCGACCAGCCATGGGTAGGCCGCGCTGGGGCTGACGCTCTCGCGCAGTGGATGGGAGGCCAGCACCCGGCGTACATCGGTGCTCGTCCCCGACGCGAGACGGGCTGCGACGTCGCCGGCCTCGTCGCGGAGCTGCTCGACTGCGGCACGCAGGGTCGCGGTGTCGTGCGCGTCATAGCTGTCGGTGTCCAGTGCGCGCTGCAGCACGAGCGCGCCCTCGGCGAGCATCAGTTCGGCGTCGACGTCGGCGGCGATCTTGATAATCGCGTCGTGACTCCAGGTGCCGTAGGGGTCCGACCAGCCTTCGACGCGGTAGTTCCACTGGCCCTCGCGGTCTGCGCTGACGGTGGCGGTCCAGGCGTCGAGTCCGGCGTTCACGCACGTCATCGGGACATGCGTCTCGCGCCCTTGCGGGTCGGTCAGCACGACGGTGGCGTTGACGGCGTCGTGCCCCTCGCGGAAGACCGTCGCTGAGACGGTGAACTCTTCGCGGACAACGGATGTCGTCGACCTGGCACCACCGTCGACGGAGGGCAAGACGTCCTGGACGGGTATCCGTCCGATGGGTCTACCGGCGCCGACGGCGAGGGGAGCCTCGCTCTTGGGAGGGTTCCCTCTCACGCGCGTGGGAGCGTGAGGTGCAGAAGGTAGACGACGGCTGATGGCAGGCGAATCAGTCACGGTGCGACGCTACAAGGTTTACCTGGTGGACGTTGCCTGTCCAGGTGGCGGATCGCCCTTAAAATGGCACCCGTGAAAGCCATCCGACGTTTCCACGTCCGTACCGTTCTTCCCGAGCCACTCGCTCCCCTGGGCGACCTGGCCAGTAACTTGCGGTGGTCATGGCACAGCCGGACCCGTGACCTTTTCCGGGATATCGACCCGCAGCGCTGGGAAAGCGTGCGGCACGATCCGGTCGCATTGCTCGCGTCCTTCACTTCTGATGAGCTGCAGTCCCTGGCGGCCGACACCGCTCTGGTCGAACGGGTCGAGTCTGCTCAGCGGAATCTGGATCGGTACCTCACCGCTCGTTCCTGGTACGACGATTTCGCCGCCGATAACGAGGCGCCGAAATCGATCGCGTACTTCAGTGCCGAGTACGGCATCACACATGTACTGCCGCAGTACTCCGGCGGTCTCGGCATTCTCGCCGGTGACCACCTCAAATCCGCCTCCGATCTGGGTGTGCCGATCGTCGGGATCGGCTTGTTCTACAACACCGGGTATTTCGCCCAGTCGTTGTCCGCGGACGGCTGGCAGCAGGAGTCCTACCCGACGCACGACCCGGACGACCTGCCGCTCTCGCTCGTTCGCGAACACGACGGAACCCCGGTACGCGTCACCCTGGACCTGCCCGAAGGTCGCACCCTGCATGCGCGCATCTGGCGTGCGCAGGTCGGCCGGGTGCCTTTGTTGCTGCTCGATTCCGACGTCGACGGCAACGATGACGCCGGACGCGAGCTGACCCGCCGGTTGTACGGCGGTGGCGGCGAGCAGCGTCTGCAGCAGGAGATGCTGCTCGGTATCGGCGGTATCCGCGCGACGCGCATCTGGTCTCGGCTGACCGGCGCACCGTTGCCCGAGGTCTACCACTGCAACGAGGGCCACGCCGGGTTCCTCGGCCTGGAGCGGATCAGTGAGTTGGTCACGGGCCAGGGTCTGGATTTCGACACCGCGATGGAGACCGTCCGCGCGGGCACCGTCTTCACCACCCACACACCCGTGCCGGCCGGTATCGACCGCTTCGGCAAGGACCAGGTGCGGCGTTATCTCGGTAACCTGCCCGGCGTTCCGCTGGAGAAGGTGCTGCCGTTGGGCGCCGAGACGTACGAGGGCGGCGACGACACTGTCTTCAATATGGCGGTGATGGGCCTGCGGATGGCGCAGCGCGCCAACGGCGTCTCCAAGCTGCACGGCGTCGTCAGTCGCGGGATGTTCGACGGTCTGTGGCCCGGATTCGACGACACGGAGATTCCGATCGTCAGCATCACCAACGGTGTCCACATGCCGACCTGGGTGGACCCGAAGGTCATCGCACTCGGTCAGCGGTACGTGGGTGCCGAGCCGATGCGCGACGGGGATGCCTGGGAGATGCTGGGCAAGGTGCCTGTTGAGGAGTTCTGGAAGGTCAAACGCGAGCTGCGCGAGCAGCTGGTCGACGACGTTCGCCGCCGGATGCGCGAGTCGTGGTTGAACCGCGGTGCATCCTCGGCCGAACTGGGCTGGACAGATGAGATCTTCAGCCCTGATGTGCTGACGATCGGTTTTGCGCGACGGGTGCCGACCTACAAACGACTCACGCTCATGCTGCGTAACCCGACGCGACTGCGTCGACTCCTGCTGGACCCGGAGCGACCGATTCAGCTGGTCATCGCCGGCAAGAGTCACCCGGCCGACGAGACCGGTAAGAAGCTCATCCAGCAGATGGTGCAGTTCGCTGACGATCCCGCCATCCGGCACCGGATTGCCTTCCTGCCCGGCTACGACATCGAGATGGCCCAGAAGCTGTACCCGGGCTGCGACGTGTGGCTGAACAACCCGCTGCGTCCGTTCGAGGCGTGCGGCACGTCCGGTATGAAGGCGGCGCTCAACGGCGGCCTGAACCTGTCGATTCTCGACGGGTGGTGGGACGAGTGGTACGACGGTCAGAACGGTTGGGCCATCCCGACCGCCGACGGTGTCGAAGACCCGGACCGTCGCGACGACTTGGAGGCGAACGCGCTGTACGAGTTGATGGAGCGCCACGTCGCGGCCATCTTCTACGACCGTGACGCGCAGCAGCTGCCGCAGCGGTGGCTGGCGATGGTGTCGCACACGTTGAGCACCTTGGGTCCGAAGGTCCAGGCGACCCGTCAGGTCAAGGACTACACGAGTGAGCTCTACGCGCCGGCTGCCCAGGCGGCGCACCGCCGTGCGGAGAACGACTTCGCGCAGGCGCGCTCGCTGGCCGCGTACAAGCAACTCGCGGCGGCGGCTTTCCCGAAGGTGAAGGTTGAGCACGTGGACTCCGAGGGGCTCTCGGACAGCCCCCAGGTGGGCGACGAGGTCAACGTGCGTGCCTATGTGACTCTAGAAGCACTGGCACCGACCGACGTCGACGTCCAGGTCGTGCATGGTCGGGTCTCGGAGTCCGATGATCTACGCGACGTAGCCACCGTTCCGCTCTCGTTCGTGGAGACCGAGCCCGACGGGCGGCACCTGTTCAGCGGCGACGTCACCATCGGGCGTACCGGTTCATTCGGCTACACGGTGCGGGTGCTGCCCCGGCACGAGGGACTGGCCAGCCCGGCAGAGCTGGGACTTGCGATCAACGCCTGACGACGGACTCAACATGAGCAACTGAATGCACAAACGTTCAACAGATTACCTGCGGCGCAGTGGCACTCTGGTGTCGCTGCGCCGCATTTCGTTCACTGATCAATCATTCAGTAAAAATAAGCACGAGAATTCAAGGTAAACAAAGAGATTGAATCGTCATTCAAAGTAGACGATTGGGGAATGCGCAACCTATAGTTCGGTCTGAAAGCGAGCCATGTCTGATCGACCTGACTCATACGCGCGGGGTCCACCCAAAATGATGGAGACGTTATGTCGATCGATGTTGACCAAATCGCTGCAGGGATCAGTAAGAAGCAAGTTGACCGTCGGTCGATTGCCAAGGGTGCGGCGTGGAGCCTCCCGGTCATCGCCGCTGGGGTTGCTGCCCCGGCGTTCGCCGCTTCCCCGAACACTTGCGATTCCTGTAATCGACAGCAGCAGTGCATCCTGACCGTAGGAAATTCTGGAAACTGTAAGTGCGCTCCCGGACTCCTATGTGTCGGTACCGGACCGCTTGGTCTGGCCAATGTCTGCGTCGGGTCGACGCTCGTGGCCAGCACTTGCGGTAAGGGCACGTGCTTCGGAGTGTGCCTGAGCGTTGGCAGTCCGCTCGTGACCGCTCTCAATGGCATCATTGGCCTCATCACTACTCTTCTCAATGGGCTCAATATCGTCGGCGCAATCCGAACCACGACGATTGCGCAGATTCCCAAGAACGTATGTGTCTCGCCTCTCGGTGACGGCAGCCTGGGTACCTTGTGCCGAGTGTCCACCTCGGAGGGTGGATTACTGGGAAATACCATCCTCGACGCGCTGGTAGCCGTGTTCAACACCCTCGTGGGTACATTGAACCTGGCTGGCGTCACCTTGGGCACCAACTGCAATGCTGGCCTGACCTGCAATCCGATCGTTGGAGAGCGGGTGCGGGTGCGGGTTCCTATCATCGGAACCAAGCTGGCCGATGTGACCGTCGCTATTGGCACCTGCGAGTGCACCGCTCAGCGGGCAGGGGGTGTAGAGAAAGAGGTCACGAACGCTGCCACCGAGCGCGAGTTGAAGCATGCACAACTCACCGGCGAGCCGTTCATAGCTCGCGCCGGTGACAAGACGGTCGCCGTTCCTATGGCCGGCAGCGTTAAGCCGTCAAGCACGTCGTCTACTACCTCGCCGTCGTTGCCTACTACCGCGCCTTCTCCGACGTCCGCACCCACATCGAAGCCTGCACCGTCCACCAGCAGCACCTCGGCCCCGTCCAGTACGGGCACCAACTGATCTGCCGAATTTCTCTTAGAAGGACGTTTTCTTGAGCACTATTCACCTAGCCGTCACATTAGTGATGGTGGGGGTTCTCCTACTCAGCGGAATAGCGAAGCTTCGCGATCACGCAGGTACAGTCGCTGCCATCAAGGGCTTTGGCGTCATCCCCGTGCCGGAAGATGCCCGCGCATTGGTCGCTAGGGTAGTTCCTGTTGTCGAGATCGTTCTGGCGATTGGTCTCTTGGTCACGTCTGGCCCTTCCTTCATCGTTATCGGTACTCTGGTTGTCGCGTTAATGCTCGGGTTCACCGTCCTGGTGAGCGTGACGCTGGCACGCGGCGAAGCGCCGTCGTGTCACTGTTTCGGTGAGTTGACTCCTGAACCAATCTCAAAGTCCACGGCAATCCGTAACGCGGTGCTTACCGTTTTCGCGGTTGTGGTGGCCTATGGGGTACTTCCTGCTACCGGAGTGTGGCGGACAGTCCGCGACGAGTCTGGGTGGCAGGTCACGTGGGCATTTACCGTGCTGGTTGCCTCGGCGGCACTCGCGGCGCTTTACTTCCTGTGGCGCCGCGAGGCCTCCCAGAGGGCAGCGCTTACCGTGGAGCTGGAGTCCCGACCTGTTGGCGTCGTCGCGGAACCGGTGGATATTCCTGACATCGAACTTGTCGATGCTCTGGGGGCTCGAGTCAATCTGGTGGAGTTGGCACAAGATAAGGCTCAACTGCTGGTCTTCATTTCTCCGACCTGCATCAATTGCCATGATCTCGTCCCCCACGTCCCTATGTGGTCGGCGGCATTCATGGATCAGGTAGACGTCGCACTGGTCACGATAGGTTCGGTTGAGGACACCTTGGCGGAATTCAACGATGTTATCGGCGATCTGTCGCTCTATGGCGACGAGAACGCAGTCGCTCAATTGAGTCTCAATGTAGGAGCGACTCCGGCAGCGGTCCTTATCGGCACCAATGGCAAGGTCTCGGCGGGCCCGGCTCTTGGGGCTGAGCGCATCAGTGAATTGGTCAGCGCGATCGTCCAAGCAGTCGGGGTCAACGTGGTGACAGGTATGGCGCACGCCCCCAGTGACAAGCAGGTTGCGCAGCAGGAAGAAGTCAACCGCAGCTCACTCCCGGGCGATGACTTCGAGACACTGAACCCGATGGTGGCCCTGGATGATGGCGAAGAGCTGTTGTTCGCGGATGCCGTTGCGCGCTTCGGCGGCGGCGAACCGGTGCCGGTAGTTGCCTGGCGTGACTCGTGTGGATTTTGCGAGTCGATCACTCCGGCGATGCTGGAGCCCAATGCTGCCGGTGATGTGCTGCTGTTGATCAATGAATCGATCAGCACAGTCCGGGCACAGGGCTTCACCGGTCCGGTAATGCAGGTAATCGACTCTGATGCCGGATCTGTTCTGGGTGTGCCTGGCACGCCGGCTGGATACCCGGTGTTGAACGGCCGTAAGGCCCCCGGTGGCGGAGTCGGAGGACCGGACGTATTGAAGATGCTAGGCTTCGTGGTTACCGAAGACGGCCACGTGCACAAGAACATCGAGCTCGAAGCACTGGATCACTCGCACTGATCTCAGCCTTCAAAAGGAGTAGGCGCCGTCCCCTCAAGGGGGGCGGCGCCTACTGGTGTCGCTGGTGGAGATCGTCGTCGAGCGCAGATACCTTAGCGTCGGTGGGAGATCTGCGGCACGAAATGGTCGGCACTGGCGGCATCCCAGTCATCGGCCCAGGTCGCAGGTCCTTTGGACAATAGCTGCCCGGGCGAAAGCCACTCGTACAGCTCGTAGTAGGACTGGGTGGTGCCGAAATCGACATTGCGGCGCAGCATATGTGGGCTGAGCTCGTCGGGGCTGGTGGCGCCCAGACTGGCCATCATCCTGGCCGCCTGAATCACCGTTGCTTCCTGATAGCGCTTGACCCGCATGCTCTTGTCGCCGACATCCAGCGCCCGCGAACGCCGTTCGTTCTGGGTGGCGACACCTGTCGGGCATTTGTCTGTGTGGCATTTCTGGGACTGGATGCAGCCGATCGCCATCATCATGGCGCGGGCGGAGTTGGTGTAGTCAGCACCTTGGATCAGTCGTTTGACCACATCACTACCGCCGACGATCTTGCCGCTGGCACCGATCTTGATCCTGTCTCGCAGGCCCGCGCCGACGAGCGCGTTGTGCACGATCATCAGCCCATCCGTGAGCGGCATCCCGACGTGATCCTCATATTCCAGCGGTGCAGCGGCTGTGCCACCCTCGCTGCCGTCCACGATGATGAAGTCGGGAGCTGTGCCTACCTGCAGCATTGCCTTGCAGATGGCCAGGAAGTCACGCCGCGATCCCACGCACAACTTGAACCCGACCGGTTTGCCGCCGGTCAGTTCGCGCAGCCGCGCGATGAACTGGATGAGTTCGATCGGTGTGCTGAACGCCGTGTGAGCGGCCGGGCTCACGCACTTCTGCCCCTCCGGCACGCCACGCACGTCGGCGATCTGCCTGGTGACCTTCGCACCGGGCAGCACCCCGCCGATCCCCGGCTTGGCTCCCTGGCTCAGTTTGATGGACACGCACTTGACCTGGTCGCGGTTCGATTTCTCGGCGAACTGCTCCTCGTCGAAATGGCCGTCCTTGGTGCGGGTGCCGAAATAGCCCGACCCGATCTCCCAGACCAGATCGCCGCCGTTCTCCTCGTGATACTTGGACAGCCCGCCCTCGCCGGTGTCGTGCGCAAAGCCACCCATCGCAGCGCCTTTGTTGAGCGCACGGATCGCGTTGGCCGACAATGCGCCGAAGCTCATCGCAGACACGTTGACCAGCGCCATGCTGTACGGCTTCTTGCAGTCCGGCCCGCCGATCATCACTCGCGGCGGCTGATCCGGTGCTTCCAACGGCGTGGTGGTGTGGATGAGGTACTCGTAGCCGGGTCTGTACACGTCCCGCTCGGTGCCGAAGGACAGCTCGGCCGCAGTTCCTTTCGCGCGCTCGTAGATCAACGTGCGGGTGTCGCGATCGAACGGGCGGCCGTCCCAGTTCCGTTCGATGAAGTACTGCTGCAGCTCCGGGCGCAGACCCTCCAGCAGGAACCGGCTGTGCCCGATCACCGGGTAGTTACGCAGAATGGAATGTCTTTTCTGCAGTAGGTCACGAGCCGCAAGCGCGGCGATCGCCCCTGCTCCGATACCGAGTCCACCCAGTTTGCTCACGATCGACTCCTTCGAGGTATCGGGGGTCGCGGTTCGCTGCGGCGCCCGAGGGGGATATTCGCGTTGTTCCCCGAACCTATCCAAGCCACCTGCAAGGGCGCAGGCACTCACGGGCAACAAGCGTCGATGAAGCGGAACCTCGGCATCCGTACGATGAACGCGTGTACGCACCCCTGACCTATCTCACCGGCGCGGTCCTGGTGTTGCTGGCGATCCTGGCCGCCGTGGCCTTGCTTCGCGGCAAACCGATCAACGACCCGATGCTCTGGGCCGGTCTGGGCGCCGAAGGCTGCATGATCGTGCTGCTGGTCGTCGGGATCGTCTTGTCGGGCAATGGTGCCTCTGGTATGTCGACACCGTTGTTCATCGCCTACCTGGCGGGGATGGTGGTCGCGCTTCCGGTGGCCGGATTCTGGGCCATCGCCGAGCGGGAGTCGCGTTCCAGTTCCGGAGTCATACTGGTCGCTGCGCTCGGCTTGTTCGTCATGTTGTTCCGGCTGGTCCAGATCTGGGACGGCCGCCGCTGACCATGCCCCGCTGCGACACGCACCATGTCTATTCATCTTTTGAGACCCACGACGGCGGTTTGATCTGAGTGCGCACCAATACCGGCACCGGCCGCATCCTGGTCGCCGTCTACGCGCTCTTCGCGTTGGCTGCTGCGGGGCGTTCGATCCTGCAGATCGCCCAGACCTGGCCGCACCCCAATACGCCCTATCTGCTCTCGGCACTGGCCGGCGTCGTGTATGTCGTGGCGACTGTTGCGCTCGCACGCAGTGGCCGGCTGAGTGCGCGAGTCGCGTTGTACACCATCGCGTTCGAGCTTTTAGGGGTGATCGCTGTCGGCATCTGGAGTTACGCCGACGCGGGTGCGTTCGTCGCTCAGGGCCAGGCGGGCGACACCACCGTATGGGCACATTTCGGGCAGGGTTACGGGTACGTTCCGCTGGTTCTGCCGATCGTTGGTCTGTGGTGGCTGCGCCACCTTTCGCGCACCCCGGAGACCGGCGACTGAGCCCTGGAACCGCTCTGCGCTCAGACGTCCGATGCGTCGCCGAGGAAGCGGGCGATGGCCTGACCCAGTGCCTTGTCGGCGACGGCGCTCATGTGATCACCGGGCACCAGTGCCAGGCGCGCGTTCGGCAGAGCGTCGACCAGCTCCTGCGGCGATCCGTTGTCCAGGTCGTGTTCGCCGCACACCACCAACGTCGGGGCGGTGATGCACGACAGGTCGTTGTCGGGGGTGTCGACGAACGACTCCAGTACGTGCAGCAGCGCGACCGGATCGCCGCCGGTCTTGCGCAGGAAGGACTGGCTCTTCCACAACGGTGAATACCGCGGGTAGGTCTCTGTCGCGGTCAGCACCTCGCGGAAGTGCTCGCCACGACCGCCCGTGCGGGTGATGCCGGACAGTCCCATCCCGCCCAGCACCACGCGTCCGGGAGTGGCGCCACGCACCAGCATTCGGGCGGTCGTGCGGGCACCGAGGGAATACCCGCCGAGGTCGTAGTCGGTCAGACCGAGCTGCTCGACCAGGGCGAGCCCGTCATCGGCCAGGATGTCGCCCCGGTAGCGCTCGCTGTCATGCGGTTTTGCGCTGTCGCCGTGACCGCGCAGGTCGGGCATGATCACCCGGTATCCGCGATTTGCGATCAACTGGGCGTGCCCATAGGCGATCCAGTTCACCCTCGCGGTGGAGAAGTACCCGTGGATCAGGACGAGCGGCCGGCCGTGGCCGACCTCGTGGACGGCGAGCCGCTCGCCGTCGTGCGCGTCGATGTAAGAGACCACGTCAGACCCCCCGGAAGACTGCGAGTGTGGCAGCGGGCACCTCGTAGGGCGCACCGAGCGGCGTTCGATCCCGGGTGATCTCTGACGTCTCCTCGAAGCGGCTGTCCCACAGCAATTCCCATGCTGCGATACCGCTCTGGTCGGGAAGGGTCACGGCCGACTCAGCGGCGCCACCGTGGAAGAGCAGCAGCAGGCGGTCATCGCCGACAGCCGCCCCGTCGAAGACGACGGACATCGTGCGGGTGCGGCCGTTGTTCCACTGGTCTGCGGTCAGGATCTGACCGTCTGCGGCGTGCCAGTGCAGGGCCGGAAGTGTCTGGCCTTCGACGGGACCACCGGGGAAGAAGTGTCGCTGCCGCAACACCGGGTGATCGCGGCGTATCTGCACGAGGTGGCGAACCGTGTGGTTCAGCGCGCTCTGCCACGGCGCGAGATCCCAGTCGTACCAGGATATTTCGCTGTTCTGGCAGTACGGATTGTTGTTGCCGTGCTGCGTACGCCCGAACTCGTCGCCGCCGGTCAACATGGGCACGCCCGAAGACAGGATGAGGGTGCCCAGCAGGTTGCGCATCGAGCGTCGCCGCAGTTCGTCCACCTCGGGCGCCGCGCTCTCGTGGTCCTCCACGCCGTGGTTCCAGGAGGAGTTGTTGTCGGTTCCGTCGCGGTTGCCCTCGCCGTTGGCGTCGTTGTGTTTGCGGTTGTACGCGGTGAGGTCGGCCACGGTGAATCCATCGTGCGCCGTGATGAAGTTGATGGAGGCCAGCGGACCGCGCCGTGAGTCGTGGAACAGCTCGGCCGACCCGGCGATACAGGTCGCCAGCTCGCGTACCCCGTGCCCGCTCTCCCCGGCAGCGTCGCGCGCCAGGTCGGGCAGCCAGAAGGTGCGCACCGTGTCCCGGAACCGGTCGTTCCACTCCCCGAACGGCGTCGGGAACTGACCCGTGCGCCACCCGTGCATACCCAGATCCCAGGGCTCCGCGATCAGCTTGACGTCCGCGAGTACGGGATCGGTGCGCAGCGCCATCAGGAAGGGGTGATCGGGGTGGAAGCTGTCGTCCAGACCGCGCGCGAGCGCCACCGCCAGGTCGAACCGGAAACCGTCGACGTGCATCTCGCACACCCAGTAGCGCAGCGAATCCATCACCATCCGCACGGTGACCGGGTGGCGTAGATCGAGGGTGTTGCCGCAGCCCGTGACGTCGATGTCGTTGCCGCGACCATCCAGACGGTAATAGGCGCGACTGTCCAGACCGCGCCAGGACAGGGTGGAGCCGCCGCGGGCGCTCTGCTCGCAGGTGTGGTTATAGACCACGTCCAGGATGACCTCGATGCCAGCCGCGTGCAGCAGCTTGACCATGCCCTTGAACTCGGCAACGGACTCGACCGGATCGTCGGAGGCGGCATAGGGCAGGTGCGGCGCGAAGAAGCCGAGCGTGTTGTAACCCCAGTAGTTGATCAGGCCGCGCTGCTCGACCTGCGGCTCCGAAGCGCTGGCCTGCACGGGCAGTAACTCCACGGTGGTGACGCCGAGCGAGCGCAGGTGCTCGATGGTGACCGGGTGCGCCATCCCCGCGTAGGTGCCGCGCAGGTGCTCGGGGACGCCGGGCAGGTCGTGGGTCATCCCGACGATGTGCGTCTCGTAGATCACGGTGTCACTCCAGGAGACCATCGGCGCGCTCACCCCACCCCAGTCGAACTGGTCATCCACGATGACGCTGCGGGGCACGAAGGCGGCGCTGTCGCGGTCATCGCGCACGTCACCCCCGACGAGTAGTTCGTCCACGACGTTCCCGTAGACCTGCGGAGCCCACTGCACCTGCCCGTCGATGGCGCGGGTGTAGGGGTCCAGCAGCAACTTGGCGGGGTTGTGGCGCTGCCCACTGGCCGGATCCCACGGCCCGTCGACCCGGTATCCGTACCGCTGACCTTCCCGCACCCCCGGGGCGTGCACGGACCAGGTGCCGTGCACGTGAGGCACCATCGGGATTTGCCGCTCGGTGCCGGAATCGTCGAAGAGACAGAGCCGTACTGCGTTGGCGTGGCCCGCATAGACGGCGAACTCCGCACCGTCGTCGGTGAGCGTCGCGCCGTACGGCGGTGGGACATGGTCGGGGCGGCGCGGGGCAGGCATGGGGGTCAGCCTAGAGATCCCGGTAACGTGGCGGTATGACTGATCCCACCTCCATGCCCAATTTCCCGCCTCCCGCCGACGAGCACCCGCTGCGTGGTCGCGTCCTGGACGTGTTGCAGGACATGCAGGCCCAGCCGGACCTCGACACCGACGGCGACGTGACCTACTCCGTGCAGGAGCAGCAGTTGTTCGCCCGCTGCACCGAGGGCGACGTCAGTTTGCTGCGCATCTTCGGGCAGTGGCAGATCACCGACGACATGCCCACCGACATCACGAAACAGCTGCTGGCCTGCAACGACGTCACCCTCAGCCTCAACATCATCAAGACCGGTATCGCCAACGGCACGTTGGTCGTCTCCGGTGAGCACCTGGTCCAGGACGGCGACAACCTGGAGATGATGGTCGCCTCCACCACCCAGATGGTGCTGCAGGCCGTGCAGCTGTGGCACCAGACCGTGCTCGGCGAAGGCCCGCATGTGGCGAATACCGACCCCAGCGAGTTGCCCGGTCCGCCCGAAGGTGGCCCGGAAGGCGACTCCGGCAACGGTCTGGTCTGAGCATGACTGATAGGACATACGGCGAGTACGTCTCGCTGCAGGTGGCCGACGGGATCGCTGTGATCCGGATCGACCGCCCCAAGATGAACCCACTCGACGCGGCCATCCAAGAAGGTCTGGCAGCTGCGGCGGTCGAGGTTTCCGGGCGCGACGACGTCGATGCCGTCATCCTGTACGGCGGTGAGAAGGTTTTTGCCGCGGGCGCAGACATCAAAGAAATGCAGCACCTGGACTATGTCGACATGGTCACCCGCGCACCCCGACTGCAGGCCTGTTTCGCTGCGATCGCCGCCATCCCGCAGCCGACCGTGGCTGCCATCGCCGGATACGCGTTGGGCGGCGGGTGCGAGTTGTCGATGACCTGTGACTTCCGGATTGCCGCCAGCGACGCGAAGCTGGGCCAGCCGGAGATCCTGCTGGGCATCATTCCCGGTGCCGGCGGCACCCAGCGGCTGACCCGACTGGTGGGTCCGGCCCGCGCCAAGGACATCGTCTTCTCCGGTCGGATGGTCGACGCGAGCGAGGCGTTGCAGATCGGGCTGGTGGACCAGCTGTGCGAGCCGGGGACGGTGCTCGAATCCGCGAAGGCGCGGATGAGCCGGTACGTCGGCGGGCCGAAGGTGGCGCTACGGGCTGCCAAGCAGGCCATCGACCGAGGCCTGGACGTCGACCTGGACACCGGGCTGAGTATCGAATCGGCGTTGTTCGCCGGCCTGTTCGCTACCAGTGACCGAGCTGCCGGGATGGAGTCGTTCGTCACGCAGGGTCCGGGCAAGGCGCAGTTCACCGGCCGCTGAGGTCGATGAACGGGGCGTTACTCGCCAGTAACCGGGTGACGTAGAATTTTCAGCAGAAGTCGTGAGTACCGCGTCAAAACGAAGGGCTAGGCCATGAACATCGTCGTCTGTGTCAAGTACGTGCCGGACTCCCAGAGCGATCGCACGTTCAACGATGACCACACCACCGACCGCACGAACGTCGATGGTCTGCTCTCTGAGTTGGATGAGTACGCCGTGGAAGAAGCGTTGAAGCTGGTCGAAGGCAGCGAGGGTGAGGTCACCGTCCTGACGGTCGGTCCTGCAGTCGCTCTGGAAGCCATCAAGAAGTCGCTCAAGATGGGCGCTCACAAGGGTGTGCACGTCTGCGACGACGCGATCCACGGTTCGGACGCCGGTGGCACCTCGCTGGTGTTGGCCAAGGCCATCGAGAAGATCGGCTCACCAGACCTGGTGCTGACCGGACTGGCATCGACCGACGGCACGATGAGTGTCGTTCCGGCAATGTTGGCCGAGCGCCTCGGGTTGCCTCAGGTAACCCAGGTGTCGGAGTTGTCCGTTGCGGACGGCGCCGTCAAGGGTCGTCGCGACACGGACGTCGCTTCGGAGACCATCGAAGCGACGATGCCCGCGCTGGTCGGCGTGACCGATCAGATCAACGAGCCGCGCTATCCCTCGCTGAAGGGGATCATGGCGGCCAAGAAGAAGCCGGTCGAGACCTGGTCCCTGAGCGACCTCGGCCTGGATGCGGCGCAGGTCGGCTTCGCAGGCGCATGGACGAAGGTCATCGACGTGACGCAGCGTCCGGCGCGCGCGAAGGGCGAGGTGACGCCGGACGAAGGTGACGGCGGAACCAAGCTGGTGGAGTTCCTGTCCAAGGCCAAGCTGGTCTGACGTGGCGATGAGCGAAGGAAGACAACAACATGGCTGAAGTTCTGGTTCTGGTAGATCACACTGACGGAGCGGTCAAGAAGACCTCTGCGGAGTTGCTCACCATCGCGCGCCGGCTGGGTACGCCTGCCGCCGTGTTCATCGGTAGCAACGTCGAGGCGGCGCGCCCCCGGCTTGCGCAGTTCGGTGCCGAGAAGGTCTACGTCATCGACAACCCGGACATCGACACCTATCTCGTGGCGCCGCTTGCCGAGGCGCTGGAAGCCGCGGTCAAGGCGTCCGGCGACGTGGCGGCCGTCCTCGTGACGACCAGCGGTAGCAACAAGGAGGCCGCTGCCCGTCTTGCGGTCAAGTTGGAGTCGGGTCTGATCACCGACGCGCAGGACGTGCAGGCAAGTGATGAGGGCATCATCGCTACCCAGTCGGTGTTCGCCGGTGGCTACACGCTGCAGGGCATCGTCACCCAGGGCACTCCGATCATCACCGTCAAGCCCAACACCACTGCGCCGCAGGCCTCTCAGGCTTCCGCGACTGTGGTGCAGGTCGAGCTGACCGTCTCCGACAGCGCCAAGGGCGCGAAGATCACCGACATCCAGGAGAAGAAGGCGTCCGGTCGTCCGGAGTTGTCCGAGGCCGCCATCGTGGTCTCCGGCGGTCGTGGCACCGGCGGCGACTTCTCCCCGGTTGAAGGTTTCGCCGACAGTCTCGGCGCAGCAGTCGGCGCCTCGCGCGCAGCGGTGGATGCCGGCTGGTACCCGCACAGCAACCAGGTCGGTCAGACCGGCAAGCAGGTCTCGCCGCAGCTGTACGTGGCGTGCGGGATCTCCGGTGCCATCCAGCACCGTGCCGGCATGCAGACGTCCAAGACGATTGTCGCGATCAACAAGGACGAGGAGGCACCGATCTTCGAACTCGTCGACTTCGGCGTCGTCGGCGATCTGTTCAACGTGCTGCCGCAGGCCACCGAGGCAGTGAAGACCGCCAAGAACTGACGCACTGCAATCGCGCCTACGCCCGCCTCGCCGCACCGGTGAGGCGGGCGTTCGCGTCTAGGGGCCTGCGACGTTTTGGTCGCCAGCGACGCAAACGTCGGGAAAATCGTCGATCGTCCGGCATTCGGGTCGCTAGCGACGCAAACGCTTGGGATGATGTCGCAATGCCCGCAGCAGTGATCGCCGTCCACGTGAGCAGCGTCCACGAATTCAGCAAGGACACGCAAGACCAGATCGTGCTCGACGAAGGCCTGGGGGTGCGCGGCGACGCGCACTACGGAGCGACAGTGCAACACCGGTCGCGTGTCGCTGTCGATCCCAGCCAACCGAATCTGCGGCAGGTGCACCTCATACCGGTGGAGGTTCTGCAGACCGTGCGCGAGGCGGGGTACGACGTGCAGCCCGGTGATCTCGGCGAGAACATCACCACCCGGGGCATCGACCTACGTGGTCTGCCGGTGGGCACTCGACTGACGATCGGCGATGCAACGGTCACGGTGATGGGACTGCGTAACCCCTGTCACCAGATCAACGGGTTGCGCAGCGGCCTGCTCAAGCAATTCCTACGCACCGACGCTGCCGGCCATGTCGAACGACTTGCGGGCGTCATGGGCATCGTTTCCCGCGCCGGTACGATCGCGCCCGGTGACGTGATCACGATGCAACTACCGCCGCAGCCCATGTTCCCGCTCACGACTGTCTGACAGGCTGGGGGCATGAGTCCCAGAGCTGCCACGACTACCCGCGTCGATGCCACCGAGTTGACCGATTTCGTTCGCCCGAGGCACCAGTTCGTGCTGATCACCACCCGCCATGACGGCTCGCCGCAGGCTTCGCCGGTGACCGGCGGTGTCGACGCCGAGGGCCGACTGGTGATCTCCTCCTATCCGGAGCGCGCGAAGTCCCGTAACGCAGCTCGGGATGCCCGGGTCAGCGTGCTGGTCCTGTCCCAGGAGTTCGACGACGAGTGGGTGCAGATCGACGGTACGGCCCAGGTGCTGGCGGGGGAGGAGGCGATCGAGCCGCTCGTGGAGTATTTCCGGGTGATCTCCGGTGAGCACTCGGACTGGGCGGACTACCGCGACGCGATGCGCCGACAGGGCAAATGCCTGATCCGGGTCACCCCGACGCGATGGGGCCCCATTGCAACGGGGGGATTCCCGCCCCGTCTCACCGACTGACCTGCAAAACCGGAGCTACTTCGCGCCGGTCGACCAGGCGGCTACGGCCTTTTTGGACGTCGGTGAGCTCAGCTCCAACAGCGTCCAACTGTTCGGCAGTCCACCTTTGGGCACCCAGAACACAACCGTGTAGGTGCCGGATTTCCCGGACTTGATGAGTGTGTTGCTCAGTGTCTCTCCGGGCGAGGGCAGCCCCCCGAAGCGACATGGCCTGCCCTGACCGTCGAGCAGCACGAACTGGCGGCGGTCCACGTACGCGTCCGCACCTTTCGCGCTGATCTGCAACGAAACCCCCACCCCGCTGACGTCGGCGGGGACCGCATCGGACGCCGGCAGTTCGCGTGGTTTCGGTGCCTGGGCGGTCACGCTGATCCCGATAGCGTCCTTGACGGTCGAGGCCGGCTTACCGAACGGGAACGTCGCGACACCCTTGCGGTCGTAGCCGACCTGCGGACCGTCGCACGCGTTCGTGACGGTCCGGCTTGGTGCGGTGCCCTGTGGGGACCACTTCGCGAGCGCCTGCCGGTCGGTAGGGTTGGCGACGTAGACCACCGAGTACTTCGCCAGGTCTGCATCGGTGGGCACCAGGAATGCAATGTTGCCGTCCGCGCCCGCGCCGCCGCGCACAGTGCTCAGCTGGTAGGGGTCCGGGAGTGGATTGGTAGCCGGTCGCGGGCAGACCCGCCCACTTTCATCGACCAGGACCACGGACGCCGGGGAGACCGCATACGTCCCGTTCGTGACGACTCGCGCCGAGACGTGCACTGAGGCGATGCCGTAGTTCTTGTTGCCGGTGGACGCGGTCGACATGGTCGGTGCGCTGGCCTGCGTGGCCACAGCGCTCTGGTCCCGTGTCGTGACCGGCGCGTCGAATGCCGTGCCCGCACCCTGGTAGGCCGGGGCGGCGCCTCCCGAACAGCCGGCTGGTCCCGCGTTGGTGGTGGTCGTCGGGGACTTGGAAGAACCGGACGCCGTGCTGCCGGGAGTACTGCTGCAGCCCGCCAATCCGAGGGCGGCGCAGGAGGCCACGGCGGCGACACCGACGAAGCACGCGCGTGATCGACCAGCGCGCGATGGTCTGGACGGCACGTTCCGGTAAGCCTCGGTGAACACTGCTGACCTCTCATCGGGATATGGGCAGGGCCCAGTGTGTCAAAGCCCGCCCCGGCGGGCCTGCGACGCTCGGGTCGGCGTGCACCTCCGCCCGGCTCGTAGAATCGAGTGGTGCGCCACTACCTCGACCACGCCGCGACCACGCCGGCGCTCCCGCAGGTCGCCACAGCCGTTGCCGAACAGATGGCCGTCGCGGGCAATGCCTCCTCACTGCATGCCTCCGGGCGGGCTGCCCGCAAGGTCGTGGAGGAATCGCGCGAGATCGTCGCCTCGGCGCTGGGCGCGGGACCCTCGGAAGTCATCTTCACCTCCGGGGGTACCGAGTCGGACAACCTGGCAATCAAGGGTCTCTTCTACCAGCGCCGCGCGGATGACCCGCGCCGTACCCGGCTGGTCGTATCCGCGATCGAGCACCACGCGGTGTTGGACTGCGTCGACTTCCTGGTCGCCCACGAGGGTGCCCAGGTCACCTGGGTACGCCCCGACGGTCAGGGGCGGATCGACCCCGCCGCGGTCCGCGAGGCCATTGCCCTCGACCCGGCGCAGGTGGCGTTGGTATCGGTGATGTGGGCAAACAACGAGGTGGGCGCCGTGCAACCGATCGCCGAGATCGCGGCGGTGGCGCACGAATTCGACATCCCCGTGCATACCGATGCGGTGCAGGCGATGAGCACGCTGCCGATCGATTTCTCCGGTGTCGGTACGGATCTGCTGACCGCAACCGGTCATAAGATCGGCGGGCCGATGGGTGTCGGTGTACTACTCGCCCGTCGCGACATCCGGCTGCGGGCACTGACACAGGGCGGTGGCCAGGAGCGCGGACTACGCAGCGGCACTCTTGACGTCGCGGCCATTCGCGGGCTGGCAGTTGCGGCAGCCGCCGTCACCGCTGACCTGCCTGCCGAGCAGGACCGGCTGGTGGCGCTACGCGACAAGATGATCCGCGGGTCACTCGATGCGGGGTACGACATCTCGGTGAGCGGTCCGCACGAGGTCGGAGATGTCACGCACCGACTGTCCGGCAATGTGCATCTGCTGGTGCCCGACTGTGACGGTGATTCGCTGCTCTACCTGCTGGATGCGGCCGGCATCGAGTGTTCGACCGGTTCGGCGTGCCAGGCCGGGGTGCCGCGACCCAGCCACGTGCTGCTCGCGATGGGGGTGCCGGAGAAGCAGGCCGGCGGGGCGCTGCGCCTCTCACTCGGTCATACCTCCCACGACGCAGACGTGGCCGCCTTCCTGCAAGCGCTACCGGCGGCCGTCGAACGAGCGCAGCGCGCCCACCATGCCGGACGCACCGGCGAGAGGCGGCGCTGATGCGCGTCGTGGCCGCCATGAGCGGCGGAGTGGACTCGGCGGTGGCAGCGGCCCGGATGTTGGATGCTGGGCACGACGTCGTCGGCGTACACCTGGCGCTGTCGCAATCGGCGGCGACGCTGCGTGAATCATCGCGCGGCTGCTGCACGATCGAGGACGCCGGAGACGCGCGTCGGGTCGCTGATCGACTCGGTATTCCGTTCTACGTCTGGGACATGGCGCAGCGCTTCAAAGAGGACGTCATCGAGGACTTCATCGCCGAGTACGCCGCCGGTCGGACACCGAACCCGTGCCTGCGGTGCAACGAGCGCATCAAGTTCGCGGCGCTCTTGGACAAGGCACTGGCGCTCGGGTTCGATGCCGTCGCGACCGGTCACTATGCGCAGATCGTGCAGGGTCCGCACGGGCGCGAACTGCACCGGGCGGTCGACCCTGCGAAGGACCAGTCCTATGTGTTGGGGGTGTTGGACGCCGACCAGCTCTCGCGGGCCTTCTTCCCGCTCGGCGACACCACGAAGCCGATGATCCGCCAGGAGGCGGCAGAGCGCGGTTTCTCGATCGCCAAGAAGCCGGACAGTTACGACATCTGTTTCATCGCCGACGGGGACACCAAAGGCTGGTTGACCTCCCGCCTCGGCGCTGCACCCGGTGACATCGTCGACGACGCGGGCGAGGTCGTCGGCAGCCACGATGGCGCGTTCGCCTACACCGTCGGCCAACGGCGCGGACTGGGTCTCACGGTGCCCCGCGAGGACGGCGCCAAGCGCTATGTCGTCGACGTTCGCCCACAGACCCGGCAGGTCGTCGTCGGGACCCAGGAGCTGCTCGGTATCGACGAGCTCAGCGCCGATCACGCTCGCTGGTGCGGGCCGCCGCCGTCGGGTGAGATCCGGGTGGGCGCGCAGGTGCGGGCGCACGGTGAGGAGATCCCGGCCTACGCAACAGCATCCGGCGAACTGGTGCACGTGCGGTTGGACCGGCGTGTCCGAGGAGTGGCGCCGGGACAGTCGGTGGTGTTGTACGACGGCACGCGTGTCGTCGGATCGGCGACAATCGCGGGAACGGGTCGGGTCTCGCGCTCGTCCAACGACGAAGCCGACGCATCCCGTGCGGCGCATCCGCCGATCAAGGAGTGAGAACGATGAAGAAACCGATCCTGGCAGTGGTGGCTTGCGCGGGGCTCCTCACTGCCTGCGGGGGCGGCGGGAGCGGGCCTACGGTGCAGACATCGGCACCGTCTGCGCCGTCGAGCAGTTCGTCGTCGGGTTCCTCCTCGCCCAGCGCATCCTCCAGTTCCTCCCCGAATTCCTCGTCCTCCTCCAGTGCCGCCGCCTCGACGATCTCTTCGTCCGTCCAAACCGGTCAGTGCCTCGCGGACAAGGACTCCTACGCCGTCGTGCCGTGTACCCAGACCCACATCTACCAGGTGACGGCAGTGATCAAGGACGCCAGGGACACCAGCGATCCGAGCGCTCGCCAGGTTCTACGCACCGAGACCTGCAATGCCTCTGTCCTGAAATTCACCGGTGGTGCCCCGGTGGGGCTGCTCGCCGTCGGTCAGCCGGTCAAACTCCTGGATGACCCGCTGAACGCGAGTCGGATTGTCTGCCTGGTGCACCTGCGCACCGGAGACGACTCCGCCAACCTCCCGATCAACTACACGCTGGCGGACAAACTGACCGGAGCCAATGCCTTCCAGTACACGTTCTGCGTTGACAAGGCTGCCAAGAACTTCAAGATCGTGTCCTGTACGCAACCGCACGGGGCTCAGAGCGTCGGCGGATACCTGTCCGGTCGATATGTCGAGAAGTTTCCAGGCAGGGCGCACCTCGTGGCCCAGCGCGCGAAGCTGTGCCCGCCCGTCGGCCGAGCCTTTCTCGGCACCGACGGCCGCAGTGATATCGAGATCACCGGCCTCTTCGTGAGCGAAAGCGCATGGAAGCTGGGCGACCGGTACGCCGCGTGTTTCGTGCAGGTCAAGACCGGAACCGTCAAGAAGTCGCTGCAAGGGATCGGCACGAAGTCGCTGAGTTCCTATCGTTGATCTGCCGCGTGTCACCGGGATCGGGTCGTGGCCGGGCACCGACCCCAGGCGTGCCAACAGGATGATCCGGGATCTGCTCGCCGAGGAGGGGCTACCTTTTCTGGCGGAGTTGCCGGCCCGGGGCCCGGGCGCGGACCTGGTCGGTCGTACGGCGGCCGCGTTGCCGGATCTGGCCGTTGATCTGCAACCCAGCGGGTGGCGGTTGGCCGGCGGTCGGGGCAGGGATTCCGCACGCGGGGCGGCCTACCTGCGGCAGGATCTGGACGAGTTGGCCGAGGCGTACGACGGGTACACCGGCGAACTGAAGCTGTCGATGTGCGGGCCGTGGACGCTGGCTGCTCAGGTGGCGCTTCCGCGCGGGGAGAAGGCGCTGTCGGACCCGGGCGCGTGCCGGGATATCCGGCAGGCGGTGTGCGCCGCAGCGGTGGACCACCTCGCGCAGGTGCAGTCCCTCGTGCCCGGTGCCACGTTGATCCTGCAGTGGGACGAGCCGGGGTTGACCGCGGTCCTGCAGGGTCGGGTACCCACGGACTCCGGGTTCTCCCGGTTGCGGGCGGTTGATCCGCATACCGCGCGCGAAGCATTCGCCGAGGTGGTCGCCACGACGGTCGGGATCGCACAGGAGGTGGTGCTGCACAGCTGCGCCGGCACGCCGCCGCTCGCGCTGACAGCGGATGTCGCGGGACTCGGTATCGCGGTCGACAGCTCGCTGCTGGAGTTCGGGGAGTGGGAGCAGGTGGCAGAGTTGGTCGAAAGCGACCGCGCCCCGTGGCTGGGGATGCTCCCCTCCGACACCACAGCGCGTCATCCGCGGGAGTACGTCGAGCGGGTCACGACCCAGTGGGGGCGGCTCGGGCTGCGCCCGGCACAGATGGCCGGGTTGACCATCTCGCCTGCCTGCGGGTTGGCCGGTAACAGCGAAGAGCACGCTGTCGCAGTACTGAAACTGTTACAGGCTGCAGGCCAGGAACTGGCGGAGGCCGCGCAGAACTCCTGAACCATTGCGTTGCGTCCTGCTGCAGGTGAGCGCGTGCTCGGGTTGTCGGTCCCCTCGGGCAGGATGGCTCCGTGACCGATCGATCCGTAGTCAGCGACAGTGGAATCCCCGACGAGGCCCGGCACGAGTGGACGACGGCGGCCGAGCAGGCGCGAGCGCACCAGTTCGCTTACCACGTCCGCGACGCGCCTACCGTGAGCGACGGCGAATACGACGCATTGATGCGGCGGTTGAGCGAGCTGGAGCGCGAGCACCCGGCCCTGCGCACCCCGGACAGTCCGACCCAGCAGGTCGGCGCGACCTACAGCACCGATTTCACGCCGGTCGATCACCGCGAGCGGATGCTGAGCCTGGACAACGCGTTCAACGCCGAGGAGATGGCCGCGTGGGCCGCCCGGGTGCAGCGCGATTCCGGCGGCGCAGCAGTGCATTACCTGTGCGAGCTGAAGATCGACGGCCTGGCGATCAACCTGTTGTACGAGGACGGCCGGTTGGTACGCGGAGTGACCAGGGGGGACGGGCGGACCGGGGAGGATGTGACGCTGAATGTACGCACCATCGAGGGCATTCCGCACACCCTGTCCGGCGGTGAGGTGGCAGTGCCGAAGCTGGTCGAGGTTCGCGGCGAGGTCTTCTTCCCGGTCGAGGCGTTCGCCGGGGTCAACGAGCGAATGGTCGAGGCGGGCAAATCCCCTTTCGCCAACCCGCGCAACGCGGCAGCGGGATCTCTGCGGCAGAAGGACCCGAAGGTCACCGCGACGCGGCCGTTGCGGATGCTGGTGCACGGCATCGGTGCCCGCGACGGCTTCGACATCGCCCGGCAGAGCCAGGCGTATGAACTGCTCGGTGCGTGGGGGTTGCCGGTGTCGACGCACAGCAGGGTGGTGGACACCCCGGCGCAGGTCCAAGACTATATCGAGTGGGCGGGTACCCATCGGCACTCCGTGGAACACCAGCTCGACGGGGTGGTCGTGAAGGTCGACGAGGTGGCCGTACAACGTGCGCTCGGGTCGACCTCGCGGGCACCGCGGTGGGCGATTGCCTTCAAATATCCGCCTGAGGAGGTCAACACCAAACTCTTGGACATCCAGGTCAACGTCGGTCGGACCGGGCGGGTGACGCCGTTCGGGGTGATGGAGCCGATCAAGGTGGCAGGCTCCACCGTGGAGATGGCCACTCTGCACAATGCATCCGAGGTACAGCGCAAGGGTGTGCTCATCGGTGACACGGTGGTGCTGCGGAAGGCCGGCGACGTCATACCCGAGATCGTGGGGCCGGTCGTCGAGCTGCGCGACGGCAGCGAGCGAGAGTTCCAGATGCCCACGCACTGCCCGTCGTGCGGTACCCCGCTGGCCTATGAGCGCGATGGTGACAAGGACATCCGCTGCCCGAACGCGCAGTCCTGCCCCTCCCAGCTACGGGAGCGACTGTTCGGGTTGGCCGCTCGTGGCGCGTTTGACATCGAGGCGCTCGGTTGGGAGGGCGCGATCGCGCTGCTGCAGGCAGGCGCGCTGCAGGACGAATCGACATTGTTCCGGCTCACGGCCGCCGACCTGGTGCAGGTCGACCTCTATACGAGGACCGCGAAGAAGTCCGATCCGGAAGACGCGGTCGTGCAGGGTCGGGTGCTGTCGGCGAACGGGCAGCGCTTCCTGGACAACCTGCAGGTCGCCAAGACCCAGCCGTTGTGGCGGGTGCTGGTGGCGTTGTCCATTCGGCACGTGGGGCCCACAGCGGCGCGGGGGCTGGCCGCTGAATTCAGCACCATGCAGGCCATCCGTGAGGCGACCCGCGAGCAGTTGGCCGCAACCGACGGGGTCGGCCCGATCATCGCCGCCGCTGTCATCGAGTGGTTCGAGGTCGACTGGCATCAGCAGATCGTGGCGCGGTGGGAGCAGGACGGCGTGCGGATGGCAGACGAGGTCGACACCTCGATCGACCGGACGCTGGAGGGATTGACGATCGTGGTCACCGGGTCGATGGAGGGGTTCTCACGGGATGAGAGCAAAGAAGCCATCATTTCCCGCGGGGGCAAGGCCAGCGGCTCGGTGTCGAAGAAGACCGACTTCGTCGTCGTGGGCGCCAACGCCGGCACGAAGGCGACCAAGGCCGAGGACCTGGGCCTGCGAATCCTGGACGAGGCGGGGTTCCGGCTACTGCTGGCCGGTGGAGCGGACGCTGTACCGCTGCAGACTGAAACAGGCGGCACCGGCGGCGAGCAGGGTGGTGAGGGCGATGGCGGCGATGAGTACTAGGACTCCGTTGGAGTTCTGGGGCGGACGGATGCGCTCACCACTGCAAAGGAATGCTCATGACGTTGCCTGATATCGAGGTTGCCGGGTCAGTCGCGCTGGTGACGGGCGCTGCGGGTGGGATGGGCGAGCACCTCGCTCTCGGGCTGGCCCGACGTGGCGCGAGCGTGGTGCTGTTGGACCGCGACGAGCCCGGGTTGGCGCGAGTAGCGGCAGCGATCAAGCGGCAGAGCCCGTCGGTGAACGCGTCCACCTATGTAGTGGACCTGTCCGATCGAGAACAGACGGATACTGCCATCTCACGGATTGTGGTCGCTCACCCTGACCTGAATCTGCTCTTCAACAACGCGGGGGTCGCACTCGGTGGCCGCTTCACGCAGACCAGCGAGGCAGATTTCGATTGGTTGATGCAGATCAACCTGCTGGCACCGATCCGAATCACCCGAGCGTTGCTACCGCTGCTGATCGAGAACGGAAATGCCCACATCGTCAACACCTCATCGTTGTTCGGGCTCGTCGCTCCACCCGGTCAGACGGCGTACAGCACCAGTAAGTTCGGGCTGCGCGGGTTCTCCGAATCGCTGCGTCACGAGCTCGGGGAAGAGGACCTTCCCGTGGGTGTCACCGTGGTTCACCCCGGCGGCATCCGCACCAATATCGCTGCTAATGCCCGGGTTGCCGCAGGAGTCACCGCGAGAGAGCGGGTCATGCAGCAGAAATCGTTCGCGGCGATGCTCAGTTACCCTGCCGACAAAGCCGCCGAAGACATCCTTGCAGCTGCGATACACCGCAAGCCACGGCTGTTGATCGGCCGGGACGCGAAGATGCTGGACGTTATGGCGCGTACCCGGCCGGGCAGCTATTGGAAGCTGATGAAAGCCTCGATGACCGTAGTCGCCCAACGAAAGGCCAAGTCCTCATGAGCACCGAATCCGCCCTCGCCACAGATGCCGCCGATGCCACAGCTGCCTACGAGACGATCGAATACGACATCGTCGATGGCATCGCGACCATCACCTTGAACCGACCCGACGCGCTGAACTCCTTCACCGTCGAGATGGCCGATGAGCTGATCGACGTCTTTGCTCGCGCGGGGGCAGACGACGCGGTGCGCGCTGTCATCGTCACCGGATCAGGACGCGCATTCTGTGCGGGGATGGACCTCACCGCCGACGGCAACGTATTCGGGCTCGACCCGGCACTGAAGCCGACCCCTCAGGACCTTCTCGAGCAGTACGACGACCCGGCGATGGTCGACGGCGTGCGCGATACCGGCGGCAGAGTGTCGCTGGCGATCTTCGACTGCCCCAAGCCGGTCATCGCGGCGATCAACGGAGCGGCGGTCGGGGTCGGCGCGACGATGACCTGCGCAATGGACTTCCGACTCGCGTCCACCAAAGCCCGTATCGGGTTCGTCTTCGGCAAGATCGGCATCGTGCCCGAAGCGTGCTCGACGTGGTTCCTGCCGCGGATCGTCGGCATCCAGCAGGCGCTGGAGTGGGTCTACACCGGTGACATCCTGACCGCCGAGCAGGCACACGACGGCGGACTGATCCGCTCGATCCACGAGCCGGAGGACCTACTCGCTGCCGCGACCGAGCTCGCGCACCGCTTCACCGATAACCGCAGCCCGGTAGCTGTCGCGCTCACCCGGTCGATGATGTACCGCAACTCTGCCTCCCCCCACCCGCGCGAGGCGCACAAAGCGGAGTCCCTGGCGATGTACTGGACCAGCTTCGGCGACGGCGTCGATGGTGTTGCCTCCTTCGTTCAGAAGCGGGCCCCCGAGTTCACCGGCAGAGCATCGGAGCTGCCCGACATCTTTCCCACGGACTGACGGGTCGCAGCCTCTGGTGGCCGCGCGCCGGGCATACAGAACGCTGCGGGGACGTTGCACCGCCTGTGACTGAGACGACTGACAAGAGCGACGTGACGATCTACTGGCGACCGGGGTGCGGCTACTGTTCGCGTCTGCGCGCCGACCTCGGCGCTGCCGCAGACGCCGCCACCTGGCGCAACATCTGGGAAGACGACCAGGCTCGCAGCTACGTTGCGAGTGTCAACAACGGCAACGAAATCGTGCCGACCGTGGTCATCGCGGGCAAGGCGCACACCAATCCGAAGCCGGACCTCGTGTTGGCGGCGCTCGTCAGCTGAGCGGCCGGGGCGGGGCACTGCGGCCCACCGATAGAATGGCCGCATGCCACAGCTGTCTACCGCCGAGGTTGCGCATCTCGCCTCGTTAGCCCGGATCCAGCTGTCCGACGCCGAGCTGGAATCGCTCGCCGGACAGCTGGACGACATCATCGGATTCGTCGCCACGGTGGGCGAGATCGCCTCCGATGACGTGCCGCCGATGTCGCACCCGTTGCCGCTGGTCAACGTGACCCGCGAGGACGTCGTACGCCCGAGTCTGTCCCGCGTCGATGCGCTCTCGGGAGCACCCGACGTGCAGGCCGACCGATTCGCCGTCCCCCGCATCCTCGACCAAGAGTGAGTGTGCCTCCCGTGTCTTCAACTTCAGATATCACCACCCGCAGTGCGGCCGACCTCGGCGCCGCGATCGCCGACGGTTCGCTGTCCAGTGTCGAGGTGACCCAGGCCCACCTGGATCGCATCGCCGAGGTCGACGGTGCCGTCCACGCCTACCTGCACGTCGACGCCGATGGCGCCCTGGCAGCGGCCCGCGCGGTCGACGAGAGCCGCGCGGACCGTCGCAGCGACGGCCGGATCTCCCCGCTCGCCGGCGTACCGATCGCGGTCAAGGATGTCGTCGCGACCCGCGGTCTGCCCACCACGGCCGGTAGCAGGATGCTGGAAGGTTGGATCCCGCCGTACGACGCGACGCTGGTCACCCGCCTACGCGCCGCCGGTATGCCGATCCTCGGCAAGACCAACATGGACGAGTTCGCGATGGGCAGCTCGACCGAGCACTCGGCGTACGGGCCGAGCTTCAACCCGTGGGATCTGGAGCGCGCGCCCGGTGGATCCGGTGGCGGTTCCGCCGCGGCCATTGCCGCGTTCGAGGCTCCGCTCGCGATCGGCACCGATACCGGAGGCTCGATCCGTCAGCCTGCGGCATTCACCGGCACGGTGGGCGTCAAGCCCACCTATGGCGGGGTGTCCCGTTACGGCCTGATCGCCCTTGCCAGTTCGCTCGATCAGGCCGGGCCCTGTACCCGCACCGTGTTGGACTCCGCGCTGCTGCACGAAGTCATCGGCGGGCACGACCCGATGGACTCCACCTCCATCGACGCGCCGATCCCCGGCGTGGTTGCGGCTGCACGTCGCGGCGACGTGGCGGGCCTGAAGGTCGGTGTCGTCCACGAGATCTCCGGCGACGGCTTCCAGAGCGGAGTCAAGGACCGCTTCGAGGAGTCGCTGAAACTGCTGGAGGCGCGCGGCGCCGAGATCGTTCAGGTCGGCTGCCCCAGTTTCGTGAAGGGGTTGGCCGCCTACTACCTGATCCTGCCGAGTGAGGCTTCCTCGAACCTGGCCAAGTTCGACGCCATGCGGTACGGCCTGCGCGTCCGTCCCCAGGGAGTGGACAGCCCGAGCGCCGAGCAGGTGATGGCCGCAACCCGCGATGCCGGCTTCGGTGACGAGGTCAAACGTCGCATCATCCTGGGCACCTACGCACTGTCCGCCGGGTACTACGACGCCTACTACGGCCAGGCGCAGAAGGTCCGCACCCTGATCGCCCGCGACTTCGCGGCCGCCTTCGAGCAGGTGGACGTGCTGGTCACCCCGACTGCGCCGACCACGGCGTTCAAGCTGGGGGAGAAGTTGGCTGACCCGATGGCGATGTACCTGAACGACGTGGCCACCATCCCGGCGAACCTGGCCGGTGTCCCTGGAATGTCCCTGCCCAACGGCCTGGCAGAAGATGGTCTGCCCAGCGGCCTGCAGATCCTGGCACCGGCGATGCGCGATGACCGGCTCTACGAAGTCGGCGCAGCGCTTGAATCAGCGCTGCTGGAGCAGTGGGGCGCCCCGATCCTCACCCGAGCACCACACCTTGCCACCATGGAGGCGACCCGATGAGTCTGACCGCCGAAGTCGTCGACTACGACGACGCCGTCGCCCGCTACGACCCGGTCTTCGGGCTCGAGGTGCACGTCGAGCTCAACACCGCGACGAAGATGTTCTGCGGCTGCGCGACCGGCTTCGGCGCGGAGCCCAACACCCAGACCTGCCCGGTCTGCCTCGCGCTGCCGGGTGCGCTGCCGGTGGTCAACACCATGGGCATCGAGTCGGCGATCCGGATCGGCCTCGCGCTCAACTGCGAGATCGCCACTTGGTGCCGGTTCGCCCGGAAGAACTACTTCTACCCGGATATGCCGAAGAATTTCCAGACCAGCCAGTACGACGAGCCGATCGCCTTCGAGGGATACCTCGACATCACCCTTGATGACGGTACCCCGTGGCGGGTGGAGATCGAGCGCGCCCACATGGAGGAGGACACCGGCAAGTCATTGCACGTCGGCGGTTCGACCGGACGCATCCAGGGCGCCGAATACTCCCTGGTCGACTACAACCGCGCTGGTATCCCGCTGATCGAGATCGTCACCAAACCGGTCGTCGGCGCGGGCGAGCGGGCCCCCGAGGTGGCCAAGGCATTCGTTGCGACACTGCGCGACCTGCTGAAGGCACTGGACGTGAGTGACGTGCGGATGGAGCAGGGCTCGGTGCGCTGCGATGCGAACCTCTCGCTCAAACCGCGCGGCGCGCAGCAGCTCGGCACCCGCACCGAGACCAAGAACGTCAACTCGCTGCGCTCGGTGGAGCGCGCGATCACCTACGAGATCGGTCGGCACGCCGCAGTTCTGGACAGTGGCGAAGCGATCTTCCAGGAGACCCGGCACTGGCACGAGGACACCGGCGTCACCACGTCCGGCCGCCCGAAGTCCGACGCCGACGACTACCGCTACTTCCCCGAGCCGGACCTGGTGCCGGTCGCGCCATCACGCGAGTACGTCGAGCGGTTGCGCGCGACGCTGCCCGAACCGCCCACGCAGCGCCGCAAGCGACTGCAGCAGGACTGGGGATACAGCGACCTGGAGATGCGCGACGTGCTCAACGCCGGAGCGACCGAGCTGATCGAACAGACCGTGGCCGACGGTGCGAGCCCGGCCGCCGCGCGCAAATGGTGGACCGGTGAGATCGCCCGGCGGGCGAACGTCGAGGCCAAGCCGATCGATGACTTCGGTGTGACGCCGGCACATATTGCCGAGCTTGCCGGACTGGTCAGTGACGGTCGGCTGAACGATGCGATGGCACGACAGGTTCTGGACGGTGCCCTGGCCGGTGAGGGCACACCGACCCAGGTTGCCGATGCCCGCGGCCTTGCACTGGTCCAGGACGACGGCGCGTTGGAGGCAGCAGTCGATGCGGTCATCGCCGCGAATGTACCCATCGCCGACAAGGTCCGCGAGGGTAAGTTGAACGCGGTCGGTGCCTTGATCGGCGCGGTGATGAAGGAGATGCGCGGTCAGGCGGACGCCGCTCACATCCGCGATCTGATCCTGCAACGACTGACCTGAGGCAACGACGGCGAGCCGCCCGGCGGCTCGCGTGAGAGGCGGACGGCATGGGGCAACCCGGTCTGACGACGCAGGCGAAACTGGCGGGAACGTTCGTCAAGGACCTCTACGTCGCTAAGGCGAAGACCCAGTACGCCGCCCGCGTGCAGCACGGACCGCTTGCCCAGGCCATTGTCTGGCCGGGCAAACTGAACCCCTACCCGTTCTACGACCGGGTTCGTGACATGGCGCCGATCCTGCCGCTGCCCCGGGAAGCCAAGGTGCACGTCGCCTCCGGCCACGCCGTCTGCCGGCAGGTACTCAAGAGTCACGACTTCGGGGTGGGCGGCCGCACGATTGTCGGCAAGGACGCGTTCGAGTTCAGCATGTCGTTGCTGGAGATGGATCCGCCCGAGCACACCCGCCTGCGCCGGGTCGCGGCACCGGCCTTCGCGGCTAGCCGGTTGGGTGGGTACGCGACGGCGATCGAGAAGATCGTGCATGAGCGCCTCGACGATGTCGAGCCCGGTGCGACGTTCGATCTGATCGACCAGTTGGCCGCGCCGCTGCCGATTCGGATCATCTCGGAGCTGCTCGGCGTACCCGATGTCGATGAGCGACGGTTCCTGCGATGGGGCACGGCGCTGGGCAGCGCTCTGGAAGGACCGCACGGGCTGTGGCATGCGAAGAAGATCCTGGACGCGAAGACCGGCCTGGACGCCATGTTCGAGCGAATCGTGCAGCAGCGTCGAGCCGATCCGCGCGACGACATGATCTCGATGCTGGTCGCCGAAGAAGGCGCCGCTGTCCGCTCCGAGGAAATCCTGCCGCTGTGTGTGCTGCTGCTGGTGGCCGGTTTCGAGACCACCGTCAATTTGATCGGCAACGCTGTGCTCGCCCTGATGCGCAACCCCGAACAGTGGCAGCTGCTGGTAAAGGACCCCACGCTCGCGGCGCGGGTCGTTGAGGAGACCCTGCGGTACGACCCGCCGATTCAGTTCACTGACCGGATCGCGCAGCGGGACAGCGTTATCGAGGGTTATGAAGTGCCGGCGGGGCATCGGGTGCTGTGCTTGCTGGCGGCAGCGAACCGAGACCCTGCCCGGTTCGAACGGCCCAACTTCTTCGACATCACCCGCACTGACATCGACCACCTCGCCTTTTCCGGCGGGGTGCACTACTGCGTCGGCGCGCCTCTCGCGCGTCTTGAGGCGCAGATCGCCTTGCGGGTACTCGCCGAGCGGATGCCGAAGCTGCATCCGGGCGGTCCGCCGCGTCGTCGTTCCAGCGTCACCATTCGAGGGCTACGTTCGTTGCCCGTTACGGAGGCTCATTGATGAATCACGTTGTCGCACTGCCCGATGAATCCTGGGCATCGCAATTGAGCGATATCCCCGGCGTCCAGACGGTGGTTTGGGACATGGACGGCGACCCGCCCCGCACTGACATCGCCCTGGTCGTGCCGCCCTATATGGGCGCCGGAAAGTCCCGCCTCGAGCGGTTGGCCGGCTGCGCGCAGTTGGAGGCGGTACAACTGGTCACTGCCGGGTACGAGAATGTGCTGCCCTATCTGCCCACCGGGGTGGCGTTGGCCAACGGTGCAGGGATTCACGACACATCCACCGCAGAACTCGCGCTGGCCTTGATTCTTTCCTCCCTGCGCGGCGTGCCACAGGCCGTACGCAGCGCGGATCACGGCTCGTGGGAGTCGCTGAACGGGCGTAGATCCCTGGCCGACCGACGGGTCCTCGTGCTTGGATACGGCTCGATCGGGCATGCGATCGTGCGGCGGCTGGCGCCGTTCGAGGTATCGGTTACCGCCGTCGCCTCCCGCGCCAGGGACGGCGACGATCTGGTGGACCGGGTCCACGGCACCGACGAACTGCCCAAGTTACTGCCGCACCACGACGTGGTGATCGTCGTCGTGCCGCTCTCGGATGCGACCCATCATCTGGTGGGCGCCGATTTCCTGGCGGCACTGCCGGACGGCGCGTTGGTGGTGAACGTCGCGCGGGGGGCGGTCATTGACACCGATGCTCTGATCAGCGAATGCGCGTCCGGCAGGCTGACCGCGGCCCTGGACGTCACCGATCCCGAACCGCTGCCGCAGGGGCACCCGCTCTGGAGCACTCCCGGCGTGCTCATCACCCCCCACGTCGGCGGCGCCACCACCGCATTCGAGCCCCGGGCGCTGAGCTTCCTGCGCGGGCAGCTGACCCGCGTCGGTCGAGGTGAGGAGCTGTCACACGTAGTCGCCACCGGGTGAACTGTCGCCACCGGGCGAATCGTCGCCATCGGGCGAGCAGTGACATGCTCGGTGCATGACGACTGACCGCCATCGCCTCGTCCTCATCCGACACGCGAAGGCGCAAGAGCCGGGCGCCGTTCCCGACCATGAGCGGGAGCTCGCGCCCAGCGGCCGAGCGGATGCTGCCGCACTGGGCAGGTGGTTCAAGGAGCACAACGTGCAGGTGCAAGAGACGTGTTGCTCCACAGCGGCTCGCACCAGGCAAACGTGGGCCGGCGTCGTGGATGCCTCCGGTATCGGTGCGATCGTCGAGCACGACCGCCGGATCTACAACGCCGAACCGCAGGAGCTGCTCGCGGTGCTGCGCGGGATCGAGGACAAGGTTGAGACGCTCGCGGTGGTGGGCCACGCTCCCGGAGTACCGCTGCTTGCCGCCGAACTCGCTGGGGACGACAGCGATGCTGAGGCTCTCGCATCGTTGGCGGCGAGCTACCCGACGTGCACGGTCGCCGTCCTGGAGTTCGACGGTGCCTGGTCAGACCTCGCAGCAGGCTCGGCGACGCTGCTGGCCGTGCATACGGCACGCGCCGACTGACCGCAGCGGTTGCTACGCCATGGTCGGCTGACGGACCGCTCGACGGCGGACCGCGGGGCGGGTTTAGGCTCCCGGCATGCCTGACACCCCTGATATGAAGCCCCGTAGCCGCGACGTCACCGACGGGCTGGAGAAGGCCGCCTCCCGCGGCATGCTGCGCGCAATTGGGATGGGTGACGAAGACTTCAAGAAACCGCAGATCGGCGTCGCGAGCTCGTGGAACGAGATCACCCCCTGCAACCTGTCGCTGGACCGCCTCGCGAAGGCATCCAAGGACGGCGTGCACGCAGCCGGTGGCTTCCCGATGGAGTTCGGCACGATCAGCGTCTCGGACGGCATTTCGATGGGCCACGAAGGCATGCACTTCTCGCTGGTCAGCCGCGAGATCATCGCCGACTCGGTCGAGACCGTCGTCAGCGCCGAGCGCCTGGACGGCACCGTCCTGCTCGCCGGCTGCGACAAGTCGCTGCCCGGCATGTTGATGGCCGCGGCGCGCCTCGATCTGGCCAGCGTGTTCCTCTACGCCGGGTCGATCCTGCCCGGTATCGCCAAGCTCACCGACGGCACCGAGAAGCAGGTCACGATCATCGACGCCTTCGAGGCGGTCGGTGCGTGCGCAGCGGGACTGATGAGCCGTGCCGACGTCGACATCATCGAGCGGGCGATCTGCCCCGGCGAGGGGGCCTGCGGTGGGATGTACACCGCCAACACGATGGCTTCGGTCGCCGAGGCAATGGGTATGTCGCTGCCCGGCAGCGCCGCGCCGCCCGCGACGGACCGCCGACGTGACGGCTACGCCCGCAAGTCCGGGGAGGCGGTGGTCGAGCTGATCCGTCAGGGGATCACCGCGCGCGACATCATGACCAAGGAGGCCTTCGAGAACGCGATCGCTGTCGTCATGGCCTTCGGCGGATCGACGAACGCAGTGCTGCACCTGCTGGCAATTGCGCACGAAGCCGATGTCGACCTGGCGATCGATGACTTCCAGCGGATCGGCGCCCGGGTGCCGCACCTGGCCGACGTCAAGCCGTTCGGCAGCTACGTGATGTCTGATATCGACAAGGTCGGCGGGGTGCCCGTCGTGATGCGCGCGCTGCTCGATGCCGGTTTGATGCACGGTGACTGTATGACGGTCACCGGGCGCACGATGGCGCAGAACCTGTCGGATGTTCCGCCACCGGACCTGGACGGCAAGGTGCTGCGCGCGATGAGCAGGCCGATCCACAAGACCGGCGGTCTGACGATCCTGAAGGGTTCGCTGGCACCGGAGGGTGCCGTGGTGAAGTCCGCGGGCTTCGACAGCGACGTATTCGAGGGAACCGCAAGGGTTTTCAACGGTGAACGGGCCGCCATGGATGCCGTCGAAGACGGTTCGTTGAAGGCAAACGACGTCGTTGTCATCCGCTACGAGGGCCCGAAGGGCGGCCCGGGTATGCGCGAGATGCTTTCCGTGACCGGTGCCATCAAGGGCGCCGGTCTGGGCAAAGACGTGCTGCTGCTGACCGACGGTCGCTTCTCCGGCGGTACCACCGGCCTGTGTGTCGGGCACGTCGCACCGGAGGCGGTGGACGAGGGTCCGATCGCGTTCGTGCGCGATGGCGACCGCGTGCGGCTCGACGTCGGCAACGCAAGGCTGGACCTGCTGGTCGACGACGCCGAGATGGCACGTCGTCGCGATGAGGGCGTGACGCACCCGGCGCCGAAGTACACCCGTGGTGTCCTCGCGAAGTACGTCCGCCTCGTGGGCTCGGCCAGCAACGGCGCGGTGTGTGACTGACCAGGCTCGACCAGTCCTTCGGGGCGGACCCGGCGGGCCGGCTGTCGTCCTGGACGGACTGGTCAAAGCATTCAACGGGCGCCTCGCGGTGGACCACCTCTCGCTGCAGATCCCGGCCGGATCCGTCTACGGGATGCTCGGCCCGAACGGCGCGGGCAAGACCACGTCGATGCTGATGATGAGCGGATTGATGCGCCCGGACGCCGGGAGCGTGCAGGTGCTCGGCCACGACGTCTGGTCCGACCCGGCCGGCGCCAAGGCGCTCTTCGGCGTATCCCCGGACGGGCTGCGGCTCTTCGACATGCTCAGCGCCGCCGAGTTGCTGCGGTACGTGGGGGAGTTGCGCTCGATGCCGGGGCCGGTGATCGCACAGCGGTCGGCGGAACTGCTGCACGTGCTCGGGTTGAGCGAAGCGGCCAACGTGGTCGTGGCCGACTTCTCGGCCGGTATGACGAAGAAGATCGGGCTGGCCTGCGCAATGTTGCATGCTCCGCGGCTGCTGATCCTGGACGAGCCGTTCGAATCGGTCGATCCGGTCTCGGCGCAGACGATGCGCGGTGTCATCGCCCGGTACGTGGCCGGCGGCGGGACCGTGGTGATCTCCAGTCATGTGATGGAGCTGGTCGAGACCGTCTGCGACCACGTCGCCGTGATCGTCGCTGGGCGGGTGCTCGCGGCCGGACGCACGGATGACGTACGCGGGGGGATCAGCCTGCACCAACGGTTCCTGGACCTGGTCGGCGCCGGGCCGGCAGGCGACTTCGACGGCGGGCTGGCGTGGTTGCGGTCCTGATCCGGCTGAAGCTGAATGTCCTACGACGGACGTTGGGCCGCGAGAGTTCACGCCTGATCAGCTACATCATCGGTGGGATCTTCGCCGGCTTCGTAGCAATCGCCTCCATCCCAGCGGCTATCGCCCTGCGCAGCGCCTCGGTGGACTCGGCGTCCATCTCGCTGCTGGCCCTCGCCACGATGACCGTGATGTGGATGCTCGCCCCGTTGTTGACGGTCGGCGTCGATGCGACCCTGGATCCGCAGCGGCTGTCCCTGTTCCCGCTGCGTGCCCGCCAGCTGTTGCCGGGACTTGTCGCAGCCGCCCTGGTGGGTATTCCGGGTGCTGTGACCATCGTTTTCGCGCTCGCCCACCTGGTCATCTGGAGCCGTTCGATCCCGGCATTGCTGGCTGCATTGTTCGGAGCGGTACTGGGGGTCGTGACCGGCGTCGTCCTGTCGCGGGCGATCAGCTCGATGCTGGCGCGATCGTTGTGGAAGAGGCGCTCGCGATTCCTGGTGATGCTGCTCTTCCCGCTGCTCTATCTGATGCCGGCGCTGTTCAACCTGCTGTTGTTGTCCGGCGGCGGCGGTGCGCTGGGGTCATCGGGTCTGCGGCAGGCCGCCCGAGTCGCGGCATGGTCACCGTTCGGATGGGCGTGGGCGATGCCGTGGCAGGTGGCGCGCGGCGCATGGGGGTTGGCTCTGCTGGATCTGCTGCTGGCCGCCTGTTTCCTGGGCGCATTGCTGCTGCTGTGGGCGAGGGTGCTGAGCGTTGAACTGACCAGCACCGCACCTCAGGAGTCGGCGCGGGTGCGTGATCTACGGTCCACCGCGTGGGGTTCGCGGGTGCGTTCATCCAATCCGCTCGCCGCGGTGACTAGACGCAGAATGCTCGCGTGGCGGCGCGACACCCGGCTCACGGCGCAGGCCGTCTCGATGACAACGGTGTCCCTGCTACCGCTGGTCCCCGCTCTGTTCGACAGGACGGGAGACTTTCCCAGCATTCCGGCGCCCACGCTGCTGATCGTCGCCGCAGGGGTCCTGACGGCCAATGACCTGGCCTACGACGGTTCGTCCTGGTGGATGCAGGTCGTCGCCGGGGTGCCCGGGTGGATCGACCGTGCCGGCCGGGTCCTGGCGATCGGAATCCCGGTGCTGGTGGTCGCGGTGCTCGTGTCGGTGCTGCAGGCTGCGCTGGGCCAACCCGTCGAGTGGTTGCTCGTCAGTGGACCGTTGGCCAGCGCCCTCCTGGTCGCCCTCGGAGTCGGATGCGCGCTCGGTGCGCTCGATCCGGGTCAGGCCCCGCGGCGCGGTAGCAACCCGTTCGCAGGAAACGCCGGCAACGGTGCGCGCGGATGTCTGACCGCGGCCTCGACCTTCATTGCGCCGGCCCTGTTGTCCGCGCCGATCATCATCGGTGCGGTACTGGCCCGCGGGTCCGACACAGGCCAGTTCGCCGTGTTGCTCGCCGGTGTTCTCTGGGGTGGCGGTGTCCTCACGCTCGCCATCTGGTGGGGCGGGCAGCACCTGGATCATCGAGCGCCGGAGATGCTGGACAAGCTGCGCGTCTTCGGCTGATGCGGGCCCGCCAGATCTGCCGTTTACGCGACTCGGGACACAGCCGGATGCGATGGGGCACAGTGGGTCCATGACGACCATCGCAATTTTTGGCGGCCACGGCAAAGTGGCGCTCGCCCTGTCCAGAATGCTGGTCGCTGCCGGCCACGACGTGCGGTCGATCTTTCGTAACGAGGAACACGTGCCCGACGTGCTCGCTACCGGAGCCAAGCCGGCGGTCGGCGACCTGGAGAAGCTGGATGTGCCCGCGATGACCGAGATGCTGAACGGTGTCGACATCGTGGTGTGGGCGGCCGGTGCGGGCGGCGGCAGCGATGCGCGGACCTACGCCGTCGACCGCGATGCCGCGATCCGCAGCATGAATGCGACGGTGGCGGCCGACATCACGCGGTACGTCATGGTGTCGTACTTCGGCGCCGGGCCGGATCACGGCGTACCGCATGACAACTCGTTCTTCGCCTACGCCGACGCCAAGGCGGCCGCAGACGAGTATCTGCGCGGCACGGGACTGGATTGGACCATTCTGGGACCGAGCACGTTGACCGACGACGACGCGACCAGCCGTATCGAGCTCACCGTTGTTGGTCCTGAGTCCACGGATTCCACGATCGAAGGGTCGTCGGTCAGCCGCGCGGACGTCGCAGCGGTGATCGCCGCAGTCGTCGACCTGAAGGCCTCCTGCGGCAAGGTGATCGACTTCAACAACGGACCGACGCCGATCGGCGAGGCGCTGGACGCTTTATGAGCACGGTGACTGTTCGGCGACGGGGTGCACGAGCTCGGTCGATTTCACATAGTGAGATTCGCGTCTCAGTATGTTGACGCTGAAGTAACTCCTGGCGAAACTTGCCGTGTGGCCAGTCTCCTAGTACTTCCAAGGCACGCCCGCTGACAACCCGTCGGTGAGCGTGCCAGCCCTCAATGCCTGTCAAGGCTGGGGGCCTTTTTCATGCCACGTTCGGAAGGCTCACGAAGCCTGCACCAGATTCAGGTACGGCCGGATTCGCAACGCGAGGACACCATGACCAACGTGAAGCAGCAATCGTTCGCTCCAGTGCCGACGGCTCCCGCCGGTGCGGGCAAGGTGACGCCGGCCGTGCCGGTCACGCCGGTAGAGGTGCTCACCGGAGCGCAGAGCCTGGTGCGCACCCTCGAACTGCTCGAGGTCGATACTGTCTTCGGGATTCCCGGCGGGGCAATTCTTCCGGCGTACGACCCGCTGATGGATTCCACCAAGGTGCGTCACATCCTGGTGCGTCACGAGCAGGGCGCCGGGCACGCGGCCCAGGGATACGCCGCAGCCAGCGGCAAGGTCGGTGTGTGTATGGCGACCAGCGGACCCGGCGCGACCAACCTGGTCACCGCGATCGCCGACGCCTACATGGATTCGGTGCCGATCGTGGCCATCACCGGGCAGGTGGCGTCCCGGGTGATCGGGACGGACGCCTTCCAGGAAGCGGATATCCGTGGCATCACGATGCCGATCACCAAGCACAACTACCTGATCACCAAGTCAGCGGACATCCCCCGTGCACTGGCTGAGGCGTTCCACATTGCAGGCACGGGTCGACCCGGTCCGGTACTGGTCGACATCAGCAAGGACGCCCTGGTCGGCACGGCCGAATTCAGCTGGCCGCCGGTGTTCGATCTGCCCGGATACCGCCCGGTCACCAAACCGCATCACAAGCAGATTCGCGCTGCTGCCGAGCTGATCGCCGGCGCTGCGCGTCCGGTGCTCTACGTGGGTGGCGGAGTGATCCGCGCGGAGGCTGCCCGTGAACTCGCGCAGCTGGTCGAGTTGTCCCAGATCCCGGTGGTCACCACGTTGATGGCACGGGGCGTCTTCCCCGACAGTCACCCCTTGCACCTGGGCATGCCGGGTATGCACGGATCAGTGGCAGCCGTGACGGCACTGCAGAAAGCCGATCTGCTCATCGCGCTGGGCACCCGGTTCGATGACCGGGTGACCGGCGAGATCTCTTCGTTCGCTCCCGAGGCGAAGGTGATCCACGCGGATATCGACCCCGCCGAGATCTCCAAGAACCGGGCCGCCGACGTGCCGATCGTGGGGGACTGCAAAGAAGTCATCAGCGAGCTGATCATGTCGATACGCGCCGATCAGGAAGCCGGTCGCGGCGGTGACTACGCCGAATGGCGCACCCGCACGCAGGGGTGGGCCGCTACGTTCCCGCTCGGTTACACCCCGGACGACAACGCCACGGCAATCGCGCCGCAGTACGTCATCGAGCGGATCGGCGCACTGACCGGACCGGAAGCCGTCTACGCCTCGGGTGTCGGGCAGCATCAGATGTGGGCCGCTCAGTTCGTGCAGTACGAGCGCCCCAACGCGTGGCTGAACTCCGGCGGACTCGGCACCATGGGGTACGCAGTGCCGGCCGCGATGGGCGCGAAGGTGTCCCAGCCCGACCGCGTGGTGTGGGCGATAGACGGTGACGGATGCTTCCAGATGACCAATCAGGAGTTGGCGACCTGCGTCATCAACAACATCCCGATCAAGATCGCCATCATCAACAACTCCAGCCTCGGCATGGTGCGGCAGTGGCAGACGCTGTTCTACAACCAGCGTTACTCCAACACCGACCTGAACACCTCGGTAGGTTCGCGGGTGCCCGATTTCGTCAAACTGGCGGACGCGTACGGGTGCGTCGGTCTGCGCTGCGAGCGCGCCGAGGACGTCGACGCGACGATCCTGAAGGCGCTGGAGATCAACGACGCGCCGGTCGTGATCGACTTCGTGGTCGAACGCGACGCGATGGTCTGGCCGATGGTCCCCTCGGGTGTCAGTAACGACATGGTGACGGTGGCGCGGGCGATGACCCCCGTCTGGGACCGCGACAGTGACGACGGCCAAGAATGACCGCCACGAGTAGAGCACTGCAGGCATTCAGGCGACGAGGAGAACTCTGATGGCGCGGCACACCCTTTCGGTGCTGGTGGAGAACAACCCCGGCGTCCTGGCACGTATCGCGGGCCTGATCTCGCGGCGCGGATTCAACATCGACTCGCTGGCAGTCGGCCCGACGGAGCACCCCACGATGTCGCGGATGACGATCGTGGTCGATGTCGAGCAGGTCGCCCTGGAGCAGGTCACCAAGCAGCTGAACAAGCTCATCGAGGTACGCAAGGTGGTCGAGCTGGAGTCGGATGCTTCGGTGCAGCGCGAGATCGTGCTGATCAAAGTGCGCTGCGACGCCGGGAACCGAGCAGAAATCGTGCAGATCGCCGAGTTGTTCCGGTGCAATGTGGTGGACGTGGCCAACGACTCGCTGGTCATCGAAGCGACCGGCACACCCGGCAAGCTGACGGCACTGCTGAATATTCTGGAGCCGTACGGTGTGCGCGAGCTGGTGCAGTCGGGGTTGGTGGCCGTGGGTCGGGGCGGTAAATCCATTACCGACCGCTCCCGGCGCTCGGCCTGAGTTGACCGCGAGCCACCCGACACACTTGACCAGACATCATTCGATCAACCAAGGAGATTCATACTGTGCCTGCTGAGATGTTCTACGACGACGATGCCGACCTGTCGGTCATCCAGGGTCGCAAGGTTGCCGTCATCGGTTACGGAAGCCAGGGCCACGCCCACGCGCTGAACCTGCGTGACTCCGGTGTTTCCGTGGTCGTCGGTCTGCGGGAAGGTTCCCCGTCGCGGGAGAAGGCGCAGAACGAGGGCCTGGAGGTGGCGACCGTCGCCGAGGCCGTCAAAGGCGCCGATGTCGTCATGGTGCTCGCGCCGGATCAGATCCAGCGCAGCCTCTACACCGCGGAGATCGAGCCGTATCTGGAGCCGGGCAACGCCCTCTTCTTCAGCCACGGGTTCAACATCCGCTTCGGTTACATCGTGCCGCCGGAAGGTGTGGACGTCGTGATGGTTGCGCCCAAGGGCCCCGGCCACCTGGTTCGCCGCGAGTATGTCGACGGTCGCGGCGTGCCCGTGCTGGTTGCCGTCGAGGTCGACGCCACGGGTAACGCCTGGGAGCTGGGCAAGTCCTACGCCAAGGGCATCGGCGGACTGCGTGCCGGCGGCATCAAGACCACCTTCACCGAAGAGACCGAGACGGACCTGTTCGGTGAGCAGGCCGTCCTCTGCGGTGGCGCGTCGCAGCTGGTGATGTACGGCTTCGAGGTGCTCACCGAGGCCGGTTACCAGCCGGAGATCGCCTACTTCGAGTGCCTGCATGAGTTGAAGCTGATCGTCGATCTGATGATCGAGGGCGGTATCGCCAAGCAGCGGTGGTCGATCTCCGACACCGCCGAGTACGGCGATTACGTGTCGGGTCCGCGCGTTATCGACCCGCACGTCAAGGAAAATATGCAGGCCGTGCTGGCGGATATCGTGAACGGCAACTTCGCCAAGCGCTTCATCGAGGACCAGGACGCCGGTGCCCCGGAGTTCAACCGGCTGCGCGAGCAGGGCGCCCAGCACCCGATCGAGAAGACCGGCAAGCAGCTTCGTGGCCTGATGAGCTGGATCAAAGACACCGACTCGGACTATGTCGAAGGTTCAGCCTCCCGCTGAGTTACCACCATTTGGACATGCTCAACGGGGCACATATGCCCCGTTGAGCATGTCCAAATCGGGAGAGTCAGTCCGACTGCTTTCTCAAAATGTGAGATGCGGGTATCGAAGTGTGGATACCCGGGCCTATTCTCGATCCAGGTTCGGCGCCGACCGGCGTCCCCAGACTCACCAGCCCACCTGACTGTCATCAGCGGTTACCCCCGCATCGACGGCGCGCGGCTCACGCATCGATTACCTGGGAGAGACATGTCTGAGAATCAGCTCGAAATGCAACGCGCTCTGCAAGAATCAATGGATCTGCGCGACTGACGACGCGGATACGAAGCAAGCCCCGGACATCTGGCCGGGGCTTCTTCATGTTCCGGACGCATGACCGTCGGCTCGGATGTCTTGCCATGCGAGATCGCTGTTTCGAATGCCAAGACAGTGATTAGCGTGCGCGGGTATGACGATCAACCGCACGGATCCCTCAGCAGTCTCATTGCCCGACGCGATCAACCTGGCGGTCATCGGCGGTGACGGGATCGGCCCGGAAGTCGTTGCCGAGGGCTTGAAGGTGCTGGACGCGGTAACGACCGCGCGCGTTTCGCGCAACGAATACGACCTCGGCGCGCGTCGCTGGCACGCGAGCGGCGAGATTCTCCCGGACTCGGTCGAGACCGAATTGCGTGGCCATGACGTCATCCTGCTGGGTGCGATCGGCGACCCGAGCGTGCCGAGTGGGGTCCTGGAGCGCGGCCTGCTCCTGAAGTTGCGGTTCGATTTCGACCACTACATCAATCTGCGCCCGGCGAAGCTGCTTCCGGGTGTCCGCTCACCGCTCGATGTGGACAGCGTCGCTCCCGGTGGGATCGACTTCGTGGTCGTGCGGGAAGGGACCGAGGGCCCCTACACCGGCAACGGCGGAGCGCTGCGCGTCGGTACGCCGGGCGAGCTGGCTACCGAGGTGAGCGTCAATACCCGCTTCGGCGTCGAGCGGGCGGTGCGTGACGCGTTCGCCCGTGCCCAGGCCCGCCCACGCAAACACCTGACGTTGATCCACAAGCACAACGTGCTGGCCTACGCAGGTCACCTGTGGCGCCGCACCTTCGAAGAGGTGGGTGCGCAGTTCCCCGATGTGACGACCGCCTACTGCCACGTGGACGCGGCCACCATCTACCTGGTGACCGATCCAGGCCGGTTCGACGTGATCGTCACCGACAACCTCTTCGGAGACATCGTCACCGACCTGGCAGCCGCGGTGACCGGGGGTATCGGCCTGGCCGCCTCGGGCAATATCAACCCCGAAGGCACCGCGCCGTCGATGTTCGAGCCGGTTCACGGGTCAGCACCCGACATCGCCGGCCAGGCCAAGGCCGACCCCACCGCGACGATCCTGTCGGTCGCCATGCTCCTGGAGCACCTGGGGCGGCCAGACGAAGCCGCCCGGGTGCACGCAGCGGTCGCAGCCGACCTCGTCTCGCGCGGTGCTGTCCCGCGCTCGACCAGTCAGGTCGGCGACGCCATTGCCGCTGGAGTATGAGCGTGCGGCGTAGCCTGATCCCACCCCAGCCCCAGTAACGCGCGTCACACCCAGCACGCGCGGCACGCACTCCGAGGAGACCGACATGGCCCTGACCTTCGACGTGACCGAGCGCCCCGACCCCGTCAGCGACCAGCAGCGCGCCGCCGTGCTGGCCGACCCGGGCTTCGGTAACTACTTCACCGACCACATGGTCACGGTGACGTGGACGAAGGGTGTCGGTTGGCACGATGCGCGCGTCACCCCCTACGGTCCGATCGCCATCGATCCTTCTGCGGCTGTGCTGCACTACGCGCAGGAGATCTTCGAGGGGATGAAGGCCTACCGGCATGCCGACGGCTCGGTCTGGACCTTTCGGCCGGAGCGGAACGCTGCCCGATTCGCCCGCAGCTCTGCCCGGATGGCGTTGCCGGTCATGGACGAGACGGACTTCATCGATTCGTTGCGGGCGCTGGTTACCGTCGACAAGTCGTGGGTGCCCGAGGCCGATGGCGCCGAAACCTCGCTCTACCTACGTCCGTTCATGTTCGCGTCCGAGCCGTTCCTCGGGGTTCGTCCCTCGAACGTGGTGACGTTCTGTGTGATCGCCTCACCGGCCGGCGCGTATTTCAGCGGGGGCGTCAAGCCCATCTCGCTGTGGATCTCCACAGATTTCGCGCGTGCGGGCGACGGGGGAACCGGTGCAGCCAAGTGCGGTGGCAACTACGCGTCCTCGCTCGCGGGCCAGCTCGAAGGTAATGAGCAGGGCTGTGACCAGGCCGTCTTCCTGGACTCCTCGACGCATACCTACATCGAGGAGCTCGGCGGGATGAATCTGTTCTTCGTCTACCGCGATGGTCGCCTGGTCACGCCCTCGCTCACCGGATCGATTCTGGAAGGGGTGACCCGCGACTCGATTCTCACGCTGGCCAAAGAGCTGGACCTTCGTCCCGAAGAACGCCGTATTCCGATCCAGGAATGGAAGGACTGCGCCGCGTCCGGGGAGATCGCGGAGGTGTTCGCCTGCGGCACCGCGGCCGTCATCACACCCGTCGGTGAACTGAAATGGGATGGTGGATCGTGCGATCATCGCCGCGCGGGACACACCGATGAGGTGGCCCTGAAGCTGCGGTCGGCACTACTGGACATCCAGTACGGCCGAGTGGAGGACACCCGCGGCTGGATGACGCGGCTCGCCTGACGACGCAAGAGATTGTTCACATGGTGAGACGATCGTGTCGAAGTGTGGACGGGAAAAGCCTGAGGCGAGATAGTCGGCGGGTGATGACCTTCCGGTTCGCAGCCACCGCTGCGACGACGATTACCGACTAGCGCGTCGGACCACCCGGCGCGCGACCTCCCGTTACCTCGGGAGGTTTTTTGCTCCCCGGGCATCACCCACGCACCGGAGGCGAGCGCCGGCCAGAGGTTTCACCGCACCTCGCCAGCACCCGGAAAGGCCCGCGATGAGCGGTTTCGACCTGTACGACACCACCTTGCGTGACGGCGCACAGCAGGAAGGTCTGCAGTTGTCCGTCGATGACAAGCTGTCGATCGCCCGGCTGCTGGACGAGCTCGGTGTCGGCTTCATCGAAGGTGGCTGGCCCGGTGCCAACCCCAAGGACACACTCTTCTTCGCGCGAGCCGTCACTGAACTATCGCTGCAGAATGCGCGCCTGGCGGCGTTCGGCAGCACCCGGCGAGCCGGTATGAGCGTCGACGAGGATCCGCAGGTGGCCGCACTGCTCGCGGCCGGCACGCCGGTCGTAACCCTGGTCGGCAAATCGCACCCCCGCCACGTGACCGACGCGTTGCACACCACCCTCGAGGAAAATCTCGCGATGATCGCGGACACCGTCGGCTATCTCGTCTCGGCCGGCCGGGAGGTCTACCTGGATGCCGAACACTATTTCGACGGATTCGGTCACGACCACGGGTACCCGCTGGAGGTTGTACGGGTTGCGACTCAGGCCGGCGCAACGGCTGTCGCTCTGTGCGACACGAACGGCGGGATGCTGCCGCACGACGTCGAGACCATCGTTACTGAAACCATCCTGGCCACGGGGGCGCGGGTGGGCATCCACGCGCACAACGACAGCGGTTGTGCCATCGCCAACAGCATCGCTGCTGTCCGGGCCGGCGCGATGCATCTGCAGGGGACCGTCAACGGCTACGGCGAACGCACCGGCAACGCCGACCTGATCGCGGTGGTCACCAATCTGCAGCTCAAGCTCGGTATGCAACTGGTGACCGGTGACCAACTGGCCGGCGCCCATCACGTCAGCCATGCGGTCAGCGAGATCACCAACATTGCGCCGTTCGAGCGGGCGCCGTATGTCGGATCGAGCGCCTTCGCGCACAAGGCCGGTCTGCACGCCAGCGCGCTGCGGGTGGATCCCGACCTCTACCAGCACATCGACCCGGCGCTCGTGGGCAATCGGATGCGCACCCTGGTCTCGGACATGGCAGGGCGCGCGAGCATCGAGTTGAAGGGCCGCGAGCTCGGGATCGACCTCGCGGGTCATCCGGAACTGCTGACCAGGGTGCTGAACCGGGTGAAAGAACTGGAATGCGCGGGGTGGAGCTTCGAGGCCGCCGATGCGTCGTTCGCGCTGCTGTTGCACGAAGCGCTGCACGGTTCGCCCGCGTCATTGTTCGAAGTGCAGAGCTGGCGGGTGGTGACCGCCGGCGAACCTGATCGCGGGGCACTCTGCGAGGCCGACGTCGTGCTGCAACTCGCAGGCGGCAGCGCGAGCGCGAAGGGGGCGGGCAACGGCCCGATCAACGCCCTCGACCACGCGCTGAGGGGGGCGCTGATGCCGACTTTCCAGCAGTTGAAGACGTTCGAACTGATCGATTTCAGGGTGCGCATGCTGGACAGCCAGCAGGGCACGGATGCCACGGCCCGCGTGATGATCGACACCACGGACGGCGAGCGCACCTGGACCACGGTCGGGGTCGCGCCGAACCTGGTGCACGCCAGTTGGTTGGCACTGGTCGACTCCTTCACCTTCGGCTTGCTGTATCCGGACACAACCACCGCCTCGATGTCCTATCCTGCCAAAGCGATGTGACCCACGTCGCATCGCTTCTGCAAGGAGACTCCCCGTGCGCTTTTCCTCCCGTTCTGCCGTTGTGGCGACCATTGCACTGACAGCCACTGCCGTTGTCCCGATCGCGTCCGCGTCGTCGCGGCACAACACGTCGACGCCTGTCGCGCCACACGGGGTCTCCAATTCCCGCGGCGCGTGGTCCCCGTCGTACTACGTGGCGCTCGGAGATTCACTGGCAGCCGGTTATCAGCCCGGCAAGGGTGACAACAAGACCGGCGGGTACGTCGGTGGTGTCTACAACACCTTGAAGAGGACCACTCCCGGTCTGCGGCTCGCGAACCTGGGGTGCAGCGGGGAGACCAGCGCGACCTTCATCAACGGCAGCCGGTGCTCCTACGGCGCCGACGGTCGCAGCCAGCTCAAGTCGGCGCTGTCCACGCTGAGCAAGATCAAGGGTCACGTGAAGCTGGTGACCCTCGACATCGGCGCGAACGACGTCCAGACGTGTGTCTCCAAGACCGGTGACATCGACTACACCTGCATCGCCAACGGGCTGGCGGCGGTGGCCGCGAATCTGCCGAACATCACCAAGCAGCTGCGTACCGCGGTCGGTCCGAACACCAGGATCGTGCTGCTCAACTACTACAACCCGTTCCTGGTCACCTACCTGCAGGGCGGCGACAAGAAGCAGGTCGCGCAACTGTCCAGCGGGCTGCAGGGTGTCCTGAACGCCGCTATCGGCTACGGCGCCGCCACGGGCGATGGCCAGGTTGCCGACGTCGCCGGTGCGTTCGACAGCCTGAACTGGTTCACCATGGTCAAGACGTCCTACGGCATCCTGCCGCAGAATGTCGCGAACATCTGCAACCTCACCTACATGTGCGCGAAGGGCGACATCCACGCCAATGACACCGGCTACGCGGTGTTGACCAAGACCGTCCTGGCGGAGTTGCAGAAGTAACCGTCCCGGCGGCATGACCGACATGTGGGCTGGCCCGGGATCCAACGGGCGAGGTGCACCTGCATCGCCTATCGTGCGAACGTGCGCATTGCGAGATACACCACAGGCGAAGATCCGACGTACGGGCTGGTAGACGGTGCGGGGGAGAAGATTGCCCAGATCTCCGGCGACCCGCTCTATTCCAAGATCGAGTTGACCGGAGTCACCACGACCGTCGAGCAGGTGCGATTGCTCGCGCCGGTCATCCCGCGTTCGAAGGTCATCGGGATTGGTAAGAACTACGCAGCACACGCGCGTGAGATGGGCGGGGAGCCCCCGACCGAGCCGTTGATGTTCCTGATCCCCAATACCGCCGTCATCGGCCCGGATGACCCGGTGGTGATGCCCCCGCAGAGCGACCAGATCGCGTACGAGGGAGAGCTCGCGGTCGTCATCGGCTCGATGTGTCGCAATGTCAGCGTGCAGGACGCGTTGTCGGTGGTCTTCGGCTACACCTGTGCCAACGATGTGACCGCTCGGGACCTGCAGACCACGGACGGCCAGTGGGCCCGAGCCAAGGGCTTCGACACCTTCTGCCCACTCGGTCCGTGGATCGAGACCGACCTGGACACCTCCGACCTGCGGATCCGCACGCATCTGGCCGGTGAGCTGGTGCAGGACGGCACCACCGCAGACATGATCCATGATGTGCCCTCGCTCATCTCCTATGTCTCGCAGGCTTTTACGTTGCTACCCGGTGACGTGATCCTTACCGGCACGCCCGCAGGGGTCGGGCTGGTCGAGCCCGGTCAGCGGGTGCAGGTCGAGGTTCAACACATCGGGACCCTCAGCAATCCGTTCGTGCGCCACGACGACGGGGAGTGACGAAGGTCTCCGGTTACCCGCCGGTAGAGGCGCGTTTGTGAAAGTAAAGTGGGGTGGTGTCTGATGCGCCGATCGGGATCTTCGACAGCGGGTACGGCGGTCTGACCGTTGCGCGTGCTGTCCTGGACCAGTTGCCGCATGAATCGGTTGCCTACCTGGGTGACACCGGCCGCGCTCCGTACGGGCCGAGGCCGATCGCCCAGACCCGCGAGTTCGCGCTGCAGTGTCTGGATCGTCTCGCCGACCACGGCGTCAAGATGTTGGTCATCGCGTGCAACACCGCCAGTGCAGCCGTCCTGCACGATGCCCGCGAGCGCTACGACGTGCCGGTCGTCGAAGTCATCCGACCTGCCGTCCGCCGTGCTGTGCGGGCGACCCGCAACGGCCGGGTCGGCATCATCTCCACACAGGGCACCCATCAGTCCGGTGCCTACCTCGACGCGTTTGCGGCAGCCCCCGAGCTGGCGGTGACCAGCGAGCCGTGTCCTCGTTTCGTGGACCTGGTGGAGTCCGGTGTCACCGGCGGCGCGCAGATGTTGTCTCTGGCGCGGGAGTATCTGCAGCCGCTGCGCGAACGCGATATCGACACCCTGGTCCTGGGTTGTACGCATTACCCGCTGCTGACTGCGGTCATCTCCTATGTGATGGGCGACGGGGTCACGCTGGTGTCCTCGGCCGAAGAAACCGCGAAAGACGTCTACCGGGTGCTGGCTGACCTGCAGGATCTACGACCCGATGACCTGGCCCCTCCCGGACATTCGTTCACCACCACCGGTGATCCCGAGCAGTTCAAGGCACTCTCGAAACGATTCCTCGGGATGGGTCCGGAGTTCGATCACGTCTTTGTCAACAATTTCGGTCAGCAGCCTGTCGTGGTCACTGCAGAGACGGCAGGGGCACGCCGATGAAACTCACCGTCGTGGGATGTTCCGGATCCTTCCCGGGCCCGGATTCGCCGGCCTCCTGCTATTTGCTCCAGGAGCAGCACAACGGGCGGGTGTGGAATCTGTTGCTCGATCTCGGCAACGGCGCACTCGGTCCGCTGCAGCGGCACATCGGGCTGCACCAGATCGATGCGATCGTGATCAGTCATCTGCATCCTGACCACTGCATGGACCTGTGCGGGCTTTTCGTGGTGCAGAAGTACGACCCGATCGCGTTGGGTGAGCAGCGCCCTCCGATCCCGGTCTTCGGTCCGCAGGACACCGGTGCGCGGATCTCCCGGGCGAACGGAGTGACGGTCGCCGAGACGCGGGATGTGCACGGGCTGGATCCGCAGTTCGATTTCAAGACGTTGCGCTCGGGGATCACCTTCCGGGTAGGTCCGTTCACGATCACCCCGACGAGAGTGAACCACCCCGTCGAGGCCTACGGCGTGCGGGTCGAGGCGGGCGGTCGTTCGCTGGCCTATACAGGTGACACCGACGCGTGCCCGGCGCTCGCGGGCCTGCTGGGCGGCGCCGATCTCGCATTGGCCGACGCCGCGTTCGTCGAGGGCCGCGACACCATCGAGGGAATCCATTTGTCCGGTGCCCGGGCGGCGCAGGCGGCACTGGACGCCGGCGGAGTCGCTCGGCTGATGTTGACGCACATACCGCCGTGGAACGACCCCGAGGTGTGCCTCAAGGAAGCCTCGGGTATCTGGCTCGGCGAGGTCGAGTTGGCGCGCGCCGGAGCCACCTACGACGTCTGACCGCACGCCTGCTTCCGTCCAGCGGCGGTGTCCGGCGCCCGGCGGCGGGGAAATTCGTACGCCGCTCGCCTACGGTGGCCGCCGCTCGACGGCCGGGATGTGGCGGTGTCAGGTGCGGCTTCTATCGTTGGGGTATGACGGAATCCCACTTCGGCACGACGACGGTCCCACTTCGCCACGACGGGCGCGCACCCGATGAACTACGCGACGTCCGGTTCACCCGCGGCTGGTTGGACCACGCCGAGGGCAGCGTGCTGGTGGAGTTCGGCAAGACCCGCGTGCTGGTTGCCGCATCCTTCACGCAGGGCGTGCCGCGCTGGATGAAGGGTCGCGGCACCGGGTGGATCACCGCCGAGTACGAAATGCTGCCGCGCGCGACCAACACCCGCTCGGACCGGGAATCGCGCAAGGGCAAGGTCGGCGGGCGTACCCATGAGATCTCGAGGCTGATCGGCCGTAGTCTGCGGGCCATCATCGACATGGAGGCGCTCGGCGAGAACACCATCGTGCTCGACTGCGACGTCCTGCAGGCCGATGGCGGCACCCGTACCGCTTCTATCACCGGGGCCTACGTCGCGCTCGTCGACGCGATCGAGCATGCCCGCAGCAAGGGCCTGATCGCGAAGGACGCCCAACCACTCACGGGCACCATCGCCGCGATCAGCGTCGGCATCGTGCAGGGCAGCCCGGTGCTGGACCTGGACTACCCGGAGGACTCGACCGCTCAGACCGACATGAACGTCGTGATGACGGGAGCCGGTGGGTTTGTGGAGGTGCAGGGGACGGCCGAGGGCGCGCCGTTCAACCGTTCCGAGCTGGACAGCCTGCTGGGGCTGGCAGCTGGGGGCATTGCGGATCTCACGCGTATGCAGCGGGGCGCGCTGTCAGCGCCGCTACCGGATCGCTCTTGATGACGACGGTCGTCCTTGCCACACGCAACGCAGGCAAACTGCGAGAGTTCCAGGCACTGATCGCCGACGATGATGCCCTGGCAGCAATCCAGGTGGTCAATGTCTCCGAATTCACTGGTGTGCAGGACGTGATCGAGTCCGGGGTGACGTTCGAGCAGAACGCCGCCCTGAAGGCATGCGCTGTGTGCGAGGCGACTGGCCTGCCCGCCATCGCTGACGATTCGGGCCTGTGCGTGGACGTACTCGGTGGTTCTCCCGGTGTGTTCAGCGCCCGATGGGCCGGTGTGCATGGCGCAGACCAGGACAATATCGATCTGCTGCTGGCCCAGACCGGCGACGTCGATATCCCGATGGCCGCCCAGTTCGTCTGCTGCGTGGTGCTGGCCCTGCCCGGCGGCGAGGTACACACCCGGCGCGGGGAACTGCACGGCACCATCACGCGAGAACAACGCGGCGCCGACGGTTTCGGGTACGACCCGATCTTCGAACTGCCCGACGGACGCACGCTTGCTGAGCTCCCGGCCGCCGAAAAGAATCAGATCTCTCATCGAGCGATCGCAATGCGTGCCATGCGCGTGGAAATGACAGATGTGCTGACATGAGCGCCGACACCGACATCGAGCACGTCACCGCGGCCCCGGCGGCATCTCGCAGTTGGTTGGCGGTCCTCGGGGGAGTTGCCGCTGGCGCCGTCACCATTGGCGTGGCTGAATTTCTGGCGGGGGTCACCGAGCGCTTCGGCTGGAGTGGTGGCACACCGTCGCCGGTCATCGCCGTCGGGGAAGCGTTCATCGATCGCACTCCGCCGTGGTTGAAAGATTTCGCGGTCAGCAACTTCGGTACCAACGACAAAACGGTGCTGCTCGTCGGGATCGCGGTGGTGCTGCTGCTCCTCTCATGCGGTATCGGCTACCTGCTGAGGCGCTCACCGGTCGGGGCACTGGTCGGGTTCGTCGTGTTGATCGCAATCGCGATGGCCGCCGTGCTGACCCGGGCAGGCGCCCGACCGGCGGATCTGGTGCCGACAGTGATCGGTGGTCTCGCGGGCCTGTTCATGCTCCACCGGTGGCGTGGCCTACTCGACATCGATACCGGGCGTCATGACATCGGGGTGGCCGATCGTCGGCAGGTGTTGACCTGGACGGCGCTGAGTGTGGTCGGCGGGGCACTGGCGCTGGCTGCCGGTCGCGCCATCAGCGGCAGTGCGCGGGCTGTGCAGGCCGCGCGCGCGACGTTTGTCGCACCGTCGGTCGCCAAGCCGGTGACGGTGCCCGCGGGAGCCTCGGTCGGGGTGCCGGGAGTGACGCCGTTCATCGTCCCGAACGACCAGTTCTACCGCATCGACACTGCCCTGCAGGTGCCGCAGGTGGAGGCGGCCAGCTGGAAGCTGAAGGTCACCGGGATGGTCGACCGGGAGATCGAGATCGACTGGGAGACACTGCTCTCCAAGCCGATGCAGCAGGCGATGGTGACATTGATGTGCGTCTCGAACGAGGTCGGCGGCAGCCTCAACGGCAACGCGATCTGGACCGGATGGCCGATCCGGGAGCTGTTGAAGGAAGCCGGCGTCAAGCCGGGTGCGGACATGGTCCTGTCCACCAGCGTCGACGGGTTCACGGCCGGTTCGCCCATCGAGGCGCTGACCGATGACCGCAATGCGCTGCTGGTCGTGGCGATGAACGGTAAGGCGCTGCCGGTCGAGCATGGTTACCCGGTCCGACTGGTGGTGCCAGGTCTCTACGGATATGTCAGCGCCACCAAGTGGGTCAGCCAACTGGAGGTGACCACCTTTGCGGCGAGCCAGGGCTACTGGACCCCGCGCGGCTGGTCGGCACTGGGCCCGGTGAAGACCTCATCGCGTATCGACGTGCCGGTCAGCGGGCGGTCCGTGTCAGCCAGCAACGGCAAAGTGGCGATAGCGGGAGTGGCCTGGGACCAGCACACCGGCATCAAGGCCGTGCAGGTCCGTATCGATGACGGTCCGTGGCAGGCAGCTCGGCTCGGCACCGACGCCACACCGGACGCATGGCGGCAATGGGTGCTGGCATGGGAGGCGACCAAGGGCCGTCATACGGCCACCGTGCGCGCAGTGAACGCCGAGGGGAAGATCCAACTCGCTGCGGAGGCCCAGCCGGCGCCGAACGGTTCGTCCGGTCTGCACTCGGTCACCTTCACCGTCACCTGATCCCACCCCCGAGTGGCATACATATGTTTCTAGTGGCGCACTCCTAACTGGACCACTGGAAACATATGTATGCCACTCGGGGGAGGGCAGAGCGCGCCAGGCCTGATAGTCCGCTGACTGTCGGAAACCGATCGCGTGGTCGTGCTCGCGCGCCCACTGCACGAGCAGCACGTAACGCGAGGGGTGCTCCAGCGAGCGGACCAGCCGCACCGAGCGGCATCCCACCTGACGGCCGATGATCGGCGCAGCCAGCTCGAACGCCGCCTCGTACGCCGCCTCCTGGCCCTCTCGCACCCTCAGTTCCACCTGCTCCAGCACCGGTTCAGCGGGTCGAGGGTCACCTGGATGGATGGCCATGAGGTGTTCGGCGTACCAGTCGCCGTCGAACTGCAACGCCCGCCGGACGGTGCCCTCGATCGCGAAACCGGCCCGTTCGTAGACCCTGATGGCGCGGGTGTTGAAAGTGAAGACGGTCAAGGTGATTCGTTCGATTCCGACCGCGAAGGCATGCTCGAGAAGCAGTGCGAGCGCCTCGCTGCCGCGGCCACGGTTCTGCCCGTTCGGGGCCAGCAGTGTCCGGAAGTTACAGCTGCGGGCGGCTGGGTCCCACTCGTTGAGGACGACCTCGCCCACGCACTTGCCGCTGGCCAGGTCGACCACCGCCAGATCGAGCCGGTCGAGTTGAGCGGCGCGGGTCAGATACCACTCACGTAGCTTCTCCGGACCGTCATCGCCCGGCGCGTTTGCTTCCTCGCTGCTCGCCACGCTCCCGGTCAGGCGGCGGATGTCGGGATCTGCAATCGCTGCCGTCATGGCCGGCAGATCGTTTTCCCGGAACGGGCGCAGTTGTACCCGCACACCGGTCAGGATCGGTTTCGGGGCCAGCGGATGGTCTGGGGTCACTCGCAGACACTAACGTTCTGCAGAACCCTCGGAACGGGCGCAGTGGGTGTCACCGTGTCGCCGCCAGCTCCTTGGACTCCGAGCTCTGCGCACTCATCTCCCGGGAGCACCACTATGACGAGTACTGCCATGACCCTGCTGGAACTTCCCGACGGGCGCCACCTGGACGTGCTGGTGGACGGGCCGGATATGGCCCCGACTCTGCTGTTCCACCACGGCACGCCGGGCTCGGCTGCGCAGTACCGGTTCATCACCGGTGCGGCCCGGGCTCTCGGTCTGCGAACGGTCACCTACTCCCGACCCGGGTACGGAGGCTCATCCCGCCACGCCGGTCGTACGGTCGCCGATGCCGTCCCGGACGCACTGGCGGTCCTGGACCACGTCGGGGCCGCTGACTGCGTGACCGCGGGATGGTCCGGTGGCGGGCCGCATGCGCTGGCGTGCGGGGCGCTCGCCCCGGACCGGGTGCGGGGCGTGTTGTCGATGGCGGGTGTCGCGCCGTACGACGCTGCAGACCTGGATTTCCTCGCCGGCATGGGAGCGGAGAATGTCCAGGAGTTCGAGGCGACGCTCGCAGGCGAGCAGCGGCTACGCGAAATCCTCACCCCCGAGGCCGAGCACCTCGGTCAGGCGACCACTGAGGTCATCGCCGCAGAGATGGCCACGTTGTTGTCGGCATCCGACCTTGCTGTCCTCAGCGACGACTTCGGTGCCGATCTGGCTGCCAACTTCCGCGAGGGCCTGCGAAACGGACCGGACGGCTGGATCGACGATGACCTCGCCTTCGTTCGGCCGTGGGGTTTCGATCCTGCTGCGATCGGCGTACCGACATCGGTATGGCAGGGCAGCGAAGACCTGATGGTTCCCTACGCGCACGGTCAGTGGCTCGCCCGAAATGTAGGGCGAGCCACAGATCGGGCACACCTGCTGGAGGGTGAGGGTCACCTGTCGGTGATCATCGGCAGCATCGAGGCAATGCTCACCGAGCTGGTTGCCGGATAACACCGGCATACCGAACCCGGCGGTACGTCAGTGCGCGAGGCGGGACTCGAACCCGCACACCCGAAGGCACCAGGACCTAAACCTGGCGCGTCTGCCAATTCCGCCACTCGCGCGCGCCGCACCATCGTAGGGTGCCGCCGGGCCCGCGACCACCGCGGCGGCTACCCAGGCGGCGTGGTCAGCCGATCTTGAGGGCCTTACGCAGTGCGGCGACGTGTCCGGTGGCCTTGACGTTGTACTTCGCCAACTCGACGTTGCCATCCGGGTCGATCACGATCGTCGAGCGGATCACGCCGGTGACCGTCTTCCCGTAGAGGTTCTTCTCACCCCATGCGCCGTACGCCGTCAGCGTCGCCTTGTCCGGGTCGGCCAGCAGCGGGTAGGACAGCAACTCCTGCTCCGCGAACTGGGTGAGTTTGTCGGTCGTGTCGGGGGAGATGCCCAGGACGGCGTATCCGGCGGCTTTCAGCGGCTCCAGCGAGTCGCGGAAATCGCACGCCTCGGTCGTGCAACCGGGGGTCATCGCCGCCGGGTAGAAGAAGAGCACCACGTGCTGACCGGCGTAGTCGGACAGTGCGACCTGCTCTCCGGTGTGGGAGGTGAGTTCGAAGGTAGGTGCCGGCGTACCGGTGTCGAGTCGTGACATGCGGTTCTCCCGAAGGTTTGAGGGCTGGTTTGCGTTATCGTCTCAGGCAGAGCAGTACGCCGGTTCAGGCACTTCCACCAGACGCCTTCTTCAAGGAGAACCATGGCCGACAAGTCCAAGCCCGCAGCACCCACCGCCAAGGACATCGAAGCGGACCTCGCTGCGAGTCGCGAACGCCTGGCCAGCACGATCGATGAGCTGGCGTTCCGCGCCCAGCCCAAGGAAATTGCCCGTCGTGGCGCGGAGGACGTGAAGTTGAAGGTCAACGCCGCGACCCGGACCCCCGACGGCAACCTCGCGACAGACAAGATCGGCTACGCCGTCGGCGGCATCGGAGCGGTCTCCCTGTTACTGGGTCTGATCCGGCGCGCGCGCTCCTGACGTTGAACTCCCACGGTCCGCTCGGGCCCGCTCCGGGGCGGTTGCCGATCCGGATGCTGCACGACCGCGTCCTGGTTTCTACCGGGGGCGAGGCCGGCGAACGACGCTCCGGGGGCGGCATCGTCATACCTGCGACTGCGAGTGTCGGTAAGCGACTGATGTGGGCGCAGGTGATGGCCGTCGGTCAGCACGTACGGCAGGCACAGGTGGGGGATCGGGTGCTTTTCGATCCTGAGGAGCGTGCCGAGGTGGAGCTGTCCGGGCGGGACTACATCCTGCTACGTGAGCGCGACCTGCATGCAATCGCCCAGGACGACAGCGACCAGGGCGGCACAGGCCTGTATCTGTGAGCTGGGGCCGGCCGCGAACATCGGCTCCCAGAGGTTCGACACCGCAGCACGAAGCGCCCGGCACATATGTACCGGGCGCTTCCTGTTATTTCGAAGTGGTGCGCCATCAGGGACTCGAACCCCAAACCCGCTGATTAAGAGTCAGCTGCTCTGCCAATTGAGCTAATGGCGCAACGGGGAGAGACTCTAGCAGGGGCTCTGCGCCAGAGCGAAATCGCTTCCGCTACCGAGTATTCGACGCCCCGGCGGGTAAGTTTCCCCGCAGTGACCCCAGCCCCGATCGCGAGGACCTCCCCGATGAGCGTCATACCGTATCTGCCCGTCGAACGACCACAGGAAGAGATCCCTGCGACCGCGCAGAAGCCCGACTGGTCCGTAGCGTTCAAGCGGGCGCGCACCAGGTTTTCCCAGGACGAGTGCACCGACAAGGCCGCCTCGCTCACCTATTACGGGATGCAGTCGATTTTTCCGGCGCTGATTGCCTTGCTGTCGTTGATCAATGTTTTCGGCAACGGCAAGGAGACCACCACCAAGCTGGTCAATATCCTGGCTCAGATTGCCGGTAAGAAACCGGGTGACCTCTCGGCGATCACCACCTTCATCAACAGCGTCAACACAGCGGGCGGAGGCACCATCGCGCTGGTCGTGGGTATCGGCGGCGCAATCTGGTCCGCGTCCGGGTATGTCGGTGCCTTCGGGCGGGCGCTGAACCACATCTACGACATCGGCGAGGGCCGCCCGTTCATGCGGCTGCGTCCGGTGCAGCTGTTCGTGACCATTGTCGATCTGGTGCTGGTCATCGTGGTGATTTTTGCGATCACCACGACTGGTGCCGTTGCTACCTCGATCGCGGGCGAGGTCGGCATCCCCAGCCAGGCCGTTCTGATCTGGGACATTGCCAAGTGGCCCTTCGTCGCTCTCATCGTGGTGTTCCTCATCTCGCTGCTCTACTGGTCCACCCCGAACGTCCGCAAGACCAAACGGATGCTGATCAGTTGGGGCGCGCTCATCGCATTCGTGATCTGGGTGATCGGTAGTTTCGCGCTGCTCACCTACTTCCTGCTGACCAGCGGTTCCAGCTACACCAAGACGTACGGCGCGTTCGCCGGCGCGATCATGTTCCTGCTGTGGCTGTGGATCACCAACCTGGCGATGCTGTTCGGTGCTGAGATGGATGCGGAGCTGATCCGCACCAGGCAGCTCAAGTCCGGGATGCCGGCCGAAGAGCTGATCCTGCTGCCTGCGCGCGACGAGAGCGGGCTGGAGAAGAAATCCGACAAGCAGTTGGACATCGTGGAGCAGGCACGCGGTCTTCGAGCCGAGGCGGAGCGTGATCTGAAGACGCCGCACAGCGATGCGCTGGATGCGTTCATCAAGGATCAGGCAGACTCCAAGGACAAGAAGAATCCCTACGGGCCTGACGTACGCACGATGCGGGTCACCGAACAGGAAAGCGTTACCGACACGATGATCGAGATGGGCAACGTCCGGCTGGACCGCGACGAGGCCTCCGGCAAAGCGAAGAAGGAGGCTGTTATGACACGTAGCACCGGTGATCCTGAGCAGGATCGCGAACAGGTCGAGAAGTCGCGCGCGCAGCGCACGGCGGTTGCAGTGGCCCACTCCAAGCGGGAAAGGGTCGTGCGCGACCGCCTGGCGGCCGCTGAGGCCAAGGCGGCCACGAAGCGTGCAGCACAGCAGAAAAAGCAGCAGGAGCAGCTGCAGGCGTCAGCTCAGGCTCTCCCGCAGAGCAAGCGGTGGGAAGCGGTGGAGGCCGTCCGGGCGCAGCTTGCACCGACGGAGTCCGTCGACCGCGACCACATCGAAGCCGAGCGGGCCGACCGCCGGTCGCAGTTCTGGGCGCGGACGAAGGAAGCCGCCAAGGTGAAGGCCCGTCAGGACCGCGAGGCGCCGGCGCCGCTGCCTGCAAGCGGCTCACACGCCGCCGGTGAGCACGAGATCCCCTTGCGCGCCGAAGACGTCGATCATCGCGAGAGCGCGGCCCAGGCAGTGCTGGGAGCCGAGCGTGCGCATCGTCGCGACGACTGGTACGCCAGCCACCAGCGATAGCCGCTGAATGACAATTGCCCGACACGACGTGATGTCGTGTCGGGCAATTGCCGTGTGGGGTGAGTGACGGGACTTGAACCCGCGACCACCGCGACCACAACGCGGTGCTCTACCAGCTGAGCTACACCCACCATGGTGTTGCGCCGACCGCTGCGACAGACGTAAACGAAAGCAGCGGCGGCAGCGCAGGCAACGCGGACGATCATACCTGCCGCGCAGCCCCCGCCCTACACCCCTGCGGCTGGGGTCTGCTTCGCCTCGTACTCGGCCGCGATGCCGCGTGCTGTCTTTGTGTCCGGACCGGGAGGAGCCACGAAAACGGCCTGGCGCCAGTAGCGCAGCTCATCGATCGACTCGCGGATGTCGGCCAGCGCGCGGTGCCCGCCGTTCTTGGCAGGAGCAGCGAAATACGCCTTGGGGTACCACCGGCGAGAGAGTTCCTTGATCGAGGACACGTCGATGATCCGGTAGTGCAGATGTGCTTCCAGGACGGGCATGTCACGAGCCAGGAAGCCGCGATCGGTGCTGACGGTGTTCCCGGCGAGCGGCCAGCGGCGCTCTTCGGGGGCGAACTCGTTGATATAGGCCATCACCTGCTCCTGGGCGGCCGTCATACTCAACCCGGCATCCAGTTCCGCCAGCAGACCGCCGGTGGTGTGCATGGTGCGCACGAAGTCGTTCATCTGCTCCAGAGCCTGCGCGGGCGGCTTGATGATCACGTCGACGCCGTCGCCGAGCTGGTTGAGGTCGAAGTCGGTGACCAGCGCCGCCACCTCGATCAGGGCGTCGTGCTCCAGGGACAGGCCGGTCATCTCGCAGTCGATCCACACGATGCGGTCGGTGCGTGCTTTGTCTTCGCTCACACCGGACACCCTAGGGGCGCGACATTCCGGCCCCCATCCTCACCCGCTGCGGGGGGCGTGCGTCGCAGTATCTGACCCTTGCGCACTGCACCATCCGATCCTGCGGCGGACTGCACGTGTGCCGGACGGGGACGGACGGGCCTGGGTGAAGGAAAGGAGCTCCACAAAGCTCGTTACCGAGCCATCCGCAGCCCTGTCTCCTTCCTGCAGGCACACCCGGTGAAGCCGGACAGTGCCCCCGGCAGGATTCGAACCTGCGACCTAGGGATTAGAAGGCCCTTGCTCTATCCATCTGAGCTACGGGGGCGAGCGCAGCAAGTGTAGGACGCGCGGCGGCCGGCCGGGTGAGTTGAGTATGACGATCCGACGCGCGAGACTTGCGCCGTGACACGAGCGCTCGAGGCAACAGTGCTGCACGCGGCGCTGCAGGCCCTGCGCGCGCAGGTGCAGAGCGTCGCGTTGCCCTTGGACGTGCAGGGGGCGCCGGCCGTTCGGCATACCCGCCGCGAGTTGCTCGCCCAGCTCGATGACTACCTGATACCGCGGTCTGCAGCGTTGGATGCACCGCTGCTCGCCGTGGTCGGTGGATCCACCGGCGCCGGAAAGTCGACCCTGGTCAACTCGGTGGTCGGGGAACAGGTGAGCAGAAGCGGTGTGCTGCGGCCGACGACGATGTCGTCCACGCTCGTACACCACCCGCAGGACGCCCGCTGGTTCAGCGACGACCGCGTGTTGCCCGGTCTGGCGCGGATCACCGGTGATCACGGCGATGTGAGCGACCCGGGCTCGCTCCGACTGGTGGACTCCAACGGGATACCTCAGGGAGTCGCGCTGCTGGATGCGCCCGATATCGACTCGGTCGTCTCGGCGAACCGGGATCTGGCGCGGCAGTTGATGTCGGCGGCCGACCTGTGGATCTTCGTCACCACAGCGACCCGCTACGCAGACGCCGTTCCGTGGCAGTTGCTGCACCAGGCCATCGAGCGCGGTACGTCCGTGGCGATCGTGCTCAACCGGGTCCCCACCGTCGCGATGGAAGACGTGCGGGCCCACTTCGCGGACATGTTGACGCAGCAGGGGCTGGGTAGATCTCCGGTCTTCGCGATCGTCGAGACGGCGCTGGAGGATGACCGGCTGCCGGTCCCGGAGATTGCCCGACTACGCAGCTGGCTGCATTCGCTCGCCGGCGACGCCCACGCACGCAACATCGTCATCCGCCGCACCCTGGATGGTGCGCTGGACTCCCTGGAGCAGCGGACCGGTCAGCTACAGGATGGTGTGAACGCACAGGCGCTTGCCGCGAACCGGTTGCGGGGCGGCGTCCACCAGGGCTTCGCCGGCGCGTTGGGCGGTGTGCAGGAGGGGATGAAGGATGGTTCCCTGCTGCGCGGCGAGGTCTTGGCCCGCTGGCATGAGTACGTCGGCACCGGAGAGGTGCTACGCCAACTGGAGGAGCAGGTCGGCCGCGCCCGGGACCGCATTGCGTCCTACCTGCGGGGGCGCGGCAAGGTCGCTCCTGCGGCACAGGATCTGGGCGATGCTTTGCAGTCCGGTGTCGTGGTGCTCGTGCATTCGCACGCCCAGACCGCGGTGGACGGCATTGCCCGCGGATGGCGCAACAGCGCCGAGGGTGCGCCGTTGATTGCTGCAAACCCGCAGCTGGCGCGTTTGTCACCGGACTTCACGACGCGGGCGGAGCAGCTGACTCGGCGTTGGCAGGGTGACGTGTTGCAGATGGTGCGTGATGAGGCAGCCGGTAAGCGCACGACGGCCCGGTTCCTTGCGTTCGGTGTCAACGGGCTGGGCGTGATGGTGATGCTGATCGCGTTCTCTGCCACCTACGGACTCACCGGTGCGGAGGTCGGTATCGCGGGCGGTTCGGCCGTCCTGGCCCAGCGGCTGCTCGAGGCGCTGTTCGGTGATCAGGCGGTGCGCAGCCTGTCCCTGCGGGCGCGGACGCTGCTGTTGGAAGCCACGGGTGAGCTGTACGCGCAGGAGAGGTCGAGGTACGAGAGCGTGCTCGACGACGGGGCCGCCACCATTCACTCCGATGAAGGTCTGAGGCAGGCAATCCGTACCTTGAAGAAGGCCAGACGATGACTGTTGAGAAGGACGGCGGCCGACCCGTGCCCGCAGTCCCCGACGATCAACTCCTGGCGCGTACCCAGCATCTGCGGGATGCGTTGGAGCACGGCGGCGCACGACTGCCGGTCGGGCAGGTCGACGCGGCCAGGGTGGTACTGGACAAGGTCGCCGCGCGCACGGCGCTCGGCGGCACCCGCACAGTGGTGGCGCTCGCAGGGGCGACCGGGTCGGGCAAGTCCACGCTGTTCAATGCACTGGTGGGGGAGCCCGTTTCGCGGATCGGCGCCCGTCGCCCCACCACCTCCCGCCCGGCGGCTGCGGTATGGGGCGCCGAAGCAAGCTCTGACCTGCTGAGCTGGCTGCAGGTGGATACCCGCCATCAGGTTGCCGAGGACACCCCGCATGCTGCTGAACTGGACGGCATGGTGCTGTTGGACCTGCCCGATTTCGACTCGCATGTGGGTGCGCATCGGATGGAGGCCGACCGGGTGCTCGACCTCGCCGATGTCTTCGTGTGGGTCACCGACCCGCAGAAGTACGCCGACGCCGTCATGCACCGCGACTACGTGTCCAAGCTGTCCGGACATGACGCGGTCACCATTGCGGTGCTGAACCAGGTCGATCTGCTCCCGCGTGACCAGGTCCGCAGCTGCGTCGACGATTTGCGACGGCTGATGTTGGCCGACGGTCTGGACGACGTGCAGATCATCCCCGCGTCGGCCGCACACAACCGAGGTGTCGACGAGATCGTTCTGGCGATCGCCCACGTGGTGCGGGCCCGCAACGCCGCCGAGCAACGACTGCTCGGGGATCTAGCCGTCCGGGCCGAACGGCTGCGCGAGCATGTTGCCGATCGCGAGCCTGCGGTCCAGGACGCGAGCCTCGAACTGGATCGCGCGTTGGGGAAGGCAGCGGCGGTGCCCGTCGTCCTCGACGCGGTCGAGCGGGATTTCGTCATGCATGCCACCCAGCACGGTGGCTGGCCGTTCACTCGATGGGTGACCCGGTTGCGCCCGGCACCGTTGTCGAGGTTGGGCCTGGACAAGGTCGTCAAAGGCGCGTTGAGTCGCCAGGAGAGCAGTACCGTGCTGGGCCGCTCATCGCTGCCGCCGGCCTCTCCCGCTGCGCGCGCCGGCGTCGATCTCGCGACCCGCACGTTGAGTGAGCAGGCCTCGCAGGGTTTGCCACCGCTGTGGGCCGATGACGTGCAGGACGCCGCCGTACCGGACGAACAGCTCTACGACGAACTGGATCGCGGCGTGATGGGGGTCTCCCTGCGCGGACGCGAACCCGGGTGGTGGGCTGCGGTGAGCCTGCTGCAATGGCTGTTCGCCGTGCTGGCGATCGTGGGTGCGGCCTGGTTGCTCGGACTGTGGATACTGCGGCTGGGCCAGATCGAGGTGGCTACGCCCACTCAGGGCGTGTTCCCCGTCCCGCAGTTGATGCTCGTGATCGGGGTGGTCCTCGGGGTGGGGCTCGCTGCCTTGTCCCGATGGCTGGCGCGGCAGGGCGCGCGACGTCGTCGTCGGGTGGTCGCAGCCGAACTCGGCGCCCGGATCAGCACTGTCGCGGCGCAGCAGATCACCGATCCGGTCAACCGCGTGCTGACCGATCATCGACTCACCCGAACAGCGTTGGACGAAGCCACCCGCTGATTCGTCGTGGGCGACCTGCACGCTGGGGCCCACGATTGCGGAGCAGGCACTCGATTCGGCGGGAGTGCGCGTCCCGACTAGCCTCTGCCCTATGCCTGAGTTCATCTACACCATGACCAAAGCGCGCAAAGCAGTCGGCGACAAGGTCATCCTCGACGACGTCTCGATGTCGTTCTACCCGGGCGCCAAGATCGGCGTCGTCGGTCCCAACGGTGCCGGCAAGTCGACCATCCTGAAGATCATGGCGGGCCTTGACCAGCCCTCCAACGGTGAAGCGCGCCTATCGCCCGGCTACAGCGTCGGCATCCTGCTGCAGGAGCCGCCGCTGACCGAGGACAAGGACGTGCGCGGCAACGTCGAGGAGGGCATGGGCCAGATCAAGGCCGATGTCGATCGCTTCAACGCCATCTCCATGGAGATGGCCGAGCCGGACGCCGACTTCGACGCGCTGATGTCCGAGATGGGCACCCTGCAGGAGAAGATCGACGCCGCGAACGCCTGGGACCTGGACTCCCAGCTGGAGCAGGCGATGGACGCGCTGCAGTGCCCTCCCGGCGATGCCGACGTCACTGTGCTCTCCGGTGGCGAACGCCGCCGCGTCGCGCTCTGCAAGCTGTTGCTGTCCAAGCCGGATCTGCTACTGCTGGATGAGCCCACCAACCACCTCGACGCAGAATCGGTGAGCTGGTTGGAACAGCACCTCGCTGCCTACCCCGGCACCGTTCTCGCCGTAACTCACGACCGGTACTTCCTGGACAACGTGGCCCAGTGGATCGCGGAGGTCGACCGCGGCCGCCTCTACCCCTACGAGGGCAACTACTCCACCTACCTGGAGAAGAAGGGCGAGCGGCTCAACGTCCAGGGCAAGAAGGACGCCAAGCTCGCCAAGCGCCTGAAGGCCGAGCTGGAATGGGTGCGCTCCAACGCCAAGGCCCGCCAGGTCAAGAACAAGGCCCGCCTCGCCCGGTACGAGGAGATGGCTGCGGAAGCCGACCGCACCCGCAAGCTGGACTTCGACGAGATCCAGATTCCGCCGGGTCCGCGTCTGGGTTCGCAGGTCATCGAGGTCAAGGATCTGAAGAAGGGCTTCGGCGACCGGGTCCTGATCGAGGGGTTGTCGTTCACGCTGCCGCGTAACGGGATCGTGGGAGTCATCGGCCCGAACGGTGTCGGTAAGACCACGCTCTTCAAGACCATCGTCGGCCTGGAGAAGGCGGATGCAGGTGAAGTGAAGGTCGGCGAGACAGTCGAAGTCTCCTACGTCGACCAGAGCCGTGGTGGGCTGGACGCCGAGAAGTCACTGTGGGAGCTGGTCTCGGACGGGCTGGACTACATCAAGGTCGGCAAGGTGGAGATTCCTTCGCGCGCCTACGTGTCACAGTTCGGCTTCAAGGGACCGGATCAGCAGAAGAAGGCCGGCATCCTGTCCGGTGGGGAGCGCAACCGCCTCAATCTGGCGCTGACGCTGAAAGAGGGCGGAAACCTGCTGCTGCTGGATGAGCCGACCAACGACCTGGACGTGGAGACGCTTGGATCGCTGGAGAATGCGTTGCTGGAGTTCCCCGGCTGCGCCGTCGTCATCAGTCACGACCGGTGGTTCCTGGACCGGGTCGCGACCCACATCCTGGCCTACGAAGGCACCGAGGCGAACCCGGCGAGCTGGTACTGGTTCGAGGGCAACTTCGATGCCTACGAGGAGAACAAGGTCGAGCGGCTCGGCGTCGAAGCCGCCCGCCCGCACCGCGTGACGCACCGTCGCCTGACCCGCGACTGATCAACCCGCCGAGCGGCGGCGTCCACCACCCAGCGGCGAGGTAATAACCTCGCCGCTCGGCGTCGGAGCCCGCCGCTGGACGGACCGACGACGGTCAGCGGTCATCACGCCTGGGGCTTGACCCGGACCATCCCCTCTTGTGCGACCGAGCAGATGAGCGTGCCGTCCAGGCCGAACATCTTGCCCAGCCCGAGACCCCGACCGCCGGACGCCGAGGGCGACTCCTGCTCGTACAGGACCCAGTCGTCGATCCGACCCGGCCGGTGGAACCACATCGCGTGATCCAGTGAGGCGGGCCGAAGCCCGGGGGAGGACCACACCAGGCCGTGGCGCCGCAGCACCGGCTCCAGCAGGGAGTAGTCCGAGGCGTAGGCGAAGACGGCAGCCTGCAGCAGCGGATCTGCCGGCAGTTCGCGCAGCGCCTTCATCCACACCATCTGGTGAGCTGACTGCTGCCGTCCGGGACGGATGAAGAGCGCCCCTTCGACGTTTCGCACGTCCATCGCCCGCTGACGCCAGTGGTGTGCTGTCGGATGGTCGATACCGGCCAGCTCCTGCTCGGTCGTCCAGGCGCGCTCGGGGTCCGGGGCGGCGGGCATCGGTGCCTGGTGGTCCAGTCCGTCGGCCGGCTTCTGGAAGGACAGCGTCGCGGACAGGATCGTCTCGCCGTACTGCATCGCGTGCACCCGGCGTACCGAGAATGAGTTGCCGTCGCGCAGGTTCTCGACCGCGAAACGGATCGGGTGTCTGGAGTCGCCGGCCCGCACGAAATATGCGTGCAGCGAATGGATCTGGCGGTCTTCGGGGGTCGTACGACCGGCGGCGATGACGGTCTGCGCGAGCACCTGGCCACCGAATGCCCGCCCGTGCGGCGTGACCTGTGAGCGCCCGATGAATGCGTCCAGGGTGCGCACCGAGACGTCTGCGTCGATGGCCCCGTCACTCGCCGTCGGTTGGAACGACGTGCTGCCGGCCGGTTGCAGGTCAAGGATCTGCAGTAACGCGCCCACCGGGTCCTGCTCGGCTTGAGCTGCGCTGATTGCGGGGAGGTCGTCGGCATCGGTCACGCGGGCGACTCTATCCGGGGCACCGGTAGGACCCGGGGACCGGCGATAATCATGGGTATGGCGACACATCCCTTCTTCGTTCGCGTCCCGCTGCGCTGGTCCGATATGGACGCGCTGCGCCATATCAACAACGTGCAGTTCGTTCGGTTGCTGGAGGAGGCACGCATCATGGCGTTCCAGGAGTGGTTCGCAGCTGCAGACCAGGAAAACCTGCGGCCCCGGCTGTTGATGGCGCGCTGCGAGATCGACTACCTACGCCAGCTGCAGTACCGCAGCGAGCCGATCGTGATCACCACCTGGGTCACCCGTATTGCCGGCGCGTCGTTCGACATGGGGTACGAGGTGCGTGAATCACCAGACGGTGACGAGGTGTTCGCGACGGCGGAGACGACCCAGGTCGCGTTCGATATGGACACCCAGCGGCCGACCCGGCTGACCGGATATGCCCGTGAGGTGCTGCAGCAGTACGCCGGTGGGCCGGTCACGATGAAGCGCCGCCCGGCAGGGCACATCTGAGCATGGCCATCATTCAACTGGCCGATGCCGACACCTGGGCCGACCTGAGCACCTTCTGTGCGCGAGCTCGCACCCTGGATGCGGACGGCGCGATGCGGCTGCAAGCGAGTGGGACAACGCTCGCGGTGTGGGTGGGGGTCACGTCGGGGCAGGACCTGTCCGGGCGCGGTACAACGCTCGGGCTGCGGGTGCTGGGCCTCGCCGAGCCCGCCCAACTGGATGCCATCGTGCCGATCGGCGCCGTCGGAGACCGGCTGGCGCGTGCGTCGAACGGCACCGAACTTGACGTCCCCCCGCAGGAGGTACGAGCGGCGTGGGCCTCGGTGAGTCCACCTCGCGAGGGGTGGACACCGGCCGGGTCGGTGGCTGTCACCGTGTTGAATGACGCCGCAGCGCAGGGCATAGCGGAGATTGCGCAGGGTGCACCGACCGGATCGGGCAGCGCCGCCGTGCAGGATCTGCGGCGCCGGGTGTGGGGTCGCGCGCTGCCGGGTGAGCGCCCGGAGACCTTGCCTGCCTCGGTGGCATTTGCCGCCTACACCCTCGGATTCCTCGTCGGCGACACCGCGCAGGTCTTCACCGCCGGGCGGTGGCACCGGGTGAGCACCTCTGCCGGTCACGTGCTGTGCCGTTGATCAGCCGGCTCTGATCGGTCCGCGTTTCATCTCGTAGAACTGTCGCCGGTCAGCCACACTGTCGTATCGGTGGGGATCGACCCGCCTGTAAGTGGACCACTGGACGCAACCACCGTCCATCCGGACGGAAGCGCAGAGAGCGTGTCGCCGAAGTTGGTGACTGAGCGCACCGGCCCGTTGTCGAAGACAAGCACAGCTGCGGATGCCTCGACCCACTGCACGACGCCGGCGCCGAGCCCGTGCTCTCGGCGCACTCGCAGCAGGGTGCGGTACAGCTCCAGGGTCGAACCCCGCACGCCCACCTGCTGATCCACAGCCAGTGCGGGGTACGACGCCGGTTGCGGCAGCCACGACTCACCGGTGTCGTTGAACCCGGCGGCCGGCGCATCCCGAACCCAGGGCATCGGCACCCGGCAGCCGTCCCGGCCACGGATCGTGTGCCCGGTGCGGGCGTACGTCGGATCCTGCCGATCCTCATCCGGCATCGTGGTGTGCTCGGGCAGCCCGAGTTCCTCGCCCTGATACAGGTAGGCACCGCCCGGCAGCGCGAGCATCATTGCGGTGGCGGCCCGGGCCCGCCGCAGACCGAGCTCGGCATCCGGCTGCGGGTCCTGCGCGCCGATGCCGTTCAACGTCGCCGACTCGGGTGGCAGACCCATCCGGGTGGCATGGCGGACCACGTCGTGATTGGACAGCACCCAGGTCGTCGGTGCTCCGACGGCGGCGTTGGCCTCCGACGTACCGTCGATGACATCACGCAGTGCAGTCGCCGACCACGGTGTTTCGAGGAATTCGAAGTTGAACGCCTGATGGAACTCGTCCGGCCTCACGTATTTGGCGAGCCGGTCCGGCGGGACCACCCACGCCTCGGCGCACATCATCGGCTCGGTGCCGGACTGCGCGCCATGCTCGTCCAGCAGGGCGCGCCACTCGGGGTAGATCTCGTGCACCCCGGGCTGGTCCCACATCGGCTGACTGCCGTCGGCCACGTGCGACGTACCGTTCGAATCGGGCAACCCCGACTCTTTGACGAGGCCGTGCGCGACATCCACGCGGAACCCGTCGACCCCGCGATCCAGCCAGAACTGCAGGACGCGCTCGAATTCCGCGTGTACTTCGCTGTTTTCCCAGTTCAGATCCGGCTGCTTGACGTCGAAAAGATGCAGATACCACTGGCCGGGAGATCCGTCTGCCTCCCTCACCCGCTCCCAGGCGGGGCCGCCGAAGACGCTGTCCCAGTTGTTCGGCGGCAGTGCGCCATCCAGGCCCGACCCGTCGCGGAACAGGTAGCGGGCGCGCTGCGGTGACCCCGGCGCGGCCGCCAGTGCGGCTGCGAACCAGACGTGCTCGTCGGAGGTGTGGTTGGGCACCAGGTCCACGATCAGCCGCAGGCCCAGGTCGTGCGCGGTGTCGATGAGCGTCTCGGCATCCGTCAGCGACCCGAAGAGCGGGTCCACGTCGTAGTAGTCGGCTACGTCATACCCGGCGTCGGCCTGCGGTGAGGTGTAGAACGGCGAGAGCCACACGGCGTCGACGCCCAGGTCGCGAAGGTAGGGCAACCGGGCGATGATGCCCGGCAGGTCGCCGATTCCATCGCCGTCAGCGTCCGCCCAGGAGCGCGGATAGATCTGGTAGACGACGGCCGATCGCCACCACGGCGCGGTCAGGTCATTCATCGTCGAGGGAATTCACCAACGAGTAGGCCGCGCGGGTGAGGTAGTCGCGCAGCAGGAGGTCGTGGCTCTCGTCCAGGTGCAGGGTGTCGACTGCATTCAGCATGTGCAGCAGCCAACGGTCCCGCTGAGTGGGCGTCACCTGGTAGGGCACATGCCGCATCCGCAGTCGCGGGTGGCCGCGTTGCTCGCTGTAGGTCGTGGGCCCGCCCCAGTACTGCTCCAGGAATCCGAGCAGCCGGTCTTCGGCGGGGCCCAGATCCTGCTCGGGATACAGGGCGCGCAACGGCTGGTCACCCGCGACCCCGACATAGAACTCGTGGACGAGTTTCGCGAAAGTCTCGTGTCCGCCGACCTGCTCGTAGAACGACTGCTGCTCCGGTGGGGGGGTAGACGGTGTCGAGGGTGTCAGCGGCATGGGTGGCAGTCTTCCAGTCGAACTCACTGGGCGTTCCCGGAGGTGTACGGCGGCAGCTGTGGCGACCTGATACCCGCTGCGTCCAGGGCGACCTTCGCGCGCTCGCGGATCTCGCGGGACATGGCGTACTGCTCACCCGGCACGCATTTGGCGATGATCCGCAGGGTCACGCCACCGCCCACGACCGATTCGACACCGGCGACGACGGGGGTCTCCAACAGCTTCTCCTTCCACGGTGATTCATCGTCGACGAGTTCGGTCACCGCGCGGAGGGTCACGAGGGCCTTCTCGATGCTCTGGTCGTAGGCGATGGGTATGTCGATCGTGGTGGTCGCCCAACCCTGCGACTTGTTGCCGACCCGCAGAATCTCGCCGTTGCGTACATACCAGACCACGCCGTTCGCGTCGCGCACCCGCGTCACCCGCAGCGCTACTTCTTCAACGGTGCCGATCGCCTGCCCGGTGTCGATGACGTCACCGACGCCGTACTGGTCCTCCATGATCATGAAGATCCCGGAGAGGAAGTCCCGGACAAGGCTCTGCGCGCCGAAACCGAACGCGACACCACCGACACCGGCGGAAGCGAGCAACGGCGCCAGCGGCACGCCGAGTTCGGCCATCACCATCATGGCGGCGATACCGAAGACGATCAGGGTCGAGACGGACCGCAGCAACGAGCCCATCGTCGCGGCTCGCTGGCGTCGACGTTCAGGGTCCAGGCCGGCCGCTGCACGGATCACCCTGGTGGCGCCGGCAGCGGCGGCAGTCCGCTCGCTGGAGCGGGTCTCCATGGCTGCGACAGCTCGTCGGATCGCGCGATGGATGGCAAAACGTAGCAGGATCGCGCCGAGCACGATGCCGATCACGGCGAGAGGAGTCCCGAGGAAGAGTTCCCACCCGGACTGGGTCGTGCTGGCGGCAAACGGCAGAAACTGCATCGGGCCAGTGTGGCGGCCGCGCCGGGAGCGCCCAAGTTGCTGGTGATCAGCGCCCGCTCTGCAAGACTGCGACCATGTCCGAGGGGTCTTTGCTGGCGCAGCTCGCCCGCGCACATGGAGTTGCCACCGACTATCGGGACTGGAAGGACAACCCGGTCACCGTCTCGGACGAGACGATCGTCGCGGTGCTGGGTGCGCTCGGCGTCGACGTGTCCGACGACGACGCAGCAGCCGCCTCCCTGGCCTCGATGCAGGACGAGGAGTGGCGGCGGGTACTGCCGCCCGTCGTGGTGATCCGGCAGGCCACCGAGCCGTGGGTTGCGGTGCACCTGCCGCATGGCGCCGATCTGCAGGCGCAGGTCGAGCTCGAGCACGGCGGATGCCTGGAGGTGGAGCAGGTCGACCACTGGGTGGACCCACGCGACATCGACGGCGTCAGCATCGGCGAAGCGACGCTGAAGCTACCCGGCTCGCTGCCACTGGGCTACCACGTCCTCGTGGTGCGTACCGGTGCGGACGAGCACCGGATGAGCGTCATCGTCACGCCCGTCCGACTGGAGTTGCCCGCCGCGCTGCGCACCGACCGTGCGTGGGGACTGCAGGCTCAGCTCTACGGCATCCGCAGCGATCGCAGCTGGGGTATCGGCGACGCCGCCGACCTCGCCGAACTGGGCACCTGGGCAGCACGTACCGGGGCAGACTTTGTCCTCGTCAACCCGGTGCATGCTGCCGAGCCGGTCGCGCCGATGGAGGCCTCGCCCTACCTGCCGACGACCCGCCGATTCGTCAACCCGATGTACATCCGGGTCGAGGAGATCGTTGAGCTCGGGTACCTGTCCGCCGCAGAACATCAACTGGTCGAGTGGCACGGGGACGACGCGCGCCGCCTCAACGCGCTGGAGCAACTGGACCGCGACGGGTGTTGGGCGGCCAAGGAAGCCGCGTTGCGGATGATCTTCCGGGTGCCCCGCACGCACCGCCGGGTCCGGGAGTTCGAGCAGTTCTGCACCGCGGAGGGCCAGGGTCTACGCGACTACGCAACCTGGTGCGCGCTGGTCGTCGAGCGCGGACTTCCGTGGCAGGAATGGCCTGCGGAACTGCAGGACCCGGGCACCGACGCGGTGGCCGCAGAGCGCGAGCGCCTCGCGGGCGAGGTCGAATTCCAGTCCTGGTTGCAGTGGATCGCCCAGCGCCAACTGGCCGATGCCCAGCACGAGTTGCGTTCTGCGGGAATGGGCGTGGGTGTCGTGCAGGATCTCGCCGTCGGCGTACACCCCGGTGGAGCGGACGCCTGGGCGCTCGCGGGCGTCCTGGCCAGTGACATCAGCGTCGGAGCACCGCCGGACGACTACAACCAGCTCGGTCAGGACTGGAGCCAGCCGCCGTGGCGCCCGGACCGCCTCGCTGAGCAGAGTTACGCGCCCTACCGGGAGATGATCCGCACCACGCTGGAGATGTCCGGCGGGCTGCGGGTGGACCACATCCTCGGGCTCTTCCGCCTGTGGTGGGTGCCGCGCGGTAAGTCACCGGTCGAGGGCACCTACGTGCGCTACGACCACGAGGCGATGGTCGGCATCCTGGCGCTGGAGGCACACCGCGCGGGGGCTGTGGTCATCGGCGAGGACCTCGGCACGGTCGAGAGCTGGGTGCGCGACTACCTGTCCGAACGCGGCATCCTGGGCACCTCGATCCTGTGGTTCGAACGGGACAGCGAAGGTGCGCCGTTACCGCCCGAGACCTATCGGCAACTGTGTCTGGCCAGCGTCACCACCCACGATCTGCCCCCCACGGCCGGCTACCTGCAGGGTGAGCACATCAGCGTGCGGCACAGCCTCGATCTGCTGACGCAGCCGCTGGAAGAAGAGATCGCCCAGGATGATGCTCAGCGCGAGGCGGTCCTGTCCGCGCTGCGTGCTCGCGGTCTGCTGCGTGAGCAGGCGTCCATCGAGAGTCAGGTCGATGCCCTGCATCGGTTCCTGACATGGGCGCCGAGCAAGATGCTGGGCGTCTCGGTCAACGATCTGGTCGGTGATGTGCGCACCATCAATCAGCCGGGCACCCACGAGGAGTACCCGAACTGGCGGCTGCCGCTCGCGGACGGCGAGGGTCATCCGGTGAGCCTGGAGCAGCTGATGGTCTCGCGTAGGGCGAAGCGGCTGATCCGCTGCGTGACGCAGCGCGACCGCTGAGGGCAGTTCGGCGGCGCAGGCCCGGCATAAAAGTGGGGCCGATGGTCCCTGGTGCGTTGCGGCATTCGGTGTCATCGTGAAGTCGGCGATGGGGCCTTCTGGATCCCGCCAGTTCGTTGGGCGGACAGTCGGTCTCACGCGATCGACCGACCGAGGTGGGACCTATGTCCAAGTTCACCAGATTCGTTCCGGCGAAGAGTCGTGCCGCTGCGCCTGGTAGGCATCGTGCAGTAACGGATCGCGATGCCACTGCCAGCGACCTCGGCGACACCCGACATTCCGGGTACGCGCCCACCGACCGCGGGTCACCCGTGCTGCCGCACCTTTCCCAACACGACGTGGGGCACAGCGGCTATGGCCCCGCTGACGCCAGTGCGCCGCAGGTAGCGGCCATCCACACCGGTACTCCCGGCGGGATGGCTGCCACCGGCGGCCACGGACAGGGCTGCGGTGACGTGAGCGACGGTCCGCACCACAGTGGCTGGGCGCCCGTCGACGGTGAACTCAACCCACCCGAAGCAGGTCGGTAGGTCGGTAGCGCTCAGTCCTGAGCGTCCCGAGACTGCGCGCTCAGCGCCCGTTTCGCTGCGTCCGCGTGGTCTCCCATGATCCGACGCAATGCATCGGGTGCATCGTCGTTGTCCCGCAACCAGTGCTGCGTGGCGTCCAGCAGCGCCTGATCGGCCAGCGCGGAGGGATACATCCTGGTCGCCAGCCCGGAGGCGATCGCGAAGGTCCGCGATTCCCACATCGCGCGTACCTCGGCGTGGAAGCGTGCGGCGTACGGCGCCAGCAGGCGGACGTCGTGCACGGTGGCGAATCCCACGGAGACCGCAGCGAGGGTCTGGTTGGGTAGTGAGTCACCCTCGAACGCGCGTGCCCACGCAGCCTCCTTGGCCTGCGCCGTCGGGTACGCGGCCCGTGCGCCGGCGGCACGTTCGACGCCGGTGGAGGTTGCATCCCTCCTCAGTTCTGCATCGATCTCGTCATCGTCGATCGCGCCGGCCGTGGCGAGCGCCGTCATCAGCGACCAGCGCATATCGGTGTCGACCGCCAGGCCCGACAGCTGTGACGCTCCGGTGAGCAGACCGCGCACGGTGGCGATGTCCTCGGGCGCGACTGCGGTCTGTGCGAAGGCCCGAACGAACTGCAGCTGAGCGTCGCTGCCGGGTGCGGCACCGCGCATGAGCCCACCGAACGCACCGGCGACGCGCTGGCGGGTCTCGTCACGGCGGTCAGGGGTCACGTATCTGGACCGCGCACCGGTGATCTGCGCGATGGCGACCTTGATGGCGGTGGAGTCGTGTTCGTCGCTCAACAGCCGCAGCGCGAAGGCAATGTAGTCGCGAGCGCCGATCTCGCCCTCGCGGGTCATGTCCCACAGGGCTGCATGCACCAGAGCCCGCGGCAGGGACTCGGTCAGCGCATCGGGGTGGGCCAGCACCGTTGCGAGCGACCGCTCGTCCAGCCGCAGCTTGGCGAATGTCAGGTCGTCGTCGTTCAGCAACAGCAGGTCCGGGCGCCGCGTGCCGACCAGTTGCGGCACGTCGGTGCTGGCGCCGGCGACGTCGAGCTCCAGGTAGGACGTGCGCTCCAGCCGCCCGTCCCGCAGGTCGTAGCAGCCGATTCCCATCCGGTGCTCGCGCAGCGTCGGGTGGCTGTCCGCCGCGGTCTGTTCGACCCGCACCGAGGTGAACACCCCGTCGGTCTCCTGGATCACCGGGCGGATCGTCGCGACGCCCGCCGTCTGCAGCCAATCCTGTGCCCAGCTGCGCAGGTCACGGCCGGAGGTGGCCTCGAACTCGGCGAACAGGTGACGTAGGTCGGTGTTGCCCCAGGCGTACTTCGCGAAGTAGGACCGCAGGCCGGCCACGAACGGCTCGCGACCGACGTACGCGACAAGTTGTTTGAGCACGGACGCGCCCTTGGCGTAGGTGATGTGGTCGAAGTTGTTCTCCACATCCGACCAGTTACGGGCATCGGCCGCGATGGGGTGGGTCGAGCTCAGCTGATCGGCGGCGTACGCGGCGGACTTCTCCGAGAGGCAGAAGGTGGTCCATGCGGAGTCCCACTGGGTGGCTTCGGCCTGGGCCGTCGTGGAGGCCCATTCGGCGAAGGATTCGTTCAACCACAGGTCGTCCCACCAGCGCATCGTGACCAGGTCGCCGAACCACATGTGCGCCATTTCGTGCAGGATCGTCAGCGCGCGGCGCTCGATCAGCGACTCCGGCACCGCCGAGCGGAAGACGTAGATCTCGGCGAAGGTCACCAGGCCGACATTCTCCATCGCGCCCATGTTGTATTCGGGGGCGAACAGCTGGTCGTACTTGGTGAAGGGAAACTCGCGATCGAACATCTCCTCGAAGAAGGCAAATCCGCGCTTGGTCACGTCCAGGATGTTCTCGGCGTCCAGGTGAGCGCGTAGCGAACGTCGGCACAGCACCCCGAGCGGGATGACACCGGCGCGGGTCTGGACCTCATCGCGCACGATCTCGTACGGCCCCGCGGCGACAGCGGTGATGTAGCAACTGATCGGCGGCGTCGGCGCGAAGGTCCAGGTAGCAGAATCAGCAGCGTCGTCCGGGCCGTGTGGGTCGTTCGAACTGCCGTGCGGGACCGGTTCGGGAGTGGGCTCGTTGGACAGCACCTGCCAGGCTGCCGGGGCGGTAACGGTGAAGCTGAAGGGTGCCTTCAGGTCCGGCTGATCGAAGACGGGGAACGCCCGGCGGGCGTCGGACACCTCGAACTGTGTGTAGAGGTAGACCTCCCCGTCTGCGGGATCCACAAACCGGTGCACGCCTTCGCCGGTGTTCATGTACGTGCCGACGGCCTGCACGACGACGGTGTTGGTCTGCGCCAGATTCGGCAGGGCGACCCGTGCGCCGTCGAAATGTTCAGCCGGGTCAAGAACCACCCCGTTCAGCTCGATGGACCGCACGCGGTCTCCGACGAAGTCCAGGAAGGTCGATGCGCCGTCGGTGGCGGTGAACTCGATGCGGGACGTGGTCGCGAACGTTCTCGGGCCGGTGGTGAAGTCGAGCGCGACTGCGTGCTGCTGCACGCTCACCAGTTCCGCGCGTTGCTGCGCCTCGTCTCGGGTGAGCTCCTGCTTGGACACGTGCGTCACGTCGACTCCCATTGCTGTCAACCAGATGCCGGGGGTTCCCGACCGTGGGGCATCGTGTCATTCTCAGCTGCGAGTGGCACGATGATGACATGACAACCAAACGCGCTGAGATGTTTTTTGATCCGATGTGTCCATGGGCCTGGATGACCTCACGGTGGCTCCTGGAGGTTCAGCAGGTGCGGGACATCGAGATCACCTGGTCGGTGATGAGCCTGTCCGTGCTCAACGAAGGCCGGGACCTACCCGAGGACTACCGGGCGATGATGGACCGCGCCTGGTTGCCGGTGCGGGTGGTCATCGCGGCCGAGCAGGAACACGGTCCGCAGACCCGCAAGCAGCTCTATGACGCGATCGGGACGCGCCTGCACCCGGGTGGCCGCGGTGGCGACGTGGACGACCTGCGCGAGGTGGTCCGCGAGGCGCTCGCCGAGGTCGGACTGCCCGAGGCATTGCTGCAGAAGGGTGCCTATGTCGATGGTGACGACATCGACCAGTTGCTGCGTGCCTCCCACCAACGCGCCATCGACCTGGTCGGCAATGACGTCGGCACGCCGGTCGTCAGTGTCGAGGGCGTCGCATTCTTCGGTCCCGTGGTCACCCCCGCGCCGAAGGGTGAAGTTGCTGGCAAGCTGTGGGACGGCTGCCTCCTGGTGGCTGCGGTGCCCGGCTTCTACGAATTGAAGCGGTCCCGCGAGGCAGGTCCTGACTTCAGCTGAGAGGCGACGCGGATGCGAGTACACATCGGAGGGGACCACGCGGCGTACGACATGCATCGCGAACTGGTGACCTGGTTGGGCGAGCAGGGGCATGAAGTGATCGATCACGGATCGGCCACCTACGACGCACTGGATGACTATCCCGTGTTCGTGCTGCGCGCCGCCCAGGGTGTCGCGGCCGATCCGGGCTCGCTCGGCATCGTGCTCGGCGGCTCCGGAAACGGCGAGCAGATGGCCGCCAACAAGGTGCCCGGTATCCGGGCCGCACTGTGTTACACAACTGAACTGGCGCAGCTGGCACGCCAGCACAACGATGCGCAGATCATTTCGCTCGGCGGCCGGTTCAATACCGTCGAACAGGCCAAGGCAATGGTCTCGATCTTCCTGGAAACGCCTTTCTCGGGCGAAGAGCGCCATCAACGTCGGCTGGACATGGTCCAGCGATTCGAGCAGGACGGCGAACTGCCCCCCAAGTGATTTTTGCTATGAAAAAGGTGCCGATCCCATCCGGGTTCGGCACCTTTTCGTAGATCGGGTCAGTGATTCACTGACCGGCCTCGTCGTTGCTCTTGTCACCCTCGTTGGCGTCGTTGCCGCCGCCGAAATGCTTGTCGACCGCGTCCTGGCCCTTGTCGATCTGGTCGGAGTACTTGTCGTCGGTCTTGCTGTCGACGAAGTCTCCGCCCTTCTCCACACCCTGGCTGACCTTGTCGGGGTTGTTGTTGGCGAATTCGGTCGCCTTGTCCTTGGCGCTGTCGAACAGTCCCATGAATTGCTCCCTGTCATCGAGCACGACGTCGTGTCGTTGCGTTGACATCTAGATAAACACAACTTGCACCTCGCAGGATGCGCCGAGCCGCCAGTAGCGGTGGGCGAAAAGCGTGACTGCGCTGATGTGGCAGGGCCGGCGACCCCTTGCGGGTGGATCTCACATCGGGAGAGGAACCGGCGTCGGAACAAGATTGACGAGTTGGAGCGGGTGACGAGAATCGAACTCGCGTAGCCAGTTTGGAAGACTGGGGCTCTACCATTGAGCTACACCCGCACGGCGCTGGACCTCCCGAGATCTACCTTGTGGTGGAAGTCGGTGTGCCGAGGCGATAGCGTACTGGCTCGCAGCACCGGATCCGAATTCGGCGCAGCGCATCGGGCAGTCGCCGGGTGTGATGAACGGGGTATGGCGCAGTTTGGTAGCGCGTCCGCTTTGGGAGCGGAAGGCCGCAGGTTCAAATCCTGTTACCCCGACTTGAATGAACGCGGTGGGGGTAACGCCCGATGCTGGGAGCGGGCGGAACGAAGTGAGCCCGCGGTTCCTGTTACCCCGACTTTTCCAGGTCCTGCAGAGGTCCCGGTTTGCTCGAGTGCCGCCCCGTCAGGGAGCATGGCAGGCGGTCCCCGCTCTCACCGCCCGGCTGACCCGGGACACCGACGCTCGCCAATTGACGTCCGCCGGCCAGAGAGCACCTTTCAAACTATGGAGTCTGTGCAGTGAAGAGCGCCGTCGACACCCTGAGCCCGACCCGGGTCAAGTTGACCATCGAGGTCCCCTACGCCGAGCTTGAGCCGAGCGTCAGCGCGGCTTACAAGACGATCGGCGACCAGATCCAGGTCCCCGGATTCCGCCGCGGCAAGGTGCCCGCGCGGATCATCGACCAGCGGGTCGGTCGCGGCGCCGTGCTGCAGGAGGCCGTCAACGAGGCGCTCCCGCAGTTCTACGGCCAGGCGATCGAGGAGAGCGACGTCATTCCGCTCGGCCAGCCCGAGGTGGAGATCACCGACGTTCCGTCCGCCGTGGGGGAGGAGCTGAAGTTCACCGTCGAGGTCGACGTCCGCCCGCAGTTCGACCTTCCGGACTTCTCCGCGATCAGCGTGACCGTTGACGCGTTCGAGGTCACGGACGAGGACGTCGACGCCGAGATCGAAACGCTGCGTGAGCGCTTCGGCACGCTGTCGCCGGTCGAGCGCGCCGCAGTCGATGGTGACTCGCTCACCATCGACCTGTCCGCCACCATCGGCGACGACAAGATCGATGACGTGACTGGTGTGTCCTACCTGGTCGGCAGCGGCAACATGCTCGACGGACTCGACGAGGCCGTTACCGGGCTGTCGGCCGGCGAAACCGCGACGTTCGATGCCGCATTGGCCGGTGGAGAGCACGAGGGCAAGACCGCCACCTGCACTGTGGTGGTGCAGTCGGTCAAGGAGCGTCAGCTGCCCGAGGTCGACGACGAGTTCGCCCAGTTGGCCTCTGAGCACGACACCGTGGCCGAGTTGCGCGCCGAGATGACCGCTCAGGCGCAGCGGCGTAAGCAGTTCGAGCAGGGCCTGCAGGCCCGCGACAGGGCGCTGGACCAGCTGCTGGAAGATCTGGATCTGGCCGTGCCGGCAAGCGTTGTGGAGGCAGAGGTGCGTCAGCACCTCGAGGGCGAAGACCGCCTCGAGGACGAGGAGCACCGCGCCGAGGTCACCAAGAGCACCACCAAGGCGATGCAGAGCCAGTTCGTGCTGGACAAGATCGTGGAGGAGAAGCAGGTCCAGGTCTCCCAGGAGGAGCTCATCGAGTACCTCATCATGTCGGCGCAGCAGTACGGCATGGATCCCAACCAGTTCGCGCAGGCCCTGGATCAGAACGGGCAGGTGCCCGCCGTTATGGGTGAGGTTGCCCGCCGCAAGGCCCTGAGCACCGTCCTGGAGGCCATCACGGTGATCGACACCAATGGTGAGACCGTCGACCTGGATGCGCTGACCGAGTCCGAAGAAGACTCAGACGAGACAGCTGCAGTAGACGAGACAGCCGCCGTGGACGAAACAGCCGCGACGGACACTGTGGATGCTGAGCCGGTAGTTTCCGATGACGCCGCAGCAGAAGAGTCGACCAAGGCCTGAATCGACCTACATCTCAGCGAGGCCCGCGCACCAGCTCGATGCGCGGGCTTCGCCGTGCTCCAGCCCCGCCATCGATCACTTGCGCTGACGGCGAACATGGCCCGATTGCGGGACGGAACGACGCGGATCGAGCGTTAGGGTCGATGAGAAGCCGATTTGACTGCTCCGATCCGCCGGCTCGATCAGCGGGTCGTAGCCCCCTGACAGGAGAGATGAGACGACCTTGAGTGACATTGCGAAGGTCTCGATGGCTACCCAGGCACCTGGTGGCGGCCTCGACGATCAGATCTACAACCGGCTGCTGAAGGAACGCATCATCTTCCTCGGCTCCGACGTGCGTGACGACAACGCCAACGTGATCGCCGCGCAGCTGCTGCTGCTGACGGCCGAAGACCCCGAAGCCGACATCTGGCTCTACATCAACAGCCCCGGCGGGTCGATCTCGGCCGGGATGGCGATCTTCGACACGATGAACTGGATTCCCAACGACGTGGCGACGGTCGCGATGGGGATGGCCGCCAGCATGGGTCAGTTCCTGCTGTCAGCGGGTACCCCGGGCAAGCGTTACGCCACCCCGAACGCGCGGGTCATGATGCACCAGCCGTCCGGCGGTCTCGGCGGCACGGCATCCGACATCAAGATCCAGGCCGAGCAGATGCTGTTCATCAAGGGCAAGATGGCCGAGCTCATTGCCCAGCACACCGGGCAGACCGTCGAGCAGATCACCGAGGATTCGGACCGGGACCGTTGGTTCTCGGCTGCAGAGGCCAAGGAGTACGGCTTCGTCGATCACGTCTTCGAACGTTCCGAGGACGCCCCTGGCGAGGTGAAGGTATGACCAACTGGACTGATCCGAGTGGAGCACAGATGAATTCGCCGTATGGGGGCCACGCCGGCTATGCCGGTGCAGGGCCGAGCAGCCGCTACATCCTGCCGCAGTTCGAAGAGCGCACTGCCTACGGCATGAAGCGGTCCGACCCGTACAACAAGCTGTTCGAGGACCGCATCATCTTCCTCGGCGTGCAGGTGGACGACGCGTCCGCGGACGACATCATCGCGCAGCTGATCGTGCTGGAGAGTCAGGATCCCGACCGCGACATCCTGATGTACATCAACTCTCCGGGCGGCTCGTTCACTGCGTTGACGGCGATCTACGACACGATGCAGTACATCCGCCCCGACGTGCAGACGTTCGTGGTCGGCCAGGCTGCCTCAGCGGCCGCCGTCCTGCTGGGGGCGGGAGCGAAGGGCAAGCGGTACGCACTGCCCAACGCGCGGATCCTGATCCACCAGCCCGCGATGGAGGGCACCGGCGGTACTGCGTCCGACCTGGAGGTCACCGCCAATGAGATCTTCCGGATGCGCGAATGGCTCGAGGACACGCTGGCCTTCCACTGCGGCACAACCGCAGACAAGGTCCGCAGGGATATCGAGCGCGACAAGATCCTCACCTCCGCCCAGGCCAAGGAGTACGGCCTGATCGACCAGGTGCTGACCAGTCGTAAGGCCTCGGCCGAGGACTGACAGTCCCGCACGACAACACGGTCGCCGCGCGCTGCACCGAGCGCGCGGCGACCATGTCGTAGGTGTCTCCTATGGTCGATGCATGAGCATCCGCAAAGGAACCACCGTCAGTTGGAGCTGGGGCAACGGCACCGCGAAGGGCAGCGTGGTGGCCGTCCACCACGAGAAGGTGACCCGCACCATCGAGGGCAGCGAGATCACCCGCAACGGCAGTGACGACGATCCGGCGTACGAAATCGAGCAGGACGACGGTGGCTCGGTGCTGAAGCTGCGCAGCGAGGTCGAGCGCGCCGGATAGGTCACCCCGCCGCCGCCAGATCCATTGCGCCGACAGCGGACAGGCGTGACTTGTGTCGCCATACCGAGTTTCAATAACGGGGCGAGGGTGTGGCGACAGGTAGCGTCTGCACGTCAGATCACAGCTCGACAGCGAGCGTCATTACCGCATGAGAGGAACGACACGTGGCACGCATCGGAGAGGGCGGTGACCTGCTCAAGTGCTCGTTCTGCGGGAAGAGCCAGAAGCAGGTCAAGAAGCTGATCGCCGGGCCGGGGGTCTACATCTGCGACGAATGCATCGACCTGTGCAACGAGATCATCGAAGAAGAACTCGCCGAGACCACCGATGTGGGTCTGGACAAGCTGCCCAAGCCGCGTGAGATCTTCGACTTCCTCGAGCAGTACGTCGTCGGCCAGGAATCGGCGAAACGCGCCCTGTCCGTCGCGGTCTACAACCACTACAAGCGCATCCAGGCGGCAGGCGAGACCTCCAAGAAGGACTCCTCAGCGGTCGAGATCGCCAAGTCCAACATTCTGCTCATCGGTCCGACCGGTTGCGGTAAGACCTACCTCGCCCAGACCCTCGCCCGCATGCTCAATGTCCCGTTCGCCATCGCCGATGCAACGGCGCTGACCGAGGCGGGCTACGTCGGCGAAGACGTCGAGAACATCTTGTTGAAGTTGATCCAGGCCGCCGACTTCGACGTGAAGAAGGCCGAGACCGGGATCATCTACATCGACGAGATCGACAAGGTCGCCCGTAAAAGTGAGAACCCCTCGATCACCCGCGACGTTTCCGGTGAGGGCGTGCAGCAGGCGTTGCTGAAGATTCTGGAGGGCACGACGGCCAGCGTTCCTCCGCAGGGCGGTCGCAAGCACCCGCACCAGGAGTTCATCCAGATCGACACCAGCAATGTGCTGTTCATCGTCGGCGGTGCCTTCGCCGGCCTGGAGAAGATCATCGAGACACGGGCGGGCAAACAGGGCCTGGGCTTCGGTGCGGAGCTGAAGCTCGCCACCAAGAATCTGCCCAGTTTCTCCGAGGTGCTTCCCGAAGACCTGATGAAGTTCGGTCTCATCCCTGAATTCATCGGCCGGTTGCCGGTGATCACCACTGTTGAGCCCCTGGAGCGCGACGGCCTCGTCTCGATCCTCACCGAGCCGCGGAACGCCCTCGTACGTCAGTACCAGCGGATGTTCGACATCGACGGGGTCGAGTTGGAATTCACCGGCGACTCGATCGAGGCAGTCGCCGAGCAGGCGATGCTGCGCGGCACTGGTGCGCGTGGTCTGCGCGCGATCCTCGAGGAAGTCCTGCTCCCGGTGATGTTCGACGTGCCCAGCGACGACGGCATTGCCCGGGTCGTCATCACCCGCGAGGTCGTGCTCGACAACGTCAACCCGACCATCGTGCGTCGCGACGCGGCGCCGACCACCCGTAAGCGCCCACCGCGCAAGGAATCGGCCTGACGTAGGTAGTTGGCAGCGTGTGTAGGTTCTCTCAGAGGTCGGTGTCGGTCGAGGTGAGTTGGCGGCGCCACCACAGTGCGACGCCTGCCAGGCCACACAGGCCTGCCACGGACAGGTAGCCGCCGGCAGCGACACCGGTGTGCGCCAGCACCAGCGCCACGATCCAGGTCAGCGCGGTCAAGGCGCCGACGACGCAGGTCCGGGTGCCCCAGCGCACGAGTACGGCACGGCCGACCGGCGCGCCCGGATGGCCGTGCGCAGCCAGGGTCGCGCAACCATGGTTCAGCAACAACGCGAGGGCCGCCACTAGCGTGAATCCGTCAACGCCGCGGGTCCCGGCCCATACCCATCCCAGTGCGGTGATAATCGTCAGGATGTGCGCGCCGATACCGGTGGCGTCAATGAGCAGGACAGCCAGCGCGGCTGCGAATACCACCAGTTCCAGGGCATTGACACCCGCAGCGAGCACGATGAGCAGTTGCACCAGGCCGGCACCCAACACCGCCGCCAGAAGTATGAGAAGTCGGTGTGGGTGCAGGTCGAAGACGGTGGCAGAGTCGATCCGCTTCCGGACGGTCATCTGTTGCGGCTTCCGCGGCCGGCTGCGGCCATCCGCCGCAGCACGGGGTCCAGAGAACCCGGTCCGCGCCAGGGCACGACCGCGAGGCCGTGTTGTTGCAGACCATCGATGCGGACCTGGCGCTGCAGCATGCTCAACCGTTGGGCGGCGTCATCGACACCTTCCGGCCGGGGCTGGGAGTCCACGATCACGGTTGGCAGGCCTCGTTGTGCTGCTCCCGCAGCAAGAACGGTCGCCGCCGTTCCCGTCAACGGAGTCACGACGACGATGAGCGTCCCACGCGATGCGGCAATGCGGTTACGGGGCGCCGAACCCGCGCGACCGACGGGCGCGGACCGTACCCCCGACAGCTCGTAGAGGATCCGCCGCAGTTGCGCTGATCCACCCCGGCTACGCAGCCGTCCCGGGGTGACACCGCTGATGACCCGCAGACCGACCCGCTCGCCGCGGTGCAGCAGATGGGCCGCCATCGCAGCGCAGGCGCGGACGCCGATGTCGAGCGACGTGTCGGAGGGAGTGGCCGGATCGCCGTATTCGTCCTCTGCGTCGAGCACGAGCAGGATCTCGCTGTCCAGCTCGGCGTACATGGTGCATACGTGCAACTGTCCGGTCCGAGCCGAGATCGGCCAGTGGATCCGGCGTAACCGGTCACCGCTCTGGAAGATCCGCAGGTCGGCGAATTCGGACCCGTCACCCTGCCGCACGCTGCGGTTGGCCCCGATCAGACCGGTCGGTCGGGGTGCGCTCCCGGTTGCTGAGAACGGTGGCACGGCCGGGGTGACTCGGGTTCTGACCGGATGGAACGAGAGTGGCCCGGCGCGAAAACCGGACCACGAGCTCCACAACATGCAGCTGCCGGAGCCCACGTCGGCGGGCCCCCAGCGTCGTGACCACCACCTCATCGCCAGTTCCGCCTGCCCGTCACCGGGGGTCGCGACCAGCACGCCCGAGCGGGGATCCATCACGACCTGCGGGGTCGACCGCACGAACGCGTGCACCGTTTCCGCGCCGTCCGTATCCGTGACCTGAAGGGTCCAGTCCTGCGCGATGTCCTCACCCGTCCTGGCGGAGGTCGAGGGCGTCGCGACACCCGGATGACCGTGCGGCCGCTCCAGCAGCGACCAGGAGAAGATGATCAACAGCGGCGCTGCGAGGACCACGAGGTCGGGCTCATGGGTCAGCACCGCGATCAGCAGCAGGCCGCCCGCCAGTGCGGCGGCGGTGATCAGTGCCGGGGTGGGCCGCCACTGGGTCATGGTGGTGTCACGACCGGGCCCGGGAGGACGGCGCAGGGACCGCATCCAGCAGTTCGCGGACGATATCGGTGCCGGTGATCGAGGTCATCCACAGTTCCGGCAGCACTGCGACGCGATGAGCCAGGACTGCCGTTGCGATGCTCTTGACATCCTCGGGTGTCACATAGTCACGTCCGCGCACCACGGCGACCGCCCGAGCCAGCAGCACCAGCCCGAGCGAGCCGCGTGGTGAGGCGCCCATCGCCAACTGACCGTGCGTGCGGGTGGCGGCAGCCAGTCGGACGCAGTACTGGCTGACCGAAGGATCCACCACGACCTGCTCGACCGCAGCCTGCATCGCCAGCAGTTCCGCCGCGTCGACGACCGCCGACAACTGAATGTCCTCGGTGCGTCGGGCCATCCGGCGTGCCAGCACCTCCAGCTCCTCGATCTCGTCGGGGTAGCCGAACGCGACCCGGGACAGGAAGCGGTCCAGCTGAGCTTCGGGGAGCGGGTAGGTGCCCTCGTACTCCACCGGATTGGCGGTCGCGATGACGTGGAAGGGGCGCGGCAGCTCAAAGGTCTGACCCTCGATGGTGACCTGATGCTCCTGCATCGCCTCCAGCAGTGCCGCCTGGGTCTTGGGCGGTGTCCGGTTGATCTCATCGGCGAGCAGCAGCCCGGTGAAGACCGGCCCCTGCCGGAAGGCGAATTCGGCCCGACCCTGGTCGTAGACGAAGGAACCGGTCAGGTCCGAGGGCAACAGGTCGGGAGTGAACTGGGCCCGCGCGAAGGACAGCCCCAGGGTCTGGGCGAACGAGCGGGCAGCCAGGGTCTTACCCAGACCGGGGTTGTCCTCGATGAGCACGTGGCCGCCGGCCAGGATTGTCGCGAGGACCACCTCGAGCTGCTTGCGTTTGCCGATCACGGCGAGCTCGACCTGGTCCAACACCTCCCCGGCGCGGCGGGTGGTGTCGTTCGGTGTCATCAGTGTGGTCATAGTTCCTCGATGGATGTGACGATACGGTCCAGCTGCTCCGGCCGCAGCCGAGGTGCGGGATCCGCGCGTAGATAGTCCGTGAGTTCGGTGGGCAGTTCCTGCAGGGTAGGAAGTCCGCGCAGCGGTCGTTGCTCCACCCGCTGGTCCACCAGGGCCGCCACGGTGGTCTGCAGGGACCGGGCTGCGGTGGGCGAGGCATGCCGGGTGCTCGTCGTCGTCACATCGGCGCACAACCGGTGCAGGTAACTTGCTGCCGGGTCGGTGCGGGCATACCGCAACTCGGGCTGCTCGGGCTCCTCCCACCTGATTTCGGACGCAGCAGCGAGCGAGTCCGCGCCGCACCACCAGAGCGCGCACCCGGCGAGCACGATCGCGGCGAGTAATGCGAGGTTGACCTGCGTAGTGCTCAGGTGGGCGCCGATGACAACGACCAGATAGCCGCCGACGACGAATGCGGCCCGCTTGATCCAGCGACGGGTGAGGGTCACGGTGTCAACTGCTCTGCGGAGGGACCCGGTGCGACGGTGCAAATGGCGCTGATGCACCGCGACGCTTCGCCCCGGTCGGTCTCGGTCATCCGGTGGTCGCTGAACCGCGCCTCGCGGTACAGGTCGGCCAGCCGCAGCACGTAGCGTCCTGGGACATCCAACCCGTCCAGTACCCGGATCGTCAGCTCGGCCGGGGTTTCACTGAGCCGCAGCGGCACCCCCGAGTCCGCCGCAAGCTGTTCCAGCCGTACCCACGCAGCGACGATGCCCGCCCGGGGTGAGCCTTCGACCACGGCCCGCTGCAGATCGGCCAGGGCGCGCCCCACGGCATCGGCCCGCGTAGAACCGCCGTCCACCACCTCGCGAAGGGCGTTCGCAGTGCGTACCGCATTGCGGCTACGAAAGGTCGAGAACGCCGACCGGCCCGCCACGGCGAGGATCCCGATCGCCAGGATGAGGAAAATCGCTGCGAACGCGATCCCGAGGATGCCCAACGCCGCGAATCCGGAGGCCGTGCCGGACGCCCGGACCCGCAGGAGGCCGGTCGGTACGGGCGCAGGAATCGACGTCGGGGTGGCGGATGGCGTCGGGGTGGCACTGCCGCGCCCCGCGACGAAGACCGGTGTCCCCGAAGAGGAGGCGGCGAGTAACACCACCAGGAACACGCACCCGGTCAGGACGACGCCGACCACAGCGCGGGTACGCCGACGTGTGTCGTCCACTGCTGTGCTGCCGCCCCGTCCCACCATGGCGAGACCTTAGTGCGTGTCGGCTCCACGAGGGGGCGGCGGCACAAGGGTCACGTCGGTAACGGCCAGCGCCGAGCCCTCGCTGTACGTCATACCGTTGATCTTCCCGGCAGCCCGCAGGTCGCTCTCACCCGAGCGGATGAGCTCCAGCACGTCGGCCGGCGCGGTGAGAGTCATCTCGGTGACCTGCGCGCGCATCCCGAGTTTGGCGTCCGATTTGGCTCTGCGGACACCCGCGAGGGCGGCGCCCACGACCTGCAGCGCTCGGGCATCGCCGTGACCGGGGCCGCATTCCTCTTCGGTGGGCCAGGATGCGCGGTGTACGGATCCCTGTTGCCACCAGGACCAGACCTCTTCAGTGGCGTAGGGCAGGAACGGCGCAAACAGTCGAAGCAGCACCGACAGCGCGATCCGTAACGCCGCGCGTGCGCTCGCCGTGTCGTCGCTGAGCTGTGCGTCGGATTCGTGCTGCCCGCCGTACGCGCGGTCCTTGATGAGCTCGATGTAGTCGTCGCAGAACGTCCAGAAGAAGCTCTCGGTGACCTCCAGGGAGCGGGTGTAGTCCCAGGACTCCCAGCCGCGGGTCGATGAGGCGACCACGTCGCGTAGCCCGGCGAGCATCGCCAGGTCCAGCGGGTGGGTGACTGCGCCCGGATCGCCGTCGGATTCACCGATGGTGAGTGCGAGTTTGCTGGCGTTCAGCAGCTTCATCGCCAGCCGTCGCCCGACCTTCATCTGGCCGGTGTCGTAGGCCGAGTCGGCGCCCAGGCGCGCGGACGCAGCCCAGTAGCGCACCGCGTCGGCGCCGTGTTGGCGCACCACATCCAGCGGGGTTTCGGCATTGCCCTTGCTCTTGGACATCTTCTTGCGGTCCGGATCCAGGATCCATCCGTTGATGGCCGCACCGGTCCAGGGCACACTGCCGTGCTCGTAGTGGCTACGCACGACCGAGGAGAAGAGCCAGGTGCGGATGATGTCGTGGCCTTGCGGGCGCAGGTCCATCGGAAAGATCGCGTCGAACAACTCGGGGTCGTTGCGGCCGCCCGGGTCGGCGGCGACCGGCCATCCGGCGGCGAGCTGTGGGCTGAGTGAGGAGGTGGCCCAGGTATCCATGATGTCCGGGTCGGCGACGAATCCACCTGGCACACCACGCTGGTCGGCGGTGTAACCGGACGGTAGGTCGACCTGCGGGTCGACCGGAAGGTCGGCTTCATCGGCCGGGAGTGGGCTCGAGTAGTTAACCTCGCCGTGCTCGTCGATCGGGTACCAGATCGGGAACGGCACCCCGAAGAAACGCTGACGGCTGATCAGCCAGTCACCGTTGAGGCCCTCGACCCAGTTGGTGTAACGGCTACGCATGAAGCCCGGGTGGAAGTCGACCTCGCCGCCTCGGGCGACCAGCGCCTCGCGCAGCTGCGCGTCACGACCGCCGTTGCGGATGTACCACTGGCGGCTGGTGACGATCTCCAGCGGCTTGTCGCCCTTCTCGAAGAAGTTCGCCTTGCGCTGGGTCGTCTTCGGCTCGCCGTCCAGGTCGCCGCTGGCGCGCAGCGCATCCACGACGGCGGCCCGTGCGGAGAAGGTGGTCTTGGTCGCCAGCTGCTCGGCGTACAGAGCCTCGCCGGGGCCGCCCGCGATCCAGTCCGGAGTCTCGCCCTGGATGCGGCCGTTACGGGTCATCACCGAGCGGATCGGGAGCTGCAGTTCACGCCACCAGATCACGTCGGTCAGATCTCCGAAGGTGCAGCACATCGCGATACCGGCGCCCTTGTCCGGCTCGGCAGCCGGGTGGGCGACGACGGGGATCTCGACACCGAACAGCGGCGAGGTGACCATGCTGCCGAACAGGTCGGCGTACCGCTCGTCGTCGGGGTGGGCGATCAACGCGACGACCGCGGGGAGCAGCTCCGGGCGGGTGGTCTCGATGTAGATCGGGTCGCCGTCCGGTGTGTGGAAGGCAACCCGGTGATAGGCGCCCGGGTAGTCGCGCGCCTCGACCTCGGCCTGGGCGACCGCGGACTGGAAAGTCACGTCCCACAGACCCGGAGCCTCGGCCTGGTATGCCTCGCCACGCGCCAGGTTGCGCAGGAATGCCTGCTGGGCCACGGCCCGGGAGCGGTCATCGATGGTGCGGTAGGTGCGGCTCCAGTCGAAAGAGATGCCCAGGGTGCGGAAGAGATCCTCGAACGTCTTCTCGTCGGCCTCGGTCAGCTCTTCGCACAGGGGGATGAAGTTGGCTCGGCTGATCGGCACCTGATCGGCGGCCTTCACGGACTTTCCTTCGGCGCCCCGCAGCGGGGGAGTGAAGTCCTCGATGTACGCCGCAGTGTGGTCACCGCGCACGCCGTAGTAGTTCTGCACCCGGCGCTCGGTCGGCAACCCGTTGTCGTCCCAGCCGATCGGGTAGAACACCTCCCTCCCGCTCATTCGCTGGTAGCGCGCCATGCAGTCGGTGTGGGTGTAACCGAAGACGTGCCCGACATGCAGGCTGCCGCTCGCGGTGGGCGGCGGGGTGTCGATGGAGAAGACCTGGTCCCGCGGCAGCGACAAGGCGCGCTCCCGGTCGAACGTATACGTCCCCTGCTGCGTCCAGACGGCATCCCAGCGCTGCTCCAGGCCGTCGACGGTCGGCCGGTCGGGAACGGAAGGGGTGGCTGGCGTGGGACGTTCGGTCATGGCCGCAATGATCCCAGATGCCGCACCGCGTGCTGGCCGCAGTTCGAGCGCGGGGTGGCAGCGTGGGGTGCAGCGTGGTCGTGCGGTGGAGTGCTTGACTGAAGACCACACCGGGCGCAGTACCTGCCGCGCCCGGTTCTACCCACCCACTCTCTGCACAGGGGTTCTCATGTTGTTGAAAGACAAGACAATGGTTGTCACGGGCGGCAACAGCGGTATCGGCGAGGCCATCGTGCTCGCGGCTGCAGCGGAGGGCGTGAACGTCGTCATCGATTACGTCGAGCACCCCGAGGACACCACAGAACTGATCGCGAAAATCGAGGCAGCCGGCGGTCACGCCGTCGGGGTGCAGGCCGACATCACCAAAACCGCTGACCTGCAGAAGATGATCCAGACGGCTGTCGACACCTATGGCCGTCTGGACGTGTTGGTCAACAACGCCGGTGTCGAAACGCGAACGTCGTTGCTGCAGACCACCGAAGCCGACTACGACAAAGTCATGACCATCAACATGCGCAGCGCATTCTTCGGCGCGCAGGCCGCCGCGAAGCAGTTCATCGCCCAAGGCGACGGCGGGCTGATCCTGAACATCTCCTCTGTTCACGAAGACTGGCCGATGCCGGGAAATATCGCCTACTGCGTGTCCAAGGGCGGAATGCGGATGCTGACCCGTACGGCCGGTGTCGAGCTCGGTGAGCACAACATCCGGATGGTCAACATTGCGCCCGGCGCCGTGTCCACTCCCATCAACGCCTCCACCGAAGCCGACCCGGAGAAGATGAAGGCCCTGAACGCCTCGATTCCGCTGGGCCGGATAGCGCAATCCTCTGAGATCGCAGATGTGGTCGTCTTCCTCGCCTCTGGTAAGGCCGGCTACATGACCGCCAACACCGTCGTCATCGACGGCGGAATCATGCAGGGCAGCGTCGGCCTCTGACCGCGCGCTGGGCCGCTGCCCTGCGCAGGATCGACTACCGTCGGATCGACGTTGGGCCCACCCTTGAGGAGACATCGCGCAATGAGTCAGACCTTCGACCAACGGGCCGGCGACACCGGAGCTGCGGTGCGCCGGTTCGTGCAGGCGTTCCCGCCCGGTGCGGGAGTGCGGGTGCCCAGCCTGCAGTACTGCGAATACGCCGAGGGTCGGCTGCCCGATGCACTGGTCGAGTTGTGGCGCGCGTACGGGCTCGGCTTCTACGGCGATCAGGCGCTGGCGATCGTCGATCCGGCGCACTGGGTTCCGGTGCTGCAGACCTGGTTGGGTGGCGATACCCAGCGAATCCCGTTCGCAGTCACCAGCTTCGGGCATGTCTACCACTATGAGCGCGTCGACGGCCGGGAAGACATTCAGTGTCTGGACCCGCACTTTCAGAACAACGTCGTCATCGAGGGCGATATGGCGCAGCTGCTCGGCGATCACCTACCCGGTGAGCACTCCCATCCCCGCGACCTGGCTGGTCCACACGGTGGTGCCCGGCAGCGCAAGGGCGAGTTGGAGCAGGGGCAGATCTACTTCTTCACTCCGATCCTGGCCCTCGGCGGCAAGGTGCACCCGAACAACCTGGACCGCGGCGACGGAGTCGAGCACCTGAACCACGTGCATGAACAGGTCGCTGCTCAGCGCTCCTGACCTCGTCGAGTGCACTCCACAGCTATCGTGGCTGCCAGAGCTACGCATGCGGTCACTGCGCCCGACGCCGTACACTTACCGCAACAGCGTTCGAGCCGTCATCAGCGGCAAGCTTCCGGAAGAACCGAGTCGATCTGGCTCTCAGTAGAACCGGGCGGGACGAGCCCGTCACAGCTCAGGAACAAGCGGCCGGCTGCCGATCGTTCGCCTCACGCGAGGAGTGCGAGAAGCGCGGCAAGCGGGGTGGTACCGCGGCGCTGCCGGTGACAGACCGGCGTACGTCGTCCTCGATCAATGCAGAGGACCGAGCGCAGGCGAAGGAAGCACCCCATGACGTACCCGAAGGTCGATCCGAGTCGTGACGACGTGTCGGCGAGCAGAGCCGGCCAGCAGGGCGTCGCCCCGAGCCCGGACTTCCCGGCCATCGAGAGTGCCATCCTGGACACCTGGGACCGTGACGACACCTTCCGCACGTCGGTCGAGCGTCGCGACGCCGGGCAGGACGGCGGCAATGAGTTCGTCTTCTACGACGGTCCGCCCTTTGCCAACGGTCTGCCGCACTACGGCCACCTGCTCACCGGCTACGTCAAGGACCTGATCCCGCGCTATCAGACGATGCGCGGCAAGCGCGTCGAGCGTCGCTTCGGCTGGGACACCCACGGACTGCCCGCAGAGCTGGAGGCGATGAAGCAGCTCGGGCTGAAGACCAAGGACGAGATCGTGTCGATGGGCGTCGAAAAGTTCAACGACGCAGCGCGCGCCTCTGTGCTGCGCTACACGGGGGAGTGGGAGTCCTACGTGCGGCGGATGGGTCGCTGGGTGGACTTCGAGAACGACTACAAGACGCTCAACCCGCAATACATGGAGTCGGTCACCTGGGCGTTCAAGAGCCTCTACGACAAGGGCCTGATCTACGAGGGTTTCCGGGTGCTGCCCTACTGCTGGAACGACGAGACGCCGCTGTCCAACCACGAGTTGCGGATGGACGACGACGTCTACCAGATGCGCCAGGACCCGGCAGTCACCGTCGGCCTGCGGGACACCGGCGACGGCGAGCTCGCCGGAGTGCTCTACCTGATCTGGACCACCACGCCGTGGACGTTGCCGTCCAACCTGGCGATCATGGTGCGCCCCGACATCGACTACCTCGTCGTCGAGTCCGACGTCACCGGGACGAGCGAGCGGTACGTCATCGCGGCCGCCCGGGTGGCCTCGTACGCGAAGGACCTCTTCGGTGCTGCAGACGCAGATTGGGAGTCCCACGTCGTGCAGCGGTTGACCGGCGCCGACATCCTGGGTCGCACCTACCTGCCGCCCTTCAGTTACTACCTCGATGAGGAGCACGAGAACGCGTTCCGGGTGGTCGAGGCCGACTTCGTCACCACCGAGGACGGCACCGGTCTGGTGCACAGCGCCGGGGCCTTCGGTGAAGAGGACATGGTCGTCACCGACCGCGAGGGCATGCAGGTGGTCATCCCGGTCGGCCCCGACGGCCGCTTCACCGCGCCGGTGCACGAGTACGCCGGGATGCAGGTCTTCGACGCGAACGGCCCGATCATCGACGATCTGAAGGCAGCCACCCGCAACGAGGGGGCCCACAGTGTTTCGCAGGGCACCGTGCTGTTGCGCCGCGAGACCTACGACCACAGCTACCCGCACTGCTGGCGCTGCCGCAATCCGCTGATCTACATGGCGGTCAGCTCGTGGTTCGTCAGCGTGACCGCGATCAAGGAGCGGATGCTCGCTCACAACCAGGAGATCACCTGGGTGCCGGGCAATGTCCGCGACGGGCAGTTCGGCAAGTGGCTGGAGAACGCCCGAGACTGGTCGATCACCCGCAACCGCTTCTGGGGTAGCCCCGTGCCGGTCTGGAAGTCCGATGACCCGGCCTACCCGCGGATCGACGTCTACGGTTCGTTTGCGGACATGGAGCGTGACTTCGGTGTGCTGCCCGGCCGGGTCGACCAGGCGACGGGCGAGCGCACCCCGGACCTGCACCGCCCCTACATCGATGAGCTGACCAGGCCCAACCCCGATGACCCCACCGGTCATTCGACGATGCGGCGGGTGAGCGACGTGCTCGACGTGTGGTTCGACTCCGGGTCGATGCCCTACGGCCAGGTGCACTACCCGTTCGAGAATGCCGACTGGTTCGAGCACCACTTCCCCGGTGACTTCATCGTGGAGTACATCGGTCAGACGCGTGGCTGGTTCTACACGCTGCATGTGCTTTCAACGGCTCTCTTCGACCGACCGGCGTTCAAGTCGGTCATCTGCCACGGCATCGTCCTGGGTTCGGACGGGGCCAAGATGTCCAAGTCGCTGGGTAACTACCCGAGCGTGTCCGAGGTGTTCGATCGCGACGGCGCGGACGCGATGCGTTGGTTCCTGATGGCCAGCCCGATCCTGCGGGGCGGCAACCTGGTCGTCACCGAGCAGGGCATCCGCGACGGCGTGCGTCAGGTGATGATGCCGCTGTGGAGCAGCTGGTACTTCTTCAGCCTCTACGCGAATGCCGACGGGTACGACGCGAAATGGTCGACCGCCAGCGAAGACGTCCTGGACCGTTACCTGCTCGCCAAGGTCCGTGACCTGGTGGAGACGGTCGGTCGGCAGCTGGACGTGTACGACATCGCGAGTGCCTGCGACAGTGTTGCCGGGTTCCTCGACGTGCTGACCAACTGGTACATCCGACGTTCGCGAGAGCGCTTCTGGGACAGCGCAACCGACGGTTCGTCCGCAACGCACGCCGCGTTCGACACGCTCTACACCGCGCTGGAGGTGCTGACCCGGGTCGCTGCGCCGCTGCTGCCCTTGGAGACGGAGCAGATCTGGCGCGGACTGACCGGTGGAGCATCGGTGCACCTGACCGACTGGCCGGTCGCTGACGATCTGCCGAGCGATGACGCACTGGTGGAGGCGATGGACCGGGCCCGAGCCATCTGCTCGACGACATCCAGCCTGCGCAAGGCGCATCAGTTGCGGGTGCGTCTGCCGTTGCCGAGCGTGACGGTCGTGGTCCCGAATCCGGCCGCGCTCGCCGATTTCACCGACGTGATCGCCGATGAGATCAACGTCCGCGAGGTGCGCCTGGCCGATCTTGCGGACGCCACCCAGGAGGAGTTCGGAGTCACTCAGCGGCTCGCCGTGAATGCCCGCGCGGCAGGCCCGCGCCTCGGGCGGGAGGTCCAGGTCGCTATCAAGGGCAGTAAATCCGGCGACTGGTCGGTGAGTGACGATGGCATCGTGACCAGCGGAGGCCTAGCCCTGCAGGAGGGCGAATACACCCTGGAGACAGTGGTTTCCGGTGACGCCGATAGTGCTCTGGTGCCGGGCATGCTGCCCGGCGGCGGATTCGTGGTGCTCGACACCGCGGTCACCGACGAGTTGCGCGCCGAGGGTCTGGCGCGCGATGTCATCCGCGCAGTGCAACAACGACGACGTGACGCCGGTCTGAACATCAGTGACCGCATCAGCCTGTCGCTCGCCGGCGATGACGAAGTGTGGCAGGCCGTCGTTGCCCATCAGAACCTGATCATGGGCGAGACCCTCGCGGTGCAGTTCGGCGCGGCCGGTGCCGGTCACGAGCTGCCCGGCGGCACCGTGGTGGATCTTGCCGACGGGAAACAGATAGCCATCGCGGTCGCCCTACCCAAGGGGATCAGAGGCGGCACGAAATGAGCGGGCCCGTCACGATTCGCCCAGCAACCGGCGATGATCTGCTCGCGGTCATCGAGGTTGGCCGCCGTACGTGGCCGCCGACCTACGGACCGATCGCGGGCGACGACTACGTCGCGATGGGGTTGGCCAAATGGTGGACCGCCGATGCGACCATCCCGGCTATCCGCTCCGGTCGGGCGACGGTCGCCGAGTGCGACGGCGGGGTCGTCGGCGTCTCCGTCGTCGGCGCGCAGGCCGATGAGATAGCGCTCTGGAAGCTCTACGTACTGCCGGAATACCAGGGCCTCGGAGCTGGTTCAGCACTGCTGCGCGCGGCGATCGACCGCGCGACCGACGACGGATGGAAGACGATGGTCCTGTCCTATCTCGACGGCAACGCCGGCGCTGCCGGTTTCTACGAGCACTTCGGATTCACGATCTACGACCAGGAGCCCAGCGGGTCCGGTGTGCCGGACAGCGTCTGGGTACGTCGCACCCTCGAATCACCCGCGGGCCGGGCATGAGCAGCGGACGCCCGGACGCGGCGGCCCACGCAGCGGCAGCGGCGCTGCAGGTGCGTAAGCGACTGCGCGAGGTCGAGACGCAGATCCTCGCGCGTGCGCCGGAGAGTACGCCGGAACCCTCGCTGGAGCGGGTCGCCCAGATCATGGAACTGCTCGGTGAGCCGCAACGGACCTTCCCGGTCATCCACCTGACGGGTACCAACGGCAAGACCAGCACCACCCGATTCATCGAGCGGATCCTGCGCGAGTTGGGCCTCTCGACGGGACGGTTCACCTCCCCGCACCTGCACGACATCCGTGAGCGGATCAGTCTGAACGGTCAGCCGATCGACCCCGAGCGCTTCATCGCGACGTACGACGACGTGCTGCCCTACGTCGAGCTGATCGATCAGCGATCGGCGCGCGAGGGCGGTCCGCGCACCACGTACTTCGAGCTGCTGGTGGTGATGGCGTACGCCGCATTCGCCGACGCCCCCGTCGATGTGGCAATCGTGGAGGTCGGCCTCGGTGGGCGGTGGGATGCGACGAATGTGGCCGACGGTCAGGTCGCAGTCATCACCCCCATCGATATCGACCATCAGCGGCTGCTGGGCACCACACTGGAAGCAATCACGCTGGAAAAACGCGACATCGTCAAGGCAGGCGCGATCGCGGTCATCGGGCGACAGGAGCCGGACGTGTCCGATCTGATCGGTGAGCGGGCCCAGCTGGTCGGCGCCACCGTGGTCAGCGAGGACGAGCAGTTCATGGTGATGACCCGCGACCAGGCGGTCGGCGGGCAGCAGGTTTCGATTCGAGGGCTCGCCGGGGACTACAACGACCTGTACCTGCCGCTGTTCGGGGAGCATCAGGCGCACAACGTCGCCACGTCCATCGCGGCGGTCGAGGCGTTCCTCGGCGGCGGTGAACAACCGCTGGACATCGACCTACTGCGCGAGGCGCTGAGTAATCTGTCCTCGCCGGGGCGGCTGGAAGTCGTCCGTCGGTCGCCGACCGTCCTGGTCGACGCGGCCCACAACCCTGCCGGCGCGCGCGCGCTGGCTGCGGCGCTGGTGGATTCGTTCAACTTCGCGAAGCTGGTGGGTGTCGTCGCGATCCTGGCGGACAAGGACGCGGACGCCATCCTGCAGACCCTCGAGCCGGTCCTGGACCAGATCGTCATTACCCGTACCAATTCCCACCGGGCAACGGATCCGGAACAGCTGGGGGCGCTGGCCCGGGAGATATTCGGTGAGGACCGGGTCTTTGTCGTGCCGAGCCTGCCCGAAGCACTGGACCGCGCCGCGGAGCTCGCTGACGAGGGTGGGGTGGCAGGCGGGGTGCTCGCCACCGGATCCGTGGTGACCGCGGCCGAAGTACGCGCCCTGCTGGGAGCTACCGACGTATGAGCGACACGAAAAAGCGCACCGCGGCGTACGCCCCGGGTGGGGTGCTGTTGTACGGCGTCGGGGAGAAGATGACGCGTCGGCTGGCTGCGGTCGTGGTGGCCTTCCAGGTGATCGCGGTACTGCTCGGCGGTCTCGTGGCATGGGCGATCGCGAAGTCCCAGGACGGCGGCGGACGTTCGTCCTACCTGTGGTTCGGTGTGGTGCTCGCGGTGCTCTGCATCGTCGTCGCAGGCACGATGCGACGTCCGTGGGGTGTCGCGATCGGGTGGTTGGTGCAGATCACCACTCTGGCGGCGGCCTTCGTGGTGCCGCTGATGTTCTTCGTGGGGGTCTTCTTCCTCGCGCTGTGGATCACCGCGCTGGTACAGGGCGCCAAGATGGACCAGCTGACCGCCGACTACGTGGAGAAATCACCATGATCCGTTTCTGCCACCCCATGCTGCGATGAGCTGGATCGAGGCGGTGGTTCTGGGCATCGTGCAGGGGATCACCGAGTTCCTGCCGGTCTCCTCTTCTGCGCACCAGCTGATCTTCGGGCGGCTGTTCTTCGGCAACGACGGCGGGGGAGCGGCGTTCACCGCGATCAACCAGCTCGGCACGGAGCTGGCGGTGGTCGTGTATTTCTGGAAGGACATCGTCCGGCTGGTCACCGCAGGGCTACTGGCATTGCGCCGCAGGCTGCCCTGGTCCGACCCTGACGCGCGCGAATTCCTGCTCGTCATCATCGGCACCATTCCGATCGGTGTGCTCGGACTGCTGTTCCGCCACCAGATCGAGGGGCCTGCTCGTAACCTGTGGATCACGGCCACCATGCTGCTGCTCTTCGCGCTCGTCATCGCCTACGCGGACAGCACTGCCCGCCAGACCAAAGAGGTCAGAGATCTCAGCACCCGCGACGGCATCTTCTTCGGGCTGTGGCAGGCGCTGGCGTTGATCCCCGGAGTGTCCCGCTCCGGCGCCACCTTGAGCGGCGGGATGCTGATCGGTTACAAACGCGAAGCCGCTGCGCGGTACTCCTTCCTGCTGGCAATACCTGCCGTATGGGCGTCCGGGCTGTTCGAGCTGGCCGGTGAGGTCAGCAAGCCGAACTCCGACGGTTGGGGCCATGTCGCCATCGCGACGGTGATCGCGTTCGTGGTCGGGTACGCCGTGATCGCGTGGCTGATGCGGTACCTGCAGACCAACACACTGCGTCCGTTCGTCTTCTACCGCATCGGGCTCTCGGTGCTCTTGTTCGTGCTGCTCGGGGTTGGCGCACTGCAGGCGACCTGAGTTCGGCCACCTCCGCACCCGGTTGCTTCGAATCCACTGCACTAGGGTTCGCGCTGTGACTGAGCAACTCGAACGCACCCTGGTAATCGTCAAACCCGATGGATTCGGTCGCGGGCTGACCGGGGAGGTGCTGCGCCGGATCGAGGCGAAGGGCTACCTGCTGGCCGACCTGCACATCACCACTCCCGATCGGGATCGGCTGGCCAGGCACTATGCCGAACATGAAGGCAAGCCGTTCTACCAGCCGCTGGTGGACTTCATGTCCTCCGGGCCTGCGACGTTCGTCGTCGTCGAGGGCAACCGGTGCATCGAGGGTTTCCGGGCCCTGGCCGGCGCGACGGACCCCACCGCGGCGTTGCCCGGCACCATCCGCGGCGACCTCGGCCGTGACTGGGGCAGACGCGTGCAGGAGAACATCGTGCATGGTTCGGACTCACCGGAGTCCGCCGAGCGCGAAATCGCCATCTGGTTCGAATAGTCCACCTGGTTCCAGTAACCCGACACTCGACCGGCGAGTCGGATCGGACCACGTTGCTTCAGGTAGATCTACGGACCGTCGAGTGCGTCGTCCAACCCGGTGATCGCCTGTTCGAGCAACGACGCAAGTTTTTGGCGCTGCGGCGGATCGAGCCGATCGAGCACGTCGGACTCCATCACATCGGAGTGGCGGATCACCTGCTGGAAGAGCTCCCAGCCCGCGGCCGTGAGAGTGATGAGGATTCGCGTGCGGTTCGCTGTGTCAGGTGTCCGGTCCACCAGTCCGCGCTCGCTCATCCTGTCCAGCCGGTGGGTCATCGACGACGGCGCGACCGCTGTGCTGTGGGCGAGGGAGGACGGGGTGTCGAACGTGCCCTCGGGCGAGGTGGCCAGGATCGAGATGACCGCCCATTCCCCGGAGGAGAGGCCGACGTCGGTGAGCTGACGGGTGTACCACTGCGACAGACGGCGTGACATTCCGTGCACTGCAGTGATGACTCGTTGGACCTCTTCGTTACCGCCGGCTGCGACGTACGCCGCTACCTCGGCTTCGTAGCGGGTCCGCTCGCTGGGTCGATCGCTGCCCGTGGATCGGCTCATGGCGCTCAGTGTGTCACTGCCCGTGACCGCGCCCCGGAGCCGCGGCGTGAGAATGCCGCGATTAGGGCCCCGCCGCGCCGCGCTGCTAATCTTTGGCTCAGCCGTAGATCGGCCGCGGACCAATAGCGCTCTGGTGGATATGCCCAGGAGCACCGCGCAGCGAGTCAACGAATTGGAGCCACTTCACAGCATGCCTCTCGAAACCGCCGTCAAGGCGACCATCATGTCCGAGTACGCCACTGGTGAAGGTGACACCGGTTCCCCCGAGGTGCAGGTCGCAATGCTGACCCAGCGCATCAAGGACCTCACCGAGCACTCGCGGCAGCACCCGCATGACCACCACAGCCGCCGCGGTCTGCTGCTGCTGGTCGGCAAGCGCAAGCGTCTGCTGCGCTACCTCGAGGACATTGACGTCGAGCGTTACCGCTCACTCATCAAGCGACTCGGTCTACGTCGCTGATCACAAATTTCACGCCCCAGGCGGTCACCGATAACGGTGACCGCCTGTCGGCGTGTCTGGGGGTATGCAGGCCTCGCCGGTTTCAGCGCACCAGCGCTCACCCGCGAGCCACGTCTACATACCCCTGAGCAAGGAAACGGCCGTGGGCAACGACGATCCGCGCAGCCGCTGAATTAAAGAGAAGAGGAGACCCAATGGAGGGTCCAGAGATCACTTTCGCCGAAGCCACGCTCGACAACGGCAGCTTCGGTACCCGCACGGTCCGGTTCGAAACCGGACGTCTCGCCAAGCAGGCCGGCGGCGCAGTGCTGTGCTACCTCGACGACGAGACCACCCTGCTGGCCACCACGGCCGCAGGCAAACAGCCGAAGGACCACTTCGACTTCTTCCCCCTGACGGTCGACGTCGAGGAGCGGATGTACGCCGCGGGCAAGATCCCCGGCAGTTTCTTCCGTCGCGAAGGTCGCCCTTCGACCGACGCCATCCTTACCTGCCGACTGATCGACCGGCCGCTGCGCCCGACCTTCAAGAAGGGTCTGCGCAACGAGGTCCAGGTCGTCATCACGGTGTTGGCGCTGAACCCCGACCACCAGTACGACGTGCTCGCCATCAACGGTGCGTCCGTCGCGACCCAGATCTCCGGGCTCCCCTTTTCCGGCCCGATCGGTGCGACCCGTGTGTCCCTGATCGACAACCAGTGGGTTGCCTTCCCAAATTTCTCCGATGCGCAGCGTTCGACCTTCGACATGGTCGTTGCCGGCCGCGTCGCCGGCGATGATGTCGCGATCATGATGGTCGAGGCCGAGTCCACCGAAGCCACCTGGGACCTGGTCAAGAACCAGGGCAAGACGGCTCCGACCGAAGAGGTCGTCGCGCAGGGTCTGGAAGCTGCCAAGAAGTTCATCAAGGTGCTGTGCGAGGCGCAGTCCGAGCTTGCCGGCCAGGCCGCCAAGCCGGTGCAGGACTTCCCGATCTTCCTGGACTACCAGGACGACGTCTACGAGGCCGTCGAGAAGGACGCCACCGAGCAGGTCGCCGCCGCCTTCACCATCGCGGACAAGGTCGACCGCGAGGACAAGCTGGACGAGCTGAAGAGCGCGCTCAAGGCCGAACTGAGCGGTGCCGGCAAGCGTTTCGAGGGCCGGGAGAAGGAAGTTTCCGCGGCCTACCGCGCGTTGCAGAAGGCCCAGGTGCGTCACCGCATCGTTACCGACAGGGTGCGCATCGACGGTCGTGGGCTCGCGGACATCCGCGCGCTGTCGGCCGAGGTCGAGGTGCTCCCGCGGGTGCACGGCTCGGCGATCTTCGAGCGCGGCGAGACCCAGATCCTGGGCGTCACCACCCTCAACATGCTGCGGATGGAGCAGATGCTCGACACGCTGTCCCCGGTGTCACGCAAGCGCTACATGCACAACTACAACTTCCCGCCCTACAGCACCGGTGAAACCGGCCGCGTGGGTTCGCCCAAGCGCCGCGAGATCGGCCACGGTGCGCTCGCCGAGCGCGCCCTGATGCCGGTACTGCCCTCGCGTGAGGAATTCCCCTACGCCATCCGTCAGGTGTCGGAGGCGCTGAGCTCCAACGGCTCCACCTCCATGGGTTCGGTCTGTGCATCCACCCTGTCGCTGCTGAATGCCGGTGTGCCGCTGCGCGCCCCGGTCGCCGGTATCGCAATGGGCCTGGTCACCGCTGAGGTCGACGGTAAGACGCAGTACGCCGCGTTGACCGACATCCTCGGCGCCGAAGACGCCTTCGGTGACATGGACTTCAAGGTGGCCGGTACCCGTGAATTCGTGACCGCGATCCAGCTGGACACCAAGCTCGACGGCATCCCCGCCGAGGTCCTCGCATCCGCGCTGACCCAGGCCCGCGACGCGCGCCTGTACATCCTGGACGTGATGCACGAGGCCATCGACGCACCGGATGAGATGAGCCCGTTCGCACCGCGCGTCATCTCGGTCAACGTGCCTGTTGACAAGATCGGTGAGGTCATCGGCCCGAAGGGCAAGATGATCAAGCAGATCCAGGAGGACACCGGCGCCGACATCTCGATCGAGGACGACGGCACCATCTACATCGGTGCTATCGACGGCGCCTCGGCCGAGGCGGCCCGCGCGGCGATCAACGCGATCGCCAACCCGCAGATGCCGGAGGTCGGCGAGCGTTTCCTGGGCACCGTGGTCAAGACCACGACGTTCGGCGCGTTCGTCTCCCTGCTGCCCGGCAAGGACGGCCTGCTGCACATCTCCGAAGTACGCAAGCTGGTCGGCGGCAAGCGGATCGACAACGTCGACGACGTCCTGAAGATCGGTCAGAAGGTGCAGGTCGAGCTCAAGGAGGTCGACCCGCGCGGCAAGCTCTCGCTCGGTGTCGTCGAGGATGCTCCGGTATCCGTCGACGCCCCTGCAGCGCAGGTTGCTGAGGTCATTCCGGAAGCTCAGGAAGCTCCGGCAGCCCCGGTCGCCGACACCGCTCCGGTCGCTGAAGAACCGACCGCGGTTGCTGCTGAGGATTCCGACGGCGACAACGCTGAGGGCGACAGTGGTGAAGGTGACAAGAGCGAAGGCGAACGTCGCCCGCGCAACCGTCGTCGTGGTGGCCGTGGCCGCGGAAACAGTGGCGGCAACAATGGTGGCAACGGCGGTGGCGACTCGCAGTCGGCACCCACCGACGCCTGAGTAGTTTTCTCGCACCATCAGCGAGCCCGGTCCTCCTACTGGAGGGCCGGGCTCGTTCGTCGCATAGCCCAGCGCTCGGGGGAGGATGGCTGCATGGCAACCGAACTGATCGTGACCTGTGCGGTCGGCTTCGAGGACCTCCTGCGCGGTGACCTGCAGCAGGAACACGGTCTGCGCAGTCGACTGGTGGCACACGGGGAGATCCTGCTGGAGGACGTCACGGACCTGGGGTTCCTGGCGAGGACCACCGCGATCGATTGGGTGGCATTGCCGTGGGATGCCGACGCGTCCCCCGAGGTCGTCATCGCAGCGGTTCAGCAATTGCCGGGCCTGGCGTTGGATACGCCCGTGCGGTTTCGGGTGCAGGCGTCACCAGACGCGCGGGCGGCTCTCATCGACCGGTACGAGCGCGCGGGGTGGGTCAACGCACCGGGTGACTGGCAGGTCAACCTCGATGTCGAGCTCGGCGCCGCGCAGCTGGGGTCGCTGGCCTGGGCGGCGCGATTCGGCACGCTGCGGCGGTTACCTGCAGCGACCCCCGTCCCTGTGGTGGCGGGCCTGCTCCGGCTGGCCAAGTGCGCGCCGCAGGATGTGCTGCTCGACCCCTGCGCGGGTGTGGGCACGGTTCCGATCGTGGATGCGATCAGCCGCCGGGACGGGCGGGGGATCGCGGTCGAGCTGCAGGCGCATGCCGTCGAGCTGGCCGGGTCCAATATCGCGGATCGCGATCTGGCTGGCCGGATCGACCTGGTCCACGGTGATGCCACCAACCTGGAACTCACCGATCAGTCGGTCGACCGGGTCGTGACGGATCTGCCGTTCGGGAAGCGAATCGGCAGTAATGCGGACAACATCGAGCTGTACCCGAGGGTGTTGCGCGAGATCGAGCGGGTGCTGACCCCGAGCGGGCGGTGCGTCCTGCTGACTGATGACAAACGGGTGTTCAAAGACGCTCTCGCCCGTACCCGGGGGCTGAAGATCGTGCGTGAAGTGGTGGTGCGGTACCACGGGGTCAATCCTTCCGCCTACGTCGTGACGCGTAGCCGCAAGCCGGCCCGTCCGCGTCGCTGACGCTCGCGTTTGCTAGGAAGAACCCATGCCCACCTCGCCCCCCACACCCGCCGGGCTCGTTCTCGGCCCGCTGCTGCGACACGTCGCCGAGACCACAGCCACGATCTGGGTGCAGACCGCAGCCGCCGGTCGTATCGAGGTGCGAGCAGAGGGTCGCAGCTGGTCGGCTGCGACCTTCCGTGCGCATGGCAACCACTACGCGATCGTGCTGGTCGATGGTCTGGAGCCCGGCTCGGTGCAGGACTACCAGATCGTCCACGACGGCGTGGTCGTATGGCCCCTGGTGGACGACCCGTATCTGCCGTGCAGGATTGCGACCCAGGACCCCGCCGACCAGCCGCACTTCCTCTATGGTTCCTGCCGCACCTCGGTCGGGCATGACAAAGAAGGCACGGAGTCGCATGGGGTGGATGCGCTGCGGGCCTATGCGTTGGAGATGATGCGCAGCCCGAACCACTGGCCGGATTTCATCCTCTTCCTCGGCGACCAGCTGTATGCCGACGAAACGTCGCCCACGATGCGCGAATTCATCCAACAGCGACGTGGACTGGACGAGCCTCCGGGTGCTGAGGTCAAGGACTTCACTGAATACGCCGAGCTGTACCGTCTCGCCTGGTCCGATCCGGCCAACAGGTGGCTGCTCTCCACGCTCTCGACCGCCATGATCTTCGATGACCATGACGTGCGCGATGACTGGAACACCTCCGCGGCCTGGCACGAGGAGATCAACATGTTGCCGTGGTGGCGCGACCGGATCGTCGGTGCCCTCGGGTCCTACTGGATCTACCAGCACGCAGGCAACCTCCCGCCCGATGAGCTGGCAGAAGACGAGATCTGGCAACATATCGTCGCCCATGACGAGGACGACGACGAGCTGGACATCACAGTGGTTATCGACGCGTTCGCCGACCGCGTCGACAGGGACCCGCAGACCTACCGCTGGTCCTTCACCCGCTCTCTCGGTGACAGCGTGCTGGTCGTGGTGGACTCGCGCAACGCACGCGTCCTCACCCCCGGCGCGCGCGCCATGCTCGATCCGCGGGAGAGCGCCTGGTTCGACGAGCAGTTGCACGGCGGTGTCACACACCTGTTCATCGGCACGTCGCTGCCGTTCCTGCTCCCTCCGGCGATCCACGACCTGGAGTCGATCAACGAGACGATGGCCGGGGGAGCGTGGGGGTCACGGATGGCGCGCGCCGGGGAGAAGGTGCGCGAGGCCGTGGATCTGGAGCACTGGGCCGCGTTCGAACGGTCGTTCGCGCACGTGCTCGAGCGAGTGGTGCAAGTGGCCCGCGGAGCGCACGGCGAGCCACCTGCGACCATCACGTTCCTGTCCGGAGATGTACACAACTCCTACATCACCCAGGTGCCAGCTGAGCGTTACGGCCTGCAGTCACAGATTGTGCAGCTGGTCTGCTCGCCCATCCGTAACCCCCTGCCGCGCGGGGTGCGCGTGCTGCAGGGCACGATGGCCGATGTCATGAAGAAGCCGATGCGCAGGCTTGCCAAGCGGTTGTCGCAGGTGGCAATGCCCGCCTACGACTGGGAGCTGACGCATGGTCCGTGGTTCGACAACAACATCGGCGGCGTCGAGGTGCTCGGTGACCGGTTGTTGCTGACCTGGGCGCGCGGTGAAGTGACCGGAAGTGACTACACCCATCCGACGCTTCACCGTGTCGCGACCGAACTGATTGGTTGAGTGCTGCTGTGCCAGAGGGACATACGATTCACCGACTTGCAGACACGCTGAGCGGCGCCTTCGCCGGCGAGGAGCCGATGGTGAGCAGTCCGCAGGGCCGGTTCGCACAGGGCGCCGCGTTGCTGGACGGCACGCTCTTCGAGTCGGCAGACGCCTGGGGCAAGCACCTGTTCGTCGATTTCGCCGCTGAACGGGTGCTGCATGTGCACCTGGGTCTGATCGGCAAGTTCAGCGTCATGCCGTACGACGACGGGTTGCCCGCGCCACGCGGCGCAGTCCGGTTGCGGCTGGCGACGTCCACGCACGTCGCGGACCTGCGCGGACCGATCACCTGCGCGCTGCGTACTCCGGAGGAGATCGCCGAGGTGATCGCCCGCACCGGCCCGGATCCGCTTCGCCCGGACGCCGAACCAGAACTTGCCTGGGCGCGGATCCACCGCAGTCGCAAGTCGATCGGTGCGTTGCTGATGGATCAGGACGTCGTCGCGGGCATCGGCAACCTCTACCGGTGCGAGTTGCTGTGGAGGCATCGGATCGATCCCTTCAAGCTCGGGAACAAGGTGCGCCGCTCGGCCTGGGATGCGATGTGGGAGGACCTGGTGCGGCTGATGAAGGTCGGTGTGATCACCGGCCGGATCGTGACCGACGACCAGCAACTTGAAAAGGCCGAAGCAGCGTTCGCGGCGGGCGGAACAGCGATCGTGCGACGACCGAAACATGCGGTCTACAAGCACACCGGCGACCCGTGTCCACGGTGCGGGACCGTCGTGCGCACGCAGGTCATGGCGGGCCGCAACCTCTTCTGGTGCCCCCGCTGCCAGCGCCACCGCGCGGCGTGACCCCACCCGATCTCACCCAGGTTGCGCCTGTGGACAACGGTTTCCGCGCACGGAACCGGTGCATCCTGGCGGGATGACCCCTGTCGTGCGTGCCCCCCGGTCAGCCGGCCGCGTTGTCCGCTGCGCACCTGCCGCGGCCTGCCGCGCACCAGTCGGTATGGACGGGGAGGAGAAGCGTGGCTGACGCCCCCGATCGGGAGGATGATCGGGCCGATCTCCTCCCGGCCCACACGTCGGAACACCTGTCGCTCATTGCGACGATGGCCGAGCTGGGGGGTGTTGCGCGGTATGCAGATCTGGCACGCCTCGGGCAGCGTGAAGTAGCTGCCGCCTGTCGCGACGGGGTCATCGTCCGCAACGGGCGCGGGCAGTACATCGACTCCGGACTGGGCGATCATCGGCGGGGCGCGTTGTCGCTGAATGGTGTGCTCAGCCACCTCAGCGCGGCTGTGCAGCATGGGTGGTCGCTGAAGAAGATGCCCGACCGCCCCCACGTGACGGTACGCCCGAACAGCCACGCCCGAAGTTCAGCGAGTAAACGGCTGCAGGTCTACTACCGGACGCTGCCGGTGGAGGAGATTGTCGACGGTGTGACTGAACCGCTGAGAACAGTCGTTGACTGTGCGCGTGACCTGGCTTTCGATGAGGCGCTCACTGTGGCCGATTCGGCGCTGCGGGTTGGAGCAGTGGGGCATGACGAGCTGAGGGCAATGGGTGACTGCCTGACGGGGCGCGGCGCAGTTCAGGCGCGCGCGGTGCTGGCCGCGGCGGACGGTCGAGCGGCCAATCCGCTCGAATCGGTGCTTCGAGCGCTCTGTCTGCAGGTCGACGGCCTCCTGGTGCAGCCTCAGGTGGCGTTCGAGAACGCCACTCACCGAGCCGTGGTCGACCTCGCGGACCGTGATCTCGGAGTCGTGATCGAGGGCGAGGGATTCGAGGCACATGGCAGCAGAGCCGGATTCGACAAGGACTGCCGCCGCTACACCGAGTTGGTGTGTGCGGGGCAGCTCGTGCTGCGATGCACCTGGACTCAGGTCATGTACGAGCCGGACTGGGTGCGAGTCAGGCTCGCCGAGGTCGTGCGTCTGGCTCGTGCCCGTGCCGTGTGACGCAGGTGAGTGCAAAGTTCGCCGACTACGAGGAAAGCGCACTTCGCGGCGATGGTCCGGCACCTACGAAGTGGCCATCGAGAACGGTTCAGTCCGGCGGGAAACGGTCATTTCCGCGGCCGTAGCGGTCCGCGAACCGCGGATCGTCCAACCACCACGGTCGATCCGGTGACCCCGCGTCAACTGCCGACGCGTTGCCTGCGTCGGGGGAGGCGGTTGTTCTGGAGTTGGCTGTCTGCTCCAGATCGTCCAGCCGGGCATCGATCTCGGCGGCTTCGACGGCATCGCTGCGCAACCACTGCACGAACACCACTGCCAGCAGCGGTACGCCGATTGCTTCAGCGACCCCCAGCAGTGCGCCACCGGTGAATTTCTGGTCCAGCAGGGTGCCGAACCCCGCGTGCCGACTGCTGGCGAAACCGGGGAAGTCCGGGATGAGCAGGGTGGACGACGTCATCACCAGGATGCCCGGAATTGCGTCGAACAAGCCATCGGCGAAGGCGAAGACCGTCTTGACCGGGGCGGTGGCCCAGGCGGGCAGCAGCTCCTTGGTCAGTAGCGGCAACACGACGAGCATCCCGACGATCAAAAGGTGCAGGAGTAGCACGAATTCACCGATCTGCGTCGTGATCGCCCACAGCGCGTACGGCGTGAAGAAGATGAGGAAGATACTCGCCGCCGACAGCACGGAGGCGAAGAGCGGGAACATCAGCACCCGCGCGATGCGGCCCTGCAGAATGCGTGTACTGCCCGGCCGGAGCAGCTCCGCCAACCCCACTGGATCTCCGAGCGCCAGCGCGAGGGGGGTGATCGTGGCGATGACCCCGACCTCAGCACCGAAGCACCACAGAAACGTGGTGCGGTACGACCCGATGGCGCCGCAGGTGACGTAGATCAACGAGCCGACACCTGCGACCAGGTAGACGGCCGTACGCCAGATGGGCCAGTGGTGACCGAGCCGTCGGGCGCGAGAGACGAGCACGACGTAGGGGACTGCCAGCACGAATGCGACCGCGATACCGGGCCAGGACCAGGTCCATGCGGTCACCCAGGACGCCGGGGTGAATTCAGGCACCAGACCATCTTCCTCCCATGTCCTGAACGGCCACCTAGGGTGTGCGGTATGACGCAACGCACCGTTCTGGTTACCGGCGCCACCGGATACATCGGCGGACTCCTCGTACCCCGGTTACTGGCCGACGATTGGCAGGTCCGGGTTCTCAGTCGCCACCCCGAAGCTCTGCGCGGTAAGGAGTGGGCCGATCAGGTCGAGGTCTTCGAAGGCAGCGCGTCCGAGGCGCAGGACATGGCCGGGGCACTGGACGGCATGCAGGTGGCCTACTACCTGCTGCACTCGATGGACGGGGGTGGTGACTTCGTCCGCCGGGATCGCGAGATGGCGCACATCTTCGCCGACGCCGCCAAAGCCGCGGGAGTGCAGCGACTGGTCTACCTGTCCGGCCTGCACCCCACCGGGGACCTGTCCCCGCACCTGGGATCCCGGGTCGAGGTGGGCGACATCCTGCTCGCCAGCGGTGTCCCGACGGCTGTTCTGCAGGCCGGTGTCGTGTTGGGCGACGGGTCTGCCTCCTTCGACATGTTGCGTCACCTGACCGAGCGACTACCCGCGGTGGTGGCGCCGCGGTGGTTGCGTAACCGCATCCAACCAGTCGCCATCGACGACGTCCTGCACTACCTGGTCAGGTCTGCGGACCTCGCGCAGGACGTCAACCGCACCTTCGACATCGGTGGCCCCGATGTGCTGACGTATGCGGAGATGATGCGTGAGTACGCCAGGGTCACCGGCCTCGGATCGCCCCTGATCGCAACGGTGCCCGTGCTCACCCCGCAGTTGGCGAGCCACTGGGTGGGGGCGGTGACGCCGGTTTCCGCCGGTATCGCGCGCCCGCTGGTCGGCAGCCTGATCCACGAAGCGGTCTGCGACGAGGACGACATCCTGGACTTTGTCGGAGAGCCTCCCGGCGGGCGGATGTCCTACGACGACGCGATCCAGGCAGCCACGTCGGGGTTCGATCCGCGCGGTTGGCGACACCGGGCCTACCGGGTCGTCGGCATCGTCATGGGCGTCGCCGGGCTGGGCATGCTGGCCTCAGGTCTGAAGCGTCGTTACCGCTGACGTCGCGAGGTTTGGACATGTGCAGCGGGGCATATCTGCCCCGGCTGCACATGTCCAAAAGGTGAGATATCAGGCGTGCTGCTCGACGTTCTGACCCTGTGCAGGCTCAGGCTCCGAAAAGTCGTCGTCGTCGTCGTTGTGCACGTAGTGCCCACCACGCATCAGGCTGGCAATCGCGGCTATGACCATCATCACGGCGGCCGCGGTGAACACCACGACGAGACCACTGTGGAACGGCCCGCTGAGCAGGTGCGGGAAGAACTCCTTGCCGGTCAGCGTCTGCGCATTGGCTGCTGGTACCTGCTTCAGGGCGCCTGTCGGCCCGAGGAGCGACTGGATCGGGTTGAAGCCGAGGAACGCCGCGAACATCGAGCCCACCGGGGGCAGACCCGCTACCCCGTTGGCGACGCTCGGCGCCACATGTTGAGCGACCAGCCCGGTACGCAGCGCGTTCGGCAGGTGCGCGGCGAGTCCGACGATCATCAGCGAGAAGAAGATGCCGATCGACAACGACGTACCGGAGTTGAAGAACGTCGCGCGCATCCCCGAGGCGGCGCCGCGCTGGTTCGCCGGGACACTGTTCATGATCGCGGTGGTGTTGGGCGCGGAGAACATCCCTGAGCCGATTCCGTTCACGAACAGCAGCACTGCGAAGACGGTGTAGTTGAAGTCGACGGGGATCAGGATCAGCCCGACGAAGGTCGCTGCGGTGATCAGCAGCCCACCACTGGCGAAGGCGCGGGCGCCGACCCGGTCTGACATGAACCCCGATGCAGGACCGGCGATCAGGAAGCCCACCGTCAGTGGGAGCAGGTAGATGCCGGCCCACAGTGGTGTCGACTCGTAGCTGTAGCCGTGCAGCGGCAGCCAGATCCCCTGCAGCCAGATGATCAGCATGAACTGCATGCCGCCGCGACCGATCGAGGCGAGCAGTCCGGCGAAGTTGCCGGCCGAGAAGGCCTTGATCTTGAACAGAGACATCGAGAACATCGGATCGCTGACCCGGTTCTCGATCAGCCCGAACGCCACCAGTACCAACGTGCCGCCGATCAGCCCGAGCAGTACCCACGGGTTGGTCCAACCCATCGTGGCGCCGCCGTAGGGCTGGATGCCGTAGGTGATCGCGACCAGGATCGAGGTCACTCCGACGGCGAAGGTGATGTTGCCCGGTATGTCGAGGGTGCCGCGGCGCTTGACGCCGAGCTCGTGCAGCGAGGTGTAGGACCAGATGGTGCCGAAGATGCCGATCGGCACGCTCACCAGGAAGATTGCCCGCCAGTGCCACTCGGACAGCACCCCACCGACGATCAGGCCGAGGAACGACCCACCGATGGCGGCAACCTGGTTGATGCCCAGGGCCATCCCGCGCTGGTTGGACGGAAAGGCATCGGTCAGGATCGCGGTCGAGTTCGCCATCAGCATCGCCCCGCCGACCCCCTGGATCACCCGGCCGAGGATGATCCACAACGCCCCGCCGCTGCCGTGCAGCGGATCGACGACCAGGATCAGCGAGGCCACCGTGAAGACCACGAACCCGAGGTTGTAGATCTTGACCCGGCCGAACATGTCCCCGAGGCGCCCGAGCGTCACGACCAGCACCGCCGATACGACCAGATATCCCATCAGCGTCCAGAGCAGGTAGCTGACGTTTCCCGCGCCCAGCGGGTTCAGCCCGATGCCACGGAAGATCGCGGGCAGCGAGATGATCACGATGGATGCGTTGATCGTGGCCATCAGGACGCCGAGGGTGGTGTTGGACAGCGTGACCCATTTGTACTTCGGGTGATCGGCTTCATAGCGGCGGCGCTTTGCGGGCACGTCCTGCGCGGGGACCTGGGCGGCGGCGTTGGTCATGAAGCTCCTGCAGAGATGGGGGTTTCATCGAGCTGGGGTGACCAGCAAGAAGAACTTAGGTAGGCAATATACTAGCGGCGCCCGGATCCGGGAAGAACGACCTGCCCCTACTCTGGGCGCGTGAGTGAGCGAACACCTGTTGCCGTGATCGGAGCCCGCGGGCGGATGGGGTCCGCCGCAGTCCGAGCACTGGGCGAGGCCGCCGATCTGCAGGTGGTCGGAACGTTCGAGCACGGCGATGCGCTGGGCGACCTCGGTGGTGCCCGGGTCGTCGTCGAGCTCACCACGCCCGATGCGTCACCGGCCAACGTCGCGTACTGCGTATTTGCGGGCGTGCATGTCGTGGTGGGTACGACCGGATGGTCACCGGCGCGTCTGCAGACTCTGGAGGAGCAACTTCGTGAGGCGCCCGGCGTCGGAGTGCTGATCGCCCCCAACTTCTCGCTCGGCGCGCTGTTGATGATGTCTTTCGCGCAGCGGGCGGCTGCCTTTTACGAGTCGGTCGAGGTGGTGGAGACCCACCACCCGGACAAGGTGGATGCCCCCTCGGGCACGGCAGCGCGTACGGCGTCGCTGATCGCAGCGGCTCGTGCCGACGCCGGTCTCGGTGGGCTGCCCGACGCGACCGCCAGCGATCCCGACGGTGCTCGCGGAGCGTTGGTGGCGGGTATACCGGTGCATTCGTTGCGGATGCGCGGTCGGGTGGCGCACCAGGAAGTTGCGTTCGGTGCGCCGGGGGAGGCGTTGACGATCCGGCACGATTCGTTCGACCGGGTCAGTTTCATGCCGGGCATACTGGCGGCCGTGCGGGCCATCGCAGATCGGCCCGGCCTGACGGTCGGGCTGGAACAGCTGCTGAATCTCTGAGCGGGGTCCACGCTGCAGTCAGGAGTCCTGCGGGCCGATCCAGGCCCGCAGGCGAAGCTCACGTGCGACTGCATCGCCTGGCAGTGCACGCTCGCGCCAGGCGCCGTCGGCCTCGAGTCCGGCTTGCTCTGCGAAGTCCAGGGTCTGGGTGTCCAACGCCAGCGCCCACATCTCGACCCGGCCAAAATCGCCGGCACGCAATGTGTCGACAGCGGCATTGAGCAACCGTGATCCGTGGCCCGTGCGGCGATGGGTGTCCAGCACCCCGCCGACCAGGATCTCGCCCGTCGGCCCCGTGCCCTCGACGTCATTGACGGGGTCCGTCGTTGCCGAATCGGTCGTCGCCGGCCCGACCGCGACGAAACCGACCAGATCCTGCCCCTGCGTGGCGACGAGCAGCCGGTGGCGCGGACTCGGCGGCGCCGTGAGCGACTGCGCCCAGACCGCCCCGAACGCTTCCGGGGTGAATTCGGCCAGCAGCTCCGGGCTGAGGAACCGCCCGTAGGCCGCCCGCCACAGCAGCGCCTGCACGGCACCGACCTGCTCGGCGTCGGTGCTGCGGGCAGTGCGCACGGCGGCGTCGGGGGTGGGGGTCAACTCAGTCATAGCTCACTGTCTCTGCGGTAGAAAACGCCTGCGGCACCAGCCGCTGGGCGGTGGGAATGAACGGCAACCGCGAGGCGTCCTGCTCGGTCACCCAACGGACCTCGGTCACCTCGTCGGAGGTGCTCGCCTCTCCGGCGACCACGTGGGCGCGGAAGCACACGCCGAAGATCTGGGTGCGATGACCATCGGGGTAGCGGATGACGACATCGGGGTTGGCGTATGCGGCGAGCACCCCGTCGATGGCGATCTGCAGGCCGGTCTCTTCGCGGGCTTCACGGATCGCGGCCTCGGCCCAGGTCTCACCGGCATCGACGCCACCGCCGGGTAGGCACCACAGTCCGTTGTCCTCGCGGCGGGTGATGAGTAACCTGCCGTCGCGGATGATGGCGACACTGGCGCCGACCTTCTGATGGGCGCCACGCCCGATACGGTCGCCCCGCTCGATCTGGGCGCGCGGCCTGCGGCGCTCGTAGGTGAGCACCTCCCAGCCGTCATGGGCTACGCGGTCGGTCTCGTGCCAGGTGTGCGAGCTGCTGTACGGCCAGCCGGGGAACAATGTGTCGCCGTCGACCTCCAACGCGATCGCGGACAGCAGCAAACGGTCGGCAAACGGCATTGTGAGTGCGTAGATCTGCGCACCGCCGGCGACGAAGAGATCCTCGTCCTGGGTGAGCAGCAACGCCTCGTCGAGGTCGTGCGCAACCTCGACACCGGCCGCTTCGAAGTGCGGGTCGCGGGTGAGGACGATCGAACGTCGGCCGGGCAGCGCACCCATTGCCTCGAAGGTCTTGCGACCCATCAGCATCGGATGGCCCATGGTGGCGGCTTTGAAACCGCGTTGTTCGCCTGGGACGTGCCAGGGCATGTCGCCGTCGCGACCGATGACGCCGTTACGCGCGACTGCTGCGATCAGGGTGATCGTCATACGGCGATCGGCGCCCTGATGGAAGGGGCGGCCACGTAGCCCTCGAGGGCGATGTCCTCCAACTCGAAATGGTCGATCTCGGTGCGCTGCGGGTTCAGCCGCAGCGTCGGCAGTGCACCGGGCGTACGACTCAGTTGCTCGCGTGCCTGGTCCAGGTGGTTGAGGTAGAGGTGCGCGTCACCGATGGTGTGCACGAAGTCGCCGACACCCAGACCAGTTACCTGCGCGACCATCGAGGTGAGCAGCGCATACGACGCGATATTGAACGGCACACCGAGAAATACATCGGCAGAGCGTTGATAGAGCTGACAGGACAGCCGGCGAATGCCCTGCTCATCCGGGGGAGCGACGTAGAACTGGAACATTGTGTGGCACGGCGGCAGGGCCATGTCCTCGACATCGGCCACATTCCACGCAGATACGACGAGACGACGGGAGTCCGGTGTCGTGCGGATCGCCTCGATGACCCGTGCGAGTTGGTCGATGTGATGGCCGTCAGGAGTAGGCCAGGAGCGCCACTGATGCCCGTAGATCGGACCGAGGTCGCCGTGTGAGTCAGCCCATTCATCCCAGATCGAGATCTTGCGCTCGTGCAGCCAGGCCACGTTGGTGTCGCCACGCAGGAACCACAACAATTCGCCGAAAATAGAGCGTAGATGCAGCTTTTTGGTAGTCGTGACGGGAAAGCCCGCGCTCAGGTCGAAGCGCATCTGATGACCGAAGACCGACAGTGTGCCGGTGCCGGTGCGGTCGTCTTTGCGAGCACCTTCATCAAGGGTGCGCCGCAGTAGCGACAGGTACTGATCCACACCTGCGATGGTAGTTGGCACCGGCGACAGTTCGGGAGCAAGCCCGCCCCAACTTCCCGCCACTGCCAGCTTCCCGACACCCGACCGGCGAGTGGGCTGTCGAATCCCAACTCTCGCGCTGCGACCCGACAGTCGGCCGGCGAGTATGGCTGCCCTCAGCCGTCGAAATGCCGGCGCCACTCTGCCGTCGCCGTACCGGCAGACATTCCGGCCGCCAACATCGCTGCACGGACGCGTTCCACCGTCCGCCCAGCCTCGCTGTGTACATCGGCCGCGACGAAGACCAGCACCCGCCGGCTCATCGACTGCAACCGCTCGCGGCGCTTGAGGTCTGCCTCCCACCGGCCCTCGCGGCGAGCATCCTCAGCTTGGATTCCTGCGGCGATTCCACGAATGGTCGTGCAAGCTCGGCTGCCTCGCGGGCCAGGGAGTCGGCATAGACGACCAGATCCAACAGAGAGAGCGACCAGCCGAGGTCGATGAACGTCTCGACCACCGTCGTACACCGCAGCCCGCGGACCAGGCGCGTCTCTGGCGAGCGTTTGAAGCGATGCCAGTGAACTCCGTCGATGGCGATCCTGGCCGTGGTACTGGTGCCCACGTGCACCTCGCCGGGGGACGGCACGATTGCGCCCAGTTGTGCGGCTGCGCACGAATAGCGCGTGGCGTCGCCGCGCCAAGATGTCCGCCGAGAGTCGGATCGCACCCCGAGAGTCGGAATTCTCAAGGCGACTCGCCGGTCGAGTGTCGGGAAACTGGGGCGGGGTGGAGTCACTGTGACCCACGTCATATCCGTTGCTGTAACGATTGCCTGCGGACGTCGATGTAGCAGGTGATCGCGTCGCTACCCGGACCCCCGAGCGGGTAGCGACGCGATCTTTCATTTTCCACTTCCCGGCGCTGCCCGATCCGCACAGTCAATCCGCACTGTGATCGTTGCGCGGGCCGACCCGCCACTGCCGATAAACTGCGCCGTATGACGTCCACGCCCTTCGGCCGGATGGTCACCGCAATGGTGACCCCGATGCACGACGACGGTTCGATCGACTACGACGGCGTGCAGCAGCTGGCGTCCTACCTCGCAGATCACGGCAACGACGGTCTGGTCGTCAACGGCACAACCGGTGAGTCGGCCACGACCACCGACGAGGAGAACGTCGAGACGGTACGGGCCGTCGTCGAGGCGGTCGGCGACCGGGTGCGGGTCACGGCGGGCGTCGGCACCAACGACACCGCGCACTCCTGCCATGCAGCCGAGGCGCTCGCCGCAGCCGGCGCGCACGCGGCGCTCATCGTGACCCCGTACTACAACAAACCTCCGCAGGACGGCATTGTCGAGCACTTCCGTGCAGTGTGCAGCGCGACCGGGCTACCCGCGATGGCCTACGACATCCCCGGCCGCACCGGTACAGCCCTGGCCGGCGACACCATCCGCCGCCTCGCTCAGATTCCCGAGATCCGAGCCGTCAAGGATGCCAAAGGCGACTTCTTTGCGGCGAGCGAACTGATGCACGACACCGATCTGCTCTGGTATTCCGGCGATGACGTGGTCAATCTGCCATGGCTCGCGCTCGGCGCCGTCGGCTGCGTCAGCGTCGTCGGCCACGTCGCCGGGAGCCAATACGCTGAGTTGATCGCGGCCATGGACCGGGGCGACCTGGCGCGCGCCCGCGAGATCCACACCCACTTGATCCCCGCTGTGAACGCGGTGATGCACACCACGCAGGGCGCCATCATGGCCAAAGCCGCGATGAAGCTGCTCGGCGTCATCCAGTCCGATTTCGTCCGGTTGCCACTGCTGCCGGCCACACCCGAACACCTCGACGTTCTACGCGAGGGACTTCGCCGATCAGGAGTTCTGTGAGCCATCCCCACCCCGAACTGACCGCACCCCCGAAACTGCCCAAGGACGGCGTACGGATCATCGCGCTCGGCGGCCTCGGCGAGATCGGTCGCAACATGACCGTCATCGAGTACGGCGGTCGTCTGCTGATCGTGGACTGCGGGGTGCTCTTCCCCGAAGACCACCCCGGTGTCGATCTGATCCTGCCGGACTTCGACTACATCCGCGGCCGGCTGAACGACATCGACGCCATCGTGCTGACCCACGGCCACGAGGACCACATCGGCGCCGTGCCCTACCTGTTGAAGCTGAAGCCCGACATCCCCATCGTCGGCTCCACGCTGACGCTGGCCCTGATCGAGGCGAAGCTGAAGGAACACCGCATCCGGCCTTACACCCTGGGGGTGAAGGAGGGCGGACGCGAGCAGCTCGGCCCGTTCGACTGCGAATTCATCGCCGTCAACCACTCGATCCCGGATGCGCTCGCCATCTTCATCCGCACCCCGGGCGGTACGTTGCTGCACACCGGTGACTTCAAGATGGATCAGCTGCCGCTGGACGGGCGGATCACCGATCTACGCGCGTTTGCCCGGGTCGGTGAGGAGGGAGTCGATCTGTTCCTGACCGACTCCACGAATGCGGAGGTGCCGGGCTTCACAACGTCCGAGCGCAATATCGCCCCCGCCGTGGAACGGGTCTTCTCCGAGGCTTCCCGTCGGATCATCGTGGCGTGCTTCAGCTCGCACGTGCACCGCGTGCAGCAGATGTTCGACGCGGCCCACAAGCACAACCGCAAGGTGGCCCTGGTCGGTCGGTCGATGATCCGCAATATGGGCATCGCCAGCGAGCTGGGTTACCTGAAGATTCCCGACGGCGTACTGGTCGACGTCAAGAAGCTGGACGATCTGGAGGACAACAAGGTCGTCCTCATCTGCACCGGCTCCCAGGGCGAGCCGATGGCGGCGTTGTCCCGGATGGCCAACCGCGATCACCGCATCGACGTCGGGCGCGGCGACACCGTGCTGATGGCCAGCTCGCTGATCCCCGGCAATGAGAACGCCATCTACCGCGTCATCAACGGCCTGATGCACCTGGGCGCGAACGTGGTCCACAAGGGCAACGCGATGGTTCACGTGTCCGGGCATGCGAGCGCGGGGGAGTTGCTCTACTGCTACAACATCGTGCGCCCGCGCAACGTGATGCCGGTACACGGCGAATGGCGCCATCTGATCGCCAACGGTGACCTCGCGGTCCAGACGGGCGTGCCCCGCGGCAACGTCGTACTTGCCGAGGACGGCGTCGTGGTCGACCTCGTGAAGGGCAAGGCCTCCATCGTCGGCGCCGTGCCCTGCGGCTACGTGTACGTCGACGGATCGCTGGTCGGCACGACCGACGAGACATTGCTGAAGGATCGTCGCATCCTGCGCGACGAGGGTTTTGTCACAGTCATCGTCGTGCGCGATGCCGACACCGGGCGCATTGCTGCCGGGCCGCAGATCCAGGCCCGCGGATTCGCCGAGGGTGAGGACGTGCTCGACGAGGTACTGCCGAAGCTGCAGGCGGCTCTGGAGGAGGCGCGGATCAAGGGCGTCAAGGACACCTACCAGCTGCAGCAGGTCATCCGCCGGGTAGTGGGTTCCTTCATGGGCGGCAAACTCCGTCGTCGACCGATGATCATCCCGATCGTGATCGACGCGTAGCACTCAGATCGGGTCCGATCGGCCCGCGCTCCAGGCAGCCCACACCTGGAGCGCGTCCAGGATCAGCAGGAAGATCAGCGGCACGGTCCAGTTGCCCGCGCCCTGGTGCAGGATGCCAACCAGGAACGGGCCGGTGGCAGCAAGGAGGTACCCGAACCCCTGCACTGTCGCCGACAGCCCGGGAGTGATGCTCGGATCGCTGGAGCGCAGCGAAATCAGCAGGAGCGCTGTCGGGAAGGTGGCCCCGGTGCCCAGGCCCAGCAGCACGACCCACACGAGGGTCATCGTTGAGGGCGCCACGAGCAGCCCGGCCCAGCCCGCTGCAGTCAGCGCGGTTGTGCCGACAGCGATCCAGTGCTGCTGTGGCATCCGAGCAGCGATCGGTGGCACGGCCAGGGCTGCGGGGATGCCGAGTACGGTGCCGACGGACAGGAGGGCGCCGGCCGTGCTCGCGGAGGTGCCGCTGTCCTGTAGCAGGCTGGGCAGCCACGTCACCATCGCGTAGAAGCCGATCGACTGCAGACCCATGTAAGCCGTCAGGCTCCGCACCGTCGAGTGGCGCACCAGGTGCAGGATCCTGGGTGTATTCGTGTGCGTTGCCGTCTGATGGCGGTGCACCCACTGGTGCGGTGCCCACACCAGCAGCGCCAGCACTGCGAGGAAACCCCACAGCGCCAGTGGCACCCGCCAGCCGGCGGCAGCCGACCCGGCCAACGGCACGGCAGTCGCCGCTGCGATGGCCGAGGACAATGCCAACGTGGAGGTGTAGAGCCCGGTGACGGTGCCGATGCGGTCGGGGAAGTCGCGACGTACCAGGGCCGGCAACAGCACATTTCCGATGGCAATGCCTGCACCGATGACAGCGGTGCCGATGAACAACAGGATCGACCCGTCGAACAGCCGCACGAAGGAGCCGATGATGAGCAGCACCACGGCGCTGGTCAGGCCACGGTCCACGCCGATCCTGTTGGCCAGACCAGGGCCGGCGAACGCACCGATCCCGAAGAAGAGAACGGGAAGCGTGGTGAGCAGCGCTGCTGCGCCGGCACCCAGGTGCAGGTCGGCCTGCAGGGAGGGCAGCACCGGCCCGATCACAACGACGGAGGGACGCAGCACGCTCGCCAGGGCGAGAACCGCGATGAACGTCAGTGCTCGGGTGGGTGACCTTTGGCCATCAGAATTCAGGGGGCCCGAAGGCTTACCGGTGCGGCCAGCAGGCATCGGGCCATCCTAGGGCGAGCTGGCGGAGGTCCATACGCCGCCGGATGCCTGGGTGGCCACGCGAAAGGACCCGTTCCGACAGATGCGGAACGGGCCCTTCAGCTGATGGTCAGAGAGCCAGGTGCTGGCCCACGAAGATCAGGTTGGGGTTGTTGACAGCGCTTCGGTTCAGCGAGAACAGACCCTGCCAGCCACCCTTGACGTGGTACGTCGCTGCGAGCTGGCTCAAGGTGTCGCCCTGCTTCACGGTGACGGTACGACCGGTGGGCCGGGTGGAGGACACCGACGGAGCAGCGGAACGCTGCGGGGTCGCAACGCGATGCTGGTGCGTGGTCTGCTTCGGTGCGGTCTGCTGAGGTGCCGCTTGACGCTTGGTGCTCGGCCGTGTGGTGCTACGACTGGGCTGCTGCACACGCGGGCTGGTGGCAACTGCTCCGCCGCCACCGCTCCCACCGTTGCCGCTGGTCAGACCGGCTTTCCTGGAACAGACGGGCCAGGCGCCGGGGCCTTGACCAGCCAGCACCTTCTGGGCGACTGCGATCTGGGCGGAACGGCTGGCGAGGTCGGCGCGCGACGCATACGCGGTGCCGCCGTATCCGGCCCAGGTGCTCTGCGTGAACTGCAGACCGCCAAAGAAACCGTTACCGGTGTTGATCGACCAGTTGCCACCGCTCTCGCACGCAGCGACGCTGTCCCAGACGGAGCCGGACGCGGCGTGGGCGGAACCAGCGGTGGCGATGCCGCCGCCGATCGTGGCGGCGCTCACGGCGCCGACAGTCAACAAGCGGGTTGTTGCGGAAGTTTTCTTCATGGACAAACCAGGTTTCCTTTCCTGACTCACGCCTACGGAGTTAGCTGTCGGGTCGGGCGGTCAGGTGCCCTGCAGATGAACTCTGCTAAACCCCGGCGGGTCTCCTTGCAAGAGACCCGTGATGGGTCCCCCGTCCTCGCCTAACCCGGGACGTTCCCGGCAGATGGTGACGCCTGGCGAGGTTGAGCGCGGCGGCACGAGGGTAATGGTGTTACTGATGTGACATACCCCGAGAGAAAAGGCGCCAACACTGTGGAGTGTTGTCGCCCTCAGCGGAAACGGTACGTGCCAAATCGCTCTCATCCAAACCGATGCCGGCAAGTGTGTCGAACGCCACATCGGCTCCGACGGGGTGGCTGGGTGCCTGCGCCACTGGCATCGGGTAATCGGTCCGCAGTCGACGGGGCCGTATCTTGGTCGCTTGTGAACAGCCCCCTCGTGCTTCTGGATCTGGTGATCGCCGCAACGTTGCTCGTTGCTGCGGGGAGCAAGGTGCGAGCGCCGCTGGAGGTGCAGGCGGCGTTCACGTCGCTGGGCATCCCGGCAAGGTTGAACCGCCGGGCCTTGCGGGCTGCATTTCCATGGTGCGAAGCCCTGCTCGGTCTGCTGGTGCTGGTGACCTGGGGCAGGGTGCTGATCGTTGTCGGAGTAGTCGTGACGGTGCTCATGACGACGTATCTGCTTTTGGTGGTGAGGGTGATCAGGTCGGGGGCGCAGGCGCAGTGTGCGTGTTTCGGTACCTTCTCCGCGGGCACGATCGGTCCGACGACGGTGTTACGCAACGTTCTGCTGACTGTTGCTGCGGCGTCGGTGGTCCTCGACGGAATCCTCGGCGGCGGTGTTCTCCGCTGGATAGCCGATGCGGACGGGCAGGCGTGGGGGTGGCTCGGCGTGAGTGCTCTGGCAACAGCGTGTGTCGGCGCGATTCTGTTCGTTCCGTCCGCTGACCGCCGGGGCGAACATGATGGTCAGGCAACCGGTCCTACGTCCGTTGCGGACGCCGAACTGCTGGACTATGTGCGGTTGCCCATCCCCTACGTCGCGCTGGAAACGGTCGACGGGCAGCGTCGCTATCTCCGCGAGATGACCCGGACCGGCCCGTTGCTGCTGATCTTCGTGTCCTTCGGTTGCTCGTCGTGCCTGAAGGTGTTGCAGCTGCTGCCGCAGTGGCAGCGCGAGTTGCCCCTCACCATCAGCCCGGTCGTCTACCACCACGCCCAGCTGCCGCCGGAGGTACCGGACGGGCTGCTGCTGGACGAGGGCGGTGAGGCGATGCGCTCGCTGGACATGGCAGGTAACCCGAGCGCGGTCCTGCTGGGCGCCGACGGGTTGCTGGCGGGCGGTCCGGTCCTCGGTGCCCCTGCCATCGAGCAGTTGGTCCGTGACATCGCGGAGGAACTGGTGCAGTGAATCAGAAGTAAGGCGTTGCCCGGATAGCACTAGCCCAGGGCAGCCAGCCCGAGGCCGCCGAGGGCGATCAGCCAACTGACGAAGCTGCCGACCAGGAAGTACTCGGTGACGGCGTCGATTCCCAGTCCCGACACCTCCAGTCGCGCTGAACGGCGAGCCTGCAACTCGGGAAAGCGAATCAGCCCTTTGGCGGCGATGACCAGGGCCGCGGCCGTCGGTTGGCCGGCCAGTCCGAGACCGAGGATGAACAGGCGCTCCATCGGGCCGAGCAGCCTGCCCCCGCGTAGCTCATCGGAAGGTTGCGGCACGCCCTCGGGTTTCACTGCGCCGATCGAGGTGAGGACGAGGCGTACCAGCTCGTTGCCGGTGGCGAGTTGGATGACCGCGATTGCGACGATCAGCAGGAATCGGTCGGCCGGTAGCCCGTGCAGCGCCGTGAATGTGTTGTGACGCAACCAGTGGCCGAGGATGCCGTCCGCGTGGCTGCTGCTGCCGGCGGTAACCGCCACGATGGCCGCCCCGCCGCCGAGGGCCCACAGCGCGCGAGAGCCGCCGGGTCCGGCGTACCTGCCCGCTGTGCAGCCGCCGGCACCGTGACGAAGGAACTGCCATGCCGCGCCAGTGGCTGCCGCCAGCAGCAGCAGGGCGACGTCGGTGGGTCTGCGTAGGTCGCCGATGGCTGCGACCCCGATCAGTACGACCGGACCGACCGCGTAGCGCACGGCCCGTGACCTTGTGCCGTGGCCCACGAGGTCGGCGATCCCAACGGCCAACAGCAGGGCGGCAAGAACGCTCATCGCACGGACGCGAGCTCATCGGCGGCCGCGAGGATCACTTCCAGGCCGCCGGCGCGAATTCGCTGAGAGACGGCCGAGACGGAGATGCCCTCGTGCGCGGCGATCGTCGTGCGTGATCCGCCGGCTGCGAGGTGGATGAGGATGCGCGTCGAACGTTCATCCAATGATGAAAGCAGCTGGTCCTGACACAGCAGGGCGGCATTGACGGCGCCGGTGGCCGGGCCGTCATCCTGCGCAGCGACGAATACCGTACGCACCGCCCGCGTGGCAGGCTGACGGGCTGCATGTTCGGCGGCCTCGATAGCCTCCCGCGCAGCCCACCAACCCGGCCCGTCCTGGATACCCGTTGCCGCGTCCAGTAGCTGCGTCCTGCCCCAGCCGAAACCGAAACGAACCTGCGTTTCGGGCAGCAGGGCCAGTCGAACCGCGAAGGCGGCCGCCAGTGCCTCTCCGAGATGGCGATAGGCGCCCTGGAACTCATCGCCCACGGTAATGGTCAGTGCCGAAGTCGCCGCGACATCGCGCCCTGCAATGTGCAGGGCCTGAAGGAGCCGGACGTGCAGCTCCTGGCGGTCGTGAGCCTCTCGAGAGGTCACGATGTCACCGATCAGCGTGGCGCGGACGCTTTCCTTCAGACAAGTCACATGAAGACGATAGCTTCATTCTGAGAAAATGAAGGAAGTCGCTGGCATGGCCGGTCGTCCATGCTCACCATGCTCACCAGGGCCGCTGCACCGCCAGGTCCCGGGGATCGTCTGCGGTGACCCACCCGCGAGTCCGGTCATACGTGTACTGCAGGGCGGGGCCGTCCGCGATGAGCCGGCGCACGCCGGCCAGCAGCCGCTGAACATGTTCGGGGCGGGTCGCGAGACCGACGCTGGCGCGGACGGCCGAACCTGCCTCACCCAGGATGTTGTCGCAGAGCAGATGCGCGCAGAACCGACCATCGCGCACGGAGATGCCCAGCTCGTCGCTCAGCACCAGAGATACCAGCGAAGGGTCGTACCCCTGCACAGTGAAGCTCGCGACGCCCACGTTGGGGCGGTCCTCGCCGAGGACCGTGATCAGTCGTACGCCGTCGATACTGCGCAGGCCGTCGCGTAACTGCGTGGTGAGCGCGGCCTCGTGTCGCTCGATGTCCTCGCGGTGCGCGCGCAGGGTGGCACAGGCCGCGGCCAGTGCGATGGCGCCGACGGCGTTCGGGGTGCCACCCTCGTGACGGGCGGCGCCGGAGTGCCATTCGGTATGCCGGTGACTGACCCGCGCAGTCGCGCCGCCGCCGGGCAGGTAGGGCGCAGCCAGGTCCAACCAGTCCCTGCGTCCGACGAGCACGCCGGTGCCGTAGGGCGCATACGTCTTGTGGCCGGAGAAGGCCAGCCAGTCGGCGTCCAGTTCGCCCAGGTCCAGGTGCCGGTGCGGGGCCAGTTGAGCCGCGTCGATCACGGTGCGCGCACCGTTCTCGCGCGCCACCGCGATCAGTTCGGCCAGCGGCCATACCTCACCTGTGACATTGCAGGCGCCGGTGAGTACCACGAGCTTGTCACGGGCATCGCTGGCAGCGAGCGCGGACCGCAGCAGGTCGATGGCATCGGAGGCGCTGTTCGGCACCGCGAGGCGGGTACAGCGCCGACGCCATGGCAGCAACGCTGCATGATGGGCCGATTCCCAGGCGAAGACCTCTGCGTGGCGCGGCAGGCAATGCGCCAGCAGCGCGAGTGAGTCGGTGGTGTTCCTGGTGAATACCACTTCGTCATCTGCCCGGGCGCCGACGAACAGACCGACCGTGACTCTCGCCTGCTCGAACCATTCGGTGGTCACCCGGCTGGCCAGACCGGCGCCGCGATGCACCGATCCATAGGTAGGAAGCACTGCCGCGACCGCGTCTCGCACACTGCACAGGGCAGGCGTCGTGGCGGCGTGATCCAGGTGCGCCGCGTCGACCACGGTGCGGTGCACCGTGGGCACGCCGAACTCATCCGCGACAGTCGGTGGCAGTTGCCGGCTGCGTGCGGGGACCCTGGCCGGCAGATCGCGGACCACGCTGAGCGGGGTAGGTCGAACCTGCGGCGGTGCGCCGACGGCAGGAAAGTCGTACAGGTGCGTCGTGGGAAGGCTCATGGCAACCTCTCGTCAAGGACCGACGAGGATGCCCTGGAACAAAACAAAATAGAACAGAGCCGAGGCGACATCGTTGGTCCGCGCTTGCCGTGCGGTGAAAGCCGCATGGCCGGGTCGTCACTCGGAGCACCCCGCCGCGGTGGAGGGTTGCCGCTCAGCTAGCCGAGGCTTGACGCTGAGACTCTTGACCTGGGCAAGAGCGTAACGCGAATGAATGAAAAGGACCCGATCGGCCGGCGCAGATGTGTCATTCCGGCATTCCCCGCGTGGGACACCTGTGACGTGAGGGACTCGCCGTTAGCCTGGCCCGGTGCCGACCCGTGAAGAACGCAGTGCTGCGACCACTCGTCAACGCGCGACGCGCGCCCCGAAATCGACTGCCGGACGTGGTTCCAGCCGGCCCCCGACACCGGCCCGGAAGCCTGCCGTGCGGGCTGCCGGAGGTACCCGTGACGGCGGCCTGCCGCTGCCCCTGCGGGCGATGCGGGGCACCTGGATGGGTGTCGCGCATGTCGCGGGAGGAACCGCCCGCAAGGTCGGGCACACCGCGCAGGATGTGGAACCGGAGCTACGACGCGATGGGATCGGCTTCGCGCTGATCGCGGTCGCGATCATCATTGCGGCCCGCGAATGGTGGGGCCTGCACGGGATCGTCGGCGCGGTGGTGCATGCGATCATCGCAGGCACATTCGGTCTGGTCGGGCTCGTCACCCCACTCGTCCTGCTGTTGCTGGGAGTGCACATGCTGCGCTCGCCGAGGGGTCATCCAGGCACCAACCGGGTCATCACGGGTCTCGGCATCGCCGCTGTTTCCGCGTGCGGACTGGCGAGCGTGGCGCACGGAACCCCGTCGCCCAGCCTCGGTACGGGGCTGAGTGGGGCCGGCGGAATGATCGGCTTCTTCGCCTCCAGCCCCCTGCAGGCTGCGGTCGGGGTGTGGGGCACGGCCGCGATCCTGTCACTGGTCGGTGTCTTCGCAGTCCTGGTTCTGACCGCCACACCGGTACAGCAGATTCCACAGCGACTCGTGTACCTACAGGACCGCCTGATGGGTCACCGCGAATCGGGCGTGGACGACGAGCTGGTGGACGCTGTCGGGGAAGGCCTGCACGGCAACGAGATCGACGGAGTCGGCGCCAAGCGTAGGAAGTTCGGTCGCAGCGCGCGGCGTCGCGGCGAGGACGGTAGCGCCCGGGACGGCGACGAGCCGTTCGAGCAGGCCGCGATCGTTGCCCGGACCACCAGGAACGGCCGTCGTCTTCGACCTGGCGAGCGGGTACCCGCCGGCGATGAGGTCATCGGCGAAGAGGTCTTCGACGGCGCAGAGGCATTCGCTGCCGCCACCTCGCCCGACGCGACGGGCTCGCGCTCCACTGCTCTACCGCGCAGCCGTAAATCACCCGAGCCCGACCCGCGGCAGGCGCCGACGGCTGCGCCCCGGGCCGAGAAGGTACCCGCGCGGATGCTCCCCGAGCCGGAGCTGCAGGCGCCGCCGACCCGACCGCTGCCGCAGCGCGTGGAGCAGCTCGCGCTGGCCGGGGATGTCACCTACACCCTGCCGATGAGTGACCTGCTGGCGCCGGGAACCCCGCACAAGACCCGCTCGGCGGCCAACGACCGCGTCGTGGAGTCACTGACCGAGGTGTTCGACCAGTTCGACATCAATGCCCACGTCAGCGGATTCAGCCGCGGCCCGACCGTCACCCGCTACGAGGTCGAGCTGGGCCACGGCACCAAGGTCGAGCGCGTGACGGCGCTGTCCAAGAACATCGCCTACGCGGTGGCCTCGGCCGATGTACGCATCCTCTCGCCGATTCCGGGCAAGTCCGCGATCGGTATCGAGATACCGAATGCAGACCGCGAGAAGGTGAGTCTCGGCGATGTGCTGCGCAGCCAGGCGGCCCGCTCCAGTGAGCACCCGATGGTTATGGGTGTCGGCAAGGACGTCGAGGGCGGCTACGTCATCGCCAACCTGGCCAAGATGCCGCACCTGCTGGTTGCGGGCGCGACCGGCGCCGGCAAGTCCAGCTTCGTCAACTCGATGATCACCTCGATCCTGATGCGCTCCACCCCGGATGAGGTGCGGATGATCCTGGTGGATCCCAAGCGGGTGGAACTGACCGGTTACGAGGGCATCCCGCACCTCATCACCCCGATCATCACCAGCCCCAAGAAGGCCGCCGAGGCCCTGCAGTGGGTCGTGCGCGAGATGGACACCCGCTACGACGACCTCGCGGCGTTCGGGTTCAAGCACATGGACGACTTCAACAAGGCTGTGCGCGCGGGCAAGGTCGTCCCGCCGCCGGGCTCGGAACGGGTGATCCACCCCTACCCCTACCTGCTGATCATCGTCGACGAGCTCGCCGACCTGATGATGGTGGCGCCACGCGACGTCGAGGAGTCGATCGTGCGGATCACGCAGCTCGCGCGAGCCGCCGGTATCCACCTGGTGCTGGCCACCCAGCGTCCGTCGGTTGATGTCGTGACCGGACTGATCAAGGCCAACGTGCCCTCGCGGATGGCGTTCGCCACTTCATCGCTGGCCGACTCCCGGGTGGTGCTGGACCAGCCCGGCGCCGAGAAACTCATCGGCCAGGGCGACGCGCTCTTCCTGCCGATGGGCTCCTCCAAGACGATGCGCGTGCAGGGGGCCTGGGTCACCGAGACCGAGATCGCCGAAGTGGTCGCGCACGTCAAGGGTCAGCTCAAGCCCAATTACCGCAACGACGTCGCCGTGACCGCACCGAAGAAGGACGTCGACGCCGACATCGGCGACGACCTCGATCTGCTGCTGCAGGCGACCGAGTTGGTGATCACCACGCAGTTCGGTTCCACCTCGATGCTGCAGCGCAAACTCCGGGTGGGGTTCGCCAAGGCCGGCCGGCTGATGGATCTGATGGAGTCCCGCGGCATCGTCGGGCCGTCCGAGGGCTCCAAGGCTCGGGATGTGCTGGTCAAGGGTGAAGACCTGCCGGCGACGCTCTCGTTGCTGCGCGGCAACGACGTGGGCGCGGCGTACGACGATCAGGCCACCGAAGAACCCGGCGAAGACGCATGGTCACTGACGGAGAACGGCCGGTCATGAGCCTCGCCCACACGAGGCGACGCAAGGGAGCGCAACGGATACTCGGCAATTACCCGAGCGCCGTACTGCTCGGTATACAGCTGTCCGGGATCGTGCTGTACCCGTTTCTGGGTGATGACGCCGTCGGCCGGTCCGCATTTGCGGTGATCCAGCAACTGGTGCTCATCGCGGCAGTTGCGGCAGTGCGGATGACCCCCGCGCTTACGATCCTGTCGGCAATTATCGGGGTGCCCGCGATCGTGTTCTCGATCCTTGACGTCCCACTGCATGACGCTGCGTGGGTGGTGATCGGCCTGGACTCCACGCATGCGGTGTTCTACCTCTACACGGCCTACGCGCTGATCCGCTACATGTTCCAGAACAGCGACATCGGCGCGGACGAGATCTTCGCGACGGGAGCATGCTTCACCGTCGTGGCCTGGGCCTTCGCCTACCTCTACGGGCTGGTTCAGGCGCTCGGCGGCGCCAGCCAGTTCTCCCTCGGCAGTGAGCCGCCGGGGCCGCTGACCTTCATCCAACTGATCTTCTTGTCGTTCACCACGATGACGGGCACCGGCTTGTCCGACATCGTGCCGACCGGCGACCATGCCCGGTCCATCGTCATGCTGGAGCAACTTGCCGGAGTGAACTACCTAGCTCTGGTCGTGGCCCGACTGCTCGGCATGACACTTGCTCGATTCCGACTCGAACGATGAACGGAGACTCGCCATGAGTGACGACCGGTACGGCGGCAACAACGGCAACAACGGCAACGAAGGCGAATACGGCGACGACGCGACACGACCGATACCCGCGTCCGATCCGCAACCCCGACGACCCGAGTCCGAACCGGGGTACCGGTCAGAACCGGGCTACCGATCCGGGCCGGGGAATCCGCAGCAGCAGCCATGGACTTCGGGTGCGCAACGGCGTGAGTACCCCGAGGCGGACCCGCCGCTGCGATATCAGGATCCTGTTGTCTACCCCGGAGCCGTCCGCCGCTCGGGGGCAGGCGGGTCGTTCGCGGTGGCGTTCATCGCCGTTCTCATCGGGATGGCCGCCGGCCTGGGCGCGAGCTATGTCGCGGGCCACCACCGCCTGAGCAATCTGGTGCAGCAGGGCAATCTTGCCGTCGCAGGCCTGGTCGGCTGGCCGAAGTCCTCGACGAGTGACCTGCGTGCGCCGTCGGTACTTCAGCTGAGCACGACCAACTTCGTGATCGCCTACGTGATAGCGGCCGTCGTGACCCTCCTGCTGCTGTGGGCAGCGACCGGCTCACTACCGGCCGGTCGTGGAGCGTTCTCGTTGTTCCTGGCGGGTTGGGCCGCGACGTTGGTGGCGGGCGTGATCGCCCTGGTCGTCATGTATTTGGTGGTGAGTGACCGCTCTCAGTTGGGTCAGCTCGTCTCGGGAGCAGCGAACGCCGGCGCAGCGTGGGCGCTGCGGGTGGGCTGGATCGTCGGACTGATCGCGGCGATCGGGCAGTCGCTGCGCCGCAAAACCGTCTAGTGCAGCTGAATCAGGAAGAGGGCGGTTGCCCGCACCCCACGAGCGCTCAGCCGTCGAGTCCCGGGTAGGTCGCCAGCCCGGGACCTCGGGTTGCCTGCAGATCCCGGGCCACGTCCTCGGCGGCGCCCAGCACGCGCAGTACGTTGGCGCCCGCCACCTTGATCAGGTCCTCGTCCGACCATCCTCTCTCGCGGAGTGCACCGAAAAGTCGCGGATAGCTGCTGACGTCTGCCAGCCCGACGGGAAGTTCACCTACGCCGTCGTAGTCGCCTCCGACCCCGATGTGATCGACTCCGATGACCTCGCGCAGGTGATCGAAATGGGCGAGTACGTGATCGATCGTGGCGCTCGGACGCGGGTGACTCTGCTCGCGCCGTGCGGCGAAGGCTTCGTACGCCTCGTGATCATTGGGGTCGATGCCCTGGGTGCGGGCGATCTCCCGTGCCTCGGCACGCCAGGCTGCGCAGTCCGGTGCGACGAAGTCGGGCACGAAGGTCGCCATGATGATCCCGTCGCGTGCGCGCAACGTCTCCAGGACGTCATCGGGCGCGTTGCGGGGACTGTCGCAGACCGCCCTCGCGCTGGAGTGGGAGAAGATCACCGGAGCGACGGACGCGGCGAGTGCATCACGCATGGTGTCGGCGCTGACGTGGGAGAGATCCACGAGCATCCCCAGCCGGTTCATCTCATTTACGACCTGGACGCCGAAGATCGAGAGACCGTGATGCACCGGCTCGTCGGTCGCCGAGTCGGCCCACGGCACGTTCTCGTTGTGGGTGAGGGTCAGGTAACGCACACCCAGCGCGTACATCATCCGCAGCGCACCGAGGGAGCACCCGATGCTGTGCCCACCCTCCGCGCCGAGGAAGGACGCGATCCGGCCGGAGGCGAAGACCTCCCGTGCCTGCGCCGCGGTACGTGCCAGCCCCAGCCGATCGGGGTACCGCTCGATCATGAGATGCACGCCGTCGATCTGCTCCAAGGTGGCGGTCACCGCGGCATGACCTGGCAAGGTCGCCGGCACCCACACCGACCAGAACTGACCGCCGACCAGGCCGGCGCGCAACCGCGGCAGGTCTGTGTGGGTCCGCCCCTCGGTGCCTGCCCGCAGGTCGAGGCGGTCGAAGTCGTATCCCGCCAACTCGCGGGCTGCCCAGGGCAGGTCGTTGTGTCCGTCGATCAGCGGATAGTCGTGCAGCAGGTCCTGCAGGTCACGTGCCATCCGGCCATCTCACCACCCCGGGGGTTCGCGCCGGGCGGCGCGCCCGAGGCCAACTACGCTGTAATCCATGTCGACCTCCTCGCGCAGCGTTGCGCTGGTAACACTCGGGTGCGCGCGTAACGAGGTCGACTCCGAGGAGTTGGCCGGCCGTCTCGCCGCAGGCGGGTGGACGCTCGTGGACGATGCGGCGGATGCCGACGTCGCCGTGATCAACACCTGCGGCTTCGTGGAGCAGGCCAAGAAGGACTCGATCGATGCTCTCCTGGAGGCGAACGACCTCAAGGAGCGCGGTCGTACCAAGGCCGTCGTTGCCGTCGGTTGCCTGGCCCAGCGCTACGGCAAGAAGTTGGCCGAAGAGCTACCCGAGGCGGACGCCGTGCTCGGTTTCGACTCCTACGAGGACATGTCCGCCCAGCTGACCGCGATCCTGGACGGGGAGCGTCCGGAGTCCCATACACCCGGGGATCGGCGCAAGTTGCTGCCGCTCTCACCGGTGGACCGGCAGGGCAGCGGCGTAGCCCAGCCAGGTCATGGGAGTAACAGCAGCAGCCTTTCGACCGCAGTTCCGCAGGATGTCGCGGTGGAGTCCCCGATCGCGACGCCGCGGATCATCCGGGCCAGGCTGGACGGTCGCCCGTGGGCGCCGTTGAAGATAGCCAGCGGGTGCGACCGCCGCTGCGCCTTCTGCGCGATCCCGATGTTCCGGGGGGCCTTCATCTCCCGGCGCCCGGCCGACGTGCTGGACGAGGCGCGATGGCTCGGTCAGCACGACGTCCGCGAGATCTTCCTGGTCAGTGAGAACTCCACGTCGTACGGCAAGGACCTGGGCGACCTGCGGCTGCTGGACACCATGCTGCCGGAGCTCGTGGCCGTGGAGGGCATCTCCCGGGTGCGCGTCTCCTACCTGCAGCCGGCCGAGATCCGCCCCGATCTGCTGGACGTGATGACCTCCACGCCGGGTGTCGTCCCCTACTTCGACATCTCCTTCCAGCATGCCAGTGGTCGGCTGCTGCGTACGATGCGCCGTTTCGGGGACCGTGAGTCATTCCTGGGTCTGCTGGAGCAGGTCCGCGAACGCTCCCCTCAGGCCGGTATCCGGTCCAACGTGATCGTCGGCTTCCCCGGTGAGACGCAGGACGATGTCAACGAACTGGAGGAATTCCTGCTCGAAGCCCGCCTCGATGTGGTCGGCGTCTTCGGGTACTCCGATGAGGACGGCACCGAGGCGGAGACCTACGGGGCGAAGCTGTCGGGCGATGAGATCGAGGCGCGGGTGGACCACATTCGCACCCTGGTGACCGAGCTGAACGAACAGCGCGCGGGTGAGCGGATCGGTGAGCTGGTGGAGGTACTGGTCGAATCGGTCGAGTACGACGAGGACATCGACGGCTGGGAAGTACGCGGTCGCGCCGGTCAGCAGGGTCCGGATGTCGATGGAGAGACGATCCTGACCTGCGCCGACGGTGCGTTGCCCGCCGTGGGCGAGATCCTCTCGGCACGGGTGGAGGACACCCTCGGAATCGACTGGATCGCGAGCCCGGTGTGAGCGGTGAGCGCCGATTGGTGCCGCCATCTCTGGTGCCCGATCCGGCGACCGCACCGAGTACCGGGGTCTCCAACTGGAATATCGCCAATGCGCTGACGATGCTGCGTATTGCCCTGGTACCGGTGTTCGGGTGGGTGCTGCTCGCTCGTGGTGGGCACGAGACGACGTACCGGTGGGAGGCGCTCGCGGTGTTCTTCGTGGCCTCGATCACCGATCGCATCGATGGCAACCTGGCCCGGTCCCGGGGTCTGGTCACCGACTTCGGCAAGATGATCGACCCGATCGCCGACAAGGCCCTGATGGGGATGGCACTGGTCGGTCTGTCGCTGATCGGGGAGATCCCCTGGTGGATCACCACACTCATTCTCGTCCGGGAGATCGGCATCACCATGCTGCGGCTGTGGGTTCTGCGGCACGGTGTCCTGCCCGCGAGCCGGGGCGGAAAGCTGAAGACCGCACTCCAGGCGTTGGCCATCGGATTGTTCGTCATGCCACTCGGCGGGATCGTGCACGTCGTGGCCTGGGCCGTCCTGCTGGTGGCGCTCATGATCACGGTGCTTACCGGTATCGACTACATCTTCCAGGCGCTGCGGTTGCGCGCCGGGTCGAAGCAAACAGGTCAATGACGATGAGGTCGACGCCGATGTTCGAGCCGGCAGAGCTGATCGACGCGTTGCGACTGCGCTCAGCGACGGTTGCCGTAGCCGAGTCGCTGACCGGCGGGCTCGTGGTGTCAGCGCTGGTGGGGGTGCCCGGCGCGAGCGAGGTGGTGCGAGGGGGAGTCGTCGCCTATGCGACCGATCTGAAGTCCAGCGTGCTCGGCGTCGACGCCGACCTGTTGGCCCGCGGTGGCGCGGTACAGGCCCAGGTGGCGATGCAGATGGCGGCCGGCGTGCGCCGGGTGCTTGCAGCGACCTGGGGTCTGGCCACCACAGGTGTTGCGGGTCCGGCGCCGCAGGACGGGCAGCCCGTCGGTCGCGCGTTCATCGCGGTGTGCAGTCCGGGCTGGTCGCAAGTGCAACAGCTGGACCTGTTCGGCGACCGCGCCGCGGTGCGCGAACGGTGTACGAGCGCAGTGCTCGAGCTGCTGGCCACCGCGTTGGAAGAAACCGGTGCGAGGACTAATTCGCCCGGCTGAATTGTTGCGCGGTCATGGTGTCTGTGGGCAAAGTCTGTGTGCACGGTCAGGGCTGCGTGAGGCATTGGTTAGGCTGAAGCCAGCACGACATAGTCACGGCTCGACATTTCGATATCTGTTGCACGACATCTCGATGCGGACACCTGGGAGGCGCTCATGATCTTGCTACGACGCGAACTCGGTGATGTCCTGCGCGACGAGCGTCAGGAGCAGGGCCGGACGCTGCGTGAGGTCTCGGCAGCCGCTCGGGTATCGCTCGGCTACCTCAGTGAGATCGAGCGCGGCGAGAAGGAAGCCAGCTCGGAGTTGCTTTCCTCGGTGTGCTCGGCGCTCGGCATCCCGCTCTCGATCGCCCTTTCTCAGGTGTCCGAGCGGGTCGCTGCAGCCGAAGCCGTGTCTGCGCCGGTGCCGCTGCCGATGCACAAGCCTGCGACCCCGGTCGTCTCTGCAGCCTGACCGCAACCTGACCGCCTCGTCGCGGAAGTTGTGTGAACGGGCGCGCTCCATGAGGCGCACCCGTTCACACAACTTCTCGAGAACGCAGCCTCAACGGCCCAGCGGTCGCTGCTTTTTCCCGTCGTCGGTAGGCCCCAGGCCGCCCTGACAGGTGGGGCAGTAGAACATGGTGCGGTCCTGCGGTGGCTGTCCGATCATGGCCACCCGGATCTGGCGGCCGCACCGTTCGCACGGCAGGCCGCTGCGTCCGTGCACGTAGTTGTCGTCCTGCAGCCCGGTGCGTTGGGTGAGCGACCGGTTCGGGTGATGTGCTGAATGTTCGAGTTGCCGGTGGGCGACGTCGACCAGTTCGCGTAGTTGCGCGTGCTCCAGTTCTCCCACGGGCTGCCACGGCGGCATCCGCTGGGCGAAGAGGGCCTCCGCCGCGAAGAAGGTGCCGATCCCGGCGAGATTGCGTTGGTCCAGCAGCGCCGCACCGATCGGCACCTGCGGCGCGCGGGCGAGGTGGCTCACTGCCTGGTCCGGATCCCAGTCCGGGCCCAGGATGTCCGGGCCAAGATGTCCCACGAGCCGGTGTTCGCCCGACGTGGGGATCAGATCGAGCATTCCGAGCCGCCACCCCACCGCAGCCCAGGTGTCGGTGGCGAGCAGGGCCCGGATGTCGCCAGCCCGGGCAAAGCGCGGGGTGACCGAAGAGGTGGGACGCACCCGCCACGATCCCTCCATCCGCAGGTGGGAGTGGATGGTCAGTCCCGAATCAAGTCGGTGCAGCAGGTGTTTTCCACGACTGTGCACGCCGGTCGTGACCATGCCGTGCAGCGGGCGGTCCCCGATGTTGGGCCACCTCAGCTCCGCGCCTGCGAGTGGTTCACCCCGCAGCGCCGCATCGAGCCGTTGGGCGGCCTTCCACACCACATCTCCCTCCGGCATACGTTCGAACGTAGTTGCCGACGGTGCCGGCCGGCTGCGGGGGTCGAAATAGGATGGTCCTGCTCAGCGCAGGTATGTGAAGCTGAGTGCCGCGCCGCGCATCGTTGCGGCATGTTCGGGCACCGATGCAGCAGGAGGACACGATGACGCAGGAATCGCAGTCGAAAGAGCCGAACGCGAAGGACCCGCAGAACGGACCGGATGAGGAGATGCGGCGCAAGTTCCGTGAGGCGCTGGACAAGAAGCACGCGCACGGTGGGCCCAATGCCCCCGATCGCAGTGGTCGCTCCAAAGCAGCGGGAAAACACGATGCGGAAACTGGGGGAACCCAGCAGATGTTCCGCCGTAAGTCGGGCTGACCCAGCGCGTTGGAATGTCGAACAGCTGAGGCATTGATCGACGAGGGCGTTGATCAACTGCCGCGTTGGTCAACGTCGTAGTCGCAGGCCGCGGGGTGTCGTATGGAACCCCGCGGTCTGTAGTGCAGCGGTCAGCGGTGAGTCGGCACCGAGTACGGCGTCGCCGTCCGCAGTGTGCACGGTAATTCCACTCAGTGCGCCTTCGCGGACGGCGAGTACGAGCGCGTCCGCCGCGGCTTGGAGTTCGGATTCTTCGGTGGACCAGCTCAGCAGCGACTTGCCGCCGCGCTCTATGTAGAGGGCCAACGACCCGTCCACCAGCACCACGAGAGCACCGGCTTTGCGGCCCGGTTTGTGTCCGCCACCGGATTCGGGCCAGGGCAGTGCCGCGCCGTACGGGTTGGCAGGGTCGGCAGCGGCCAGGACGACCGCGCGCGCTGCCTCGCTCGGCGCCGGCGGATCCCACGGGTTGCGGTGCGAGGTGATCGGTTTGGTTCCCGCGCGGAGCCGATCGATCGCGCCGGAGGTGGCGAACTGGGCCGCGCCCAGACCTTCCACGAAGTATCCACGTCGCACCCGTCCGGTCTCCTCAGCCGAAGCCAGCACCTTGTAGATGACCGAGAACCCACCCGGCACCCCTTCGGCAGCCACCGATCCACGGGTCACCACGCCATAGCGGTCCAGCAGCACCTCGGTGGTCGCGAGCGCGCGCAAGGTCGCGTCGGTGTCTGCAGCGGGCAGCGCGGACCACCGCCCCGCGCCGGTTGGCGGACCACCGCGGACCGGCATTGCCGGGCGGGCAGCGCCCATCGCGCGCAGACCGGAGCCGGGTCGGGCATACCGCGTGCGCCGTGGGCCGGACGTACGGGCCTTGTGGGCCGTCTTGCCGCCGGCCAACAGGGCGCGTACCGGAGTCAGAGTGTCGCCGGTCATTCGTCCGGCCCACACCAGATCCCACAGAGCGGTGATGAACTCGGTGTCGTTCGTCGAGCCCACCGCGTCCGAGAGTGACCGGAAGAAGTAGGCGCCGCCCGCGCCGAGCGCTTCGATCAGAGCGAGGTGGGTCGGTGCCAGCTCGAGCGTCGTATCGGCCGGTGCCAGCGTGAGGTGGGCTGTCTCCGCCAGATGCAGGGACACCCATCCGTCGTCGCCGGGTAGTGCTGCGTGCCCCTGCCAGAGCACCTCACCACCACTGGTCAACTCGTCCAGCAGCGCCGGGGTGTAACCGACGACCCGAGCCGGCAGCACCAGGGTCTCCAGCGCGCTGGCGGGCACCCGGGCCCCGGCAAGCTGTTCCACTGCGCGCAGCAGGCCATCGACACCCCGGGCGCGCCCCTGGATGCCTTGCCAGGAGGGCATGAACCGCGCGAATTCCACTGCCGGCACCGGTTCGACCTCTGCCCGTAGCGATGCCAGCGAGCGCCGCTTGAGGATCCGCAGCACTTCGCGGTCGCAGAACTCCAGCGCGCCCTCGCCGGACTGCACGCCGGGCCTGAACTCGCCCTCCACCAACCTGCCGACACCCACGAGGCGCCGCAGGCCGTCGTTGACCACTGCGCGACCGAGACCGAACGACTCGGCGGCTTCCATGACGGTGAACGGGATATGCGTGCGGGCGTAGCGCGACAGCAGCTCCCCGAGCGGGTCGTTGACCGGTTCGAGGAAGACACCGGGCACGCCGGGTGGCAGGGCAACGCCGAGTGCGTCGCGCAGGCGGGATGCGTCTTCGATGGCGGCGTACCGCACAATTCCACCCCAGGAGGGCTCGATGACCCGCCGGGTCTGGATGAGCTCGGTCAGCCACCCCTGGACCTCGCCGATGGTGCTCTCGCTGCGGGCGGTGACCTCGGTGACGGTGAGTGGGCCGAGCACCCGCAGCAGGTCGGCGACATCCTCCATGTTTCGTGCGCGACGGTTCTGCGCCAGGCGTTGCAGCTCTTGCCCGGTGTCGGTGACGACCTGCGGGTCCAGCAGATCGCGCAGCGAGGCACCCTCGGCGGTTCCCAGCAGATCCGACAGCAACGACGGGTCGAGCGAGAGCGCGGCGGCACGACGTTCGGCGAGTGGGGAGTCGCCTTCGTAGAGGAACTGTGCGACGTACCCGAAGAGCAGACTCGCCGCGAACGGTGAGGGTCGCGGTGTGTCGACCTGCACCATGCGCACCTTGCGTGCCCCGATATCGCGCATCAGCTGAGTCAGGCCCGGCACGTCGAAGACATCCTGTACGCACTCGCGCACCGCCTCCAGCACGATCGGGAACGACGGATAGCGGCTGGCGACCTCCAGCAGTTGCGACGCTCGTTGGCGTTGCTGCCACAGCGCCTGCCGCTTACCCGGCTGCCGTCGGGGCAGCAGCAGGGCACGTGCCGCGCACTCGCGGAAGCGCGCTGCGAACAGTGCCGATCCGCCGATCTGCTCGGTGACCAGCTGATGTACGTCATCGGGGTCGAGGGCGATGATCTCCATCAACGCACTGCCCAACGACTGCTCGCCCTCGTCGAGATCCAGGTCGAGCAGCCGCAGCACGATGCCGTCGTCGCCGTGCATGGCCTGCACCTCCAGGCCGAACCGCTCCCGCATCCGAGCCGCGATCGCGAGTGCCCAGGGTGCGTGTACCCCGGCGCCGAAGGGTGAGTGGATCACGATCCGCCAGTCGCCCAGTTCGTCCCGGAACCGCTCGACGACGATCTGGCGGTCGTGGGACAGGTGGCCGGTGGCTTCCTGCTGATCGCGCAGGTAGGCGATCAGGTTGTCCGCGGCCCACTGGTCCAGGCCCGCGGCGCGCACCCGTTCATGTGCCTTGTCGTCGGGCAGGGCACCGACCTCGCGGACGAAGGCACCTACCGCGGCGCCCAGCTCGACCGGCCGTCCCAGCGAGTCGCCCTTCCAGAACGGCAACTTTCCCGGTTGGCCGGGGGCAGGCGTCACCAGCACCTGGTCGTGGGTGATGTCCTCGATCCGCCAGGTGCTGGTGCCGAGGGTGAACAGGTCACCGACCCGCGACTCGTAGACCATCTCCTCGTCCAGCTCACCCACGCGACGCCCGGGCCCGGTGCCGCCGGCCAGGAACACGCCGTACAGCCCGCGGTCGGGGATCGTGCCGCCGCTGGTGACCGCGAGTCGTTGCGCGCCGGGACGACCGGTCAGGGTCGCGCCGACCCGGTCCCAGACGATGCGCGGTCGTAGCTCGGCGAACTCTTCGCTGGGATACCGACCCGAGAGCATGTCGAGCACCGACTCCAGCACCGTGCGCGCCAGCGTGCCGAACGGTGCTGCTCGTTGCACCAGTGCGTAGAGCTCCTCGACGTTCCACTCATCCATCGCGCACATCGCGACGATGTGCTGAGCCAGCACGTCGATGGGGTTGGACGGCACCTTCAGGGCCTCGATGCCGCCGCTGCGCATCCGCTCGACGACGACAGCGGTCTGCACGAGATCGCCGCGAAATTTGGGGAAGACCACGCCGTGACTGACGGCACCGACCTGGTGCCCAGCACGCCCGACCCGCTGCAACCCGCTCGCGACACTGGGTGGGGACTCCACCTGGATCACGAGGTCGACCGCCCCCATGTCGATGCCGAGCTCCAGGGAACTGGTGGCGACCACAGCCGGCAGTGCGCCGGTCTTGAGTGCGTCCTCGATCTCGCCGCGCTGCTCCTTGCTCACCGACCCGTGGTGGGCGCGGGCGAGTACGGCGGGCGCACCGCGGGCGCTGCCTGCCTGCGCCATCATCTGGGCCGGTGGGCGCGACGCCTGATCGTCGGCAGTATCGGCCGATTCGGCGGTGCGTTCCTGCCAGATCTCGTTGAGGCGGGTTGTCAGTCGCTCGGCGAGCCGCCGAGAGTTGGCGAAGACCAGTGTGGACCGGTGGGTGGTGATCAGGTCGACGATGCGTTCTTCCACATGTGGCCAGATCGAGCTGCGCTCGCGGGGGCCGGCTGCGGCACCGCTCAGATCCTGGGTGACCTGGCCCAGTTCAGCCAGATCGGGTACGGGGACGACGACGTCGAGGTCCCACTTCTTGGTCGACGGTGGTTGGACACAGGTCACCGGCCGGCCGCCGGCGAGGAACCGGGCGACCTCCTCGACAGGTCGAACCGTGGCGGAGAGTCCCACCCGTTGCGCGGGGGTGTCGAGCAACGCATCCAGCCGCTCCAGGGACACGGCCAGGTGCGCACCACGTTTGGAGCCGGCAAGCGCATGCACCTCGTCCAGGATCACGGTCTCGATACCGGTGAGGGTCTCGCGAGCAGCCGAGGTCAGCAGCAGGAACAGCGACTCCGGGGTGGTGATGAGCACGTCGCTGGGGGTGCGGGTGAAGGCACGGCGTTCCTGCGCAGGGGTGTCGCCCGAGCGTACGGCGACCGTCACCTCGGGCGGCTGTTCGCCGAGGCGTATTGCGGCGTGTTTGAGGCCGACCAGCGGCGCGCGTAGGTTGCGTTCGACATCGACGGCCAGTGCCTTCATCGGAGAGATGTAGAGCACCCGGCAGCGTTTCTGCGGATCCTCCGGCACGGCCTGCGTGGCGATCCGGTCCAGCGCCCACAGAAAAGCGGACAGCGTCTTACCGGAGCCGGTGGGCGCGACCACGAGCGTGTGGGCCCCGCTGGAGATCGCGTCCCACGCACCGACCTGCGCGGTCGTGGGCTCGCTGAACGTGCCCGTGAACCACGCCCGGGTGATCGGGGAGAACCGGTCCAGGACATCGGCTGTGCTCTTGGCTGTGCTCTTGCTGGTGCTCATCGCGTGCTCAAGACTGCCATCCGCCACCGACAGCCGTTCAGGCGACGACCAGGGGATGGAGGTGCAGGGGGGTCACCCGAGGCTGGGCTGCTGCTGGGTGATGCAGTGGACGCCGCCGCCACGGGCGTACAGCTCACGGGCATCCACGCCGACAACCTCACGGCCGGGGTAGACCTGTCGCAGCACGTCCAGGGCGCGGTCGTCATGGGCGTCGTCGAAGGTGCACGCGATGACGCCGCCGTTGACGACCAGGTGGTTGACGTAGCTGTAGTCGACCGGGCCCTCCTCGTCGGTCAGGGTCGCCGGCGCAGGGATCGGCACGATCCGGACCGTGCGTCCCGCCGAGTCGACCGCGCCGCGCAGGCTCTCGATGAGCTGCTCGCTGACGGCGTAGTCGGGGTGGGAGTTGTCCTCCTGATGGTGCACGAGCACGACGCCGGGCGAGGGGAAGGTCGCGACGATGTCGACGTGCCCGCGGGTGCCGAAGTCGTCATAGTCGCGGGTCAGCCCGCGGGGCAGCCAGATGAACGTGTCGACACCGATACACCGGGTGAATTCGGCCTCGATCGACTCCTTGGTCGCGTCCGGGTTGCGGCCGGGGTCCAACTGCACGGTCTCGGTCAGCAGGACCGTGCCCTCGCCGTCGATGTGAAATCCGCCGCCTTCGTTGACCAGCGGGGAGGAGATGACGTCTGCGCCGGCGAGTCCCGCCACGAAGCGCCCGATCTTCTCGTCGTGCTCCCAGCTCGCCCAGGACTGCGCGCCCCACCCGTTGAAGATCCAGTCCACGGCGCCGAGCCGGGTTCCATCCGCAGATCGGACGAACGAGGGGCCCATGTCGCGCATCCAGGCGTCGTTCAAGGGCGCCTCGTGCAGTTCGACCGCCGGATCGAGCAGGTCGCGGGCGATCTGCACGTCGGCCGGTGCCACCACCATCGACACCGGCTCGAACGCCACGGTCGCGTTGGCCACCGCAGCCCAGGTGCGCCGGGCGGCACCGGCCTCCTCGGCCGTGTCGCCGAGGGTGTATCCCTGGGTCGGGAACGCCATCCAGGTGCGCTCGTGAGGTGCCCACTCCGGCGGCATCACCCATCCGCCAGCGGTATTCACTGCTGCACCGTCCGCGCGTGCTCGGACGTCACCGGCGCCGCCAGTGCGGCGTAGGTGTCCGGTCTGCGGGTCGCGAGGAAGGGGAACAGATCCAGCCAGTCCCTGCACTGCCCCAGATCGAGATCGGCGACCAGCACCGCCTCCTCGTCGCGGGGAGCCTGGACGAGCACCCGGCCGTACGGGTCGGCGATGAACGAACTGCCGTAGAAGGTGATCAGGCCCTCGTTGCCGCAGCGGTTGGGCGCAATCACAAAGAGTGCGTTGGCGATGGCATGCGCGACGATCGTGTGCTGCCACAGCGGCTGGGTGTCGAAGTCCGGGTGGTCCGGCTCGGAGCCGATAGCTGTCGGGTAGACCAGCAGCTGGGCGCCCGCGAGCGCGTAGGACCGCGCGACCTCCGGGAACCACTCGTCCCAGCAGGTCGGCAAGCCGATTTTGATATCGGGGTCCTGCACGACGGCGACCGGGTAGGCGTCCTGCGGCGGACCGGGGCGGAAGTATTTGTCCTCGTAGTAGCCGGCGGTGACCGGGATGTGGGTCTTGCGGGTGCGCTGCACCAGTTCGCCGTCGGGCGCCACCAGGATCGCGGTGTTGAACCCGCGGCCGTCCTCGGCGTCGGCACGCTCGTAGAGAGATGAGTGCACGTAGACGCCGAACTCGCGCGCTGCCCGCTGCACCAGCTGCATGGTCGGGCCGCTCACCAGGTCTTCGGCCGTGTCGCTCGGGGTGCCGGTGGGCAAGGTGTCGGCGGGGTAGCGCGAGAGGGTGATCTCGGGCAGGAACACGAATTTCGCACCTGTCTCGGCCGCCTGCCCGATGGCCGCGTGCAGGGTCTGCGCGAGCCGTACCGGGTCGCAATCCCACGCATGCTGGACCAGTCCGACGCGGACAGGCGGTGACTGTGGTTCCTGGACGCGGGCAGGGGAATCGGGGACATCGGGAGCGATGATGAGGCGCATCACTGCAGTATGGCGTGCGTCACCCGCCGCACGCACCGGATCAGCGACCGTGACTCACTGACACACTGAGCGGGTGCGAGTGAGCGAATTCTGGCGACTGATGGATGAGGAGTTCGGCTCCGGATACGCCCGGGTGCTGGCGAGATCCCACTCGATCTACGCGCTCGCCGATCGCACCGCCGATCAGGCGATCGATGAGGGCGAAAACCTGCGCGACGTGTGGCAGGCACTCTGCAAGGACATGGATGTGCCGCCGGACCGCTGGCTGGGTCGGGATCTGCCGGCTCCCCGCTGACTGTGGCGCGTGTCGCTTCGTACGCGTGTTCGGGGTGTGGTCTAGAGTTTCCACAGGTGCCCCACCGGGGAGTCGCTCATCCACACGTGCTGGATCAAGTGCGGCGGCTGTCGGTGGCGGCGCTTAGCGTCTGACCAGATCCAACGTCATCGCACGAGGCGTTGAGGAGAAGGTCGCCTGTAGGCGCGATCCACCGCGAGCAGAGAGAAGCACCCGATGAGCCCAGTAGCAGCCGGTCCCAAGCCCGGAGACAAAGCAAAGGCCCTCGAAGCCGTCATGGCCCAGATCGAGAAGGCGCACGGCAAGGGTTCCGTGATGCGCCTGGGCGAGGACGTCCGTCCCCCGATCGACGTCATCCCGACCGGTTCGATCGCGCTCGACCTGGCCCTCGGTATCGGCGGGCTCCCGCGCGGTCGGGTCGTGGAGATCTACGGCCCGGAGAGCAGTGGTAAGACCACGGTTGCGCTGCACGCGGTCGCCAGCGCCCAGCGGGCGGGCGGTATCGCTGCGTTCATCGACGCCGAACACGCGCTCGATCCCGAATACGCCAAGAAGCTCGGAGTCGACATCGACTCGCTGCTGGTCAGTCAGCCCGACACGGGCGAGCAGGCGCTGGAAATTGCGGACATGTTGATCCGCTCCGGATCGATCGCCATCATCGTGATCGACTCCGTCGCTGCCCTGGTGCCGCGTGCGGAGATCGAGGGCGAGATGGGTGACAGCCACGTCGGCCTCCAGGCCCGACTGATGTCCCAGGCGCTGCGCAAGATCACCGGCGCTCTCAGTAACACCGGCACGACCGCGATCTTCATCAACCAGCTGCGCGAGAAGATCGGCGTGATGTTCGGCTCGCCGGAGACCACTACCGGTGGCAAGGCGCTGAAGTTCTACGCGTCCGTGCGGCTGGACGTGCGCCGCATCGAGACGCTGAAGGACGGCACCGACCCCGTCGGTAACCGCACCCGCGTCAAGGTGGTCAAGAACAAGGTGGCTCCGCCCTTCAAGCAGGCCGAGTTCGACATCCTGTACGGACACGGCATCTCCCGTGAAGGTGGCCTGATCGACATGGGCGTGGAGCAGGGCTTCGTCCGCAAATCCGGAGCCTGGTACACCTACGAAGGCGACCAGCTCGGACAGGGCAAGGAGAATGTCCGCAAGTTCTTGCTGGACAACCCCGACCTGAGTGACGAGATCGAGAAGAAGATCAAAGAGAAGCTCGGTATCGGCCCGCAGGTCGACAAGCCTGCCGAGGTTGTGGTGTCGGCAGGGGCAGTCGCACCGGCCAAGGCTGCGGCGCCGGCCGAGGTGCCGGTCGACTTCTAAAGATGACGTCGCGGGGAATGTCCTCGCCCCGTCCGGCAGGCGACGGCGCGTCGGATCCGCATGACGTCGCGCGGGCCATTGTGTTGCAACAGCTCACGATGGCCCCGCGAAGCCGTCGCCACCTGGAAGACAAGCTCGTCGCCAAAGGGTGCGACGAGCAGGTGTCGAAGGTGGTCCTGGATCGGATGCAGGACGTCGGGTTGGTCGACGACGCGGCGTATGCGGGGATGCTGGTGCGCTCCCAACAGGTGGGCCGCGGGCTGGCCCGTCGGGCGTTGGCGCAGGAGCTTCGCCGTAAGGGCGTGGACGACGACGTGGCCCAGGAGGCACTTGAGCAGATCGATGACGAGAGCGAGCGGGCCCGCGCTCACGCGCTGGTGGCCAAGAAGATGCGATCGATGCACGGTCTCGATGCCCTGGTTCAAACTCGTCGCCTCGCAGGCATGTTGGCGCGCAAGGGTTATTCGTCGTCGATGTCGTGGTCGGTGATCCGGGAAGCCGTTGCCGATGCTCCCGAGCACCAGCGCGACTGACCTGGGCCGACTGACCTGGGCCGACTGACCCGGGCGGGCCGCTCAGCAGCGTAACGTCGGGCAGATGACTGACGTTGCCGAGGCGCTGCACGCACTGCGCGGAATGCTCGACCCCAGGGTCGTGCTCAGCGATCTGGATCTGATGGCGAGCTACGTGCATGACGAGGCGGAGTGGGCACCGTACGAGATGCCCATGGCGGTGGTCCGGGTGCGCAGCGCCGCCGACGTGCAGATAGTCGTCCGGTGGGCGCTCGAGCACCGCATCCCCGTGGTCGCGCGAGGTGCGGGCACCGGCCTGTCCGGCGGCGCGAACTCGCTGGCCGGATGCGTGGTGATCTCCTTGGATCAGCTGAACGCAGTACGGGAGGTCAACCCGCTGGAGCGACTTGCGGTCGCGGAGCCGGGAGTGATCAACGACGACCTGCGCAAGGCCGTTGCGGAGCACGGACTCTGGTATCCCCCCGACCCGGCCAGCTCACCGTGGTCGACGATCGGCGGAAACGTCGCGACCAACGCCGGCGGTATGTGCTGCGTCAAGTACGGGGTTACCCGCGACTACGTGCGTGAACTGCAGGTGGTCACCGGCACGGGCGACATCGTCCGGTTGGGACGCCGGACCGCCAAGGGGGTGTCCGGGCTGGACCTGATGAGCTTGTTCGTCGGATCCGAGGGCACCCTCGGCATCATCACCGAGATCACCGTCCGTCTGCTACCGCTGCCAGATCCCGGGCACACCGTGATCGGTTATTTCGACGACCTGGTCGCGGCGGGCGAAGCTGTGCGGGCTGTCGCCTTGTGTGGGCTGACGCCTGCAGCCTTGGAACTGGTCGATCGAACGACCCTTGAGGCAGTCGACGAATACGCGCATCTGGGCATCGGTGCGGAGGCGAACGTCGTCCTCATCGGCCGGATCGATGACGGCGGCGAGGCGGGCTCGGCCGGTGCGCTCGCGATGCGTGAGGTGTTCGCTGCGGCGGGCGCCACCTTTACCGCGGAAGCCGCCGACGCAGAGGAGGCGGAGGCGATGATGGCGGCGCGGCGGCTGGCCTACCCGGCGCTGGAACGGCTGGGGGAGGTGCTCACCGAGGACGTGTGCGTGCCGAAGGCAGCCGTACCGCAGATGCTGCAGGACGTTGCTGACATCGGCATCAGGCATGACATCAGGATCGCCAACATCGCGCACGCCGGTGACGGAAATCTGCACCCGCTGATGCTGATCGAGCGCGGCGATGTCGCTGCGAAGGAGCGCGCGCAGCTGGCGTTCACTGCCATCATCGACGCCGCATTGGCAGCAGGTGGCACGGTGACCGGTGAGCACGGGGTCGGTCTGCTGAAACGACCCGGGATGGAGCGCGAACTCGGCCCGCAGGTGCTGGCCATGCAGCGCGCCGTCAAGGCAGCCCTGGACCCGCACGGCATTCTCAATCCCGGCAAGGCCGTCTGATCTGCGCTGCGGCCGGCTGCCCTCGTCGACCACGGCCTGGCAGGAGGCCGACAGGAGGCCCGCGCAACACGCCGTATCCTGGACCGCGTTATGCGCACGTATGAGGTCCGCACCCACGGGTGCCAGATGAACGTCCACGACTCCGAGCGGATCAGCGGTCTGCTGGAGCATGCAGGGTATGTCGACCGGATGACCCTCGCCTCGGCCGAACAGCCGGAGGCGGCCGATGTGGTGGTCTACAACACCTGCGCGGTGCGCGAGAACGCCTCCGACAAGCTGTACGGCAACCTGGGAGCGCTCAAAGCGGTCAAAGACGTGCACCCCGGAATGCAGATCGCGGTCGGCGGCTGCCTGGCGCAGAAGGACCAGGGCACGATCGTCGAGCGCGCACCCTGGGTCGACGTGGTCTTCGGCACCCACAACGTCGGATCGCTGCCCGTCCTGTTGGAGCGGGCCCGCCACAACGCCGAGGCGCAGGTGGAGATCCTCGAGTCGTTGGAGACCTTCCCCTCCACGTTGCCGACCCGACGCGATTCGGCCTACAGCGGCTGGGTATCGATTTCGGTGGGCTGCAACAACACTTGCACCTTCTGCATAGTGCCTGCTCTGCGCGGTAAGGAGAAGGACCGTCGGCCGGGGGATGTCCTGGCCGAGGTGCAGGCGCTGGTCGACCAGGGAGTCGTGGAGATCACGCTGCTGGGTCAGAACGTGAACACCTACGGCGTGGAGTTCGGCGACCGCCTCGCGTTCGGCAAGTTGCTGCGGGCCTGCGGGCAGATCACGGGCTTGGAGCGCGTGCGATTCACCTCGCCGCATCCGGCGGCCTTCACCGACGATGTCATTGACGCGATGGCGGAAACTGCCAACGTCATGCCGTCCCTGCACATGCCGTTGCAGTCCGGTTCGGACAAGGTACTCAAAGACATGCGCCGGTCCTATCGATCGGCCAAGTTCCTCGGCATCATCGACCGGGTCCGCGCATCGATGCCCGAGGCGGCCATCACCACCGACATCATCGTCGGCTTCCCTGGTGAGACGGAGCAGGATTTCGAGCAGACCCTGCGGGTCGTTCGAGAGGCACGGTTCTCCTCCGCGTTCACCTTCCAGTACTCGATCCGACCGGGCACACCGGCGGCAGAGCTGCCCGATCAGCTTCCGAAAGCAGTGGTTCAGGAGCGGTTCATGCGGCTGGTCGCGCTCCAGGAGGAAGTGTCCTGGGCAGAGAACAAGCGGATGATCGGCCGCGAGGTGGAGGTCCTGGTTTCACCGAGCGAAGGTCGTAAAGACGCTGCGAGCGGGCGAATGTCCGGTCGCGCACAGGACAACCGGTTGGTGCATTTTGCGGTGCCGGAGGGCGCGGAGCGGGCCCGACCAGGTGACATGGTCACCGTTGGTGTCACCTACGCAGCCCCCCACCACCTGGTGGCCGACTCCGGTGTCGAGGGCGGCGCCTACTCCGTGCGCCGCACCGCCGGCGGCGATGCGTGGGCAGCACTGCAGGACGGCGCGACGCCGGGCGCGATCAACAAGCCGGCCGTCGCTCTCGGAATGCCGAGTATCGGTGCGCCGGTATTGCGCGAGGTCGCGGCTGGTCCTGCCTGTGCCGGCTGACCCATCCGGCCAGGAGCCGACCCGCACCCTGCGGGCGGTTCCGCCGCAGCAGCGACCGCTACGGACGCGACGCACCGCGCGGGTTCTGCTGATCGACCGAGCAGAGCGGGTGCTGCTCTTCTCCGACCGGGACCCGGGGGTCAGCGGTGTCACCTGGTGGATCACCCCCGGTGGCGGAATCGAGGCCGGCGAGTCCGATGTCGTAGCGGCCATCCGTGAGGTGCACGAGGAGACCGGTTTGCTGCTGGACGCGACCGCTCTGATCGGGCCGCTCGCGGCGCGGCGGGTGCGGCACGGTTACTCCGACGTGGTCATCAACCAGCACGACACCTTTTTTGCGGCGTACGTCGATGCGTTCGAGGTCGACACCTCCGGGCACACGCAGGAGGAGAAGATCACCATGACCGCGAGCCGGTGGTGGTCCCGCGACGAGTTGGCAACGACGACCGCGACGATCTGGCCTGCCCAGTTGGGTCAGCTGCGGGACGCCGCGGGCGAGTTCGAGGACAGCGCTCGGACGATGGCTCAGCTGCCCGATGCCGACGAATCCACAGTCTCACCCGACCTCGGTTGGGCCCGCTGACGACCACCCTCCGCGTTTTGGACATGCCGGGCGGGGCATATATGCCCCGCCCGGCATGTCCAAATGCAGGACGAGGCTGAGCGGGATGGTTGCAGGCACAGCGCCGACACCAGCCGGTTACCGTCGTAGGGAGCCCGGCTACCGGCGGATCACGCTGGCCCTCTTCGCGGCCGGTATGACGACCTTCGTTGCGATGTACGCCGCGCAGGCCGTCCTGCCTGCGCTGTCCGAAGATTTTGGCGTGTCGCCTGCCGGGTCGGCGCTCGCCGTGTCGGCGACGACCGGTGCGCTGGCATTGGCGGTCATCCCGGCGAGTGCTCTTTCCGAGAAGTTCGGCCGGGTCAGGGTGATGACGGCGTCGGCCCTACTCAGCTTGATCGTCGGGTTGGTGCTGCCCTGGGTGGGCTCTTTCGGGGTACTCATCGCGTTGCGGGCGGTGCAGGGCGTCGCGCTCGCGGGGGTGCCTGCTACCGCGATGGCCTACCTCGCGGAGGAAGTACACGCAGGTGATCTCGGTGCAGCAATGGGTCGATACATTGCCGGCACGACCATCGGTGGCCTGGCGGGGCGCATCATCGCTGCGTTGACACTTGATCTGTCCACGTGGCAGTGGGCGCTGGAGGCAGCCGCGCTGGTGAGCGTGGTGTTCACGCTGATCTTCATTCGCTCTGCGCCGCCGTCGGTGTATTTTCGCCCGCAACCGGTCGGCCTACGGACGACGACCCGCGCGGTGCTGGGACACCTGCGGAACCCTCGCCTGGTGGCTCTTTTCGCGACCGCGTTCCTGCTGATGGGCGGCTTCGTCTCGCTCTACAACCTGCTCGGCTACCGGCTGCTGGCCGGCCCGTTCAATTTGTCGCAGACGGTGGTCGGTCTGGTCTTTCTGATGTATCTGTCCGGGACCGTCTCCGCAGCCGCAGCCGGACGGTTGTCGGACCGTTTCGGTCGTGCCTCTGTCCTGATATGCGCTGAGCTCGTAGCCCTGATAGGGCTGCTGCTGACCTGGACGACGAGGTTGCCGGTCGTTCTGGCGGGGGTGCTGTTCTTCACCGCGGGCTTCTTCGCGGCACATGCCGTCGCGAGCGGGTGGGTCAGCCGTATCGCGAATGAGCACCGCGCAGAGGCCAGCTCGCTCTATCTGCTGGCGTACTACGCGGGCAGCTCGGTGTTGGGCGCAGTCGCCGGTTTCGCCTACTCCGGGGCAGGCTGGCACGGCGTCATCGCCTACATCGGTGCGGCGTTCGGCGTAGCAGTCCTCATCGTGGTCGCCCTCAGCCGCGCGACACCCTGATATCTCGCGATTTGGACTTGCTGAACGGGGCACATGTGCCCCGTTCAGCAAGTCCAAAAGGTGGGAGGTGCGGGGGTTAATGCAGCGCGACTTTCGTACTGGTAGCGCGCCGCGATTCTGTTGCCGGAGAAGGACCACAGCTGTTTGCGCAGCGCATAGTCCAACTCGCGTGACCACTTGTCCCGAAGCAGCTCGATGATCTGCTGATGCCCGGTGACGAAAGTCCCGCGATTTCGCCACACCGAGTCCTGGGAGTAGCCCATCGCGACCTTCCCCGGGTCGCAGGTGTTCCAGGCGTCCTCAGCGCCTTGCACCTTGTGCAGTGCGCTGTCCTCATCGAAAGGAGGAAGAGGGGGTCGCGGTTGCGTCATGACGGTCTTTTCGCTATCGGGGACGACGATCAGTTCGAAGCTTTGACGCCGTGACGTGCGAGCACCCTGATGACCTCGCCGGGGTTGTCCGGAGTGACGACGGGCTTGATGTGCCGACCGAGGTTGATAGCCAGGGCTGTCTTCTTCCTGGGACGTCCCACGTCGAGGTTGTGCCAGTCGACGAAGTTACCGGTGCCCCACACGCGGCCCCGACTTGCCGGGCGCGATTCGATCGAGTGGATCTTGGAGTAGGGAATGGTCTTGCTGCTCGCCAGCGGGAAGTAGTACCTGCGGATCACCAACGCGTCCTCGGTGCAGACCACGAGTCCGTCATCATATTCACTCACAATGCAACGATAGGCACATTCGCTATCCCCGGCAATCAGCTCCGCACCCGCCCTTCGTTGCGCGGCAGTAGATCGGAACAGACACGTGATCTGGGATCCGCGCGGGTTTTTCGACGCGGATCCCAGATGTAGAGAGGTGATCGGCCGGACCGATCAGACCGAACTGTTCAGACCCGAGGGTCACTCCAGCTCGCCGGACGCACCGCGGGCAATGCGCTCATACCGTCCCGTCGGCGAACGGCGGTGATCTGGTCCACACCCATCCGGCCGTCCTGGAACGCGAGCAGTCCGCCTGCGAGGTAGAGCTCCCACACCCGCACGACCTCTTCGCCGACCAGCTTGGTCAACTGGTCCTTGGAGGCTTCGAAACGGCGTTGCCACGCGCGCACCGTCCACACGTAGTGCTCACGCATGGCGTGTACATCGCGCACCTCCAGGCCGGCCCGCTCCAGGAAGGCAACGGTTTGACCGACCGGCCGCATGGTCATGTCCGGGGCGATATAGGCCTCGATGAACGGGCCGCCACCGGGGTGACCGTCGTGCCGGGACATTTGTTGGATGACGATCTGGGCCTCATCCGAGGCGCAACGGGCCAGCGTGTCGGCATAGGTCGCATAGTTGCGCTCGCCCACGTGCTCGCCCATCTCCAGCGACGCGACAGCCTCGAACGGCGGGTCGTCGATCTCGCGATAGTCCTGCAACCGGATCTCGACCTTGTCGCCCAGCCCGCGTTCGGCGATCCGGGCGTCGATGAAGGCCTTCTGCTCTTTGGAGATCGTCACGCCCGTGACCTGGGCGCCGAAGGCCGATGCGGCGTGCAGCGAGAGCGAACCCCAACCACAGCCGATATCCAGGAACCGCATTCCGGGGCGCTTGTCCAGGCCGGCCTTGCGGCACACCAGATCCAGCTTGTCGCGTTGTGCATCCTCCAGTGAATACGCCTCGGACTCCTCGCCGTCGAGGTCCGCACCCGTGACGTACGCGCTGGAGTAGGCCATGTGGTCATCCAGGATCAACGAGTAGAACTCGTTCGACAGGTCGTAGTGGTTGTGGATGACGTCCCGGTCGCGGCCTACCGAGTGCAACCGACCCCGTACCGCGATCTGTGTTGCCGGCGCCCGTAGCGGAGTGCCGAGGACGCCGAGTTCGCGTGCGAGCTTGGTGGCTTCCACGAATGTGCGTGCGGGCGGGCGACCACCCGTGACACCGCGCGCCTTGAGCGTCGCGCGTACCGCTGACAAACCCTGCACGAGGTCGCCTTCGACCTCCAGCTCTCCGGTGACGTAGGCCTGCGCGGCGCCCAGTTCACCCGGATGCCAGAGCAACCGGCGAATTGCCTGCGGGCTGTTCAGCGTCACGTGCGGAGCATCTGTGGGTCCGGCGCTACTGCCGTCCCATACTGTCAGATGCACCGGTAGCGCACCGCCGGCCAGCGGAGAGATCAGTGCTTCCAGGCGTGCGGCGATGCCCGTGTTCGACGAGGTGGTCATCGGGTCTTCCCCTTGGCGAAGGTCAGCTGGTGCACGTCCAGGTAGTCGGCCCGGAACCCGCCCTCGCTGTAGCGCAGGTAGAAACGCCACATCCGCTGGAACGTCTCATCGAATCCGAGCTCTTCGAGACGATCGCCCGCCGCATCGAATGCTTCGGCCCAGACGCGCAGGGTCTCCGCGTAGCTGGCACCCATCGCGAGGTCGTCGCCCAATGTCAGGCCCCGCCCTGCTGCACTGTCCCGCAGTATCTGGACCGACGCGAGCGCGCCACCGGGGAAGATGTACTTGTGGATCCAGGTATAGGTGTTCTTGGTCTCCAGCACGCGGTGGTGCGGCATCGTGATGGCCTGAATCACGGCGATACCTCCCGGCTTGAGCAGGCTGGCGATCTTCTCGAAGTAGGTGTCGAGGTACTCCAGGCCGACGGCCTCGATCATCTCCACTGACAGGACGGCGTCGTATTGCCCCGTGGTGTCTCGGTAGTCACGCAGCGCGATGTCGACCAGATCGCCGACTCCGGCATCATCGATCTTGCGCTGCGCCCAGGCGAGTTGTTCACGCGACAGAGTGACTGAATCGACGTGCGCGCCACGTTGCGCAGCGCGTAACGCCAGCTCGCCCCATCCGGTGCCGATCTCCAGCACGCGGGCCCCCGGCACGACGCCGGCCCGGTCGAGCATCCGGTCGATCTTGCGGTGCTGGGCACGCTCCAGGCCGGCCGCGTCGACCGGGCCGTCGAGCAGCGCCGACGAGTAGGACATCGACGGGTCCAGGAAGGTTGCGAACATCTCGTTCGAGAGGTCGTAGTGCCGTTCGACGTTGCTGCGGGAATTCTTGGTCGACGGCTTGTCCGACATCGGCTTACGAGCCAGGTAGGCGGACCGCATCGTCTTCAGCGACGCCGGCACGAGGGTGTCCACGCCGCCCGCGAATGCCGCGATCAGACCGGCGAGGTCGTCGCAGTCCCATTCGCGCGCCAGGTAGGACTCGCCGAACCCGATCAGGCCACCAGTGCCCATCCGACGCATCAGTGCGGGCGGATTGTGCACGATCATCGTCGGGGCGTCACGGTGATCGGCGCTGCCGCCCAGCGTCACGCCATCCGGCATCACGACACGGATCGGAAGGCCCGCGACGGCGCGGCGGAACAGTCCGCGCATCACGCGTTGAGCAGCGGTTGCCTTGAGGCTGCGTGGAATTCGTACCACGTCGGGCCACCGGATGGGATCGATTCCCTGGGCTGTCGGATCGAACAAGGCGGTCATACTGCCTCCTGGGGCGAGTGGTGTGGTCGAGGTTGGATGGGCAGTCGCCGGGTCCACAACCGCACTCCGTGCAGGTGGATCAGGGCGGTCACGACATAGGACGCGAGGGGGGTTGCCAACACAGCTTTCGCGGTATCACGACGGCCTTCTACGCGGCGTCCGCGCCAACCGGTCGCATACGGTCGCTGATCTGGGCGCCGCAAGGTGATGGCGATATCGAAATCGGTGTCCGGCTCGGGCAGCGACATCGTGTATTCGCCGCTCACGTCGTTGAACGGCGAGACATAGAAGTCCTTGTGCACGTTCGCGCGCCCTCGTGCGTCGGGTCGGATCAGATAGGCGTGCCGCTCGCCGTAGGTGTTGTGCACCTCAGCGATGACACATGCCAGTGCGCCGTCAGCGTCGTGGCACCAGTAGATGCTGACCGGGTTGAACACGTAGCCGAGGGAGCGAGCGGAGGTGAGCACGCGCACCGTTCCCTGCGCGATGTCGATTCCGTGTGTTGCGGCAAAAGCTGTCGCATTGTCACGCCACACCCCAGCCGGGTCGCCCAGGTGGTCGGCAGCCGAGAAGCGCACAAAAGCGCTTTGCCACCAGGGTAATTCGCGGGGACGGTCGGCTGCGCCGAGTTTGTCAAGATCCACCAGCCAGCTGATCCCGGGATAGGCAAATCCATGACTGAGCGGCGACGTGCGCTGATGCCTGACCCGAGTCAGGTAGGGGGTTGCTGTGGGGTGCGGCGTCAGTCCCATGACCCGCCCAGGCTTTCCGCCGCGCGTAATCCGGATAACGCGCCGTCTTCGTGGAAACCCCATGCGTGGTATGCGCCAGCGAAGGCAATCCGGTCATCGGACAGCGACGGGAGGCGTCGTTGTGCCTGGACCGATTCCAGGGTGTACAGCGGATGTTCGTAGGTCATCTGGGCGATCACCGTGCTCTGGTCGACCGTGTGCTGGCCGTTGAGCGTGACCAGCATGCGGGTGTTCGACGGGCTGGGCAGCCGCATCAGTCGGGTCATGTCGTACGTCACCACGACTTCCTCCTTGTCCTGGGGAGCCAGGTAGTTCCATGACGCCCACGCGCGCGGGTTGGACGGCAGGACGGAGATGTCGGTGTGCAGTTGGGCGACATTGACCGAGTAGGTGATCGCGCCGAGAGTGGCGCGCTGGGCCTCGGACGCATCGGGCGACATCGCCAACGCCTGACGCGGGTGCGTCGCGATGACCACGCCGTCGTAGTCCTGCGTCGTCCCTGCTGAGTCGGTGACCTGCACACGGTCACCCATTTTGCGCACGCTGGTGACCGCAGTGGCGAGCCGGGTGGCATGCAGACCGGCCACGACACGATCGACGTAGACCCGGGACCCGCCCGTTACCGTGCGCCAGACCGGAGAACCGTTCACGGTCAGCATCCCGTGGTGGTCCAGGAAGCTGAGCAGAGACCTCGCCGGGTAGTCCAGCGCAGCATCCGGGGCGCATGACCACACGGCAGCTATCACCGGGCGGATGAAGTTGTCGGTGAAATCCTGGCTGTAGGAGGTCTGCGACAACCACGCGCCCATCGTCAGTTCCTCGTGCGCAGGTCCATCCAGGAACACCCTCGCGCGGCGGTGAAAGCGTTTGATGTCCAACAGCATTCGCAAAAACCCGGGGCGTACGACGGTGCGTGGATCAGCAAGGATCCCGCCTGCACCTTTACCGCCCGCGTATTGGAATCCGGTCTGCGGGACAAAAATCGACATGCTCATGTCCGATGCCTGCGTCGGCACGTCCAGCTCGCGGAAGAGTCGTTGAAGTGTCGGGTAGGTCCGGTCGTTGTGCACGATGAAGCCGGTATCGACGGCGATCGTGGTGCCGTCCGGCATGGGCACGTCGTGGGTGTGAGCGTGGCCACCGGGCCGGTCGTCGGCTTCGTAGAGCGTGACGTCCCCGGTGCGGCTCAGGATGTGCGCGGCCACCAGACCCGATACACCGCTGCCGACGACGGCAAAGCTGCGCGTGGACATCTGGGCTCCCTGAAAGGTCTGGTTGTTGGACTGATGATGATTCGTCGCCGGACCGCCCGCGGATGGGTCCTGCAGCGACGAATGTCGCCGGCGGCGGTGCCGCATCGGATAATTCCCTATATGAGTGTGCGCGTCGAACCCGCGGTGATTGCGGTCGTCGGATCGACGGCAACCGGCAAGTCAGATCTTGCGCTGCATCTGGCGCGCGAGCTGGGCGGTGAGATCGTGAATGCCGACGCGTCTCAGATCTACCGCGGGATGAATATAGGCACGGCCAAACTTCCGTTCCAGCAGCGGCAGGGGATCGAGCACCACCTTCTGGATTTTCTCGACGTGAGCGATGAAGCCACTGTCGCGGCCTACCAGGAGCGTGCGACGCGCACGATCGACGAACTGCTGGCAGCGGGCACACCGGTCGTCCTCGTCGGCGGTTCGGGCCTGTATGTACGGGCAGCGCTGGACGTGCTGGACATTCCACCCACCGATCCGCAGGTCCGCTTGGCCTGGGAGGGACGGCTGGCGATCGAAGGGGTAGATGCGTTGCATCGGCGGCTTGCCACCGTCGATCCCCGCGCGGCCGAGGCGATCGGGGCGTTCAACGGACGGCGGATCGTGCGGGCGCTGGAGGTGATCCAGATCACCGGGCGGCCCTTCAGCGCGAGTATGCCGACCCGCACCTACCGGCATCCCACCCTGCAGATCGGACTCCGCGCCGAACGCGAGGTGCTGCAGCCACGGGTCGTGACGCGCGCCCACGCCATGTGGGCGGGCGGCTTCCTGGACGAGGTACGCACGCTGGATGGGCTCGGGCTACGGCAGGGTCGGACCGCGAGCCGCGCCATCGGATACGCCCAGGCGTTGCGGCAACTGGACGGCGACCTGTCGCAGGAGGAGGCGATCACCGAGACGGTGCTGCTCACGATGCGCTTCGCCCGACGACAACGTGCGTGGTTCCGACCCGATCAGCGCATCCAGTGGCTCGATCACGACGACCCGCAGCTCGCGGAACGCGCGTCGCACCTCGTGCACGCCGTTCATCCCTGACAATGGCTGGCATGTCGAGCGTCGAATTCGTCAAGGGTCACGGCACGATGAACGATTTCGTGTTGGTGGCCGACCACGACGGGGCGTTGCAGCTCCGTGCTGAGCACATCGGTTTCCTCGCCGACCGGCACGCAGGAATCGGTGCGGACGGCGTGATCCGGGTATGCCGGGCCGGCGCTGTGGCTGACGCGCCCGCCGGCATGGCACCAGATCTGTGGTTCATGGACTACTACAACGCGGACGGGTCGGCGGCTGCAATGTGCGGCAACGGCACCCGCGTCTTCGCTCAGTATCTGCTCGAGCACTCCCTGGTCTCCGGTTCGTCGTTCGAGATCGGCACCCGTTCCGGGGTCAAGCGCGTCGAGGTGGTGCCGGGCGGATACCGCACCGATCTGGGCCAGTGGGCGTTGTCCCGCCCCGATATCGCAGCCGAGCGCGGCATGGACTCGGTCGTACAGGTCGTCGGCGCCGAGGACCCACTACCCGCGCTCAGCCTCGACCTGGGCAACCCGCACACCGTCGTCGCGCTACCGCCGTCGATCGAGCTGGGCTCGCTGGACCTGCAGCATGCCCCGCATATCGACCCGCACCCACAAGAAGGCAGCAACGTGGAGTTCGTCCGCGTCATCGAGCCGGGTCACATCAGCATGCGGGTGCACGAGAGGGGCGTCGGCGAAACGCTCAGCTGCGGCACCGGGGCTGCCGCTGCGGTCCTCGCGACCTGGTTCTGGAGCGGCCAACCCGCCCAGGATCTGGAATGGATCGTCGACGTGCCGGGCGGCCGGCTGGGCGTCATCATCGCGGGCGACCGGGTGTCACTGTCGGGGCCGGCGACGCTGGTGGCGCAGGGTCGCGTCAATCTGCCCGACTGACACGCAGCAACCGATAGCCCTTCTCACTCGCGTGCCGGGTGGTGACCAGGTCCCCGAACTCCTCGCCCAACCAACGTTGCAGCGAGTCGGATCCGAGGTTTCGCTGGACGACGAGGTAGGCCGCGCCGGTGTCGGTCAGCTTCGGCAACCAGCCGGCCAGCAGCTCATGCAGTGCCTTCTTGCCGATCCGGATCGGCGGGTTGGACCAGATCAGGTCGAAGCGGATGTCCTCCGGAACGCTGTCGGGCAGCCCCGCTCGTACCTCGACTCCGACCGCTTCGGCGTTACGCCGGGTGAGGTCGAGCGCACGCTCGTTGACGTCGACGGCGTGCACCGTCGCGGCGGGCGAACGTAGCGCCATCGTCAGAGCCAGCGGTCCCCAACCACAGCCGAGGTCCAGGAAGGTGCCGGTGGTAGCCGGCGCGGGCACCTGACGCAGTAGCACTCCCGTGCCCTGGTCGATGCGGTCACCGGAGAAGACACCGCCGGCGACCTGAACGGGATAGGTGGTGCCCGCGAGCGGAATATTGATCGTGCGTCGTTCGGTGTCGCCGGCGGGTCGGGCGGTGAAGTAGTGCTGTTGCTCAGAATCCGTCACGAGCGAACGCTACCGACTCCGCTCGCGCCCCACCCGTCCGGCGCCCCGCCCCACTCTTCCTTTTCGCGTTGTGGTCGCTGGCGACGCAAACGTAGGCAGGATCGAGGTTTTCGCTCCTGTCGTGGTCGCTGGCGACCCAAACGTGGAGAGGGGCCGATGTCGCTAGCTTCGAAATAGCGCCGCCACTGTGGTTTCAGGCGAGATGGCTTGCCCCAGCGGCTTGCACCGCGCCGGTGATTCGTCGCAGAACGTGCTCCGGGTGCTGAAGAAGGTCCGCGCCGGTGATCACCATGAAGCGCCACCCCGCCGATTCGAGTTCCTCCCGCCGGGTTATGTCGTTTCGCCACTGGCTTTCGCGGTCGATGTGATCGCGCCCGTCGTACTCGATCGCCAACATCAGGTGTGGATAGCTGAGGTCGAAACGTCGCGCGGTCCTGCCCTGTCCGTCCAGGATGCAGTAGTTGATCACCGGCTCGGGCAGCCCGGCGAACATTATCAGCAGACGCAGCCGTGTCTCGTATGCCGAGTCCACCTCAACGCGAACCAGACGCGCGGCCTTTCGGGCGCGCACAGCACCTCGCACGCTGCTGGAGTCAGTCATCGAGATCAGCTGCTCCGGCGTTGTGCGTCCATGCCGGATGAGCGAATCACCCAGTACGACCAGGTCCACCAGATCCAGACACCCCGCAAGATCCACGAATGTCTGCTCGGCCGTGGTCGTGGGCACCCCACGACAGGTGGTCACTATCGGCGCTGCGGGGTAGCGGTGAGTTCGAATGCCATGGGTACGTGAGCGTTTGTCAAGCACCGTTGCCAGATGTACCTCATCGGTGTCAGGCACGATGCCGCCGAGCAGGCGTGCCGCAGTGTGGTGGCTGGCGGCGCTGGCGTGCATTCGCGCGAGACAGGGAATTTGACGAGTCCATCCATCGAACATGCCGTACATGGACGACGCGTCGGCGACTTATCCACAGGCCGTGACTTGCGGCGGAAACGCCGTTTAGGTCGCCAGCGACCGAGACGACCCGAAAGAGACCCATCCACGCGGCGTTTACGTCGCCGGCGACCAGAACGCGGGAGGGGGAGATGAGCGGTGGGGGAAGTGACGGCATAAAGCATTCGCGGATACCGTTCTCATCTGTAAGCCTAAGGAGAACATGCCAGCACACGACGAATTCTTCGAAACCCGAGCCAGCGCGTTGTCAGCGCGGGAACCCGACCTGTACGACGCCGACGGCTTCGTCCTCGACAAAGGCGACGAGAGCAGGGACGGCGACCAGTCCGAGCGTGAGGACCGCGCTGCGCTACGGCGTGTGCAAGGCCTGTCGACCGAGCTCGAGGATGTCACCGAGGTCGAGTACCGCCAGCTGCGACTGGAACGGGTGGTGCTCGCGGGTGTCTGGTCGGCGGGCACGTCGCAGGACGCCGAGAATTCGCTGCGCGAGCTGTCCGCGCTCGCCGAAACCGCCGGGTCCACCGTGCTTGCGGGAATGCTGCAGCGACGGAGCAAGCCGGATGCGAGCACCTGGATGGGCGCGGGTAAAGCGCGCGAACTACGCGATGTCGTGGTGGCTGAAGGCGCTGACACCGTGATCGCCGACGGTGAGCTCGCCCCGGGGCAGCGCCGCGGCCTGGAAGACGTGGTCAAGGTCAAGGTCATCGACCGGACGGCCCTGATCCTTGACATCTTCGCCCAGCACGCCAAGTCCAAAGAGGGCAAAGCGCAGGTCGAACTAGCGCAGCTGCAGTACCTGCTTCCGCGGCTCCGCGGTTGGGGTGAGTCGATGTCGCGCCAGGCCGGTGGCCAGGCGGCAGCCGGTCAGGGGATGGGTTCGCGCGGTCCCGGTGAGACCAAGATCGAGCTGGACCGTCGCCGCATCAACACCCGTATCGCCCGGCTGAAGCGTGAGCTCACCGGGATGAAGACAATGCGCGACACCAAGCGTCATTCGCGGCGCAGCAATCACGTGCCGTCGGTAGCGATCGCGGGCTACACCAACGCCGGCAAGTCCTCGATCCTCAACCGGCTCACCGGTGCCGGTGTGCTGGTGCAGAACCAACTGTTCGCGACCCTGGACCCGACCGTGCGGCGGGCCGAGACGGCCGACGGTCGCCACTACACGATGACCGACACCGTCGGGTTCGTCAGCAACCTGCCGCATCAGCTGATCGAGGCCTTCCGCTCGACGCTGGAGGAGGTCGCCGACTGTGACCTGCTGCTGCACGTCGTCGATGGGGCCCACCCCGATCCCGAAGGCCAGATCAGCGCGGTTCGCGCCGTGCTCGCCGACGTCGGGGCACACGATGTCCGCGAGGTCATTGTGATCAACAAAGCTGACGTCGCGGAACAGGACGTCCTGGATCGCATCCAACGCACCGAGAAGCACACCATCGTCGTATCTGCCCGCACCGGGGCAGGATTCGAGGAGTTGCGCGCACTTATCGACGAGGAGCTGCCGCGCCCGGAGATCATCGTGGACGTGGTGTTGCCCTACAACAGGGGTGACCTTTTGAGCCGGATGCACGACGAGGGCGAGGTGCTCACCACCGAGCATCTGGCCGATGGCACCCGGGTGCACGCCAAGGTCAATGCTGCGCTGGACGGTGAGCTCGCGGCGTACGCCCGTTGACCGTGCAGCTTGCTGAGGCATAGTCGCGTGGGTGAGCATCGAACACGAGCGTCTGGCCGCCTCCAACGACGACCTCGCTCCATGGCGGCTATGGGGGCCCTACGTGAGCGGGCGGCAGTGGGGCACCGTCCGCGAGGACTACTCCGCAGCGGGCGACGCGTGGGACTACCTGCCGTTCGACGACGCGCACCGGCGTGCGTACCGCTGGGGTGAGGACGGGCTGGCCGGGTTGTGCGACCGGTTCGGCTTCTTCAACCTCTCCCTCGCGCTCTGGAACGGCGCCGACGACCGACTCAAAGACCGGTTGTTCGGGCTCACCAACAGTCAGGGCAACCACGGTGAGGACGTCAAGGAGGTCTGGTGGCCCACCGACGCCACGCCGACGCATTCGTATGCCAGTTGGCTCTACCGCTATCCCCAGCAGGCCTTCCCGTATGCGGAACTGTTGCACGAGAACGCAGCCCGCGGCAGAGACGACGCCGAATACGAGCTGACCGATACCGGGATCCTGGCCGACGACCGGTTCTTCGACATCGAGGTCACCCATGCGAAGGCGACGCCCACCGACATCGTCGTGCAGGTCACGGCGACCAACCACGGCCCGGACGAGGCACCGCTGGATCTGATCCTGCAGGGCTGGTTCCGCAATACCTGGGCCTGGGGTCGCGATTCCCGCAAACCGAGTATGCAACGCACCGGGGACCACGTGCAGTTCCAGCACGACTGGCTGGGCGGCTATCAGCTCGTCGCAGAGGGCGAACCCCAGATCCTGTTCTGCGACAACGAAACCGATGACTTCGCTCTCTACGGCACCGCAAGCGCGTCGGACTGCCCCAAGGATGGTCTGGATCAGACCATCGTGCATGGCAACACGGCGTGCACCCGATCCGATCAGGGCACCAAGGTCGGCTTCCGGTGGCACTTCGACGCGGTCGGTGCCGGGCAGTCCGTCACGGTCCGACTGCGACTGACCGCGCTACCGCAAGAAGGCCCTGCAGCCACGACGGAGAAGGCGGGTAGAGACCTCCGCGCCACAGCGGGCGCCGACCACGCACCGGTCGCTGCGGCATCCGACGATGGGAGTGACACCGTGCTGACCGCCCGCCGCGCCGAGTCGGACGAGTTCTACGCGCAGGTGCTCGCCGGGGCCGCCGACGACCAGGAACGGCACATCGCCCGCCGCGCGTTCGCTGGACTGCTCTGGGGCCGCCAGCTGTACCGCTACAGCGTCGCGGAGTGGCTGGAGGGAGACCCGGCGCAACCCGAGCCGCCCGCGCAGCGTCGAACGGGGCGCAACTCGCGCTTCTCGCATCTGGACATCGCCGACATCATCTCGATGCCGGACGAGTGGGAGTACCCGTGGTTCGCCTCCTGGGACCTGGCCTTTCACACCCTGCCGTTGGCTGATGTCGACCCGTGGTTCGCCAAATTGCAGATCGAGTTGATGGTGCGCGAGTGGAGCCAGCACCCCAACGGGCAGCTCCCCGCCTATGAGTGGGACTTCGGCGACGTCAACCCACCGGTCCTCGCGTGGGCAGCGCGGATGGTGCACAGGGTCGACGGCGGCTCTGACACCGGGTTCCTGGTGCGGGTCTTCAGCAAGCTGTTGCTGAATTTCTCCTGGTGGGTCAACCGCAAGGACGCGGATGGCTCCTACCTCTTCGAAGGGGGCTTCCTGGGGATGGACAACATCGGGTTCTTCGACCGTTCCGCGCCGTTGTCGGGCGGTGCCCGCTTGGAGCAGTCCGATGCCACGAGTTGGATGGCGTTCTACGCGCTGTCGATGCTGCAGCTGGCGGTCGAGCTGGCCAGGAATGCGCCGGGCTGGGACGACGTGGCGCGGATGTTCTTCGAATACTTCCTGCGCCTGGCCGGTGCGATGGACGACTTCGGATCGGCAGGGGTATCCCTCTGGTCACCGGAGGACGGCTTCTACTACGACACGCTGGTCCGCGCGGACGGCAGCAGCGAGCAGTTGCCGGTGCGGTCACTGGTCGGCCTGTTGCCGCTGATCGCCGTGCACTCCATTCACCCGATCGTGCTGGACCAGATCGGCGAACTCGTCGACGAGGTCGAGTGGATGCAGCGGCGCGACACTGCGCTCGCCGACGCGCTGATCCATCACGAGTCGCACGAGGACGACCGGGTGACGATTGCACTCGTGCCGTCGCAGCGCCGAACGGCGCTCTACCGCAGGCTCTTCGACGAGGCGGAGTTCCTCTCGCCGCACGGGATCCGGTCGTTGTCGGCGGTGTACCGCGACGGTTTCGAGGCTGATGTGGACGGCTCCCAGATGTCGATCCGGTACGTGCCGGGGGAGTCCGACAGCGGACTGTTCGGTGGCAACTCCAACTGGCGCGGCCCGGTATGGATGCCGGTGAACGTGCTGCTGCTGGACGCGCTGCGTAGTTACGCAGCCGCAGAGCCGGACCTGCTCGTGGAGCACCCGACAGGAAGTGGCGTCTCGCTGACGTTGCAGCAGATCGCCGATGACCTACGGGCACGGTTGATCGGCTTGATGCGCACTGACGCGAACGGCCGGAGGCCGGGGACCCCGACCTGGTATTCCAGCGGCCCGTTGTGGGATCCGCACGTGACCTTCAGCGAGTACTTTCATGGCGACACCGGCGCGGGTCTCGGTGCCACGCATCAGACGGGATGGACGGCGCTGCTCGCGCATCTCATCTGTCACCCGGGCGGTCTGCGCGACTGAGCTGCATGAGTTCATCCACAGGGTGGGTCGGGCTGCCCTGCCGGAGGTCATACCCTGGCCCGATGCCCGCCGACCTGGACGACTTGCTTGCCGCTGCTGTCCAGGGTGTGGGCGGCACACCCCGCGAAGGGCAGTCGCGGATGGCGCACGCGGTGCACGATGCGCTCGCCGACGACACCCATCTGCTCGCGCAGGCGGGCACGGGCACCGGTAAGTCGCTGGCCTACCTGGTGCCCGCCATCGCGCACGCGGTGCAGAGTGGCAAGCCCGCGATCATCGCTACCGCGACGCTGGCACTGCAGGCGCAGATCGTCGACCGCGACCTGCCGCGCATCGCCGACGCGCTCGCCCCGGTGCTCGGCCGCCGACCGACGTACGGGCTGGTCAAGGGCCGCCGCAACTATGTATGTGTCAACAAGCTCGGGGGTGGGTACCCGGATGACGACGGTGACGGGCTGCTGTCGGTCGGCGAGGTCGACCAGCAGGCCGGCCGGCTCGGCGCCGAAGTGCTGCGACTGCGTGAATGGGCCGACGAGACCGAGTCCGGGGACCGCGACGACCTGGTTCCCGGCGTCAGCGAACGCGCGTGGCGGCAGGTATCGGTATCGGCTCTGGAGTGTCTGGGCTCGAAGTGTCCGATGGTGACCGAGTGCTTCGTGGAGCAGGCCCGTACCCACGCCAAGGACTGCGACGTCGTGGTGACCAACCACAGCTTTATGGCGATCGACGCCTTCGAGGGCCGTCGGATGCTGCCCGAGCACGACCTGCTGGTCATCGATGAGGGCCATGAGCTGGTCGACCGCGTGACCTCGACCGTCACCGACGAGCTGTCCGCCGGGATGGCCGGCGCGGCTGCCCGGCGTTGCGGGCGACTCGCCGACACCTCGGCGATGACCGACGCGGGTGAGTTCGTGCAGAGCGTGCTGGAGCGGTTGGCGCCCGGCCGGTTGACCGGCTTGCCGGAGGATCTCGCGCTCGGGCTGGGCCGGTTGCGCGATACCGCCCGAGACGTCATCAGTCAGCTCAAACCGGAGCAGGGCGCCGCAGCCGACGGTGGTCGCCAGGTCGCGCAGGCCGCCGTCGACGAGGTGTTCGACACCGCCGCCCGGGTGCTGGAGCAGCGGGCGTTGGACGTGGCGTGGATCTCCGATGATCCGCGCCGGGGCCACCTGCTGCGCGTCGCGCCGATGAGCGTGGCGATGGCGTTGCGTGACGCTGTCTTCGGCGAACGCACCGTCGTGATCACCTCGGCCACGCTGGAGCTGGGCGGCAGCTTCGATGCCATCGCAGGCAGCCTGGGCCTGCGCGGTGCGGGCGGGCCCAGCTGGAAGGGGCTGGACGTCGGTTCACCGTTCGACTATCCGAGCCAGGCGATCGCCTACGTCGCCCGGGCGCTCCCGGCACCGGGGCGCGACGGCCCGAGCGAGGCGATGCTGGACGAGATCGAGACATTGATCCGGGCAGCGGGCGGGCGGACCCTGGGGCTGTTCTCCTCCCGCCGGGCGGCCCAAGTTGCCGCCGAGGCCATGCGTGAGCGGCTGGGCACGACCTTCCCGGTCCTGTGCCAGGGGGATGACCAGATCGCGACCCTGGTGCGGCAGTTCGCCTCCGACGCAGCCACCTGCCTGTTCGGGACGATGACGCTGTGGCAGGGCGTCGACGTGCCGGGCAGTGCGTGCCAGCTGGTGCTGATCGACCGCATCCCGTTCCCACGCCCGGACGACCCGCTCGCGTCCGCGCGCACCGAGGAGATCGCCCGCCGGGGCGGCAACGGCTTCATGGCGGTATCGGCGACGCATGCCGCGCTGCGGCTGGCGCAGGGTGCGGGCCGGTTGATCCGCCGCGCCGATGACAGGGGAGTGGTGGCCTTTCTGGACCCCCGCATGGTGACCGCGCGGTATGCCGGATTCCTGCAGTCCACCCTGCCGCCGTTCTGGCCGACCAGCGACCGCGCCCTGGTGCTCAACGCGCTACGCCGGCTGGACGAGACCGCGACGCCGCTCGTAGCGGTGCAGGCCAAGGAGCGACGCCCTGCCGCCAACTCGCCGGCCCCCGTCGTGCGTGACGACGACACGTCTGCGCTCGCGACGCCCTCCACAGATGGGCCCGTCGAGCACCCCGCACCGGCGGAGAGCTTCACACCGGTTGCCACCCCGCTGCCCGACGCGTCAAGTCCCCAGCAGGACCTTCTCGACAGCCTGCGCGCGCAGGTGGCCCACGTTGAATCGCAGCCGCTGGCCCAGCCCTCGATCATGCCGCTGGGCGCCAACCGGCCGCTCGCCCCGCAGCAGCCGGCTGTGGACCGCGTCCCCGTGGCCGAGGAACAGCCGCAGGAGCCTGAGCCGGCCCGTGCGGAACCCACCTTGCGGGTCGTCGCAGCAGACGGTGAGCGGGTCTGGAGCGCCGACGACGACGACGAATTACGCGATGGCGTCGAGATGGGGTTGGACGCAGCCGAGCTGGCAGAACACCTCGGCATTCCGGCTGCAGAGGTGGCGGCGCGGTCCGTTGTGCTCGGCCTGGACCTGCAGCACTGAGCACGGTCGTCGGACCCGCATGGCAGGGTGTGCCGTATGTCGCAGACGCCCGCCTTCGTCCTGATCTCAGGCCCGGAGCGGGTGCTTGCCCAGCGCGGCCTGGACAGCGCGTTGGATGTCTACCGCGCCGCTGACCCTCGGTCGGAGGTGGTGCGCCTCACCGCATCGGACTACCTGGCCGGTTCGCTTCTGGTGCATGCCAGCCCGAGCCTGTTCGGCGGCACCACCGTGGTGGTCGTGCAGGACGTTGACGAAGCAACCGATGACCTGCAATCCGACCTGCTGACCGTCATCGGTCAGGGCGTGCTCGATGACCTGCGGCTGGTCGTCATGCACAAGGGCGGCAACCGCGCCAAGCGGGTTCTGGATGCTCTCAAAGGCGCCGGGGCGCGGCGTATCGATGCGCCGGCGATCAAGACCGACCGCGAGAAACACGAATTTCTGACCCACGAGTTCCGCCGAGAGCGGCGCAAGGCGACCCCGGAGGCCGTCCGGGCATTGCTGGAGGCCGTCGGCCGCGACGTGTCCGAGCTCGCGTCAGCCGCGAAACAACTGGTCGACGACACGCAGGGCCTGATCGACGTCGAACAGGTCGAGAGGTACCACGGGGGCAGAGTCGACGCGTCCGGATTCCGGGTGGCCGACGCGGCGGTCGCGGGTGAGGCGTCCGAGGCGCTACGGCTGTTGCGGCACGCCATTTCATCAGGTGTCGACCCGGTCCCGATCGTGGCCGTCCTGGCGAGTCAACTACGACAGATCGCACGGGTGGCGACCGCGGGCGGCGGGTCCGCCGCATCACTCGCCAGCACGCTGGGAATGGCGCCCTGGCAGGTCGACCGCGCTCGCACAGCGGCGCGGGGGTGGGACGGTGAGCGACTCGGCGCGGCGATTCAGGCGGTCGCCGCGGCCGACTTCGCGGTCAAGGGCGGTGGCCGGGACCCGGTCTACGCCGTCGAGCACGCCATCCTGACCATCACCCGCCACCGAGGCACCCGCTGACCCGCTCGCCTCTCCGACCGACTCCAGCCGTCGCAGCGATGCCGCTGATTTGGGTGCGCCTGGCTGCGCTGGTAGATTTGCCAATCGCGTGCGCGCTCCGGTCGTGCGCGCATGCATCATGTTCTTGTACGACGAGTTCGCCGGGTGTCGTCGATGCCCTCTTTATCGTCGTGAAAGTCGCCCTCATACGACACCATCGATTTCGACCAAGGAAGTTCATTCGTGGCAAACATCAAGTCGCAGATCAAGCGGGTCAAGACCAACGCGATCCGCACGGAGCGCAACAAGGCTCACAAGTCCGAGGTGCGCACCTGGATCCGCAAGGTCCGTGAGGCCGCCGAGTCCGGTGACAAGCCGGCCGCCGAAGAGGCGCTGCGTACCGCAGGCAAGAAGCTGGACAAGGCCGTGACCAAGGGCGTTATCCACAAGAATCAGGCCGCCAACAAGAAGTCGGCGATGGCCAAGAAGGTCAACGCGCTCTGAGTGCAGGCATCCCGCACCATCCGACGCCGGTCATCCCTGTTCAGGGGTGACCGGCGTCGCGCGTTGTTCGGGATCTGGTGGGTCGCGAGGTTGCGGTAACCTCTGACGCATGCATTGCCTGCGCCCCCTTATCTAGCCGCGTTCGATTCAGGCCCTTCACTGAGCCGATCGATACGCGGCCACCCCTTGCCTGAGCAGGGGGTTTTCTCATGCAGTCAGCTGCCGCACGCAGCGAGTCCGGCCCCGCAGGCGAGGATCTGATGAAGGAAGAATCTTGAGCGACACCGAACCACAGCACCGCTACACCCCCGCACTGGCTGCGCAGATCGAGCGCCGGTGGCAGGACCACTGGGAGCAGGAGGGCACCTTCCATGCCCCGAATCCGAGCGGTCCATGGGCGGGGCAGAGTGATGGTGGCGATGGCGCGGTGGAACGCCCCAAGTTCATGGTGCAGGACATGTTTCCCTACCCTTCCGGAGCTGGGCTGCACGTCGGCCACCCGTTGGGTTTCATCGCGACCGACGTTGTCGCGCGATACCAGCGGATGCAGGGCCGCAACGTGCTCTACACCTTGGGTTTCGATGCCTTCGGGCTGCCGGCCGAGCAGTATGCGGTGCAGACCGGTCAGCACCCCCGCAAAACCACCGAGGAGAACATCGAGACCTACATCGGTCAGTTGCGGCGGCTCGGGTTGTCGCACGACGACCGCCGGGCGGTGCAGACGATCGATCCGGCCTACTACAAGTGGACGCAGTGGATCTTTACCCGGATCTACAACAGCTGGTACGACGAGAGCGCGGGCCGGGCTCGCCCCATCGAGGACCTGATCGCGGCGTACGAGTCCGGTGACATCGCGCCGGCGTCGGGAACGCCATGGGCGCAGCTGAGCGCGCCCGAGCGGGCCCAGGCGATCGACTCGCGCCGACTGGCCTACAAATCGACGGCGCCGGTCAACTGGGCGCCAGGGCTGGGCACGGTGGTCGCCAACGAGGAGGTCACCAACGAAGGCCTCACCGAGCGTGGCGATTTCCCGGTGTTCCGACGCAATCTGCCGCAGTGGATGATGCGGATCACTGCGTACGCCGACCGGTTGATCGACGATCTGGACCGGGTCGACTGGCCGGAGTCGGTCAAGGCCATCCAACGTAACTGGATCGGTCGTTCGCAGGGTGCCGCCATTACCTTCACCGTGCAGGACGGTGGCCCCGGTATCGATGTCTTCACCACGCGACCGGACACCATCTTCGGCGCGACCTATATGGTGTTGGCGCCCGAGCACGAGCTGGTCGACGTCATCACGGCGGCCAGTTGGCCGCAGGGCACCGATCCGCGCTGGACCGGCGATGCGAATGACCCGCGGGCCGCCGTGGCGGCCTACCGTGCTGCTGCGAGTCGTAAATCCGACCTGGAGCGACAGGTCGACGACAAGACGAAGACCGGCGTCTTCACCGGCGCCTTCGCAACGAACCCGGTCACCGGAGCTGCCGTGCCCGTCTTCATCGCCGACTACGTCCTGATGGGTTACGGCACGGGCGCGATCATGGCGGTGCCCGCCGAGGACCCACGCGACTGGGACTTCGCGAAGAAGTTCGGCCTGCCGTACGTGCGCACGGTGCAACCCGCCGACGGTCACGACGAGGACAGCGCCTACACCGGCGCCGGCCCGATGATCAACTCCGCCAATGACCGGGTGTCGTTGAACGGCAAGGGCGTACCGGACGCGAAGGCCACGATCATCGAATTCCTGCAGCAGCAGGGCGCCGGCCACGGCACGATCAGCTACAAGCTGCGTGACTGGCTGTTCAGCCGTCAGCGGTACTGGGGTGAACCGTTCCCCATCGTCTACGACGCGACGGGCGCAGCGCATGCCATCCCCGAGTCGATGTTGCCCGTGCAGCTGCCGGAGGTTGCCGACTATTCGCCCAAGACGTACGCGGCCGACGACGCCGCCTCGATGCCCGAGTCGCCGCTGAGCCGCGCCGCCGAGTGGGTCACGGTCGAGTTGGACCTGGGCGACGGCCTCAAGACCTACACGCGCGAGACCGACACGATGCCCAACTGGGCTGGATCATGTTGGTATGAGATGCGATACACCGATCCTGCGAACAGTGAGCGGTTCGTGGACCGTGGTTGTGAGGAGTACTGGATGGGCCCCGGACGGGGTGCAGGCGAGGGAGTTGCCAACGATCCCGGCGGCGTCGACCTCTACATCGGCGGTGTCGAGCACGCGGTGCTGCACCTGTTGTACGCACGTTTCTGGCACAAGGTGCTCTTCGACCTGGGCGAGATCAGCTCCAGTGAGCCGTTCCGCAAACTGTTCAATCAGGGCTACATCATGGCGTTCGCCTATCGTGACGCCCGCGGCCAGGTGGTCCAGGCGAGCGAGGTGCAGCAGCATGGAGAGGGCGCCGCGACGACGTACACCTGGAACGGCGAGCCGGTCACCCGCGAGTACGGGAAAATGGGCAAGTCGCTGAAGAACGTCGTGACCCCCGATGAGATGTGCGAGCACTACGGCGCCGACACCTTCCGTGTCTACGAGTTGTCGATGGGCCCGTTGGATGCTTCTCGGCCCTGGGAGACCCGCGCGGTCGTCGGTTCGCAACGGTTCCTGCAACGGTTGTGGCGCAACGTGATCGACGAGGAGACCGGCGAGGTACGGGTAACCGACGAACCTGCCGACGAGGCCACGATGCGCTTGTTGCACAAGACGATCGAGGGTGTGCGCCGCGATTTCGAGCAGCTGCAGTTCCACACGGCGACCGCCAAGTTGATCGAGTTGAACAATGCGCTGACCCAGCTCGTGCAGGTCCCTCGCGATGTCGCCGAGCAGCTGGTCGCGTTGACCTCACCGCTGGCCCCGCATCTGTGCGAGGAGCTGTGGCAGCGCCTCGGGCACGGGCAGTCGATTGCCTACGAGCCGTTCCCGCAGGCGGACGCCGCACTGCTGACGCAGGTGACGGTGACCTGCGTCGTGCAGGTGACGGGCAAGATCCGCGATCGCATCGAGGTGGCCCCGGACATCTCACCCGAGGATCTGGAGGCGCTGGCGATCGGTAGCGCAAAGGTCGTGGAGTCGCTCGGCGGTGCCCAGATCCGAAAGATCATCGTGCGCGCGCCGAAGCTGGTCAATATCGTGGCGGGGTGACCACCGACCGGATGAACGTCGCCGTCGTCACCGATTCGACCGCCTACCTGCCCGCGGACCTGGCCGCCCGCCACCACGTGCGGGTCGTGCCGCTGCACGTGGTGATCGGTGGGAAATCCTATGACGAGGGTCGTGACATCTCCTCCGCGCAGGTCGCCGCTGCGTTGCGGTCCTTCAAGCCGGTATCGACGTCCCGTCCGTCCCCAGGTGCCGTGCTGGCGGTCTACGAGGAGCTCGCCGACGCCGGCGCGCAACACATCGTGTCGATCCATATCTCCGGAGAGATGTCGGCCACGCTCGCCTCCGCGCAGATCGCCGCCGCTCAGTCGCCCGTTCCGGTGACGGTTGTGGACAGTCGCTCGATCGGTATGGCGATGGGGTTCGCCGTGCTCGGCGCGGCGGAGGCAGCTGCGGGCGGTGCGCCGCCAGTCGACGTAGCCCGGATCGCGCGCGACCTGGCCGGTGCCGCATCGGTCAGTTTCTACGTCGACACCCTGGAGTACCTACGTCGCGGCGGGCGGATCGGTAAGGCCGCGGCATTGTTCGGTTCGGCGTTGGCCATCAAGCCGCTGTTGACCGTGACGAACGGTCGGATCGAACCTCTCGAACGGGTCCGCACGACCAGTAGGGCGCTGGCCCGGATGCGCGAGCGGGCGGTCGCGGCCGCGCAGGCGATGGACGCCACGGAAGGTGTCGATATCGCCGTGCACCACCTGGACTCCCGCGAGAGGGCGGAGCAGCTTGCGCAGGCGTTGGCCGAAGCAGTGCCGCAGGTGCGCCGGGTGCTGCTCGTCGAGCTCGGCGCCGTCGTCGGCGCCCATGTCGGGCCGGGCACCCTCGCGACCTCGGTCAGCCCCCGACTGCCCGGCCGATCGGCCATCCTGGGCGCGTCCGACTGAGCTCGTCCTCCTTCGTACATTTTCCTGAGCCCGTCCTTCTGCGCACGACCGTCCACATCCCCCGCGTCAGAGGCGGTTGTCCACAGCGGTGCGCGACGAGCGGTCGCCGCCAGTGCCGGGTACCTAGCGTGAAGCCATGTCACGCTCCCGGGACGAAGAAGTCGTGCCCGACCGGCTTGCCGCCATGCTCGACGAGATCGATTCCCAGCGACGCCCGGCCGGTTGGATACCCACGCAGGAATCGTTGCTGGACAGTCGCCGACCCGCGGTTCAGGCCGATTCGGTCAGCGATGGCCGATCTGCGGGCCACGGTGGGCGCGGTGGCGCGCGCCTGCACCGACGTCGGTCCGGGCGGCCGGCCCGACATGCTGACACCGGGGTCGACGTACGCCCGCATGCGCCGCTGCTGCAGGGTCCCGCGGCCCTGCGTCATGCCGAGATCGCACCGCGGAGACTCGCGGTGCTGGCAATGGTGTTTGTCGTGCTGGTCGCCGGGTTGGTGTTGGGCGGACGAGTCGTCCTCGCACGGGCGTCGGCGACCCCGCAGTCCGTCCCCACCTCGGCTGCGGTCAAGCAGCCGACGTCCGCGGCCACCGGTCGTGCATCCGGGTCCTCCTTCGGTACCACCGGGCCGCGTGCGGCACCGGCGGCCACCCAGGTCGTCGTGCAGGTGGTGGGTCAGGTCCGCCGGCCGGGCGTCGTCTCGTTGCGAAGCGGCGCCCGGGTGCAGGACGCTGTGGCAGCAGTCGGAGGGGCGTTGCCCAGCGCCGACCTGACCGCGATCAACCTTGCCCGGGTACTGAGTGACGGTGAGCAGATTCAGGTGCCGAAGCCGGGTCAGGTACCGAGCACGCCACCGGCAAATCCGGGCGGACCTGGGGGAACTGGGGGAGCGGCGGGCGCGAACGGCGCTGCGGCGGCGCCCAGCGGCGCGCCGGTCAACCTCAATACAGCGGACCTGTCTGCGTTGGACACCCTTCCCGGTGTGGGTCCCGTGCTGGCCCAGCGGATCTTCGACTGGCGCACCCGAAACGGTCGATTCAGCAGCGTTGACGAGTTGGGTGAGGTGAGCGGCATCGGCGACAAGATGCTGCAGCGGCTACGGCCCCGCGTGACCGTGTGACCCGACCGGCCGGGGTGTCGGGACAGACCCAGACGCCGCACCAGCCGGCACCACCGGCTGTGCTCGATCTGCGGATGCTTATCCCAGCACTGGCCGGGTGGGCTGCGGTATTTCTCGCGCTGCCGTATCCCAGCACGCGGGTCATCTGGGTGGCCGTCGGGTGTTTCAGCTGCGGCCTGGCTGCACTCGGCGCGCACTGGTGGACTGCACGTCGCTGGTTGCTCGCTGCGGCGCTCGGAGCCCTGTGCACGGCACTGGTGCTCGGCGCGGTCGCCGCTCATCAGGCCAGCCGCACGGCCGGGCCGCTGAGCGCGCTCGCTCGTGACTCCGCGATTGTGAAGGTCACCGCAGTCGTACAGTCCGACCCGCGCCTGATCGCGGGCGATCGGGGCCGTTCGACGGTGATCTACCGGGCGCTGGTGCGTACCGTTGCTGGTCGCGGCCAACACAGCGCGGTGCGGACACCGGTGCTGATCTTCGCCCGGCCGGACTGGAAGAGCCCCGACTGGCACGACCGCATCGAGCTGGTCGGCCGTCTGCAGTCCGCCGATCTGGGCGACGACGTTGTCGCGGTCCTGGACGCGCGTTCCGAGCCGCGCGTGGTGCGTCGCCCAGGTGCGGTCATCCGCTGGGTGGGATCGCTGCGCGTGCATACTCGCGCTGCCGCCGCACAGTTGCCGCCGGATCCGCGGGGTCTGGTGCCCGCACTGGTCATGGGCGACACATCGGCCATGCCGCAGCGGCTGAGCGATGACATGCGCGCTACCGGCCTGACCCACCTCGATGCGGTGTCGGGCGCCAATGTCACCTTTGTGCTCGCCGGCGCCCTCTGGTGTGCGGGATGGTGTCGGGTGCGGCGACGCTGGCGGTTGCCAGTGGCGTTCGCCGTACTGGTGTGGTTCGTGATGCTGTGTCGACCCGAACCCAGCGTGCTGCGGGCGGCGGCAATGGGGGCGGTGGGCCTGATCGGCCTGTCTGCCTCGCGGCGGCGGGCCGGGCCGCCGGCCCTGGCCGCGGCGATACTCGTGCTGCTGGTGTGGGACCCGTGGCTCGCGCGGTCCTACGGTTTTGCGCTGTCCACTCTGGCAACCCTGGGGCTGCTGGTCTTCGCCCGCCCCTGGGGCGACGCGATTGCCCGCAGATTGCCCCGGTGGGCGGCTCCCGTCGGCGATGCGACCGCCATCCCGTTGGCTGCCCAGGCTGCCTGCGCGCCGGTGATCGTGCTGTTGCAGTCCTCGGTGAGTGTGATCGGCCTCCCGGCCAATCTGCTGGCCGCAGTGTTTGTGGAACCGGCGACCCTGGCGGGCGTCGCGACGGTCCTGCTCAGCCCGTTGGGGGTGACGGTCGCGGTGGTGCCGGTGTGGTGCGCCGCGGTGCCGGCCTGGTGCATTGCGTGGATCGCCCACACGGGAGCCGACGTGCCCGGTGGATCGCTGCCGTGGCCGCCTGGCGTACGGGGTGCCCTGCTGCTGGCGGCTCTCCTTCTGGTCGTGGTTTGTTCGAGCGTCGGCCTTGTCCGCCGCGGCCGGGCCCACCCCGTGATCGCGACGGTCTGCGTCCTGGCGGTGACGGCTGCGGCCTGGCCGATCCCGCATGCTGGGTGGCCGCAGACCGGGTGGGTCTACACAGTCTGCGATGTCGGTCAGGGCGATGCCTCCATGCTGTCGACGGCCCCGGGCCATGCAGTGCTCATCGACACCGGGCCCGATCCGGCAGCAGTGGACTCCTGCCTGCGACGTGCCCATGTCGAGCATCTGGACGCGATCGTCCTGACGCACTTCCACCGCGACCACATCGGGGGCCTGGCGGGTGCGGTACGAGATCGCGGCGTCCGTGAGATCTTCGTAACGCCGGTCCAGGCCACCGACAGCTCCGCCAGGAGTGAGCAGAGCAATGTGTCGTCGGTGCGGGCCATCGCGACGGGTCGGCGTATCCCGGTACGACCGTTACAGACGGGTGACGTCGTGAACTGGCCGGGTATCCGGGTCGAGGTGCTGTGGCCCAAGCGGGAGATCGACGCCGGTTCGATCCAGAACAATGCCAGCGTCACCCTCGACGTGCGGACCCGCGGACTGCGGTTGCTCCTGACGGGCGATATCGAGCGCGAGGCGGGGGCCGCGGTGCTCGGGGAGCTGCTGCGCCGCCCGCCCGGGCCGCCGTTCGATGTGTTGAAGGTCGCGCATCACGGGTCGGCCAACCAGTCCGCCGACCTGGTCCGGTTCGCACATCCAGCGGTGGCGATCGTGAGCGTCGGTGCCGACAACGACTACGGACTGCCGGCGCCCTCGACGATGGCGCTGCTGCGCAGTGTCGACAGTGCGGCCTACCGTACCGATCAGGGTGGGGATGTCGCGGTGCTCCTGAACGGCGACCGGCTGACGGTGGCTCGCAGGTGATAACCGGTGAGTCAGACCGTCGGGGTCGGCCGCTGCACGGCGGTGGCGGCTGAGCAGAGGGCGCGCAGCGTGGCCGCGACGGCCGGAACCCGGGTCAGGTCCGGCGTGGTCACGGCGTAGACCGTGCGTCGTGGAGCCGGTTCGATCGCCACGACGCTCACCCCGTCGTTGTGAGCCGATGCCAGGATCAGGTCGGGCACCAACGCGACCCCGAGACCCGCGGCCACGAAGCCCAGCACCGCGACGTAGTCCTCGGTCTCGTACGAGACGGACGGACTGAAGCCTGCGTGCTCCGCCAACGCCAGCAGGTGACCGCGACAGCGCGGGCAGCCGGCGATCCATTCTTCGTCGACCAGGTCCGCCATTCCCACCGATGTCATACCGGCAAGCCGGTGGTCAGCGGGAACGACCAGCCGGACCTCGTCATCGAGCAGCGTGCGCGACTGGAACTGCGCGATGTCGTCTTCACCGCGGGCAGGCGTGGTGCCGTCGTAGGCGAACGCGACGGCGATATCGCAGTCACCGGAGCGCAACGCAGCCAGCGATTCAGGCGGCTCAGCCTCGGTGAACGTCACCTCGATGTCGGGGAACTCCCGGCGCACCATGGCCAGGGCGTGCGGCACGAGGGTCGAGGAGGAGGACGGGAAGGCCATTAATCGCACCCTTCCGGCCCGCAGGCCGGCAATGGCAGCTACTTCGGACTCGGCGGTCTCCAACGCTTTGAGGATCGGCCCGGCGTGCCGGGCGAGCACGGCGCCCGCCTGAGTCAGGCGCACGCTGCGGCCCAACCGCTCGACCAGGACCGTGCCGATGCGGTCTTCCATCCTGCGGACCATCTGCGAGATCGCCGGCTGGGAGTATCCCAACGAGGTGGCGGCCGCCGTGAAGCTGCCTTCGTCGGCAATGGCGCGGATGACTCGTAGCCCGGCTGCATCGATCATGCTGCCAATCATATAACTACTTGTTATCGAAAGGCGCGCTATCAACACATATCGTTGAGTGAGCGCCTCCTGTCGGGCCGCGCACGCCGAATGTCACACTGATCGAGTGCCCGCTGATGCCACACCCCCGCCGTCCGACGTCGTTCCGGAGCAACAGTGGGCCCGCCTGACCGAACTGGTCGCGGGTGGCGGCGTCGTGCTCCTGACCGGCGCCGGTCTGTCCACCGATTCCGGCCTGCCCAGCTATCGGGACGTTGCCGGACAACGGATCGCGCAACCGATGACGGTGTCGGAGCTGATGGCAACGTCTGAGGCGCGGCAACGCTATTGGGCCCGCTCCTACGTCGGGTGGCCCAGGTTTGCGGCGGCTCGCCCCAACGACGGCCATCGGGCGGTCGCCCAGCTGCAGGGTGCCGGACTACTGTCCGCGATCATCACTCAGAACGTCGACGGGCTGCACCAGGCCGGGGGCGCTCGGGGGGTGGTCGAGTTGCACGGCAGCCTCGCGCGGGTGGTGTGTAGGAACTGCTCAGCTCTGCATCGTCGGGATGACGTGGACGACTTGATGCGCGCGGCCAATCCGGGCTTCGATCGACATATCGGTGGCGCGGTCCGGCCGGACGGTGATGTCGCGCTGCCCGAAGCGGTGGTGCGGGGGTTCGTTCCCGCGTCGTGCCCGGCGTGCTCGTCCCAGCTGCTCAAGCCGGATGTGGTGATGTTCGGGGAGTCGGTACCCAAGCCGCTGGTCGACGACTGTTTCGCCGCCGTCGAAGCGGCCGGCTGCCTCCTGGTGCTCGGATCGTCGCTGGCGGTGATGTCGGGCTACCGGTTCGTGCGACGCGCTGTGCGCACCGGCGTACCGGTGGTCATCCTCAACCACGGATGGACCAGGGGCGACGGCGACACCGAGTTGAAGATCGACGCACCGCTCAGCCCGACCCTGCTCGCGTTGAGCGCGCACTGCCGGGACGCAACAGAGATCCCCGCCTGAGGCGGCGTGCGGACCTCAGACGCGACGCAGCACGGCCGTGACCTTGCCGAGCACGACCGCATCATCGCCGTCGATCGGGTCGTAGGCAGGGTTGTGCGGTAGCAGCCAGACCTTGCCGTCGGTGCGCTTGAACGTCTTGACCGTGGCCTCGTTGTCGAGCATCGCGGCGACGATGTCGCCGTTGCTCGCGGTCGGCTGTTGACGCACCACGACCCAGTCTCCGTCGCAGATCGCAGCCTCCACCATCGAGTCACCGACGACCTTGAGCAGGAACAGATCCCCCTCGCCGACGAGCTGCTTCGGTAGCGGAAAGATGTCTTCGACGGCTTCTTCGGCGAGGATCGGACCGCCGGCCGCGATGCGGCCGACGACCGGCACGTAGGTCGCTGCCGGACGGCGATCTCCGACACCCGTCTCGTCGACGTCGGTGTCGGTGGCTGCCGACACACTGGCGCCCCCGCGGTAGCCGCGCTGGTCCTGGTCCTGATCGGGAGAGATGACCTCGATGGCGCGGGGTCGGTTGGGGTCGCGCCGTAGGTAGCCCTTGCGCTCCAGCATCGACAACTGGTGCGCGACCGAGCTGGGGCTGGTCAGTCCGACCGCCTCGCCGATCTCCCGAAGGCTGGGGGGGTACCCGCGTCGGTCGACCGAATTACGGATGACCTCCAGTACCCGACGCTGTCGCGTGGTCAATCCGTCATCTTCGCGCTCGGGCATCTGATGCACCTCAGCCATGATCGGTCCCTTTCTCGGCACTGCTGCACCTGTCCGTGATCGTCCTCGAGGAGGCCTGTCGGTGGTCGGTGCTTTGGTGGATTCAGTAGACCCGAGAGTACGAGCTTCGGACACAGTTTCCAAACATTTGTTCGGGGCGTGTCTGGATTTTTTCGAACGCTCGTGCTAACAATCAGACAGATGATCGATCGCACACCCGTACGATCGACGACGTGATGGAGGACCATCTGATGAGTGTCGTGACAACAATGCGCACCCCGCCGGCGCGGCGTCCCGTGACCGACATGACTCGCGGGCATCTTCGCCTCGTGCCCGCCGGGGGCTCACTGCAGCCCCAGCATGCACTGCAGGCTGAGCATCTACTGCCGGCTGCCGATTCACTCAACCGCAGCACCCACATCACCCGACGCGGCCGATTGCTGATCAGCTGCTCGATCGGGCTGCTGTGTGCGGTCGGCCTCGGCTCAGGGGTACGAGTGCTGGCATCGGCGCAGGCTCCCGCGCCGGTGTTCCAGACGGTCACTGTGCAGGCCGGGCAGACGTTGTCGGAAATTGCGCACCGTGCATACCCCGATCTCGCTGTCGGTAACGCCGTTACCCGGGTGCAGCTGACCAACAACCTGAACACCAGTCAGGTGTTCGCAGGCGAGCAGCTGCGGCTGGCGCGCTGAGGCTTGCGTGCTCGGCTCTGGCGACATACGATCCCTACATCTGGTAGTTACATCGTTGGTATTCGTCCACATATAGTCCCCAGGGTGCGCGCGGTTATCCAGAGGTTGTCCCCGACTTATCCACCGGTTACCCACAACGCGCATCGAAAGTGCAGGAGATTCCACCATGCATTGCCCCTTCTGCCGACACGATGACAGCAGGGTTGTCGACTCCCGTTCCAGCGAGGACGGCACCTGCATCAAGCGGCGTCGTCAGTGCCCGAACTGCAACAAGCGCTTCTCCACCTTGGAGACCACGAGCCTGACCGTGGTCAAGCGTTCCGGAGCCAGCGAACCGTTCAGCCGCCAGAAGGTGCTCGTGGGCGTCCGTAAGGCCTGCCAGGGGCGCCCCGTCACCGAAGACGATCTGGCCCTGCTGTCCCAGCAGGTCGAGGAGTCGATCAGGGTGCAGGGTCTGGCCGAGATCGACGCGCACGATGTCGGCCTGGTCATCCTGGAGCCGTTGCGCGCACTCGACGAGGTCGCTTACCTGCGGTTCGCTTCCGTCTACCAGGCCTTCGATGACCTCGATGATTTCGAGTCGGCCATCGCGCGGTTGCGCAGTGAGCGGTCAGTGGCCGCGTCCGACGAGCCCCACAGTATTGATCCAGCCCATCACGTTTCAACGGAGGAAACCGCATGACCGAGACCACCGGCTCACGGACCGATGCCGCCCGCGCAGAGGCAGGGGTGCACATCGAGCGCATCTTCACCACGCCGGGGGTCCACCCGTACGACGAGGTCACGTGGGAGCTTCGCGATGTCGTCCAGCAGAACTGGAAGACCGGCGAGACGATCTTCGAGCAGCGTGGGGTGCTGTTTCCCGACTCCTGGTCGCTGAACGCCTCGACCATCGTGACGACCAAGTACTTCCGCGGCGCGCTCGGGACCCCGGTTCGCGAGACCAGCCTCAAGCAGCTGATCGACCGTGTGGTGCTGACCTACGTCAAGGGCGGCCGTGACCACGGTTACTTCGCCAACGATCAGGATGCGGAGATCTTCGAACACGAACTGACCTGGGCGCTGCTGCACCAGGTGTTCAGCTTCAACTCCCCGGTGTGGTTCAACGTCGGCACCAAGAGCCCTCAGCAGGTTTCGGCCTGCTTCATCCTGTCGGTCGACGACTCGATGGACTCCATCCTGAACTGGTACAAGGAGGAGGGCTTCATCTTCAAGGGTGGCTCCGGCGCCGGCCTGAACCTGTCGCGCATCCGCTCCTCCAAGGAGCTGCTCTCCAGTGGTGGCACGGCCAGCGGCCCGGTGTCGTTCATGCGCGGCGCCGATGCATCCGCGGGCACCATCAAGTCCGGTGGGGCCACCCGCCGCGCAGCCAAGATGGTCGTGCTCGACGTGGACCACCCCGACATCGAGGAGTTCATCAACACCAAGGCGCGTGAGGAAGACAAGATCCGCGCCCTACGCGATGCCGGCTTCGATATGGACCTCGGCGGCCGCGACATCACCTCCGTGCAGTACCAGAACGCGAACAACTCGGTGCGTGTCAGCAACGAGTTCATGCAGGCGGTGCAGGACGGCACCTCCTTCGGGCTGCGCGCCCGCTCCACCGGCGAGATCATCGAGCAGGTCGACGCGCGGGAACTGTTCGGCAAGCTGAACAACGCCGCGTGGGAATGCGCCGACCCGGGCATCCAGTACGACGACACGATCAACGACTGGCACACCACCCCCGAAAGTGGTCGGATCACCGCGTCCAACCCCTGCTCGGAGTACATGTCGCTGGACAACTCCTCGTGCAACCTGGCCTCCCTGAACCTGCTGAAGTTCCTGCGCGAGGACGACACGTTCGACACGGCGAGCTTCCAGAAGGTCGTCGAGCTGGTCATCACCGCGATGGACATCTCGATCTGCTTCGCCGACTTCCCGACCGAGGCGATCGGCCAGACGACCCGCGACTTCCGCCAGCTGGGTATCGGCTACGCCAACCTGGGCGCGTTGCTGATGGCCACCGGCCACGGGTACGAGTCCGAGGGCGGCCGCAGTATCGCCGGCGCCATCACCTCGCTGCTGACCGGCGCCGCCTACAAGCGATCCGCGGAGATGGCGGCGATCGTCGGCCCGTATGCCGGGTACGCCCGCAACTCCGATGCGCACCAGCGCGTCATGCGCAAGCACCGCAGCGCCAACGACGAGCTGCACACCCTGGACACCATGGACGGGGAGATCCACCGGTACGCCACCAAGGCCTGGAAGGACGTCATCGACCTGGGCGCGGTCCACGGTTACCGCAATGCACAGGCCTCGGTGCTCGCGCCGACCGGCACCATCGGCTTCATGATGGACTGCGACACCACGGGCATCGAGCCGGACTTCTCGCTGGTCAAGTTCAAGAAGCTGGTCGGTGGCGGTTCGATGCAGATCGTCAACCAGACGATTCCGCGCGCCCTGACCAAGCTGGGTTACCAGAACGAGGCGATCGAGGCGATTGTTGAGCACATCGCCGACAAGGGCCACGTCGTGAACGCGCCTGGTCTGAAGCCGGAGCACTACGAGGTCTTCGACTGCGCGATGGGTGAGCGGCCGATCAGCGCGCTCGGCCACGTGCGGATGATGGCCGCGTGTCAGCCGTTCCTGTCGGGTGCGATCTCCAAGACCGTCAACCTGCCCGAGGACGCCACCGTCGAGGACATCGCGCAAGTGCACCTGGAGGGCTGGAAGTCCGGCCTGAAGGCACTGGCCGTCTACCGCGACAACTGCAAGGTCGGTCAGCCGTTGTCCGACGGTGGTTCCACGGCGAAGAACAAGGCAGCCGCCGCAGCGCAGGCCACGACCGAAAAGATCGTGGAGTACCGCCCCATTCGCAAGCGGATGCCCAAGCGTCGCAACTCCCAGACCACGTCGTTCGCGGTCGGTGGCGCTGAGGGGTACCTGACGGCCGGCACCTACGACGACGGTCAGATGGGTGAGCTGTTCCTGAAGTTCGGCAAGCAGGGTTCCACGCTGGCCGGGATGATGGACGCGTTCTCGATCGCGGTGTCGATCGGCCTGCAGTACGGCGTGCCGCTGGAGAGCTTCGTGGAGAAGTTCACCAACCTGCGCTTCGAACCGGCCGGGCTGACCGATGACCCTGACGTGCGGATGGCGCAGTCGATCATGGACTACGTGTTCCGCCGGCTGGCTTTGGACTACACCGACTTCGAGACGCGTTCGTTCATGGGCATCCACACCGCCCAGGAACGAGCCCGCCAACTCGAGACCGGTTCGTACGCCGAGTCCACCGACACCGATTCCGATGAGGACCTCGTGGGGGAATTGGAGTCCTACTCCCAGTCCGCGGCGGAATCCTCCAAGCGGGTGGAGCCGGTCATCACGCACGCCGACATCACCCATGGCGACATTGCCTCCGGTGCTGGTGCGGCCAACGCCCGGGTGGTCTCCAGCGAGATCCACTCCTCGGCCGAGCTGATGGAAAAGTTTCAGGGCAAGGCTGCGGACGCGCCCATGTGCATGACGTGCGGTACAAAGATGCGCCCGGCGGGTAGCTGCTACGTGTGCGAAGGCTGCGGCAGCACCTCCGGTTGTAGCTGAAGTAGAGGTACTGCACCCAGGTCTCCTGCAGGGTCGGCTGTAGTCCAGCTGACCCTGCGGGTCTGAGGGTGGTGCGGGAGCCTGGCGCGTGCGACGGGTGTGGTCTGCGGGGTTGTGTGCAAGTCTCACGCGACCACCAGATGTTAGGGACCGCACTTGTCGATGCCACTTCCGCCGGCCACTACGACGCTGACCCGGCGGTGTCGACCACCTGGGTCCAAGACCAGGGGAATGTCGGGTCAGTTTTTGGTGGAGTCACCTGTCGACGCGTTGATATGCCATATCTCGAAGATGTGCTTGCGCTGCGCGGCGCTGGCGTAGCCGGTGTAGCTCACGCCCTGGCGGGGGTTTCGCGCGGCAATGCCACGGTGGGACGCTGGATCGGAGACGAACATGACGAAGCCGATTTGGTCCGGTCCGAGATAGCTGTCCTCGAAGATCAGGTCGCCGGCTCTTTCCTGGCCCGGCTTCACCCGAACGCCGTGACCAGAGGCCAGCCAGTTCCGCTGTTCCTGGGCAGTTCTGGGGATCTTCACACCGATCCGTGCGTAGGCGGCCTGCACGAAGGATGAGCTGTCCCAGGTGTCTGGTCCGTCGGCGCCAAAGCTGTACGCACGTCCGACCTGGCCGCGGGCCCAGGTCATCACACCAGCGGTCCGTGCCGGTGTGGCCGCATCGTTGGACGTGTTGGTGCAGGCTGTGCCGGCGGGCCCGGCGGCATACGATGCGGCGTAGTAGAGCACGTCGTTGACGTACCACGTCGCGTGGTTGTAGCGCAGGAGCGCCGCCCGCACGCCCGCCGCACCGTCCTTGACTCCTGATTCGCGCAGCAGGTGCGCCGCAGAGTAGACACTGTCGGAGTTGTTGTGGATGTCAAGCTTGCCGTCACCATTTCCGTCGACGCCGTAGAGCGCGAAGGTGGCCGGTAGGAACTGCATGAGACCCTGCGCGCCAGCAGTCGACTCGTGGTTGTTACGACCTTGCCCGGTCTCTTCCATGCCGACCCCAGCAAGCAGCGGCCAGGGCACGCCGTACTTCTGACCCGCCGCGACGTACAGATCCATGATTGCGGCCGGCACCGGCAGCGATTGTTGGGTGAGGCTGTCTCTGCGTACCGACCCGGGCGACGGGAGCGTAAAACCGGCAGACACTGCCGTTGTCGATGCCGAGCCGTTCAGTGCCGCCCTGTGCTGGAGCATAAAGGGCACCGGGTTGACCGGTTTACCGTTGACGTGGACCTCGAAGTGCAGGTGGTCCCCGGTGCTCTCTCCCGTGGAACCCTCGACGCCGAGCACCTGACCCGCCGCGACCTGGACACCCGCCTTGATACCGGAGTCGATCCGCGCCATGTGACCGTAGAGCGTCTGCACACCATCCGCATGCCGCAAAGTCACTTCGTTGCCCAGCCCACCGTAGGGGCCGGCATGAACCACGGTGCCCATGTCAGCCGCCACCACCGGCCCCGGGCCGGGCAGCATCGCCAGATCTACGCCGGCATGCAGTCGGTACGTATGGGTGATGGGGTCGGTCCGGAACCCGAAGGGGGAGGTGATGTCATATCGCTGCTCGACCGGCGCGCGCCAGCCGATCGGTCCTGACCCACAACTGGTCCCGGATTTGCTGGATGCCGAGGCCGACGCTATTGGCACCACCAGGACCAGCGCAGTGGCCGGGACCATCGCGACCGGCCGAATCCATGCTCTCAATCCCGTTGACCCAGTACCCATGCCACCCCCCTCTGTTAACCGTCATCATAGAAGCGACAAAGGCTCGACGGGTGGGTTTTGCGCATCCTCGTACCGCCCTTGATGAAAATGTTGACACCTCTGGCGGGATCGTAGAACGGCACAATCCGACGGCTCAACACTCGACACTGGCGGGGTCGCGGACGGCCCGTCTGCGGATCGCCTACCGACTTTGAAGGTAATCCTGTAGCGCGCGCTACTCGAGCTGCTCGCCGGTGATTCTGCGCGTCATCGCGCCGGCAACGCGCGTGCCTTGCAGCTTGGCCTGATCGGCTCGCGCGCCGCAATGCCGCTCATCGATGGTGCGGCACCACAACTGCAACCACCGCGCGAAGTGGGCCGGCGTCAGGTCCGCCTTGGCATGCAGCAGCTGGTGGGGCCGAAGTGCGTTGCGCTTGTAGGAGCCGGCGCGGAACAACACCGTTTCCCAGAAGTCGCAGATCACCGGAAGATGGACCTCCAGATCCATCTGCGCGATGTCGAGGAACACCGGGCCGATCAGGTCGTCCGCAAATGCTCGCTGATAGAAGTCACGCAGCAGAGCGACGACCTCCTCATGAGTGTCGATGTCGTGAGGTCGGTCCGTCATGCGGTCATCGGGCACCTGGGTCCGGCGCGGTGGCGCGGCCGGCGGTGACTGCCTCGCCGTCGAAGAGCGAACGCACCTGATCGGTGGTGTCGGGTCGGGACAGCAGCATCACCTGATCACCGGCGGCCAACGACACCGCGCCCAGTCCGAGCAGCATCGCGTCTCTACGTCGTACCGAGATGACGATGACGCCGCTGGGCAGTACTTCTTCGTTGAGTCGGTGCCCTACCAGCTGCGAATTCTTACCCACCTGCACCTCGAGCACACCGCCGTTGGCGGACACTCGCGAGATCTGCCGGGCTTCCTTGCGCTGCATGGAGTCGTAGGAGCGCACCACGTCACTGAACGCGACGATGCCGCGGACGGACCGATCGTCGTCCAGCACTGTCAGCCAGTGCGTGTCGGCCGGCATCGCGTCGATGGCCTGGTCCAGGGTCGAGGTGATCGAGACCGAGGGCGCGGTGGCGTCAACCTTGCGCGCCAGGGTGGCCGAGGGGTCCTTGCCGGCCGGTTCGAGCAGTTCGGCCATCGTGACAGTGCCCAGGAACCTGTCGTTGGCGTCGATCACGGGAGCTCCGGGAGCGCCGACCTGCGACAACTGCTGCGTTGCGTCGCTGAGTGTGTCCGTCTCGTGCAGCACCAGGCGCGGGGTGGCCATCGCGTCGGTGACTGCGATCCGCCCGAGGAGTGGCAGGCCTGCCCTCAGGCGTGCCCCGGCTGCTTCTTCGCGGTTGGTCAGCTGCGACTCGTAGATCGTCTGGTCGTAGTGCCGGACGATCAGGTAGGCGAGCCCTACAGCGACCATCGCGGGCGCCAGGATGGTCAGGTTTCCGGTCATCTCCGCAACCATCAGCATGATTGCCAGTGGTGCTCTGGCGATGCTTCCGAAGCAGGCCATCATGCCGACGATCACGAACGGTGCCGGGCTGGTCGGGACGCCCGGTGCGAAGGTCTCCAGTACGCGCCATACGGCGGCTCCGGTGAAGGCGCCGATGACCATACCGGGTCCGAAGATTCCGCCGGACCCGCCTGTGCCGATGGACAGCGACGTCGACAGGATCCGCGCGAACGGCAGCAGCAGGATGATCCACAGGGGGATACCGAGCAGTCCGTCGCGGGTCAGCGAAATCTGCACCCAGCCGTAACCGGTGCCCAGTACCTGGGGGATGGCGAGGGCGAGGATGCCCACGAGCAGCCCGCCGACGGCCGGCTTGATGATGGTGCTGCCGGGTAGCCGCTTGACCAGTTTGACCGTGCCGTAGAACGTCTTGCTGTAGGCCAGTCCCACGAACCCGGCAATGATGCCGATGACTGCAAACCAGATAAGCTGGACCGGTTGGTGGAACTGGTAGCTGGCGCCGGCGAATCCGAACATGGGGGAGAAGCCTTCGAAGAATCCGAAGACGGTGTAGGCGACGATCGAGGTCACCAACCCGGGGATCAGTGCCTCGACCTCGAAGTCGTCCTTGTAGACGATGTCTGCGGCGAGCACCGCTCCACCCAACGGTGCGCCGAAGATCGCGCCGATACCCGACCCGATACCTGCCGACACCGCGATCCGGCCGTCCTCGGGGGACAGGTCCAGGGTGCGGGCCAGCAGTGAACCGAATCCCGCGGAGATCTGGGCGGTGGGGCCTTCGCGTCCGCCCGATCCGCCGGAACCGATGGTGATGGCCGAGGTGACGATCTTGACCACCACGACGCGGGCCCGGATCATCCGTGGGTTGCGGTGCACGGCGTCGATCGCGGCGTCCGTGCCGTGGCCCTCGGCTTCGGGCGCAAGTTTGGTGACCAGGAAACCCGAGACCAACCCGCCACCGCCGACGACCAGCGGGATGGCCCACCAGCGGGTGAAATGGCCCGATCCGGCTCGCCCGCCTTCGGAGATCGGGGTGGGGTCCATGTATCCGCCGATGCCGTACAGCAGCAGATCGCCGGCCGTGCGCAGCGCAATGAAGAACACCACGGCACCGAGGCCGGCGATGATCCCGATCGCGGCTCCCAGTACAACCCACTTCTTGAGGTAGCTGGCGCGTCGCACCCACGCGCCGGCGGATGCGCCGACGGATCGCAGCTGCATCTGAACGAGTGTCATCGTGTTTTTTCCCTGGTGCCCGGTGCGGCTTTGGTAGGTGGAAGTGGTCGAGAGTCCCTGGTGCGGTCACTGGCGTGTGCTGCCTGCACCAGCAGGGTGAGTGAGGTGGCGAGCTGGGCCTGCAGCTCCACCGGTATGGCCGCCAGCAGCGCGTTGATCTCGGTGGTCCGCTGGGCGGTACTCGCCTCGATCAGCGCCCGACCCTCGGGCCGAAGAGTCAGAATCACCTGACGTCGGTTCATGGAGTCGGTGCTGCGGTCGAGTAGTTGTTTGCCGATCAACCGGTCGCACATCCGGGTTGCGGTGGAGGGTACGACGCCGAGTGCGTCGGCGAGATGGGCCACGGTCATCGATTCGTGCATATTGATCAGCACCAACGCCCGGAACTGAGGCATTGTCACCTCGTGTTCAACCCCTGCGAGCGCGTTGGCGGCCACTGCCACGAAGACTCGGTTCGCCGCGAGCACCGCGTCCACGATGTCGGCCTGACCGGCGAGCACACTGGCGGTTTCGTCGCCATCCAGCTCGAGGGCGACAGGGTCATCGGACGCAGTTGGTGGCACATTCACATAGGAAAGCATAGTGCAACTATTGCTACTGACACGCAAATGGTGGCGGTGGTGACCGGTGTCACGGCGCCGAGTGATCGTGGCCCTCGAGTAGCCGCGCTCCGGCGAAGTGGTGCAGCAGAAGCTGCGTCAGAGATGCCGGACCCCGGTGTCGTGCAAGAGGGCCGCATAACCTTCGCGGTAGGTGGGATAGGTGAACACGAATCCAGACTCGCGTAGCCGGGTGTTGCGGCATCGTTTGCCTCGACGATGTTCGGTGCCGATAGGCGCGGGGGCTGCTACCGGCACCGGTAGTTCGAGCCTGGCCGAGAGGTACTCGATGATTTCGCGCCGGTCGACGGGGTTGTCGTCGACGCCGATGTATACGGTCTCAGGCCCGTCCTGCCTGGTCATCAGGTGCACGACGGCTGCGGCGGCATCGTCGCGGTGGATGAGGTTGACGAACTCCGGCTGGTCGGAAACGGGCTGGACGCCGTCCCGGACGCGGTCGATCAGTCGAGTCCGACCGGGCCCGTAGATGCCCGCGAGGCGCAGGATCGTCGCACCGGGGATCCGCTCGAGCAGGGCTTCTTCTGCTTCGCGCAGCACGACTGCCGTTGGCGCCGTGGGTTCGGCCGGAGTGCACTCATCGACCCAGGACCCGTCCGAGACACCGTAGGTCGCGGTTGAAGATACGAACAGGACGCGCGGAAGCACAGTGCAGTCGCGTTGAATGGCCGTCGTTACGCGGCGAACACTGTGGACGTACGCCGCACGGTAACCCTCGACGCTGCGCTCATCGGGGCTGATAGCGATCACCACGATGTCCGTGTCCGCAGGCAATGTCGGCACTTCGGTGGACAGGTCCACCGACTGTCCTTCGATCGGCGGCGGCAGTTTGGCGCTCGAGCGTCGCAGGCCCATCACGCGATGCCCCAGAGCAGCCAACCGCAGTCCGGTTTCGGTACCGAGGTCACCGCAACCTGCCATCACAACAGTCATTTCGGCCTCCTTGCCGCACCGCATCGGGGCCGCCGGTTGCCTGGCGGACTTCATTCTGTGCATCACAACACATGGCCCCACCGAATGATCAAACCTGGTATTCAACCACATGACGCAGCACCGAGGCTCCACAAACGCAATATATTGCGGGTGACCCCGGATGGTAACAGAGATGAACTCCCACAAGGTCGTTCGTGGAATGCTTCAACGAACTTGACCAAACCTTGAAGGTTTGTTGTCACCCTACTGACCACCATGTGGGAGGGTCATGACCGACATTGCGGACGCAGGCATCGTGCCGCCGGCTGCGCTGGAGCTCACCGCAGCGGACCGGCTGTCAGCGGTCGGTTCCTGGGGTAGCGGCGCTGCGCTGCCTGCTCGCGGTGAAGGCGTACACACGCGTGACTGGATGAGGCCCTACCTGGTCGCAACCGTACTCGCTGATTTGATCTGCGCGCTGCTGTGTGGCGCGGCTGCCGTGGTGGTCTCGGGTGCTGTGCCGCTTCGGGGCCCGATCCCGCTGCCGTACGTGGTGCTCCTGGCTCTCAGCCCGTTGGCCTGGGTCGGGACGGTTGCGTCGTGCCATGGCTACGAGCGCCGCTTCCTCGGGGTCGGGGCGGAGGAATACCGCGCTCTGATCTCCGCGGCGATCCGGCTGCTGGCCTTGTCGGCGTTCGTGTCCTACGCCATCTACACCGACCGCCCCTATCTGTCCCGATTTTTCGTCCTCGTCTACTTCCCGACCCTGTTGGGCGGTGCGCTCATGGCGCGCTTCATTCTGCGCAAGCAGCTGTACCGGGCCAGATGGCAGGGGTTGGCCTGTCAGCGTGCGGTAGTGGCCGGCCGAGGCTACGCCGTAAGGGACCTGGTTGCCGACCTGCATCGAGAGACTCTGCACGGCATCCGTCCCATCGCGATCTGCACCACTGAAAGCATCGAACTGGTCGGTGGCGTCCGCCGAGAAGGGTCCGTGCGCGACACGGTTGAGGTCGCGCGCAAACACGCCGCTGACGTCGTCGTGGTGGCCAGCCCGTCCGACCTCGACGGGGTCGAACTGCGGCGCCTGTCCTGGGAGTTGGACGACCTCGGTATCGAACTGATCGTGTCTCCGGGAGTTGTCGAGGTGACCGGGCCGCGGATGTCGATTCGGCCGGCCGCGAACCTCTCGCTGTTGCACATCGAGCGACCCGCGCTCCATGGTCTCAATGCGGTGACCAAGGCAGTCTTCGACCGGGTGGTGGGGGGCCTGTTGGTTCTCCTGCTCGCGCCACTTTTCCTACTGGTCGCCCTGTTCATCAAGGTGCGGGACGGTGACTCCGTTTTCTTCCGGCAGACGCGGGTCGGGATTGACGGGCGGAATTTCACGATGCTGAAGTTCCGGTCGATGGTGCCGGACGCCGAGAGTCAACTCGCGAACTTACGTAGCGACGCCGACGACGGCAACGGTGTGCTCTTCAAGTGTCATGACGATCCACGTGTCACCCCGATCGGCAAGGTGCTACGCCGCTACTCGCTCGACGAGCTGCCGCAGCTGATCAACGTCATGCACGGTGACATGTCGATCGTGGGTCCCCGGCCACCACTGCGGTCCGAGGTCGACGGCTACGGCGCCGATGCAGTTCGGCGGTTGCGGGTCAAACCGGGGCTGACCGGTCTCTGGCAGGTGAGCGGCCGCAGCAACCTGACGTGGGATGAATCGCTGCGGCTGGACCTGCGGTATGTCGACAACTGGTCGATGTTCCTGGACCTGCAAATCCTGTGGCGCACAACACGCGCCGTTCTACGCGGAACTGGCGCCTATTGATGCCAGTCAGCCTTGACCACAACAAGATCGGAGTTCACCAGGTGATCAATCTCGCGGTCGTCGGGCTCGGCAAAATGGGGCTGTCTCATTTGTCGATGGCCCGCGCCCACCCCCGAATCAACCTTGCGGCAATCTGTGACTCGTCCGGATACGTCCTGGACGTCCTCAACAAATACACGAAAGTCCCGGTCTTCACCAGCTTCGACAAGATGCTGGCCGAGATGCAGCTGGACGCCGTGATCATCGCCACGCCGACCCACCTGCACGCACCGATGGTTCGAGCCGCGCTGGATCGTGGTCTGCATGTCTTCTGCGAGAAGCCGTTCTGCCTCGATGGAGACCAGGGGCTCGCGCTGGCAGACCTGGCGCAGACCCGCGGCCTCGTCACGCAGGTTGGCTACCACAATCGTTTCGTCGCCTCGTTTCGAGAGGTGAAGTCGCTTCTGGACCAGGGGGCGATCGGGCAGGTAAACCGGGTGCTTGCCGAGGCGTACGGGCCAGTTGTGCTGAAACCGAGCGGCGGCGGATGGCGATCGAGACGTGCCGCCGGAGGTGGGTGCCTCTACGACTACGCGGCGCACCCGATCGATCTCGCGAACTGGTATCTCGGATCGCCGATCGGTGCGGGCGGGAGCGTACTCAGCAAGGTTTTTTCCACGGAGATCGACGATCAGGTCTCCAGCACGCTCTATTACCCAGGTGATGTCAGCGCGCAGGTATCTGTCAGTTGGTCGGACGAATCTCAACGAAAGATGTCGACGAAGCTGAGCATCTGGGGCACGCAGGGAAAGATCTCGGTAGATCGACAAGATCTGAATGTCTACCTGCGGGATGGGGCGAGGATTCCCCCCGGGTACTCCGCCGGTTGGAATGTGCGGTACACGACTGAATTGACGCCTCCGGTGTGGTTTTACTTACGCGGCGAGGAGTACAGCGCGCAGATCGACAGCTTTGTGCACCGTGTCGAAGTGGGCGAACTACGAGGCCTCAACGATTTCGGCAGCGCCATTGAGACCGACCGGGCGCTGGCCCTCATTCTTGCCGATTCACAGCGCGGCGGGGCAATGGCCTCTCCTGTGGCTGCCGATATACCCGCGCCCAGCGCGCGCCGATGGAGAAGTCGAGTTTCTAGATGACAAGAGGTATGCAGATGATTGACACGAAACAGGCCCCGGCCATTGATCGGCTGATGCTCGGGGACAACCAATTCTTCGGTATAAACCACATGTCCGAAGATCGAGCGCGCGCGCAGACTCTGCAGTTTCAGGACATCGAGGCCATCATCCAGGTGATCGATGCGGCCTATGACGAGGGCGTTCGGACCTTCATGTGTACAACGCATGATCGGGTGTCGCTGATCTGCGACCATGTGCGGGCTCATCCCGACCGTTACGAAGGGATGTCGTTCGCTCCTTCCATGCCCTATGCGCACAAGTACGCGAACGCCGTCACCGACTCCGGCATGCTCGGCGCGATCAGGCGCTTCCTACCCCAGGAGGGCATGCTCAACGCTGCCTTACGCGGCGGCCGATCGCTGGCCGGCAAGGATATCGAGGGTGTCACAACGTTACTGGTCGATGCCGAGATGTCGATGTTCAAGGGCCTGTCGACGCCCGTGATCTTCCTGCAGAACGTGGTCGTGGATCTCCTGCTGGGGCTTGGATTCGACGACGCGTTTGCGATCTTTGCTGATCACATCCGCAAGCGGTACAACGCGGAGCCCGGTTTCATCACCATGAACCTGCCGATGCTCCTGGACACCCTCGACCGCGTCGGCGTCGAGAACCCGATTGTGTGCTCCAACATCAACAAGATCGGCTTCCGCATGTGCGGTGGAGTTGATGCCTACGAGGATGCGTTGCGTAACCGCCGCTTCCGAGCCGTCGCAATGTCGATCTTCGCATCGGGCGCGATCCCGCCCCGCGAGGCATTGGAATGGGTCTGCGAACACGAGAATATCGAGTCCATCGTGTTCGGTGCGTCGAGCCGCCGGAACATTCGGGCGACGCATGATCTGGTTGATGAGCTGTGGAGGCCGAGTCGTGTTGGGGTAGGCGGGGCGTTGGCCTCTCTGGCTACCTAACCGGGCCCTTCGCACTTGAGGGTCCTTCTCGTCCCACCCTCAAGTGCGAAGAACCCTTGAACGCTGTGCGCCCGTCCGGTACTCGAGATCACGCGTACTCATTGTTGAACCGCCGCTACCGGGGTTCCGTCGGTCCACACATTCCCGGTGTAGACGGTGCCAGGGGCGCTGGTGTTGATGGAAGTTGTCGGGCCGTAGTGACCACATTTGCCGTATGGACCTTTCTGGAAAACGTTGTTCGTCATCACCACGTTGGTGGACACCGGGTATTTCTTGCCCGGCTGGTAGCCGCCGTAGAGGCAGAACGACGGATCGGGCCCACCGAGCATCAAATTGCGGTCGATGATCACGTCGTTGACCTGCGCCAAGTCCCCGAAGAGCGCCACGTCCGCGGTACAGCCATCGCCTTGTCCAGTGGGTGGGTCGCAGGCGATCGAATTGTGCCGCAACAGAATGTGGTTACCGCCACTGGTCAGAAACCCCTGGATGTGCGCCCCACCATAGGAGCGTTGCCCATGCAGGTAGGAGTCCTGCACGTCACAGTTGCCACGGCATTCAACCGAGTCTTTTCCACCGGAGATGTCAGTTCGTCTGATGACCAGGTTGTACTGCGATTTTGGGGAGGTCAGGTTGTAGGAGATTGCGGCGCTGAACGTGGATTGGTTACCTGCGAAAATGTTCGAGTCGGTCACCGAGACTGTGCCTGGCCAGTCCGCTTCCACCCTCGGCAGCTTCGAGTCACTGATCACGAACGACCCGTTGTAGGCGAGCAACGCGTCACATTTGGCGGTGACGTCTTTGGCCGTGATGGTCACCGTCGAGTCATCTCTGATGGTGCACGGACCGGTATATGGTGCCAGCGTCGTACCAGCGGGAACACCAGTGTTCGACCCATTCGGGTAGGCGGATCGTTGGTAGGCGCCAGGTGCCGTCCTCGACGGAGCCGGCTGACGGGACTGCGCCTCGGCACGTGGGGTGGTGGCCGAACCGGACCGTGGACTGCGGCTGCAACCAGCGACGAAGGTCACGGCCGAAACGAGCAACCCGATGGCGATAGCGATCGCGATCCAGGCTGTGCCGCTGTGTTCCCCACCAGGCCTCCACCGGGCCGGATCTAGCGTGCGCACGCCGTCGACTCGTGGAGGTCGTCCGATACACGCGTTGAGTCGTCGCGCTCCCAAACTTGCGCATCCGCAACCGGGCGGCGTGCACGCACCGCGGCCCAGGCAGTTACTACGACGTAGACCGCTGCTGCAGGTGCGAGCCACGGATGAGGAACCACGACGTCCCGCAGCCAGGACATCCGGTCAGCAGCACGGACAGGGGCGTCGACCATACCGTCCCGTGCGGCTGCGCGCATCGCGGCGTTGCCCCGCCGAACCCTCACCAGCCGATTCACCAGGTCGCGCATATGCAGTGGAGTGGCGATCTTCGTGCTCACTGAAGATACGAGGCATCGTTCCTCGGAACGGAACTGCGCATCTAGGAAGAGGTCATCGGCAATCATCTCCGGGAATACGTCGAATCGGCGACGACCTTCCTCGGACAGGGCAATCAGTCCACGCCCGAACAGGCCGTTCTCGAAGGCCGGCAAGCGGCTGCTGACCGCGTAATATGCGCGCACCGACAGCGGGCGGCCCCGCACCTCGAGCTCCCGGCGTGGATAGGCCGCCAACGGTGGATCGGTGGCATCGACGAGGGTGTGCTGCAGGAGGCGAATGCCCGCTGCTGTCACCAGAATGTCGGCGTCGAGGTAGATCCTGGGATAGCTGCCAACCGCAGCATCACCCGCGTTGAGCGCACCCGCCTTACCAGGTCGAGCCAGCTCAATCACGTGTACACCGGTTCGCTGGCGCGCAACATCCGCAGTGCGGTCGGTGCACCCATTCGCCACCACGACAACTTCGAACTCCTGCGGCCGTGAGCCGCCCAGTAGCCCGTCGAGGCAACGACCGATCACCGCGGCTTCGTTGTGGGCCGCTATCACGATGCTCGTCACGGCGGTCATCCCTTCGTACGCTCATCGGATCAGGCCCTGCGTCACCGACTGCCGGATGCTTCGACAGCCCGGTCACATCCACACCTGCCCCGGATGTGACCGGTGTGGCGGACGCTCTCGCTCCAGATGATGCAGTAACAAATGCTTACCCTGCCGACTTATTGATCGACATGTTCAGTTCTGCAGATGCGCGGCAGCTCGGTGCTGTCGCACGTACCGTGGCCAGCGTGCCAAGGGACGTGAGATCGCGCGCCGTCAGCGTGCATGCTGTGTCGTACGGCCAGTTACCACCCGATGTGTTGGCCGCATGGCGAGGATTTCGTGATGCCGACCCGGCGTTCGACAGTCCGTTCTTCCACCCCGGCTTCGCGCAGGCTGTCGATCACTGTGGTCCGGCCGTTACCGTCGTCTTTGGTCGGGACCGTTCCGGCGATGTCGTGGCAATCTGGCCGATGCACAGGCGTGGCCGGGTCCTCCGACCGGTTGGCTGGCCGGCTGCCGATTTCCAGGGACCCATCGGTACTGCCACGCTGGCCCCTTCCTGTGTCCTGTCCGCCACGCGCGCATCTCTGCTGCTGTTCGACCACCTCACCGACAGCGCACCCGCTGTGAGGGCCGAGGTGCAGACCTGGCGCCCCTCGCCCTTTCTCGACACCACCGGCGGCCTCGAGGGTTATCTGACCCGCACGTCGAAGTCCGGTCGCTCGAACATGACTCAGGCTCGCCGACGCACTGAAAGTGCGACCCGCGATATCGGCCCGCTCCGCTTCACATCCGACTCCACGTCCGATGCTCTGCTCGATCAGGTCATCGCGCTCAAGCGGCAGCAGTACAAAAAAACCGATGCACGCGACTACTTCGCTCAGCCGGAGCGAGTCGACCTGATGCATCACCTGCTCGCGTTGCGTAATACCTCGTTCACCGGTGTGCTGTCGGCCGTTCACTTCGGAGAAACACTGGTCGCAGCTCACTTCGGTATCCGGGCGGACAATGTTCTGCACTGGTGGTTTCCGGTGTACGAACCTGAGTTTTCCGGGCTGGCACCGGGATGGATTCTGCTCCGTGAGCAGGTAGCTGCAGCGCCGGACCTCGGGATCACCCGCATCGATCTCGGTCGCGGTGAGGACATGTTCAAGCGCCATGCGAAGACCGGCGAGGTCGCTGTGGGCGAAGGATTTGTCTCGGCCTCGCGCATCGTGCACACCGGACTGGCATCACAACGAACCGCGCGGGAATGGCTTCGACACAGTGAACTTGCACCAGGTCTCAAACGTGTCGCTCGTGCGCTCGGGCGCTGACTTCACGGGCCGTCCGCCCCCTGTCGGCACGATCACGGAACATCCGGTGCCCTGGGCATCCCACCGTGCACGCACCCCACCAGCGGCAACCCGCACAGAAGTTGATCGGCGCATACGATGAGAGACATGGTGCGCCCTTCGGTCACAGATGGTTGGTTATCCGATCACGCGTCCCAGGAGGTCGAGGCCGACGATGCAGCGGCGTATGTCGATGCTGCCACGGTCGCGCTGCGGTTCTCCTCCATCCAACTGGACGCCGGCGCGACCCAGGACCCACGATCGTTCGAGACCGCCACGCCGCGGTCGCTGCGCGATGCCATGGGTTGCCTGGCCACGGGGGTATGTGTGATCACGACGTTCTGGGAAGGCGACGATGTCGCGATGACGGCCAACTCCGTCACCTCGGTGTCGCTGGAGCCCCCGCTGATCCTGGTGTGTATCGCCAAAACAGCAAGGTTTTACGAAGCAATCATCGAGGCGGAGCAATGGGGGGTCAGCGTGCTGGACGCCACGTCGCACGCATTGTCCACTCAGTTCGCCCGGCCGGGCCGAGAGCGCAACGGCCAACTCGAAGCGATTCGCTTCGACCGTGGACCTGCCACCGGTGTCGCATTGATCAGTAGTTCCGTCGCGCAGGTGGAGTGCGAAACGTCCGCGGTGTATCCCGCCGGTGATCACGACATCATTGTTGGCGCCGTCAGGACGGTATCTCGTTCGGGACCGGGTCAGCACCCACTGCTCTTCCATCGTGGCGGGTATCGCTGGTTGCTCTGACGGCGGCCAGTTGCGGCATGATCCGGCGACGCAGGAAGAGATAGTAGGTGCCGGTCATGGCGAGGCCACCGACGACCAGCGCAAGGATGGGCGTCCCCAGATAAGTAGCGATCAACCGGCCCAACAATCCGGCTGGGACAGCGGCTATGAGCGGGGGCCAGATAGCTTTGAAGAGCATCCGTCCTGAGCCGGGCACGGCCCGAAGCGATAGCAGCACAAGCGGAAGAGTCACGACGACGCCGACGAGCAGGCGTGCCGTGGCGCCGCCATCGATGCCGTACATCTCTGCACCGATGATCATCGCCGGCGCGAGGGCCGCCATCGATCCCAGGTTCAACCACATGACCGACCGCGACGAGCCCTGAGAGAACAGATATTGGGCCGTGAGGTCGAAGACGACTTTGAGCGCCCCGAACAACCCGAGGATGCCGAGGACGTTCGCCGACGGAAGCCACGTGTCGCCGTAGACGAACTTGATCAGCGGATCTGCCAGCGCTACCAGCGCCACACCGATGAACAGAGCCGCGGACCACGTGAGGGAGACCGAGTTGTAGAAAGTCTCGCGCAATCGGTCCGCATAAGTACGAGAGAACGCCGGCAGCGCCACGTTGGCGATCGCGTTACCGATGACGGTGGTCGGCCAGTTCGAGATGTTGAAGGCCAGCACGTAGAAGCCGAGTGCGACCTCACCGAGCACCCGGGCGATGACGATGGTGTCCAGGCCCAGCATGAGTGCAGCAATGAGGTTGACACCGGCGACAGGTATTCCGAACCGCAACGCCGAACGCGCGATCTCCCGGTCGAACCCGAGCCTGAGAGTGGTTCGGGTGAGGAGGAACTGCAGCGCAGTCGTGATTGCGTGAGCGAGCAGTCGGGTAACTGCCAACGCCATCGGGCCCCACCCCATCAGAACCAGGACGATGAGCGCGGTGTTGCTGACGATGAACGCACTGAAATTAGTGTGGAAGATGGTTTTCTGCCGAAACGATCGCAGTAGCATCGCATTCGGTTCCACCCCGAGCCCGGACAGCAGCAGGTTCAACGAAAGGACCTGGATGACGGGGGTGGCGCTCGGTGCGCCCATACCGCGAGCGATGCTTCCCGAGAGCGCGATCATGACCACGGTCAGGATCGCGCCTGTTGCCAGCGAGAGGGTGCTCACTGTCGGAGCCCGACGCTCGAAGTCGTCGGACCTGACCAGATCTGCGGTCAACCCGAGGTCGGCCAGCGTCATGAGAACGCTCATGACCGTCAATGCGACAGCGAAGACCCCGAAGACCTGTGGAGCGAGCAGTCGTGCCAGCACGATGCCGATCAGCAGATTTCCCGACCGGAGCATGATGCCGCCGGCGACGCTCCAGGCCAGCCCTTTGCGCACCTGAGATCCCAGGGAAGGACCCACAGCATCCGGGTGGTCGATCAGATCACCCACGTCCTGCCACCTTCTGACCCCGGTCCGGCATCTCAACTGTCAAGGTTCGGCGGTCGGCGCACCGTCCGACGTGCACTATGTGGACAGCAGGAACGGAGTCCGGTCCTGTGACGTCACGACCGAGTGATTCATCGCCCAGATGAGATCATCGGCAGTCAATTCGTTGGGGTCGCGACTGACCGCTACTCCACGACTGTCCAACTCAGCCGCGATCATCAGCTGGTGGTCATCGACCATTTCGTTGTATCGCGTCTTGAGCCTGGGCAGCAGCACCGGCATCTTGCCGAGGTCCAGCGCTGTGAGCGCGGATCCCACTCCGGCATGCGCAATGACCAGGTCCGCCTCTTTGACTGCCGAGCGCATCTCAGCTGCGGTCACCGATTCGAGACCGTCGATGCCCAGGCCGGTGACGTCGGTGACCCCGGTCTGCCAGAGCACCTCGGCATCTGGAGCCAGGACAGCGGGCAGGAGCGCGGCGACAGCCTCGGCCGCGCGGCGGAAGCCATATGTGCGCATCGTGCCCAGTGTCACCACGACCCGCTGGGCGCGATTGAGATGGCCATCAGGCCTGGGGCGTGGCTCGTACACGTCGAACAGCGACCCTCCGCAGGTCCAGCGATCACCGGCCCAGGATGGGTACTGGGTGTACAGATGCATGCCAGGGATGCGGGACACGATCGACCCTGTGACGCTCGGACCCTGCGCTCTGGCCGAGCTCTCGATGAAATGACACGGCACTCTGCGTGCTCGAGCGATGGGTAGGAACGAAAGGACGATGGCAGACCCTGTCGTGACGATCCGTGAGTAGTCGCCCTGACTGAGAATCCGATGGGCAGCCGGGATATTGCTCAGCACGGCCTTGAAATTGCGTGGCGCGACGTAGGGCACATGGTGCACAACTTCGCCGGCGAGCAACGACCGGGACTGCGGGTCGTCGAACGTGACCCACTCGACCGGTCCGACCGTGGGCTGAAGCCGATCTCGAAGTCTGAGGAGCTGCTCCAGGTGCCCTCCGGTCGAGGCCATCAGCAACGTCGTGCCGGCCCTGTTCCGATCAACCATCTCATTCCATCCTTACCGTTATGGATGCGTGAAAATGAGACTAGGCGGACTAAAACTCAATGGACCGATATTGTCCACGGGCTCTCAGCGCGGAAGAATAGACACATCGTTATCGCGGGGGCGTGGTACGTTCTGCAGCCCTTCCCCAGACCCGAGTGAGTCAGCATGGTTTCGATGTGAGCCAGAAAACTGTCGCGAATATCTGCTTCCACGGCGTTGGTGAACCACGTCGGGAACTGGAGCCGGGCGAAGGTCCCTACTGGGTGGATCGGCAGACGCTGACCGCCATCCTGGACACCGTTGCCGAACGCGCCGATATCGCGCTGAGTTTTGATGACGGCAATATTTCCGACGCCGATACCGTGCTCCCTGAATTGGTCGCCCGGGGACTGCGTGCGACGTTCTATGTTGTCGCTGGGCGTATCGGCAGCGCCGGGTCTCTTGGATCCGGTGACCTGGCCGCGCTGGTGGACGCCGGGATGCAGATCGGCACCCACGGAATGCATCACGTCCCGTGGCGGCACTTACCTGCCGACGCGTTCGAGGATGAAATCGTCCATGCCCGGCGGGTCATAGAGGATACCGTCGGTCGGCCGGTCAGGAAGGCTGCGCTCCCGCTCGGGCGTTATGACCGGGTGCTCCTGCGGGCTCTGCGGGAGCACGATTATGACGAGGTGTCGTCCAGTGACCGATGCCTGGTATCCGCAGGGGCCTGGTTTCAACCACGGTTCAGCGTTACCGGCACCGACAGTTCAGCATCGGTGATGCAGCAGCTGCAGGCTGCCAGTCGGCCGGGCTATCGGATCAAGCGGTCGGCCATCGTGGCCATCAAACGGCTGCGGTAGACCCAACTGTTTATCGTGCGCGTGGCGTGCGCTGGTGGCGGGTCAGAGTCTGTGGACCGGGCCGTTCGTTGCGTAGGGGCATGCTCACCAGTTCCCGGACCGCCGCCCGAGAGGTCGCCTTGCCGAGCATTGCCCGGCTGATCTCACGGCCGAGCACGACCAGATAGAAAGCGGTGGCGCGGAGGTGGCCGTTGCGACGGGTATAGAGACGGACCTTGTTCGCCGACAACAACGCCCACGACCCCGGACTCGCCGTCGAACCACCTTCCAGATGGGTGGCCTGTGCGCTCGGTACAAATCGAGTAGCCAGTCCAGCGCCTCGGGCGCGCAGGCCGTACTCGGCCTCTTCGGAGAACAGGAAGAAGGACTCGTCCCAGCCTCCGCACCTCGCCCAGCACTCGGCGCTGATGAGTTGGGTGGATCCCTCACCCCAGTCCGTCGTGGTCTCGGTCTCGTATTGTGCGGGATCTGCCACGACCTCGCCGAGGAGACCGATGCGCCCCGCACGCTCACCGCCGACGAGTGCATCTGCCAGGGCGCGCAACAATGTCGGCTCGCGCCGCATCGAGCTCACGAGCCGGCCGCGACCATCGGTCAGTCGCGGGATGGCAATCCCCGTGCCGGGGGTACTGAGACCCTGAACCAGGTGAGCGACGCTGCCAGGCCCGAGCCGGACATCCGGATTGAGCACCAGCACCGCAGAGAACTCACCCGCAGCAGCGACGCCGGCATTGATCCCAGCGGAGTAGCCGCCGTTTCGACCGGTCTGCAGGATCGTCGCGCCGGGCGCGAGCCGTCGTGCCACCTCCACGGAGTCATCGGTAGACGCGTTGTCGACCAGAATCAGTTGCCAGTCGGTGCCTTCAAGCCCCGGTGCAAGCGACTCGATCAGGTCGGGTAGCAGCGGGGCACTGTTGAAGAGAACCACCACCACAGCGATCGACTTCATTCGGATCCCTTCGTCAGCTACGCCTGGTGCAGCGTCACGGTAGTGAGGAAGATTCGAATGTGCCGAATTTTGGCGAAACATCACCGAAATCGGCGGTATTGGCGCTGATAGCGTCGAACTGTGAATCCCGACTTCTGCACCGGTGCCGGAAACCTTGACCTTCGGGTAGGCACTGATATTCAGTCCGTGGCCGAGGTTGAGGATGCGCTGCGCGAGCACAGGGCGGGCTACCTGGGCAGAATTTTTACCGACCACGAGGTGGACTGTGCCGGGGGGGCGGACGCGTCGGCAACGGTGCTGGCACCGGGTCTGGCTCGCAGATTCGCTGCCAAAGAAGCCACGTTGAAGGTCCTGAGACCGACAGAACTTGTTCCCCGGTGGCGCGATATCGAGGTGGTGCGTCACGCTGGCGGATGGGTCGGTCTTGCGTTGACGGGTGCCGCCGAGGAGTTGGCGCAGGCACAACAGCTGAAAACTTTTTCTCTCTCAATAAGTCACAGCGCGGGCTTTGCCGTGGCTACGGTCGTTGCTACGAGGCTGATGGAGATCGGCCCGACATAGCCTGAGGGAAAGGAATTTCACCATGGACGCTGAGATCCGCGAGGTCCTGGCCTCTTACGGCCGACTTCCGATGGGCGTCGGGGCACTCGGCCGCAGCGACGATCTGTACCGCGCCGGCCTCACGTCCCATGCGAGCGTCAACGTCATGCTCGGCCTGGAAGACACCTTCGACATCGAATTTCCGGACGCTCTACTGCGGAAAGGCACCTTCGAGTCGATCGTGTCCATTGCTTCCGCGTTGGTTTCGCTCGGGGTCGAACCCGCAGTGCACGAACAGGGGACGAAATGACCACCATCACACACCTCAACGAGCGGCAGTTCCAGGCGCCCGAGCGCCGGGTCGGGGAACAGATCGGAGCCGACGTCGCTGGTCCGGCCGCGGATGACGTCGACAGCAGATCCAGGTTTCCTCGCGAAGCAATCGACGCGCTCCGAGAGGCAGGCATGCTCGGTGCACTCATACCCGTCGAGCTCGGCGGCTTGGGCCTGAACCTGGAGTCGGTGGCCGAGTCGGTGACCGATCTGGCGCGGCACTGTTCCTCGGCCGCAATGGTTTACGCAATGCACCAGATCCAGGTTGCCTGCCTGGTGCGGCACGGAGACTCCGATGAGCTGCGTGCCTTCACCAGGTCGGTGGCAACGGAGGGGCTCTTGCTGGCCTCGGCCACGACGGAACTGGGTATCGGTGGCAACGTGCGCACGAGTAGTTGCGCAGTGCAGCGCGAGGGGGACCGTTTCACCCTGCAGAAACAGGCGCCTGTCATCTCCTACGGGCAGTACGCGGACGCCATTCTTGCGACGGCACGGCGCGCACCGAACAGCCCACCGAATGATCAGGTCCTCGTCGTGTGTCGAAAGGGCGGTTTCGGGCTGGAGGAGAAGTCGACCTGGGATGCGATGGGGTTTCGTGGAACCTGCAGCCTCGGATTCGTCCTCACCGCCGAGGGGCCCGCCACCGACATCTTGCCGGTGCCCTACGGAGAGATCTCCAGTCAGACGATGCTGCCGGTCTCGCACATTCTGTGGTCATCGCTGTGGTTCGGAATCGCGTCAGCAGCAGCCGACAAGGCGCGCCGGTTCGTGCAGGCCGCGGCGCGCAAGAATCCCGATATGACACCGCCGAACGCGATGCGTCTGTCCGAGCTGACCACCGTCCTGCAGCAGTTCCAGGACGTGGTGTTTGCTGCCCGGGCCCGATACTCGGAGATCTCCGACAACCCGGAGAAGACGACGTCGATCAGCTTCGCCATCGCGATGAACTCGTTGAAGGTCTCGGCCTCGACCCTCGTGGTGGACGTCGTCCAGCGTGCCCTGCTCATTTGTGGAATGGCGGGATACGCGAACAAGAGTCCCTTCACGCTGGCCAGGCTTCTCCGGGACTCCTACGGCGCCCAGCTCATGGTCAACAACGATCGGATCAATGCGAACAACGCTCAACTGTTGCTGGTGAGCAGGGGGGTTTGAACCCATGTCGATCACACCCGCGATCGAAGAACGACGCAGTCGTTTCCGTCATGAGCTGGTCGACGCCGGCGTGCTGCGACTCAGCTCGGTGGACGGTATCTACCACCTGTCGGGGACCTTCGAGAGCATCGTCCGTGCAGTGGAGCAGTGTGCTCAGAGTGCAGGTACTGGTACCGCTGAACCATTGATGTACTTCCGGCCGCTGATGTCTCGCGATGCCTTCATCCGCACCGATTACCTGCGGTCGTTTCCCGATCTGACCGGGTCGATCGACACCTTCGTAGGTAATGACCGTGCCCACAGTGAACTGCTGAGGATGCTGGATGCCGGCGAAGACTGGACAGCTGCGCTCACCCCGGCCGAGGTAATGCTCTGTTCTGCCGCCTGCCACCCGCTGTACGAGGGGTTGAGCGGCGACCTGCCCACGGGTGGGCGCACGTTCGAGGTGCAGGGATTCTGTTTCCGGCACGAGCCGAGCGTCGATCCGGCACGGATGCAGAGCTTCCGCCAGCACGAGTTCGTCTTCGTCGGCGAGCCCGAAGCAGCTGTCGAACATCGTGACCGGTGGCTGGAGCGAGGGTTGGAGATGCTGAGTGACCTCGGCCTCGAGGTGGACAAGGTGGTTGCCAACGACCCCTTCTTCGGCCGAGCCGGTCGGATGTTGGCCGCCAATCAGAGGGAGACCGACCTGAAGTTCGAAATCGTCTGCCCCATTACCTCCCGGGAGGAACCGACCGCCATTGCCTCCGGCAACTACCACCTGGACCATTTCGGTGCACCGTTCGGTATCCGCACGGCCGACGGCGCGGTGGCGCATTCGTCGTGTATCGGTTTCGGACTCGAGCGGATCACCCTCGCGTTGCTGCACACCCACGGGATGGCCCCCGATGCGTGGCCGGCCGCAGTTCGTCACCGTTTGTGGCCATGACAAGCTCGATTCTGCCGTTGTCGGCAGACACCTATCAGGTGCATCCGATCCACGCGACAGAACGGATCTGGACAGAGACCAACTGCTATGTCGACGTGTGGATCGAGGTTCTGCATTCCCTCAGGCTGGACCCACTCGCCGCTGCAGCGTTCACCCTGAGCACCGATTTCGAAGGTGATCAGTGGACGTTCTTCAAGTATCCACCGGAGGATCTACGCAGAGCCTACGGAATCGACGTCCACGAAATGAACCCTTGGCGCGGGGTTCTGCAGCACGTCACCGAACAGCTGCGCCTGGGCAGATTCCTCACAATGGAGACCAATTCCTACTACCTGCCGGACACGGCCGGTGTCTCTTACCAGATCGACGCGGTGAAATCGACGATCGTCCCCAACCTGGTCGATGTCGAAAAGCGGCGACTCGGTTACTTCCACAACGCCGGATATTTCGAACTGGAGGGTACTGACTTCGACGGTGTCTTCGGGGTCGGCGAGGGGTCAGGCAGCGCGGCACTTCCGCCATACGTCGAGATCATCCGGATGGAGCGGATGACTCAGAGGTCGCACGATGAGACCACCGAGATCGCGCTCGGTCTGCTTGCCGACCACATCGCGCAGCGTCCCAGGGACAACCCGGTGGCGCGGATGGCTGAGCGAATTGCGACCGATGTGGCCTGGTTGCAGGCGAACAGCCTCGAGGCATTTCACCTGTGGGCTTTCGGCACCCTGCGGCAGTGCGGTGCGTCCTCGCAGATGGCCGCCGCATTTTGCCGCTGGTTGGCCGAGCGGACCGGGGGTTGTCCGGAGCTCACCGAGGCAGCGGCGCATTGGGATGCGCTCGCTGGATCCGCCAAGTCACTGCAGTTCGTTCTGGCGCGGGTTGCCCGTGGCCGCAACGCCGAGTTCGGATCCACCCTCGCGTCGATGGCGCAGGACTGGGACCTGGCGCAGGCCATGTCGGCTCGCGCTGTCGGGTTGTGACGTGCGCAGGCGCTGGTCATGGCAGTGACTGACCTGCTGGCCGACGTGCAGTGGACGTGCAGTTTCAGTGCCACCGCGGACAGTGCGGACACACCACCAGGCGGTCAGTGGTGGCCGATGGCAGTTCCGGGCACGGCGGCGCAGGCAATGGTCGATGCCGGCGACCCGAGCGCCCTGACGCGCAACTACGACGACGTCGACTGGTGGTTCCGCTGCCACTTCACCGGACCGGGCGAGACTCAGAAATTCACGCTGCGTCTCGGCGGACTCGCGACTCTCGCAGATGTGTGGCTGGACGGCGAGCACCTGCTGCACAGCGAGAACATGTTCGTGGCGAACGAGCTCGACCTGGATCTGGAGCCCGGCCCATGCGAGTTGGTCGTTCGGTGCGCGGCGCTCACCCCAGCGCTGGCACCTCGTCGCCCACGACCACGCTGGAAATGCGCAGATCTCGTGCACCCCAACCTGCGCTGGATCCGGACCTCCTTGATCGGCCGGCTGACCGGCGGGGTGCCGACCCCCGCGCCGGTCGGACCCTGGCGGCCGGTGACGTTGACACCGGTACCGGAGGTATCAGTCGCGCGGCGCCGGCTTGTTGCTGAGCCGCTCGACGACGGGAGTGGCCGGATTCAGATCGAGGTCGAGGTGACGGGGTCACTCGGTCAGGAGGTCTGGGTCGAGGCTGACGGTTTCCGCGCGGTGCTGCACACGATGGATTCCGGGGAGAAAGTTCTCGCCACAGGCGTCCTGGAGCTTCCTTCTGTCCGGCGCTGGTGGCCGCACACGCACGGTGACCAGCCCTTGTACGAGGTGATCGTCGAGGTCGGTGCGGTCCGGACGTGTGTCGGCAGAGTCGGGTTCCGGACGATCGACGTGGACCGGTCCGCGGGCGCCTTCACGGTCCGCTGTAACGGGGTGCCCGTGTTCTGTCGGGGTGCCTGTTGGACACCGTTGGATCCCGTGAGCCTTGCCCCGTCGGCGCAACTGCTGCGAGACCGCCTCGACCAGGTCCGACGTGGGCACCTGAACATGATCCGGGTAACGGCGGTCGGCACGTACGAGTCAGATGAGTTCTACAACGTGTGCGACGAGCTGGGGATTCTTGTGTGGCAGGACTGCATGTTCGCCTTCTTCGATGCCCCTGTGGACCAGCAGTTCCAGACGCAGGTCGCAGAGGAGGTGACCCAACTGTTCGGCCGACTGCAGGCCAGGCCGAGTGTCGCGGTGATCTGCGGAGGCAGTGAAAACGAACAGCAGGCGGCCTACCTCGGGTTGCCGCCGGAGCGCTGGGCGGCACTGATTGCCCAGCAACTCATTCCGGCAATGGTCCGCGACCTGCTCCCCGGTGTGGAGTATGTGCGCAGCACACCGGGGGAGAGTCCGCTACCCAGCATGGTCGACCGGGGGCCCGGACACTACTTCGGTGTGGGTGCGTATTTGAAGCCGATAGAGGACGCACGCCGGGCACGGGTGCGGTTTGCTTCGGAGTGCTTGGCGTTTGCGAACCCGCCAGAGCCTTTGGACACCCTGCAGGGCCAGTCGATCGCGCGCGGGATCGGGCATCGTCCTGAGTGGAAATCAGGAATTCATCGAGATGCGAGTACCGCGTGGGATCTTGAAGACATTCGCGACTGGTACACCCAGAAACTTTTCGATGTCGACACGATCGAGGTGCGTAGGGTCGACGGGGAAGCTGCTGCGCAGATCGCTCGAGCCACCGTTGCGATGATCTACGAGGGCGTGCTGGCCGAGTGGCGCCGGGCGGACTCGCCGTGTTCGGGGGCGCTGGTCCTGGAGATGCACGATGCCCGCTTCGCCGGTGGTCTGGGACTTGTCGATGCGCTGGGGCGACCGAAGTCGTCGTGGTACGTGATGCGTCGGGTGATGAGCCCGGCAGTCGTGGTGTTCAGCGATGAAGGCGTCAACGGGCTGCTGTTGCACGTTGCCAGCGACAGACGGGACACCTGGCAGGCCCGGATTAGGCTCGATCTGCTCATTGATGGCGAGCGCGTCGGCGACTCGGTGAGCCTGGAGGCGAGCGTAAGTAAAGGCGGCGCCGAGATCGAGACCGCGACCGTCTTCGGCGGTTTCCGGGACCTCAGCTACGCGCATCGATTCGGACCACCCGCCTACGACGTCATCGTGGCAACGCTGTATGACACGGACGACCGCGAGCTGAGCCGGGCCGTGTGGCTACCGGGGCAACGCTTACGGCCGGTCGAACGCGACCTGGGGTTGCGCGCAGTGCTCACACCTGGCGTCGATCCTGCCGAACCGTGGCGAGCGACGCTGACAACACGGCGTTTTGCGCAATGGGTGAATTTCGACCTCGCAGACTGGGTGCCGTCTGACTCCTGGTTCCATCTGGTGCCAGGTGCGTCGGTCTTCGTGGGGCTCAGACCGCTCGGTGCCGCCGACAACATGCCGAGTGGGTCGGTGCGTGCCATGAACTGCCCGGTGGGGTGCCGGCTGGAGCAGGACGGGGCGACGTGATGGATAACCCGGGCTGGTTCGGACCACCGGATCGATCCCTGTTCGGATGGCTGTGTACGCCGCAGGATGGGAACGCCTTTCTGGGGGTTGTGATCTGCCCGCCGATTGGTGAAGAGGAGCACAACGCTCACGAGACTTTCCGCCGGCTCGCCTGGTCGTTGGCCGACCACGGCATTGCGTCCCTGCGATTCGATTACCACGGCACCGGTGACTCGCTGGGTCGATGGTCGGATCCGGATCGGCTCGATGCGTGGTTGACCAGCGTGACCGATGCCGTGCGCTCGCTGAAAGAGGCCGGTGCCACCGCCGTGGTTGTCGTGGGCATGCGGGTCGGTGCGACGCTGGCGGCAGTTGCCGCCCACCAGGGGCGTATCGAGATCGATGGGCTTCTTCTATGGGATCCGGTGTCCGGAAAGGGAATGCTCCGTGAGGGCCAGGCCCGCCGCCCCAGCGTGCTCGAGCCGCCTGCCGGGGCGGTGGACACCCCCGGTTATCTGTACTCGGCACCGACGGCTGCTGAGCTGCGGTCCCTCGACGTCGCAACCCTGGGCCCCGGCCCGATCGCGCCCCAGTTGCTCGTGGTGCTGCGGGAGGACCGTCCGGCCCCGCGGGGGTTGCGCAAGCGACTGGCCGGCCCAGACGTGGAATGGGCCGTGACCGATGAACAACCCGACCTGCTCGATGTTCCGATGACTGAGTCCGCCGTGCCGGAAAAGACGTTGGCGCGGGTGGTGGACTGGTTGGTGGCACGATCGACCGGCCATCCGCAGAAGATTAGTCAGGTCCTCACGCCGACCCTGACCTTCCGCACCGACATCGGGGTGCGGGTCAGCGAACGGGTCGTTGCATTGGGCTCGATCGGACTCTTCGGCATCCTGTCCGAGCCGGAGGCGGTGAACAGGCCGGTCCTGGTGGTGATGATCAACGTCGCGAATGATCGCCACACGGGGCCGGGCCGCCGATGGGTCGACTCTTCTCGGGAGTGGGCGAACGACGGTTTCCGGGTGCTGCGAATGGACCAGAGCGGGACAGGTGACAGCCCCACTCACGAGGGCCAGCAATTCGGCACCCTCTACGCGCGGGAATGGCTGGCCGACCTGCCGGATGCGCTGTCCTGCCCGATGCTCCAGCACAGCCCGCTGGTGCTGATCGGGCTGTGCTCCGGCGCATACAGCGCTATGGAGGCCGCGTTCTACCGCCCGGTGGTTGCGGTGTACGCCATCAACGTGATCCTGCATGCCAGGGTGACCAGTCGCTGGTCAACTCTTGCCGATCCGCGCCGGATTGCAGCACGCCCGGCCGGCTGGGCCTTCCAGAGGACCGGTGATCGTTGGCCCCGAACAGCCGCGCTGATGTGGCGGATCTACCGACAGGTCACCGTGTGGAACGCGCCCATGGCGGCGGTAGCCGCATTGGTGCGACAGGGGACGATCGTCATCCTGGTCATGAGCCCTGACGACGGTCGGCATTTTCGCGAGAGCGCTTTCTGGAGTGGACTGCATGCCTGGCGCTGGCGCCGTTCGGGTAGGTACGCACTGCTTGAATCTGAGCAGGTGGACCACCCGCTGATGACCCAAGAGGGGCAGACCTGGGCCATGCGGGCTATTCGCGGCGACCTCATCCGCCGATTCGTGGCAGCCCCGCACGAAGCACATTCGTCGCCCGCAGACCGACGTGCTGTTCGAAAGGTTTTGTCAGAAGGATGATCGGCTTCTGGTGAACCCACTCAGAGCGCCGCTGGTCCACTATTTTGGAGGTGCATCGTGTCGCCCACAGCGTCTCGCGTCGAAGACGAGAATTCACCGGTCTGGGCCCGAGTGGTCCAGGACTACGCCGAACTCAGCTCGTGGACGGATCCAGGCGAGATGATCGTCATCAGCGACCTCGCCGACACGGTACGTGGGCATCGCATCCTTGACGTTGGCGTGGGGGCCGGCCGATCAGCGTGGTTCCTTCGCCTGCTCAGCCAGGACTACCTCGGCATCGACTACACGCCCGAGATGGTCCAGGTGGCTCGCAGGATGCGGCCGGCTGTGCATTTCGAAGTCATGGACGCCCGTCACCTCGTAGATATTGCGGATGGCACCTGCGCCTTGGTGATATTCACCCACGCCGGCCTGGACTCACTCGACCACCAGGGGCGAGCCGAAGCGTTGTCGGAGTTCCGGCGCGTACTCGCACCGGACGGCGTGCTTGTGTACTCCACCCTCAACAGGGCAGGAGAGTTCTACCGGTGTGGGCCCGGGCCGGTCGCGCCACCAGGGCAGCGGGTCGGCCCGTACTCCACGGCACGATTTGCTGCTCGCGCCGCACTTCGCCCACGAAGCCACGTTCGCGGATTCGTCAACGTGCGTAGGAATCAGTCGCGGTTTGCTGACCACGGAGACTGGGCGGTCGACACGATGCCCACCCACGACTGGAGCCTCCTAGTCCATTACGTGACGACCGGGCGGGCGACCGCCGAGGTTGAAGAGGCTGGCTTGGAAGTGACCAGACTGGTCAGCCGGGAAGGTGAGGATCTGCCGATGGAATCGTCGGACTCGTCGACAGCATGGTTCCACGTGGTTGCCCGTAAGGCTTCTTCCTGATGGTTTGCCGTCACTGAAATATGTGGGTTGAGCCGACATACGCGGTGACATAGTTTCCGACATGGATAGATCGGACTCAGCGGTGCCGCGATTTTTCCGCGCCTGCCGACGTCTGTGGTTTGTTGCTGTTTTCGGGCTCGTCGCGACCGCTGCTGCCGCAGCGATGGTGCAACATCCCAAAGGCGTCTATTACGCAGATGCCTCGATCCTGTTCACTGGCCCCTCCATTGCTTTCGCAAATCCGGTGGTAGACCACAACAACTCGCTGATCAATACTGCCAGCATTATTCAACGAGCGGTAAGCGGACCGAATGGTGTCCGGTTCACGTCCACCGACATCACGCTGGCTGATGCTGGCGTGCGTCAAGGCAGTCGTGTCACGATGTGGAACGACGGGGGCCAGTGGAACAACCATTTCGACAAGCCCGTATTACGCGTCGAGGTAATAGGGCCCACGAGCCGTGACGCGTCCGACCGGATGACGTCTCTGGTAGCACAGATCAACAAGGAGCTTCTTGTCAGGCAGGTAGCTTCAGGTGCACCGTCGAATGCGCAGATCACGACCCGAACTATTCCAGCGGACCCCATTCCTACCCTTCTCAAGGCGAATCCACACAAAGCGTTGCTGATAGCCCTACTACTGGGTCTCGGGCTGACAGCCGCGGCCATCAGCATCGTTGACGCTCAGCTACCCGAGCGGGCAGCGGATGCCAGGGCACGCAGGTGGTACCCGGGGCCCGGTCGGTCCCCTGAAGTGTTGGATTCACAGGGGGAAACGCAGATGGCATGGCAGCGTTGATGAGTTTCGATGATGAATCCGATGGGGAGATGGTGGCAACATGTTGATGGCCGAGTTCTGGAGTTCACTGCGACACAGATGGTATTGGGTGGTGGTGGGGGCGGTTCTTTCTGCGGCGCTGGCCGCCGGAATCTTTGTTCAGGTCGGCCCGCAGTACTCCCTTGTCACCGAGACGGTGCTCCTGCCGCCGACGTCATCATCGCCGCAAGGCAAGAATCCTTATCTGGGGCTGAGTACTCTCACCCCGACGGTCGACGTGGTGCTGTCGGACGTCCGTGGTCCGAAGACGTCGGAAAGGCTGCGGGCCTCGGGAATTTCGGCGGCGGTCGCTGTCGAGGGCGCCGTGGGTGCCGACCCTTCGAGCCCGGCTCCGCTCATTATCTCCACGGTCACCGCCGATACACCGACGGACGCCGTGCGAGCGTCCAGATTCTTCCTCGCTGCGATCCCGGCAAGTTTGGCGAATTTGCAGTCGCGTTCGAACGTGCCCGACGCCCAGCGGATCACGAGCACCGTTGTTGTCGAGGCCAGTGCGCCGACTCTCGTGCGCAAGAGTCAGATTCGGGCCACGATCGGCGCCGCCATCTTCGGCGGGGTGTTGACGTTGCTGATGGTGGGTGCCCTGGACGCTTTGTTGACCGGTAGGCGTGGTCGACGCCGTGCCAGGAACAGAGGTGCCCGGACGATCGATACAGCAGGGACGACCGACACTACCGGGCTGAACGAAATCTCGGAGAAAGACCCGATCGAGGCGGAGGTGGTGAGGGCTGCAGAGGAAGAGCCTGCTGGGGACGAGGCTGCCCAAGAAGAAGCTGCGCGAGACGAGGCTGCACTCTTGGACCGCGCGCGAGCCGTGGTCGGTAGGCGGTGACTGAGCAGCCGATCGTCGCTGATCACCGCCGCCCATTCGGTACAGCGGACGGCACCACCTTCTTGTCGGTCTATGCGTTTCTGCTTTTTGCAGTGCCATCGCGGCTGATTTTCAAACCTCTGGGAGGCGCCGGAACACCGGCTGCGCTGATAGGTCTGCTGGGTGTGTTGTGGTGGTTGTGGCAACGACTTCACGGCTCTGGACCGCGCCGATCGTTCGGGCCGGTAGGTCGGTGCATGTTGGTTTTTTTCTGCGCAGTGATCGCCAGCTTTGTTGCAGCGATGACGCGGGTCATCAGCTCCGGTGAAATTACCGGCGCCGAACAAAGCATTCTCGGCTTGTTGGGCTGGATGGGCGTCCTGTTCGTCGCTATCGACGGCATCGGTTCCTGGTCACGACTTCAGGTACTACTTCGCAGGGTGTCGCTCCTGGTCGGGTTCGAAGCGCTGGTGGGGATCATCCAGTTTGCAGCAGGGAAGTCCTTCGTCGACGGACTTCATGTTCCCGGGCTCACCTGGAACGCGCCCGTCCAGATAACGGCTCGTGACGGTTTTTTTCGGCCGGCAGGCACTGCGACGCACCCGTTGGAGTTCGGGTTGGCGATTTCAGTACTCCTGCCAATTGTTCTTTTCGTTGCTTTCGACCCGGAGACAGGTGGCCGCATACGGCGGTGGTTCCCGGTATCGGCATTGTGTCTGGCGATTCCGATTTCGATCTCTCGCTCGGCGATCATCGCCACGGCGGTGGTGCTGGTGATTATTTTTCCGATCTGGTCCCGGCGAGCCCGTTACGCCGCACTAGCCGGTGGCTGCGCCCTGCTGGGTGGGATGTATCTGGTCCTGCCGAAGTTCTTCGGGGCGATCCAGGGTTTGTTCGTGGGGCTGTCGAACAACGCGAGTATCAGCTCCCGCACAGACAGTTACAGCATGGCGTGGGAATTTATCGTGCGTTCCCCGGTGGTGGGCCGCGGGTTGGGTACGTTCAACTCGGACTACCGAATTCTCGACAATCAGTACCTGGGGTTGATCATCGGGGTGGGCGTCCTCGGCGCCGGTATCTTTGTGGCCCTTTATCTGGTGGGTGCGTGGTGTGCGTGGCGCGTGTCATACCTGGCGGCTGATGAACCCATGCGAAATCTGGCACGGTCAGTGCTGGCGTCGATCGCGGCATCTGGAGTCTCCTACGCGTTCTTCGATGGGTTCGGCTTTCCGATGTTTGCCGGCATATCATTCTTATTGCTCGGTATCGCCGGACTTCTGTATCGGGAGGCCACGTTTCCCGACGCCGCCCTCGATCAGCGCAAGGGCCGACCTGCCGCCCGCCGTGCGCACACGGTGATGAAACCCTCCAGTGGCCCACGCCAGCGAAAGACTGAGAACAATCCACCGAGTGCCAGCACAACCGCTGCCTCCGGCCAGAAGGCAGCCGTGCCGAGGCCGGGCCACATAGGTGATCTGAGCATGACCAGATGCAGGCTGTAGCTGGTCAGTGACATCGCGCCGGCTCCACCTACGATCTGCCAGAACCTGGTAAACCGACGCGTGATCAGCAGGCTTGTTCCGATCATTGCGAGGGCGCATCCAGTTGTCTGCAGCAGGTCGAACGGAGTTGCTGAATGCGCAGCCTGAACTGTGAGCCACCACCAGGAACCAGTGGGAGTGCTCCCGGAGAACCCTGCAGACATTGCCGCCTGAAGCGCGGCCCACGACGGGTGATCGCCGCCGCCGCTCCAGGTCGACAGAAGCGCATTCTGGACCCGGGGTTGGCGGGTGATGACATCGGATACGGCGGTGGAGAGAGTCGCGAGGAGGGCGCCGCTGATCAGGAGACGAATCGCGAGATCAGTGCGGTGCAGGTTCATCCGGCCGATGGCAATTCCGACAAGTAGGAATGCTACCCAGGGGACTGCGGGGTAATCGCCGGTGAAACCGAAATAGGTTGCCAGGGTGAATGGATCCATCTGGCTCTGTTTGAGCCCGGAAGTATCCGGAAGGTGCGGGCGTATCTCTTGGCATATTGCCGGGACGATGATGGCCCAGCCGGTGGCGATGATCAGCAGCCGGCGGGGGGACAGGCCGAGGAAGGGAATACCGAGAAGAAAGAGGACCCCGTAATAGGGCAGAATGACACCCAGCCCGTTGTTGTGCAGCTTTTCCAGACCCAGGCCGAGCACTGTGATCAGCGCGGCTCGAACGACGAGACCGCGGCTGGCTTGCAGCCGGGCCCTCCCCACAACGGCTGTACGGCCGCCGCTCATCAGGGCAAGACTTGTGCCGGCGAGGACCGCGAAAAGGCCGGACGCCCTTCCGGCGACGAGTGTCTGCTGCCATGGCACCCGCCCGTCGACAAACTTGGGCAGAATGTGCGCCGCCATCATCGCGAGCACTGCAACACACCTGGCGATATCGAGCCCGACGAGCCGGATCTGATCCTCACGTCCAGTTCGCCGCCACTGCCTGAGCACATCGGCCACCGCGCCACGACCGGGCAGTTGGCGGGTCGGAGCCATTACAGACACGGCGGAAGACTACGTCGCGTCCGGCCGTCCGGGGTGGGTATGCCCAGGGGTTGCCGTCCACTGCAATAAAGCGGCTTTACCCTCAGTGCCCGGCAGGTGGCGCCCAGCTCGCTCTCTTGGTGTCGATCCCGCGCAAAGACGGGGTTTTGCCCCCGCTCAACCAGGAAAAACGGCTGCTTTCGGTGCGGCGCCGGCAGCGCGAGACGGTCAGCGGTTAGTCAATTTTCAGTAAAGGGCAGACATTCAAAAGGTAAAGCGGTACGTTCTCGAAAAGGCCGAAGAAGAGACCTGCGAGGGGTCATAACCCCTCGCACCAGATGGGTCTCGCAACATCGACGCGCCAGTCCAGTCCGCCCCCGAATCACGACGGGCCTGCGGTGTCATTTCAGTTTGCGACCTGCTGAGGGGCCTCAATGTCACAGGATCATCCGCACCCACGCCAGGTGCGACAACGTCTGCAGCTCGCGGTAGAGAATCGTAGCATTCTCGTCACCGGCGCCGGCGGGTCCGCCGGACGCGCTCTCGTGGAGCAATTGGTTGCTCGGGGACTCGAGGTCCACTGCGCCGACAGCCAACCGATGAGCACCTCGGCGTTCGCGTTCCACCTGATGCCTGACCCGGCGAACCCGAGCTTCCTACCCTCCCTGGCCAGGATCGTTCAGCGCTACGGCATCGACCTCGTCATACCCGCGAGCGGTGACTCTCTGCCGGCGATCTCGGTCGCCCGCCTGTCACTCGGCGTCGATGTCGTCGTGCCGGGACCGGGGCCGACCGGCACGGCACACGACCGACTGCTGACGGCGTGGAGCCTGTGGTCGCACGGTGTGGCGGTTCCCGACTTCGGCGTGCCGAGTGACTTCGCCAACGCTGACGCGGCGCTCGAAATGATGGGCGGGCAGCTGACGCTGCGCTCGCGGTGGGCCAGTGGGGGGCGATCGGCAACGGTCCTCAACGCATCGCAAGACCTGGACTGGTCGGCGATGAGCGATGACTGGTTCGTGCAGCGGTTCGTACCCGGTACCGGATACTCCGTCGTTGTCTATCGGCCGATCGACGGAAAGGGCCGACTGACAACGGTGTTGGAGGAGTTCGTCCAGGAGGACGGTACGAGCACGGCGACCCGGGTGAACGAAGGTGACGCAGTCGGGGTTGAACGAGTCGCGCAGGCTGCGGTCCGCGCTCTCGGACTGACCGGCCCCCTCGAGGTGGGCATCCGGTGCGGCGCGGATGGACTACCGGTGGTGCTCGACGTGAAGGCGTGCTTCGGGTCGCACTGTGGCTTGGTGCCAGAGGTGCTGGACGCGGTGCTGCGAGACCACCCCACGTCGACGCCGACTGGGGTCGGCCGTGACAGCACCGACGGTTTGACGCCAGGTTCGCCCGGCGGAGTGCTGAATCGCGCGGCGCGCAGGGGGGCAGTGCGATGAGTTGGGTTCCGGGACGCGGCCGTCCGGTCACTATGCCGTACGACTTCACACCGTTGCGCGGTCGCAGCGTCGACCCACAGGCACGCATCGCGTGGCTGCTGCGGATCAACAGACTTGCGATAGCACCCGGCCCCGCCGGCCAGTTCCTGCAGATGCTGCGGGCCCAGGGCTGCACCCTTGGCCCCAGCACCCTGTGTCGATACGAAACCGGCGCTGAGCGTGTCCCGCTCGCGGTGGTCCGCGCCTATGAAGCGGCGTTGAACCTGCCTGCCGGACACCTGGTCGGGGTCGTGTGCGGCATCGACCGGATGTTTGGACCAGCCCTCGCGCCGGAGGCTCCTTTGCCGATATCGCGTGCGCGGCTCAGCGAGGCGCTCGGCGACTGGGAGACCCGGGTGCCCGCAGGCACCATGCGCGGCGCCGATTGGATCCAGGCGGCCGACGTCATCACGCGACCGACCGGGCCGGTGCTTCTGCCATCGGTGCTGAACGGATGGGTGGATCAACTGCTGTCCGAGGCGATGCGATCGGTTCATCACGCGTTGACGACCCGGATGCACGCCATCGGCTTGTTGCTGGCCGATCGTGATGCCGGCCGGATTCTGGTCGATTCGGTAGAGCGTGTCTCCTCGGCGCAGGGAGCGCGGAACTGCATCAACATCGTGGCCATCCTCGGTAACAGCACCGACCCTGTCGTGCTCCGCTGGCTGGTCGGTCTCTTCGAGCGGTCCGATGGCGAGCAGCAGTTGGGTGCGGCGTACGGGCTGCTCACCTCGATCTGTCGCGGCACGCTTCCCGGCGATCTCGTGCCCGCAGTCACTCGCGCCGTGATGGACGCTGCCGGCGACGGGATGGATCGCGGCCGGCCCGCGTTCATGTTGGCGCAGCGGATGTCGGCGGGGCTCACCCAGCAGGTCGTGGCCAGACTGGGTCAGTACCCGGCGCCTACCGCAGTGGGTGCCCGGGTGCAGAGCCCGGCCGCGCTGAGTAGCTACCGGGTTGCCGCACTGCGGGAGTCCGGGCTGGACGACCCGATGCTGGATCGGCTGCTGCGCGAGGCGTTGTCCCCCGATTTCGTGGAGCGGCAACACCATGCGCTGTTGATGCTGGCAGCCACTCCCTATCGGGATGTGCTGGCTGATGTCGCCGTCAAGCAGATGGCTAACCCGACCGAGCCGTATGCAGCGCAAGCGGCGGCACACGTTCTCATCTACCTGGCGCGCCCTGAACAGAGCCGACACCTTGTCGAGTTGATGGTCACCTCGGGAAACCGTTACTCATTGCTGCAGGCCCTCGCCAACGCCGGGGGCGTTCCCGACGAGGTCGACCTGGCCGCGCTGGCAGACGACCCGGCGCTGGCACCGGCGGCAGTATTCGCCGCCGGTATGAGCAACCATCCGGATCTGCAGTGGTTCCAGACCAATCCGAGCCTTGCGGGCAGCGAAGTGCAGTGCGTTGCCACGTGGTGGGGCCGCGCGGGCTCGCGCATCACCGATGTCGCGCAAGCGTCGCAGAGCGACCGCCTGGTTGATGTCGAGCAAGGAGCGCGGAGCGACCGCCTGATTCTGGCGGGGTGAGCGACGCTGGATTCCTGCACCCCGGCGGGCTACTGGCGGGTACGTTGGGACCGATGATCCGTGACGAGGAGACTTCGGCGACCCCGTGGGCCGATGCAGCAGACGGTTCGAACGACGCAGGCCCCGCCTCCGACGACGCCGCACGCCAGGCGGGGACTGTTGTTCGTGCCGTGACGGGAGCGTTGCATGACACGCACGGCGCAGCAGCGACGAGGGCGTTCGCGAAAGCCCGCCGCAACCTCGGCCCGATCGTGACGCCGGTGGAGTTCGTGCACGACCAGATCCTGCGGACGACGTACGGGGCGGCCGCCGTGGCGCTGGAAGGGATCGCCGACGCTGCGGGCGAAGGAGCGATCAAAGCCGCAGAAGCAACCCGCGCAACGTCCTTCGGTCGCTCGACGAGTCGTTACTCCGGGGAAGTGCTGGCCTTCGTGCACGGCTTCAACGGTGACCGGATCGCCGCAACGAACGCGCCGTTGTCCTATTCGATGTCCTTGCGGCGTGCCGGACGCCGGGTGTCCGCGACCGTCGATGGGCTGGCGAGCGCCTACCCCGACGCCCGCCCGCAGCTGGTCATTTTCCTGCACGGCCTCATCGGCACCGAACAGATGTGGAAGCGGCACGCCGACCGTGATGACGAAGGTCGCCGGCTCAGTTACGGGCGACGCCTGGAATCGCTCGGTGAGCACTCCGCGCTGTGGGTGCGCTACAACACGGGCCTGCGGATCGCCACCAACGGGCAAGATCTCGCGGCTCTGCTGGACGACGTGGTGCAGAACTGGCCGGTGCCCGTCGAACGCGTGGTGCTGGTGGGCCATTCGATGGGCGGCCTGGTGACCACCAGTGCTCTGCTGCAGTGGCGCCCACCGGCGACCTGGGCTCCGCTGGTGACCGACCTGATCACGCTGGGCACGCCGTATCACGGCTCGCCGATCGAACAGGGCGCCAACTTCGTCGCGGAGCGGTGCGCCGCCTACAGCGGCACCAGGTGGCTCAGCGAGGTGATCCAGTTCCGCAGCGAAGGCATCAAGGACCTGCGACCGGGGGGCAACCTCTTCCTGGCCGACACGGGCGCAGCAGAACCCGGCGCAGCAGAACCCGGCGCAGCAACACTGGACGCAGCAATACCGGACGCGGCCCAGTGGCGACAACTGCTGGACCCGCAGCTGACCGTGCGACACCTCGCGATCGCGGGTGTGCTGACCAAGGATCCGCATTCACGCCTCGGGCGGATCATCGGCGACGGGGTCGTGTTGCGGGCCAGCGCGCGCGGCGGAATGGACAGCGATCTGAGCACGTCCATCATGATGGGCGATATGAGCCACAACGACCTGGTCAATCATCCGCTGGTCTACCGGGTTATCGCGGACTTCCTAGGAGTGCCCTCATGACCGGTGCAGCGTTCTTCGATCTCGACCGCACCTTGCTGCACGGTGCCTCCGGGCCGATCATCACCGACGCGCTACGGGCGGCCGGGCTGGTGAGCGGTTCCAAACTGCCCGGCGAGGGCCTGTTGTACGGGGTGTTCAACCGGTTCGGCGAGACACTTCCGTCGATGTTCCTGGCGCGCAACGCCACCCTGGTGGCTCGAGGCAAACGCGAGGGGGCCTTCGACGAAGCGGCCGAGCTCGCCGCGCAGGGCCTACTGCAGATGGTCGAGCCCTTCGCGCACCTGACCATCGAGCAGCATCGTGCCGCAGGCCGAAAAGTGGTCCTGGCGACCACCACCCCCCGGCATCTGATCCAACCGCTGGTCGACCTGCTCGGGCTGGACGACGTGATCGCCACCGAATACTCCGTGGACGCGGGCACGGGTCGGTACGACGGCGGCATCGACGGGCCGTTCGTCTGGTCCACGGGCAAATTGGCCGCCGTACGCGGCTGGGCGCGGGCCCATGACATCGATCTGGGTGAATCGTTCGCCTACTCCGATTCGATCTACGACCTACCGCTGCTCTCCGCTACCGGTCACCCGCACGCGGTCAACCCCGACCCGCGCCTGCTGGCGGTCGCGACGCTGCGGCGCTGGCCGGTGCTGCACTTCGACACCTCGCCCGGTGTCGCGAAGGTGCCGGTGATCGGGATGGAGTGGCAGCGCCTGGGTCAGTTGATGGCCCGGCCCGAGGCCTTCCCCTACGCCCGGTTCGAGATCCTCGGAGCCGAGAACGTCCCCGCACATGGCGCCGCGCTGCTGGCGGCCAACCATCGCAGTTACTTCGATCTACCAACCATGCTGATGGCAATGGGGCGCACCGGGCGCACCGCGCGGTTCATGGCCAAGCAGGAGATCTTCGACGTGCCGGTGGTCGGTCAGCTGATCTCCGGAGCGGGCGGCATCCCGGTGGATCGCGACAGCCGCGAGCCCGGAGCGCCGGACCCCATGACATCTGCGGAGTTGGCGCTGAGCGGCGGTGAGATCGTCGGGGTGATGCCGCAGGGCACCATCCCGCGCGGACCGGACTTCTTCTCCACCAACCTGGTGGGCTACCCCGGTATCGGCCGGCTCGCGATCGCTACGCGGGTACCGGTCATTCCGTGTGCGATCTGGGGGACCGAGCAGGTCTGGCCGCGCGCGTCCAAGGTCCCGCAGATCCTGAACTACCGGCATCCGCCGCAGATCACTGTCAGGTTCGGCGAGCCGGTGCAGCTGAAGTACCGGTCCGCCGCCGCCGACACCGATCGGGTGATGAAGGCGATCGCGGCGTTGTTGCCGTCCGAGGCCCGTAGTAAGCGTCGCCCCACCATGGAGCAGCTCGCCTCGACCTACCCCGACGGCAAGGTTCCGGGGTACGACCGCTGGTTCGCACGCGACGGTCACAGCCAGGATTGACGTCCTCTTCACGGGGGATTTCAACCGCGTCAAGGTGAACATCGGATGAACGCCGAAGGTCCGTTGCGTTCCCGCAGGTCACGGCGTTTGGTCGGGACCAAGGTAACTGGACGCCGCGCCCAGGTGCACCTCACACTGTCGCTATGAGCCCACACGCCCAAGAGCTCGTGATCCTGGTGCTGGTCGTCGTGACGGCTCTGGGTTTCGATTTCACCAACGGTTTTCACGACACGGGCAACGCGATGGCGACCTCGATCGCGACCGGTGCGTTGCGGCCGAAGACAGCGGTTGCGTTGTCGGCGAGCCTGAACCTGGTCGGAGCGTTCTTGTCCGTGCAGGTCGCCACGACGGTGACCACCAGCGTGCTGAAGATCCAGCAGTCCAGCTCCGGGGCGTTGGTCAGCGGCATCGACAAGGAGGGCGCGCTGATGATCATCTTCGCGGGCCTGGTCGGCGGCATCCTGTGGAACCTGTTCACCTGGCTGCTCGGGCTTCCCTCCAGTTCCTCCCACGCCTTGTTCGGCGGCCTGATCGGCGCCGGAATCGCCTCGGGCGGCCTGGGCAGGGTCAACTGGGACGGGTTGTTCGCCAAGGTGCTGCTGCCCGCGCTCGCCTCGCCGTTCGTTGCCGGACTGGTCGCAGTGCTGGGCACTTTCCTCATTTATACGATCACCCGCCCCGCCGATCACCGCGGTAAGAACAAGTCGTTCAAGTGGGGGCAGATCGCGACGGCCTCGCTGGTGTCGTTGGCGCATGGCACCGGCGACGCGCAGAAGACGATGGGTGTCATCGCGCTCGCGTTGATCGCGCACGGCAGCCTCACCACCGACAGCATCGTGGCCAACGGGCTGCCACCGTGGATCATCCTCAGTTGCGGCGTCGCGATCGCGCTGGGTACCTACCTGGGCGGTTGGCGGGTCATCCGCACGCTTGGTAAGGGTCTGATCGAGATCGACGCGCCGCAGGGGATGGCGGCCCAGGCCTCATCGGCCGCGATCATCCTGACGTCCAGCCACTTCGGGATGGCGTTGTCCACCACCCACGTCGCCTCCGGTTCGATCATGGGTGCGGGAGTGGGCCGCCCGGGCGCGAAGGTGCGCTGGGCAGTGGCCGGCCGGATGGCGTCGGGCTGGGTGATGACGCTGCCGTGCGCCGGTGCGATCGGCGCGATCTGCTACGCGGTGGCCCACCTTGCCGGTGGGTTGCTCGGCGCCGGCCTCATCTTCGTCGCGCTCGTGGCGATCTCCGCGGTGATCTTCGCCCGCAGCCGCCGCGATGCCGTACACGCGCATAACGTCAACGACCACTGGGACACCAAGCCAGCAAAGGCGACGCCGAAGACAAAGGGCAAGTCAAAGGCGACAGCGACGTCGAAGACCACAGCGACAGTGACACCTGCAGCGAAGGCGAACACCAGGTCGTTGTCCAAGGATTCGCGATGATCACCACTGCTACTTTCACTGCGCTCCTGAGGGTGCTCGTTGTGGGGCTGATCTTCGGCGCCGGGCTACCCGCGCTTTTCGCAGTCGGCGTTCGGCTGTTGGCGGTCGGTCACGGCGCGCCAGGGGATACCGACCCTGCCGGTGTTGCGACCCGGTCCCACCCGGCCGCCCTGGGCGTCGCCTACACCTTGTTCGCAGCTATTGCGGTGGTGGTGTTCCTCGGTGTTCTGTGGATCACCAAGGACAGCCTCAGGCACTACCTGGGGATCGAGGTCTTCTGATGGAGCGGCCGATATTTCTGGCCGGGCTCGTGGCGTGGTTGCGGGCCGGATACCCCGACGGTGTGCCCGAGAACGACTATCTCCCGCTCTTTGCGCTGCTGCGTCGCCAGTTGTCCGACGACGAAGTGAAACAGGTCGCTCGCCAACTCATCTCCGGTGCCCGTAAAGCTGGCGACGATCCGGCGATCTCGCGGGTCGACGTCGGAGTGCTCATCAGCCGGTACACCAACGGGATGCCCGCCCTGGGGGATCTGGAACGGGTACAGCGACGTCTGAAGAAAAAGGGCTGGCCGCTGCAGGACGCCGGCTGAGCCGCTCGAGACCGGTGGTCGGTCCGGTCGTCGCCCTTATAGTTTGACCACCATGCCCACGCCGCTGTCCGAGGTCGACATTCCGATGCCGATCAGGTTGTCGTTGGCGCATGCAGTGGTGGACCACCTCGCGCGGCAGGCCAAAGTCGATCTGCTGCATATCAAGGGCCAGGCGCTCGACCCCGTGCTTCGCTACGAAGACCGCAGGAGCTCAGACGTCGACATCCTGGTTCATCCGACCCAGGTCGATGCGCTGGTGGCGGTATTGATCACCGCAGGGTTTGAGGTCCGCACCCATTTTGAAACCGGCTCGATCTTCCGTCATGCCGCCAATCTGCATCACCCGCACTGGGGGTGGGTCGATGTGCATCGCTCGTTTCCGGGGATCGGCATCCCGCCCGCGTCGGCGTTCCAGCAACTGTGGGAGCACCGGTGCGCCAGCACGATCGCTGCCCAGGAGTTGGCTGTGCCGGCGTTGCTGGATCAGGCGTTGATCCTGGTCCTGCATGCTGCGCGCGACAGTGGCGCTGGAAAGCCAGATGTCGATCATCTGCGCCAGACGTTGTCCGAGCAGCAGTGGGCAACGGTGGTGCGCAGGTCGCAAGAGCTACATGCCGAGGTGGCCTTTGCGGCCGCCACGGGCGACTTGGACGATTTCCGCGATCGGCCCGAGCACGATCTGTGGGAGGTGGCCTCGCAAGGGGGCACCCGGTCTCAGGAGTGGCGAGCGCGGGTGCGCGCGGCCCCGAGTGTGCGGGAGAAGGCGCGGATCGTCGCCGAGGCGTTCTCGCCCAACGACGACCACCTGCGGATGCGGCTGGGTCATGAGCCGTCGGCGAGCGAGCGGCGTCGGGCCTACCTGAGCCGGCCGCTGGTGGCATTGGGTGAGTTGAAATCGCTCGTTGCGAGTCGGCGTGACCGGCGGGCAGCCCGGAGATGAACGAGATTGCGCCTTCCTATGCCGTCCCGCCGCGCGTCGCGTGGATGACCGACGAGCGCGATGGGCAGCTGCGGGTGTACCTCACGACGATGGACGACCTGCAGGCGGTGGTCCTGGAGGGCGCGGCGGCGGTGATCTGGCAGACAGCGCGCCAGGCCCCGGGCGCCGACATCACGTCACAGGTCGCCGATTTCATCGGTGAGCCGGCGGATTCGGTGCGCGGCGCGGTGACTCATTTTCTTGCTCAATTGGTTGAAGGCAGCCTGCTGGAGCCTTTACGCACGAAAGATTGAGCAGTAACAGGTAGCATGCACCCTGCCAAGAGGGGATCTTCAGTCATGCGCTGGCAGGCCCCACCCCTAAGCAAGGATTCGAAGATCACGTGACCGTCGTCGATTTCATCCGGATTGTTCGCGCCAACTGGCAGATTCTTATTGCGGCCGTGGTGGTGTGCATCGTGGCGGCGTTCGCGTATGAGTCCACACTCCCCGTGACGTATGCATCGACGGCGTCCGGTTTCGTGCAGGTAGGTGGCTCCTCCAACCTGGCCGACTCGATCAACGGCACGCAGGTCGCGCAGCAGAAGGCGCAGGCCTACAGCGAACTGGTGAACTCCTATCCAGTGGCGCAGGAAGTAGCTACAACGACCGGTATTCCAGTGGGTCGTGTTGCGGGCAACATCACCGCCACTGCCTCAACCGTTGGTGCATTGATCACGGTGACCGCGACCTGCAGTACGGCCTCGGACTGCCCCAAGATCGCCAACGCCGCGTTGGCCGCGACCGCAGCCACCGTCAAGAAAGTCGAGAATGCCGGTGGTGGGGCACCCTCCATTATCCGCGTGGTGCCACTTCAGGTAGCCGGCGGACAGGGCGCTCGCGTCAGCCCTAGTGTCAAGAAATATCTGGCGGGCGGACTCGTCGTGGGCCTAGTCCTGGGCGGACTGCTTGCTGCGCTGCGCGTGATGCTCGACCAGAAGCTACGCACCGTCAAAGATGTCGAAGACATCACCGGGGCGGGGACCCTCGGCATCCTGCCGAAGACCCCGGCGTTGAAGGGTGACTCCCGCCGCGACGCCGACCCGCACTCGCACGCCGGCGAGGCGTTGCGCCAGCTGCGTACCAACCTGCGGTTCGTCAACGTCGACAACCCGCCCCGGGCGATCGTCGTGACCAGCCCGAACCCGGGTGAGGGCAAGTCGACTGTCGCGGCGATGCTGGCGCGGGTGCTGGCCGATGCCGGCACCGACACCGTGTTGATCGATGCCGACCTGCGGCGTCCGACCGTCTCGGATGTCTACGACATCGACGGGTCGGTAGGTCTTTCGCAAGTCCTGGCCGGTGATGTGGAGCTGAAGGACGCGTTACAGAAGGTCACCACCGAGCGCTTGCTCGTGCTGCCCGCAGGGCGGGTACCCCCGAACCCTTCAGAGTTGGTCGGGTCGGAGCGGATGCGCGCGTTGATAGAGACCCTGCGCGAAACGCACATAGTCATCATTGACGCGCCACCGATCCTGCCGGTGACTGACGCAGGTCTGCTCGCCCACGCGGCCGACGGAGTGCTGCTGGTGACGGTGCAGGGCAAGACGACCAAAGACCACCTGCAGGTCTCAGTGGGTGCGCTGGAGCGCATCAACGCGCGTCTGCTGGGCTCGGTCATCAACCGAGCTTCCGCTAAGGGCCTCGGGTCGGCCTACTACGGGTACGGCTACGGCGGCTACTCCAGCGAAAGCGGGGACGCAGACCAGTCGCGTCGTGCGAAGCAGAAGGGCAAGGGTCGCGCGAAGGTATGACCTTCGGCGAGAAGTCACCACGTTCACCGTGAGGTGATCTCGGTGACTTTCTCGCGCAGGCGAGCGGCGAAGCGCTCCTCAGCGAAGGTCGCGGCATGCTCGATGACGGTTTCCTTGGTGAGCGTCGACCCGATGAAGTGGTCGATTGCCTGTGAGATCAACGCGGCCGTGGGCTCATCGAAGAACACCCCCGTTTCGCCCTCCCGCACCGTGTCGAGGAACCCGCCGGCACGTAACGCAATAGCGGGCGTGCCGTAGGAGGCCGCTTCCAGGATCGTCAGCCCGAAATCTTCGTGGCTGGCCGCCATCAGCACTTGCGCGTGGGCGTAACACCACCGCAGCTGTGCATCCGGCAGGTGGTGCGCGAAGCGAACGTTGGGCGGGGCCTGGCGGATGAGTTGCTCGCGCATCGGCCCGTCGCCGACGATCAGCAGCTGCTCCGCGCGGCCGGTGTAAGCCGCCAGCACACGGTCGACGTTCTTGTAGGGCAGCAGCCGGGCCACCAGCAGGTGGAACGGCCCGTCCGGGGCGTCCTGCGGGCGCTCCAAAGGTGCGGTGGCATCGATACCTGACGGCGGGTGCAGCAGCTCGGACGCGAGGCCGTAGACGTCGTTAATCCGCGTCTGCACCACGGTGGAATTAGCCCAGTAATGGTCTGCACGTCCTGCGGCGCGGCGATCCCAGCGAATCAGTGGTGCTTTCAACGCGAGCGCAGCGATGCCGCGGGGACTGCGCCTGGCTGATCTGCCGACGTACTGGTCGGTGAGGTAGAGCCACCGCGCGGGGGAGTGGCAGTAGACGAGCATCTTCCCCTCCGTGCGAAAGCCGTGCGCCCAACCGCTGGAGGAGGCGATCACCACATCAGCGGGTATGCGGATCCGATTAGCGGCACTTGCCAGCAACGGAAGCGCAGCTCGGTGCCCTCGTCGCAGTGGCGCGACCTTGTTGAGAAGGGAGGTGATGACCTGCGCATCCTTGAACTCCGGAAAGGTCGTCTCGGGGGAGTAGAGCGTCGTATAGATCTTTGCGTCAGGGAAGGTCCGGTGCATGGCCAGCACGACCCTCTCGGCTCCACCTCGTTGCGTGAGGTAATCGTGAGCAATCGCTACGATCGGCTGCTGAGCACTCATACCGTTGGTCTCTCGTTCGCTGTAATGGATACGAGGCCAAATTCCTGCAGGATCTGCAAAAAACGAGTCCGTCCAGCCGCGGGGGAGAATTCATCGGCCCATCGATGTGCAGCATTGTCGAGCATGCCTACAAATCCATCCGGGTCCGCCTCCCGAAAGCTCGAGGCCGCCTCGATGGCATCAGCGAGCGACTCGGGGTCACCGGCGCGTGCTACAAACGGATGGTCTGGCCCGGCGACCTCGGGAAGTCCTCCCGAATCGCTTACGACAAACGCGACCCGAGCCGACATAGCTTCTGCGGCGACCAATCCGAAGGGCTCGCGGACAGTGCTGGGGAACACAGCCAGGTCGATACTGCAGAAGAAGTCGGCACGGTCCACCCAGCCGAGCTGCTCGACAAGGTGGACCACTGGGAGCAGGGCAGCGTCAATGGCCACGGAGTCTGCGGAAGGGGCGAATCGCGCATCACCAGCCATCCGCAAGATGAATCGCCCCGCTTTACGGTCTTCGAGGATTTTCAGAGCCTGCAGCAGCACGTCGACCCCCTTTGCGCAGGTGATCCGGCCCAGGTAACCGAGGATCATCGGTGAACCCTGAGAGTCGGGGCGTGCCGTCACCTCCAGGGGTGAGGTCCAGTTCAACATGACGCGCGACGTCGGCAATAGGTCGGCCATGGCCTGGGAGGGCACGAGAGTGCATCGGGCCCGGATGGCGGCTACCCGAGCGGTAGCGACGTGCTTCCAGGTGGGCAACTGATGGATATGAGCTACTCGTCTGCGGCGGCCGGTGGTCGCCAGCGCCGGCGCCAGACCGTTGCACCACAGGACGTCCGAGCTCCCTCGCAGCAGCCTCCTCAGTGATCGGGCTTGTTGGAGCCGAGTAATGCCCTCGAACTGCAGGACGATAAATCCTTCCGCGCGTGCTGCGTCGACAATTTCTGGAGGGTACTTCGGTGCAATCACCCGGACATCGACGTCCGCTCCGCGAGCCAGTCGGGCCATCTCCAACAACATGACTTCACCACCCCCGATATCGCCGTTGTTCGCAATCAGGGCCAAGCCTGCCGGGAACGGGTTACTATACCGGTTCATGCGTGGGCAAGCTTATCGCTCCAAACGATCTGTTGGGATAGATCGGCGTCCTGATTAACAGACTCGGGGTCGGATAAGCCACCATTCATCCGGCGTCTACTTACTGCGATATGCCTAAGGGCGACGCCGACGGCCAGCATAACAGGCGGGGCAAGAAATACTTCTCCCAAACTGATTGCACACACGAGAGGTCCGATCAACGACGCTTCAACCCACCTGTTGCGGTATTCGCGGGGTAGCCTCAGCAGGGCGAAGAGGCTTAGCGTGATCAGAAGAACCACGAGCCCAAGCAGAATCCACCCCCCCTCCGCTCGAAGTGCTTCGTATGAATTGTGAAAGAAGAACGTCTCTCCTTGGACCGTAGTTTGGGCGGTTCCCGCACCATTTCCGGTCAAGGGGTGGATTTGGACTGACGCTTGAGCTGCCTCGTCGATTCTTTGGCGAAGGGCGTCGCTGCCCTCTCGTCCAGCAAACGCGCCTGCCGTGAAGTCACTCTGCGGCAACGTCGTTACGTACCAGATAAGTACACCAATAACGGCGAGGCGAATCCATGTTGGAATTCGCTCGCCGGCAGTGACCCAGATTCCCACGATGAGCAGTCCGAACAGCGAAGTTCTTGAAAGCGTGCCGACAACTCCCACAATGCAGAATATGCCGATTAAGGCCCGCGTCCGGTTCGTCCGAGAGTAGGCAATCGCAATTGCGCCGAGCGCAAGAATGCACATTCCAGCATTGTTGGGGTCACCCCAGCCCCCGGTAAGACGTCCCGGGTAGCTGGAACGGCTGAAGGTTGCGTAGGCCCACGCGGTTCCAGCGATGACAGCGACCGCAGCACCTCGTGCAATTGAGATCACGCAGACCCGTCCTGAGGAGATGACCAGAATCAGAAGTGCTTCCATCCCGATGTTGACCACCCGCTTCGTGCCGTTCACCCCGTTGAGGGCGGTGGTGATTGCCATCCAGATCGGGATAGCGAGGGTCAGCCAAACGCCCCAGTTCGGGCGCAAGAGCCCGCGAATGGGCCTGACGAAAGATGAGATCATGACGAGCGCGCCGAGGAGTAACGACGCAATCGGGATCGTCGTGCCTGCCTGGGTCTTATCCGCGCCGAGGGTCGCTATCACCAGAAAAACGGGGATCGTCGTCGAGATGACAGCCGGGTTATCCAACCTTTGCAGCGTGTCAACCCCGTGCAGCACTTTGGGTTGCCGATGTTCGAGAGTTATGCGGTCGGGTGTGATCATGCGTGCCGCTTTCGAGTGGGTGTGGTTCGAGAGCATCGGGGCACTGATGCCTCGCCGACACTACCGCTCACGAGCCGATGGTCTGAACTTGGAAGGGTCGGGAGGACCAGAGGTCGATCTAACCGACTGCATGTTGGCTCTCCGGGCTGGACCTGCCGCGAGACCTCCACGCGCCGTTCACTCTGCGCTGCACCTTGACAGCAAGCGCGTGCGTTCCAGCGGCGCACAGTAGGGCTGCTGGAACAGCCGCCCACCACATATGCGCTGGCGTTGTGTCGAGCGCTCGCTCGAACCATAAAAAGATTGGATAATGCCAGAGGTAGAGCTCGTAACTTATGGCACCTAAATAAGCGACAGGTGCCCACCCGAGCGCTTTCCCGAGCGTAGACGTCTTCGCCGATGCGACTCCGCGGATGGTCAAAATGGAACCCAAAGCAACGACTGGGAATGCAATCGACCACTGAGACTGATTCGCGCCAACGGCAGTCCCGCTCGCAATTAAGATGAGTCCGAAACTCGTCAGAAAGCCGGGTTGTGAGACTTTCGGTAGATGCCTGTGTGCAAACGCGTATGCGCATCCGGCGGAGATCCCGGCCACCCGCAGAAGGCTGATCTCCGTACCGTCGAGCAATAAGATCGCATATGTGCTGTAAAGAAAGATTGTAATTAGGGCAAGCGCGAATGAAGACTGCTTCCAAGACCATCGTCTATTCATCATAAAGATGAGCGTCGCTGGCCACGCGAGATAAAAGTATTCCTCCAAAGCGAGGGTCCACGTGTAATCGTATACGCCGTCCAGGTGCAGTAGGAGTCGCGTGAACGGGGTCAGATAGAGGAAGGCCGACGCCGTCGCGAGGAAGTAACCTTTCTCTGTTGTTCCGGAGATGAGGAGAAGCGCGGTAGCTCCGATCAGCACGATCGCGAGGGCGGGAACAAGGCGGGCAAATCTGCGTACGTAAAACCGTGGAAGGTCCAGCTGTCCAGTTTGACTCCGCTCTTGAATCAACAGTGTGGTGATGAGAAATCCGGACAGCACGAAGAAGACGTCCACTCCGTCGTTTCCACCAGCAAATGCCCCAAGGTGTAGGTGATAAAGGATGACCAAGCCGATGGCTACCGCCCGCAGGCCATCCAGTGCGGGTACGAATCCCAACTTCGTGAGGGTCGGGGTCGACTTTACTGCCGATAAGGGCGGTGACGGCATGCTGTCCTTTCAATGCCTACCGAGCTGACCTATGACGGCTGGCCTCGGGCAGACGGGTTTAATCCGACTATTTTCGACGGTGGCAGGCTACCGACTCAAGCATCGTCGGCGCGACTCGCGCGGTACGATCCTTCGCGAGCCGGATGCCGAACTGCCATTCTGAACGAAATTTCCGCGAAAGGTGCAACATGCCAATGAGCGTTATGAACCGACGCAGGTCCGTCGCGAACACGCCTGGGGTGTCAAAAGTTCTGCTTCAGCCGCGTGTTCGCTCAACGGCCGCGAAGGTAGGCTTCTGTCCCGGTTCGTGCGAGCTGCTCTTGTAACCACGACACCAGGGCGCGTTGTGTTGGGCGAGGTTCTACACCGCGGTGAGACGCGAATATAAAACTCGCTCGTCTGGAGTTGCAGTAGTGATGCAACACGGTAGCGATCTGGAAGCGTTATCGGAGTTGTTTGCTACGAAGGAGTACGAGCCGCCGGCTGAGTTAGCCGCCCGGCTGAATCTACCTGGCTTGCGGGTCCTTCACATCGGTGCCAACGTCGGTATCTTCAGTGTCTGGGCAGCCGGATGATTCGAAAAATGCCCGATCACCGCCTTCGAGTCGAGCGACGAGAATTTGCCTGCACTGCGTCAGTGGGTAAGGGAAGCAAAAAGCTCCGCTGAATTGATTGCAGCGTGCGCGATGACCCACGACGATCCGGTGCGATTTCGCGAGGGTGCAGGGTCAAGAGCGCAAATCGTCGACGATTCGGACACGAGAGCAGAGGACGTCGAGCATGACGGTGTTGATGTCTTTCCCTTTATGCACAGAGCAGATTCGGCCCAAGATCGACATCGAGGGTGGAGAGTGGTCTATCTTGGCCGATCCACGGTTTGCTGAGCTCGACCACCTGGTCATCGCCATGGAGTAGCACCGGTTCCTGGCTCCGTCGCTACCAGCGCGATTGGCGGCGGTTGAGCTGATGGCAGCGGCCGGTTTCGCGACGGGTCACGGCGAGGGCAACTACTGGGGGCACGGCGCTCTGTGGGCCTGGAAGGGCTAGTCCACCGAGATCTGAGCAGAATATGCGCTTGAGATCGCACTGGACATCTGTTTGCATGTCAGCCACGTGCCCAACGTGGGCCTGACCAACACCGATGTCGCCTGCTGTACGACTGTGTGCACGATTTCTTGTACGTCTATGGAATCAACGAGACAGCGACTGGGCAGGATTTCAGAGTTACCCCCTACCGGGCTCGCCACTACCCCCACGCCTGCTGCAACAGCGTCCAGCAGTGTGTACGAGCAGTTCTCCCAAACCGACAGCTGCACAACAACGTCGCACGTGGCGAGTGCCTCCGACGGTTCAACGATGCCCGGGAAGTTGACCTTGTTGGCGATACCAAGATTCGCCGTTAGTTTTCGTAATGGCTGTTCGAGCTCGCCCTCGCCAGCAACGGTCAACCGCGCACCGGGGTGGTCGCGCACGAGCACGGCGAATGCCTCCAGAAGCGCGTCAATCCGTTTCTCGGGCGCGAGCCTGCAAAGCGACAAGACGTGCGGATCGGAGGTCGGGGGGCGGTTGTTGCGCTCGGCCGGGGGGTTCACTCCGTTCAGGATGACCGTGATCGGCGCAGTGGTGTGCCAGTTGGTCCGCATGGTTTCGGCGGTGGATTGACATACCGCAATCAGCGCATCGGCCCGATGCAGCCGGGCCTGATGCACGCGACGCATGATCCGTGCTTTGCGGTTGCTGCCCTGGTAGATCTGGTCGTCTGCCGCGATTCCGTGCTCGGTGCTGATCCGCTTCACACCAGGCATCGGGGTGAGCGCGGCGACGATGTCGGCGTACGCCAGGTGGGTGTGCACGACGGCTGGTCGCAGCGTCCTGCAGACGCGCCGCAAGGTGCGGATGGAGGTAGTGAGGCCGGCCGCGGGACCGAAGGCATCGGCGACAACTGCGACGCCGATCTCTTCCAACGCGGTTACCAGCGGGCCTGGGGGAGCGAGCACGACGACGCGCCAGCCTGGGATTCCGGCGCCCAACGCGTCCAGTGTGTGTCGAGCGACGCCGGCAAGGTTGCTGACCGGAAGCACCCACAGCGCGAGCGGCTCAACGGCCGTCGCGTTGTGGGGTGGTGTTCCTGCGCTCAGAACCATGCCTCTAGGCGGTCCAGGGCCACCCAGAATCCTTCGCCCTGACCGACGTGTCCTTGCCAGATCTCGGGGATGAATGCGGCGTGTGGTGCCATTCTGTCGAGTTGGGTCGCCAGTGATGCCCAGTCGACTTCACCGTCGGAGATCTGTACCCCTTCCCCGTCGACACCCGTTGCGTCCACCAGGTGCAGGTGCTCGGTGTGCGGCGCCAACAAGTCGATGTACTCACTGAACGGGCGGCCGGCGAAGTTTGCTGCCAGCTTGGTATGCGAAATGTCCAGGGTGAGCTTGCGGTCGTACTTCTCGGCGAACGCGGCGGTATCGCGCGCGTCCAGGAACAGGTTGTGGAACTGCTGCCCGCCCATCAGCCAGGGGTAGGGCGGCAGGGTCTGCGCGGTCAGGCGGACCCCGGCCTCATCGACCTTGTCCAGCCCTTCGGCGATGCGGGCGTACATCCGGTCCCGCTGGGACGGGTCGACGTGCGCATCGGCGGTGAATCCGCCGAGGGTGGCCACGATCAGTGGGTCCTGCACACAGGTGAAGTGCGGGCGCAGCGATTTGGTAATGTCGATGACGCGTTGCAGTTCGGTGATCGAGCGGTCCCAGATTGCCGGGTCTTCACTGGCGAAATTGAGGATGAAGTCACCGCTGAACAAGTCGGGGGTGTGGGTGGTGAAGAAGTACGGCGCGGGATCAGCATCTTCGGGGAAGATCTCGCTCAGGTCCAGATCGAGATCCTTGTAACTGAAATGGAATTCAACGAAGTCGGCGTTGGAGCCGCTGACCAGTGAACGGAAGTCGTGGTACCGCACCGGGAGACCCCACGGCCGCCGGTAGGAGAAGACGCGCCGGTCGATCTGAGCAACGCCGAGGTCGCCGTCGTAGAAGAAGTCGCCCTCCGTGATGCTGCGCCGCGAGGTGCGGCCGATCAGCTTGGGCAGTGAGTTGGGCTGTAGGCCACGCCCTGGGCTTTTGATCGTCACGTCCTCAGTGGTGATGACCTCGCCGACACTGATCGCGCGCGTGGCCACGAGGCTCTTGGCGAGCGTGACGCGGTTCATCATTTCCCCGGTCGACACCTGGCGCGGCTCCGCTGTACCCAGTGCTTCCTCGACCTCGCGGATCCGGCTGACCATCTCAGCGAACTGCTGCGGGAGCAGCGACACCTTGTGGTCGTTGCCCTCCAGGGAACGGTCCATGGTGAAGTGCTTCTCCACGATGTGCGCGCCGCGGGCCACGGCCGCGATCGGCACGTGGTAACCGCGCTCGTGGCCGGAGTAGCCGACGACGCACTGGCCGATCTCGGCGAGCCGGTCCATGTAGGCGAGGTTGACGTCCTTGAAGGGCGCGGGGTACGTCGACTGGCAGTGCAGCATCGCGAAACTGACGCCCGTGGAGCGCACCAGAGCGGCGCTCTCTCGGATCTCGTCCTCGCGCGACATGCCCGTTGACATCACCAGCGGAATGCCGTAACCCGCTGCTTCACGCAGCAGCGCGTGATTGGTCAGGTCGGCCGAAGCGATCTTCAAGCCAGGGATTCCGTAGGCGGCCAGCGCCTTGACGCTCGGGCTATCCCACGGGGTGCACATCACGTCGATGCCGCGGTCGCGACAGTGATCGAAGACCACGCAGAGCTGGTCGGCATCGAGCGCGAACTTCGCGAGCAGATCCAGCGTGTACTGAGCACCCAGGTCCTCCCCGGCCGTCGAACCCTGGGGGCCGCGATACAGGGCTGCCATGTCGCGTAATTGGAACTTGACGGCGTCCGCGCCCGCATCGGCGGCCAGATCGACCAGTTCCTTGGCGAGGTCGATCGAGCCCTGGTGATTGTTGCCGATCTCGGCGATCAGGAACGACGGGTGACCCGGTCCGATCGCGTGCCGGCCGATGCGCATCTCATCGGCCCGGTCGATCGCGATCGCGACCAGGCGCTGCTGTTCGTCCACCAGCGGCAGGTGGGTGACGCCGGGTCTGAAGCCGGCCCGCATCGTGGCAGTGGGGGTGCCGAAGCGGGCGCTGGCGACATCGCGGTGGGCGGCCTGCACCGCAGCGGTCTGCAGGTCCGCATTGGGGTTCGCGACGATCCAGCGGCGGAAGTCACCATCGGACAGCGAACCCTCCAGCTGCCCGTGCGCGCCGACACAGAAGACGATGCGTTCCTTGTTGTCGCTGATCTTGCCCAGCGCGCGGACGATCGGATCTTCGGAGAAGACGATGTACGGCGCGATGTTGCGTTCGATGATCATTGGTTGCTCCCGGCTGCACTGCTGTGGTCTGAGGTGACGCTGCCTGACGTAGTGCCGCGCTCGGCGATGCGGCGCAGCTCATGGGCTGCGAGGCGCAGGTCGTGCTCCGTGTCGATGTCGATGCCTTCGACTTCGTCCATCACGAAGAGTTCGACACGCCCGCCGAGACGGTTGTTCTGCTCGGCATACACCCAGGGTCGGGTGATGTAGAGCGAGCCGGTCTCGCGGTAGCGCATCTGTAGCGGCGAAAGATCCTGGCGGCGGGGCCGAGCAGCTACCTCATAGTCCGCGCGCGGGGCCGCGCCACTATCGCCCGCCCACCAGAAGAACGGGGCGAAGGGCACAACGCCGACAAGGGAGTCAGCTCCGGATGCCTGGAACTGTGCCATGGCGCGATCGAGGGTGCCGGGCAACCGCAGCGGCGAGGTTGCCTGCAGCAGCATCACGGCCTCCGGCGGTGACCCATGCGCGACGCGGTGGGCGATGGCGTGCTGGACGACGGGCTCAGTCGGGGTGGCGTCCTGGGCAAGCTCGGGCGGGCGCAGGAAGGGCACATCGGCGCCGGCAGTCCGTGCGATCTCAGCGATGCGTTCGTCGTCGGTTGAGACCAGCACGTGCAGGCCGTCAACAGCGAGAGCCTGCTCGATGGTCCAGACGACCAGCGGTCGACCTTCTACCTCGCGGAGGTTTTTGCCGGGCACACCTTTTGAGCCGCCCCGCACGGGGATCACACAGAGGGTTTTCACCCATTGTTCCTTCCAATGACATCCATCACCGCTGCGCGGATTGCGGCCGCCGGATCAGCGCCGGTCCAAGGAGCCGGCGTGGGCTCTTCGCCCCACTGCTTCATGCCGTAGCGGTCCCAAAACTCTGCGAGCCACATCGGCGCCTCAGGGTAGTGGACGAACGAGGGCACCCCTCGCACAGCGGCTTCCAGCACGCCGGTCGAGAACGCAGCCACGACGGGACCGTTGTGCTCACGTAGGGGAGTCCCGCGGCGGTCGATGGTGATTCCGCGCCGTTCCCACAGCGCGTGCTGGGCGCGCGAGAGTTTGTCGATCTCGGAGGGATGCGGTCGGTAGGTCGCGTTGTTGTCGCGACAGAAGGTGAAGGCGGCGCGGGCCATCCCTCGTCGCGGGAGCTCGGCGCCATGCAACTGCCCGAGGTAGGCGGGCGGGCGGTCGCGGCCTGCGGTGGCAGCGGGGGAGGCCGCAGCGTCAGCCAGCAGCTGCGAACCCACAACGGTCGCAGAGACATCGTCGCGCCCGCTAGCCCAGAACTCAGCATCGGCAGCAGACCAGGCAAGAAGGTGAGCATGCTCGGGCAACGGCGGTTGAAACGGTGTCAATAGACCGTGCTGAACGATCAATTGGGCATGTTCGGTCTCCTCCGCCCAACAATGTGCAACAAAACCAGCGGATTCGTAGTGACCATGGGAGATCACCGCGCGCACCCCGGGCAGTAGCACTTTCATCGACTCGAGGGTTACCGACTGCGGGACCCGCCGCATGCCGGGGCGGGGCTTCGCGGTCGGGCGTTCGCTCAATGTGGCAGTCGCGAGGTCGTTGAGGGGACTGAGTAACCGGTCGGCCTTCGGTCCGTCTACGACGTCAAGGGCGACCAAGAGTTGAGCGGGAACGTCTGTGGGCAGTTCGAGAATCAGTTGCTGTGACGTGGCGCGGTGACGAAGCTGACGGGCGCGATTGAGGAGTTGGTGCTGCGATGTCTGCCACTGGGACCAGGACTGCAGGTCATGCGGATGGTTCAGCCCCACAACGACTCCAGGATTGTTACGCGATGGTCGAAAGTGTGCTCGGCGAGAGTGCGAGCGCGGGAGCGCTCACGCAGCGTGTTGCCCCACGTCGGCTCACGGACTGCGCGGGCGCTCTGCTCGGCGAGTTCGTCGGATGATGAGAAGGCAAGAACTTCGGTGCCGATCTCGTAAAGGTCAGCGACATCGGTCCGATCCACGATCTGTACCCCACCGGTTCCGGCTGCTTCGAAGGTTCGCATGGTGAATCCGTCTTGATCACCGTGCAGGTTCAGAGTTGCCGCGCTGCCGGCCATTACGCCATATGCCTCGGCTCGGGTGAGGGTGGGCCCCGACGGCAGATCGCAGGGGTGAATAGTGTGCGTGCGTAGGCGATCGCTCACCTTGCGTGACCAGTCCCGCCCGTACACGCGCACCGGAATGCCCTGGTCGCGCAGGTCGGAAAGTGAGCGTTCTCGATTGGGGTACCGCGCGCCGATGAAGGTGACAGCCTTCTGCGGCTGGGCAGCGAATTGGGTGCGGTGGTCAAACGCCAACGGAAGATGACGTGCGCCGTACGTCTCTGCATCAGCTGCGCTGTAGGTCGCGAGGGGCCCGATTGAGCTCAAACCAGACTCGGTGTACTGGGTGCGACGTACTTCGTCGTAGAGCCACGTCACTCGGGGCAATCGTCGCTCGTCGAGCAATTGCCAGAAAGCGTCTTCGAGCAGATCGCCCTTGACAATCACCACCGCCTGTGGATCCGTGGCCCGCAGCGCGCAAATCGCACGATCCGTCACCGCACTGCGTAACCGGCTGGGCACCAACGAGTCGGGTAGGTCGTGCAGCAGTTTGTTGCCTATTCGCGAACCCAAGGTCGGGGCCACGTCGTAGACGTGCGTTGTGACGTAGTGACCACGTGCGGTCAGCGCACCCTGAATCGCCTGCCAGTATCCGTGGAATCCCGGACTCACCAGCAGCACGCGGCGAGAGGTCACGAGGTCAGTCCGCGGTCCCGTAGCTCGTCCAATGCGACGTCCCACGAGCTGGAGTCTGCGCCTTGCTGGCCCCAGGAAGATCGGACGAAGTCCGCGACGGCGTCGGGAGTGCTCCATCGGGGCTCAGGTGCTCCGAGCGAGCGGCCGCGCGTCAGGTCAGCGCAGGCGTCCTGGATGTCGCCGGCCCGATGCACGTCGACGTGCACGATGTCGACCTTCGAGCCGAGCGTTGCTGCGACGGAGTAGTCGGCGAGCTGGCGCAATGAGGTGCGCACCCCGCTACCGCTGTTTAGCACGCGTGCTCCCTCACCGGCCTCGCTCGGATGCGTGATGGCCCAGGCGATGAGGGCGGTCAGGTCGGTGACGTGCACGAAGTCGCGCGTCGCCGATCCATCGCCATAGACAGAGATATCGCGCCCCTCCTTGAGACAAGCGAGGAAGGCCGCAAGAACGCCGGTATATGGGTTGTGTAGTGCCTGCCCTGCGCCGATGACGTTCTGCGGCCGCAGGATCGTCACTGGCACCGCGCCTGCGACTTCGGCCGCGATTGCATCTTCGCCTTCGGACTTCGTCTCGCCGTACACGGATACAGGACGATGTGGGTCGTCTTCATGGGAGGACACCGGCGAGGAGCCATCTCGAGCGACACCGTCGTAGGTGCGGGCCCCGTCAGGTTCGGCACGCGCGCCCTCTCCGTAGACCGCGCGTGAACTCACCGCGATCAGGGGCACGTTCCGGCGGACCGCCTCACGCGCTGCGAGCCGGGTGCCTCCCACGTTTACCTGCCGGTAGCGGTCCTGCTGGTACATCGACTGGCCCGTGCCGGTCTCGGCGGCCAAATGCACGATGACGTCGGTGCGACCGCACCGTGCCCACGTGTCGGGGTCGCAAACGTCGCCGACGACGACCTCGCCAGGGAAACGCTCTCGCGCAGCTTTCGGGTCCATGTGCACCTGTTCGCTCAGCAGGTCCAGCGCCATGAGTTCATGTCCTGCGGCGCTCAGGGTTGTTGCGAGGTGCTGCCCGATGAACCCAACTCCACCAGTGATCAGGACCTTCATCGCAGCCAACTCACTCGCCGAACGGCGGTGTGGTTGATGAGGGCGCGGAAAAATGGCATGCCGCACGATACCGCGATAGACCGAAATGAGCTTCAGTCCAAATTGATGATGTAATTCTTTCCTATGGATGACAACCCGGAGCGCACGTCGCTCGGCGTCGATCAGCGAGGTCTGGGCAGCAAAGCCGTTCGAGGAGCGGTATCCACGGTCTCGGGGCAGGCCATCCGAATGCTGTTGCAGATCGGCTCGGTTATCATCCTCGCCAGGTTACTGACCCCTCAAGATTATGGGCTCGTCGCGATGGTACTGGCTGTGATTGGCGTCGGTGAAATTCTTCGCGACTGCGGGTTGTCGCCAGCTGCGATTCAAGCTGAGCATCTATCTCGTAAAATGCAGTCCAACCTATTCTGGGTAAATTCAGCAATCGGTTTTGTATTGACGATCATTTGCGCGGCAAGCGCTCCTCTGATCGCGTACTTCTACGGTCGCTCAGCACTCGTCTTCATCACGTTGGCGTTTGCGCCTACTTTTCTACTGTCGGGCTTAGGCACTCAGTACCGAGCTGACCTGACTCGCCGTATGAAGTTCAAGACCCTCGCCATCACGGACGTAGGCTCAGCCGCGCTGGCTCTACTGATCGGAATCGTAACAGCGGCTATGGGGGCGGGATACTGGGCTCTCGTCATGCAACAGGTGTCGGCGGGCGTAATATCACTAGTGATAACTGGGTATGCGGCAGGTTGGTGGCCGACGCGATACGATAAAGATGAGAATGTGATGCCCTTTATCCGATTCGGCATCTCAGTTCTTTCGACGCAGGTCATCACTTATGCGACAGCTAATATCGACTCGGTGCTTATCGGCAGGCTTTACGGAGCGGTCTCGGCAGGTCTTTACAATCGTGGTGTCCAACTTGTGCGCATGCCTCTGAGGCAAGCCAGTGCACCGTTCGCTACCGTCGCCTTACCCGTGTTGGCGCGAGTGCGAAATGACAGGCCACGCCTCCTGCGGACACTTGAATCAGCGCAGATCGCCGTAGGATATCCGGTGCTTCTCGTAGTGGGTGTTGTTGTTGCCACCAGTAAACAATCGGTAACGCTCGCCTTGGGATCTCAATGGGTTGGCGCGGCTCCTATCGTCGCTTTCATTGCGATTGGTGAGGCTGTTTCAGTTGTCGGCACTGTGTCTTATTGGGCCTTTTTAACGCTCGACATCACTGACGAATTACTGCGATACACCATCTACTCGTCGATAGTGCGGGCAGCAATGTTGGTGGTTGGGAGTTTCTTCGGAGTCGTGTGGGTGGCGGCAGCTTATGCGGCATCCCAGGTGCTCTTTCTGCCGTTTACCTTCTGGCGCATTCAGGTCGCGTCGGGCCTACGCACGCGGGGGCTATTGTTTAACGCCGCGCGAATATTCGCCGTAGCGTCAATCGGCAGTTTGGCGGCCGCCCTCGTGGTTCGCGCGACGCCGCTAAGCCAGATCGAGACTATTCTCTTAGCTCTGCTCACACAGCTGGCGGTCACGATGGTCTTGATCTTCATCCCGCCTGTTCGCCGAGACCTCCAGCAGATGAGCGGACTCATGCGCATGCTTCGATCCAAGACAGGAACGTGAAGACGGTGACGCCTGACCCAGGCGCTGAGGTGGCAGCTTTTGCGTATTACCTACCGCAGTTTTACCCGCTTGAGCTGAACTCGACGTGGTGGGGCGAGGGCTTCACTGAGTGGAACTCAGTGTTGCGTGCTCATCGGGGCTGGCGTTCGCCGGAGAGCACTTTAACCGCCCCGTCTGAGCTTGGTTTCTATGACCTGCGAGCACCGCACACTCGAGAGCGTCAGGGTGAGCTCGCAGCGCTCGCTGGATTATCGGCGCTTTGTGTTTACCACTATTACTCCGCCGGTTCACGCCTCTTGCCAGAGGTAGAAGACGCCATCATGGCAGACGGGAAGCCAGATTTCCCGTTCTTTTTCGGCTGGGCCAACCATGACTGGACGCTTGCTTGGAAGGGCCGCCCGCAAGACGTCATCGTCAAGCAGGAATATGACGAACATCTCAACGATGACCACATCACGCGCATCGTCGATTCGTTCGCTGACTCCCGCTACTTCATGGTGAATGGTCGACACGTTGTACTCGTGTACAACCCCCTTCAGGTGCCGGAGTATCTTGCTGTCTTCAGGAAGTGGCGGCAGTTCGCAGCATCCCGAGGCTACGGTTTGTATCTTGTTGGAGCCGCTGCTCGCTTAGGCGTGCCTGCTGCGGAAGCAGCTGGGTTGGATTGCTGGGTGCAAGGCACGGGTGAGACGTTCGCCGTGCCATCGAGAGTCGCCCAGGCCCGTGCCTCCCTGCGCACCCCAGCACGAGCGCTACGTCATTACCGGCACCGAGATCGGTTTTTTCCGTACTCGGAACTCCTAGACAAACTAAACAAAGATTATTTCCGATATCCCGAGGGCACCATCCCGCTCGTCATCAGCGGATGGAACAACACGGGCCGGCGCACTCGCCGCGCGTCCTACACTGACGTGACCCCGGGCGGTCTGAGCGAAGCTATCCGCCGCGCGGTGGCTGTCGCGCCCCCGCAGGGTGAAGGCGACGGTGCTCGGCGCCTGGTGGCCATTAACGCTTGGAATGAGTGGGGCGAGGGAATGACGCTCGAGCCCTCCGTCCAATGGGGTCGCCAGATGATCGAGGCCTGTGCGCGTTCACTTGGGCATGTCACTTGAGTAAAAACGTTATCACTGTCATAAAAAGCTCGTGTCTATTCTGATGACTCACCGAAGGGAATCGGGTGTACCCAGCCTCGCAAGCGATCGTGGCGTATCAGCGTCCGATCAACTGGTCAGTGGTTCCACTGGTGGTCTCGTCTAAGTATGTTGCGGCTCGGCAATAGTCCGAAACTTCGGAAGGCTCAACTAGCAAAGGTGAAACCTCACGTGTCTAAGATCAAGTCAGAGAAGACGTCCAACAGGCGCCGAATACCGACGCGGAGCCAAGTCGATCGAAAGGTATCAAACGCGGTTTCGCGGGTTTTACCTGCAGCTTATGCTTCAGTAACCGGCGTAACTGATCAGTGCACAGTTCTTACCTTCGACGACGGTCCCACTCCCGGTGTCACGGAGAAACTTCTGGAAGTGCTCGATGAATTTAGCGTCACGGCGTCATTCTTCATGTTAACCGGGCGAGCGATTCGCAGCCCAGCGATGGTAACCTCCGTCGTTTCCTCCGGGCACCACATCGCGCTGCACGGGCCTGACCACCGCTACAATCCTGGCTTCGGCTTCCGGGACTCCCTTAAGCGCCTTGAGGCTGCAAAGGCACAACTAGAGGATCTGAGTCAGACGGCCATTGAATACTATCGGCCACCTTATGGCGCGCAGTCCCCATCTAATCTTCGTGCGGTAGCCCATCTTGGAATGCGCTCGGTACTGTGGGGTCCAAGCTTCATGGATTGGGTTGATGTGCCAAATGAGGAGCGCTTGGCATCGAGCGCTAGTCGAGCACCTCGTGGTCAAGGCGACATCGTGCTTGCTCATGATGGATTCGCATGCGAGGCCGATGGCGTTGATGATGGCCCCGAGCCTGATGTTGACCGGCCGGCCCTCTTAGGCGATTTCCTTGCGCGATGTGTCGCTGATGACCGTCAAGCGATGTCCTTGCGAGATGCGCTGGATACCGGCCACAAACTCATACTTACACCTAGATTAACCACCATCGGTCGAGTTTGGGGGATGTCTAAGGTGCCCATCAAAAGTGTGTGACCTGGACTCCCGCAGAGACTCCACCAGTAGCCGGGAACTGCTTCGTGCGACCGCGAGCGCCACATTAATTATGAAGTCTGGAGGGCGAGCACACTGTCTACAATCTGGCAATATTTGGTGATCGTGTGTCTGCTGGCTGGCGCCATTTAGCGAGGGGTGGTGAGTAGTTCCGTGAAAACAATTTCCGTGGAGATTAACTACGTGGTGTTCATGTGTGATGGCAACCTTGCAAGATCCCCGTCAGCTGAGTTTATCTCGCGTCATCGTGCGGGGGAGGGGTCGCCTTGGTCATTCACCAGCTGCGGAGCCCGGGCTGTGCGTAGTGACCGGGTGATGACTGACGTCGCAAACGCGTTGGGCGAACTGGGCGTACCGTCCGCTGGGTTCCACTCGCGACAGGCGACGACGTCGATCCTGCGTGAGGCGACGTTGATCCTGACGGCGGACGCCCGTCAGAACGCTTGGATCGTCGAGGAGACACCGGGGTTGTTCCGCCGCACCTACCTCATCCGGCAGGCAGCCCGGCTCCTCAGTGATCTCCCTGGTGGTGCTGACCCGGTCGCTTTTCTCGAACGAGTGAAGGATCGACCCCGCCCTGACGACGACATAGATGACCCTTACCGGAAAGGCCCGGAGGCCGCGCGGCGGGCCGTGCGCGAGATCGACGAGGCACTCGCCATCATCCTGCCGGCAATCGGAGCTACAGGTTCCGCGCACTCGGGATAGCGCTCGAAGCTCGGACACCTCGTCCCGATGTCAGCGCGGTCACGCACAATGGCGGCGTGAAAGCGTTGCTCCTGGAAAATATTCACCCCTTTGCTGTATCGATGCTGCAGGAATCGGGGATCGAGGTCGAGACCCGATCCGGCGCCCTCGACGAAGATGAGCTGATCACGGCGTTGGAGGGCGTCGACCTGCTGGGCGTGCGCTCCAAGACCGAGGTCACCGAGCGCGTCTTGCGGTCCGCGCCGCACCTACAGGCCGTAGGCGCGTTCTGCATCGGTACCAACCAGGTCGCCCTGCAGGTGGCTGCCGAGCGTGGGGTGGTGGTGTTCAACGCGCCGTTCTCCAACACCCGCAGTGTTGTCGAATTGGTTATCGGCGAGATCATCGCGATGGCCCGGCGGTTGACCGAGAAGGACACCGACCTGCACGCCGGCGTCTGGAACAAGGACGCCACCGGATCCCACGAGATCCGAGGCCGCGCGATCGGCATCGTCGGCTACGGCAACATCGGAAGCCAGCTGTCCGTAGTGGCTGAGATGCTCGGCCTGCGGGTGTTCTTCTACGACACCGAAGACAAGCTTGCGCTCGGCAACGCGCACCGTTGCGAATCGTTGGACGAGCTTCTCGACGTTGCAGAGGTCGTCACGTTGCACGTGGACGGTCGATCCGGCAACGCCGGATTCTTCGGTGCCGAACAGTTCGAACGGATGCGCCCGCGCGCCCTGTTCCTCAACCTCTCGCGCGGGTTCGTCGTCGACTACGAGGCCCTACGTGAGCGGCTGATGAGCGGTCACATCGCCGGTGCGGCCGTCGACGTGTTTCCCAAAGAACCCAAAGTCAAGGGCGAGCCGTTCGTCTCTCCGCTGCAGGGCATCCCCAACGTCATCCTTACTCCGCACGTTGGCGGCTCCACCCAGGAGGCCCAGGAAGATATCGGCCGGTTCGTTGCGACGAAGCTGCGCGATTTCGTCCAGCTCGGCACCACCACGCTGAACGTCAACCTGCCCGCGCTGACCCCGGCACCAGCCTCGGGCGGACGCCGCGTCACCCACCTCCACGTCAACATTCCCGGCGTGCTCGCCAAGGTGAACAGCGTCCTGGCTACCCACGGGGTCAACATTGAGGGCCAGACCCTCGCGACGTCCGGCGACAACGGATACGTGGTCACCGATGTGAAAGACATCCCCGACGCTGCAGTACGCGAGTTGACCGACCTCCCCGAGACCATCCGGCTGCGGGTCCTTTGACAAACCCGCACACGGCAACGGCGGTCAGCACCCTGGGACCGGGTGCTGACCGCCGCTTCATTCCGGTTGTGTGTCAGTAGACGTCGAAGGCGTCCAGCTCGGTGTAGAACGTGAGCTTGGTGAAGGTGATCGTGCTGGTGCCTGCGGGTAGGCGCACCGGGTAGTAGCGGGTTGACCAGTTGTCCCAGGTGGTGTTGGGGAACACCACGTCGGCGCGTTGGCGTCCGTTGACGCTGACCGTGTCGGTCGAGGACACCGCATACCCGCTGTTGTCCAGCGAGCCGTTGCCGTAGCGGATGCCGATCAGTGCCTGGCCGGCGTGCGCGCGGGTAACGGTGATCGTGACGAAACTGTCGGGGTGGTCCAAGCCGCCCACTTTCGCCCCACCGGACGCGCTGGGGTCTTGAACGACCCTCGCGTCGGTGATGGCGCCGGCCTCGGCGTCATACCGCGTGGGGGTGATCCCCGCCGGCGGTTGCGTCGGGGTGGTGTCGGGCAGCTTGTAGGTGCGGTAAACATCCACGGCGTCGATCTCTGCGTATTAGCTTCGCCCGCGGTTCCGCCGCGGTCGTCGTGTCTTGGCGCCACACGTGCCCACCCCGGTGCAGCGGCACTGGCAGGCCCCAACCTCCAGGGCCATCGGTCCCCCCACCGGTCGTACGCAAGCCGCCGGGTCGAGGTGGTCGAGGGCCACGCCCTGAAACCCACACCCGTGGCACACCAGTCATTCAACTCAACTTCTCGGCACGCGAACACAGTCCGCCCGGGTTCCAGGCGTTATCTGAGCACCTCCACCCCAGCTCATCAAGTCCGGCGAGCGTGTTCAGATGAAGGTGCGAATAGGGAGCGTCGGGCCTGTCGAGGCTTTCTGGATGGCTGGCGCAGGAATCTCCATATCTGGGATAAATCGACATGTGCCCACCGACCGAAGCCCCAGCTCGATTTACACCCTCGATTGTAAAGCCCCGCTTCGAGAGTCGAGTCGGTCCTGCACCTGTACCTTTACACGAGAATTTAGTTGTGGTGTTATCGTAAGCTGGCGAAACATGAGGGTCTCGATACAACGAATAGGTCCTTTCACCACCGTTCAGCTGGTGAAAGAACCTATTCGTCGTTTTACGTGGAAGTTCCGATTTACTCAGGGATCAGCACCAAAAATTCTGCGTAAGCGCATACCCCTGCAGGTTTCGGGTCTTGCGAGGTCTTACTTGCAGTACGACACGGTGACGTACCCGTCGGTCCCGGCGCCACCCTTCGTTCCGGTGGGGCCGCCAGTGCCGAACGTTGATCCTGATGCGAAGGACGTGCTTGACTGACCGCCACCACCCGCACGTGAGTACTGGTTTTCGGCGTCTTTGCCGCCGACTGTCTCGAACGTCTCGGTGGGTAACCCGCCAGCACCACCCTGTTTGTCGCCGCCGCCGCCGCCACCACCGCCAAAGGTTCCGGTGGTCAACTGGGACTTTGGGCCGTCCCGCCCGTCCGTACCATTGCCGGACTGATTGGTGTTGCCGGTTTGTCCACCGCCGTAACCAGAATCACTGGGCCCGGCGGGGTCTGCGGTCCCACCGTTCGCGCCAACGCTGGTGTTGTCACCACCGCCACCGCCACCGGTGCTGCCACCACCAGATCCACCGCCGCCACCACCAGCGACCAGCGTCCCCGTCTGAGAGCCAGTGATCGTTAGCTTGGTGCTTCCGCCGCCACCGCCGCCACCATCAGTACTTTTGGTTTTGTTGGTATCTGCTCCCACTGCTCCAGACCCACCTTTAGTGAACCCGTTCCCGCCGGATCCCCCGGCGCCATTCAACGTGCCTTTTCCCCCGCCGCGCCCGTAAACCGGGACCAACGTCAGAGCGCTAGTGGTGATCGGACCTGCCAAGGTCAATGTCACCTGTCCGCCCGCGCCCCCAGCGGCACCGTTACCGGTGTCGTTTCCGCTATCGGCTCCAGACGCGCCGCCACTGGCGCCGTACACGTTGATCACGACGGTGGTCGCACCCACCGGAATTTGGTCGATCGCATCGTTAGGTTTGTACTTTTTCGTAAACGTCTTACAGACGCTGGCCGAAGCTGTCGCTAGGACGCCACCGACCGCGATCACGGGCACTGACCACGCGACGCCGGTCGCGACGGTGCGTCGAGTAACGCCGAGCGCATTTGACTCGTGATTTGGCTCACGGTCTGTTCCTGGTGTAGTCACGAGCCGAAGAGTACACGAAGAAACCGGCGTAGCTAATGGTTCAACCATACGGTTGGCCGCTGGCGTTTGCGGGGCGATCAGGGCAGCTGGGCGCTGAGATCGAGGTGCATGCCTGCGGGTTGTGGGTTGTCAGGGATCGCCATCGTCGTGCAGCTCCTGGCGTGCGGTGACCAGTCCCTCGCGGGAGCTGACGCGAGGGACTGGTGTGCGTCACTTCAGAAGCACCCTCGATTTGTGAGTTCAGGGTGTGGCGAAGTTTCCTAGGTGCAGCGGCTCGATATCCCTCAATACGCTCAGATGCCGCTGGACCAGCTCTTGCAGTCCCGCGGACCTGGCCAGTGCCAGGCCCGCGGGACTGCACGCCGCACAACACAAAACTCGGATCATCGAATATTGCTGAGGTCGTGGGCGACGTGCGGTGGTCGTGCATCTACGAGAGTGCCTTCGTGATGGTGAAATCGGGGCTTTAAAACGTCCGATTTCGCAGCACGTCGAATTGATACGCGCTCGCGCCACCCAACCAAACGGTGGATCGAGGCTTAGCGCGGTGGCGATTTGGTTGCAGCCTGCGAGGCATCTGGTCGGATCGTGTCGATGACCTCAACGCTTCTGCTCCGCTGGTGTCAGTTTGCCAGCCTTACGTGCGTCTCTTTCGATGGGGCTTCATCACGGGATCTTGTTTCGGGTGCCCGGTGCTCGACGCTCAACGTGAAGTCCCTGGGCATCAGGGTCAGCCGTTCGGCGATCCGCAATTTGTAATCCGGGTCGGGGGTCAGGTCGTAGCGGTGCACGAGGCGGGCCAGCGCGAGCACGGACTCGTGCAGCGCGAACTGCCGCCCGATGCACGCCCGGTCGCCGACCCCGAACGGCAGATAGGTGTGCGCGGGGCGCGCCCTGATTTGCTCGGGTAGAAACCGGTCGGGGTCGTAGGCCTCGGCGTTCTCGCCCCACACCTTTGGGTCGCGGTGCACTGCGGTCAGCATCACCAGCACCCAGTCACCCGGGTGCATCGTCCACTGGCCGCCGATCGTCTCGGAGCTCTCGCGTGGCCCGCGGGCGAAACCTGGAGCCGTCGGCCACAGCCTCAGCGCCTCGTCCAGGCACCGACGGATGTACCGGAACTTCGGCACCTGCTCGAAGGTGGGCACGGCATCCGGGTCGGCCCCGAGGATCGCGTCGGCCTCTTGCTGCGCGAGGCGCATCACCTGCGGATCGCGCGTCATGTAGTACAGCGCGAACGACAACGCTCCCGAGGTGGTCTCGTGCCCCGCGACCAGGAATGTGTTGATCTGGTAACGGACGTTGGTCAGATCCAGCTTCTCCCCGGTGTCCGGGTGCGCAGAGTTCAACATCAGCCCCAGCAGGTCACCGGTGCTGGTGTCGCCCTGCGCTCGCCGGGCTTCGATGATCTCGTCCAGCATCGTATTGACGTAGGCGCGGCGCTCGTCGTAGAGCTTCTTCCCGCGCAGTAACAGCAACCGCCCACCCGGCACCGCCGACAGGAACCCCCGTTGCTGGCCACCGGCAAGCGCGGTGATCATGGCCGTTACGAAGGGGTGCTGCTCGGTGCTGGTGAACGATCCGAAGTCGGTGCTGAACGAGGTACGCCCGATCGTCTCCAGCGTCATCTTCGTTAGTGCGGGGGAGACCGCCACCGGCCCGCCGTCGCGGTCCCAGGACGCGATCAGCTCCGAGCACACTTCGTTCATCGTGTCGTGGTAGCCGCGCATCGAGCCCCGGGTGAACGCCGGAAGCAGCAGGTCGTGCGCCAGCGCCCAGTTCGGTTCGTCGCTGAACGCGGTGAAGAGGCCGTCACCGGCAACGTCGCGCAGCGCCTCCACGCCGGGGGCGAGGGTCTTCTGAAAGCGGCTCTCATCGCTCAGTTCAGCGGTCAGCGCCGCATCGGTGGTGAGCACGAACTTGCGGCTGAACGTGCGGATCTCGAACAACGGCCCCTGGTCCTTGGCCAGCTTCAGCATCTGCTGCACCGGCCCGCCACCCTCGGTGCGCATTACCGTCGGAATGTCACCCACCACGGGTCGCCGCCCGGGCGGGTGCGGGAGCTCGGTGTGGGCGAAGTTCCGGTGGGCCGGGGTCCTGCGTAGGCGGGTCCGCATGGCGCCACTGTATTCCAGGTCACACAACAGGTGTAGTGCCAGCGGCACCGCGTCCGGCGCAGAGTGAGGGGCGGCCGTCACTCACTGGGCGACCAACGCAGGACGGGCCTTGAACCGCGACCCCACCCGTTGCGCCAGTCGATGAGATGGGGCCTCACAGATGCGCCCGAACGCCTCCGCCACCAGAAGGCTGACCGGTAGGGCAAAGAACAGCACCAAAGCAGCTTTACTGGTCGCGCACAGCAGGTAGGCCACGGTGACCACAATCGGCTCATGCCCATGGCGGGGGTGAGTATGTGGTTGAGGGTGGTGTGCCAGCGCGCGGCGAGGAGGAGGTCGACGGTGGCGAGGTCGTCAGACCCGGTCAGGACGCTCCGGTTGGAGCAGCAGGGGCGGCCTCTTCTGGCGAAGCATCGTGATTTCAATACCGCGTTCCAGCTGTGGTTCTGAGGGCACAGCCACCATATTTGCGGTCGGATCCGGCGGTGACCATGTCGGGGATGTCGCGAGGGTCGTTGCGGGCCGAGTCCCATTCAGCCACGAGGTGCGGGTATTCCTCGGCGACTCATCCGCGGGGCGTGGTGTGTTGGTTGCGTGATTGGGTGCTTGTCAAGCACCCAATCGTGGACCAGTCCCGGTCGGAGGGCTGATTTTGGCGAACATTTACTAAACGACCGACTGGTGCCCACCATACGTGCCCGCGTAGGCATTTCCAGTAATACTTTCCGTTGGCCCCGGCGTGCACCTGGTTCGTGCTCAGGCCGTCACTGAGCGTGGACATCCGCATGGCCGCTGCGGTGGGGCAGATCACGTCCAGGGTGTTTACTTCCATGGATCGGTATTGTTCCCGCGCACTGGCGAAATCCCCTATTAGTCAGGGCGCGAGCGTTGATCTCTGTGACCCATTCAAACCCGCAGAGGTGACATTGCCACCACGCCCCGCGCGTGCTGCCAGCCCTGACCATTGAGGGTCTCAGGTCCCCGTTGACGGTGGGATGCCACTCATCGGCTAACGGCGGACGGATCGTCGCGAGGTCATCAAACCCAGGCAGAGCGGTACGTCCGGTGCAGACTGGGCACCCCTTGCCACTACTTGGACGGTCCTTGGGGGAAGCGCGCCAGGTATGACCAAGAAAACATTGTCACGATATTTTAAGAATCGACCCAAATGTGAAATAGGCGGATGTCAAATAACCATTGCGTGGGATTTGCCACTGACTCGTCAGGCGAGGAAACTGCGCACCTAACCGGTTAGTTGCGGCCACGTTTCGTAACCTCTTTTAAATCGGGGACTACAACGAGGAGTAGGCGCGGCGGCATATTTTATTAAGCCTTGATGCTCGCACCGGTAGCTTGCCACAAAAAATCGCCGGCACTTACTAATGGAAAGACGCTAAGAATCACGAGGGCCGAACCGCAGTTACTGTAACGGAGCGTGATTCATCAAAATAATGGGTTGGGCGCTACCGAGTAGCGCCCAACCCACAATACTCTACGCTCACGAATAGTCTTCCCGGCAACGGGATATCAACTGTTCTGATACCGGGTAACAGTTCCCCAGCGTGCATTTGTTATTTGGCTGTTGGAGCTGCCCCGCAGTACATGACGGTGACTGTGGCGCCATTGCCGTTGCCGTTGGTTTCAGTAGGTGATTTCTTTGATGGCGTGCTGGAACCGATGTTCCCAGGAACAGTGGATTTCGTTTCACCGGCGCCGCTCGTGGGGTTGCCCTTGCCGTTGCCGCCCGCCGCATTCAACTGGCCCAGGAAGACACCATTGCCAGTGACGGTGACGACCGTTTCTCCGCCGCCGCCGCCGGCAGCGCCTCCGGTGCCCTTCGTTCCGCCTGCGGCTAGACCGAAGGAGAACCCGAGGTCTTGGGTGGTGGGCCCGGAGACGGTGAAGGTTTCTACCCCGACTCGTCCAGTGGCCGGAGTACTTCCCTTGGCGCCGCCACTAGCTCCTATCACGGTCACGATGACTCCCGTGGCGCCCTTGGGGATTGTGACCGTCTGATCGGTCGTGTACACGGTCGTGGTGGTGACACACGCGCTCGCAGCGAACGCGGGGATAGTGCTGCCGATGGCCAGAACGGGAACGGACCACGCGATACCTTTTGCGACGGAGCGCCGACTGGTGCCCTGCGGTACAGCGCCGGCGGTATCAGCGTCAGCTGCTAGTTGAGTGTTCATGGACAGAAAATACCACCGTCCTCTCACTACCACTAATTTCTACACAAAGTCTTCAGATAGTCCAGCCAGGAAGGGTGCCCCCAATCTGAGAGACTCCTATGAGACGTGGGATCCGGCCGGAAATCAGGATCGGACAACGACAGAAAACTGGATCCGTAGAGTCCATCGAGTCGACTAGCAGCTGGTGAGCGACGATGTGGCCGGGGTGGCTGGCCCGCGTGAGGGTCGGGCGAAGCGGCGCATGTTGACGGCGAACTACAAGCGGGCGATGGTGGTGGATTACGACGCGGGCCGAAGGTGTCCAAGGGTGGGGTCCTGCGGCGGGAGCGTTTGTATGACTCCCACGTGCAGGAATGGCGGGCTGCGGCTGGTACTGGCACGCTGGATGGCCTGGAGCGGCGGGTCATCCGATTGGAGGCCGAGCTTGGTGCGAAGGGCGGTGTCATCGCTCGACGGGATGAGGCGTTGGACGTGCTGGGAAAGGGTGTCGCGTTCTTGGAAGCTCTGTCCGGGAAGAACGCGCGATGAGCCGGGCTGTGTATCTGCCTGGCAGACCGAGACCGTTGGTGACCTCGCCGCACTCCTGGGTGTGGTGACCGCATGCGAGCTGGTGGGCCGTTCGCGTCCACACATCACCGCCATGCCGACCCCAGGCCGCGGATGCTTGTACCGACGTGCAACGTGAGGGTCGCTTCTACAGCTGGACCCTCACGATGTGCCGGTTGCTGACCGCCGCGGTAATGCTCGGAGAACGTCGCCGCTGTGGCCGCGTCCGGCGCAGCCGCTACCCCCGACCGTTAAACTCGAACCTGCCCGTTGCGCCACCATATTCAGCCGATGCAGTCGATACGGAGTTCCTTCGCCCGTGGCTTCACCACACCTCGTGACCGAAGACCACCCCCGCTCAGGCGGGTCGTCCCCCGAACGGCAGCGTGACCTGCGCAGGTGGGCCACCACGTACGCGCTACTGACCGTGGCCGCGGCGGATGACCATGCTGCCTGCGCCCGCTGGAGCAGCGAAGACGAGCATCAGGCAGCCCGGCGCGCAGAACTACGCGGCATCCTCGAACAGCTGACCCGCGCCCGCGACCTGCCCGCGTTCTACGCAGCCGTGCAGGCGTGGAGCGTCCGGCCGGGCCCCTTCGGGCAGTTCGAGTCCGTGGTCACCAGCTGGCTCGGTCAGTTGATCGAGCATTACGACGGTCGCGAGCGCGACCTGGCCGATCTGCTCGTCGAGGTCTGCCAGACGCCACCCACTGAGGAACAGGCCGCACAGCAGATCGACGCGCTGGAGGACGCGGTCCGCGCGCACGGACAGTCCACCGGCCCGATCTTGACGATGCTGTCGTGTTTCTGGAGCACGGACGGGCACGTCCAGCTGCCCTGGTCCCCGGCCTGGCCGCCGGCGGTGTCCTCGTTCCTGACGCTGGGCTGGATGGGTCGGCACATGTCTCATTCCGAGCGGTACATCGCCTTTGCCCGCCTGTGTCGCGAATTCGCTCCGCAGGACCCGCGCTCGGTGGCCCGGATGATGACCTACCTCGACGTCGCCGCCCCGTTCGTCGGGATCGGTGCCGGACTGCCGCAGATCTGCGAAGAGGCCGCCGAGCTCGCCGCCCGCCACGACCCCATCCGGGGGTACGCCGAGCCCGAGCAGGAGGCCCGGGCGGCCGGACTGGCGGGCCAGCTGCGCGGCGCTGCGACGATACTGACCCGATCGCTGCACCACCAGCTGGAAGACGCGACCGGGCTGCGGTTGCGCGAGACGAACCTGCAGACCCGGATCGGCGCCACCCGCGATGCCCCGTTCCGCGCCGACCTGCACGCCACCTGGTCACTTCCGGGTGGCCCGGGCACGCCTGCGCTGCGTGTGTGGGTGACCCGCTGCGGAGTCGCCGCCGGGCTGCACGCCGGGTGGGACACCCACGGAGCCGGCCACCCAGACGACCGTCAGCACCGGATGGCCGCCGCCGTCAGCCGGCACCTCAGCGGCGACCTGCAGTTCCTGGCGATCGACACCGGCGCGGCCGGTGACCGGGTCGCTGCCGCGGGGCGCTCCTACCCCGGCGGGGAGATCTTCGTCGGCCGATGGTGGAAGCACCCCGAAGCCCTGAGCAGCGCCGACGTGCAGGAGCAGATCCTGGCCACCGCCCGCCAGCTCGCGCCTCTCGTCAACGTGCTCGCCGGAAACGACCCGGTGCCCACCGGGCCGGCCGACCTGGACCTGCTCACCCGGTTGGAACAGTTCCGCGCCCAACGGCCCTACCCGACCGACCGCGACATCTGGCACCAGGACCAACGCCGCGCGCAGGCCGCGCAGCTGGACCCCGAAGGGCTCGAGGCGTTCGACCTGCCCGCGCTACGCCGGCTGATCACCGGCCGGGCCTACGGGCGGGTGGGCCACCACTCGGTCCTGCAGGCGGCGCTGAACAGCCTGGACGCACCGGGGCTGGACCGTCTCGCCGGTGCGCTGGGCGACCTGCTGTGGGGGCAGGGCAGCGACGCCGAACGCATCGACCGGGCGCTCGCCGACCCGCCCGTGCCCGGCCTGGGCGAGCCGATCGTGATGAAGCTGATGGCGATCGCCCACCCCGACCGCTATCTGCCCGTCTACGCCCTCGGCGGGCCGGACGGCAAGGTCGCGATGGCCCGCGCGCTCGGCGTGCAGTTGCCCGACGCCTCGGCGATGACGCGCGGTCGCCTGCATATCGCGATCTCGGACCGGTTGCGCGCCCGGCTGGAACCGCTGCTACCCGGCGACCCGTGGGGTCAGGTGCAGTTCACCCGGTGGCTGCTGCAGCGCGGCCGGTTTACCGCCGACCCCGAGCGCGACCTCATCGCGGAGACCGCGGCCGAACTGCTGGTCGATGAAGACTTCCTGCGCGAGGTGCAAGCCCTGCTGGCTGACAAGAAGCAGGTCGTGTTCTACGGACCGCCCGGGACGGGCAAGACCTTCCTCGCGCAACGGTTGGCCGCCGCCCTGCAGCCGGACGCCGCCAAACGTGCCGTGGTGCAGTTCCACCCCTCCACTTCCTACGAGGACTTCTTCGAAGGATTCCGACCGCGGCTGGACGCCGCCGGGCAGATGGTCTACGAGCTGCGCAAAGGCCCGCTGGCGCTGTTGGCGGAGTCGGCCGAGAACGACCCGACCACCCCGCACGTGCTGGTGATCGACGAGATCAACCGGGCCAACCTGCCGCGGGTGTTCGGGGAGTTGCTCTACCTGTTGGAGTACCGCTCCAGCAGCGTGCTCACCACCTACCGGCCGGACGAGGGCTTCGAACTGCCGCCGAATCTGCTGTTCATCGGCACGATGAACACCGCAGACCGCTCGATCGCGCTGGTCGACGCGGCGCTGCGCCGACGCTTCCACTTCATCCCGTTCATGCCGCACGAAGGCCCGATGGAGGGCCTGCTCGGTCGCTGGTTGGCCGCCCACGGTGGGCCGCAATGGGTCGCCGAACTGGTCGACCGGGTCAACGACGAGCTACGGCACGCGCTCCGCGGCCCGCACCTGCAGATCGGCCACAGCCACTTCATGTCCGACCGGCTGGACGACGCGGCGCTGCGCCGGATCTGGGACTACAGCATCTATCCGTTCATCGAAGATCAGTTCTACGGGCGCGATGAACTGCTGCGCACCTTCACCTGGGCGGCCGTGCTGGAGCGCTACGGTCCGAAACCATCTGCGTCTGCGACGACAGTGCCACCGATCACCGCGGCACTCTGAGGGCGCGGCCGTCGCCATGCGCACCGTCACCCTCACCGAACACGGCATCAGCGACCCGTTCACGCTGGGCACCGCCGACCGTGAGGCGTTGCTGGAACTGCCCCCGGGGCGCCTGGAGGTACACGCGACCCCCGATCCCGGGCAGGTACGGGTGCGGGCGACCTCCTGGGTGGGAGCGGTCCACCTGCCCGAGGTGACGATCCGGATCACGCCGCGCGCGGGGATGGCGAACCTGTTCACGATGTTCTCGGCCGGAATCCCGGCCGGCACGTTGTCCCAGGACGACGTCGGGTGGGCCGGGCATCGCGAGCTGGTCGACGGGGTGGCGGCGTTCCTGCTGGCGGCGATCGAGGACTGTACGCGGCGCGGACTGCTGCACGGGTACGTCCACCGCGAAGAACAACTGCAGGTCATCCGCGGCCGGCTGCTGGTCAACGAACTCGCGGTACGCCCGTGGAGCGCGGCCAACCCGCCGTGCGGATACGACGATTTCACCATCGACGTTCCCGAGAACCGGGCGCTGGCCGATGCAGTGACCCGCGTGCTGCGGTGGCCGGGCTTACCGGCGGGCCTGCGGCGGGACGCGCTGCGGCTGGCGGCCCGCTTCGACGGGGTCACTCCCGGCGCACCCGATGATCCCCGCAGCGCAGTCACGATCACCCGCCTGAACGCGCACTACGAGGCGGCGCTGGACATTGCCGCGCAGGCCACAGCGGGGATGACGATCTCGCACGAAGAGGGTGAACACCGGGCGCGCGCGTTCCTGATCGACCTGGAACAGCAGTTCCGCAGGTGGCTGGGAGCAGAGTTGCGGGCCCGGTTGTGGCCCACGTTCGAGGTGCTCGAACAACCCAGGTACACCCTCGACCACGACGGACGGCTGCCGGTACGACCGGATCTGCTGATCACCCGCGCAGACCGGCCCGTGCTGGTCGTGCAGACCCGGCACCGGTTGCGGGCCGATGCGCACTCAACCCTCGGAGATCTGTCGGTCGGGGGCAGGTATCCCGTGCTGATGCATGCTGCCGCTCTGCGCACCCCGGCCGCTCTGCTGATCTATGCCAATGACGATGCCGACGCCGATGAGGTGCCGGCGGCCGAAGTGCTGATCCGGGGGACCGGGACCCGGCTGCTGTCGGTTCCGCTGTCGATGGCGGGTGCTGCCCAGGTGCTGGAGGCCCAACTGGACGAGATGGCAGACCTGGTGCGCGCTCTCAGCGGATCCGCGCAGGTCGGGAACCGGATGCCGACGCGAGGCGTCGCAGCTACACGTTGATCCCGCATTCAGGGATCATTCAGTGTTCGTTGTGAAAGCGCCGGACAGCAGACCGGTCGTCGGCGAGAATGTCGGCACCAGGAGAGGGGAGTACCTCGATGAATCTCGTTATTCGCGCGAGCACCGTCACGGCCGCAGCAGCCGGCCTGATGATCGGGCTCAGCGCCTGTGGGCCGCAAGCCCCCGGCGTCGCGCAACCCACCGCCGTACCGTCGTTGCAGGTGTCGACGTCCACATCGCCATCCACGTCGCCGTCCACCACTGCTGACCCGGGCACGTCGAGTTCGTCCTCGCCGGGTTCATCGCCGTCGGTGACCACCCCGAGTGGCTCCAGTTCGGCGAGCAACGTGTGCTCCAGTTCAACACCGGGAATCGGCCCGACCCCCAGCGCTGACACCCCGTCGCGCGCCTACGGATCGACGGCCGTCATCAAGAAGAACGATTCGCAGGTGAGGGTCGGTATCAAGGTGGAGGCACCTCGCGTGGTGACCGGGGGGAGTTTCCCGGCCCGCCCCGGCACCACATTGGTCGGCGTGCAGATCACCGCGAACCTGCTCTCAGGCGCCAGCGCCTTCATCGGGTCGACGACCTTCTCGATGTCCGACGAGCAGGGCAACCTGTGCCGCAGGTCCTACCTGAACGGATTGTCCAGCGACCAGACGTGGCGCGGGTCCAGCTTGGGCTCGAGCACCACCTCCGCAACCGGCAGCCTGGTCTACGAGGTGCCCTCCGGGCAGGACCTCACCAAGCTGGTGGTCGCCTACAACGGGCAGTTCCGCACCACGGCAACCGTCAAGTGGAACAGCTGAGCGCTGCCCGTCGCCCGACGCGTCGCCCCGGCGGCGATCGAGCACCCTGTGTCATCCCCGCGAACGGCATACGTCGTGATGACTCTCACCATGAGATCGTGGACCCCTACATCGATGGAGGATTGATGCGCCGACCAACTACCGGCTACCGCCTGGCAACGTGTGCTGCCGTGCTGACCGTTGCGGGCTCGCTCGCAGCGTGCGGACCCGAGAGCGCGCCCGGGGTGCAGGCGCCCCCAGCGGTGTCCGCAACTGCGTCGAGCTCAGCGAGTGGCGGCAGCTCGACCAGCGGGGGCGGGAGCAGCTCCAGTGGCGGCAGTTCCTCGGGTGCAACCGGCGCCGACGCAGGGCAGTGCTCTGCAGCAGGCACGAACTACGGCCCGCAGTACTCCACCACCGTGGCGCTGAAGTCGTTCGGCACGGCAGCAACCATCAACGACCAGTACGACCGTAAGATCGAGGTGTCTGCGCAGGCGCCCCGCGTGGTGTCCTCCCCGGCGGAGAGAGCGCCCGACGACGGCTACGAATATGTGGCCATCGACGTGCGGGCCAGTCTGCTCAAGGGTTCGTCGTTCTACTTCAGTTACATCAGCTTCTCGCTGTTCGACCCGGCCCGGACCGCCTGCGCCGCAAAGAGCTTCTCCAATGTGATCCCCAGCTCCCAGCAGCTGAACGGGGTCTCGATGAGTGACACGGTGAAGGAGGGGTCGGGCACCTTGATCTTCCAGGTCAAGGCCGGTTCGGATCTCAAGCAGCTGACGCTGCTCTTCTCCTCGACCAGCTCGGGCGCTGCGACCGCCGGGTGGAAGAGCTGAACACGGGCCGGCGCGCCCCGGGCCTGCTCCTGAGTGAGGGCGATGTGGCCCGCCGCGCCGGGCTGCGGCAGATGCGCCTGGTGGCCCTGAGTCTGCTGCTCTTCGCGGCGGTGGTCTTCGTGCTGACCCACGGGGCGGGCGGCGCCTGGGCCTACGTGAACGCGACGGCCGAGGCGGCGATGGTCGGCGCCGTGGCGGACTGGTTCGCCGTGACCGCTCTCTTCCGGCACCCGCTGGGGCTGCCGATACCGCACACCGCGATCATTCCCGAGCGCAAGGACGCCATCGGGGCCAGCCTGGAAGAGTTCGTCGCGGACAACTTCCTGACGCCGGACACGGTGCAGGAACGGCTGGCCGCGGCCCAGATCCCGCTACGGGTGGGTCGGTGGCTCGCCGTGCCGGAGAACAGTCGGCGCGTCGTGCGGACCGCCGCGCCGTTGGTGGCCCGCGGGCTGGAATCCATCGACGACCGCGAAGTGCTGGATCTGCTGGACCGGCTGGTACTGCCACGGCTGAGCCAAGAGCCCATCGCACCGATCGCGGGACACCTGCTGGAAGGGATCCTGCGGGACAAGTCGCATACCTCGCTGGTCGATCTGGGGGTGCGCGAGATCCACGACTGGGTGGCCGCCAACCCCGAAGCGATCGTGGACATCCTCAATGCACGTGCGCCCTGGTGGTCCCCGAAATGGTTGGACGACACGGTGACCACGCGCCTACACCTGGAGATGCTGCGCTTCCTGGCCGATGTACGCGATGATCCCCAGCACCAGACCCGGGAAGCGCTGGACAACCTGTTGCGCCAGCTCGCGGACAACCTGCAGCACGACGAGGCGACGATGGCTCAGGCCGAGTCGCTGAAAGCGCACCTGCTGACCCACCCGTCCGTGCCCGATGTGGTGCTGGCCCTGTGGAACTCGGTGCGCACGGCGGTACTGGACGGGTTGCGCGACGAAGAGAGCGACCTGCATGCGCGGCTGTCGCGGGCCCTGATCGACGCGGGGGAGCGGGTAAGCACCGACGACGACCTGCGTACGTCGCTGCAGAACCGGCTGGAGAGCATGGTCGGCTACATCGTCACCACCTACGGTCGGGAGTTGACCTCGGTCATCACCACGACCATCGAGCGGTGGGACGGCAAAGAGGCCGCGACCCGCATCGAGTTGCACGTCGGGCGCGACCTGCAGTTCATCCGCATCAACGGCACCCTGGTCGGCGGTCTCGTGGGGTTGCTGATCTACACGGTCGCCCAGCTGCTCTGAGGCTGCCAACCAGTGAGACTGTCGTCCGCATCGTGAGATGAACGGATTACCGCAGGATGTTCTGCCATAACATCCTGTTCTAGGTCATGAGTGCCAGCGTTAAGCCCCGGTTTGCTGGCCGGCAACCCTCCTCCGCGGTGGGGTGCCCCGGGTGAAGACCTGGCCGGTGGGCGCAGATCGCCTGCAGGCAAGCGCGGATCGTGGGCTACCCCGCAATCCGCTGCATCATCGATGCAGCGCGAGCTGCTCGATGTCGCCCCGCGATGAAAGGCAGCCTCATGACCGACACCCCCGCCTGGTCCTTCGAAACCCGCCAGATCCACGCCGGCCAGGAGCCGGACGCCGCGACCACCTCGCGCGCCCTGCCGATCTACCAGACGACGTCCTACGTCTTCCCCAGCACCGAGCGCGCAGCGAAGCTCTTCGGGCTGGAAGAGTTCGGCAACATCTACACCCGGCTGATGAACCCCACGACCGATGTCGTGGAGCAGCGGATCGCCAACCTCGAAGGCGGAGTGGGCGCGTTGATGGTCGCGTCCGGCCAGGCCGCCGAAACGCTCGCGATCCTGAACATCGCCGAGGCCGGTGACCACATCGTGGCCAGCCCGTGCCTGTACGGCGGCACCTACAACCTGCTGAAGCACACGCTGCCCAAGTACGGCATCGACGTCACGTTCGTGGAAGACACCAAGGACCCGGAGAGCTGGCGCGCAGCCGCCCAACCGAACACCAAGCTGTTCTACGGGGAGACGATCTCCAACCCCAAGGTGGAGATCCTGGATATCGAGGCCGTCTCGAACGTCGCGCATGAGCTCGGGGTGCCGCTGATCGTGGACAACACGATCGGTACGCCCTACGTACTGCGCCCGATCGAGCACGGCGCCGACATCGTGCTGCACTCGGCCACCAAGTACCTGGGCGGTCACGGTACGTCGATCGCCGGCGTCATCGTCGACAGCGGCAACTTCGACTTCGGCGCCGACCCGGAGAAGTTCCCCAACTACAACACGCCCGAGGAGAGCTACCACGGGCTGGTCTACGCCCGCGACCTCGGCGTCGGCAGCCCGCTGGGTGCCAACCTCGCGTTCATCCTCAAGGCTCGCGTGCAGGGTCTGCGCGACCTCGGATCCTCGGTGTCACCGTTCAACGCGTTCCTGATCTCCCAGGGCATCGAGACGCTCAGCCTGCGGATGGACCGGCACCTGGAGAACACCAAGGCCGTCGCCGAGTGGCTGCACGAGCATGAGCAGGTGGAGTCGGTGCGGTGGGCCTCGTTGCCGGACAGCGACTTCTACGAGCTGGCGCAGAAGTACACCCCGCGCGGGTCCGGCGCCGTGCTCGCCTTCGAGATCGCCGGCGGTGTCGAGGCGGGCAAGAAGTTCGTCGAGGCGCTGGTGCTGCACAGCCATGTCGCCAATATCGGTGACGTGCGCTCGCTGGTGATCCACCCGGCGTCCACCACCCACTCCCAGGGCAGCGACGAGGACCGGCTGCTCGCCGGAGTCACCCCCGGGCTGGTGCGCCTGGCGGTCGGTATCGAGCACATCGACGACATCATCGCCGACCTCGAGCAGGGGTTCGCCGCCGCGAAGTAGCCGCCCTAGTCCCGCCCAGTTTCCCGCCACTCGACCGGCGAGGCGTCGTAAATTTCCCGACACTCGGAGTGCTTTGCGACACTCGACCGGCGAGTGGGGGCGGGCGCCGACTGATCGGCACGGAATGTCGCACCGGTGGGCGTCGTTGGCTACTTCTGTGCGTATCTTTTGTGCCCTGCGACCACCGGCTGCGGAGGTGGACCGACTCGATGACTTCCTGGACGTACGACGTGATGCCGGTCCGTTCAGCTGGACCGACGCGCAGCAGTACCACCTGACGCTCGCGTTCCTGCCCGATGTGGCGGAGTACCAGATCGACGACCTGGTCGAGCAGACCGGTGCCGCGGCGGCCCGCAGGACACCGTTCGATCTCTGCCTCGGCGGGGGAGGCGCCTTCCCCGACCCGGCCCGCGCCAAAGTGCTGTGGGTCGGGCTGCGGCAGGACGAGGACGCCGCCGGCGAGTTGGACGCGCTCGCTGCCGGCGTGCGTGGATCCGCCGCGCACAGCGGCTCCGAGGTCGACGGGCAGCGGTTCCGACCGCACATCACGGTTGCCCGCACCGGGCGCCCGACCCCGGTGGACCGGTGGATCCGGGTGCTGGACACCTTCAGCGGTGCGTTGTGGACGGCGGATGAAGTCGAGGTCGTGCGTTCGCATCTCGGTGAAGGTCCACGCGGACGTCCGCGCCACGAGGTCATCGCCAGGCTACAGATCGGCCACTCGCCACCCGCGGCGCAGCAGTGACGCGCGGACCCGACGGGGCACCGGTCCATGGGTCGCGGACCGCGCGGGACAATGGGGCTGAATCCGCCATGACCTCATCCCCCCGCCGTTCCCGTCCGCCTCGCCGTCGACCGCGTACGCCGTCGACCAGCCGGGCCCCGCGCTTCGACGACGCCGCCCAGCAACGACGGCGCGAGTCGCTGCCCACCATCGAATACCCGCCACAGCTTCCGGTCGTGGCCGAGCGGGAACGCATCCGTGACGCCATCGCAGCCCACCAGGTCGTGATCCTCGCGGGGGAGACCGGGTCGGGCAAGACCACCCAGCTGCCGAAGATCCTGCTGGAGATGGGTCGCGGTATCTCCGCCGTCATCGGCCACACCCAGCCTCGACGGATCGCGGCGCGCTCGGTGGCCGATCGGATCGCCGAGGAGTTGAAGGTGCCGCTCGGCGGCGTCATCGGCTACCAGGTGCGATTCGCCGACCATTCCGGCGTGGACACGCTGGTGAAGGTGATGACCGACGGCATTCTGCTGGCCGAATTCCGCCGGGACCGCGACCTGCGACGCTACGACACCCTGATCATTGACGAGGCCCACGAGCGGTCACTGAACATCGACTTCATCCTCGGCTACCTCAAACAACTGCTGCCACGCCGACCGGACCTGAAGGTCATCGTCACCTCCGCGACCATCGACCCGGGCCGGTTCGCCGCGCACTTCGCCGCGCACGGGGTGCCCGCACCGGTGATCGAGGTCTCCGGTCGCACCTTCCCGGTCGAGGTGCGCTACCGACCGCTCGTGGAAGAGATCCCCGGCAAGTCCGGGCCGCAGCTCGTCGATGTCGATCAGACCACCGGCATCGTGCGCGCGGTGGAGGAACTGTGGAGCGAACCGGTCTCCGACGGGGGACCGCAGGACATCCTGGTCTTCTGCTCCGGCGAGCGGGAGATCCGCGATGCCGCCGAGGCGCTGGACGCCCTGCAGCTGCCGGGCACCACGACGCTGCCGCTCTATGCCCGGCTCTCGGCGGCTGAACAGCACCGCGTGTTCGGTTCGCACGGCGGACGACGGATCGTCATCTCCACCAACGTCGCCGAGACCTCGCTCACCGTGCCGGGCATCCGGTACGTCGTGGACTCCGGCACCGCGCGCATCTCGCGTTACAGCCAGCGCACCAAGGTGCAGCGGCTGCCCATCGAGCCGGTCTCACAGGCCAGCGCCCGCCAACGCTCCGGTCGGTGCGGGCGGGTGGCCGACGGAATCTGCATCCGCCTTTACTCCGAGGAGGACTTCGAGGCCCGTCCGGAGTTCACCGACCCGGAGATCCTGCGCACGAACCTGGCCTCGGTCATCCTGCAGATGGCGTCGCTCGATCTGGGCGACATCGCCAAGTTCCCGTTCGTCGAGCCACCGGATTCGCGGCAGATCAGCGACGGGTTGCGCCTGCTGGAAGAACTGCAGGCCATCGAGCTGCCGGGACGGCAGGGCACCAACGGCGCGACCCGACTCACCCCGGCCGGCCGCGCGATCAGCGGGTTACCCACCGATCCGCGGCTGGCCCGGATGCTGCTGGCCGCCGGCGAGAACGGAGCGCTCGCCGAGGTGCTCGTCATCGTGGCGGCGTTGGCCATTCAGGACCCGCGGGAGAGGCCCGCCGAGAAGAAGCCGCAGGCCGACCAGTCGCATGCCCGGTTCAAGCATGAGACAAGTGATTTCCTGTCGCTGGTCAACCTCTGGAACTACCTGCGTGAGCAGCAGAAAGCATTGTCCGGCAGCGCCTTTCGACGGATGTGTCAGCGCGAATACCTGCACTACCTGCGGGTACGTGAATGGCAGGACCTGCACACGCAACTACGCGAGGCGTGCAAGCAGCAGGGGCTGCATCGCGCGCACAGCCCGGCGGGGGAGGACGCCGTGCATCAGGCGATGCTCACCGGCTTGCTGTCGCATGTCGGATTGCGCGACCGCGAGCGTCGGGACTTCCTGGGTGCCCGGGGTATCCGGTTCGTGGTTCAGCCGGGGTCCGCGTTGTTCCGCAAACCGCCCGACTGGGTGATGTCGGCCGAGTTGGTCGAGACCAGCAGGCTCTGGGCGCGCACCAATGCCGCCGTCGACCCCTCATGGGTGGAGGAGGCGGCCGCACACCTCGTCAAGCGCAGCTACGCCGAGCCGCACTGGGAGCGGCGCCGCGGCAGCGTGGTCGCGGCGCAGCGGGTCACCTTGTACGGCCTGTCGCTGGCGGCGGATCGCAAGGTGGACTACGGCTCGATCGATCCGGTCATGTCCCGGGACGTGTTCATCCGGTCCGCACTGGTCGAGGGCGACTGGGACAGCAGGCACGCCTTCGTCGAGCGCAACCGGCAGACGCTGGCCCGGCTGCGGGATCTGGAGGCGCGCACCCGGCGCCGTGACGTGGTGGTGGACGACGAGACCGTCTACGCGTTCTACGATGCACGACTGCCCGAGACCATTGTGTCTGCAGCACATTTCGACGCCTGGTGGAAGAAGCAGCAGCGCGCGAGCGGCAACCTGCTGACGATGACCGAGGACGATCTGAGGGGCGAAGACGCCGACGAGATCGACCTGGAGGAATACCCGCGCACCTGGTCCAGTGGCGAGCTGGACCTGCGGCTGAGCTACCGCTTCGATCCCGGTTCCGGTGATGACGGGGTGACCGTGCACGTTCCCGTCGAGCAGCTGAACCAGGTGCAGCAGGACGGTTTCGACTGGCTGGTGCCCGGCGTCCGGGGTGAACTGGCGACCGCCCTGATCCGCTCGCTGCCCAAGGCGACCCGTCGCAATTTCGTGCCTGCGCCGGATGTCGCCGCGCGTGCGCTGCCGCTGCTGGATCCCACGCGTGGGTCGATCACCTCCGAATTGAGTGCCGCGCTGCAGCAGCTGACCGGCGTGCGGGTGCCGCCCGAACAGTGGGACTGGGCCAAAGTTCCTGCCCACCTCAAGGCCACCTTCCGGGTCGAGGACTCCCGCCGGCGCGCGCTGTCGCACGGCGGCGATCTCGGCGCGCTGCGTGATCAGCTGTCGGTGCGGGTGCAGTCGGTGATGTCGCGGGTGGGCAGCGACCTGGAACGGACCGGGCTGAGCTCATGGGACCCGGCGAGCATGCCGGAGGATCTACCCGCGGAGCTGACGGAGCAGATCGGCAAACGCACCGTGCAGGGCTACCCCGCGCTGGTCGACGACGGGGAATCGGTGAGTCTGCGGGTGCTACCCAGTGCCGCTGAGCGGGATGCCTGCCACCCGGCCGGCATCCGCCGGCTGCTGCTGCTGCAACTGGACGTGCCGTGGTCGCGCCTGCTGGGAATGTTGAGCAACACCCAGCGTCTCTCGCTCGGTTGGGGCCCGCACGCCGACCAGCGCGACATGCTTGCCGACGTGCTGGCCGCGGCGGTGGATTCGATTGCCTTCGGGACTGCCGCCAGGACTCCGGTGCGTACCCGCACCCAGTTCGAGGATCTGCTGCGCGAAGTACGACAGCAGGCGGCCGCCCGGGTGTTGCAGATCGTCGAGCTGCTGGTGCCGGTGCTGACCCACTCACGCGAGGTCACGCTGGCGTTGGACGCGACGGACCGGGTGTCGGTGGCCCACCTGATCGCCGACGTACGCACACAGCACACCGCGCTGATCTACCCCGGCTTCGTCACGGCCACCGGTGCCGCGCGGATGCGCGACCTGGACCGCTATCTACGCGGGATGCTCGAGCGCCTCGAACGCGCGCCGGACGACATCGCGCGCGACAACGAGCGGATCGAGCAGGTGCACGCCGTGGAGAAAGATCTGCGCCGGCTGGTCGAGGCGCTGCCACCGCACCGGCGCGGTGACGCCGCCGTCCGGGCGTTGTCCTGGCAGGTGCAGGAGCTTCGGGTGAGCCTGTTCGCGCAACGTCTCGGCACGGCCGGCTCGATCTCGGTGCAGCGCATCCGCAAGGCGATGGACAAGGTCAGGGCCACCCCCGCGACCTGAGATGCTGGACGGTATGAGCACCTTGTTCGAGAAGATCATCGATGGTCTGGTCCCCGGTCACTTCGTCTGGCAGGACTCGCTGTGCGTGGCCTTCCTGTCGATCGATCCGCAGACCGACGGCCATACCCTCGTCGTGCCCAGGACGCCCGTCGACCAGTGGCTCGACGCCGACGAGGAGCTGATGGCGCACCTGATGAAGGTCGCGGGGATCATCGGTCGGGCGCAACGCACCGAATGGCATTCGGGGCGGGTCGGGCTGGTCGTCGAGGGTTTCCTGGTGCCGCACCTGCACATCCACGTCTTCCCGGTGAACTCACCCGATGACTTCGATCAGCGCAACGTGACGCATGGTCAGGATCAAGGCGTTCTGGGTCGTAATGCGGATCGGCTGCGGGCCCGACTGCGGTCCGACGGACACACCGACGTCGTGCCGGACTGAGCGGGGGGAATCCAGGATGCTCGGCAGACGTTGGTCACAGGTAAGAAGGCGCAGCAGCGCACGCTCATCCAGCAGGAGAAGGACGATGCAAGATCCACAAGAGCTCTACCGCTTCGAGAACGACGCGCACGCCAGTGAACTGGGCGCCTCGACCCTGATTGCAGCGCTCGGTGGGCTGGTCGATGCCGGGAACACCCAGAAGCAGCTGGTGTCGCACCTGCTCGGTACCCTCGAGCACACCGTGGTCGCCTCCTTCGATGTCGACCAACTCCTGGACTACCGGGGTCGCCGGCCGTTGATGACCTTCGACCGCGACCACTTCAGCGACTACGACGACCCGGCAATGACGTTGTTCCGGATGATCGACGCCGAGGGCGCGCCGTTCCTGCTGCTCGCCGGGCCGGAGCCGGACTACCAGTGGGAGCGCGTCATCGAAGCCGTCCGCACCCTCGTGCGCCGCCTCGGCGTGCAGATGGTGGTCAGCGCCAACGGAATCCCGATGGCCGTTCCGCACACCCGCCCGGTCGGAATGACCCGGTACGCGAGCGACCAACGACTGATCCCCGAGAACCGCCCGGTCTTCGGAATGGTGCAGACACCCTCCAGTCTGGAGACGCTGCTGCACCTGCGACTGGGGGAGGCCGGCGTGGACACGGCCGGGTTCGCCGTCCATGTGCCGCACTACCTGATGCAGACCGACTTCGGTGACGCCACGGTCACGGCACTGGAAGCCATCTGCGCGTTGACCGGGCTGTCCATCCCGATGAACGAGCTGAGTGCGGTGGCCGGGTTGCACCGCGCTGAAATCGCCCGACAGGTCTCGGAGAACCCCGAGGTCGTGGAGGTCGTACAGGGCCTGGAGCAGCAGTACGACGCGTTCCAGGACGGTCTGCAGCGCCAGAGCCTGCTGGCCAACGAGATATCTGAGTTGCCGAGCGCCGATGAGATCGGTGCGGAGCTGGAGGAATTCCTGCGCGACGAGCAGGGCACCGACAAGTCCTGATCAGCCTTTTGCGTCGGCCCAACAGCTGATCACAGCGGTGTCCGTGACGAAACGGACACCGCTGTGACCGCTCCAGCGTCGTGCCGAATCCTGCAGACTCTCCTCGACGGCGTTCGCCACATCATCGGCACGTTCGGCGGGCACATCCAGGAGTAGCTCGTCGTGCAGGCACATCACGATGCGGGCATCGAGGCCACGAACAGCCGATTGCACCGTCAACGCCCACGCTTTGAAGAATTCGGCTGCGGCGCCCTGTACAACGGCATTCCTCGCGAACCGGCCGCGTGCGCGAACCTGCGCCTCGTCGGCTGCCGCCGGTGCCATCGCGATATGCCGCCCACCGTAGGTCGTGACCGGCTCGCCGTCCTCACCGGCACGTTGGGCCGCCAGCAGATAGTCCATCGCGACCGGATACGCCCGGTTCAGGCCCTCCAATGCGGCGGTGGCCCGCCCGGCCGACCCGCCGTACATGGCCGACAACACGGCGGGCTTGGCCACCGGGCGCTCTACCCGCAGCTGCTCTGCGACGGTCTGGTAAAGGTCATCCTGACGGGTGGCAGCCGTCAGCGCCGGATCCGCAGAGATCACCGCGAGCACCCGCGGTTCGATCTGGCCCAAATCGGAGCGGACAAACACCCGGCCGGGCTCGGCGAGGACAGCCGGGCGGAGCGTGGCCGGCAGGTTGTGCAAACCCGCGCTCGCACTCATCCGCCCGGCGCCGCCGTCGAACGAGCTCCAGCGACCTCGCAACCGATCATCTGCGCCGAGGTGCTGATCGAGCCAGTGCCATCCGTAGGTCGATGCAATGCGTTCGTCGACGCGCCACTGCAGCAGGGCGTCGATGATCGGATGGGTGTGCCGGTGCTGCTCGAGCTCCTGTTTGCGGGTGCTGTCGATTCGGATACCGAGGTCGGTCAGCAGGGCACGCACCTGTTCGGGATTTCGCAGGTCGACATTGCGGCCGGGCGGTACGTGACGTAGGACCGGTGCATCCCGAGCCCGGCGTGCGGCAACGTCCTCAGCGGGTCCACGTGGTCGGGGCCCGGCGCTGGCTTCGATGAGGCGTTCGATGGTCGGCCGATGAAGCGGTAGTCCGTCAGCCTGCAGTTCCAGGGCGAGCACTGCGGCGCCGGACTCGCTGTGGGCTGTCATGGTGCAGCGCTCGCGTCGCGCAAGTTGTTCGTACTGGGCGGCCGCCACCTGTAGCGCCAGGCGCGCCCAGTGCGGCGCGGTGCCCTCGGCCGCCAGGAAATGTGAACTCAGATACCCCTGGTCATCCAGTACACCCGGTTCTTCGGCGGAGTCCGGCCCGTGCAGCGCGTCGAACAAGTCGTTGCCGAGTCGTTGGGGGGTATGGGCCGGGTCGAGTCCGCGTGCGCACGCCCAGACGCGTTCCAGTGCCGTCTGCGGTGCGCCACCGTGCAGCAGCGCATGTGCTTGAACCAGGTCGAAACCGCGCCGCGGTCGCACCCCGTGGGAGAGCAGCGCCGCCACGACGTCGGTCGACCACCACACCCATCGTGCCGGCGGGCCCGGTGCTGCGTCGCGACGCGCGACGAGTTCGGCGGCGTCGGGTGCCGCCATCGAGCGGTGCGCAGCCGTCTGTGCACTCGGTCGGCCGTCGCTGCCTGCGATGACGACCTGGCCGGTCCTGGAGTCCAGGCTGATGGCGAGCAGAGGACCCCGCATCCACTCCGGATACGGGGTCCCCTGCACATCGTCAGCTGAGGCGGTCAGCGCTGACCGTTCTGGTCGTGTCCGCCATCTGAATTGTGCTTGCCTTCGGAATTGCGGTCATCCCGATCCGACTGGTCCGCGGGGGACGAGCCTGCGGGGTGGGCACCAGAGCCCTCTGCTGTCGGAATACCCGAGATGGCGGTGGTCGGCGCATCGGAGAAATCGGGTGCGGCATCCGCGTCCGCATCGTTGGCGGATGTGGCGGCGGCACCTCCGCCCTGTGACTGGGGCTGTGACTGGGGCTGCTGACCGTAGTAGCCGCCCTGCTGCTGACCGCCTTGGGGCTGCTGGCCGTAGCCACCTTGCTGCTGGCCGCCTTGCGAAGGCTGCTGGCCGTAGCCACCTTGCTGCTGGCCGCCTTGCGAAGGCTGCTGGCCGTAGCCACCTTGCTGCTGGCCGCCCTGCGGAGGCTGCTGGCCGTAGCCACCTTGCTGCTGGCCGCCCTGCCGTTGACCGCCCTGGGGCTGTTGACCGTAGCCACCCTGCTGCTGGCCACCTTGCGAGGGCTGCTGACCGTAGCCACCATGCTGCTGGCCGCCCTGCTGGCCACCTTGCGAGGGCCGCTGACCGTAGCCGCCCTGCTGCTGGCCGCCCTGTCGTTGACCGCCCTGGGGCTGTTGGCCATAGCCACCCTGCTGCTGGCCGCCCTGCGAGGGCTGCTGACCGTAGCCACCCTGCTGGGAAGACGCACCGTAAGCGCCGGGGGCTCCGTAGCCGCCACCGTAGGTACCACCCTGCTGGTACCCGCTGTAGGTGCTCTCGGGTGTCGTCTTCTTGCGACCGAGCAGTAGGAGTAGGGCGACTCCGATGATCCCGACGACCAGCAGGATGGCCCCGAGCGTGACGCCGATGGTCTGGAAACCGCCGCCGACCTTGTCAGCCCGCGGACCTACCTGAAGACCACTGGTCCCGGCACAGGTGAGGGTGTACGTGCCCTTGGACATGCCGTCAGTGCTTCGCGCCACCTCCCACAGCGTGCCGCCCGTGCCCTTCACGGAAAAGTCCGCGCTGGGCCGACCGAGGGTCGAGGTGCGACCGCCGGAAACCGCCGTACAGACGGTCGCGGTACGCGCGGCCTTGTCTGCGCTGTAGACCGAGAATCCGTCCGTTGTCGCACTGACACTCGACCCGTTCGTGAACGAGGTCACCTTGACGTTCTGACTCGATGCCAGCCCGATGATGAGCAGGACGAGTCCGATCAGCGCGACTACGGCTGGGATGGCTACTAATGCCTTTTTGTTCATAGAGCTTCGTAACCTCATCGATGTGGGTCAGACGGCGTCGGCGCCTGACGCGTGTTCACGGACTTGTCGTTTGATGCGGGCAAGCATGGCCAGCATCCCACGCATTCGCAATGGGGATACTGCCTCGGACAGACCGAACCGCCATGGGGCGTCGTCGGGAACGTCCAGGACAGCCTCTGGTGGTTGGCCGTCGAGTCCCGCGTGCAGAATCCCGGCGAATCCGCGAGTGGTGGGAGCTTCCGGCGGAGCCTGGAAGAAGAGGCGAACGAGTCGATCGTCGTCGACCTCGACGGCGAGGAACAGTGGTGTCTGGCACTCGTGCACCTGCTCGAGCTTCTCTGATCGGTCCAGGTAACGCGCAGGCAGCGCCGGGAGGTCGTCGCTGAGCTCGAGCAGCAGTTGCAGACGGTCCTTGGGCTCCAGGGCGTTGAAGTCCTCGGCCAGCTCAGCCATCGGGGCGGGCAGGTCACCTTTCACTGCGTGCCGCTCTCGATGGGTACGCGCACCGAGTTGCCCCATTCGGTCCAGGAGCCGTCGTAGTTGCGGACCGACTCGAACCCGAGCAGGTGCGTCAGAACGAACCAGGTATGTGAAGACCTCTCGCCGATGCGGCAGTAGACAACGACGTCGTCATCGGCGGCGAGCTGCTGCTCGTCCTGGTAGATGTGTGCCAGCTCCGAGCGTCCGCGGAACCGGCCGTCCTCAGCCGCGGCCCGGGACCAGGGCACCGAACGCGCGCCCGGGATGTGCCCGCCACGCATAGCGCCCTCCTGGGGGTAGTCGGGCATGCTCAGCAGTTCTCCACTGAACTCTCCGGGGGAGCGGACGTCCACCAGAGGTCCGGGCAGGTGGGCGAGCACGTCGTCCCGGAAGGCGCGGATCGGCTCGTCGTGGCGCTGCACCACCGGGTAGTCCACGTGGGCATCGGCGGGCAGGTCGCGGGTGATCGGGCGCTGCTCAGCCAGCCAGGCGGTGCGACCGCCGTCCAGCAGACGGACATCCTCGTGTCCGAAGAGCGTCATCACCCACAGCGCGTAGGCAGCCCACCAGTTGCTCTTGTCGCCGTAGATGATCACGGTGGTCTCACGGGTGATTCCGCGGGCGCCCATGACCTGCGCGAAGTGGTCTCCGTCAACGAAGTCGCGGGTCAGCGGGTCGTTGAGGTCCAGGTGCCAGTCGATCTTGCGCGCTCCGGGGATGTGGCCGGAGTCGTAGAGCAGGACATCTTCGTCCGACTCGAGGACGACGAGGTCCTCACCGCGATCCAGTGCAGCTGCGAGCCACTGGGTGGAGACAAGACGTTCGGGATGGGCGAAATCGGAGAAGGCAGGATCGGAATCCAGGGGTGCAGGCATATTGCAACGGTAGTACGTGCCGGCGACAAGGCTGCCGGGCCGAGCCCGCACCAAGATGGCCTCGCGGCCTGCCAAGTAGCGGTGCGATGACTATTCCGGGGGTTCACCTGGCACCATGGAGGCGTGGGAATCTTGCACCGAAAGTCCAAGTCCGCTGCTCCGGTCGATCTGAACCGTGGAGTATTCGCGGGTAGTTCCCTGACCTTGGCGAATCGTCTGATGCAGGTCGGTATCGACGGCAAAGGCAAGTTCGACTCCGCAGCAGTCGTCGCCGAACGGGCGCTGGCGGACGCCAAGGGCGATCGGGAAGGCGCGATCGACCAGATCGTCTCGGAGCATCGGCGACTTGCGGGAGCCGGCGGCTTCGTCACCGGGCTCGGCGGTTTTCTCACCATGAGCGTCGCCTTGCCGGCGAATATCGCCGGTTTCTATGTGCTGGCCACCAGGATGGCTGCGGCCATCGCTCACCTGCGCGGCTACAACCTGCGCGATCCGAACCTGCGTACCGCGATCCTGCTCGCGCTGATCGGAGGCGAGGCCGACGCCCTGTTGAAGAAGGCGGGCATCGTCAGCACCGGCCGGCTCGCGAATGTCGCGAGCCGCGGACTGCCACCCGCTGCCCGGATGGTGCTGGACAAGGCCGTGGGGTTCCGACTGGTCGCGCAGGTCGGCGAGAAGCTGTTACCGCGGCTGGGGCAGGCAGTTCCGTTCGCCGGGGCAGTGTTCGGGGCCGGTCTGGATGTCTACCTGCTCCACAAAGTCGCCAAGACCGCGCGCACCCAGTTCCCGCCCAACGCCGCGCTGCTGCAACGGGGTGCTTCGGCATGAGTTTGCGGTCGCGTGGCGGTGGCAACCTGGCTGCGGTCCGTTCGCTGCGGGAATCGGTCGCGTTGGTCTCAGCGCCCGGGGGTCCTTCGTTCTCGCGGCGGATCGGCGCCGTGCCGCGAATGGTTCGGGCGATTGCCGCCAAAGAATATGTCGGATCCTCACCGGCCCGCCTGGCGGTCATGGTCGCTGCCACCGCCTACATCGCCTCGCCGATCGATCTGATCCCGCGGCGTCTGGCGCCCATCGCAGGGCTGGCCGACGATGCTGTCGTGCTGGCGTGGTTGGCGAGTGCCATCGTGCAGGACACCGACGAATTCCTGCAGTGGGAAGCCACCCGCAGCCGTAGGCGCACGGTGCGCGGCAAACGTATTCGTTAACATCCCCGGCCGGAAACCCGTGTTGTCCACAGGTGGATCACGGACGCTGCGATGTCACCGCGGTGAGTACGAACCTGTTCGACATGACCCACACCTTGCGCAACCTCGGCGACCTCATTGCCTACCTGCCGTATGAGCTGGGCTTCGTCGCGACGGATTCCCTCGTCGCGGTCGGGTTGTCGCGCGATCGTGTGACGGTCGTTGCGCGGATGGATCTGGACGACGACTTCGCGTTCGCGGACTGTGCCGACACGACGGCCGACGCATTCGGTAGGGCAGGTATCGACGAGGCGATCTGTTGCGTTCTGCTCGATCCCGGAATGCCGGCGAGGCCGGCGGCAACACGTGCGGATCATCTGCGTCGCCGCTTCGCCAGGCGAGGTGTTCGGGTCCGTCACGTGCTGATGAGCACCGAAGGCACCTGGTGGGCGCAACGGTGCAGTTGCGGCGCCTGCCCCACCCGACCGACCCGGGTGCCCGGCCCCGAGCGGGTCGATGCTGTTCTCGCGTCGGTGGTGGAGGGGATGGCGCCCTGTGCATCCCGTGCCGACCTGGCGCGGTCCCTGCGGCAGACGCGGGCCGACCTCGCACGCCGCGTCGCAGCCCACGTCCCCGCGGCCCGAGCCCTGCCGGCACAGGAGCTGGTCGCCGTGTTGTGGCAGATCATGCATGGATCACAGGAGATCGCCCGGATCCCGGCAGCCATGCTGGCGGCCGTCAGCGTTTCGCTGCGTAACAGCAGGACCCGCGATGAGGTGTTCAGCTGGGTGACCCCGGCCCTGCCGATGCCCAGCTCGACGGCACACCCGGTGCATCGGGCCCGACAGCTGCGACTGGTCGATGCGGCTGCCGGGGCAGCACCGCGGCTGAGCACCGCGCAGACCAGGGACCGGATGATCGAGTGGCTGCAGTGCCTGCCCGATCCGCTGCGACCACCGGTGTTGACGCTGATCGCCGGTTCTGCGTGGAGTGCCGGCTCCGGTGCGCTGGCGTCGATAGCGGTGGAGCAGGCACTGCAGATTGACCCCGGCTATCGGCTGGCCCTGTTGGTGGGTCGTGCCTGCGGGTCCGGGTTGCGCCCGCATCTGTTGGCCGAGTCCAGGTAGCCGCGGCGGGGCACTGCTATGGTTTTTTTGGTCAAGAGTCTCAGCGACAAGCCCCGGCTTGCTGAGCGGCAACCCTCCTCCGCGGTGGGGTGCCCCGGGTGAGGACAAGGCCTGCACCGAAGTGGTGCGGGCAAGCGCGGGGTCCGCCGGTCGGTCTGACAGGCGCCCCCTGACCGGGAAGTCGCCATGACTGTTACCCAGCGACCCGCTGATCCGTGGACGGCGCGCGCAAAGCGCCGCTCAGATCACCAGGTGATACGCCCGCCCGTCGGCAGCAACCCGGGTGCGCGGGCTATCCGCCTACCGTGGCTGGAGTTGGAGAACGGCTCGCTGCTCCCGGATGTCGTGGTGACCTACCAGACGTGGGGCACCCTGAACGAACGCGCTGACAATGCCGTCCTGGTCGAGCATGCCCTTACCGGTGACTCGCATGTCGTCGGTCCGACCGGCCCTGCGCAACCCACGGCGGGCTGGTGGCCCGGCCTGATCGGTCGGCACGCGCCGTTGGACACCGATGAGTTGTTCGTGGTGGCCGCGAATGTGCTCGGGGGGTGTCGCGGTACGACAGGGCCCGGCTCACCGGACCCGACCGGCACACCATGGGGATCTCGATTTCCGGTCACCACGATCCGGGACCACGTCGCGCTGGAGGCAAAGCTGGCCGACGCCCTCGGTATCGACCGGTGGCGACTGGTGCTGGGCGGGTCGATGGGTGGAATGCGGGCATTGGAGTGGGTAGCAGGCCACCCTGAGCGGGTGGCCGGTGCGCTGATCATCGCCAGCACCGCGCGGGCTACCGCCGACCAGATTGCGTGGGGCCGCACCCAGGAGTTGGCGATCACCGGCGATCCGGGCTACCGCGGCGGAGATTATTACGGGCATGGTGCCGGCCCGCTCGTCGGACTGGGAATAGCGCGGCGCATCGCCCACACGACCTACCGCAGCGCTGCGGAGTTGAACTCCCGCTTCGGCGGCTCTGCGCAAGGTGACGAAGACCCGCTGGGTGGTGGGCGGTTCGCGGTCGAGAGCTATCTGGACCACCAGGCCGCCAAGTTGGTAGCTCGTTTCGATGCCGGTTCCTACCTGCACCTGTCACGCGCCATGGCCACCCACGACATCACCCGCGGCAGAGGATCCCTGGCGCAGGTACTGAGCGGATACGAAGGGTGCCTGCGCACCGTGGCCGTCGATTCGGATCGGCTCTTTCCCGTCGAATTGTCCGAGGACATCGTCCGCGCCCATGGCCGCGGACACGTGGATGTCATCGAGTCCAGTCACGGACACGACGGATTTCTGATCGAGACCGAGGCCATCGCCGACCGGGTCGGTCGAGCCGTCGAGGTAGTGCGAGCGGCGGTGAGCGGGCCGCTCGGGTAGCGTCGCGAGGGACCACCGGCCCACCGGACGCGCGATCGTGAGATCGATGGAGGCAGCAACCATGAGTGTCGTCGTCAGCTATCTACCCACCCCCGAGGGCGAGGTCGCCTTGTCGTATGCCGTGCGAGAGGTAGCCGCGCATGGTGGGAACCTGATCGTGGTCCCCTCGCGTGCCGGACGCGATGGCAACGAGATCGCTCGGGCGATGCGGGATGCCGGTGCCGATGACGTGGAGTCGGAGGTACTGGAGCCCAGCGGTGACGATGTCACCGAATTCCTCCTGGAGACGGCGCGCAGCCGGTCGGCGCGGTTGCTGGTCATCGGACTTCGTCGGCGCAGCCCGGTGGGCAAACTCATCCTGGGCTCGCACGCTCAGCGCATCCTGCTGGACGCGGACTGCCCGGTCATCGCCGTCAAGCCGTAACCCGCTCGAGCGCCTCCTGGGGTGGGGCGATTCTCCGATTGGGGTGGTCAGCGTTTTATAATGGGTACAGAGGTCGGCGCGCGCCGGGGCGGACAGTTCGTACGGGCGCGTTCATTTAAAGCATCCGATCCCCAAACTTCGATGCCGCTAGCTGCGGTAGGTCATGCGTGCGTGCACATCGTGCGAGTCCGTTGTTTCGAAAGGTAGTTGGTGACCACCCGTGTCCAAAGTACTTCCCGTCCTGCCGGCGCACATCTCCCATCCTGCGTTGGAGAAGCTTGTACAGAGTGCACGAGCGGGTGAGCGGGTGTCCGGGAAGCAGCTGACAAGCGCGCTGGATGAAGCTGGTCACGACAGCTCGCACACTCCGGTGATCCTGGCGGCCCTGGCAGCTGCGTGCGTCACCGTGACCCATGACGAGGACGGCGCCGCAGTGGCTGCGACCAGTCCTACCAAGACCACGGCGACCAAGCCGGCCGCAGCCAAGACCGCCAAAACCGCCGCGACCAAAACGGCCGCCACCAAAACGGCCGCGACGAAGACGGCCGCGACGAAGACGGCTGCTGCCAAGAAGACAACAGTCAAGAAGGCTGCTGCCAAGTCGACCACCACCAAGGCAGCCGACACGGCACCGACCGGCGAGACCAAAGGCCGCGTGACCGCCAGCACGACCAAGCGGGTGTCCAAGGCTGCCGCCACCAAGAGCAGCGCCGCAGAGACGGCCAAGCGCGTCAGAGCGGCGAAGGCTGCAGACGCCGCGGTTACTGCTGTCACCGAAGCAGGACCGGACGAGAGCACCGAGGACTCGACATCCAAGAAGGATGATCAGGCGGCGAAGGCCGCATCCGAGGCCGCCGGCGGTTTCGTGCTCAGCCAGAACGATGACGACGACGCACCTGCTCAGCAGGTCGTCACGGCCGGAGCGACGGCAGATCCGGTCAAGGACTACCTGAAGCAGATCGGCAAGGTCGCGCTGCTGAACGCGGAGCAGGAGGTCGACCTTGCGAAGCGGATCGAGGCCGGCCTGTTTGCCGAGGAGCGGTTGAACTCCGGCGACAAGATCGACATGAAGCTCAAGCGCGAGCTGTGGTGGGTCTCCCAGGACGGCAAGAATGCCAAGAACCACCTGCTGGAGGCCAACCTGCGCCTGGTCGTCTCCCTCGCCAAGCGCTACACCGGTCGCGGGATGCTCTTCCTGGACCTGATCCAGGAGGGCAACCTGGGTCTGATCCGCGCCGTCGAGAAGTTCGACTACACCAAGGGCTACAAGTTCTCGACCTACGCCACGTGGTGGATCCGCCAGGCGATCACCCGGGCCATGGCCGACCAGGCACGTACCATCCGCATTCCGGTGCATATGGTCGAGGTCATCAACAAACTGGCTCGTGTCCAGCGCCAGATGTTGCAGGACCTGGGTCGCGAACCGACGCCGGAGGAGCTTGCCAAAGAGCTCGACATGACGCCGGAAAAGGTCGTGGAGGTACAGAAGTACGGCCGTGAGCCGATTTCTCTGCACACTCCGCTCGGTGAAGACGGCGACTCCGAATTCGGAGACCTGATCGAAGACTCCGAAGCAGTGGTTCCGGCTGACGCGGTCTCGTTCACGCTGCTGCAGGAGCAACTGCACTCGGTGCTGGACACCTTGTCGGAGCGGGAAGCCGGGGTCGTGTCGATGCGGTTCGGGCTGACCGACGGCCAACCGAAGACGCTGGACGAGATCGGCAAGGTCTACGGGGTGACGCGCGAGCGCATCCGACAGATCGAGTCCAAGACCATGAGCAAGCTGCGCCACCCGTCACGTTCGCAGGTCCTGCGCGACTACCTGGACTGAGACCGGGCACGACCAGAAAGATCCGAACCAAACGAAACGGCCCGCACCATCATGGTGCGGGCCGCGTCGCGTGGTCCGCGAACTGCTCAGTGGCGTTTCGCTGCTCAGTGGCGCTTGCGGCCTGGATAGGCGTGCAGCAGTAGGGAGCGCAGCCGCTGCCGCCCGGAACGCGGGAACAACGCTGCACCTGCGCGGCATCGCAGGGAACGCGTGGCACGCACCTTCTCAACCAGGCTGTCGGCCGGCGCCGTCATGTCCAGCGCCGAACCGGACGTCTGGGTGTAGCGGGCCCGCTCCATCACCATCACCACTTCGTGCAGCGCACGTCGCCCCTCCTGGTCCACCGACAGTCTCAGCTGGTAGTAGTCCTCCTGGGACCGCGGTGACACCGGTGGCGGTGGCTCGATGCCCAGGTCCTGCATGCGCATCACCAGGTTGTCCCATTGGGCTTGCACTGCCGCCGGGTCGTCGGTGCTCAGCGGCCTGCTGGCCCGCCGGGCCAGCAGCGGCAGAATCGAGAACGCAACGAGCAGCACGATCAGGGCTGCGAGTGTCCAGAGCACTGCAGTGAGCCATTGCGGCACAGATCCGTTGCCGGTGGGGTCCGTCCCGGTGGGCGACCTGGGAGTGGCCGGCGTCGCTGTGCTCGGCGCATTCTTCGGGCGCGGCACGGTATTCGGGCGGGGCTCCGGCGCGGTAGGTGCAGTGACTTTCGGGGTGGCGTAGCCCGGCGCCGCGCCTGCCCGCGATCCGGGGGTCGGCTCGAAACGCGTCCAGCCCATCCCCGGAAAGAACAGCTCAGGCCAGGCGTGTGCATCCGACTGCTTCACGGTGTAGACGCCGTCAGGACCCGCCGACCCGGGCAGGAAACCGACTCCCAGTCGGGCCGGTACACCGATCGACCGGGCGGCCATTGTCATGGCCGTGGCGAACTGCATGCAGTACCCCTGTTTGGTTGCCAGGAAGTTGCTGATGGGATCCAACGTGCGGCCGGCGGCGTTCTTGCGGGTGGGAGCCAAGGTCAGGGAGTAGACGAAATTGCCACTGCTGCGAAGATACGTCTGGATGGCTATTGCCCGGTCGAAGGCCGAACCGCGTGGTGCGGCCCGCTTCACCAGGGCCTCGATCGCCGGCCGCGAGGTCGGATCCACCGCCAGGTCGGACCGGTACTGCGTAGGGTCCAGGCGCTGATTCGATGGACGAGCGGTAGTTTTCGGACTCAGGTAATCCAGGGAGTAGGACGTGGTCAGCTTCCTCGCGGACGGCTGAGACGACTTGGGGTCATAACTCCACCGGGCACCCTGGAAATCCGCAGTGCCGATCTGGGTGGGTCCCACGACGTACGGCGGCTTCATCGAGTTCTGCGAGATGCTGATCCGGTACCGGTTGGCCGATACCGGCCGAGGGTTGGACGCGGCGCGTTCCAGCTGGCTGCCGTCGGCACCTCGCAACGGGGTGCGGACGCGGTTCGGCTCCCACCGGTTGCGTGCATAATCGTCGGCGATCAGAGCGCGAAGTGGAGCCGGGTCGGGGTCGGTGGTGCGGAAGGTCAGCACCGGTGAGCTGTCCTGCGATGAGAGGTTACGACTGAGATCCAGGTTGTCGGAGAAACCCACCGTGCCCGACCCGCCGCCCTGTCCCCGGGCCAGGCCGTCACCGAGGAATTTCTGCGACGAGGCCGGGAGCATCCCGGCAAGGAGAAGAGCCAACACCAGGGCCAGCGCGCCGGCGGCGCGGGCGGCGAACCCGAACCCGTGCTCGCCGAGGGAAGAGGCGGCGCGGTAGTGCCCCGACGGGTTGACCCGCCGCCCGGACCAGTCACGGGCTGCCCGCGCAGAGGCCCCGTAGAGCATCACCAGCCACGCCGCTGCCGCGAGCAGGAAGAACTTGGGGCTCAGTGCTCCGCCGGAATTCGCGGCCGAGATGATGAACTCGACGAAGAGCGGCACCCCTGCGAGAGCCGGTGATCGACAGGTGACGGCAAGGAAGTCGACACAGATCGCGAGACCCGCCACGATCAGTGCGACGAAGAACACGATGCCCGCGGTCGTCGGTGCGGGGGCGGCGAACCTGGTCACCGTGGTGTTGGCGTCAATACCGAGGTCACGCAGCGCCCCCGGCAGCGACGTGTCGAGGTGGTCCGGCAACTGGGTGACGACCGCGACGGTGACGACACCGATCAGCTGAACCGACAGGGTGACCAGGGGTGAGGCTCCCGCCGCGCGCGCAGCCATCCCGAACAGCGCCGCGAGCAGGACCAGGGATATCGCCCCGAGCACCCAGGAACGACCTTCGAACAATGTGGTGATGGGCCAGGCCGCCACCAGCGTGGCGATTGCCGCGAGCAGTGTCTGTCCCGGCCGTGCGCGGTTCACCGGATGCCCCCAGCGGCGTGCGGTCCGGCAATCGCATGCCAGGCAGCCGGAATCCCGGTGTCCGGGCCGGCGATCGCAGTACGCCATCCGGCGGCCCGCAGGACGGCGGAGGTCCGCTCGGCTGCGACACCTGGCGCAACGGAGCCGGTCCTGTACGCGTCGGTGTCCACGATGATCGCCAGACTCGTCCGGCCGCGGCCGCTCGTGGCCGCCAGCATCGGCAGGGCAGGGTCGGGGTGGTCGGTGAACAGCCCGACCAGGACGCTGCCGGCGGCGACGGCCTGAGCTGCTGCCGCGCTGAGGTCGGCGTGCCGGCCATCGTCCGTGGTGTTGGCCAACGCGAGGCTGTGCACCACCTGCTGTGCATTGAGCAGGGAGGGCAGCCGGTGCTCTGCCGTGGTCGCAGCGCTCACCATCCGCAGTTGATAGTGCAGATCGTCCAGCAGGAGCGCGATCGAGGCAACCGCGCTGACCGTCCACTCGAAAGAGCTGCTCCGTCCGGTGTCGGCGTGTGCGCTGCCGCGCGCGTCGAACCACAACAGGGCGCGTCGGTGTTCGGGTTGGTCTTCGTGGCGCACCATCAACTGCCCGCGGTGGGCCGTCGCGGGCCAGTGGATACGCCGCAGCTCATCACCCTCGACATACCCCCGGATGCTGACGTCCTGTTCACCGTGCAGGGCGACGGAGTGCCCGGCCGCGCTGGCGCCACCGGTGGCATACGGCATCGAGCGCCTCTCGAGCGGGAAGGTGTGCGGGAGTACGACGATTTCGTCGCTGGCCGGCAGGATCGTGAGCGACGTGCACATCCCGAACGGGTCCGGGTGCGTGACGATGCTGGGACCAATGGTGTGACGTCCACGGGCCTGGCTCCGCACGGTGTATTCGATGGTTGCGGTGCCTCGGGTCGGGATGCTCGTCAAGGTGTACCGCGGCCGGTCCCCGAACCCCGGGTCGACACGGTCCTGAGCCGAGCCGAGCCGACTGGCGCGTCCGGCGTTGTTGCGAAAGACCGCGCGCACCGTCGCAGGATCACCCGGCCCGAGCAGGGTCGGGGTGATCTTCCGGCGCAGCTGCAGGTGGGTGGCGTGTGAGGCGGACAGCGCCCAGGCGATCAGCGGCAATGTCAGCACGAGCGCGCCGATCCTGGTGACGTCGCCGTATCCGAGCAGGAGCCCGGCGCCCATGAGACACGCGCCGACGATCAGGAACGCGCGCCCGCGGGTGGTCAGTCTGAGCCGGTCGTGACGGCGGCCGACGGATGGCTGGCGCATGGTCAGCGTGATCGGGAGGGCACGGGTACGCGCTGCAACAGATAGGACAGCAGCTCACCGGTGGATCTACCGGTGCTGTCGGGCCCGAGGATGACACGGTGGTCCAGCACCGTGGTCCACAGCCGTTGCACGTCTTCGGGAAGCACGTGGTCGCGCCCCTCCAGCGCCGCGTGTGCTCGAGCAGCCCGCAACAGCTGCAGGGCGGCACGCGGTGAGGCGCCGAGGCGTACTTCGGGCGAGGTGCGCGTGGCGCTCACGAGATCCACGATGTACTGGCGCAGTGTCACGCTGGCGTAGACGCTGGTCACCGTATCGATGGCGCGCATGACCGTTGCTGCGTCCGTGACCGGCTGCAGCGTGTCGAGGGGTTCTCGCGCCGAGTGGGTGTCGAGCATCTGCAACTCTGCGGACGCGGTGGGATAGCCCATCGAGATACGTGCCATGAACCGATCCCGCTGGGCTTCCGGGAGCGGATAAGTGCCTTCCATCTCAATCGGATTCTGGGTCGCCATCACCATGAACGGACGTTGCAGCAGATAGGTCTCTCCGTCCACCGTCACCTGATTTTCTGCCATGCACTCCAGGAGGGCCGACTGGGTCTTGGGGGAGGCGCGATTGATCTCGTCGCCCACTACGATCCCGGCGAAAACCGCACCCCGCCGAAATTCGAACTGCCGGGAATCCTGGTTGAAGATGCTGACCCCGGTGACGTCGCTCGGCAGCAGGTCCGGTGTGAACTGCAGGCGGCGCATCGAGATGTTCACCGACCGCGCGAGCGATTTGGCGAGCATCGTCTTACCGACCCCGGGGACGTCCTCGATCAGGAGGTGGCCTTCGGCGAGCATCACCACGACCGCAGTTCGGATGACATCGGGCTTGCCCTCGATCACGCCGGCGACCGCGTCCTGGATGGAGGTGGCGACACGGCGCACATCGTCCAGCGTGAACACGGTGCTGTCAGCCACCTCAGTGGTGAGTACATCGACCGGAGCAACGTGAGTCATGAATGAATCTTGCCCGATGTCTCGCAGTGGTAAGTCCGGCCATCGACTTCGCACGGTGCGGGTTCGATGCAGGAAATCTTCCCCCCACCTTCGGACAGCCTGTTGACCTGGGAATTTGTTGCTTTCGAAGGTGCAGATAGGCGCAATTCGCCCTTGTCGTGGGGGATTGTGGAGTAAAGTGGAGGGCAGCGGCGAAAGCTGGCGGGCTATGGGGCCCTTCGACGACAACGGGAGGTGGGCGCGGTCATGTTTCTGGGCACCCACCACCCCCGGTTGGACGACAAGGGTCGACTCATCCTGCCTGCCAAATTCCGTGATCAGCTGGCCGGTGGCCTGGTGATCACCCGTGGGCAGGAACGGTGCCTCTACGTCTTCGCGATGGTCGACTTCGAACGACTCGCCGAGCAGATGAACAACACTCCGGTCACCAACCGCGGGGTGCGCAACTTCCAGCGTGTCCTGCTGTCTGCGGCCTCTGATGAGATCCCGGACAAACAAGGTCGCATCACTGTCCCCTCGGTGTTGCGGGAGTACGCCGGCCTGGCCAAGGAATGCACGGTCATCGGCACCGGCAACCGCCTCGAACTCTGGGACAGCACTGCATGGACCCAGTTCCTGGCGGCCACCGAAGACGATTTCGCATCGCAGGGCGAGGAGGTCATTCCCGGAGGGTTCTTCTGAGGTTCGGCCTCCATCCGCTGCCCGGACCCTCCGATGCCACTTCCCCGGCACCGGAGAGTCCACCGCCACCAGGCAATGCAGCGGCTGGGGACCTGAGTTCAGAAGCCGAGTCCGCACAGCAGCCCGCAAGACCCATGCAGTACATCCGCACCACATACGCAGTACGTCAGGAGGAAGCGCACCGATGAGCCCCGCTGTTCGCGCGACCGCCGAGCGTCACACTCCCGTGCTGCGCGACCGGATACTGCAACTGCTGGAGCCGGCGTTGAGTGTCCCCGGTGCGGTCTTCGTGGACGCCACCCTCGGAATGGGGGGACACACCGAAGCGGTGTTGACGCATTTTCCGCAGCTCACCGCATACGGTGTCGATCGTGACGCCGAGGCGCTGGCACTCGCCGAGCAGCGACTCGGCCCGTTCGGGGACCGATTCATCCCCGTCCACTGCGCCTACGACGACGCCTTCGAGCAGTTGTCCCGCTTGGCGGTGCACCACGTTCACGGGGTGCTCTTCGACCTCGGGGTCTCCTCGCTGCAACTCGATGAGATCGACCGCGGATTCTCCTACAGCCACGACGCGCCGCTGGACATGCGCATGGATCAGGCTCAGACCCGCACCGCTGCCGACGTCCTCAACACCTATGAGGCACGCGATCTGGAACGCGTGTTGCGCGAGTACGGCGAGGAGCGGTTCGCCCGGCGGATCGTGGCGGCCATCGTGCGCCAGCGGGAGCACACACCGTTCGAACGTTCCGGCGTCCTCGTGGACCTACTGCGCGACGCAATCCCGGCAGCCTCTGCCCGGACCGGGGGGCACCCGGCGAAGCGCACCTTCCAGGCGCTGCGTATCGAGGTCAACGGTGAGCTGGAGTCCTGGGAACGAGCCCTGCCGGCGGCGGTGGATGCGCTCGCGGTCGGTGGCCGCATTGCCGTCCTCGCGTATCACTCCCTGGAGGACCGGATCGTGAAGCGGGCCTTCGCCGACGGCGCAACGAGTTCGACACCCGTCGACCTGCCCGTCGAACTTCCTGAGCATCAGCCCTACCTCGAGCGCATCACCAGGGGCGCCGAGCGGCCGTCGCCGCACGAAATCGAGACAAACCCGCGCGCGGCCTCGGCCAGGTTGCGGGTAGCAGAACGCTGTCGATCCACCCCGAAGGGACCCACGTCATGAGTCAGGCAACAGCGCCACAGCGCGCACCCCGCGTCCGCCTGCCGGTAAGCGCCACCTCGCCGGACGGGCGCAAGGCGCTACGGTCGCCCGCGGTCCACCTGCGAGTCGTCGCGCCGGCAGACTCCCGGCACAACAGCGGCATCGCCTTCATCGTGGCGTGTGTCACCGTGCTGGCCCTCGGGTTGGCCACGCTCCTGATCCTCAACACCCAACGCGCCCAGCAGTCATTCACCACCGACTCCCTGCAGGCTGACTCCGCGCGGGTCGCCAACGCCCAGCAGGACCTGCGCTCGCAGTTGCAGAGCGACGGATCTGCTGCGTCACTCGCCCGACGCGCCCAGCAGTTGGGTCTGGTACCCGCCGCGCGCATCCGCTACGTCGGACCCGATGGCAAAGTCGTCGGCGTGGCGAAGGCCGCCGCCGGGTCGACGCCCTTTATCTTGGGGTCGCTCACCGGTGACGCTGCGACGACCGTCGCAGCGCGTGCCTCGATGGGGGTTGCACTCGGTTCGACCGTCGGCGCTCCGGCTCCGGCCAAGGCGACGGTCACGCCGACGTCCCCCGTCACCAAGAAGTCGGTCCCGAAGAAAAACGGTACGAAGACGCCCAGCACGAAAAAGCCCGGCGACAAGGGCGGCGCCACCGGCACGAAGGGCAAGACGACGCCAAGCACGCCCGCGACGACCACTAGGTGACCTTCTTGAGCAAGCCACGCACGTCGAGAGTGACTTCTTCGAATCCTTCGCGAGTAGCAAAGTCGGCCGCGCGATCCGCACCGGAGGGGAATCCTTCAGCTCAGGGTTCCGGCGGGCCATCCGCGCCACAGGGGGCCGCTGCGATGTCGCTCGGACACCCGGGACGACGTGCCCGCATTTTGCTGATCGCGATGCTGTTCATCTTCAGTCTCTTCGCTGCTCAGATCGTCCGCGTGCAGGGTGTCGACGCAGCAGCCGTCTCGCTGAAGGCCAAGGACAGCCGGCTGCGTTCTCTGACGGTGCCTGCGTCCCGCGGTCAGATCGTCGACAGCAAAGGCACTGCTCTGGCGGTCAGCGTCCGGCGTTACGACGTCACCGCCGACGCGACGCAAACCGCGCAGTACAAGCGGGTCGTCAACAAGAAGACGACGGTCCTGGGTAACTCCGGCGTAGCAGTCGCCCTGGCCTCGGTGCTCGGCGGCGACCCGCGCCAGTACTACGCGACCCTGCAGAAGGGGACCGAACGCAAGGCCAAGTTCGTCTACCTGATCAAGAACATCACCCCGGCGCAGTGGACGAAGGTCGCTGCGCTGAACCTGAGCGGTATCTACAGCGCGGCCACCGACGAGCGCCAGTACCCCCAGGGAGCGAGCGCCTCGTCCATTGTCGGCTGGACCGGTGGTGACCTGTCTGCCGGAGCCGGGGGGGTGGAGCTGATGAAGCAGTCCGTGCTCAACGGCACACCGGGTAGCCGCACCTACGAAGAGGCTCCGGACGGCACCGTCATCGCGACCGGAAGCAGCGCCGACACTCCGGCCGTGAACGGTCAGAATGTCAAGCTCACCCTTGATTCCGATATCCAGTACTTCGCCAGCACTGCTCTTGCGCAACAGGTCAAGAAGATGCGGGCGGAGGCGGGCGACCTGGTGGTGATGGATCGCAACGGCAACATTCTGGCCGCAGCGTCCTATCCGACCTTCAACCCGTTGCAGCCGGGCAAGACCCCGGGCAATCTGCAGTCCCGACCGTTCGCCGTCGCCTACGAACCCGGGTCGACCAGCAAGGTCATCACGATGGCTGCGGCCCTGTCGGCCGGAGTGGTCACCCCGCTGTCACCCATCGTGGTCCCCCCGGTGTTGTACCGCGGCGGTACCAAGTTCAAGGACTCCGAGGACCACGGGACCGAAAACCTCACATTGGCCGGTGTATTGGCCAAGTCCTCCAACATGGGCACCATCCTCGCCGGCTCCCGGATCCCATCGAGCACCTTGTACGACTACATGCGAAAGTTCGGTCTCGGCACCACCAGTGGCATCGGATTTCCTGGAGAGTCCGCAGGGTTGGTGTCGCCGCCGGCCCAGTGGAGCGCATCGCAGAAGTACACCGTGATGTTCGGTCAGGGACTTTCGACCACCCTCCTGCAACAGGCGTCGGTCTACCAGACCATCGCGAACGACGGGGTGCGGTTGCCGCCGAAGCTCATCGCGGGTGTTTCCAACTCTTCCGGTGGGTGGACCGCGCCGAAGGACACCCGGAAACCTGTACAGGTGGTTTCCGCCAAGGTTGCCGGCGAAATGCGCACCATGCTCAACGGGGTGGTCACCAAGAAGGGCACTGCAAACCTGGCGAATGTGCCCGGGTACAACGTTTCGGGTAAGACCGGTACCGCCGACGCGTACGACGCGAAGTTGGGTCGGTACAGCGGCTACACCGCCTCGTTCATCGGGATGGCGCCAGCGGAAAATCCGCAGTACATCATCGCCGTATCGCTGCAGCGACCGAAGGCGACCATCTACGGCGGTGACGCGGCGGCCCCGGTGTTCTCCCAGGTGGCAGGTTTCGTCCTTCGTTCGCACGGCGTCCCGCCGAGCAGAGGGCCGGCCGCGCTGTATCCGTTGCAGTTCACTGCCGTCGCCACCAAACAGCAGCCCTGATGATTCCGCTCCGCCTCAGTCGCATTGCACAGATCGTCGACGGCACCATCGAGTTCGCCTCGAACTCCGGCACCGCGGAGGAGGGCCGACGGGCGCAGGACGTGCTGATCGACGGTCCGGTGGTCACCGACTCGCGTGCCGCGCAGCCGGGCAGTCTCTACGTGGCCAGGGTCGGTGAGCATGCCGACGGTCACCTGTACGCGGGGGCTGCCCGAGATATGGGTGCTGTCGCGATGTTGGGCACCCGGGCGGTCGATGAGCTACCCACCATCGTGGTGCCGGACGTGCAGGAGGCCTTCGCGACGCTGGCCCACCATGTTGTGGGCGAGGTCCCGGGCCTGAACATCATCGGCATCACCGGCAGTTCCGGCAAGACCTCGACCAAGGACATGCTGGGTCAGGTTCTGGCTGCTGACGGCCCCACAGTCGCTCCGGAAGGATCCTTCAACTCCGAGGTGGGTGTTCCACTGACTGCGTGTCGGGTGGACCTGAGCACCAGGCATCTCGTGGTCGAGATGGGCGCTTCGGGCGTTGGCCATATTGCCTACCTCACGCGGATCACCCCTCCCCGAATCGGCATTGTGCTGAACGTCGGTCATGCACATGTCGGTGCCTTCGGATCGGTGGAGGCCATTGCAGACACCAAGGCCGCTCTCGTGCAGGCACTGCCGGCCGACGGCGTCGCGGTGCTCAACCACGATGACGCGCTGGTCTCCGCGATGGCGCAACGCACGCGAGCGCGTGTCGTCACCGTCGGGTGCGGCGAGGGCGCGGACTACCGGGCCGTCGACATCGAGCTCGATGACGTCGGTCGGGCCACCTTCACGGTGGTGACCGCTTCGACCAGCAGCACGGTCTCGCTACCCGTACACGGCGTGCATCAGGTGGGTAACGCGCTCGCTGTACTGGCTGCTGCCGTCGAATCGGGGGTCGGGCTGCCCGATGCGATCCGGTCCCTCGGCCAGGCTCGCGCAATCGCACGGTGGCGGATGGAGGTGCGCCTACTGGCCGGTGGGATCACGTCGATCAACGACGCCTACAACGCCAACCCGGAGTCGATGGCGGCAGCCCTGGTCGCACTGGCCCAGATGGGCGGGCCCGACCGGAGCCGCCGCACGGTGGCAGTTCTCGGCGCGATGCGTGAACTGGGCAGTGCCGGTGACGCGGCGCATCGCGGGGTAGGTATGCGCGCGGGCGTCGAGGGAGTCGATCTGGTGATCGCCGTCGGCACCGAAGCCGCGCCGATAGCCGACGGAGCCGAAAAATCGGGGGTGTCGACCTTGCGGGTCGGCGATGTGGATGAGGCATTTGAGTTGCTGACTCAACAGTTACGAGACGGTGACGTCGTACTGTTCAAGTCGAGTCGGGACTCGGGGTTGCGTTACCTTGGCGACCGGATAGTCGAACACTTCAAGGTGGAGGGTGCTACGTGAAGGTCGTCCTGATCGGCGCGATGATCGCGCTGGCGGTGGGCTTGTTCGGCACCCGACTCTTCATCAAGTTCCTGGTCCGTCGGGGCTACGGGCAGTTCATCCGCGACGACGGACCGACCAGCCACCACACCAAGCGCGGCACCCCCACGATGGGTGGGGCGGTCATCATCGCGGGCACTGTAAGCGGCTATTTCATCGCGCATCTGGTGCTCTGGACCTCGCCGACGGTGTCGGGGTGCCTGGTGCTGTTCCTGATGGTCGGTCTGGGGCTGGTCGGATTCGCGGACGACTGGATCAAGATTTCCCATCAGCGTTCGCTCGGCCTGCGGTCGGTTCAGAAGCTGGTGCTGCAGGTCCTCATATCAACGATCTTCGCGGTCCTCGCGACCCAGTTCGCGGACAAGGGTGGTCGTACCCCGGGCAGCTTCCGGATCTCCTTCGTCCGTGACACCTGGGTCAACCTGGCCTTCGGCGGCACGGCACTCGGGATCGTGTTGTTCGTGGTGTGGGCCAACGTGATCGTCGCCGGTACCTCCAACGGCGCAAATCTGACCGATGGTCTGGACGGGTTGGCGACCGGGGTCAGCGCGATGATCTTCGGCGGCTATGTGCTGATCAGCGTGTGGCAGTACAACCAGAACTGCGAATTCACCCCCAGCAACAAGTGTTACCAGGTCCGCGATCCGCTGGATCTCGCGGTGGTTGCCGCGTGCGCGATGGCGGCGTGTTTCGGATTCCTGTGGTGGAACGCGACACCGGCGAAGATCTTCATGGGTGACACCGGATCGCTGGCCCTGGGGGGTGCGGTGGCCGGTCTGGCGATCGTTACCCGCACCGAGCTGCTGGTGGTGATCCTCGCCGGTCTCTTCGTGCTCGAGACGATGTCGGTGATCCTGCAGGTCGGCTCGTTCAAACTCCGTCGCAAGCGGATTTTCCGGATGGCGCCACTGCATCACCATTTTGAGATGCTCGGCTGGGACCAGGTGACCGTGGTGATCAGGTTCTGGATCATCGCCGGCCTGTTCCTCGCTACCGGACTCGGCCTGTTCTACGCCGAGTGGGTCGTCACCTGATGGCCGACCGGCTCGACCGGTCCCTCCAACTTGCCCACCTCGATCACGGTGGCGCCGAATGGGCCGATCTGCGGGTCGTGGTCCTCGGCCTCGGGGTGAGCGGCTTCGCGGCTGCGGACGCGCTGCTGCAGCGGGGAGCCGGCGTCACCGTCCTGTCCGGACCGCCCACCGAGGGTGAGCAGGAGCAGGCCACCGTGCTGGAGATCCTCGGGGCCCAGGTGCGGTTCGGGGCGGAGCATCAGCAACGACCGCCGGAGCGCACCGAACTGGTCATCGTCTCGCCCGGCATCAACCCGCGACACCCGTTCGTCACGGCGGCAGCTTTGGCGGATATCCCGGTATGGGGCGAGGTCGAGTTGGCGTGGCGGATGCGCCCGTCCGAAGGCGCCGCCCCCTGGTTGACGATCACGGGAACGAATGGCAAAACGACCACCGTCACGATGCTGGAGCAGATGCTGCGGGCTGCCGGCAAGAGGGCCATTGCAGCCGGCAACGTCGGTACTGCCCTGATCGAGGCCGTCCTGCATCCGCAGCCCTTCGATGTCATCGCGGTGGAGCTGTCCAGCTTCCAGCTGCACTGGTCCAGCAGCGTGTCGCCGTATTCCAGCTGTCTGCTGAACATCGCCCCGGATCATCTGGACTGGCACGGGTCCTACGCGGCCTACCGCGCAGCGAAGGCCTCCGTCTACGAACGCACGCAGCACGCCTGTATCTACAACAACGACGACGACATCACCCGGGTCCTGCTGGAGGAAGCCGACGTCGTCGAAGGTGCCCGCGCGATCGGATTCACCCTGGGAGTGCCGGGACCATCGATGCTCGGTCTGGTGGACGGAGTACTCGCCGATCGCGCCTTCGTACCGGATCGTCGGTACGCCGCGCAGATCTGCACTGTGCAGGATCTGACCCGCAGTCTCGGGTCGACGCCGTCGGGGCACTACATCGCCGATGCTCTCGCAGCGGCTGCGCTGGCGCTCAGTTTCGAGGTTCCACCGGCGTGCGTGCGCGACGCGCTCCTGGCGTACACGCCCGAGCCGCATCGGGGTCAGGTGGTTGCCACCACTGGGGGAGTGACCTGGGTCGACGACTCGAAGGCGACGAATCCTGGCGCCGCGGCCGCGGCGCTCAGCGCTGTCGAGGACGTTGTCTGGATCGCAGGCGGGCAGCTGAAAGGGGCCGACGTCGAAGACCTGGTCCGTGGCGCAGCGCATCGGCTGCGCGGTGCCGTCCTGCTCGGAGTCGACCGCGCCATGATTGCGACAGCGCTGGCGCGACACGCACCGGATGTCCCCGTGGTGCAGATCGACAGCGTCCACACTGACGCCATGGATCTTGCTGTGCGGCACGCTGCGTCACTTGCCCGCCCTGGGGACGTTGTCCTGCTGGCTCCGGCGGCCGCCTCCAAGGACATGTTCACCGGGTATCCGCAGCGCGGCGAACTGTTCGCACGAGCAGCACGCGCGCTGGGCGGGGAGCAGTCGTGACCGCAGGCAACATCGCCGGGCTGGCACCTGCGCGCGGTTACCTGCAACAGGTCAAGGAGCGGGTCAATTCACCGGTCGGGCCCTACTACCTGATCCTCGGATCGGGTGGGTTACTGCTTGTTTTCGGGCTCACCATGGTGCTGTCCGCGTCCAGCGTGACCTCCTACGCATCGCCCACCCACTCCTCCTACACCATCTTCAAGAACCAGGCGATGTACGCGGGTCTGGGCCTGATCGTGGCATTCGCCGCGAGTCGGGTCTCGGTACAGACCTGGAAGTTCCTCGCTTATCCGTTCTTCCTCATAGCCGCGTTCCTGCAACTGCTGGTCTTCACCCCGCTGGGTCTGACGGTCAATGGCAATACCAACTGGATCGGTGCCGCCGGGTTCACCCTGCAGCCCTCCGAGGTGGGCAAGATCGCCGTGGTTCTGCTGGTGGCGACCGTCCTGGCAGCCCGGCGCAAAGTACTGGCGAACACCCGCCTGCTGCTGATGCCGTTGGCTCCGCTCCTGATGCTGCTGATCGGTGCCGTGCTCGCGGGTCACGACCTGGGCACCACGGTCGTGCTGGCCACCATCGCGGGCACGATGTTCTTCGTCGCGGGGGTGCGGTTGCGACTGTTCGCCATAGCCGGCGTCGCGGCAGCCACCGCAGTTCTCGGATTCGCCCTGACCAGCCAGAACCGCACCGGCCGCATCGACGCGTGGCTGGGTACCTGTGTCAACGCACACACCCCCGGTTGCTGGCAGAAGGTTCACGGGATGTACGCCATGGCCGACGGCGGTTGGTGGGGCGTGGGGCTGGGTGCAAGCAGGGAGAAGTGGTTCTGGCTGCCCGAGGCGCACAACGACTTCATCTTCGCGATCATCGGCGAGGAGCTGGGTATCCCCGGCACCCTGACGATCGTGGGCCTGTACGTCGTCCTGGCCTACGCCTGTTACCGCCTGATCGTGTCCAGTCAGGACATGTTCGTACGCGTCGCCACGGCGGGAATCATGGTGTGGATCGTTTTCCAGGCCATGGTCAACATCGGTTCGGTGACCGGTCTGCTGCCGATCATCGGCGTCCCGCTGCCACTGGTCTCCTCCGGTGGTTCAGCGTTGGTGACGACGTTGTTCGCACTCGGTATGTTGGTGTCTTTCGCGCGCGCCCAGCCGGACTGCAAGGCAGCTCTGGCGACCCGGCCCAGCCTCGCCCGCAAAGCATCTGCGGTGCTGGCCGGTTCGCGCACCCACTGAGCGCCCACGCTCGTCAGGAGAGCCCGATGGATCAGTCCGAACGCATGCTCGACAGCGTGCTTCTCGCCGGTGGTGGGACTGCTGGGCATGTATCGCCCCTGCTGGCCACGGCCGAGGAACTACGCGCCCGGCACCCGGATCTGCGGATCACGGTGCTCGGTAGCCAGGGCGGGATCGAGGAGCGACTCGTCCCCGCGGCAGGCCTGGATCTGCGGGTAATTCCGAAGGTGGCATTTCCGCGGCGTCCGAACGGCGCGGCGGTTCGTTTCCCCGCAGCGTTACGGGGCGCAGTTGCCCTTGCCGCGGCCGTGCTCGATGAAGTCGATGCGCAGGTCGTGGTCGGTTTCGGCGGATTCGTGAGTCCGCCCGCATTCTTTGCGGCCAAGCGACGTGGGGTCCCGATCGTTGTGCACGAACAGAACGCCCGGCCAGGTCTGGCAAACCGTGCCGGCGCCCGGCTGACGCGGTACGTGGCCACGACCTTCAGCTCCAGCGAGCTGGCGCATGCACAGGCGATCGGGATGCCGCTGCGCTCGCAGATCTCGGGGCTGGACCGCACAGTGGGACGCGATGAGGCCCGCCAGTTCTTCGGGCTGTTGCCCGGACTGACCACCATTCTGGTGACCGGTGGGTCGTTGGGCGCGGCGCGACTGAACGACACCTTTGCCAGGCGCAGCCGCGAGCTCAGCGCGGCCGGTGTCCAGGTACTGCACGTGACCGGTCGGGGCAAGGAGATCGACCTCCCCGCCCAGCAGCCCGGCGGTGCTCCCTACATCTCGGTGCCGTACGTGGATCGGATGGATCTGGCCTACACGGCCGCCGATCTGGTGGTGACCAGGTCCGGTGCCGGCATGGTGTGCGAGCTGGCCACTGTCGGCCTACCGGCGGTTTTCGTGCCACTTCCGATCGGTAACGGGGAGCAACGCCTCAACGCCGCTGAGATGGTTGCGGCGGGCGGGGCGCAGCTCGTACCGGATGAATACTTCACGCCGGAGTGGGTCGATGCCCATTTGATCCCGTTGGCTCTCAACCCGGCCGCACTGGACGACATGGCGCAGGCAGCGCGTAGTACCGGCCACAGCGGCGCGGCCGCCGCTCTGGTGACGATGATCGAGCGCGCAGCGGTCGGGGCCTGAGCGGTGGGCAACGGCATCAACGAGCGTTTCGACTTCACCCTCGTTCTGCCGCGGCTGCAGGACATTCGCGCGGTGCACCTCATCGCGGTCGGCGGGTCCGGGATGTCCGGTGTTGCTGCCTTGTTCCTGGCGAGCGGCGTCCGGGTCAGCGGCTCCGACCGGGCAGAGGGTCCGGCACTTGCGAGGCTGCGCGACGCCGGTGCCCACATCATGGTGGGACAGCAGGCGGCCAACGTCGCAAATCTCGACGCAGCCACCGTGATCGTCGTGTCGAGCGCGATCGCAGAGAGTAATCCGGAGCTGATCGCGGCACGGGACCGCGGCATGGTTGTGCTGCACCGCTCACAGGCGCTCGCGGTGCTGAGTCGCAGTGCTGAGGTCCTTGCCGTCGCCGGTGCCAACGGCAAGACCACGACCAGTGCAATGGCGGTTGTTGCGCTGCGCGACGCAGGTGCCCGACCCTCGTTCGCCATCGGGGCCGACATCGCCGGCATCGGGAGCAACTCCGCGATCGGTACTGGCTCCTCGTTCGTCATCGAAGCCGACGAGAGCGATGGTTCGTTCGTCGTCTACCGGCCTGACATCGCGATCGTGACCAACGTGCGCGATGACCACCTCGATTTCTACGGCGACAGCGCCCGGCTGCACGCTGCCTACGACGACTTCGTCTCATCCATCGGCCCCGATGGCTTGCTGGTGGCGTGTGCGGACGACGACGGCAGTGCTCGACTCGCGCAGCGCCACAGTGGGGCGACCAGGGTCCTCACCTACGGGCGGTCCCGCGACAGCGACCTCGTGCTCGGTGACACCCGGCGCGGTGAGACGTCGTGGGCGGCCCCGCTGAGGTTCCCCTGCGGCCAGCAGTCGGAGCTGACGCTGGAGGTGGCCGGCGAGCACAACCTGCTCAATGCGGCCGGGGTCGCGCTCGCCCTGAGCGAGGGCCTCGGTCTGGCACCGGAGCACGTCGTGCACGGGCTGAGTCGTTTCCGCGGGACAGCGCGCCGGTTCGAATACCGGGGGACTGCTGCCGGAGTGCGGGTCGTCGATGACTATGCCCACAATCCCGACAAGTTGGCGGCTGTCATCCGCACCGGTCTCGCGTTGCGTGGCCAGGGCAGATTGATCGTGCTCTTCCAGCCGCATCTGTATTCACGCACGGTGGCGTTTGCTGCGCAGTTTTCCGCGGCCCTTCGGTTGGCCGATCTGGTGTTCGTCATGGATGTGTTTGCGGCGCGGGAGGATCCGCTGCCAGGGGTGAGCGGTGAACTGTTGTCCCGACCGGTGCCCGGCGCGCAGTTCGTGCCCACTGCGGCAGCCGCGGTCGAGGCGGTCGTCCTGGCTGCGCGCGACGGCGACCTGGTCCTGACCGTCGGTGCCGGCGATGTCACCAAGCTCGGCCCACTCATCCTGAATGGACTGGGGTAAGCCTCACCCTCAAGTGGAGGGTTAAGTGGGTGTATCTCCGGGCGGCAGTCGCGTACGATCGCGGTTGCGTGGATACGCCTGCTGTCTGCGGGTCGGTGTCGGGGGCTCCTCCTGTTGCCGACCTGAGGTCACAGTCATATCGCGTGTCGAGCTCTCCACCCCGGCAATCCCCGAAAGGCCCACTTCGTGCCCACTCCTCAGAACTACCTGGCTGTCATCAAGGTCGTCGGCATCGGTGGTGGCGGTGTCAATGCAATCAACCGGATGATCGAAGGCGGCCTCAAGGGCGTTGAGTTCATCGCCATCAACACAGACGCCCAGGCGTTGTTGATGTGTGACGCCGACGTCAAACTGGAGGTCGGGCGCGAGTTGACCAGGGGTCTCGGCGCAGGCGCCGACCCGGCAGTCGGCAAGAAGGCGGCCGAGGACCATTCCGATGACATCGAAGAAGTCCTGAAGGGCGCAGACATGGTCTTCGTCACCGCAGGCGAGGGCGGCGGCACAGGGACCGGAGGCGCGCCCGTCGTGGCCAAGATCGCCAAGGGTCTCGGCGCGCTGACGATCGGTGTCGTCACCCGACCGTTCACCTTCGAAGGTCGGCGCCGTGCCGGTCAGGCCGACCTGGGGATCAACGCCCTGCGCGAAGAGGTCGACACGCTCATTGTGATTCCGAACGACCGGCTCCTGTCGATCAGCGACCGCAACGTCTCGATGCTGGAGGCTTTCCACACGGCCGACCAGGTCCTGCTGTCCGGTGTGCAGGGCATCACCGACCTGATCACGACCCCCGGCTTGATCAACCTGGACTTTGCCGACGTGAAGTCCGTCATGCAGGGCGCCGGCTCGGCGTTGATGGGGATCGGTTCGGCCCGCGGCGAGGACCGCGCGGTGCAGGCTGCCGAATACGCCATCTCATCTCCGTTGCTGGAGGCGAGCATCGACGGCGCCCAGGGAGTGCTGCTGTCCATTCAGGGTGGCAGTGACCTCGGGCTGTTCGAGATCAACGAGGCCGCCAAGCTCGTCCAGGAGGCTGCCCACCCCGAAGCCAACATCATCTTCGGTGCGGTCATCGACGACGCCCTCGGCGACGAGGTACGGGTCACCGTCATCGCGGCCGGTTTCGATAGCGCGACGCCGCAGCGGCGGGCCGACGATCGCGGGATCGGACAGATCCAGGGTGGTCCCACGGCTCGGCAGCAGAACTCGCCCAGTGCGGGTGCATCCCCCGTCGGACAATCTGCGGGCCACCAGGGTGGTCACCCGGGCCAGGCACCGGGCAACGCGGCACAGCAGAACCCCGCACGTCAGGATTCCGGGAACCCGTCAGCTCAGGGAGCACCGGCGGGCCAACGGGTCGGTGACGGTGGGCCTTCGCAGCAGGGCCAGCAGGGCCAGCAGGGCGCATCGCAGGGCTCTGCAGCCCGCCCTCCGCGTCAGGTGCCGGTGGAACCCCCGGAAGATCTCGACGTACCCGATTTCCTCAAGTGAAGTTCCTCAAGTGACATGCCGCCGCTGACTCTGTTGTCGGTGGCCGTGATGTCGGTTCTCAGGCGGGAGTGCCGCGATGTTCTGGTGGCGTGACGAAGTGCATGGCGCACCTGACTCCCGTGGCCGGACTGGTGGGAGCGGTCTGGTCATCGACGTCGGTTTCACCGACCGGGTCGGCGGGCAGAGCAGTGGCGCACTGGATTCCTTGAATCTGGGTCTCGGGGTCGGCGATGACCCGGAGGTGGTGGGGCGCAACAGGGCCGGCGTCGCAGCATCGATCGGAGTTGCGCCGCAGAACCTGGTGTTCAGCCAACAGGTGCACGGAGCACAGGTGCGCACCGTGCGGGCCGCAACGCCGACGACCGCCGGGGAGGTCCCGCGCTGTGACGCGCAGGTGACCGACGTACCCGGGTTGGCACTCGGAGTGCTCGTCGCCGACTGCACACCGGTCATTGTGGTGGACGTCGAAGCCGGCATTGTGGCCACTGCTCATGCCGGGCGGCCCGGGATGACTCTGGGGGTTGTCGACGCAATGCTCGACCGGGTGGTCGAGATGGGCTCGAAGCGGCAGCAGGCCTTTGTCGGCCCCTCTGTGTGTCCCAGGTGCTACGAGGTTCCGTGGCAGATGCGTGAGGATGCTGCACAGCGCGACCCGGTAGCGCGGTCAGTCAGTTGGACCGGTACCCCGGCGATCGATGTCGCGGCTGCCGTTGTGGCCCAACTACGTCACCGGGACGTCGAAGTGACCTGGATAGGCGGGTGTACGCGCGAATCCGAGCGGTTGTTCTCCCACCGTCGTGACCCCGCCGCCGGCCGGTGCGCCGGGGTGGTCGCCATCAGGGCGCCGGACCACGGCAATGTCTGAGGCACGCGAGGAAGAACTCGCGAAAAATCTGGAGGGCGTCCGTGAACGCATCAGGATTGCGTGTCTCGCGGCGGGACGCGCAGAGGCTGACATCACGCTGATCGTGGTGACGAAATTTCATCCGCTGGAGGATGTGCGCCGGCTGATCGGACTGGGCGTGCGTCACATCGGTGAGAACCGTGATCAGGAGGCGGCGGCAAAGGTCGCCGACCTCGACGCCCAGGAACGGCGAGCCCTCACTGTCCACTTCGTGGGCCAGCTGCAGTCGAACAAGGCGGGTCACGTGGCCGGGTACGCCGACTGTGTGCAGTCAGTGGACAGGTCCAAGATCGCCGAGGCGCTCGACCGGGGCGCCGAGCGGGCCGGCAGGGTGGTCGACGTGTTCATCCAGGTCGACCTGGCAGGTACTGATGCCGGTCGGGGAGGCCTGCAGCTGGCCGATGTCCCCCGGCTCGCCGCCGAGATCGCGGTCTTGCCCGCACTACGACTACGCGGACTGATGGCAGTCGCCCCGTTGGGAAGTGATGCAGACGAGGCGTTCACCCACCTCCAGCAGGGTGGTGCCCAGTTGCAGTTGGAACATCCCGACGCGACCTCGATATCGGCGGGAATGAGCGGCGACCTCGAACAGGCAATCGCCCATGGAGCAACACACCTGCGTGTCGGCAGCGCAATCCTGGGTTCGCGGCCCCCGCAGCGGTAGCGTTTTCGCGACCCCACCTGAGCACGATGCCCGGCCGGATCCGGCCTGATAACGCAAGGAGTACGACGAATGGCTGGAAAGCTGCGCGCGATGACGGAGTATCTCGGTCTCTCCGAGACCGATCGTCGGTATGACGACGAGTACGACGACAACTACTCCGGCGACGAGCCCCACGAGTACGTCGAAAGCGGATACGACGAATCCGCGCCCTTCGAGCAAGAGCGTGAGGCGGCTCCAGTGACGCAACTACACAAGGGAACGGCAGCGACCCCGGCCGCGGCCGGCGGACCGATCAGCCGCATCACCACGATCCACCCCCGTACCTACAACGAGGCCAAGGAAATCGGCGAGAACTTCCGCGGCCGGGTCCCGGTCATCATGAACCTCACAGATATGGACGACAACGACGCCAAGCGTCTCGTCGACTTTGCTGCCGGTCTGGTCTTCGGCCTGCACGGCACCATTGAGCGGATCACCGCAAAGGTCTTCCTGTTGTCGCCGTCCGGAGTCGAGGTTGCCACCAGCGGCCAGGAGGCTGCCCGCACCCCCCGCGGACTGTTCAACCAGAGCTGAGCCCTCGACCCTCGCATCCTCGGGGGTCTTCGGTGCGGCGCTCCAAGTTGGGGCCTACCGCACCGAAACGGTTCTGGTGAGTGATACTGGAGCCATGACAAACGTGCTGGGCGTCGTGTCGATCTTCCTCTACCTCTTTCTCGTCCTCCTGCTGGCACGGCTGGCGTTGGAATGGATCCAGGTGTTCGCGCGCCAGTGGCAGCCACGAGGCCCCGTACTGGTGATTGCCGAGACCACGTACACCGCTACCGATCCACCCCTGAAGGCCGTGCGCAAGGTGCTCAAGCCGGTGCGCATCGGGTCGATTCAACTGGATCTGGCGTTCCTGGTGCTGCTTCTGGGCGTGTATCTGTTGCTCAACGTCATCAGATCGGTCCACTGACGTAGGAATTTATCCGTTCATGGTCGGCGGGCTATGGTGAAAGCTACGCGTGCATGCCTGCATGCCGCCCCATCTAGGTGCACCGAGGTGAACACATGGCGTTGACGCCTGAGGACGTAGTAAAAAAAGAGTTCACCAAACCCAAGGGGTTTGGCCGTAGCGGCTACGACGAAATCCAGGTGGACGATTTCCTCGACGAAATTGTCGCGGAGCTACGTCGTCTGAACACTGAGAACGAAGATCTGACAGGCAAGCTGGAGGACAGTCGCCGCTCCAGCGGGGTAGCCGGTAAGGACATCGGGTCGACACCCGCGAGCGCGGCTTCGGGGATCCCGGATGTGAAGTCGGCAAAGGGCGACGGCGCCGACAAGACGCAGGCGGTTCCTGCGGTGGCCCTGTCGAAGGACACCGCAGCATCTGACAGCTCTGCCAACGGCGCTGCGCTGGTCAAGGCGCGTGAGGATCTGGCCGGTGCTCGTCGCGAGTTGCAAGTGGCCAAGGATGAACGCGAGAAGGTGCAGCGCGAAGTTGTGCAGGCGAAGGAACGTCTGGCGGAGCTCCAGAAGCAGATCGATGCAGCGGAGGCGGGCTTGAAGGAGTCCGGCGCCGGGGTCGGCAAAGCTCAGGGGATTTCGTCGGCGGCTGTCGGAACCAACAGCGCCGCGGGTGTCATCGCGTTGGCTCAGCGGCTGCACGACGAGCACGTCAAGGAGGGTGAGACGACTCGAGATCGGCTGATCAAGGAGGCGCGCGAAAAGCACTCCACGGTGATTGCCGAGGCGACTGCCAAGCGCGATGAACTTCTGACGTCTGGGAAGTCGAAGCACGAAGAACTCATCCGCGAGGCCAACGAGCGGTCAACGGGCTTGGTCAAGGAGGCCGAGGATCGTAAGAAGCGCATCCTGGGTGAGTTGACGACGCAACGTGAAGAGATCAGCTCGGGAATCCAGCGACTGCAGACGTTCGAGAACGAGTATCGCTCCAAGCTGACGGTCTTTATCGACGGTCAGCTGCAGTATCTGAACCAGGACAGCGACGTCGCTCCGGACAATCTGGTCGACGCCAAGCCGGGCGATGCGGCTGCGGACAAGCCCGACGGTTCCGCGAAGTAGCTCCGTACGACCGCCATCAATGGCCCTGCACCGACGGTGCAGGGCCATTGTGCTGCGTCCAACAGCAGGAACACGGGACGCCCAGGTCGGTGAGTCGACTCCCCGTTACGGCGTGGCGCAAGGGTCGGTGCAGCGCGGAAGGGGTCTTATCGCCTAGTCTGCGGCAGACATATCGAGCGGGCATCAGTTGCTCGTTCGGACTCATCCGTAGAGAAGGCCGCCGTGAACCGACCAAACTCGCCCACCGCCCCGTCCGAACCAGCGGCGCAGTCCGCCGCGGGTTCCTCTAGTGAGCACTTCCAGGTACGCGAAGACGAAACGCCCTGGACGAACGAGGAATTGGCGGGCGTCAAAGACGAACTCGAAGCGGATGTCGCCAAGCTCACCAGTGAGCTGGCCGGCATGGAGCACGAAATGGCTGACCTGATCAGCGACAGCGGGGACGGCGCGGGGGACGACCACGCCGACGCGGGTGCCAAGTCCTTCGAGCGCGAGCATGAATTCTCCCTTGCAGACAACTCCCGTCAGATGCTGGAGCAGTCCGAGCACGCTCTGGAGCGCATCGCGGACGGCACGTACGGAATCTGCGAGGATTGCGGCACCCCCATCGGCAAGCTTCGTCTGCAGGCCTTTCCGCGTGCGACCCTGTGCATGCAATGCAAACAAAAACAGGAACGCCGCTGACCACGCACGCGCCTCGACGTAGGCCCCGCCCTCGACTGCTCGCGCTGCTCGTGGCGGTAGGGGTGAGCGGCTACGCACTCGACCAGGGCACCAAAGCCTGGGCGGTGGCGGGACTGGAGCCCGGCGTCCGACGCTCACTGGTCGGGTCGCTGCTACAGCTGAATCTCACCCGCAACGCGGGTGCGGCCTTTTCGATGGCGACCAACGCCACGTGGCTGCTCACCTTGATCGCGATCGTCGTGATCGGGGTGACGGTGTTCGCCGCCCGCAGGTTGGGTAGTGTCGGATGGGCGGCGGCGCTGGGACTGCTCCTCGCCGGTGCCTGCGGCAACCTGACCGATCGCTTCGTGCGCGCCCCCGGAGGCGGTCAGGGGCACGTGGTCGACTTTCTGGAGCTACCGCACTGGCCGATCTTCAACGTTGCCGATATGTGCGTGGTGACCGCAGCTGCGTTGATCGCCCTCCTCGCCGTCCGGGGGGTCTCACTTGACGGGACTCGCGCATCGAACGACACGGACGCACCAGGTTCCGAGGGCGCAGGTGAGACCGATGAGCAGTGAACTGAAGGCGATGCCGGTGCCCGAGGGGCTCGAGGGCGAGCGCGTCGACGCGGCCATCGCGCGTCTCCTGGGCCTGTCCCGCAGCCGAGCCGCCGCTCTGAGCGCGGATGGTCTGGTCACCCTGGATCAACGGGTCGTGGGTAAGTCGGACCGGGTGAGTGCCGGTCAGTGGCTGGAGGTCCAACTACCGCAGGTTCGGTCCGGCCCTGCTGTCGTGCCGCGCGCCGTCCCGGGGATGAGCATCGTGCACGACGACAGCGAGCTGGTCGTGGTGGACAAGCCTGCGGGGGTAGCGGCTCATCCGAGCGTGGGTTGGGACGGGCCTGACGTTGTCAGCGGACTGGCCGCCGCCGGGTACCGGATATCGACGTCCGGCGCAGCCGAACGGCAGGGCATCGTGCAACGCCTGGACGTGGGCACCAGCGGTTTGATGGTCGTCGCGAAGAGCGAACGTGCCTACACGGTCCTGAAGCAGGCATTCCGAGACCGCACTGTCGACAAGACGTATCACGCCCTCGTGCAGGGCCTGCCCGATCCCCTGGAGGGCACGATCGATGCCCCGATCGGGCGTCACCCGGCTCACGACTACAAGTTCGCCGTCCGCAGCACCGGCCGCGACAGCGTGACGCATTACGAGGTGCTCGAGGTCTTCCGCGTCGAACGCCTCATGTCGTTGGTGACCATTCACCTGGAGACGGGTCGTACGCACCAGATCCGGGTGCACTTCGCGGCTCTGCACCACCCGTGCGTCGGCGACCCGATGTACGGAGCGGACCCCACCGTGGCGCGTCGGCTCGGCCTGTCCAGGCAGTGGCTGCATGCCAGACGCCTGGGGTTCATCCACCCGGGGTCGGGAGAGTACGTGAGCTACGAGAGCCCCTATCCCCAAGACCTGCAGGATGCGCTGGACCTCGTGCGCGCGACCGGCTGAGACCGCCTGGCAACGTATCGACGGCGATCGGCGAGTACCACGCGCCTCATTCGTCACTGTGCGCGCGGTCTCGCCGCGACTGTCAGAGGACCGACCTAGACTCATCGCGATGTCCACTTCGTCTGCTGGCAATTTCGTGCACCTGCATGTGCACACCGAGTACTCCACCCTCGACGGTGCGGCCAAGATCAAGCCGATGTTCGCCGAGGTGGAGCGGTTGGGCATGCCCGCGATCGCGATGTCCGATCACGGCAACATGTTCGGGGCGTATGAGTTCCAGCAGGCCGCAAAGGATTCACCGGTCAAGCCGATCATCGGCATCGAGGCGTACGTAGCACCATCGACGCGGCATTCGCGCACTCAGGAATTCTGGGCAGGTTCGCGTGAACGCGACGCGAACGTCGACGGTGAAGGCGGCAAGGACGTCTCCGGCGGTGGTCGATACACCCATATGACGATGTGGGCCGCGGACGCGCAGGGTCTGCGCAACCTCTTCCGACTCAGTTCGCTGGCCTCTTTCGAGGGCTATTACATGAAGCCCCGAATGGACCGTGAGCTCTTGGCGCAATACGGCCGCGGGATTATCGCGACAACGGGGTGCCCTTCGGGTGAGGTACAGACCCGGTTGCGGCTGGGGCAGTACGACGAGGCGATCGCCGCCGCGTCCGCGTACCAGGACATCTTCGGTGCGGAGAACTACTTTCTGGAGCTGATGGACCACGGCCTGTCGATCGAGCGTCAGGTACGCGACGGGTTGCTGAAGATCGCCCGCGACCTGCATATTCCGCTGCTGGCCACCAACGACAGCCACTACGTCACCGAGGACCAGGCCGACGCGCACGACAATCTGCTGTGCGTCGGGGTGGGTAAGAACAAGGACGACCCGAACCGCTTCAGGTTCTCCGGCTCCGGGTACTACCTCAAGACCGCAGCGCAGATGCGTGAGCTGTTCGCGGAGTTGCCGGAAGCCTGCGACAACACCCTCGTGATCGCCGAGCGGATCGGTGACTACAGCGAGGTCTTTGCACCGGTCGACCGGATGCCGCAGTTCCCCGATGTGCCGCAGGGCCAGACGCAGGGTTCGTTCCTGCGCGAGAAGATCAAGGTCGGTCTGGGTCTTCGGTACGGCGAGCAGCCGCCGGTCGAGGTGCTCGAACGGGTCGAGACCGAGATGGCCGTCATCGAGCCGATGGGGTTCTCCTCCTACTTCCTCGTGGTGGCAGATATCTGCCAGTACGCCAGGGACAACGGGGTGCCGGTAGGTCCGGGTCGTGGGTCGGCGACCGGGTCGATGATCGCCTACCTGACTCGGATCACCGAGCTGGATCCGATCGAGCACAAGTTGCTCTTCGAACGGTTCCTGAACCCTGAGCGAATCAACCCCCCGGACGTCGACCTCGACTTCGATGACCGGCAGCGCGACAAGATGGTCCGCTACGTCATCGACAAGTACGGCACCGAGTACACCGCGCAGGTCAACACCTTCAGCACGATCAAGGCCAAGGCTGCGGTCAAGGACGCCAACCGCATCCTGGGCTTCCCGTTCGCTCTCGGTGAGCAGATCAGCAAGGCAATGCCGCCGGATGTGATGGGTAAGGGAGTCCCGCTCACCGGGCTGTTCGATCCCAAACACCCGCGGTACTCCGAGGGCGTGGAGTTCCGCGCGATGTACGAAGCGCAACCGGAGGTCAAGAAGGTCGTCGACACCGGGCTCGGTCTGGAGGGGCTGGTCCGCGGCACCGGTGTGCATGCCGCCGCTGTGATCCTCTCCTCGGAACCATTGCTCGATCTGGTCCCGATGCATCGCCGTGACAAGGACGGCACCATCATCACCGGGTTCTCCTTCCCGCACTGCGAGGAGATGGGCCTGGTCAAGATGGACTTCCTGGGCCTGCGCAACCTGGGCATCATCGACCAGGCGATCCGCAATATCGAGACCAACCGTGGCGAGCAGTTGACCACCGAGACGATCCCGCTGGAGGACACGGCCACGTACGAGTTGCTGGCTCGCGGTGACACCCTCGGCGTCTTCCAGCTCGACGGCGGGCCGATGCGCAGCCTGCTACGCCTGATGGTGCCGACCCGGTTCGAGGACATCGCCGCCGTCCTCGCGCTCTACCGCCCCGGACCGATGGCCGCCAACGCGCACATCAACTACGCCGAACGCAAGAACGGCCGCCAGCAGGTCGCCCCGATCCACCCTGAGCTGAAGGACGCGCTCGAGCCGATCCTCGGCACGACCTATCACCTGCTGGTCTACCAGGAGCAGATCATGGCCATCGCCCGCGAACTTGCGGGATACACCCTCGGTGGCGCCGATATCCTGCGGCGCGCGATGGGTAAGAAGAAGGCCGAGATCCTGGAGAAGGAGTTCGGCAGCTTCGAAGCGGGTATGCAGGCCAGCGGCTACAGCGCGGAGGCGACCAAGGCGTTGTGGGACGTCATGCTGCCGTTCTCCGGGTATGCGTTCAACAAGAGCCACACCGCGGGGTACGGACTTGTGTCGTACTGGACCGCCTACCTCAAGGCGAACTATCCGGCCGAGTACGCCGCCGCACTGCTGACCAGCGTCGAAGGTGACAAGACGAAGATGGCCATCTACCTGGCCGACACCCGCAAGCTCGGTATCAGGGTGCTGCCGCCGGACGTGAACGAATCGGTCGCGGACTTCACCGCCGTCGGTACCGATATCCGTTTCGGGATGGCCGCCATCCGCAATGTCGGCGCCAACGTCGTGGAGGAGATCCGCAAATCCCGCGAGAGCAAGGGGCGGTTCACCTCGTTCGAGGATTTCCTGCGCAAGGTCCCAGCCGTGGTCTGTAACAAGCGCACCATCGAATCACTGGTCAAGGCCGGGGCATTCGATGATCTGCAGCATCCGCGCCAGGGTCTGGTGCACATCCACGAGGCGTATGTCGATGCCGTCGCCGAGGAGAAGCGTCACCAGGAACGCGGTCAGGAGTCACTCTTCAGCGGTTTCGGCGACGAGGCGGCGATCGAACTCGCTGCGCTTCCGCAGATCCCACAGATCGAATGGGACAAGCAGACGCTGCTGGCCTTCGAGCGGGACATGCTGGGGCTCTATGTCTCCGACCACCCGCTGTTCGGCATCGAACACATCCTGTCCCAGCACGCGGACATGTCGATCGCCAGACTGCACGGCGAGGACGCGCCCAAGGACGGCAGCCAACTGACGATCGCCGGTCTGATCACTGCCATGCAGCTCAAGCGCAACAAGCGCGGCGAGCTGTGGGCCATCGCCACCGTGGAGGATCTCGAAGGATCCATCGATGTCATGTTCTTCGCCAAGACCTACATGACGGTCTCCACGATGCTCAGCACGGACGTGGTGTGCGTGATCAGCGGCCGGTTACAGATGCGCGACGACGGACCGCAATTGATGGCCTCCGAACTGACCCTGCCGGATCTGAAGGGTGACCTGCGGGGTCCGGTGGTGTTGTCGATGCCGTTGGCGCGCGCCAACACCGGCCTTGCGCAGCAGCTCCGCACGGTGCTCGTGGAGCATCCGGGTGCCACCGAGGTGCACTTGAAACTGCATCAGCCGGGCAGGTCGGTCACCGTCAAACTCGAAGACAGTTTGCGCGTCACCGCCTCACCCGCGTTGTTCGGTGATCTGAAAGCCCTGTTGGGCCCGTCGTGTCTCGTAGGAGCCTGAAATGTCTGAATCTGCTGTCGCTGCTCTGAAGCCCCCGGTGGCGCGCCGCGAATCATCCGTCCGCGAGCACCACGGCGATCGGTTCGAAGATCCCTGGGAGTGGCTGCGCGACAAGGAGTCCAGCGAGGTCATCAGCCACCTCGAGGCCGAGAACTCCTACACCACAGCAAGCACCGCCCACCTGGCGTCACTTGCGGACGCCGTCTTCGGTGAGATCAAGGGCCATATCGTCGAGACGGATGTCGACGTGCCGGTCCGTAAAGGGCAGTGGTGGTACTACTCGCGCACCGTCGAAGGCGCGCAGTACGCCGTGCACTGCCGGGCACCGTACGACGCGGATATGCCGGTGCCGGTGCCGGCCCCGGGCGAGCCCGTTCCGGGAGAAATCGTGCTGCTCGACGAGAACCGCGAAGCCGACGCGCACGAGTTCTTCGAGTTGGGGGGCCTGGAGATCAGCCCCGACGGGAACGCGCTCGCGCTGCTGGTCGACGTGCGTGGCGACGAGCGTTACGACCTGCAGGTGCGTGACCTCACTGCGGGGACAATTCTGGACGACAGCGTGCGCGACGTGCACTACGGGTTGGCCTGGTCCCTCGATGGCGGCACGCTGTTCTACAGCCGACACGACGATGCCTGGCGGCCGCATCAGGTCTGGCGGCACCGGGTGGGCGGCGACCCTGCCGACGATGTGCTGGTGCGTCAGGAGGACGACCCGGAGTTCGGGATCGGGTTCGAGGTGTCCCGCGACGACCGCTGGCTGATCGTCGGTTCTGAATCGCGCACCAGCTCCGAGATGCTCCTGGGTGACCTGTCCCGACCCGAGCAGCCACTGACGATGGTGCACCCTCGAACGCCCGGTCTGGAGTACTCCGTCGAGGTCGACGGAGACCGGATTCTCGTCGTACACAACGGCAACCGAGCTGACTTCGACATTGCCGAGGCGCCGCGCGAGAGCCCCGGACGCGAGTCATGGACCCCGGTATTCGTCGGTGACGAGGGGGAGCGGGTCGAGGGTATCGATGCATTCGAGAAGTTCGTGGTGCTGTCACTGCGTTCCGGGGGGCTGCCGACCGTTCGGGTGTTCCCGAAGGTCGCAGGTGACCTCGGCGCCGCACTACAGGTGCCGGTCGGATCCGAGCTGACGGTGCTGCGGGTGGGCTCGAACGCCGAATACAACACGGCGACAGTGCGTCTCTCCTCGGGATCTTTCCTGGTGCCTCCTACGGTGCTGGACTTTGCCCCCGCGACCGGCGAGGTCCGGGTGCTCAAACAGCGTGAGGTCCCTGGTTACCAGGCGCAGGACTACCTCGAGGAACGGCTGTGGGCCACTGCCGCGGACGGCGCCCGAGTGCCCATCTCGCTGGTTCGGCGACGCGAGGTCTCGGCCGATGGCACCAATCCCGGTCTCATCTACGGCTACGGCTCCTACGAGCTGTCGATGGACCCGCATTTCTCCGCCAGTCTGCTGTCCGCCCTGGACCGCGGCGTTGTGTACGCCGTGGCGCATGTCCGCGGCGGCGGAGAGCTGGGGCGTCGCTGGTGGGATGAGGGCAAGATGCTCGCCAAGCGCAATACCTTCACCGACTTCGTGGCGTGTTCGAAGGCCCTGATCGACACCGGCTGGGTCGCACCGGACCGCCTTGCGGCAGAAGGTGGCTCGGCCGGCGGTCTGCTGATGGGTGCGGTACTCAACCTGGCGCCCGAGTTGTACCGCGCAGCACACGCCGCTGTTCCCTTCGTCGACGCGCTGACGACGATCCTGGACCCGACGATGCCGCTGACGGTGGGGGAGTGGCAGGAGTGGGGTAACCCGCTCAGCGACCCGGACGTCTACGCCTACATGAAGAGCTACTCGCCGTACCAGAACGTCGCAGCGAACGACTATCCGGCCATCCTGGCCACCACCAGCCTGAATGACACCAGGGTCTGCTACGTCGAGCCCGCCAAATGGGTGCAGCAGCTACGGGCGACCGTGACTTCCGATCCCGCGGCCCGGCCGGTCCTACTCAAGTGCGAGATGGTCGCGGGCCATGGCGGTGTCAGCGGCCGCTACGACGCGTGGAAGGACCGCGCGTTCGAGCTGTCCTTCCTGCTGGACCAGCTGAACGCGGCTGAGCTGCTCCAGCCGCCTGCCTCACTCTGACTCAGCTGACCCCGGGAGGCACAGGTAGACCTGTGCCTCCCGGGGTTACCTGCGCCACGGTCGACGCGCCGAGCCGGTGCGAATGTCAGAGAGCGTCGTAGACGCAGCGTCCGCCGACCAGGGTCGCAGCCACCGGCATGGTGCGCAGTCGGTGGCCGTCGATCGCCGAGTTCGTGCCGGGCTCCACCTGCAGCGGGTCAGCGTCCAGGAACACGATGTCGGCCACCTCGCCGACGCGTAGGGTGCCCCGACCGTCGGTGCTGGCCGCCAATGCCTCCGCGGGGGAGATCGCCTGGCCCGGACCCCACGGGTCACGGGTGTCGGCGCTGCGATGGACTGCGGAGGCCATGGCCAGCCACGGGTTGAGTTGGGACACGGGGGCATCCGACCCGAGAGTGACGCGCACCCCGGCATCGAGCATCGACCGGAGCATGAACGACCGCTCGCTGCAGTCCGGCCAGAGCTGGTCGGACAGGTCGCGGTCGTCGACCAGGTGAGCGGGCTGAACGGAGGCCCCCACGTTCAGCGCGGCCATCCGTGGGATATCCACCGGATCCAACAACTGGGCATGCTCGATGCACCCGCGGATACCCGTCGTCTCGAACGCGTCCAGCACCATCGTCGTGGCAGCATCGCCGATAGCGTGCACCGCGGCGTCCATGCCATGCGCGCGCGCTTCACCGAGCGCCGTGACGAGCTCGTCGAACGACACATTGCACGTGCCGCGGGTCAGGTGGCCGGCATAGGGGGCGCAGCACAACGCGGTCATGGTGCCGAGGGAGCCATCGGAAATGATCTTCAGCGGACCCATCGTCGCCATCCCGAGGGTTCCCGGCAGCGCGTCGCCTGTACGTAGCCCCGCTTCGATCGTGCGGCTCAACCCATGCAGGTAGGTGCAGGAGCGCACGCGCAGCGTGTCGATGCCGCGCGGGATCAAATTCGTCCAGGTAGCCACCGAGCTCGCGAACTCCATGTCGGTAATGCCGACGACGCCCTTGCTCGCGGCATCCTGCAGCGCCGTGCGGTAGGCATCGACCGGATCGGTGGTAATGCCCGGAAGCCCCGAGAGGAGCGGGAAGACATCGAACCAGTCGTTCTCGACAATCGCGGTATCGCGGGCCGGTAGTCCGAGCATCCGCAGGGCGGTGGAGTTCAGCCACCCGTTGTGCGCATCACCGGATATCAGCACAACCGGCCGGGTCGGAGCCACCTGATCCAGTGCGTGCACCGTGGGCTGTGTCTGCCACCCGGCTGATCTGAAGCCGAACCCGACAATCGTCGTGGTGCGGTCTTCGATCATCGCCTCGTGGGCAGCGACGATCCGCAGGACGTCGTCCGGCCCACTGGTCGCACTGACATCGAGGCGGGAGAGCGTCATGGCCCATTGCGTCATGTGCACGTGATGGTCCCAGAGGCCGGGGATCAACCAGCGTCCATCGGCACGGACCTCGCGCGAACCGTCGTCCGGCAACGATGGCTCGATCGCTGCGATGCGACCGTCGATGATGCGAAGGTCCACGGGACCAGACGGTGCCGGTCTACCTACAGGGACCAGGCGGGCACCACGGATGGTGACGGAATCGTGGAGCACACCACCAGCGTATGGGTCCGATCGACGTTCGCGATTTGGACATGCTGAGCGAGGCATATCTGCCCCGTTCAGCATGTCCAAATGCTGGTCGTCAGCGATCGCGTTGGTGCCTGCGCAACCCACTACCCAACAGTCGTCGGATCAGGTCGCGGCCGGCAACCTCTTGCGCGCCCGCGTCGACGGCTGTCTGATAACGCTCTTGCGGCACGTCGTAGTGATCACCGTCGTACAACCGCTCCGGCAACCCCACCGCTGCAGCGAACTCGCGCAACTCTGCGTACGAGGTATCACTGATCAAGTGCGACCAGAGTCGTCCGTATGCCGGCCAGGTCGGCGGGTCGATCAAGATCACCCCGGCAAGCTACCCCTAGGGCTCGAGTCGGGCTGACCTCGGCACCCGCAGTGGGTGTTCAGGGGGGGTTGGGCAACGGGGCGGCACCGCTTCCGGTGCCGCCCCGCTTCGGCGCTTGTGCTTTCAGCTCGGCGCGATGACTTGTGCTTTCAGCTCGGCGCGATGACTTTTGCTTTCAGCTTGGCGCGATGACTTTTGCTTTCAGCTCGGCGCGATGACTGTCTTTATTGACGACATCTGATCCGCCGTTTCGCTGCGGCCGCATGCTCGCTTCGCTCGCCCACGGCCTTCGCTGCACGGCGGCTCAAATGTCGTAGTACATCTCGAACTCGTGCGGGTGCGGGCGGAAGCGCAACGGATCGACTTCATTGACGCGCTTGTAATCGATCCAGGTCTCGATCAGGTCCTCAGTGAAGACGCCGCCTTCGGTGAGGTAGTCGTGATCTGCTTCGAGTGCGTCCAGCACCTCAGGCAGCGAGCCGGGCACCTGGGCGATGTTCTCCAACTCCTCGGGCGGCAACTCGTACAGGTCCTTGTCGACCGGCTCCGGCGGTTCGATGCGGTTCTTGATGCCGTCCAGGCCGGCCATCAGCTGCGCCGAGAACGCCAGGTAGGGGTTGGCCGACGGGTCGGGTATCCGGAACTCGATGCGTTTGGCCTTCGGGGAGGTGCCCGCGATGGGAATGCGGATGCAGGCCGACCGGTTACGCGCCGAGTACACGAGGTTCACGGGAGCCTCATAGCCAGGAACCAGACGGTGGTAGGAGTTCATCGTCGGGTTGGTGAACGCAAGTAGCGACGACGCGTGCTTGAGCAACCCACCGACATACCAGCGGGCGATGTCCGACAGTCCGCCGTAACCGCTCTCGTCGAAGAACAGGGCCTCCCCGTCCTTCCACAACGACTGGTGGGTATGCATGCCCGAACCGTTGTCACCGAACAGTGGCTTCGGCATGAACGTGGCCGTCTTCCCGGCCTCGAAAACGGTGTTCTTGACGATGTATTTGAACTTCATCATGTCGTCGCCCGCGGCCAGCAGCGTGGCAAACGTGTAGTTGATCTCCTGCTGACCAGCAGTGCCGACCTCGTGGTGCGCACGCTCGACCCGCAGGCCCGCTTCGCCCATCGCAACCGCGATGTCATCGCGTAGATCGGCGAAGTGGTCCACCGGAGGCACCGGGAAGTAGCCGCCCTTGTATCGCGGCTTGTAGCCGAGGTTGCCGCCCTCTTCTTCGCGGCCGGTGTTCCATGCGCCCTCGACCGAGTCGATGTAGTAGTAACCGGCGTTCGCCTTGGTTTCGAAGCGGACGTCGTCGAAAATGTAGAACTCTGCCTCGGCACCGAAGTACGCGGTGTCGGCGATTCCCGTCGACTTCAGGTACGCCTCGGCTTTCACCGCGATGTTGCGCGGGTCGCGGCTGTACCGCTCGTCGGTGAAAGGGTCGACGATCGAGAAGTTCATGATCAACGTCTTGTGCTTGCGGTACGGGTCCAAGAACGCCGACGACGGGTCCGGGATCAGCTTCATATCCGACTCGTGAATTGCCTGGAACCCGCGGATCGACGAGCCGTCGAACATCTGGCCCTCGGTGAACGAGTCCTGCGACAGCGTCGATGCGGGCACATTGAAGTGCTGCATCACACCCGGGAGATCGCAGAAGCGCACATCGACGAACTTGACGTCCTCGTCCTTGATGAACTTCAAGACCTCATCGCTGGTGTTGAACATGGAACCTCCGTGGCTGGTGAATGGCGTGCGCGTCCGCCCTCGGGGGCATGCGCACAGTTTCCAAATTTAGCGGATGGCGGTTACCCGGTCGTGACTGAAGCGTTTCGGTGAGGTTACGAGCCCACCGCTGCTGCCTCACGAGGCCTGCCGCAGACGGCGTGCGCCACCCGCCCCATGTCGTCGGAGTGGGGGCCGAGCCGCAGCGAAATCCGGCTCTCTATCCTGGAATGCATGGCCGGCCCTACATCTTCCCCAGTGTCGAAGGTTCCGACCTCGGGATGGCCCGGCCAACAATTCGGCTGTGCCTTCAGCGGGCGCACCTCTGTGGTGCGACTGGTACCGAGGGCTGTTGCCCTCCTCATTGACTGGGGGCTGTGCAGTCTCATCGCCGCCGGGCTCCTGGGGTACCGGTGGGGAGGCCAGGGTGGATCCAGTTTTGCCCCGCTGCTGGTCTTCCTGATCGAGAACATTCTGCTGGTTGCAACACTCGGTTCGACGGTCGGTCACTTCATCGTCGGGGCCAGGGTCACCCGACTGGATGGATCGAGCGCCGGGCCACTGCCGGCGCTGGTACGGGCGGTGCTGCTGTGCCTGGTCATACCCGCGATCGTGTTCGATGTCGATCAACGCGGTCTGCATGACCGTCTTCCCGGTACCATCCTGGTTCGCACCAGGTAGCGGTGTGGCGGAACCGCTCGAGCTCGGTGCTAGGTACGAACCGTCAGCGCTGTGACTTGCGATCGGTGCGGGCCGACCGCGGGTCCATTCCCTTGGGAATCGGTGGCTTCACTCCGCCCAGTGCACGGAGCCGCTTGTTCACGGTCTGGACCTCTATGTCCGTCAGCTTGCGAGGCATCTTCGTCATCGTCGACGTCAGTTTGCTGACCGGCACTGCACCCTCGCCGTCGCCCACCCGCAGTGTGTGTACGGGCACCTCGGGACCGGAGATACGACTCACCCGCTTACGCTCGGCCTCCAGGAGTTTGACGGCACTACTGCGCGGCCCTTCGGCCACCAGCACGACACCCGGGCGCCCCACGGCACGGAAAACCATGGCTGCGTTGTTCATATCGCGTACATTGCGAGCCCTGCCGGATTCGGCCGCGACCGGTTCCTTCTCGTAGAACCAGCCCTTGCGTAGGCCGCCCATGGCAGCGCTGGTTGCTCCGGGCTGACCCTCCAGTTGACCGTAGGCTGCCCGCTGCGCCAACCGGCCGAACAGCAGCATGGTGAGCAGGATGGCCAACAGGACCGCGAAGAGCGTGAAGACAATCCGGGCGTACGTGGAGGATGCAAAAGCGAAGCCGAGGCCGGCGACGATGAGGAAGGTCACCAGAAAGGCGCCCGCGAGGTAGAGCGGAACGCGCGGGTCGCGGGAACTGGTGAGCTTGTAGAGCGTCTTGATCTGGGCGATACGACCGGGCTCGGCGCTCGAGGGGTCGCCAGCGACCTTCTTCTTACGGCCGAAGCGGCTCTTCTTCTCGGGTGCGGGTGTCGCGGGCATGCTGGTCAGGATACTTGCGGAAGTGCACGCTCGATGAGCGACGCGGCTTCCTGACGGGCGGGAGAACTCGCAGCGGCCGCGAGATGTGCGAGATTCGCGGGCAATGTGCGCCCGGAACGTTCCATTGCCTGTGCGTAGAGGCGACCGGCACGGTAGGAGGAACGCACGAGCGGGCCGCTCATCACGCCCTTGAAACCCAGCGATTCGGCCACTTCGGACCAGTGCACGAATTCCTGCGGCTTGGCCCAACGGTCCACCGGGTGGTGACGAGGTGACGGGCGCAGGTACTGGGTGATGGTGATGAGGTCGGTGCCCGCGTCGTACAGATCCCGCAGCGCCTGCTCGATCTCGTGCTCCTCCTCGCCCATCCCCAGGATCAGGTTGGACTTGGTGACCAGACCCGCTTCCTTGCCCATGGTGATCACCGAGAGTGAACGCTCGTACTGGAAGGCGGGCCGGATCCGCTTGAAAATTCGGGGCACCGTCTCCACATTGTGGGCGAAGACCTCCGGGGCCGCGTCGATGACCGCGCCGACCTGCTCCGGAACTGCGTTGAAGTCGGGGATCAGGATCTCGACGCCGGTGCCGGTGTTGAGCTGGTGCACCTGACGGATGGTTTCGGCGTAGAGCCACGCTCCGCCGTCATCCAGATCGTCCCGGGCCACGCCCGTGATGGTGGCGTAGCGCAGGCCCATCTGCTGGACAGAGTCGGCTACCCGGCGCGGTTCGTCGCGGTCCAGGTCGGCGGGCTTACCGGTATCGATCTGGCAGAAGTCACACCGGCGGGTGCATTGTTCGCCGCCGATGAGGAACGTAGCCTCACGGTCCTCCCAGCATTCGAAGATGTTAGGACAGCCCGCTTCCTGACAGACCGTGTGCAGGCCCTCGTTCTTCACCAGATTGTGCAACTGCGTGTAGGCGGGACCCATCTTCGCGGTCGTACGGATCCATTCGGGCTTGCGTTCGATCGGCGTCTGGCTGTTACGCGCCTCGACGCGCAGCATTCGTCTGCCTTCTGGTACCACAGTCATGGGTGTCGCTACTTCCTCGAGGTTGACGTCCAACCCTTGGGGTCGCTCGGTGTCTGCACGGATCAACCGCAGTCCGGTGCGGTTGATTCCACAGTACGCGGGGTGCATCGAGGCACCACACGGAGATCGGCCCGGCACCGGGCCTGACTGCGGCGGTCAGGCGAGGATGTCGGGCAGCCGCTTCTCGATCAGTGGGAGTACCTCACGCACCGTCACGTCCCGGTTCAGCTCTCTGCTGAGGGAGGTAACGCCGGCGTCCGGGATCCCGCAGGGGACGATCGTGTCGGCCCACGACAGGTCGCAGTCGCAGTTGAGCGCGAAGCCATGCATGGTCACGTCTCTGCTGACGCGGATGCCGATTGCCCCGACCTTGCGTTCGGGGGTCGAGCCCACCGCCTCGAACCACACGCCGCTGCGGCCATCGATCCGACAGGCATCCAGTCCAAGGTCGCTGCATACATCGATCATCAGTTGTTCCAGCCGGCGAACGTGGCTGACCACATCGATGGGGTTGGGCAGCCGCACGATCGGATAGCCGACAAGTTGTCCCGGTCCGTGCCAGGTGATCTTGCCGCCACGATCGACGTCGATGACCGGTGTGCCGTCAAACGGTCGCTCGTGCGGCTCGGTGCGTTTGCCGGCGGTGTAGACAGCCGCGTGTTCCAGCAGCAGCACCGTGTCCTCCTGGTCGGCTGACACGACACGTGCATGCACCTCACGCTGCAGATCCCAGGCGTCCTGGTAGTTCACCAGATCCGGTGCGAGGCCGAGCTGTTCGATGCGCATATTTTTCACAGTACGCCGCATCGCGGGTTACTCCGGCGTCACGTCGCCACTCGCAAACCGGCCCCTGTGGATAACTTCTCGCATCGCCATCATTGCGTGGCACCGTCAGCAGGTATGGACGATCAGCCGACCTTGAGGGGGTACGAACTCCTGCAGCTGCTCGGTGTCGGCGGTGCCGGACAGGTGTGGGCCGTCGCACGAGCCGACGGCGTGCGCTTCGCCGCCAAGTTCGTCACCGGAAGCGCCGCCGACACCGACGGCACCGAGACCGCACTGCGACATGAGGCCGCCGTGTTGCAGTCGTTGCATCACGAGCACGTGATCCGGTTGTACGAGGTCGTGCCGACCGACGGTGACGCGATTGCGTTGATCATGCAGCTCGCCGAGGGCGGATCGCTGGCTGACAGCCTACGAACCCGGGACCACCTCACACCCGGTGAGCTGGTGACGGTCCTGTGCCCCATTGCTCGGGCGATGCATGACCTGCACAGTATGGGTCTGGTGCACGGCGACCTCAGCCCCGGAAACGTTCTGTTCACGCACCGGGGGAAGCCGTTGATCGCGGACCTGGGGTTCTCGCGTCTCGCCGGGCACGACGACGAGCCGACGTGGGTCACTGAACACTGGGCTGCCCCAGAGGTGCTGGCGGGGGAGCAGCCGACTCCCGCCAGCGATGTGTACTCACTGGGCGCCATTGCGTGGGCAGCACTGGTCGGTCAGGCCCCCGAATGTGCAGCATTGCGACCGGATCTCGCCAGCAGCGCACCGTCGATACCCGACGCACTGCATGATCTGGTGCTTTCGTGTATGTCACACACCCCGACTGCCCGGCCGACACCGGAGGAGTTCGCACTCGCGTTGTGGCAGATGGCGCCGCCGGACCCGGCGCCCATCCAAGGGTCAACAGGCCGACGAGTAACGGATTCGGACCGGTCCGACGATCCGGGAGCAGCGCTGACCAGAAGAATCAGAGAAGAAGCCCATCGCGAGGTTGTCGGTCGTCACAGCGCCCGACCAGCAAAGTCAGCGGCGGGATGGCGCCGCCCCGTACTGCTGCGCACCGTGGCCGCCGCGGCATTCGTCGGACTCGTCGCCGGTGGCTTGATGCTGGTGGGCAACGACGTGTCCGCAGGGGCAAACGGAGACACTGCGTCAGCAGTCAGCGCACCCTCATCAGCCTCGCCGGCCGCAAAGATCGGCGGGCGCCCTTCGACGGCATTGACCACTAGTTCGCCGGGCCCCAGTTTGCCGGGCCCCAGTGCTCCGAGCAGTAGACCCGGTGCCGCGCCGCGGACGGCTGCACAGGGGCAGCAGCAGCTGCAACGGTCGCCGACAGCGGTGCTGCAAGGTCTTGTCGATGCCCGCGCGCACGCCTGGTCCACGGGACGGGTGGCGGACCTGAGCCGCTGCCTGATTCCAGGCTCAACCGCCTACCAGGGGGACCAGGCAGATCTGCTGACGGCGCGAGATCGGGGAGTGCGGTATCGCAATCTGCTCTTTCGGGTCTCAGCAGCGCGACTGCGCCCACCTGTCGGCACGGGTGCCGCCATCGAGGCAACGGTGGTCAGGTCCGGGTACCACGTCGTCAGGAGCGACCGATCCGACACCGTTGTACCCGCCCATGAGGTACGCACTCTGGTCACAGTTGCGTGGACGCCCGCAGGGTGGCGCATTGCGTCGTGGGCAGCGCTTTGAGCTACCTGTCTCCTGCGACGACTCAGCCGGCTGCGAGGTACGCGGCGACATCGGCCATCTCGCGATGCTTCCATTCGAATCCCGACTGCTCGAGCGCTCCAGGCTCGAGTCGAAGACTCGTCAGGATCTCGCTGGAGAATTCACCCAGAATGACGCGCAGGGCAGTAGCCGGTGCAGGTAGGACCGCCGGGCGGTGCAGAGCAGATCCGAGTGCCCGCATGAAATCACGCTGCCGGACAGGCGACGGGCTGGCCATGTTCACCGGACCCGTGATGTCAGGGTTGTCGATCAGGTGCACGATCGCGCGGACCTGATCTTCCAGGGAGATCCAGGACCACCACTGCCGCCCCGATCCGAGGGGACCACCGAGGCCGAGCTTTGCCAGCAGCATGACCTGCTTCATCGATCCCTGCGCGGGCGCAAGCACGAGACTGGTGCGCAGGAAAGTCGTCGGGCACCCGGCCGCAACGGCCGGCTGGGTCGCTGCCTCCCACACCCGCGTGACGTCGGCGAGGAAGGATTCACCCGTGGAGGCCTGCTCGTCGACCACGTCATCACCGCGGTCGCCGTAATAGGACATACCGGACGCGCTGACAAACCGCACCGGTTCACCCATCGAGGCCATTGCATCAGCAACGGTCGACGTGGACGAAACCCGCGACTGCTCGATGGTCTTCTTGTAGTCCGCTGTCCACCGGTGGTCGCCGATACCGGCGCCGGCCAGATTGACGACGGCAGTCACGCCGGCGAGCTTCGTGGGATCCAACCGACCGGCGGCCGGATCCCACGAAACCTCGTCGGCAGCGCGCGGCTCCCGACGAACGAGTCTCACCACGTCGTCGCCTCGGTTCGAGAGGTATGCCGTGAGGGCGGTACCGATCATGCCGGACGATCCAGTGACAGCAACTCGCTGCTTCATATGTGTTCCCTACTTGTTGGTGACGGGTCAGACGTCGAACGCGCCGTCTTCGAGGCGGGCCTTCATCGTGCCGAGGAACCGGGCGGCGTCGGCACCGTCCACGATTCGGTGGTCATAGGACAGCGCGAGGTAGACCATCGAACGGATCGCGATGTTCTCGCCCCCGTCCGCATCCTTCAGCACCACGGCTCGCTTGACGACCGAACCTGTGCCGAGAATTCCCACCTGCGGCTGGTTGATGATCGGGGTGTCGAACAACGCGCCCCGGCTGCCGGTGTTGGTGAGGGTGAACGTCCCGCCGCCCAACTCATCCGGAGTGACCTTGTTGTCACGGGTACGCGCCGCCAGATCGCCGATCTTACGGGCCAGGCCGGCGATGTTCAGATCGCCGGCGTTCCGGATGACCGGAACAAACAGACCCTTCTCGGTATCGACGGCGATACCGAGGTTCTCCGCCGGGTGGTAGACGATCGAGTCGCCCTCGACGCTCGCGTTGAGCACCGGGTGCGCCTTCAGAGCGTCGACGGCCGCAAGCGCGAAGAACGGCAGGAAACTGAGCTTCACGCCCTCGCGGTCGGCGAATCCGGCCTTGGCCCGATCACGCAACCGCGCAATCTTTGTGACGTCCACTTCGACGACGGTCGTCAGCTGAGCCGACACCTGCAACGACTCCACCATTCGTGTCGCGATGAGACGACGCATGCGGGTCATCTTCTCGGTGGTTCCACGCTTGTCCGAGACGTCCGGTACCGACGAGGCTTTCGAGCCAGTTGACGATTCCTGAGCCGTCGACGGAGCCGGAGTCGACGCGGGCTCACTCTTCTTCGCAGCCGCCGCTGCGTCGGCTTTGGCCGACTCGGCTGCGTCGAGAACGTCCTGCTTGCGGATGCGCCCGCCGATGCCGGTGCCCTTGATCGAGCTGAGATCGACCTGGTGTTGACCGGCGAGTTTACGAACCAGCGGCGTCACATAGATGTTCTGATCGGACCCCTCGCTCTGATCGGACGCCGTCTTCGACTCTGTCGTGGTGGATGCGGCAGGTTCGGCCTTCGCGCTGGGCGTATCGGTCTTGGGCGCCGCCTTCTGCACAGCAGCGGCCGGCTTCGCCGGTTCGGGTGCTGCTTCTTCCGGCACCGCGGCAGGAGCGTCCTTCGCTTCGTGCGACTGCGACGAGTTGGTATCGGAGGTGCCGGCAGCATCCGAACTCGAGCCGCCGATCACGGCCAACGCTGTGCCGACCTCGACGGTCTGGTCCTCTGCGACCAGAATCTTGCGTAGCGTGCCGGCCGCTGGGGAAGGCACCTCGGTATCGACCTTGTCGGTCGAGACCTCGAGTAGCGGCTCATCGACCTCAACCTGGTCACCTTCGGCCTTCAGCCAACGGGTGACAGTGCCCTCGGTCACCGATTCGCCGAGAGCCGGCATCGTGACGGTCTCACCGTCCCCGTCACCGTCGCCGCTGGAGTCACCGGTGTCGCTGGACGTAGTGCGATCGGCCTGATCCGTGGCGGTTTCCGACGTGGTCTGAGCTTCAGCGTCGTCGGAGGAGGACCCGCTACCGGCATCGGCCGAGTCCTCGGAGTCTGTGGGGTCCTGGGTGTTCTGCTGATCCATCTCGGCTGCCGCCGACGGTTCGGCAGCGGCGTCGTCGGCATCGGAGGCATTGTCGTCGGACTTGGGCGCTGCGCCCTCACCGATCACTGCAAGGTCGGCTCCGACCTCGACAGTCTCGTCCTCCTGCACCAGGATCTCCTGGACAGTGCCCGCTACCGGTGACGGGATCTCCGTATCGACCTTGTCGGTCGAGACTTCCAGCAGGGGTTCATCGAGTTCGACTTGCTCTCCCACCTGCTTCAACCATCTGGTCACGGTGCCTTCGGTCACAGACTCACCGAGGGCGGGCATGGTCACGCGTTCAGACATGGCCGTCATTCTCCTTCATGTTCGGGCTTCATGGTGGGCGGTCTCAGCTATGGGCGTGTAACGGTTTGCCGGCGAGCGCGAGATGCGCTTCGCCGAGTGCTTCATTCTGCGTCGGGTGAGCGTGCACGAGGGGGGCGACATCATCGGGGAGCGCTTCCCACCCGACGATCAGCTGCGCCTCGCCGGCCTGCTCGCTCATCCTGGAGCCAATCATGTGGATGCCGACGACGGGTCCGTCGGCTCGACGTACGAGTTTCACCAACCCCTGGGTGCCCAGGATCTGACTTTTGCCGTTTCCGCCGAGGTTGTATTCGTAGGTGAGTATGTCGTCGTAGCGCTCGCGAGCAGCGCTTTCGGTCAACCCGACGGCGGTGATCTCCGGATCGCAGTAGGTAACCCGGGGAATGGTGGACTCATCCACCGGTGCCGGTGCCAGACCTGCGATGTGCTCGGCAACAAAAATTCCCTGTGCGAAGCCGCGGTGCGCCAACTGCAGCCCGGGAACGATATCGCCGACCGCGTAGATCGTGGGTAGGTTCGTTCGCAGGTCCTGGTCGGTCGGTACGAAACCACGGTCCACGTGCACTCCGACATCTTCGAAGCCCAGACCATCGCTCACGGGACCTCGCCCGACCGCCACCAGGAGTAGGTCTGCGCTCAGGGTCTCGCCGGATTCCAGCGTGATCTCGACGTCGTCGGCGTTATCGGTCGCCGAGCTGAAACGCTCCCCGGTTCGCACCGTGATCTTGCGTTTACGGAACGCGCGCTCCAGCGCTTTGGAAACCGCGGCATCCTCGGTCGCCACCAGTTGGGGCAGGGCCTCCACGATCGTGACGTCGGCACCGAACGACCGGTAGATCGACGCGAATTCGACACCGATCACACCGCCGCCGAGCACGACGACGCGTTCGGGTACATGGTCCAGGGTCAATGCCTGGGCGCTGGTGATGATGCGGGGTCCGAGCTCCAGGCCCGGCAGTAACCGCGGCCTGGACCCGGTGGCCAGGACCACGTGCTGACCCGTCAGCACCCGGTCACCGACGGTGACGGTCGTCGGGGAGGAGAGCCGACCAACGCCCTCCACGTAGGTGATGTCCTGCCCACCGACCAGCCCCTGCAGGCCCTTGTAGAGCCGGGCGATCACGGCGTCCTTGTACGCGTGTACACCAGGCATGTCGATTGCCTCGAAGGTCGCACGGACCCCGAATTTCTCACTCTCACGGGCCGCGTCGGCCACCTCGGCCGCGTGCAGCATCGCCTTGGTGGGGATACAACCCTGATGCAGGCAGGTTCCGCCCAATTTGCCCTGCTCGACCAGCGCCACCTTCAGCCCGAGCTCGGACGCGCGCAATGCACATGCATATCCACCGCTGCCGCCCCCCAGGACGACGATGTCGAACGTGTCGTCATGATCCGTCTGCTTTTTCTGTGTTCCGGGCACTGTCATTGAAATCTTCGCTCCTTCGGCGCATGTTGGTTCAGGTCTGATACCGAGGCGGATCAGCTGCGTCCTTCGGCCACCGTCACCAGCGTGCGTACTGCGTACCCGGTTCCTCCGTACGGGGTGTATCCGTGAGCCTTCTCGTTGTACGCCGGACCGGCAATGTCCAGGTGCGCCCAGTTCAGCGGGTCCCCGTTCTTGTCGTTTCCGACGAACTCGCGCAGGAAGAGGGCGGCGGTGATCAGTCCGCCGGTCTTCCCGCCGGTGTGCTTGACGTCGGCGATCTCGGAGTTCATCGCCGGACGCAGGTCTTCCAACAGCGGCATCGGCCACAACGCCTCACCGGCGTGGGCAGCAGCAGCGAGGATCTCCACGCGCACCGCGTCGTTGTTGCTGACCACGGCAGCGGTGCGTTCGCCCAGCGCGACGACGGCCGCACCGGTGAGAGTCGCGACATCGACCGTCAGGTCCGGGTACAACCTCGAAGCCAGGCTCAGACCATCCGCCATCACCAGCCGACCTTCGGCATCGGTGTTGATGATCTCCACCGTCTTGCCGTTCGGCATCCGCACCACGTCACCAGGTCGCTGGGCGTCCGCGCCCGTCATGTTCTCGGCAAGGCAGAGGTAGCCCGTGACCGCAATCGGAAGTTTCAAGGCGGCGATGGCCTCGATCGTCGCCGCCACCGCGGCGGCTCCACCCATGTCGCACTTCATGGTGCGCATCCCGTCGGCAGGTTTGATGCACAGACCACCGGAGTCGAACGTGATTCCCTTGCCGACCAGCGCGAGATGACTTTTCGCCCCCCGCGGGGTGTAGCTCAGCGTGACCAATGCGGGACCGCGTGCCGACCCGCGACCTACCCCTATCAGCCCGCCGCAGCCATCCTTTTCGAGCCGGGCACCCCGGGCGACCTCCACCGAGACTTTCGATCCCGAGAAGCGGTTCTCGACGGCTTCGGCGAACGAGTCGGGGTAGAGGTCCAACGGCGGCATGTTGACCAGGTCGCGCGCCCAGTGCTGGGCGCCCGCGAGGATCTGCGCGCGGGCCAGGACGGACTTCGCCTCTTTCGCAGGAACACCGCCGTTGTGGATGCTGAGCACCTGGATGGCGACCTTCGCGTCCGAGTTCTTGTAGGTTGTGTAGGCGTAGGCGCCGAACAACCCACCCTCGGTGGCCGCGGCCAGCAACTCGACGGTGTCTGTGGGTAGAGCGAGGTAGGCGCTCTTGCGTCCGTGCAGCGAGCGGGTGGCCGCACCGGCCGCTTCACGGACGGTCTCCGCGTCCAGAGCGACAGGATCCGCCGTCAGGCCGCAACCGGTCGCCACGACCATCGACGAAATGCCCGCCACCCGTGCGAAGCGCACGACCTCGTCCTGGGCTCCGGTGGCCTGGACCGCCGAGAGCGTGGTGTCCAGCGCATCCCAGCTCTCCTGGCTGAGCGCGCTCGTGCGCACGGTGATTGCGCCGCCGGTGCCTTTACGGGTCAGGACAACCGTTACTTCAGTGTCGTCCGGGGCATTGACGCTGGTCAGGGAAGCGGTCGTGGTCACGGGTGCTCGTCCTCTCGATGGGGTTCGGCAGGGTAATGCCTCTGACGACTGTAGCCACGGCGCCCGGTTAACGTTGAGTCATGACTCCCTCGGGCACCGACACGACGTCCTCAACCGCCTCCGCCCCTGCGGCCAAGTTCTCTCCCCTGGATGAGCGTCATCGCGCGCTCGGTGCCAAGATGGCCGATTTCGGTGGCTGGGAAATGCCGATCGAGTACGCCGGCGGCGGTGTTCTGCGCGAGCACGAGGCGGTACGCGAACGCGTGGGGATCTTCGACGTGAGCCACCTGGGCAAGGCGTCCGTCCGAGGGCCGGGCGCTGCCGACTTCGTCAATCGTTGTTTTACCAACGATCTTCGTAAGATCGCGCCGCCGAAGGCGCAGTACACGATGTGCTGCGACGAGGCGACCGGCGGAGTGATCGACGACCTGATCCAGTACTTCACCAGCGAAGATGAGATCTTCCTGGTGCCCAATGCCGCCAATACGGCCGAGGTCGTCCGACGGTTGCAGGCCGCCGCGCCTTCCGGTGTCGAGGTCGTCAACCAGCACGACGACTTCGGAATCATTGCGGTGCAGGGTCCCTGCAGTGCGCAGGTGCTGACCTCGCTGGGACTGCCGACCGACCTGGCGTACATGTCCTTCACCGATGCGCGGACGAGCTGGCAGGGTCGTGACATCACCGTTCTGAGGTCCGGCTACACCGGCGAATCAGGGTTTGAGTTGGTGACGCACTGGAGCGACACGGCCCTGCTGTGGGACGCGTTGATCGCTGCCATGGTGCCCTTCGAGGGTCTGCCCTGCGGACTGGGCGCTCGCGACACGCTACGTACGGAGATGGGTTACCCCCTGCATGGAAATGATCTCTCGATGACGATCACTCCCAACATGGCACGCGCGGGATGGGCTGTGGGGTGGGCCAAGGAATCGTTCTGGGGCAAGGACGTGCTGACCGCTCAGCGTGCCGAGAAATCATGTCGGCTCGCCGGGGCGCTGCGCGCAACGGGCCGCGGGATACCCCGGGCCCACTGTGCGGTCACCCGCGGGGACGGCACCGTCGTGGGTGAGGTCACCTCCGGCACTATGTCACCAACCCTGAAGGAGGGGATTGCGCTGGCGCTGCTGGACCGGGGAATTGCGGTCGGGGACCAGCTCTTCGTGGACGTCCGTGGTCGCTCGCTTCCCGTGACCGTCGTCAAAGCGCCATTCGTGCAGGTGCAGCCGACCTGACCTCGGTCCGAGCCGCGGATGCCGCGGGAATCTGCGACTCAGTTCGGGGCGGGCGCCACCAACGTGGCCTGGGAAAGATCTACCACTCGACCCGAGAGCACCAGATGAGTGCGCGTGCTGGCTCCGGATACAACCGCGTTCAGCTCCTCCAGCACATCTCGCAACCTGAGTGCACGATCGTCCTCGGGTGCAGCTCCAAAGCTGACCTCGCGGCTCAACGCAACGCTGTCATAGGGGGCGTTGGCCCAGATGGCGCAGAATTCGGCGATTTCCTCCCGGACAGCCAGGGCCCCCGGCCCATCGCCGGACCATGCGTCGTGCTTGTCCAGCAGGGCGATGGCCCACGTCTCCAGCGAGTCGACAAGGACCGATGAACGGCCGCGCAGGATGGTGCGTGTCAGATCGACTGTCTGCACCCGCTGCCATCCATTGGGATCGCCGGTCACAGGTAGGTCCTGCGGAACTATTACGGTGACTGCTGTTTGTGCAGGCAGCAGGGATACGGCATGTCTGCGTGCGCTCAGCGGGGTGCCCCCCAGAACCAACGTCGTGCTCATGGGCCCAGGGTAGGGGGTTCGGCTACCCCCGTCGTCACCGCGGCTGGCGCGTTACAACGCCAACCCCACTGGCGCTGCGGCAGACGCGGCCCACCCATAGGCTCGGGGTCATGAGCGACGAATGGACCTGGACCTACGCAGATCGCGATGGTGCCCCAGTCAGCGGCACTGTCACAGTGGATGCAGCTTTCCCGACCCAGAGTGATGCCGAGTCATGGCTGGGTCAGGAATGGCAGGAACTAGCAGCTGCAGGCGTTGCCACTGTGAGTCTGCTGGAGAACGGCGAGCCGGTCTACGGCCCGATGGGTCTTTCTGCAGAGCTCTGAACGCACCCCGAACGACTGACCGCTACCTGCTGCTGGCGGTCCGGTCTGGTGCCGGGAGATCCTCGAATGCCATCCCGCGCGGCACCTGAGGCTTGGGCATCCGGGTGAACCGCATCTGGAATGCCCGCATGCCTGCATACAGCCACGACCAGCGCGGCGGCTGCTGCCCGGTGAGTGCGACGAGTCGCTTCTTGCATCGGCGCCACATGAAGGAGGCATCGATCACTCCGGCAAGGGCGATCAGCCACACGATGAAGAGCCCGCTGGCCTTCAGGACGCTCGGCAGCGCCACCGAGACGAGCAGCATGACCAACATCAGGGGCAGCATGATCTCGCCCACCCGTACGCGCGCGTCGACGTAATTGCGGATGTAGCGCTTGGCCGGACCGCGGTCGCGGGGGAGCATCGCGCTCTCCTCGCCGCGGGCCATCGCGTCACGTTGAGCCATCCGTGCCTTGCGCTGGCCATCGCGTGACGTCGACTTGGCCGCTTTGCGGTCGGCAGGCACCAGCGGCTTGCGTCGGGCGGCCTGCTGGTCACGGCGTTTGGGGGTCGGGCGCCCTTTTCGTCCGTCTGCTGACGGCTCGACGAGCGCCTCCGCCTCGGTGGACGTTGCGGTGGGTGACTTACTGCGACCTAACACAACACCAGAGTCTACGGGGACGCCGGTACCGTAGCCGGGTGAGTGACACGAATTCGGAAACCACCCAGCGCGCCGACGCGTCGACACAGGAGTTGAGGGCTCGGATCAGTGCCCTGATGCCCGGTGTTCGTCGCGACCTGGAAGCACTGACCGCCATCCCCAGCGTCTCGCTGGACTCTTTCGATCAGACGCATGTCGACCGCAGCGCACACGCGGTGGCGGATCTGCTGAGGGCAGAGGGCCTGCAGGTCGAGATCGTGCGAGAGGGTGGACGCCCTGCGGTGATTGCCACCCTCCCGGCACCCCCCGGCGCTCCGACCGTGTTGTTGTACGCCCACCACGATGTCCAACCGCCCGGCGACGAAAAGGACTGGATCAGTCCGCCGTTCGAACCGGTCGAGAGGGACGGTCGGCTCTACGGCCGCGGTGCTGCCGACGACAAGGCGGGGGTGATGGCCCATATTGCCGCTATCCGGGCGCACAGCGGGCGCCCGCCGGTCGGGGTCACGGTCTTCGTCGAAGGAGAGGAGGAGGTCGGTTCCGACTCGTTGGCGACCATCCTGGAACGGCATGGTGACCGGTTACGCGCGGACGCGATCGTGCTCGCAGACTCCACGAACTGGGAGATCGGCACGCCGGCTCTCACGACGACGCTGCGCGGCATGATCCGGGTCGTGGTGACGGTCGCAACCTTGGATCACAGCGTCCATTCCGGTATGTACGGCGGGCCGGTTCCCGATGCCATCACCGCGCTGATCGCCTTACTCGCTTCGCTGCACGATGCGGCGGGCGAGGTTGCCGTGGCGGGTCTACGACGCGGCGAAGCCGCCGATCTGGACTACGACGAAGCGCGACTCCGGCAGGAATCCGGGCTGTTGGACGGCGTGCAGATCATCGGCTCGGGACCGTTGTTGTCAGCCCTGTGGACGAAGCCGGCGATCACGACGATCGGTATCGACGCCCCGTCGGTGGACACGGCCTCCAACACGTTGGCGGCCACTGCCCGCGCCAAGGTGTCGATGCGGATCGCACCGGACGAAGATCCACGACATGCCTATGAGCTGCTACAGGATCACCTGCGCCAGCACACTCCGTGGGGAGCTCGGGTCGAGGTAAGCCTCGATGACGAGGGCGCCGGGTTCGTCGCACCGTCACACGGCCCGATCCAGGACGCAGCACGGTCGGCCTTCAGAGACGCGTGGGATGGCGCGGAGCCCGTCGATATCGGGGTCGGCGGGTCGATACCGTTCGTTGCCGCCTTCGCGGAGCGATTCCCCGAAGCCGCGATCCTGGTGACCGGGGTGGAGGACCCGGACACCCGGGCGCACGGTGCGAACGAGAGTCTGCACCTGGGCGAGTTCGAGCGGGTCTGCCGAGCCGAGGCCCTCCTGCTGCAGCGACTGGCAGAGGTGAAGTGATGGCCGGCTACCTGGAGCCCTCCTTCGAGCGCGATACGAACTACATCAGTGATCGGATCACGGCCGACCCCGGTGCACAATGGCCGGTGCAGGCCGGTCGGTATCGACTGGTCGTCAGTCGGGCGTGCCCGTGGGCGAGTCGGTTGACCACCGTGCGTCGCCTGCTCGGCCTGGAGGACGTGATCTCGCTCGGGATCTGTGGACCGACGCATGACACGGACAGCTGGACCTTCGATCTGGACCCAGGAGGTCTGGATCCGGTGCTGCGGATACCCCGGCTGAAAGACGCCTTCGAGAACCGGGTGCCCGGATATCCGCGGGGGATCACCGTCCCGGCTCTCGTCGAGGAGTCGTCGCGTGCGGTTGTGACGAACGACTTCGCCCAGATGGATATCGACCTGATCCAGCAGTGGAAGTCATTGCACCGCGTCGGCGCCCCCGATCTCTACCCGGAGGCGCAGCGCTCGGAGATGGATGTGGTCATGCGCCGCGTCTACACGGAAGTGAACAACGGCGTCTACAGGTGTGGCTTCGCCAGCGAACAGACGGCGTACGAAGACGCGTACGACCGTCTCTTTGCCGCCCTGGACTGGCTGGAGGACCGGCTTACCGACCAGCGGTACCTCATGGGAGGTCAGATCACGCTGGCCGATATCCGACTGTTCATGACGCTGGTCCGTTTCGATCCGGTCTATCACGGTCATTTCAAGTGCAACCGCAATCTCCTTGCGCAGCTGCCGGCCCTCTACGGATACCTACGGGATCTGTTCCAGACACCCGGCTTCGGTGACACGGTCGACTTCGAGCACATCAAGGCCCACTACTACGTCGTGCACTCCGACATCAACCCCACGGGGATCATCCCGAAGGGGCCGGATCTGTCCGGGCTGATGAGCGAGCACGGCAGGGAGGCGCTGGGCGGCAGCCCGTTCGGCAGGGGAACGGCACCGGGCGCGATCGCCGAGGTCGAGCGGGTCGACCCTGCACACAATCGGGCAATCGGCGCCGACGGACAGTTGCGTCATCGGTCGTAGGGTCTTGGCGCGTCAACCGGTGAACGCAGTCACCTGATGGGTGGCGAATGGGACCGCCTGACGGTCGCCGCGCCGCACGCGTCGATCGCTGTCGTCGTTGCCTCGGCAGTGCTGGCGCTCGCCCTGGTCGGATGGCCGCGCGCGTGGCGCTTCGCGCGAGTGGGCATCACGCTGGCGCACGAGGGCTCCCACGCGCTGGCGGCCCTGGTCTGCGGTCGTTCGCTGCATGGAATGCGGATCCACCGCGACACGTCCGGCGTCACGGCCTCGCGGGGCCCGGCGCGTGGTCTCGGTGCGGTCCTCACCTTCGGTGCGGGCTATCCCGGCCCTGCCGTGCTGGGTGTTCTGGGTGCCTGGCTGCTGCGCGGGGGATACCCGGGTCTGTTGCTACTGGCGGTCCTGGTCGTATTGGTCGGGATGATCTTGCAGATCCGCAACTGGTTCGGTCTGCTCGCGGTCGCAGCCTGCGGCGGGCCCGTTGCTGCGATCCTCTGGTGGTGCCCCCCGAGCGTGCACATGGCGGTCGCGTTGGTCATGGTGTGGCTCCTGCTGTTCGGCGGACTCCGTACGGTGGTGGATCTGCAGCACGACCGATCAGCCGGCGGGAGCGCCGGCGGCGGTCAGCTGTCGGATGCTGACCAGCTCGCCAGGCTCACACCATTTCCGGCGCTCCTGTGGGTCACCGTGTTCGCGTTGATCAGCGTGGCGGCCGTCCTTCTCGGGGGCGCACTGCTCTGGGGCGAACTGCGTTGAGTGGCCGGCCCGGGCGAGCGACGGGGGAGACTGTGCAGGTGTCTGTACTCGTGGTCTGCGACGCTGTCGACTCGGCCAACCCTGATGAGGTCGCCGAGGGCATCCGACTCGGCTGGCTCGCGAATGAGAGCGGTAGCTCGACGGCTCTGCAAGTTCGTGCTCTGGGCCTGTCCCGCGGGGGCAGAGGGTTCTGCGCCGCGGCTGCCCGGCTGGCGGGTGCCTGCACAGAACCAGTTGCATTGGCCGAGGTCCTCGCGACCGTCGTGCTGCTGCCCGACGGCACCGCGATTCTGGAGGCGGCACAGGTCACTTCCGGCAGGTCCTCCCATCCACTCGGTCTGCTCATGCAATGGACCGTCGCACGGCCGGAGGTGGGCACCCTGATCGTGGGAGTCGGCGACCTGACCTGTCTGGACGGTGGCCTGGGAATGCTGCAGGCTCTTGCTGGCCGGGCCGACGACCCGAACGAGAGCGACCTGGGATGGGTTGCCGATGTGCGGCAGCAGTGGCTCGGCCGTCAGATCATCGCGGCAACTGCAGAATCACTGCCGTTGTTGGGTTTTCACGGTGCGGCCTCCTACGCCCGGGAAAGCCTCGGCCTCGACGGCGCACAATCGCAGGCGTTCGAGAACCGGCTCGGTCAGTACGTCGACCATCTGCGTCGCGTCCTGCCATCGCATCGCGACCTTCTGACAGGTAAGGAACGTCGGTTGGATCGGGAATCCGGCGCAGGTGCGGGGGGCGGTGTCGGGTACGCGCTTGCGGTCCTGGGCGCGCAGCTACGGCCGGGTCCGCAGCTGTTCTGCGAACTCGCCGACGTCGACCACGCGATCGCGCAGAGCGAGCTGGTGGTGATGGGCGCTGACGTCTTCGACTGGAAATCGTTGCAGGACACCGTGATTTCCGAGGTCGGCGCGCGCGCTGCGCGTAGCGGAAAGCCGGTGGTGGTGTTGTCGTACGAAGCGCACATCGGGCGAAGGGAGTCCGCTGCGCTGGGGGTGAGCGGGGTGTACTCGGTGGTCCCAGCCGGGCGGATGGCTTCGAATGTGTCCACCGGCGCAGCATCGGAGCCGGTGGACGGCTGGCAGAGATCCCGCGACCTGGCCATGTTGGCGACCCGGGTGGCGAGGACCTGGACTCCATCCTGACCGCGGGTCCAGGCCGGGGTGCATGCCCCTCACCGAGCACCGGGGGACCGGCCCGGTGGCGCATGCGCTGGAGGAGAAGGAGCGGACGCCGTACCCTGGTCAGTGGACACACCCATCCAGACGGGGCGGCAACCCGGCGGGACGGGAACAACCCGCAGGCAGCCGTAGTTGTCTTCGGTGAACCTCGATCGTGGCGATACGGACACGGTCACCCAGCAAGTTCAGTGGAGGATCCATGAGCGTGGACAGCAGCACCAACCTTTCGACTCCGACCGCCGACGTGGTCACCACGCACGGCATCGAGCTGAGCGACGTGGCGGCGGGCAAGGTCAAGAGCCTCCTGCAACAGGAAGGCCGCGACGACCTGCGTCTGCGGGTGGGAGTTCAGCCCGGCGGTTGTTCCGGACTCATCTACCAGCTCTACTTCGACGAGCGCTCGCTCGACGGTGACCTGGTCCGCGACTTCGACGGCGTCGAAGTAGTCGTAGACAGGATGAGCGCCCCGTACCTGGAAGGGGCCAGTATCGACTTCGCCGACACGATCGAGAAGCAGGGCTTCACGATCGACAACCCAAATGCGGGAAGCTCCTGCGCCTGCGGCGACAGCTTCAGCTGAGCTGAGAACTACAGTCCCGCGATTTCGGCGGTCGGAGCCGGCAATGCCGGCCCCGGCCGCCTTTTTCGCGCCATGACCTCCCACGAGCCGCGACGAGCGGATTCGGATGCGGGTCCGCCGCCGGATAGGTTCGCGGCATGAAGATCGCCGTTACCGGTTCCATCGCCACTGACCACCTGATGACCTTTCGAGGTCGCTTCGCGGATTCGCTCGTTCCGGACCAACTCAGCAAGATCTCGTTGTCGTTCCTGGCCGAGGAGCTGCAGATTCGCCGGGGGGGCGTAGCGGCAAATATTTCGTTCGGGATGGCGGCGCTGGGGGAGCGCCCGGTGCTCGTCGGCGCGGTCGGTGAGGATTTCGCCTCTTACCGGTCGTGGTTGGAGCGGCACGGTGTCGATTGCGAATCGGTGTGGACGTCCGAGACCAAGCACACCGCGAGGTTCGTGTGCACCACCGACGACGATCATGCGCAGATTGCAACCTTCTATGCCGGCGCGATGGGCGAGGCACGCGAGATCGAACTCGGCCCGGTGTCCGCCCGCTGTGGTGGTCTGGATCTCGTCCTGATCGGCGCCAACGATCCGGAAGGGATGCGGCGCCACTCCGACGATTGTCGATCGCGCAACATCCCCTTCGTTGCCGATCCATCGCAACAGTTGGCCTTTGCCGACGGTCCGTTCATCAAAGAGCTCATCACCGGCGCGGCGTACCTGATGACCAACGAGTACGAAGCCCACCTCACCGAGCAGAAGACTGGTTGGAGCGGAGCGCAGATCCTGGACCACGTGGGGGTGCGGGTCATCACCAAGGGTCGAGACGGCGCGTCGTTGCTACGTAAGGGACATCCGCCCATCGAGGTGCCCATCGCCGGTGCTGTCCACAGCGCCGATCCGACCGGTGTCGGCGATGCCTTCCGAGCCGGATTCCTCTGCGGGCTCTCGTGGAACCTGGACCTGGTCACGTGTGCCCAACTTGGTTCGACGCTGGCTACCTATGTCGTTGAGACGGTTGGCACTCAGGAGTACGTCCTCGGGAAAGCGCATTTCATGGCCCGGATGTCTGCTTCCTACGGAGAGACGGCAGCAGCCGCCGTCGAGTCGAAACTACGCATTCAGCGCCCCTGAGGGCGATCGCCGCCATGCCAGCCAGACCCGTTGAACCTGAACCGTCCGCCTGGTCGATGGCGTATGACGAGACGTCGCCGGCTGATCTCGTCGCGGTCGGCGCCGACCTGGCGCCGGGCACACTGCTTGCGGCGTACCGCCGAGGACTCTTCCCGATGGGCACCGGGCGGGGCGGGCGTAAGCCGATGGGGTGGTGGTCACCAGCGACCCGTGGGGTGCTGTTGCCCGGCAATCTGCACGTCTCGCGATCTCTGCGACGATCCCGACGGGCATTCACGACCAGCGTCGACCGCGATTTTGCCGCCGTCGTGCGCGCCTGCGCAGATCCGAGCCGCCCCGGCCGGTGGATCACCCGTCCGATGGTAGCTGCCTACCAACGGCTGCACGAGCTCGGTTGGGCGCATTCGGTCGAGGTTTGGGACCATGACGGGCGTCTCGCCGGGGGCCTGTATGGGGTGTCCATCGGCGGCTTCTTCGCCGGCGAATCAATGTTCCACCTGGTCACCGATGCAGGAAAGGTAGCGGTGTGGGCGGCGGCTGACCGGGTCCTGACCGGCAGCGGCGCCGGCGTCTTCGATGTCCAGTGGTGCACCCCCCACCTGGCCACGCTCGGCGTCGTCGAGGTGCCGCGGGCACGCTATCTGGACCTCCTGCACGCCGCGCTCCATGCCGAACCGCTCGAGGGCTTCGGCGAGGTTCCAAATGCCACCGGGCATGCGGGCCCGGTCTGCCTCAACGGTTCGGACTGAGATAAGGTTTCGACGTGTCCGTATCCTGTGAAAATCACCCTGACGACGTGTCGCGCCGGTCTGCCAGGAGCACCCGCCCCCGGCTTCGTCGGGTAGGCATGACAGCCGGTGTAATCGCTACTGCGATAGCTCTTTCGGGTTGCAGCGCAAAGGTGCACCGGGGGTTCCTGCCAGAAGGCATTACGAAGGTCACCCCGGACATCACCAGCTTCTGGGTGGCGTCCTGGCTGTGGGCGCTCGGAGTGGGTGTCCTGGTGTGGGGTCTGATCATCTACTGCATGGTTCGCTACCGACGTAAGAAGACCGATACGGGACTGCCGCCGCAGCTGGCGTACAACGTGCCTATCGAGATCCTCTACACCGTCGTACCGGTCCTGATGGTGGCCGTCCTCTTCGGAAAGACGGTGGTGCTGGAAAACAAGATGCTGGACACCTCGGGCACCCCCGACAACATCGTGAACGTCGTCGGTAAGCAGTGGTCATGGGACTTCAACTACGTGAACGACAAGGTGTACTCCTCCGGGCAACAGGCACTTCTCAACGGGAAGGCGGGTGCGGAGAAGACCATCCCCACCCTCTACCTGCCGGTCAACAAGCGCACCGAATTCATCCTGACCTCCCGCGACGTCATCCACGACTTCTGGGTTATCGCATTCCTGCAGAAGATGGACATGATTCCGGGCAAGGTCAACAAGTTCGACGTGACGCCCACCCAGATAGGCACTTACCGCGGCAAGTGCGCGGAGTTGTGTGGTGCTTATCACTCACAGATGTTGTTCAACGTCAAGGTCGTCAACGCGGCGGACTACGCCAAGCAGATGCAACGTCTGCGTGCCAGTGGGCAGACGGGTTTCCTGTCCAATGCGCTCAACCGCTCCGGTCTCATCAACGGTCAGCAGCAGTACCTGCCACCGGGGCTTAAATCTTCGGACGTCGTCAAAGTAGGGACAAAGTAATGGCGAGCATTGCAGCGCGCACGACCGAGGGCATCGGCGATTACCGCGAATCGCGCACGATCGTGCGCCACCCCGGGCGTACAGCCGTCAAGTGGATGACCACGACCGATCACAAGATCATCGGCAACCTGTACTTCATCACGTCGTTTGCGTGGTTCCTGATCGGCGGGCTTCTTGCGCTGCTCATCCGCGCTGAACTGTGGATGCCCGGTTTGCAGATTGTCGACAACCCGGAGCAGTACAACCAGCTCTTCACCATGCACGGCACGATCATGCTGTTGCTCTTCGCGACTCCGCTGTTTGCGGGCTTTGCCAACGCGTTGATGCCACTGCAGCTGGGCGCACCGGACGTGGCCTTCCCCCGGTTGAACATGTTCGCCTACTGGCTCTACCTGTTCGGCGGACTGATCGCGGCCGGTGGATTCCTCACCCCGCAGGGCGCCGCCTCCTTCGGCTGGTTCGCCTACGCGCCGCTGTCCAACTCGGTGTACAGCCCCGGTGTCGGCGGGAACCTGTGGGTCTTCGGTCTCGCACTGGCGGGCTTCGGCACGATCCTCGGATCGGTGAACTTCATCACCACGATCGTGTGTATGCGCGCACCCGGTATGACCATGTTCCGGATGTCGATGTTCGTCTGGACAGTGCTGGTCACCTCCATCCTGGTGATCATCGTGTTCCCCGTCCTGGCCGCAGCGCTGTTCGCCCTGGGCGCGGACCGGGTGATGGGTGCGCATGTCTTCGACGCCCAGAACGCCGGTGCAATGCTCTGGGAGCACATGTTCTGGTTCTTCGGGCACCCGGAGGTCTACATCATCGCGTTGCCGTTCTTCGGCATCATTTCCGAGATTCTCCCGGTCTTTTCCCGCAAGCCGCTGTTTGGTTACAAGACCCTGGTCTTTGCGACCATTGCCATTGCTGCTCTGTCGGTGAGCGTGTGGGCCCACCACATGTACGCCACCGGCCAGGTGCTGCTGCCGTTCTTCGCGGTCATGACAATGCTGATCGCCGTGCCCACGGGAGTGAAATTCTTCAACTGGGTCGGCACGATGTGGGGCGGTTCGATCACGTTCGAGACGCCCATGCTCTGGGCGATCGGCTTCCTGGTCACCTTCCTGTTCGGTGGTTTGACCGGTGTCATTCTGGCCAGCCCCGCGCTGGACCTGAGCCTGTCGGACTCCTACTTCGTGGTCGCGCACTTCCACTACGTGGTGTTCGGCACCGTAGTCTTCGCGATGTTCGCGGGCTGGTACTTCTGGTGGCCCAAGCTGACCGGTCGGATGCTCGATGAGCGCCTCGGAAAGATCCACTTCTGGCTGCTGTTCGTCGGCTTCCACACCACCTTCCTGATCCAGCACTGGCTGGGTGTCGACGGTATGCCCCGCCGGTACGCCGACTACCTGCCCGAAGACGGCTTCCAGTGGATGAATGACGTGTCTACGGTTGGTTCGTTCATCCTGGGCATCTCGATGTTGCCGTTCCTCTACAACGTCTACAAGACCTGGCGCACCGCGCCGATGGTCGAGACCGACGACCCGTGGGGCTATGGCGCCTCGCTGGAATGGGCTACGTCGTGCCCGCCGCCGCGTCACAACTTCGACTCCATCCCTAGGATTCGTTCCGAGCGCCCCGCGTTCGACCTGCACCACCCCGAGGTGGCAGCCACATCGGTGGCCCCTGCTCCAGATGCGCTGTCCAAGCTTGTCGGTCCAGGTGACCGCGGCTCGCAGACGCTCGGTGGCGAACGAAAGGGTGACCGATGAAGGTCGAGTACAAACTGTTCGCCATTCTCGGCGCGTTCTTCCTGATCATGGCGATCATCTACGGTTTCTTCAGCGGAGGCAGCGAGCCGGTCGGGGTTGTCGGCTTCGGCCTGTCGTTCGGTTTATGTCTGATGATCGCGTTCTTCCTGTGGTGGACCGGTCGCAAGACAGATCTTCGCCCGGATGACAACCCGGAAGGGCTGATCAGCGACGTCGAAGGTGACTACGGATTCTTCAGCCCGCACTCGTGGTGGCCGCTGTTCTTGGCCGCATCCGGCGCCATCGTCTTCCTTGGCCTGGCTGTCGGTTGGTGGATGGTCATCTTGGGCACGCCGCTGTTGGCGCTGTCTGCGGTTGGTTTCGTGATGGAGTATTTCCGCGGCGAAGACGCCATCTAGCAGAGGTTGTTGTATGCAGTCATCTCGAATCGCATTGCTGTCCCGCCCGCACGGCGCACCGGCGCAGGAGAACTTCCTGCATGAGAGTGTCGAGCTTCCGGCGGCCGGTAGTGACGAGGTAGAACTCGAGACGCTGTTCTTGTCGCTGGATCCCTATATGCGCGGCAGAATGAGCGACGCACCCTCTTACGCCGCTCCCGTTCAGCTGGGGCAGACCATGGTGGGCGGCACCGTCTCGCGGGTTCTGAACTCACCTGGTGGACAGTTCGCACCCGGGGACATCGTCTCGGGGTACGCAGGGTGGCAGAGTCGTTCGGTGGAGAAAGCAGCGCAGCTACGTGTTGTGAACACCGGGTCGGCGCCACTCAGCGCTGCCTTGGGCGTTTTGGGGATGCCTGGTTTCACGGCCTACGCCGGTCTGTTGCAGATCGGCCGGCCCCAACCTGGTGAGACCGTCGTGGTTGCAGCTGCCAGTGGACCCGTGGGTAGTGCAGTCGGTCAGATCGCGCGTCTGCACGGGGCGAGGGCGGTAGCAATTGCGGGGGGTGCACGAAAGGTGCAGTACTGCCGCGAGATCGGTTTCGATGACGCCGTCGACCACCGGTCGGAGTCGTTTCGGGCCGATCTGAAGGCTTCGGTACCCGATGGAATCGACGTTTACTTCGAGAACGTCGGTGGCGCGGTCTGGTCAGCGGTGCTGCCCCTGCTCAATCCCTTTGCACGGGTCCCGGTATGCGGGCTCGTCGCTGGTTACAACGCCACCAGCCTGCCGGAAGGCCCGGACCGCTCAGCCCAACTCATGGGTGCCATCCTGCAGAAGAGTCTGACGCTCCGCGGATTCATCCAGAACGAGTTCGTGGCTGAGCACTACAAGGCATTCGAGCAGCAGATGGCCGCGTGGATCGCATCCGGTGAGGTGAAGTACCGCGAGGATGTCATCGACGGGTTGACCAATGCCGTCGACGCGTTTCAGGGCATGCTCACCGGAAAGAACTTTGGCAAGGTCGTCGTCAGGGTCGCTGACTGATCCCCTTCGTTCTGTCTGATCCGATTCGTCCACGGCGGTATCAGGGGGCGCCTCCAAGCTGCGGTCACTGATAAAGCAGCGGGGGAGTCGCCACCCCACGCGTCTCGGTTGCCTCGTGATAACGCAGGCAGTCAGGCCTTGTGATCGACGGCCGCGATAGCGTCGCCGCGCCTCACTTACCCGCGTCACCAACGCCAAAACCGAGGCCGCGAACGTCACGATCAAGAACAGCAAACGCTGTGGTCGTGGATATCCGGTCCCAAATCAACTTCCTATGCCGGACCATGCTCTACAGCACGGTTCCGACGGCGGCGTGATCACCCGATCCGCACCAGAGCATCATGCGGAAACTGAAGAGCTCCATTGCGGTGGGTCTGTCTGGATCCATCCGGCCCAGCGCTGATGCTCGCCCTCGCCTGGACCATTCTGCCGGACCTGACCGCCAGGCGATGGGGCCTGATGCGTTGTTGTCCGCCACCGTCGGACAACGTCCTCAGGTGGAGTTGAGTTGAGTCCCTGATAGTGGTGTAGCGCAGTTGGCCGTGTTCATCACCGTGGTGGACATAGACGCGGTCACCGCGTGATCCTTCGAGTGATCTCTGACAACCGACTTGAAGAAGGACACACGATGACCGCTCCTCATATTGTCGACCCTGCTGGTCTGCTGGGCGAGGCCCTGACTGATGCCAGCCCGGATCTGATGCGTGACCTGTTGCAAACGATGATCAACGCGTTGCTCTGCGCTGATGCTGATGCTGATGCTGTTGTCGGGGCTGAGTACGGCCGGCCCAGCCTGGATCGCACAGCGCAGCGCACTGGGTACCGGCACCGACCACTAGACACCCGGGCGGGCACGATCGACGTGGCTGTCCCCAAGCTGCGCACCGGGTCCTATTTCCCCCAGTGGCTCCTGGAGCGGCGTAAACGTGCCGAATCAGCGCTGATCACGGTCGTAGCCGACTGCTACCTCGCAGGTGTTCTACCCGGCGGATGGATAAGCTCGTCAAGACGTTGGGGATCAACTCGCTGTCAAAATCGCAGGTCTCACGGATGGCAACCGATCTTGATCAGATCGTTGATGAGTTCCGCCACCGCCCGCTAGGTGAAGCGGGACCGTTTACGTTCCTGGCTGCTGACGCGCTCACGATGAAAGTCCGCGAAGGCGGGCGCGTCGTCAACTGCGTCGTGCTCGTCGCATCCGGCGTCAACGCCGACGGGCGCCGCGAAGTCCTCGGCATCCGGGTCGCGACCAGCGAAACCGGGCCAGCGTGGAACACGTTCTTCGCCGACCTCGTGGCCCGTGGCCTGGGCGGAGTACGGCTGGTGACCTCTGATGCCCACGCCGGGCTCAAAGACGCGATCGCCGCGAACCTACCCGGCGCATCATGGCAACGATGCCGCACCCACTACGCCGCGAACCTCATGGCGGTCACACCCAAAAGCATGTGGCCAGCGGTCAAAGCGATGCTCCACTCGGTCTATGACCAACCCGACGCCCCCGCCGTCCACGCCCAATTCGATCGACTCTTGGACTACGTCCAGGACGCGTTGCCCGGCGTGTTCGAGCACCTCGCCGGGGCCCGCGAAGACATCCTCGCTTTCACCACTTTCCCCGAAGGCCTGTGGCAGCAAATCTGGTCCAACAACCCCAACGAGCGCCTCAACCGAGAGATCCGCCGCCGCACCGACTCAGTCGGGATCTTCCCCAACCGCGACGCGATCATCCGCCTCGTCGGAGCCGTACTAGCCGAACAAACCGACGAATGGGCCGAAGGACGCCGCTACCTCGGCCTGGACATCCTGGCCAAAAGCCGCCTGGCCACCGCACCTACCAACAACACCAACGTCGACAAGGAGACCTCCCAGCACTCACCGCCTGACACCTCAGAAGGAATCACGCAGCGCTACACCACCTCCAGGGGCTTGACCTGGAGTTGACGGGGTTCACCCTCGGCAACGCCGTCGGCCCAGCACGTAGACGATCAGGTTGTGCCGTTGCACACCGTGGACCGAGCCAGCACCGGATCAACCTTCCTTCCGCACGCACGGTGGGGCGGCAGGGCGTCGTCCGTACCGTCAAAAGAAGGATGGGATGCACTCGTCACGAGTGCATCCCATCCTTCTTCTGGAGCCTTAGATCAGGAAGGTTCCTGGTCTTGCGGGTGGGAATACGCGTGGCCTGAGGAAAGCTCCTCGGAACCACCGTGCAGGTGCTGGTCGAACTCGTCGCCGCCCTCGATCTCCAGGAGGTTGCCATCCTGGGGTGCCTCGATAGCCTCATGTGCGATGCCATCGTGGTGGGCTGCTGCGAGCTCAGCGGGCGTGACCGCTTCTATCCGATCACTGAAGTAGAAGTGCGACAACTTGGCCCGCACCTTGTCCTTGGCGATCTGACGACGGCCGACACCGTTGGAATCGGTTGCGGTCGGAGCTGCAATAGGCACATGTGACTCGTAGGAGACAAGCGCCCAGCGCTTCTCTGCCGACAATTCCTCGTGTGCTTCGAAGAAGCGGCCTTCGGCGGTCCGAACCAGACGACCCGATTCTCTGCCGTGCAACACCAGGTCCCGATCACGACGTTGCAACGACATACAGATCCGTTTTGTGATCCAGAAGACGATGACCGGACCGACGAACAACAACACCCGGTTCGCATTGGTGATGTCGTTGATGGATAAGTGCAACGTAATTGCCATGATGTCGTTACCAGACGCCACCAGCAGCACGAAGTAGAACATGATGAAACCCATTCCGAGACCCGTGCGGGTCGGAGCGTTGCGCGGTCGGTCCAGAATGTGGTGTTCGCGGGTGTCCCCGGTGACCCACCGCTCAAGGAACGGATAGGCACCCATGACTCCGAACATCACCGGAATCAACAAGATCGCGCCCAGCATCACGTTGAAGCTGTATGTGTGCCCGAGCAAGGTGAACTCGAAGAATCCCGGCGTGATGCGCAGTGCGCCGTCAGCGAATCCCATGTACCAGTCAGGCTGCGCGCCGGCGGTGACCATCGTCGGGTTGTACGGCCCGTAGGACCAGATCGGGTTGATCGTGAACAGCCCCGAGATGAGAGCCGTGATCCCGAAGACGATGAAGAAGAAGCCACCGGCCTTGGCCGTGTAGACGGGCATCAGCTTGAAGCCGACGATGTTGTTGTTGGTGCGGCCGGGCCCGGGGTACTGGGTGTGCTTCTGCACCAGTAGCAGAATCATGTGCGCTGCAAACAGACCCATGAGGATGGCCGGCAGCAGCAGCACGTGGACCGTGAAAAGGCGAGGGATGATCGCGGAACCGGGGAATGCTCCGCCGAACACCATGTACGAGATGTAGCTGCCCAGCACTGGAATGGAGAGCATGAACCCCTGCGCGGCCCGGATACCGGTGCCTGAGAGCAGGTCATCCGGCAGCGAGTAGCCCGCGAATCCTTCGATCATGGCGAGCATGAACAAGATCACGCCGATGACCCAGTTGATTTCGCGGGGCTTACGGAAAGCACCGGTGAAGAAGACACGGAACATGTGGCACATGATCGCAATGACGAACATCAGAGCCGCCCAGTGGTGGATCTGACGAATCAGCAGACCACCCCGGATGTCCATCGAGATGTGCACAGTCGAAGCAAATGCTTCACTGACTGTTTGGCCCTGCAGGGGAACATACGAGCCGTTGTAGACCGTCTCACCCATGCTGGGCACATACCAGAACGTCAGGAACGTCCCAGTGACGAGCAGGATGATGAGCGAGTACATGGCGACTTCACCGAGCATGAACGACCAGTGGTCTGGAAAGACCTTGTTCATGAGGTGGCGGATGCCTTTGGCTCCACCGGTACGTTCGTCCATCCAGTTAGCGACACCGCCTACGGCGCCACCTCCGGATTTCTTCGGTGGGGTCGAGGTCTCGTCATCATCGCGTAGTGCGTTGGCGGGACGGGGGGACTGTGCGTCTGCGGTCATGCGCGCTCCCAGAAGCTAGGACCGACGGGCTCTTGGAATCCTTGGTCAGCGACGATGTAACCCTCGTCGTCGACCGAGATCTTCAGCTGGGGAAGCGGACGCTTCGCAGGGCCGAAGATAACGTTGCAGTCATTTGCCATGTCGAAAGTCGACTGGTGGCAGGGGCACAACATGTGGTGTGTCGTGTGCTCGTACAGTCCGACAGGACATCCGACGTGGGTGCAGATCCCGGAATAGGCGACCACACCCTGGATGCCCCAGTCCTTTTCTTTCTGGTTCTTGATCGTCTCTTCGCGCATGCTCACCAGGATCACTGCGGCTTTGACTTCCGCATCCTGCACATTGGGCACCTTGTCGATGCCCTCAGGAAGAATGTGGAAGACGCTACCTATGGTGAGGTCCGAAAGCTTGATGGGCGTGAGCTCAGGATCGAGTAGGAGACGTCGTTTGCGACCGTTGATCCCTTTGTCCCACAGCGTGGTGCTCAGATCATTGTGTGGAAGCGGTCCCAGGGAGCCGACGAGCTGTAGCCCGAGCGGAACAGCGAAGAGACCCAGGGCACCGCCGAGGGAGTACTTGATCAGCGGGCGACGGGTCAGTTGCGACGACTCGGCGCTGTCCGTCAGGTGTTTGACCGTGCCGGCCCGGTCTTCATCCGAAGACCGCAAGGTGTGGCGTTCTTCGGTGACCTCCGTGTCGGACATCAGGGTCTTCGCCCAGTGCACGGTGCCCAGGCCAATGCACAGAAGTGACAGACCGAGAGAGACGCCCAGCCCCACGTTCAATGCTTTGGTGGATCCGATGAGCGGGAGGGTCACGACCTGTGAACTGTCGATCACGATGTAGGCGACGACAAAGAGCAGGGTCGCGATCATCGAGATCCCGAACAGCGTTGCCACCTGCCGTTCATAGCGCCTGGCGGCTACCGGGTCGTCGTCTCCCATCCGGTGTACGTGTTCCGGAATTCCTGGGTTTTCGAACCGTGCCGGCAGTGCGTCGTGCTCGCCACCTACGTTGGCAACGGCCTTACCGGTGGCCGGTTCTTCACGAGCGTCGTTGTCGTGACTGGAAGAAATCTCTGACATCAGGCTGCCTTCCGTCCGAGCCAGACCGCAGCGCCGATCATGAGACCGATGCCGATGGTCCAGGCGAACAATCCTTCGGTGACCGGGCCGAGATTGCCCAGGTCGTTACCACCCTGGCTCGGTGCGGTCTTGACGTTGTGGAGATACGCGATGATGTCTTTCTTGCTCTGCGGGGACAGGTTCTGGTCGTTGAAGATCGGCATCGACTGCGGACCTGACAGCATTGCTTCGTAGACCTGGCGACCGCTTGCAGGCATGACACTCGGCGCGTACTTGCCCCGGGTCAGGGCGCCACCGGCGCCGCTCACGTTGTGGCACATGGCGCAGTTGACCCGGAACAGTTCACCACCCTTGGCAATATTTCCTCCGAGGCTCGTGTACTCACTGGGAGGGATGCCGGGGCCGGGGCCCAGGGAAGCCACATAAGCCGCCAGTTGGGAGATTTCTTCCTTGGTGAACTGGACGTTCGGGTTGCGCTCGGCCTGTACGGCCGGATTGGCCAACGGCATCCGCCCACTGCTGACCTGGAAGTCGACGGCGGCTGCACCGACCCCGACGAGCGAGGGGTTGTTCGCGCGGCCATTGCCGTCCTGGCCGTGACACGTTGCGCAGTTGGCGAGGAAGATCTGCTTGCCGGCCGCGGCCTGCGTGGTGGATCCCTCCGCGGCACTGGCGTTCGTCGGTGCGAAGAGTGCATAGAGGCCGCCGGTGACGACCAGACCGAAGAGGAGTACCAGCACGAGCGATGCTGGGTGCCTACGGTGTGCTGCGAGCGAACTCACGGTGCGTAGTTCCTGTCGTCGAAGGAGGCGGCCGGGGTCCCGACTGTCGGATGCGTCATTTGAGGAGGTAGATCGTCGCGAACAGGGCTACCCAGACGACGTCAACAAAGTGCCAGTAGTAAGACGTGACAATGGCGCCGGTCGCTTGGTGGTGGGTGTACTTCTTGCTGGTGAAGGTGCGCCCGATGATCAGCAGGAACGCGATCAGACCGCCAGTCACGTGCAAGCCGTGGAAGCCGGTGGTGAGGTAGAACATCGAGCCGTAGGAGTCGGAGTTGAGGCTGATGCCGTCGCCGAACATGTTCGAATATTCCAACACCTGACCGCTGACGAAGATCGCCCCGAAGATGTAGGTCAGGACGTACCACTCCCGCATGCCCCACTTCTTGAACTGGAGCAGGGTTCCCGTGCGTGCGGGGATTCCCTCTTCCGCCTTGAAGACGCCCAACTGGCACCACAACGACGACACCACCAGAACGGTGGTGTTGGCCGCGGCGTACGGCACGTCCAGGTGCGACGTGCGGTCCGCCCACAGAGGGCTGGCGACAGCGCGAATGGTGAAGTACATGGCGAAGAGTCCAGCGAAGAACATCAGCTCACTAGAGAGCCACACCATCGTTCCGACGGCGGTCATGTTGGGGCGAGTGACGGGTCCGTGACCTGCCGGAAGCCCTTGTTCGCTGGTCGTCGCAGTCGTTGTTGTGGCCACCCGATCATTATGGCCCTACGACTTCCACAAGGACACGACCGACCCCTCGGGTGTTGCCGTCGAGGCGCCACAGCACGCGCAGAAACGGTGTCACGGCACGGGTCCTGCAGTCGGGGAACATGAGTCGAGAGCAGGTCCACAGTGCACCGGCCGTCCTCGCTGCAAGAAACGCTGCGTGGCCGTGCGAGGTTCCCGCTCGTCATGAGTAGCATTCCAGGCATGGCTGAGACCTCTAGATCACAGACCCCGCGGGCGATCAAAGTGTTGCTGTACAGCGACGACATCGCCACTCGTGACGCGGTGCGTATCGGGGTCGGCAAGCGACCCGCAAAGGACGTGCGTATCGAGTCCTGGCGTGAGTGCGCAACTGCTGCGGCCGTGATTGCTGCCGCTGACAACGAAGCGCTCGACCTGCTGATCCTGGACGGTGAAGCCACCCCGGTCGGTGGGATGGGACTGACCAAACAGTTGAAGAACGAGATTTTTCAATGCCCGCCGATCATCGTGCTCACCGGACGTCCCTCGGACGGTTGGTTGGCGTCGTGGTCCCAGGCGGATGCAGCGGTGTCCCACCCGATTGATCCCCTGGAGCTCAGCTCGACGATTGCGGCCGTCGCCCGTCGGCACGGTCGCCTCGTGACACCGACCGCAGGGTGAGTGTGCCCGACGCTCAGACCGACCGGAGCTGGCCCCGGCTGTTCACAGATCTGCTGAAAGGCAGCGACCTGTCGAGCGAGGACACGTCGTGGGCGATGGAGCAGATCATGGCCGGCGGTGCGTCTGCTGCCCAGGTCGCCGGGTTCCTCATCGCGTTGCGTGCGAAGGGCGAGACCGTGTCCGAAGTTCGCGGTCTGGCAGACACAATGCGCGAATTTGCGATTGCGATCAACGTGCCGGGCGAGACGCTGGACATTGTCGGGACAGGCGGCGACGGAGCACATACCGTCAATATCTCGACGATGTCGGCGATCGTGGCGGCGGGCGCGGGCGCACGGGTCGTCAAACACGGAAACCGGGCGTCGTCATCGTCCTCGGGGGCTGCCGACGTGCTGGAGGAACTGGGGTTGGCGCTGGATCTGCCCGCGCAGCGTGTTGGTGCGGTGGCGGTAGATGCCGGCATCACGTTCTGCTTCTCCCAGACGTTCCACCCCTCCATGCGCCATGCTGCGGTACCTCGACGGGAGCTGGGAGTTCCGACCGCGTTCAATATTTTGGGACCACTGACCAACCCCGCCCGTCCGAAGTACTCCGCGGTCGGGTGCGCCGACTCACGCGTCGCCGACCTGATAGCCGGGGTGTTCGCGGATCGGGGTAGTGCGGCGGCGGTGTTTCGTGGTGACGACGGACTCGATGAACTCACCGTGGCAACGACATCGACGGTGCGATGGGTGCGAAACGGTCAGATCACGCTGCACCGCGTCGATCCGGGAGCCCTGGGAATTGCGACTGCCTCGGCCGACGCGCTGCGTGGTGGAGACGCAGCGCACAATGCAACAGTCGTGCACCGGGTACTGGCCGGTGCCGAAGGGCCGATACGCGATGCGGTGCTCTTGAACACCGGCATTGCGCTGTCGGTCGTCGGAAATGGCGGCCCTGGACGTTACGGGGGACAGTCCTCATTCGAGGAGGCATTGCAGATCGGTGTCGATCGGGCCCGAACCGCCATAGACGACGGTTCGGCCGCGCGCGTCCTCGAGCAGTGGATCGCGATCACTCGAGACGGAGTGGACTCCTCGAGGCGCTGAAGCCGCTGGGCCGAAGTGGCACTCAGTCGTTCAGGCTTGCTCAGTCGTCCAGGCCCAACGAGAAGCCTGCGCCCAGATCCCCGCTGGAGTACGTGCGGAACGCGATGTGGGTCTGCGACTCTCGCATCCCTCGAATCTTGTTGATCCGGTCCGCGATGACATCGGCAAGGTCCTCGTGGCGAGCAACCCGGACTATCGCGATCAGGTCGACATCACCGGTGGTGGAATAGACCTCAGTGACACCCGATATTTCAACGACTGCCTTCGCGACCTCTGGAATACGGTCGATGTCGGCTTTGATCATGACAATTGCTGAGATCACCGCATCAGCTTAGAACGCTTCGGCGGTCCTCACTTTCCAATCGGGCAGCGCCGTAAGGAGTGTCGTCGGTGATCTGCTTCAGCACGGACTCAAGACGCGTGCGGACCGATCCGGCACCGTGCACCGGGCAACTCCATTGCCCGTCGATCCTGACAATCCGCACCCCCGCGGTCTCCAGCCAGCGCAGGATCTTCTCGGTCTCCTCCGGATGCGTCGCCGGCACCGGACCGCAGGGAGCAGCCACGATCTCTGCCATGGTCACCACACTGTCTATGTACGGCGTGGGATCGGCCCCGGGCGGACACAGGGTGGTGCCTGCGAGCTTTCCGTATCGCACGCAGATCAGCTCCCACCCGCCGACCGCTGCCGGGCGGGCAGCAATCAGCTGCTGCGTGGTGGCAATCGGTGTCAACCGTTGATTACGGTCAGCGGCGCGGATCAGGACCACCATCCGGTCGCGAACCTGCGCTGCTTCCTCGAAGCGTTCCTGCTCGCAGAGTCGCTGCATCCGTTCGTCCAGAATCTGTGACACAGCCCTGGCGTCGCCGCTGAACAGCTGGCCGACCTGGTTGGCAACTGCGGCGTAATCGAACACGCTCTGCTGGCCGGTGCACGGGGCGCCGCACCGGCCCATTTCCGCCAACACGCATGCGGTCGAACGGGACGTCGCGGTGAGTCGCTGGGTGCACTGCCGCAGTGGCACGGCCTCGTGGATGGCTGCTGCTGCCAGCTGAGCCAGCGCCTTGGATGCGAAAGGACCTGCATAGTGGGCGCCGTCCCCGCGCGTCTCTCGGACCACGGACAGCCGTGGAAAGGTCTCGACCGTCAGCTTTAGCCATACGCATCGTTCCGGATGGCGAGAGCGTCGGTTGAATCGCGGTTTGTGTTCGGCGATCAGCCGGAGTTCACGAACCTGAGCCTCCAGGACCGTCGCGCACACGATAGGTGTGACCGTTGCGGCGAGGCCGACCATCTGGGCCATCCGGGAGCGTTGCTCGCTCGCCGTGAAATAGCTGAGCACCCTCCTGCGGATATCCACCGAGGTGCCGACGTACAGCACCCGTTCCCGATCGTCTTTGAAAACGTAGACGCCTGGTGCATGCGGGAGCCCGTCAGCAAGGAACCTCTTGCGGCGTTGCCGCGGATCGACGCGGCTGGTGAAGGAGGACAACTCCTCCAAGGTGTGGACTCCGAGGTTGCCCACCCGACCGATCAGCGCGTGCAGCACGTCGACGGTCGCCTGCGCGTCGTGCAACGCGCGGTGATCCGGGGTGGTCGCGGCACCGAAGAGCTGTGCCAGCGATCCCAGTTTGCGATTGGGCACCTCATCGTCGCCCACCAGATGTCGGGCCAGGTGGACCGTGTCGATCACGCGATGGTCGGGCCATGAATGACCCAGTCGCGCACAGTTGTTGCGCAGAAACCCGATATCGAAGCGGGCGTTGTGGGCCACCAGAACACTTCCGGCGGCGAACTCCAGGAACGCGGGCAGGGCCGATTCGATGGTCGGTGCCGAAGCAACCATCGAATTGGTGATTCCTGTCAGGACCGCGATGAATGCGGGAATGGCGCTACCGGGATTGACAAGCGTCTGGAACTGTCCGAGCACTTCTCCGCCGCGAACCTTCACAGCGCCTATCTCGGTGATCCGGGAGGTGCTCGGATTGCTGCCGGTCGTCTCCAGGTCGACCACCACGAACGTGACGCCCGACAACGGGGTGCCGAGGTCCTCGAAAGCTGCCTGGAAGGGGTGGGCGTTTGCCATGTCCAGGACGGTAGGTGCCGGCACCGACAGGCGGACCCGACGGCGGTCCGGAGGCGTTGTCGGACCCCGCAGTTAGCGTTTCGGGGAAGGACGACATGAAGGAGTAGTGAGATGCACATCGATTGTGAAAGTTGCCCGGTGCGCGACCGGCATTGCGCCGACTGCATGGTGACCGTGCTGCTGCAGATGCCCGTACCGCGTGCTGACCTGTTTCCCGCGGAAGCGGGCGGTCGCAATGAGGTGGGACTCACTGTGACGGAGCGGGAGAGAGCCGCATTGGATATTTTCGTCGACGCCGGGATGCTGAGTGCCAGCCAGGCGCGCGCCGCGCGCCCGGTCGCGGAACCGCTGGTCGGCCTACGCAGTACCGGGTGATGTCTGACCCGAGAGCGGAGTCAGCGCGATGACCCGCGCCTAGGCTCCTCACGTGTCATCCACCACGCGGGCCGCCCATATACGGCAACGGCGTGCAGTTCTGACAGCCGTGGTCGCGATGACTGTGCCGACGCTGGCCGCCTGTCAGAGCAGCGATCCAACCGGATCGAACTCCAGCCCGCGACCTGATACCTCTTACACACGGTCAGCGACGGCTGGAGCGCTGTCAAAGAGTGGCCCCGGCGTTCGGGTACATGGTGCGGTCAGTGGAGCATCATTGGACGTCGTTCTCGAGCAGGCTGTCCAGGCCCGAGCCTGGGTCGAGCAGCTCTGGCCACAGCAGGTTGCCGCTTTTGGAACGGTGCAGATCGTGATTGCCACCACCGGTGCCCAATTCGCTGCGCTGCGCGGTGGCGCGCCCGGCACCGACGACCTCGCAGCAAGCACCACTGCAGAGGGCACGGTGATTCTCTCCGAGACAGCGCTTCAACTGCTCACGGCCCAGGGTCGTCGCGTGGTGCTGGCTCACGAGCTGACCCACGTCGTGTTGAAGCAGACCCAGCGCCGCGGGTTGCCACCGTGGATCGTCGAGGGTTCGGCCGAGTACACCGCCTACCGGTGGGCGGGCCTTTCTCTCGCACGCGCCTGTCCCACGCTGCGTGCCCAGGTGCACTCCGGTGATGTTCCCTCCCTTCCGCCGACGAAGGATCTCTTCAGCGGGTCATCTCGCCAGTCGGCGTATCAGCAAGCGCACGCCTACATGAGCTTCCTCATCGCCCGTTTCGGGCTCGCTGCGTGGAAGCGGTTTGTCATCTCCGTTGACGGCGCGGCTCCGGGAGCATTTGCGAAGAGCTTCGCAGGGGCCGCACCGGCAGAACTTCAGACCGCGTACAGCTCCTATCTGCGGAAGGTGATGGGGTGATCAGCTGCTGCACCGCGGTAGCAGACGCAGTACCGGCGGCCGTTAGTGTCTGGGCTATGTCGCAGAGCACTTCTTCCTCTCTCACTATCGACGCAGAGGCCGCGGTGGTGCTCGACGTGATTGCCGACTTCGACAGTTACCCGCAGTGGGCCGAGAATGTGGTCCGCGCGGAGGTGCTCACTCAGGATGAAGACGGGTGGCCCCGTACCGTCCGGTTCGAACTCGACGCGGGGGTCCTGCACGACACATATGTCCTGGCCTACGACTGGGCGGTGCGTGCGGACGGAACGGGTGAGGTGACGTGGAAACTCGTTGATTCCACGGTGATCCGCGCACTGGACGGCAGCTATCGGCTCGCCGATCACCGCGATTGCACGCAGGTGACCTACGAGCTGAGTGTCGACGTCAACATTCCCGTGGTCGCCGTGCTGCGCCGTAAGGCAGAGAAGAGCATCATCGATCAGGCGCTGCGTGGACTGAAACAGCGCTGCGAACAGTGACGAGCGCGCGATGCGTGATGGTGGCAGGAGCCGGCGGAGCAGGTTCCTCCACCTTTGCTGCGAGACTCGCGCTCGGGTACGCAGCCCGCGGTCGGCCGGTCGTGCTCATCGGTGCGGATCCGGTCGAGGACGCCACGTCGATGATCAAGAAATCGACCGGCTCCCTGCGTTTGGTGTCCAGTTCGCAGGAGCTGCCCGGTCGAACGCCTGCACTCGGACCGCTGCTCGATCTCGTAGGTCTGGATCCTCGGTTGGCGCAAGAGCTGGGATTGCTCTCAGAGGCGAGCGGCGCGCGCCTGCTATGTCATCTGGCGACCAACGTCCGACCCCACGAGACGGTGGTGATCGATGCCGGACGTGACGGGGTCGACCTCGTCCGCCTCGCAGGTGCCGCGCCATGGATCCTGCAACGGTTGGCTCCGGCGCAACGTGGGTGGCTTGGCGCGTCACGGCCGTTGCTCGCCGGCGCGTTGGGGGCCCGGTGGCCCGGTGCGGGTCTGACACGCGCCGTGCAGGAGGCCGGGCGGCACGCCGCGGCTGCTGGTGAACTGTTGCTGGGCCAGGGAAGTGCGGCTGTGGTCGTGGCGGGGACGGCTCCCGTGGCGAAAGCGCGCCGGTTCGTAGTAGGTCTTGGGCTCAACGCTGCTCCCGTGACCGCCGTGCTCAGCGTCGAGCCCGACGCGGTTCCGGGTGTCGCCGGTTGGGTATCCGGTGTCGACACCGATGTGAGCATCGATGAGCTGGACCGGCATGCGCGGGTCAGCCGGAACGGTGACATCTCGTGGGAACGGGCAGGTGAGAGCTTTGTGTGGCGGATGCCACTACCAGGCGTCCGCCCGGGTGAGCTGTCGCTCTCGATGGTCCTGGATGACCTGGTCCTCAACGCGTTGGGTCACCGAAGCGTGATGACGATGCCGACAGTGTTGCGTCGGTGCGCACCGCAGGACGCGCGGGTCGGCGACGGCGTGCTCACGGTCCGCTTTACTCCAGTGGGGCAAGATGAGACCCGTGACAGGCGATAGCGGGGAACCGGCGGGGCAGTCTTCGAAACCGGGGCCCGGACATTCAGCGCAGGATGTTACGGACGCCCTCGGCGCCGAAGCAGCACGTCTCGCGGACGCGTTCAGCGTCTGGGTCGGCGATCGAGCGGGCCAGGACCCCGATGAATCTGATGCGGTGGACGACGAACCTGCGCCGAAACCGGAAGCTGCGGCGTCCACCGACGCTACGCCGGTGTGCGGTTGTGGTCGCGGAACCGCTGTCGATCTTGTGTGCAAGATGTGTCCGGTATGTCGAGCTGCGGAGTTTCTGCACACGGTCCGGCCGGAGACGCTGGAGCGTTTCGCTGACGTGCTCGCGATGGTCGCCGGGAGTCTGCACGCTATCGCTGCCGACCGCAGCGGCACGCACGGAGCGGACCCGTCGCCAGCAGAACCGTCGAGTCCGGGGAACAGGCAGAACGCTGATCGTGCCGACACAGCCGACACAGCGCGGGCCCCTCGAGGCCCGGCGCAGGGGATTGAAATCCCCGTCCATGACGACATCACAGATCTGGAGGAAGGCCGCTGATGACGCTCAGCATCGGAATCGACGTCGGTGGGACCAAGATCGCGGCCGGGCGGGTGGACGAGGACGGCGTCATCGTTGCTCGTGCCAGGAGGTCCACCCCCGCCCAGTCACCTGACGAGATCGCAGCGGCCATCGTCGATCTGATCGAGGAGTTGAGTGCTCCCGACGTCTGCGCCGTCGGCGTGGCATGCGCCGGGTACATCGACAAAGCGGGCACAACCGTTCTCTTCTCCCCGAATCTGGCCTGGCGGGATGAGCCGCTCAAGGAGCGGATCTGCAGGCACACAACATTGCCGGTGGTGATCGAGAACGATGCCAACGCGGCGGCCTACGGTGAATTCGTGCACGGGGCCGGGCGGTCTCTGCAGGACATGGTGATGATTACCGTCGGCACCGGAGTCGGTGGTGGTGTCGTCAACGACGGTCGTCTCCTGCGCGGAGCATTCGGTATCGGCGGTGAGATCGGGCACATGGTGGTCGTTCCTGGTGGGCGGCTCTGCGGTTGCGGCAACCGCGGGTGTCTGGAGGCGTACGGCAGCGGAACCGCGCTCACCCGCGAAGCCCGGGAGTTGGTACGCAGCGGCGCCCAGTTCAGCGCCCGGTTGTCGCAACTGTGCCACGGAGATGCGAATCGCCTCACCGGCGCGATGGTGACAGGCGCCGCGGTAGAGGGCGATGCGGCCTCCATCGACCTGTTGGCGCAGATCGGCAACTGTGTCGGTGAGGCGGCATCCTCGATGGCGGCCTTGCTGGATCCCGAGGGTTTCGTCATCGGCGGTGGTGTCGCAGATGCGGGGGAGTTGTTGATCGAGCCGATGCGGGCGGCGTTCGGCCGGTCGCTGACGGGACGCGGCTACCGACCGATTGCGCAGTTCGTCCAGGCTGAGCTCGGTAACGATGCAGGTGTCATCGGGGCCGCGGTGCTTGCCCTGAGCGCCGTCGACCAGTGACGGACACGCCGTGTTCCCTGCCGCGGGATGGAGTGGGTGCGGATCAACCACGCGGAACGGACCCGCGCAGCCTGGCTATCGGGGTCGACATCGGCGGTACCAAGGTGCTGGCCGGTCTCGTGACGCACGACGGGTCGTTGTTGGCAACAGCGCATCGGGACACCCCGCACCGGTCAACGTCGGCCCGGGTGGTCGAAGACGTCATCGTCGATGTGGTCGAAGAACTGCTCGCGGTGGCTTCCCCCGGTGTGCCCTGCGCTTTGGGGGTCGGCGCGGCGGGCTTCGTCACGGCGGACCGGTCGACCATTGCCTTCGCACCCCACCTGTCCTGGCGCCATGAGCCGTTGAAAGACGCTCTGGCCCAGCGTCTGCCGATGCCGGTATTTATCGACAACGATGCCAACGCGTCATGCTGGGCGGAGTGGCGTTTCGGCGCCGCGATCGGCGCTTCTCACGTGGTCATGGTCAACCTGGGTACCGGTATCGGCGGAGCGATCATCTCCGACGGAGCCATCCAGCGGGGTCAGTTCGGCATCGCCGGCGAATTCGGGCATATGCAGATGGTTCCCGGCGGGCATCGATGCGAGTGCGGTAACCGGGGGTGCTGGGAGCAGTACGCGAGTGGCAATGCCCTGGTTCGCGAGGCGCGGTCGATGATCGCGGCGGGGGCCCCTATTGCCGCCGACCTCGCGAACATGGTGGGAGCTGACCCGACGGCACTGACGGGACGCATGATCACGCAGGCGGCGCGCAGCGCTGACCAGACAGCGGTGGAACTGCTGGCCGATATAGGTACCTGGCTGGGGGTGGGACTGGCGAACCTGGCCAATGCCTTCGACCCAGGGCTGTTCGTCATCGGCGGCGGGGTGAGTGCGGCTGGAGAGCTGCTTCTCGGGCCGGCCCGGGCGGCCTTCGCGCGATCGTTGACGGGGCGCGGATATCGTCCCGCAGCGCGGATCGTCCAGGCCGCGCTCGGCAACAATGCGGGATTTATCGGTGCCGCCGATCTCGCTCGCGGGGGAGACGGGCGTACCGCCCGTCCGCCGGTCGGAGATGGCAGTGGATGAACAGTCCCCGCGTCCGGCAGGTGTGGTGCGGGTGGCTGCGTACAACGTTCGGGCGCTCAGGGACGACCGAGACGCGCTGGTTCGCGTAGTACGTGGCATTGCTGCCGATGTCCTGCTGCTGCAGGAGGCCCCGCGGCATCCCGGCTCAGGGCATCGTGTTGCGGCCTTTGCGCAGGACGTCGGCATGACCTGGTCCGATGGTCGGCGGGGTCGAATGAGTACGACGTTGTTGACCAGCCTGCGCCTGGACGTGCTGGCGTGCTCCCATCAGAATCTGCCTGTCGCGCGACGTGAGGAACCTCGCGGGTTCGCCCTCGCCCGGCTGCGGCTGCCCGGGTACGTCCCCTTCACCGCGGTCAGCGTCCATTTGAGTTTGCGCAGTTCCCAGCGGCAAGCACACAGCGCGCAGATATTGCGGGCGATCGGTGACTCAGGTCCTGCCGTCGTCGGGGGAGACCTGAACGAGACGTACGGGCAGGGGGCTTGGATCACTCTGCAATCTCGGTTGTGCCAGGTGACGGGCGATGTGCTGACCAGCCCGTCCGGCACACCGGGCAAGACGATCGACGGGTTGCTGGCAACGCCGTACTGGGGTTGCGTAGTGCCTGACCTCGAGCTGGATACGGCAGATCTCCGGCGGGCCACCGATCACCGACCGGTCTACGCGGATCTGGATCTGGGTACGCCAGCGATCCACACGAGGTAGGTCAGTTTTAGAAGTCGTCTGCACTGGAGCGGTAGTGCCTCGAACCAACTCTGTCCGGTCGTCGCCGCAACGGGATCGTTGTCTGCTGCTGTTGTTGTTCACCACCGACGCCATGCGGTCCGCGTTTGCATTGCTGATCAATCTGAATCGCTGATGTCGACGAATACCCCCTGCAGCCGGGCATCGTGTTCGGTGTTGAAGGAGTACCCGCGATGAGCACCGCTACGGACGTTTCACACCCCGCACCAGCGCCCCGCACCGCGACCGACCGCCTCACCGGACTGCTGGATGATCGCGCCGAGCGCTCGCCATGGCGCCTGGTGGCAGCGGTCGCAGCCGCAGGGATGGCGGTCTCTCACATCCCCGTCATCCAAAAGCACCTCACCGAAGCGCCCTACATCGGGATCGGTTTCGTCCTGATCACGATCGCCGGACTGGTGCTGATGCAACTGCTCCTGACCCGCGACACCCTCACCACCTGGATCGCCGCCCTGGTCGTCAGCACGCTGTCACTGCTGGGATACCTGGCCTCCCGCACCGTTGGCCTGCCACAGATCACCGACGACATCGGCAACTGGGCCGAACCGCTGGGCCTGGTGGCCATCGTGGCCGAAACCATCCTGCTCATCACCGCCATCACCCACCTGGCAACCCGCACGAGCCACCCCCGCTGCTGACCACCGCAGCGGCCAAGAAACCAGCAGACCCCGTAGGTCAGTCAGGTCGTCGACGGGACGAAGAAGTCCCCGCACTGGTTGACGACGTATCGACCCACTCGCCGCCTGCGCGGCCCGGGATCCAGGGCCAAGGTCAGTCTGCTGGACGAGATCTACCGACCATCGGTGAGCGGCTCGAGGGCCTCACGTAACTCCAAAGTCATCACGATAGTCATGCTCAGCTCGGCGCCTCCGGCCTCGCCACCACCAGCCACGGCCGGCACCACCCACAGCACCGAACCATCGCCAAGACCAGCAGTGGCAGCTACCCAAGGGTCTGAACCCCCTGCTAAACCGTGGGGCAAATGCCGACCGCGCCAGTGCTCGACACGCCCTGTCCGGTCAGCGATCGCTGACCGGTGCTCGTTCGAAGGCGCGGCACTCCCAACAGGTTTCGAGCAACGGACCGCTTCAGCAGTTGCCTGATGCGGTGGTGACTGTGTCCAGTCGGGGGTGTCTGTGAATTCGAAGCGCGCGTCCTATGTGGTCTGGGCTCTGATGGTCGTCCTCGGCGTCGTGTACGCCATCTCGGGAGCCCTAAAGCTGCTCTCCGTCGCGATTGGCCTGGGATTTGTTGCCCTGGGTGGCGCCGGATTGATTTCGACCCGGCGACGCTCAACGCAACGTTCCACGAGACTCTGAACCGAACACCGGGCGAGCCGCATGAGGATCCGCTTGCGGACGCGGTCACCGCGTCGTGTTCCGTAGAACACCCGAGTGGGACGGTCCAGCTGATGTGAGCTCGAAGGCCGATTGCTGCTTACGGTCGCCGGTGGCCGTTCCGCTACCGGAATAAAATTGGGATACGGCGGCGGCTGCGCTGGTCCGAGTGTCTGATCTTCGAGAGCTCAGGCTCCGTCGGACAACCATCTGCGCGCTTGTTCCTGGACCTCTGCCGCTCTTGGGTGCGCGTAGAACGCTAAGTGCGTGCCCCGGTCCATGATGACGAGCGTGCTGTTGGGGAGTTCGTCGTGGGCTGAAATGCTGTAGGCGGGCAGCGCGTCGGTGTCAGTGTCGCCATGCACTAGCAAGACAGGGCACGTCACCCGGGCAAGGTCTAGGGAGTCGATACGTGCGAAGTTCGCGACATCGTTGCGCCAACCAGCGCGACGGCGACCGCCTGTACCGACCGTGGCCGCGACCTCTAGAACCAATTGGCGCTGCTGTGGGTCAGCCATCACTTGCTGGGTGAGAGTACGAAGTTCCTCAACGCTCAGCGAACCCTCGCTTTCTAGTGCCCCACGGATGAACTGCTCCGGCGACCGCCGCGATAGAAACCTCATCGACCACGTGCCTGCTGACGTGCCGAAAAGGAATCGCTGCACGGCGGTTGATGTAGGTGCGATGTAACGCGAGCTCAGTGCAGCGATGGACACAACCGATGACACACGCCCCGGGTGCCGGACCGCGAGGCGGTACGCGGACGGTCCCCCTCCTGACCAGGCCAACACCCCGGCGCGTTCAACACCAACAGCGTCAAGGACCCCCGCGAGCAGGTCCGATTCGTGGTCGATCGATCGGCCGGTTGCGTCCAGCGGGGTCCCGAGATACCCCGGGCGCGAGACACAGATGGTCTTGAATGCATTTTCTGGGAGGAATCGGCTCATCGCCCGTGCCGCGTCCACGCCACCCGGGCTGCCGTGGACCACAATGACCGGCGCACCAACGCCATGTACCTCGACCTCGACCACGCCTACCGGAGTGGTGATGATTTCCGCAAAACGCTCCGGCATCAGATGATTCTGCCTGTGTAGCCGTCGGCGTGCGCACATTTCTCATGCGACATTTACTTCGGTCGAGCATCCGCTCTCACGATCTCGCTAGCCAGCTGTGAATACGAGACCAACCCCTTCTTCCCAACTGAATCGACCGCCCCCAGGACACGAGTGGCGACGCCCGGGCCGAGTAGAGAGTCTGTCACTTCCAGATGTCGCCCGTGCCGCCATCAATGATCGACCGCACCAGCCCCGGCACCCAGATAGTTTTAAGAGGGCCCGTAGACGGATCGGCTACCGGGCGATCTTCGTTCGCGACGGACGGCGCCCACAGTAGCGTCGGACGGTGATGTTTAGTCGCGAGCTGCGCGAGGCTGTGGCCGGGGGCGAGATCACTGTCTCGATCCGGCTTTGGAGCCGCTTGAAGGTCAAGGTCGGCGGTCAATACGCGACCGCAGGTGTCGTCATCGAGATCGACTCCGTTGAGCTGCTGCCCTTTTCCGCCGTGACATCGGAAGATGTCCGCCGCGCAGGTGAGTGCGATCTGGAGACGCTTCGTAGTCGTGCCGCTCACGCTGGCCCGATCCTGGACAAGACGCTCGTCTACCGCATCGAGTTCCACGTCGTGTAGCACCACGAAGCCGCGGAGCACGAAGGGAGCTACCAGAGGCCGGGGAACAACCGGTTGCGACTGGCGGCATAGTGGCGATAGGGCTCGCCGAGCGCGTTGAGCAACGTCCGCTCTTCGACGTGAATGCGGAATATGAGACCGCCTGTGGGCACGACGGCGAGGACGAATAGAGAGAGCCAGTTGCCCAACGTCAAGCCCATGCCGAGGAACGTGAGGATCATGCCACTGTAGGAGGGATGGCGCACCCACCGGTACGGGCCGCGATCAATGACCATCTGGTCGGCTTGGACCCGGACGTCGACGGTGAAGAAGCGGCCGAGCAGAGTGATCGCCCACTGGCGCACAGCGATGCCGGCCCACATCAGAACTATGCCCACGGCGAACACGCCCCATCTCGCAGGTCTGATCGCGGCCCCTGGGGTGTCACTGGCTAGGAGAAACGCCGCGACGACGCCGACGGCGACCGACGGGATCACCACAAGCAGGCTGCTCTGATCCGAGCGTGACCCGCGCCGGTTCAGCAAGCTGCGAAGCCGCGTCCGCTGTTCCAGCAGCACGAAGACGCCGATGGTCACGTAGAGCGCGATCCGCGCCCCCACATGGGTGTACGGGATCGGGGTCACCGTGCAAGTCTGCCTTCACCTCGTCGGTAGCGACCTTCAACGGGCCGTCACAGGTGCCGCCAACAACCGGAAGCCGATCGGCGACCGGGACGGATCGTCCTCTCGATGGTTCGTTGAGGCTTCTTGAGCGTTGTGAGGCTCTGCTGCCGCAGCCCGCGCGGAGATTACCGTGGCGCTAGTCGTTCTGCTGGGGCATGGGGGCATCGTCCACCTGATCCTCGCGGACACCAGAGTTGTGCACAAGCGAGATTTTCATCTGCAGTTCCGTAGCCGGCCGAACATGCTCTGGTGCTTGGCCGACCCAAGGGGCAGGCTGAATATGCGCAGCTGTCTGCTAGTTCACGCCAGCTTCATATCCGCGCAGCCAGCTGGTACTTACAGTATGAAATACGACGCAACGCTGGCTTATCTTCGCCCGGGGGTGGACGCAAACTCAAACAATTGGCGGACCCGCCCGGTCACTCTGTAAGCAGGTGACGCCCGTTCCGCGCCGCACCTTCATGTCCTCCCCGCGGTGGAGTGCGCGACCATGCTTCTCTGCCCGCATCAGAACGACCAATGACGATAAGACCGGCTCGCCAGACCCAGAGCGTCACCGACCGTTCGGTTGCCGCTCAACCCCTGTCTCGATATTCGATAGGTCAACAGCCCCGACACGTAACTACGCGTGTTCACCCCGTGAGGCCAAACGGCTCAGTTGCAGCGGAGACCAGTTCTCACTGGTCGGGGATTCTCCTGCGGGGGCGTGGTTGGCTGCAACTGCTCCGTACAGTGGACTGACAGGAGAACCTGAGGAGGTGCTGGCAGCGTGTGGATTCTTGTGCTCGGTGCTGGCGTGATCGGCAGTGTCTATGCGAACCGGTTAATGGAGGCCGGACACGAGGTCGTTCTGATGGCTCGTGGCAGCCGACTGGAAGAGCTTCGGGAGCACGGTTTGATCGTGCAGGACGCCGAATCCGGAGAACGTAAGACGACGCCGGTCGTTGCGGTCAGCCGACCAGATCCTGATGATCACTTTGATCTAACGCTTGTACCCGTGCGCGCCGAGCAACTTGGTGACACGCTCCCTTTCTTGACCGCGATGACGGACCGTTCAGACGTGCTGTTCTTCGGCAACACCGCCAACCGTCAGGCCGAGCTGGTGGACGCTCTTGGAGAGCGCGCCTTCTTCGGTTTCCCCGCGGTCGGCGGGACCCGAGACGGCCCGATCATCAAGTACGTTCTGATCGCGCAGCAGAAGACGATGCTGGGCGAGCCGAGTGGCGCGACGAGTTCGCGGGCTCGACTCCTTCGAGACACCCTCGAGAGCGCTGGCTTCCCCATGCAGACCAGCGCCGACATCGACGCCTGGCTGGTGGGACACGCTGCCTTCGTCGTACCGATCGCCTTCGCCCTCTACCGTGTAGGTGTCGATCCGCCCAGGCTGGCCGCCGACCGGCCCACGATGCGACTGATGGTGAACGGCACCCGGCAGGCGTTCAACGCACTGCAGTCCGCCGGCAACACCGAGATTCCATCGAACCTGCGGGTTCTGTACCGCCTGCCTAACTTCTTGGTCATCGCCTATTGGCGTCGCGTGCTTGCCAGTCCCCGCGGAGAACTTTGGTTCGGGGCCCACAGTCGGGCAGCTCGAGAAGAAATGCAGACCCTCGCGCAGCAGCTGCTTGTTTCCGTCCGAGCTACCGGTCGCGCAACACCTGACCTCGACCAGCTACTGGATATCCGCACCTGACACGTACCGGGACCGATCCTGTTCACGACCCCCGTAGGCAGATCCCGTTACGGACGCGTCCACCGCACCCGGCGTCCCGCACGGAGCACTCGTGCGGGAAAGATCGCCACGGTTCCTGCCGGGAGTCAACGATCAACTCTTACGGCACCGACGTGCCTGCATACCGCCCGGCGCCGAGTCGCAGACGAACCCACAAGCGACAGTGTCGGGCAAGATGTCGATGTGCGACGTTTGTTCAAGACCCGGGGCATTGGAACGAGTCTCGTGATTTACACGGTCATGTACGTGCTGGCCGTTCCCGTCTTGGGGGCCTTTGGGTTTCATGCGTTTTGGGAGCAGATTGGGGTCGCAGCCGTTGTCGGCATCGTCAGCTATGCGGTCCTGCGGTTGGTACAGCACCACCCGGCTGAATCCAACAAACACACATAACCAAGCCCCGTGCCGAACCTCTTCGACCAGGTGCAGCTGCAGCTAGTGAGGCGAAGGTGTCGGAGCCGCACGTCAGACCTGTCAGCCTTGTTCTGAAGGGTTCAAGAACAGCAGCCAGGCCGACGACCTACGGGTGGATCCCCGACAACTTGACGAGTCCCGCATCACGATCGATGACTGGGACGGACGGGAGCGGCTGCTGGTCCACCCGGCTGGCCTTGAGAACTCCAGGAAGAGGAGTGTTCTATCCGTAGCTGATGTTCTCGTCGCTCCCGTAGCCCAAACGCGGCCGACTCTGCGTCTCAGACCAGATCTGCATCATGAACTGTTCACTCTCATCGGTTGAGGTCAGCTCACGAAAGTCGCGGCCACGCGCGAACACCCGAAACCGGGTCCACCCCGACGCCTCAAACAACGATGCCCCACCGAGCCCCGAGTTACCCATCACCGCATCAACATTGATCACCGAACCATGCATCTCGACGGAGAACTCCTCACAGATCGTCCACTCCCCAAGATCACCCACCGGCTCCGGCGGCCCATCAAGACCATGCACCGTGATGGTCACTAACCCACGCTGCCGCCCGCACGACACCACGAATCCAGGACCCGACAACAACGGCGTACACATCATGAGTGACTCGGTGTCGTACATCTCCGCATCCTCATCGTCAGCCAGTTCGATGTAGAACGTGGACTGTTCAACCTCGACCCTGCCGATCGTGGTTTTCACTCCTGCACCGCCGACAGACCCTGAAACATGTCCCCAGCCTCGCACGAGATCACTAGATTCAACGGGCCGCATAATCACGGCACGCGCCCCGATTCAGGATCGTCTAAAGAAGCAGGGCAAGTTCGGCTGGTCGCTCACAGCGGAAGAATCATCTGTATCTCGCCAAGGTCGTTAGTTCCCGTCACCGTGAAGTGCGCACGTTCGTAGAGCGCGATCGCGGGTGCGTTGTCCGGGTTGACGGTCAAACGCAGCGCACGGCACCGCTGATCACGCTGCCCAAGTTCGATCAGGTGCTGCAGCGCTGCTCGGCCGTAGCCGTGTCCTTGGTGGTTGTGATCGATCAGTAGGTGAAAGATTCCCAGCGATCCGTTTCGTGATCGTTCATCAGTAACAGCCACCACCCCGACGACGTGCCCGCCGTCTCGTATCAGGAACGGCCACCAGTCCATGTCGCCGGCTTGTACGGCCGACTTTGCCAGGATCACGAGCAGGACCGGCTGGTAACCAGCGACGAACCGTGCCTGGTGCGGGGCAGCGCTCACGCCGAGCCCTTCGCGCCAGTTGGAGTTGGTGACGGTTTCCAGGTCAATCACCTACATCACCTTGCCGGATCGCATGAGTTGTCCAACAACTGCATACCCAGGCCCGTCTCGTGCCACAAGGCGATCGCCGTCCGCAGACGGGTTCGGACTTGTGGGAGTGCGAGCCTTGCCTCCGGCCGGGCGGTGAGATGCTCGCAGCCATGGATGACTTCGAGCTCGCGCGCGACATTGAACAGGCCTGTCGGCTGACAGGGTCGTTCACTCTTCGTTCCGGGCAGGTCGCGACGGAGTATTTCGACAAGTATCTGTTCGAGTCCCGCCCGGCGCTGCTGCGGCGGGTGACCGAGGCGATGGTGCCGTTGCTGCCGCACGACACCATGTTGTTGGGTGGCCTGGAGCTCGGTGGGGTCCCGATCGCGACGATGGTCAGCTCGTTGACGGGTCTACCGGTGATCTTCGTACGCAAGAAAGCCAAGGAGTACGGCACCTGCCGCCTGGCCGAAGGCGCCGATGTCGACCAGGTTCACGTCACGCTCATCGAGGACGTCATCACTACCGGTGGTGCTGTCCGGGCCGCGACACTTGCCCTACGCGAACAGGGCGCGACCGTAGAAACCGTGGTGTGCGCCATCGATCGAAGCGGCGACAGTGAGGGTCCGCTGACGGACGTCGGGGTGCAGACACGCGCGGTGCTCACCAGGGCCGACCTAGACGATGCGCGGATAGCCGGCGGGTAGAACCGCCCACGCGGTAACCACGCGCCGGTGTTCAGTAGCCGATGGCTGACCGGGACGGCACCAGCGCGGGCGTGAATCTCCACTCACGCTGCATCGCCGATTTGTCCCTGACCACTTGCCGACAAACTTGGCTCGTTTTTGGGCCCATCAGGCGAGGGGAGCATCCGTCCACCAACCCGTTGCTGCTGCGATTTTCCACTCATCTTCAGTTGGGTCAATCAGCCCCCAGTAAAACCCGTCCTGATCGTGGTCGTGGCCAACAGCAAAGCTGATCGGCTCCTCCTCAAGCCCGAAGAAGTCAACCAGGCAGTGATTTAGACCAGGTCCGACGAAGCTGTTAATCACGCCAGGGTGGCGAGGCATCAGCACATGATGGCGTGCGCGAAGGGTGGGGAAAGGACATCGCTGGCGTCTTGGACTTGACCAGCAGAGAGAACCCGCTTGCCAGCCACAGCTTGCTGCACATTCAACAGCCTCATGGCGACAGCTTTACATGCCCCCCGCACGTCTTTGCACGCGATCTTCGCACTCGTCATCGCGATGTCGGCAGAACGTCACCGATGAACGATCGGCGTGCGACACGCCTCGCGAGCTGACATCCATCAGATGTGACGGACGTGCTGACCTGCGCTGCGGCGCTACTAGAGCCCGATGGATCCAGGTGCTGGGCCGATCGTTGAGTAGCGCAACAGGCCTGCCAGGCCGGCCGGGTCTAGTCGGCGAGTCCGAGGAAGACCAAGAGGGCGCGGTCCAACCGCACCAGATCAGCATCGGGCAGGTGACCGAGGCGATCATGCACGTTCGCTCGTGGCATTGTCGTGACCTTGTCGACCATGATGTGGCTTGGCCGATCGATCCCAGCTGTCCGAGTCGGTTCCACGGAAATCCGGAGCAGTGGAGCTTCCAGCGAGTTCGTTGTCAGCGGGCATACCGTCACCGAAGCGGTCCCGTCAAACCGATCATCCTGGACGATGACCACGGGCCTCGGCTTGCCGGTATAGGCGCCGCGGGCAGCGGCGGTATAAAGGTCGCCTCGCCTCACTTGTCGAACTCCGCCTCGGCGTCCCAATCGACCGATATCGCGTCGACGAACGCCTGGTCAGCCGCTTCGTGCTCGCTGGCGGCGATGGCAGTGGACTGCAGGTGTGCTTGCGCGACAAACTCAGGAGCCCGGACATCGGGCACCCAGATCTGAACAGGCCGTAGGCCTTGTTCACGCAGACGCTGACGATGCGCGCGTACCCGATCTCGCGTTCCAGCCATACCGCAATGTTACATGTAACGGGTTCGAACGACAACGCCTCAGCGTTTGTAGGACGATTCAGCTGCGGACAAAAGCCGGGTGTCAGATGGCGAGGCGAGCGTGGATGCCACCCTCATCATCCGACTGCGTGAGGTCGAAGCGGAGATGTTCCAAAACCCCTAGCGCGCAGGCGTTGCTCGCGGTGGTTTGTGCACTCACGGAGGTGAACCCCAGCGCGGCGGCCTCGTGCAGGGCCGCTTCCATCGCGGCCCGACCGACGCCGCGACCGCGGCTGCTACGCGTCAGCCACGCGCCGGTCTCCAACTCACCGGACTGCTGGGTGCGTTGCAGACGATCCGAGCCAACAACCTGCTGATCGAGAGTGACTGCCCAGGTGATTTCACCAGCGGGGCCATCCAGACCAGCGCGCCGGTCAACGTGAAAGGCTCGAAGCCACGCGATCCGGGTGGGTGTCCACGCTGCGCAGGCGGTCAACGGTGGTGTCACTTCATCAGCCGAAGCGTCGGTGGACGCAACTTCAACGAGCCGCTCAAGCACGGCGCGATCCACCTCACCAGATTCACTTGGCAATCGCTATCCGGCACCCAGGAACTCTATCTACGGCACCAAGGCGCATACGCCACGCACCACCGGGCTGTCGCCGTAACGGGATCGCTACCCGGGCAGTTTCGGACGATCGTGTGATGGCAGACGGCGAAGGCGCACTCTCGTGCGGTGACGTGATCCAGAGCTTCCTGAAGCTGTCGACACCTGGTGCGATCGAGGAAACCGTCACGGTGGAACTGGGTGGGATCCCGCAGGTTGTGACGATCCGTGGCGCCGACCGCAGCAACCCTGTTCTACTCTTCGTCCACGTCGGGCCAGGCACTCCGCTAGCCCCGACAGCGTGGATGTGGCAGCGGCCAATTGAAGATTTCTTCACGATCGTGCACTACGACCAACGCGCCGCGGGCCGCAGCCACGCGCTGACCGACCTCGACACGGTGCGCGCCGCGATGCGCATCAAGGACTACGTACACGATGCGGTGCATCTGACCGAATGGCTCTGCCGCAAACTCGGCGTCGACCAAGTCCTACTTGCCGGCCACAGCTGGGGCACCGTCATCGCGACGAAGGCAGTCCTGGCACGACCGGATCTGTTCACCGCCTACCTTGGCGTGGGTCAGGTCGTGAACTTCCGCGCCGCTGAGCAATCCAGCTTCGATTGGGTCCTGCAAGAGGCCCACCGCCACCGCGACGAGCACGCTATCCAGGAACTGCAATCACTGATGCCCTACCCGGGGGAAGGGCCTCTGGACGCGCAGAAGCTGATCACCCAGCGCAGATGGGTGACCACCTACGGCGGGTACGCGGCAGGTCGAAGCGACTGTGACTACTTCATTTACGGCGAGGTCACCTCACCGGATTACCAGGGCCTGGACCAGTCCGCTGCCGAGGAGGGCAACCTGCTCAGCTTCTAGATGATCGTGCCCCAGCTCACCGAAGTCGACCTCACCGCGATCACCCAGTTCTCCATACCGATGGTGCAGTTTCTTGGACGTCACGACCAGATGACACCAGCTGCCCTTGTGCCTGCCTGGATGGACGGCTTGACCGCACCCCACAAGGCGATCGAGTGGTTCGAACACTCTGCGTACATGGTCATGTACGCAGAACCAGGAAGGTTCCTCACCGCCCTACTGCAGCACCTGCCCCAGCTGGCGAACACAGGTAGCCGTCCCGAAGAGGCTCCCGCGTAGAAGAGCTCTGGAGAGATAGAGCGAATCCCCGCTCAACGATCGACGACCGGAACGTGTTGGCGGGTATCGGGGGCTAGGCATTCCGCCGGGAGCGAAGCGGGGGTGAGATCGGGGCCTGAATGAGCGAACGTGAGCGGATGCCAACAGACCTGTCCGTAGATGTCGGAGGCATCACCCTCATGGTCCGGCTGTGGGCCGCCGAAGAATCATCCGACTGCGTGCCGTTGGTGTTGCTGCCCGCCACCGCCGAGACGGCCGAGGATTGGGACCTTGTGGCGTCGACGCTGTGCCGGTCGCGTGCCGTGTATGCGGTCAACTTGAGAGGCCATGGCCCCAGCGACTGGCCAGGGACGTACTCAATCGGGCTGATGGCAGACGACGTGACGCACCTACTGGACTGCGGGCTAACCGGTGGTGCTGTTGACCTTGTCGGCCATTCCTTGGGCGGGCTGGTTGCCTGCCAGGTCGCCGCCGCTCGTCCGGAGTTGGTGCGCAGGCTTGTGCTCGAAGACGTTGGCCTGCTGCATCCCCGCTCAGCCGATTCTCCGCCGAAGCCCGCTGGCGTTCTGCTGTTCGACTGGGGCGTTGTCGAGCAGGTACGCCCAGAGATCGATAACTTCGACCCTGGGTGGGCCGATGTGATCGCTGCGATCCCAACTCCAACCCTCGTAGTGGCCGGCGGTCATCGCAGCCCAATTCCGCAAGAACGGATAGACGACCTCGTCCGCCTCCTTCCGAATGGCCAGATGGTGACTATCGACGCTGGTCACCTCGTGCACGCCACCCAGCCCGACGCGTTCATTCACCATCTGGTGACGTTCCTGGGCAAGTAGCTCGTGACGGCCGAGGAAACTCTGTTCCTACCCGCTGAGAGTCAGTCGCCCGTCCCGATCGCCGATGGGTAATCGGAATGCTGCGGGTGCCGATCCCTCAGCAGACGGGCCTGGCGCGCATCATGTGTGAGAAGGTAGCTTGATGATTTCCATGCCTTGATAGAGACCGACACCGCGGGGATCGTCAAGCGTTGGAGCCTAGGCGCCGAGGAGTTGTTCGGCTACTCGGCCAGGGACGCGGTTGGGCGCAAGGTGGACTTCATCGTTCCCGAACATCTGCGCGAAGCCCACTGGGCGGGCTTCCATCGCGCGATGGACGAACCGGTTATCAAGGATCTGGCAGCGGACCTCCCGGTACTGTGCGCCGACGGTGCGATCCGGCCTTTCCCCGGTCGACTGCTAGTTCTCAGCGACGGACTCGGAACAGCACTCGGTGCTATCGCCATCTACGCAAGCGAGGGTACGACCGGGGTGCATCCGTTCGGTTGAGGATCGCTGACCGGAGATAAAGCTCACCGGTCAGCGATCGGCAAACGGTGCGTCGTCGTGGGTGTCCCGTATAGATCACCTCTGCGGACTTTCATCCGACGTGCTCGATGCTCGGCCCGTCCGGGTCTCATCCGTCGCCGGTGACCGTTCGATTTGCGGGACGCGGGGAGTCCCGGTTGGTGCGTTTTCCAGATGGCCTTGGCGATTGCAGCGGAGATGGTGCCGCGTCGAGCTGGGTCTGGGCGGAGGTTTGCTGGCTGCAGGAAACCTCGAGTGTTCACTGAAGCTGAACCGTGTTGTCGGAGCGCGAGTCTGGACCATCGGGAGATTAGTCAGACAGAACGCACACACTTATCCATTGAGTGAGCGTCTCGTCTGCCCACTGAACGGCATATCGGACACCGGCATACGTAAACGCTCTGTTGCTCAACTCGGCTCTGGCTTCTTCCACGGACTGGTATCCCTCGTCCCAAGGGGCATTCGGATCCAAGGAAATGCGCCATCGAACGACTTCACGCGTGCTCCCGCGACGAAGCACGCCTTGGCCGCCCGTCAGCGTCGTGAGCCTGATCGAGAGAAAGCCTATGAGAGCTTCCGACTGGCAGAGCATTGCAACGTAGTCGTGCTCAGTAAGAGGCGAACCACTCGAGAAGGGGCCGTCCGTCGCTGAGATCATCACCATGGCGCCCACCTGTGCGGAGGACGATGATTGATCTGGGTCGACCTACAGGTGTTGTAGCCCTCGGCACTCGAGATGAGGTTGGTCGGAACATGGGAGCGATCAGGTCCTTCAAGGCTACCGATCGCACCCTTCAGCTCTGAGTGCAACATCAGCAGGTCCCAGCGTGTCGCAAGTGCGACAAAGGCTCTAAGACGTCGTCGGTCATGTACCCGATTATCTCGGAGCCGCACACCCGTCGTGCACGCATCGAGAGCATCCCCGATTAGGACCGACACCGTTAATCGATCGATGACCGGGACGGGCTGGTTCACCAGTGCGGCCGGGAGGCGACTGTCCTCAACAGCCGGGGCGAAGCAGATCGTGGGTGCTCAGAGCGTTGCTCATTCAGGGTCAGCGACCTGTCGTGGAGGCCTCACCCCAGGGGTTGAGGCATAAGACACCGAGGGGTTGGAAGTGTTTGGTGTTGCGCGTTGCGACGGTCATTTGCCTGGACTGCGCGACAGCGGCGATGAGGGCGTCGTCGAAAGGCGCATGTTCGGGAACTCGATAGGCCGCAAGGATCCGCGCGGCCAGCAGGTCGAACGACAGCACGCGGTCAGCGAACGTGGGCAAGACGTGCTCGTCGAGCCAACGCCGCAAGATTGTTCCTTGGCTGGTGTCGGATCGTTCCTTGGCGATAACGCCCCGCTCGATCTCGGCGACGGTCGTAGCGGCGATGAACTGATCGCCTAGCGGGACAGATGTCGCCCAAAGCTCGACAAGTCGGTTGCGCCCTCGGACTCGTAGGGCGGACACCACATTCGTGTCCAAGACATATTTCACAGCTCCGCTGTGCGCGCAGTTAGGCCCAGGCGGTCAGGCTCGAATTCGATGTCGCCACCCTCATCCATGCTGAGCATGTCGAGGATCGAGACAGGATCACGCTCTAGGGCTCGGGTCAGAACATCGCGTGCCTCTGCCTCGACCGAGCGGTGGCGCTGCTCGGCACGTGCGCGCAGCGCGGCTTTTGTCCCGGCGGGTAGGTTTCGGATCAAAATTTGTTCCATGATGACTTCCTCCGATATCAAGACGATGATATCGCAACTGGCCTCGGCGTGGTGTTCGTAAGGCGATCGTCTACCGGGCCGGCCGGGGCGGACTACAGCTATGGCGTCGTCGTCAGAGTGACGATTGAGGAAGAAGGTTGGTCTACCTAAAGACGTGTTCGTCGGCGACACGTCGGGAGCGGCATTCTGGCCCTGTCTCGCCGAGCTGATTGGCGCATTCCAGCCCCGATCGCCCTCGACCCGCCCGATGTCGGGAAGAGCCCATCACGCAGTGGGGCGACAGTGCGTCTGGTGTTTCTCAGGATGGCTTCAGCGCTGTTGGTCCAAGATGCAGCGTCAGCTGGTGTTCCGCGAGTCCTCGCAACCGCATCTAGGGCTTGCACCATGGTCGGCACCCGCCTCAGCGGGGGCTGACCGGTTTGTCCTCCAGCGCCGGTTCTTCCGCTCTGTCCGATTGAGCCTGGAATGACCCGATCCGCGTGGTCACTGGTAGCGCGTATCAAACGCACCTTTGATCTGGGTTGCTGTCGGTGATGGCGGGCACCGGCAGCACCGAATTGAAAGGTATTACCTGATGATTGTCGCCTCGCTGCGGATCTACGACGGTTCGCATATCGATGGATCGTTGTTCACGACGGTGACCAACTTCGCCCGCGACACCGCGTGGCTGAACACCCCGGCCGAGCTGTGGACCAACGCTGGACTGGGAGTGTTCGCGATCCTTGTGGTGCTGGGCTGGTGGAACGCTCGCCACCGCGACGCCAAAGCCATGACCTTGGCGTTGGCCGCTCCAGTGAGCATCCTCGTGGCGTTCGCGGTTGCTGAGGTGGTCAAGAAACTCGTGGCCGAGGTCCGACCCTGCTATTCGATACCGCACGACTATTTCGTCGCTGCCTGCCCCGCGCGCAGCGACTACGCCTTCCCCAGCGGTCATACCTCCGTCGCTGTTGCCGCCATCGCCGCGCTGTACTTGTTGAACCGCCGGCTGAGCGCGGTCGCTGCGGTCTTCGCCCTGCTGGAGGCCTTCACCCGCGTGTACATCGGCGCCCACTACCCCCACGATGTGCTCGGCTCCGCTGTCATCGCGCTGCCCGTAGCATTTCTCGTCAGTTTCGTCTTGGGACGCACCGCCGTCCCGCTCGTTGTCCGCCTCCGCAACGGCATCCTTGCACCAGCGCTGACCACTGGGCAGCAGGCGATCGCAACTACACCGCCCACCCCACCAGACCACAAGTAAACTTGCCCCTGCCAGCAGCCCCGGCCACCTGGTGCGCGTGGAGTCTCGCCCGGGGTCGTCACATTGGCACCCAACTCCTGAACACTCCGCCTCACCCGCTGGCCCGCCCAGGTGCACGATTCTCCGCGCTGGGCTCCGGAGTGGCGTCCACTCCTGCTGAGGGGTGGCATGAGATGTCTGAGAGGTCCGCATGAGCTGTGGAAGTAGCGTATTTACCCAGGTGACCCGATGTTTCGCGCGACCTGGGTTCACTGACCCAGGCCAGGCCAGGCCAGCCTGCAGGACGCGGACATTACGAAACCTGGACGGGCCCGGCGGCACCCGCCGTCCCCTGGCGTACTGCCCGTCCTAGTCGGTGAGCTCATCAAGGTCGCGGTTGCAGCCCTCGGGAGGTTAGGAGTTTCATGACTGGCGCAGCGCTTTTCCTTGCGGTGTTCCTGGCGTGTGCTGTGGAGGCGGTCGAGGCGTTGACGATCACTCTTGCTGCCGGAACGTCGCGGGATTGGCGCTCGGCGTTGACCGGTGTCAGCGCCGCGGTCGCGGTCCTGGCCGTGTTGGTTGCTGTCCTCGGGCCGGTGATCAGCGCTATCCCGTTGACCGCTCTGCGGTTGGTTGTCGGTGGCTTGTTGCTCACCTTCGGCATCGGCTGGTTACGTAAAGCGATCCTGCGGGCCAGCGGGCACAAAGCATTGCGCGATGAGGACGCCGCCTACCAGCGGGTGCTGACCTCGGCGGCGGATGCGGCACCTGAGCAGCGACCCCTGGTCGGGGATTGGTTCGCCTTTACCCTCGCCTTCAAGGGTGTCCTGCTGGAAGGTCTGGAGGTGGTGTTCATCGCGCTCACCTTCGGCACCAACCAGCACAACCTGCCATTGGCAGCGATCGCTGCGACCACGGCCGTACTGGTCGTGTCTGTCACCGGTTTCGTGGTGCGGGCTCCTTTGGCGCGGGTCCCGGAGAACGCGATGAAACTGGTCGTGGGGGTGATGCTCGTATCGTTTGGGATGTTCTGGGGCGCGCAAGGCGCCGGTGCGCGGTGGCCGGGCGGGGACGCCGCCCTGCTCGTGGTCGTACCAGCGGTCGCGGTCATCACCGGGGCCTACATCGTCCTCTTCCGGCGGTGGCAACCCGTCCCCGATGCCCACCACGCCCGCACAAGCCAGGTGACCTGACATGCGGTGGATCCGCGGGTTCGTCACATTCTGGTGGGACTTCATCATCGGCGACGACTGGCTCGTTGCTCTCGCCGTCATCGCCGGGCTCGGCGCGACATACGCGATCGCCCACTCCAGCGCCGCACCGATCTGGTGGCTGCTGCCCGTGGCCGTCATCCTCGTACTGCCCCTCAGCATCGTGCGACTCACACGACGATCTCGGCGGCCCTGACCGAAACATCTCCCTCAAAAATTGCCCAACTTCAATAGGCGCAAGATCTATGCAACGCCGCTCAACCCACACCGTCGCTAGCTTCGTGCGTCTCGTAAAGCGAACCCGAACTGACAGCACCGCAGATCAAGACGCGGTCCTGCCCCTGCATGGCGACATCCGTCCCGCAGGGGTCGTGCGGGTACCCATTGCGGGACGGGGACGTCTTACGAGGCAGTGCATGACTGTCTGGTAACCCTTGTGTCACGAGAGGTCTCACCGACAGCTCCACTGCCCACCCGAAACTGCCGGTATTCCGTGACCTGGCGATTCTCGTAACTTTGTCTCGCAACCTGGCGGGTGAATTCGCCCAGCTACTTACTGTTGGTTACGAGACACTGCAGGAGCACGCGGTGGACAAGCAGATCGGATATGCCCGGGTCTCGACCAAAGGGCAGTCCACCGACCCCCAAGACTCCGATCTGCACTGACCAGCAGATGTCAACAGTCGCCGGTTCAACCCGTGCCATCACTGGGGTCGTAGTGCAAACGACTTTCGAAACTGACAAAGCAGTCCAGCGACGTGGGCGAGGTCGTCGGATCGCGCTCGTGCGGTGAGTCAGAAATAGCGCGGATACGGGCTAGAGCCGAGCGCCGTCATCGAAGGGATCCAGGTCGTCGCGGTTGGCCGGTTGACGCAGCACGAGCAAGACCAGACCCAGCACGCTGAGACCGCAGGCCAGGATCCACCACAACGGACGGGTCTCGCGGTCGAAGGCGAAAAGATAGATCAACCACAGCGGTCCGCCGATGAGGGCTCCGCAAATAGCCCAGAACTGGAAATCGTCGCGCGGCAGGGGTGCAGGGGCAGGCGGTTCGTAACTGCCCTCGTCGTCCAGGATGTCATGTGCAGCGCCGTTGTCGGGTACCCGCCACTGACCCGGCATCACAATGTTGACGGGCGGGGGCTTCGCAGCGGGCTCCTGGGGCTGCGTGGCCGCCGCCTCGGGGTCGCCAGGACCGGACAACTGTGACACGATCTCGGCAAAACGGGCGTCGAAGTCGGTCTGTTCGTCGTGGCTCTCGCTACCCGGTGCGCTCATTGCTGGGAAACTCTCGTGATGAAGTCGACAGCTTGATCCTCGATGAGTTCCGCGTCGTGGTCCAGGGTCGCGACATGGTAGCTGTTCTCCAGCACGACGTCGGTGACGTCTTCGCTGGAGATCCGGGACAGCAACAATTGGGAGCACTCCGCAGGGACCACGTGGTCCTGCGGCGAGTGGAACAGGATGACCGGTTGGGTGATCTGCGGCAGATCGCGCGTGACCTGCTCCCACATTTTCATCTGCGAGCGCAGCGCCTTCAACGGGGTACGGGAGTACCCGACTTCGATGGCACCGGGTTTTTTGATGTCCCCGCTGATCGCGCCGAGCGAAGGAACCAGGTGCTGAAGAAGTGGGACGGCCAGCAGACGTTTGTCGTTCATCATGTACGCCGGGTTGATCAGCAGCAGACCGCTCACGCCGCTCGCATATGTCTCGGCGATCAAGGTGGCCAGGGTGCCCCCCATCGACAGGCCGATCACGAATACCTGCTGACAGGTCGCCGCCAGTTCGCAGTAGCCGGCATCGACCTCGGCGAACCAGTCTGTCCAGCGGGTCTTGTTCATCTCCTGCCACGTTGTGCCGTGACCCGGCAACCGAGGAAGACGCACAGAGAACCCCTCGCGGGCGAAGCGATCGGCCAGCGGTCGCATGCTCTGGGGTGAACCGGTGAACCCGTGGCAGACCAGCACGCCGACCGGTCCGCCGTCGTGGCTGAACGGTTCTGCACCGGGAAGTATCTGCATCCCGGTATCTTCGCACTTCACCGCGCGAGCCGTGCGGAGTGCCGTATTGTGCGATGCGCCGGGTACGCAACGAAGGAGTCCAGCGGACGTGTTCTATTGGTTGCTCAAATGGGTTCTCCTGGGACCACTGCTGAAGAGCATTTTCCGTCCTTCGGTGGAAGGCGCCCAGCACGTGCCCGATGAGGGCCCGGCCATCCTGGCCAGCAATCACCTGTCGTACTCGGACTGGTTGTTCATGCCGTTAGTGATCACCCGCCGAGTGACCTTCGTGGCCAAGGCGGAGTATTTCACCGGCACCGGTGTGAAGGGGACACTGCAACGCTGGTTCTTCAAGGGTGCCGGCCAGGTGCCCATCGACCGATCCAGTGCTAGCGCCGCAGCGGGGGCCATCGCCACCGGGCTGCGCATTCTCGCCAACGGTGAGCTGTTCGGCATTTATCCCGAAGGCACGCGGTCACCCGACGGGCGCCTCTACAAGGGTAAAACCGGTGTTGCGCGGATGGTGCTGGAAGCCAAGGTGCCATTGATCCCGGTCGCGGTGATCGGTACCGACGAAGTGGCGCCGCCCGGCAAGATCTTCGGCAGAATGGCGCATCCGCATGTCCGGTTCGGTGAGCCGATGGACTTCTCACGTTATGAGGGCATGGAGAACGACCGTTTCATACTGCGGTCGATCACCGACGAGATCATGTACGAGCTGATGTTGCTGTCCGGCCAGGAGTACGTGGACGTGTACGCCTCCTCTTTGAAGGACCGGGTTACACAGAAGGCGAAGGGCATCGGCGGCGGTGCCGCAGCTCTGGCGAGCACCGCCGCGCACAAACTGGTGCCCGGTTCGGGTGCCGACAGCGGCGATCACTCCAAGAACAGCAACACCGACAGCATCGCTGCGGGTGCGGTCGACCAGGACGTTGTCGAGGCCGATACGCAGAGCACTGTCGCCAGCGGTTGAGCTTAATCCGGACGCGTCTTTACGACTTCTCCCAGCTTGGCGGCCTACGGTTCCCGGAGTCAGAGGTGCGAGCTGCGGGTGAGCGGAGAGTTTGACGATGGCATTCGGTCGACGGGACAACGAACAGTCAGCTGCGGTGAGCCCGCAGGGCACATCTCCAACCGGCGCGGCCTTGCCTGCTGCGGCCGTCAACAGGATCCAGCGCTTGGCCGCCCGGGAACGGGGCGACAAATCGGCGTTCACCTCGGATCTGTCGGTGAACGAGTTCGTGCTTGTCCACAAGCTCGGGTTCGAGCCGCTCGGCTACGTCATGGGTACCTCGATATACCACATCGGGTATCAGTTCCAGAACTGGGGACAGTCGATGGAGCTGGATGTGCTGTCGTCGGCGATGTACAACGCCAGGTCACTGGCCATGGATCGGATGCGCAGTGAGGCGCACGCGTTGGGCGCCGACGGAATCGTCGGTGTGAACCTGAAAATTCAGCGATACGCGTGGGCGACCGATGAGTTGGAGTTCATCGCTCAGGGCACCGCGGTGCGGGCGCGTGAACCCAACCCGTCCTACAAGTTGCGCGACGGTGGGCCATTCACCTCCGACCTGTCCGGGCAGGACTTCTACACGCTGGTCAAGGCCGGGCACTTCCCGAGGGCGCTGGTGTTCGGTGCCTGCGTCTATCACGTCGCGCACCAGAGCGTTCGCCAGACGATGAAGATGGCGGGCCGCAATATGGAGATGCCGCAGTTCACCGAGGCCGCCTACACGGCGCGGGAGTTGGCCATGACACGCATGGAGGACGAGGCGAACCGGTTCGGGGCCGATGGAATCGTGGGTGTGTACACCGATGTCAACGCGCATATGTGGGGTGCGCACGCGTCCGAATTCCTCGCGGTCGGCACTGGCGTGACGAGCTCGCCGGAGAGCGGCATCTCCGACCCGACGATGACGCTCTCCCTGCAGTAGCCGATGGGATTTCTGCGTGGTCGGGGCCGGGAAGTGAACCCTCCTGCCCAGTACGGACCGTCGGTACCTCGACCGTTCTCGGAACTGATCGAGACCGGACCGTCCTCTGCTCTGGAGTCGTTGGCGCGACATGCCAGGGTGCCTGACGACGCGCGCGAGCGACTCCTGCGCCTGGACACTGCGCTCATTCAGGCCGGGCAGTATCTGGCGGACCGCGGGATCACCGGAGTCGACGCCTACGAGGTTGCTCAGATCCGTGACGACTTCGCGCCGTCGGCCGTCAACGCGTACCTCGGTCTCCCGCCGGGCACCGCAGGAACGGCTGTGCTGATGGACGAGATGACTGGCGCTCAGCTGCTGGTGCGCGAACTGGACCTCCTGTTGTCGGCTGTGGATCAGCTGGTGGCCCGGGCGGGAGAAGTGGGGCAGACCCGACTACGTGCGCATCACCGTTTCGTGGAAGAGAAGTACGGGGCACGCCCGACCGACCTGGAGTTGTAAAGCCGGCTGCGCTGCTTCGGTATTCTGGAGCAGTGAGCATCGTGAGTCCTGTAGCGCCCATCGCGGATCCTTCGCCACTGCCGGAGTGGGTCGACGTACCCGCTGCCCAGCAGCCGACCTGGCCCGACCAGGATGCGCTCGCCGCCGTCCGCGAGGAACTCGCCGCCAGCCCGCCGCTGGTGTTCGCCGGCGAGTGCGACGTGCTGCGAGAGCGCCTGGCGGCAGCATCCAAGGGTGAAGCGTTCTTGTTGCAGGGTGGCGATTGCGCGGAGATGTTCGCCGCCGCGACTGCGGACGGTATCCGCGATCGCATCAAGACGATTCTGCAGATGGCAGCGGTTCTGACCTATGGAGCGAGCACTCCGGTCATCAAGGTCGGGCGTATCGCCGGTCAGTACGCGAAGCCCCGCAGCAGCGGCAACGAGACCCGCGGTGAGGTCACTCTGCCGGCATACCGCGGTGACATGGTGAACGACTTCGCGTTCACCCCTGAATCACGCACCCCGGACCCGCGACGGTTGATGCGGGCGTACCACACGAGTGCTTCGACGTTGAATCTCGTGCGTGCTTTCACGCAGGGCGGATTCGCCGATCTGCGGCATGTACACGAGTGGAACCAGGGCTTCGTCGCCAACAGCGCCTACGCGCGGTACGAGAGCATCGCAGCCGATATCGGTCAGGCGATGAAGTTCATGGCTGCCTGCGGAGCGGATTTCGACGCCCTGCGCGCCGTGGAGTTCTTCGCCAGTCACGAGGCCCTGCTGCTGGACTACGAGAAGCCGCTGACCCGCATCGACAGCCGGACGGGGAACGCGTACGCGGTGTCCGGACACTTCCTGTGGGTGGGGGAGCGCACCCGACAGCTGGACGGCGCTCATCTGGACTTCGTGTCCAAGATCCACAACCCCATCGGCATGAAGGTCGGCCCCAAAGCCGACCCGGACGATCTGATGCGGATCATCGACAAGCTGGACCCGCACCGTGAGCCCGGTCGCCTGACGTTCATCACCCGGATGGGTGCGGGCGTCATCCACGATGCCCTGCCGCCGATCGTCGAGCGGGTGACTGCCGAGGGCGGCAAAGTCACCTGGGTGTGCGATCCCATGCACGGCAATACCTTCGAGTCCTCGACGGGGTACAAAACCCGCGAGTTCGACGACATCATCGCCGAGGTCCAAGGGTTCTTCGAGGTACACCAGGGGCTCGGCACCGTGCCCGGCGGCATCCACGTGGAGTTGACCGGTACCGACGTCACCGAGTGCCTGGGCGGTTCGGAGAAGATCCTGGCCGCAGACCTGGAGAAGCGCTACGAGACCGCGTGCGACCCACGGCTGAACCACCAGCAGAGCCTGGAGCTGGCCTTCCTCGTTGCGCAGATGTTGAGCGCGCGGAACAAGGGGATCAGACGACCGACAGCGTGACGCTGCTTCCCTTGCGTACCTTCGTGCCGGCAGACGGATCGGTGGCCCGTACGGTATCGAACAGGCCGCCGAAATAACGGCGTACCTTCACGGTGAGACCGAGCGCCTCCAGCGCTGATTTCGCCTTGGCCGTCGGCTTGCCGGTGACATCCGGCACGGTGATCAGCTCGGGACCCTTCGACACGGTCAGCGTGACGGTGTCGCCGCGAAAGCCGGTCCCGTCTGCGGGAGTCTGCGAGATGACCGTGCCCGCGGGCACGGTATCGCTGAATTCATCGGCAGCCTTGGTGACAGTGAATCCGGACCTGTCCAGGACACCAGTGGCGGCTGCGACGGTCTGTCCCGTGACGGCGGGCACGGCGATCGGCTCGCGACCCATACTGATGGTGAGAGCAACCGCGGCACCTCTTTTGAGCGATGACGTTGCAGCAGGATTGGAGCTGACGACCTCCCCGGCCGGCACCGTGTCGTCGTACGCCTGCGTCACCGTTCCCACTCGCAACGTCGCGGCACTCAAGGCGGTCTGCGCCTGTTCCTGCGTTTTCCCGTCGAGTGTCGGGACGGTATGACGCTCCGGGCCGCGGGAGACGGTCAGTGTGATGTCTGCGCTTTTACGGACCTGGGCCCCCGGTGTCGGCTTGCTTGCAATGACGTCACCGACGGGCACCTTCTCGCTGACGGCCTGTGTGACGGAGGTGTCCAGATGCTGGGCCCGAATCAGCGAGATGGCCTGACCCTGCGGACGCCCGAGGACGTCGGGTACCGAGGTCTGACCGAGGGGGCCCAGAGTGAACAACCAACCACCGGTAGCTATCAGCGCGACGGCCAGTAACGCCACCAGACCCAGCAGGATCGATCGACGACGCTGTGGGCTCGCGGGTGCGTCCGTGGGCTCGACCAACGCGTGGGTGGCATCTATCCCCAGACGTGAGGTGTGCGCCGGATGGTCGCTCTGGCCGGAGGCGGGTCCGACCGGCGCCGCATCAAGTTGATCGTCGGTGAGGCCGGCCCGTATCGCGTTCAACTCCTCCAGAAGTTCGGCCGCGTCTGCGGGACGTTGCAGCGGGTCGGTCGCCGTTGCATCCTCGATCAACGCGTCGACCGCTGCGGGCACCGTCGGCACCGTCTGGGAAGCAGTCGGCACGGTGCCGTGTACATGCTGGTAGGCGACGTGGATGGGGGAGTCACCGGGAAATGCCTTGTCACCGGTGAGCATCTCGAAGATCAGTAAGCCGACGGAGTAGACGTCGGACCGTTCGCTGGACCGGCCGGTCTCGACCTGCTCGGGAGACAGATAGGCAGCCGTCCCGAAGATGACGCTGGAGTCGGCACTTGCAGTGCGTGTCGTCACCGCGCGAGCCAGGCCGAAATCCACGACCTTCACGGTGCCGTCGTCGCGTAGCAGGACGTTCTCGGGCTTGATATCGCGATGCACGATCCCACGTGAGTGGGCCACGGCGAGAGCCGCGAGGATGCCCTCCGCGATCTGCAGGACCCGGCGGACGCTCATCGGCGATGTTGTGCGGATCAGTTCCCGCAGGGTGGTGCCCTCCACCAGCTCCATCGCGATGAAGACGTAGTGCTCGTCCTGACCCTGGTCGGTGACGGCGACGATATTGGGATGGGACAAGCGCGCTGCGGACCGCGCCTCCTGCCGGAAACGCTCGACGAACTGCTCATCGCGGGCCAGGTCCGGACGCATGATCTTCAGGGCCACATGCCGGTCCAGTCGTTCGTCCAACGCTACGTAGACGGACCCCATGCCGCCATCGGCGAGGTGATGCAGCACCTGGTACCGCCCGTCGACCCTACGGCCCACGAGAGAGGACGAGGCGGTTGACGGCACGGTCGCAGTCTACGAACCCTGGCGGCGGTCATCGGGAGGCGCGGCCCGTGGGAAACTGATGACATGGCTGATCTGGAGACAATGGTCGGGGACTGGCTCTCAGTTCCGGAGGTAGCCGAGGCACTCGGGCTGCGTCAGCGGCAGGTTCGCCAGATGATCACTGACGGTGACCTGCTCGCCCACCGCATCGGTGCAAATCTTGCGCTGGGCGTTCCGGCGGTGTTCATCCGCGACGGCGAGATCCTGCCCTCGTTGCCCGGCACGGTGACCGTGTTGCGCGACGCACGCCTGACCGACGACGAGGCGTTGGAGTGGTTGTTCACTCCCGATGAAACGCTTCCGCTTCCGGGGGCACCTATGCAGATGCTGCTCGCCGGGCGAAAGTCGGAGATCCGCAAGCGGGCTTCCGAACTGGCCTTCTGATCAGCTGCGGTCGCGCGGTCTGCGTTACGCAGTGCGCGCGGTGGCGACCTCGACGAGAGAGCTCAGCACCTGCGCGGCTTCATCGGTGACGTGTGCCCGACTGAGGTGCAGGCGGGCGGCAGACACGCGTTCGGTGATCATCGACTCCACGCGGTCAACCGCGCCGGAACGCGCGCACAGCTCGCGCATCCACTGCACGTCCTGCGGACTCAGATCCGGTGAACCGAAGGTCGCGGTGAAGCGGCGCAGCTCATCGTCTCCGACATCGTCCAGGGCCAGCGCGATGAGCACCGTGCGTTTGCCCTCTGCAAGATCGTCTCCGGCCGGTTTGCCGGTCTGCTCCGGGTCGCCGAAGACCCCCAGCAGGTCGTCGCGAAGCTGGAAAGCCTCCCCGAGGGCCTCCCCGTACTGCGCCAACGTCGCCATCGTCTCAGTGTCTGCGCCGGCGCAGGCAGCTCCGATGAGCAACGGTTGCACCACTGTGTAGTTGGCGCTCTTGTAGAAAGCCACGCGTAACGCCTGCTCGACCCGTTGAGCGGTCTGCAGCCCGGCCCACGGGCGCACCGAATCCAGCACATCGAGGTACTGCCCGGCCATCAGTTGGGTACGCATTGTGTCGAAGTCGGGTCGTCCGCGGTCCAGCTCCGAGGCGGGCAATCCACATCCGGCAAACATTTCCCCGGTCCAGACCAGACACAGGTCACCCGCCAGGATCGCTGCAGCGTCACCGAAATCGTCCCCGTCGCCCTCCCAACCCTGGTCTGCGTGCAGTACGGACATCCGACGGTGGGCCGTCGGCTTCCCACGGCGTAGATCGGAGTGATCCATCACGTCGTCGTGGATCAGGGCTGCTGCCTGGAACATCTCCATGGCAGCAGCGAGCGCGACCACAGAATCGGAATCAGGACCCCCGGCACTGCGGTAGCCCCAGTAGAGGAAGGCTGCGCGCAGCCGCTTGCCACCACGCAGCAGCCCGAAGATCGATTCGGTGAGATGCTCGACGTCGGCGCCCAGGGGGGCGAGCACGGAGTGTTGGCGGCTCTCGTGGGTATCGAGTACCTCCTGCACCCGGGCACGTAGATCCGCCACGTCCAACGGATTTCGCACAGCAGGATCCTTCCGGGAGCTCTTGAGAACAGTTGCCGAGAAGAGTAGTTGTCACCGGCCCGCCTATCATCGTCGGCATGTCCCAGGCTGAACAAGCGAGCGAATCCGAGCGTGGTCCCCGGGTTGATATCCCGGCGCTGTTGTCCGATCCGACCCCGACCTTCAGCTTCGAGTTCTCTCCACCGCGCGACGATGCCGGAGAAAAGCTGCTGTGGGAGGCCATCCGTCGCGTCGAGCAGGCGAGGCCCTCGTTCATATCGGTGACCTACGGCGCTGGAGGTTCCACCCGCGATCGGACGGTACGCGTCACTGGTCGGATCGAGCGCGAAACCACGCTGAGCACCATGGCGCACCTCACCTGTGTCGGCTCCAGCATCGCGCAACTACGACAGGTCGTCGGCGAGTACGCCGATGCTGGGATACGCAATATCCTCGCGCTGCGAGGTGATCCTGCGGGCGGGTTGGGAACATCCTGGACCGCGCACCCGGAGGGGTTGGATCATGCCGATCAGCTGGTGTCCTTGGTCGCCTCGCTGGGTGCTTTTACGATCGGGGTGGCGGCATTCCCCGACAAGCACCCGGAGTCCGCCACCTTGCAGGAAGAAGCTGACGTGCTTGTTCGCAAGGCTGACGCCGGTGCATCGTTTGCGATCACCCAGATGGTGACGGACGTCGACACCTATCTGCGGTTGCGCGATCTCGTCGCGTCGCGGGGTCGTGACCTGCCGATCGTGCCAGGGTTGATGCCGGTCACCTACGCGAGTCAGCTGGAGCGGATGACCAAACTCAACGGACAGCCGTTGGCGTCGGATGTGGTCGAGCGGATCCAGGGTGTTGCCGGCGACAAGGACGCGGTCCGCAGGGTCGGCGTCCAGATCTGCACCGAGCACGCAACCCGGCTGCTGAAGGAGGGTGCACCCGGCATTCACTTCATCACGATGAATCGCAGCGTTGCCACGTTGGAGGTCTACCGCAACGTGGCGGGCAGTACAGCGTTCGCCCCGCACACTGCTCGGACCCCGGTCACCGCCTGACCGGCGGGCACACTGCTTCGTGGCGGCCCGCTATGTCGGTGGCCCGCCATACGATGTTCGAACACAGTTACGAACATTGGAGGCGGGCGACCATGATCATCACTTCTCGAACCCTGGATTCTTCTCAGACCCTCGACACCAGAGCCGAACAATCCGGATCGATTCCCGCACGGCAAGGGTCGGACACGGCAATTGCAGCCGCTCCTCCCGCCACGGTGCTGGAGCTGATCGACCGGGCTCGTGATGCTTTGCTGGAGGCCTGTCACAGCCAGGACACTGTCGAACGTCATCGCCTTGCCCAACTCGGTGCGCTGCGTGCGGCGGCCGCTGCGCTGGCCAGCCGATCAAGATCGAAGAAGTCGCCTCGTCGCCGAGATGTCTGGGACTCCCTGGGCGTGCTACATCCCGAGCTGGCCGAATGGGCTCAGTTCTTCGCAATGACCGCAGTTCGAGGAACAGAGGCGGCTCAGGGGCGCGTGCACCTGAACGGTCGAGAGGCCGACGATCTGTTGCGCCAGGCGGAGGTTTTCATCGAGTCGGTGATGTCCCGACTCGGCCTTCCGATGATGGGCCCGCTTCCTGGGTGTGTGCCCGCGTTTCAACGGACGTAGGATGGATACGAGATTTCAGGACCCTGCCTTCACGGGTCCGGGTGTCGACATTTATTCTCGGAGTGCTGAGGGCGACGCGACTGTCGTTCAACGTTTTTCCCTGACAGATCGCCTGGAGGTCACCGTGCCGCTCTCCGAGCGCGAGCAACGCCTGTTGGAACAGATGGAACAGGCGTTAAGCGCTGACGACCCCAAGTTTGCATCGCACATGGTTGCCGACCCGGCGCGACTGCGCGCTCGCCGTCGGCTCGCACTAGGCGTGTTGTTGTTACTGCTGGGCGCAGGAGCGCTGGTCGCCGGAGTGCTGATCAAGAGCGTCCCATTGGGCGCCCTGGGGTTTGCGGTCATGGTGGGCTCTGGTGCCTACGCGATCGGCCCTCCCGGCCCTGGCGGCCCAGCCCTCGGCTCGGTCCGACCTGACGGGTCAGTGCAGCGGAGTCCCCGCCGCCGGCGGCGCGACAATTCTGCTGGCCCGGCACGTCCGCAGGGTGGCTTCATGCAGCGGATGGAGCAGCGCTGGGAGCGTCGCCGCAACGGGTCAGGCCGGTAACAGCAGCAAGGTGCGACCCGCACAACGCAGAACGCCCACCACTGGTTGTGGTGGGCGTTCTCCGTTGTGCGGGTTGTGTTGTTACGAACCTGTCGGGTCGAGACGGTCGGTTTCGTCAACCACTTCCAGTGCGATGCTGCGAAGCTTCTCCAGGTGCTCTCTTCCGTGGTGTGCGCAGAAGAGCAACTCGTGGTCTTCGGTGAGGCGCGCGCGGATGAAGGCCTGGGCGCCGCACCGGTCGCACCGGTCAGCAGCTGTCAATGTCGGGGCGAGGGCTGTTGCCATGGTCGTTCATCCTTTCGTCGGGACGCCTGTCGGCGCCTACGGCGGAGGTCCGTTCGGACCGAGTTCCGCTGGTCGTTATTCGGACCCGAGACTTGTTTGGATCTTCGTAACGTCCTTCAGAACGAACAACAGTCAAGCATGGGCGGCCATTCCCATGTCGCAGGCACCCCCCGTGTGGTGCGTATCACGTGTCGGTGGGCCGGGATAGCCTGCGAACGCAGCATCCGAAGACTGACTCTTGCGAAGGAATGACAGGTGGCCGACGGCAGACAGCGCGTAGATCGACCTGAGGACTACTCGGCCCGGCATTTGCAGGTCCTGGAAGGCCTGGAGGCGGTGCGCAAACGTCCCGGTATGTACATCGGCTCCACAGATTCCAGGGGGCTGATGCACTGCCTCTGGGAGATCATCGACAACTCGGTCGACGAAGCCCTCGGCGGGTACGGCGAGCAGATCGACGTCGTGCTGCACCGGGACGGGTCGGTGCAGGTCATCGATCGCGGGCGGGGCATACCCGTTGACGCCGAACCGCGCACCGGGTTGTCCGGCGTCGAGGTGGCCCTGACCAAGCTGCATGCCGGCGGCAAATTCGGTGGTGGCTCCTACACCGCGACGGGCGGGTTGCACGGGGTCGGAGCCTCGGTCGTCAACGCGTTGTCGAGCCGGTTGGATATCGAGGTCGACCGCGGCGGGACGACCCACTCGATGAGTTTTCGTCGTGGTGAGCCCGGACTGTACGACGATCGCTCGGGTCTTGGACCGGACAGCCCGTTCACCCCTTACGTCGACCGTAGTGAGCTGCGGACATCAGGTCGCACCAAACGGGGAGTGACCGGCACCCGGATCCGGTACTGGGCCGACCACCAGGTGTTCCTGGCTGACGCGAGTTTCGACTACGCGGGCCTGGCAGATCGCGCCCGGCAGACGTCGTTCCTGATACCCGGCCTGCGGATCGTGATCCGCGACGAGCGCGGACTACCGGGCACACCGCCTGCGGATGGACCGCTTGAAGAGGTCTTCCAGCACGACGGGGGCATCTCGGAGTTCACCGACTTCCTCGCGCCCGACGCAGCCCTTACCTCGACCTGGCGTCTGCAGGGGTCCGGCACCTTCCACGAGACGGTGCCGGTGCTGGACGAGCACGGTCATCTCAACTCTCAGGAGGTGGCGCGTGAGGCCACCGTCGACGTCGCCGTGAGATGGGGCACGGGATACGAGACGTCGGTGTCTTCGTTCGTGAACATCGTGGCCACGCCGAAGGGCGGCACCCACCTCGCGGGCTTCGAGCAGGGGCTCGTCAAGGCGTTCCGCAAGCAGTTGGACGCCAACTCACGGCGTTTGAAGATCGGGTCGGACAAACCCGAAAAAGACGATATGACCGCTGGGATGACCGCAGTGGTGACAGTGCGCCTGGCGGAACCACAGTTCGAGGGTCAGACCAAGGAAATTCTCGGTACCTCCGCGGTACGGGGCATTGTCGCCAAGATCATCGAGAAAGAACTGACGGCCCACCTCACCGCGACCGGTCGGGACGGCAAGACGCAGTCGACGCAGCTGCAGGAGAAGATTGTCAATGAGATGAAGGCGCGCATCAGCGCCCGGACAATGAAGGAGACTCAGCGTCGCAAGACCGCGCTGGAGAGTTCCTCGCTGCCAGGGAAGCTGAAGGACTGTCGCTCGACGGACATAGCGCACACCGAGCTGTTCATCGTCGAGGGGGACAGCGCTCTTGGCACCGGCCTCGCCGCGCGCAACTCGGAATACCAGGCTCTGTTGCCGATCCGCGGCAAGATTCTGAATGTTCAGAAGGCCTCTGTCGGGGACATGCTGAAGAACGCGGAGTGTGCGGCGATCATCCAGGTCGTCGGTGCCGGTTCGGGGCGTAGCTTCGAACTGGAGGCCGCCCGGTACGGCAAGATCATCCTGATGACCGACGCGGACGTGGACGGTGCCCACATCCGCACGCTGTTGCTGACGCTCTTCTTCCGGTACATGCGCCCGTTGGTCGATGCCGGGAGGGTGTACGCCGCCGTGCCTCCCTTGCATCGGATCGAGACCGTGGCCCAGGGTCGCGCCAAGGGCGAGGTGCTCTACACCTATTCCGAGGCGCAGATGCGTTCCACCATGGCCCAACTGCAGCGGCGCGGCCGTAACGTCAAGCCTCCGCAGCGATACAAGGGGCTGGGTGAGATGGATGCCGATCAGCTGGCCGAGACGACCATGGAACCGCGCCACCGGATGCTGCGACGGGTAACCCTTGCCGACGCCGAAAAGGCGGAGGCTTGTTTCGATCTGCTGATGGGTAGTGACGTCGCACCGCGGAAGGAGTTCATCGTGGACTCGGCGGCCGCACTGGACAGAGAGCGCATCGACGTCTGAGATCCAGGTGGCGCCCACGGCGTCCTGGTGCGAACATGTGTTCGTGTCTTCATCGGTCAGCGTGTCCGTGCCGGGGATCCTGCACGCCGATCTGGACTCGTTCTACGCGTCGGTAGAGCAACGTGATGACCCGTCCCTGCGCGGTCGCCCGATGGCGGTGGGAGGCGGCATCATCCTGGCTGCCAGTTATCCGGCCAAGGCGTTCGGCGTCCGCACCGCCATGAGTGAGCGGGTGGCCCGCAGTCTGTGTCCGGATCTTGTCATCGTTCCTCCCAGGATGAGCGCCTACAGCCAGGCCAGCCGGGCGGTGTTCGATGTGTTCCACGACATCACGCCACTGGTCGAGGGCATCTCGATCGATGAGGCATTTCTGGACGTATCCGGGCTGCGACGGTTGGTGGGACCCCCGGAGCAGCTGGGCGCCATCGTGCGTTCCAGGGTGCGTGCCGAGGTGGGACTACCGATCTCCGTGGGCGGCGCGAGCACGAAGTTCCTCGCGAAGATCGCGAGTGCGGTGAGCAAACCGGACGGGTTGCTCATCGTGCCGGTCGGCGGTGAAGAGGACTTCCTGCATCCGCTGCCCATCGAGCGACTCTGGGGCGTCGGGAAGGTGACCTCGGCAAAGCTGCATGCCCGGGGCATCGCCACGATCGGCCAACTCGCTGCGGCGCAGGAAACCGACCTCGTGGGCGTCATCGGTGGTGCTGCGGGCCGCCAGCTGTGGGCGCTGGCCAATGTGCGTGACCCACGTCCGGTGGCACCAGGGCGGCGCAGGCGGTCGATGGGAGCCCAGCGGGCCATCGGCGGCCGTCCGCGTACGGGCGCAGAGCTCGATGAGATCCTGATGGGGCTGGTGGAGAAGGTGACCGAGCGGCTACGCGATTCGGGGCGGTGGGGAGTGACATTCACCCTGCGGTTGCGGCTGGCCGACTTCAGTCGCGTCACTCGTTCGCGCACTCTGCCACAGGCGACGGCGGCAACGGCGACATTCCTGCAGATCGGTCGGGATCTACTGGCTGAAACTGCTGCGTTGATCGCGGATCGGGGAGTCAATCTGGTGGGAATCAGCGTCGCGGGGCTCACCGAGCCCGATCGCCTGCAGCCGACACTGCCGTTCGATGTGGTCCAGTCCGGGCAGGTGGATGCTGCGATGGACACGGTGCGTGAGCGCTTCGGGCCCACCGCGCTGACCCGGGGCGTGCATCTGGGACGCCCGGTGGGGTGGGAGACCCCCGTCCTGCCCGACTGAGGAGCGGGTGCGGATACGGGCAAAGTTCCTTGATGGTCGCGCCGCGCCCGAACAGCAACCATCCCCGTATCTGCACCCGCTCTATTTCTGACTCACCGCACTAGGGTTCGGGTATGTCCGACGATCCTCAGGCTCCGGTACATCCCATCCAGATTGCCCAGGAGCCGCGTGCTGATGAGTTGCTCAGCCGCGATCCGTTCGCGCTGCTTGTCGGAATGCTGTTGGACCAGCAGTACCCGATGGAGCAGGCGTTCCGCGGGCCCGCGAAGATCGTCGATCGTTTCGGCTCCCTGGACCCTGCCCGGATCGCCGACCAGAACCCACAGGAGTGGGCCGATCTCTGCTCCACACCGCCCGCGATTCATCGCTACGGTCGGTCAATGGCCGGGCGCGTCCAGGCGCTCGCAGTCGTCATCCGAGATGAGTACGACGGTGATGCCTCTCGCATCTGGACCACGTCCGGCAACACCGAGGACCTGCTGAAGAGGTTGCAGTCGCTGCCCGGATTCGGGGAGCAGAAGGCCCGTATCTTCGCCGCGTTGCTGGCCAAACAACTCGGGGTGGCTCCCCGAGGGTGGCGTACTGCAATCGGCCCCTACGCCGAGCAGGGTAGTTTCCGGTCCGTCGCGGACGTCGTGGGATCGGAGTCGCTGCAGAAGGTGCGCGATTTCAAGAAAGCGTCGAAACTGAAAGCCAAGGAAAGCGCGGCTGCGAAATAAGGCACGAATAACAACGCGTTCGAGGTCGGGCCTTAGACAGAACACCAGAGTCGTCGACAGCACGTGCCCTAGCCTTGACGTGTGGGCATGGGAGAAGGCAATGGGATCGGCCCGATCACTGGGGCGGACTCGGTCTCGGCAGAGGTTCTGCTGCGTGAACTTCGCAGTGGGGCGGAAACGGCAGCTCGCGACCGCGAGCGACTGAGTGCGTTGCTGGACGCCGTTCTGGCCGTCACCACCGACCTCCAGCTCGCGGAGGTACTGCAGAGAATCGTCAGTGCGGCCTGCACACTGGTCGATGCCGAGTACGGCGCACTCGGTGTGCTCGGGCACGACCGAGAGCATCTGGCGGAGTTCATCAGCAGTGGGGTGAGCGATGATCGGCGCGCTGCGATTGGGCAGACTCCTTGCGGTCAGGGAGTTCTCGGTCTGCTGATCGAAGACCCCAGCCCACTGCGCATCGCCGACGTCAGTCTTCATCCGGCGTTCCAAGGGTTTCCCGACCATCACCCGCCGATGCGTACCTTTCTCGGTGCGCCGGTCCGGATCCGGGATCAGATTTTCGGGAACCTCTATCTCACCGAAAAAGTTGGCGGAGAGTGCTTCACCGAACAGGACCAGGTTGCGCTGGTCGCATTGGCGGCCGCTGCGGGCGTCGCCGTCGAGCATGCCCGGCTCTATGAGAGCGCGCGGAGTCGGGAGCGATGGCTGGAAGCCACCGGCTATCTGCGGCAGATGCTCTTCGATGGCGCCTCGGAACGCCGGGCGATGAACTTCCTGGCTCAGCAAGCCCGCACCTTGGCCACTGCGTCCACAGCCGTCGTCGGGCTCTACGACTCAACGCATCGGCTCGCGGTGACCGGTTTCGCCAGCGACTACGCCGCTGGTGTTCCTGATGGCGCAACGCTCGACGATCCGGGGTGGAGCAGGATCGTGGCGAGCGGCGCACCCTGCGTGTTGGACGCAGATTCAGCTGCCGAGGAACGGCGGATGGTTGCAGAGCTGGTGGCCATGCGCGTGCCATCTGCCCCGGCGCGCACCGCGGTAGTGCCGATCAGAGTTGGTAGTGAGGAGCTGGGCGTCCTTGCAGTTGCGTGGGAGGTCGATGACGAGGGCGTCGAGAACACCGTGTTGTCACTGAGTCGGTTGGCCGACCAGATCGGTCTTGCCCTGCTGGCCTCGCGCACCCGGTCCGATCGCAGCAGACTGGCGCTGCTGGAGGATCGCGATCGAATCGCTCGGGATATGCATGACCATGTCATTCAGCGGCTGTTCGCAACGGGCTTGTCGCTGCAGTCCACCTCGCGGATGAGACTGGACTCGACGGTGCGCGGGCGACTGGATGAGGCGGTCAGCGAGCTGGATGAAGCGATCAAGGACATCCGGCACAGCATTTTCGAACTGCAGCATGCCATGCGCGACGTGGCGGGCGAGGTCACTGAGCTGGTTCGCGACGCGTCCGAAGTGCTGCCCACGCCGGCCTCGCTGAAGATCACCGGCGAACTGGATGCCCTACCGGCGCAACTCATTCCCGATTTGATGGCGGTACTACGAGAGGGCCTGGCCAATGTTGCGCGACATGCGCAGGCGCACACCGTCACCGTCCATGTGGCGCACCTGCTCGATGAGCTCGCGGTGACGATCCAGGACGATGGAGTGGGGCTGCCGAATATTCTGCAGGAGAGCGGTCTGGCCAATCTGCGGCGACGCGCCATGGATCGCGGCGGCGCCCTGAGGGTCTCAGGCAGCGCACCCTGTGGCACCACCTTCTACTGGCGGGTGCCGATGGGGGACCTCACGGGTGATGCGGGATAGGACCGAAGTCCCTGGCGTCAGCCTGCGCGAGCGCGTGTAATACCACTGTGACCACTACGATTTTTCTCCTGGACGATCACGAGATCGTGCGCCGTGGGTTGCGAGAACTACTGGAGTCGATCGAGGGCTTCGTGGTCGTCGGAGAGGCTGCCACTGCAGCGCAGGCTCGCGCGCGGATCCCGGCACTGCGCCCTGATGTGGCTATCTTCGACGCCCGTTTACCCGACGGATCGGGCATTGATGTGTGCCGCGAGATCCGGTCGCAGGATCCGTCCATCGCGGCGCTCGTGCTGACGTCCTACGACGATGAAGAGGCGCTGGCGACCGCAGTACTCGCGGGCGCCGCTGGATACCTGCTCAAAGACATCAAGGGCAACGGACTGGTTGATGCGGTCCGAGATGTCGCGGCCGGCAAACAGCTCATCTCGATGGCTGATGTCGAGCGGGTGCGGCGCTCGTGGGTGCGATCGGAGCAGGACCCGCGACTTGCGCGCCTCTCGCCCCAGGAACGCCGGATCCTCGACCACGTCGCTCAGGGCAAGACCAATCGGCAGATCGGAGCCGAGCTGTCTCTCGCGGAGAAGACGGTCAAGAACTACGTGACATCGATCCTGGCGAAGTTGGGAATGCAGCGGCGCACCCAGGCAGCGGTCTTCGCGGTGACCCACGAGACCCACCCTCTGCGGACCTGAAAGCTGCGGACCTGAAAGCTGCGGACCTGAAAGCTGCGGACCTGGAAGCACTGCGGGACCAAGGTCCCTGTCTGATCGGTAGCTGGGGCGCCAGGGTTGGGTCATGAGTTCTATGTCGCATCCCGAGACTGAGATTTTGGCGCAGCATGAGTGTCTGCAGATGTTGCGATCCACGCCGTTCGGTCGATTGGCCGTGGTGATCGACGGCAAGCCGCAGATCTTTCCGGTCAACCATGTGGTGGATCACGGTGGCATCGCATTCCGCACGGCGGCAGGCACCAAGCTCGCGGGCGCTGCCCGCCAGCCGGTGGCCTACGAAATCGACGGATACGACCTGGTCGAGGGCAGGGCGTGGAGCGTCGTCGTGCACGGGACCGCGCAGGAAATGAGGGATATCGACGAGGTGGTTGCTGCCTTGGCGCTGCCGCTGCACCCGTGGGCGCCCGGTGCGCCGAAACCACACGTACTGCGAATAGAGCCCGAGGAGATCAGCGGTCGCCGGTTCCACATCGGCGGCGGCGAAACGTCGGCCACGTGACCGCGCACGAAAGCGTGCACGCAACCCGTGGGGAGACCAGATCTCCCGCATTGATGCTGACGATGGCAACCGTTGGTTTCGCGATCAATTTCTGGGCATGGGCGCTGCTCAGCCCGCTCGGGCCGCTCTTTCGCGCGAAGGGCACGCTGGGCGCCATCTCCGAATCCGACGTGGCGCTGCTCGTTGCCGTCCCCGTCATCGTCGGGTCCGTGGGTCGTATCCCGGTCGGAGCGCTGACGGACCGGTATGGCGGGCGGGTGATGTTCCCGCTGGTGTCTGCCGCCACGATCGTCCCGATCCTCTTCATCGCCTTCTTTGCGCAGACCTCGTACATCGGCCTGCTGGTCGGCGGATTCTTCCTCGGTATCAGCGGGACCTCGTTCGCTGTCGGAGTACCTTTCGTGAACTCCTGGTACCCGCCGCAGCGTCGTGGTCTCGCGGTCGGCATCTTCGGTGCCGGGATGGGTGGCACCGCGATCAGCGCTCTCACCACCGTCAAGCTCTATTCGAACGCGGGCACAAAAGTGCCGTTCTTGATCACAGCCGTGGCGCTCGCCGTGTACGCGGTGATTGCGTGGTTCGTACTGCGAGACGCGCCGGGTCGAGTCGTGCCCACGACTTCCATGGTGGCGCGAGTGACCGCCAACGCGCGACTTCCCATCGCGTGGCAGGCCAGCGTGCTCTACGCCGTCGCCTTCGGCGGGTACGTCGCCTTCTCGGTCTACCTGCCGAGCTACCTGAAGGTTGCCTACTCGCTGACGCCAGCAGACGCGGCGAACCGGATGGCGGGCTTCGTCGTGGTCGCGGTGGTGATGCGACCGGTGGGCGGGTGGCTCTCAGACCGTTTCGGGGCTGTGCCGGTGCTCGCGATCGGCTACGGCGTTGTTGTCCTGGGCGCTGCAATCGCAGCTACCACGCCACTGCTGGAGCACTTGGGCACCGTGTCATTCCTGGCGATGGCAGCGGCACTCGGCTCGGGCAGTGGAGCAACCTTCGCCTTGATCGCGGCTGTCACGGACCCGGCAAAAGTGGGCGGCGTGACCGGGCTGGTCGGCGCTGCGGGGGGACTCGGCGGGTTCGTTCCGCCACTGATCATGGGCTACATATACGGCCGCACCGACTCCTACGCAATCGGGCTGGTCCTGCTGGCGGTCACGGCGGCGCTCGCATTGCTGCTCACCGTCACCATTGTGCGCCGACTCTCCCAACAGCATGCCGGTTCCTATGCCGCCCCTGTACCTTCCACCGTCTCCTCTTAAGGATGTTCCGTGACTCAGACAGCCGATGACAAACGCGGTGGAACCGGCCTGGACGGCGACATCAGTGAAGCATTGGTGCGCACCCGGCGGTTCTTCACCAAAGGCGAGGTGTCGCCCGATCTACGCACCCTGCACAAGAAGGGCGGACGATCTGCCGATGACTTCTACCGGGAGCGATGGAGCCACGACAAAGTGGTGCGCTCGACGCACGGGGTGAACTGCACGGGCTCGTGTTCGTGGAAGGTCTACGTCAAGGACGGGATCATCACCTGGGAGGCGCAGCAGACCGACTACCCCTCGGTCGGTCCGGATTCCCCGGAGTACGAGCCGCGCGGCTGTCCCCGCGGCGCGGCATTCTCCTGGTACACCTACTCCCCGACCCGGGTCCGGTACCCCTACATCCGCGGCGTGCTGCTGCAGATGTACCGCACCGCAAAGCAGGAGTGCGGCGGAGATCCGGTGGCCGCATGGGCCTACATCGTGGATAACCCGGCGCGGGCGAAAGCCTACAAATCGGCTCGCGGCAAGGGTGGGATGGTGCGGGCCAGCTGGGAGGAAGCAGTCGAGATCATTGCTGCCGCTCACGTGCACACGATCAAGAAGTGGGGCCCGGACCGGGTTGCCGGATTCTCTCCGATTCCGGCGATGTCAATGGTCTCGCACGCGTCCGGCGCCCGGTTCGTGAACCTGATCGGCGGCTCGATGCTGAGCTTCTACGACTGGTATGCCGACCTGCCCGTCGCGTCCCCGCAGGTGTTCGGCGACCAGACCGACGTACCGGAGTCGGGGGACTGGTGGAATGCGGGCTACCTGATCATGTGGGGCTCGAACCTGCCGGTCACCCGTACCCCGGACGCGCACTGGATGACGGAGGCGCGCTATCGCGGCCAGAAGGTCATCGCGGTCTCGCCGGACTACGCAGACAACTGCAAGTTCGCCGACGAGTGGTTGGCGCCCAAGCCCGGCACCGACGGCGCGCTCGCGATGGCGATGGGGCACGTGGTGCTCAAGGAGTTCTTCGTCGACACCCAGGAGCCGTACTTCGGTGAGTACGTGCGCAGCTACACCGACCTGCCGTACCTGGTGAAGATCGACATCAGCCAGGACGGCAGCGCGGTGGCCGGCAAGTTCCTGACCGCTGATGACCTGGCGGAGCACCGCGATCAGGAGAACGCCGCATTCAAACCAGTGCTGTTGGACTCCGCCACCGATGTGCCCGTTGTGCCCAATGGTTCGCTCGGGCACCGCTTCGGCGAGTCAGGTGTGGGCCACTGGAATTTGGATCTGGAGGGCGTCTCGCCCCGCTTGTCGCTGATGAACGACGACGGCTCAGTGGGTGATGGTGAGACGGCGCTGATTACGATGGCGCGTTTCGATGCGCCGGACGGTTCGGCGAACCAGTCCGTGCGTGGGGTGCCGGTGCGACGCGTCGATGGCCACCTGGTCACCACGGTCTTCGACCTGTTGCTCGCACAGTACGGCGTGCAGCGGCCCGGTCTTCCGGGGCAGTGGCCGAGCGGTTACGACGACGCGGCAGCGCCGTACACCCCTGCCTGGCAGGAGACCGTCACCGGCGTGCCTGCGTCTGCGGCCGCCCGGATCGGCCGGGAATTCGCCCGCAACGCGGTGGAGTCCAAGGGTCGGTCGATGATCGTGATGGGCGCGGGCACCAACCACTGGTTCCACTCCGACACGATCTACCGGGCGTTCCTCACGCTGACCAACCTCACCGGGTGCCAGGGCGTGAATGGCGGCGGTTGGGCGCACTACGTGGGCCAGGAGAAGGTGCGTCCGCTCACCGGTTACAACCAGGTCGCGAACGCGTTGGACTGGAATCGGCCGCCGCGCAACATGATTCAGACGGCGTACTGGTACCTGCACACCAACCAGTTCCGCTACGACCCGTTCAGTGCGGACGCTCTGTCTTCGACGTCGGCCAAGGGAGCGTTTGCGAACAAGAGCACGGCGGACGTGTTGGCGCAGAGCGCGCGGATGGGGTGGATGCCGTCCTATCCCACGTTCGACCGCAACCCGCTCGACCTGTGCGACGAAGCTGCTGCAGCGGGCCAACCGGTCGCCGAGCGGATCGTGGAGCAGCTCAAGAGTGGCGAGCTGAACTTCGCCGGCGAGGACCCGGATGCGCTGCAGAACTACCCTCGCATCCTGAATGTATGGCGTTCCAACCTGCTCGGATCTTCTGGCAAGGGGCACGAGTACTTCCTCAAACATCTCCTCGGCACCGACTCCTCGGTGCGGGCGACCGAGGCGCCACAGGGTGCACGACCGCGTGATGTGCGCTGGCGCGAGCACGCGCCCGAGGGCAAACTCGATCTGTTGATGACCATCGACTTCCGGCAGACCAGCACCACGATCTTCTCCGACGTCGTGCTTCCAGCGGCGACGTGGTACGAGAAGTACGACCTGAGCAGTACCGATATGCACCCCTTCGTGCACTCCTTCAATCCCGCGATATCGCCGCCCTGGCAGACCCGTAACGACTGGGACACCTGGATGACGATCGCCGAGAAGTTCAGCGAGCTCGCCGCGAGCCGGCTCGGGGTCCGTCAGGACGTCGTCGCGGCGCCGCTGACCCATGACACTGCGGATGCGATGGCCAATCCACATGGTGTGGTGCGGGACTGGAAGGCCGGGGAGTGCGAGCCGATTCCCGGTGTCACCATGCCGAAATTGATCGAGGTGGAGCGCGACTACGGCGCGATCGCAGCCAAGATGGGCGCGCTGGGTCCGCTGATGGACACCCTGGGCGCGACGACCAAGGGAGTCACCTTCGAGGTGGGCGCCCAGGTCGACTACCTGCGGCACAAGAACGGCGTGGTGCGCGGTGGCGTCGCCGACGGTCGTCCGCTGCTGGTCCGCGACAAACAGGTATGCGAGGCGATCCTGGCGTTGTCGGGCACCACGAACGGTGCGCTCGCGGTGCAGGGTTTCAAGACTCTGGAGAAGCGCACCGGGGTGAAACTGGCGGATCTCGCCGAAGAGAATGAGGGCAAACACATCACCTTCGCCGACACTCAGGCCGCTCCGGTAGCGGTCATCACGTCGCCGGAGTGGTCCGGCTCGGAGACGGGCGGACGGCGTTACTCCCCGTTCACCATCAACGTGGAACGGCGCAAGCCGTGGCACACCCTGACCGGGCGGATGCACTTCTACCTCGATCACGACTGGATGACCGAGCTCGGAGAAGGACTACCGGTCTACCGGCCGCCGCTGAACATGGCCTCCCTCTTCGCCGAACCCGTGCTGGGGAACGTCTCGGACGGCACCGGCGGCGAGGTGGAGGGGCTGACTGTGCGGTACCTGACACCACACAACAAGTGGTCCATCCATTCGGAATACCAGGACAACCTCTTCATGTTGTCGTTGGCTCGCGGTGGTCCGAACATCTGGATGAGCGTCGAGGACGCCGCGAAGGTCGGGATCAAGGACAACGACTGGATCGAGGCGGTCAACCGCAATGGCGTGGTTGTCGCGCGCGCCATTGTCTCGCACCGGATGCCCGAAGGCACCGTGTACATGTACCACGCACAGGACCGACTGATCGATGTACCGCTCGCGGAAACCTCCGGGAAGCGTGGTGGTGTGCACAACTCGTTGACCAGGCTGCTGATCAAACCCAGCCACTTGATCGGTGGATACGCGCAACTCACCTATGCGTTCAACTATCTCGGACCGACCGGCAACCAACGCGACGAGGTCACGGTCATCCGTCGACGCTCACAGGATGTGGAGTACTGATATGCGGGTCATGGCTCAAATGGCGATGGTGATGAACCTCGACAAGTGCATCGGGTGCCACACCTGCTCGGTGACCTGCAAACAGGCCTGGACCAACCGCTCAGGAGTTGAGTACGTGTGGTTCAACAACGTGGAAACCCGGCCCGGCCTGGGGTACCCCCGCACGTACGAGGACCAGGAGAAGTGGAAGGGCGGCTGGGAGCTGAACTCGCGTGGGCGCCTGAAACTCAAAGCGGGCAACCGTTTTCGCAAACTGGCGACTATTTTCTCCAACCCCAAACTGCCCTCGATCAATGAGTACTACGAGCCGTGGACCTATGACTACGCGACATTGACCACGGCCCCCGCCCAGGAGCACATCCCGGTCGCACGACCCAAGTCGTTGATCACGGGCAAGAACATGAAGATCGAATGGTCGGCCAACTGGGACGACGACCTCGGCGGCTCGACCGCGACCGCGCATCGGGACCCGATGCTCGCGAAGATCGCGGACAAGGTGAAGTTCGAGTTCGAGCAGACCTTCATGTTCTATCTGCCGCGGATCTGCGAGCACTGCCTGAACCCGTCATGCGCGGCGTCCTGCCCGAGCGGCGCGATCTACAAACGTGAAGAAGACGGCATCGTGCTGGTCGACCAGGACCGGTGTCGCGGCTGGCGGATGTGCGTGTCGGGATGCCCCTACAAGAAGATCTACTTCAACCACCGCACCGGCAAGGCCGAGAAGTGCACCTTCTGCTTCCCACGGATCGAGGTCGGCATACCGACCGTCTGTTCCGAGACCTGTGTCGGGCGGCTGCGCTACATCGGGCTGATGCTCTACGACGCCGACCGGGTGCTGGAGGCCGCGTCCACCGAAGACGACCAGGGACTCTACGAAGCGCAGCGGTCGGTTTTCCTGGACCCCAACGACCCGGACGTGATGCGCGAGGCCGAACTCGCGGGCATTCCCTACGACTGGGTACAAGCCGCTCAGCGCTCGCCGATCTGGTCGCTGATCAGCAAATACAAGGTGGCTCTGCCGCTGCATCCGGAGTACCGCACCATGCCCATGGTCTGGTACATCCCACCGCTGTCGCCCGTGGTGGACGTGATCAAGGACACCGGTTTCGATGCCGAGGACAAGGGCAATCTCTTCGCGGCGATCGATGCGCTACGGATCCCGGTGGAGTACCTTGCCGAGCTCTTCACCGCTGGTGACGTCGAGCCGGTGAACCTGGTGTTGCGCAAACTCGCGGCGATGCGCTCGTACATGCGCGATATCAACATGGACCGCGACCCGGACGCCTCGATCGTGCAGGAAGTGGGGATGACCGAGGAGGACATGTACGACATGTACCGGCTGCTCGCGCTCGCCAAGTACGACGAGCGGTACGTCATCCCGCCCGCGCACACCGAGCAGGCGCACTCGCTAGAGGAACTGGCCACCGAGTGCTCGCTGGACTTCGACGGCGGACCGGGGATGGGCGGCTCGGGCCCGTTCGGCGAAGGGTCCGGTGGCGCCGCGCCGATCGCTGTGGAGAATTTCCAGATGCTCAAAGCCCGCCAGATGAGTGATGCATCTGCAGGCCCACCGGATCGCAGCAGTCGGGTGAATCTGCTCAACTGGGACGGCAACGGCGCGCCGGAGGGGTTGTTCCCAGCGCACTCCGGCGCTGGTGACCCGGAGTCGGCGGATACGAGAGAGGCGGCAGACGCAGCCTCCATCGAGCCTGGATCAAAGCCCCTGCCGGAGGCTCGGAAGTGAGACGCCGCGCGCACGCCAAACAGCGCAGCGACGAGCAGCTGACCATTGTGTGGCAGGCCGCCTCGCTGCTGCTGGACTATCCGGACGAGGTGCTGCTGCGGCGGCTGCCGATGTTGCGGATAGCTGTCGCGAGTTTGCCGGACGCGATGAGCGAGGGCCTCGGAAAGCTGATCTCACGGCTTGAGTCGACGCCGCTGGATCAACTGCAGTGTGACTACGTCGAGACGTTCGACAACCGCCGTCGGTGCAACCTCTATCTGACGTATTTCGCGCACGGCGACACCCGTAAACGAGGGCTGGCACTGCTGCGGTTCAAGCAGACCTTCCAACGGTCTGGTTTCGACCTCGCTGAAAGTGAACTCCCGGACCACCTCTGCGTGGTGCTGGAGTACGCAGCGACGATCGACCGGGAGGCGGGGCGGGCGCTGATGCTCGATCACCGTGCCGGCCTGGAGTTGCTCCGGTTGTCGCTGCAGGACCTGCACTCACCGTGGTCCGGAGCCGTTGACGCGATATGCGCGACATTCCCGCCACTGGGTGGAGACGAGCGGGACGCCGTACGCCGGTTGGCAGCAGAGGGTCCACCGGAGGAGGAGGTGGGGCTCGCGCCGTTCGCCACACCCGAATTCAGTCCGTCCGCCGCGCAGGCTGGGGCGCCCGCGGCCGGCGGCCGTGTCTCCCTGCCGATGCCGAGCTTCCGTGGAGCCAGTCGATGAACGTGTTCCTGTTCGTGGTGTTTCCCTACATCTGCCTGACGGTCTTCGTGGTGGGCCACTTCTGGCGCTACCGGTACGACAAGTTCGGCTGGACCACCCGCTCGTCACAGCTGTACGAGAACAAGCTGCTACGAATCGGTAGCCCGCTTTTCCACTTCGGCATCATCGGGGTGTTCTTCGGGCACGTGATCGGGTTGGGGATACCGCAGTCCTGGACCAGCGCGGTGGGAATCTCCGAGCCGATCTATCACGTCGTCGCGCTGGCAGGTGGCGCTGTGGCCGGTGTGATGACACTCGTCGGAATGGTCATCCTGATCTATCGCCGCCGCACCACCGGACCGGTGTTCTCCGCGACGACGCGGATGGACAAGGTGATGTACCTCTTCCTCGGCACCGTGATCGTGCTCGGCGTCTACAACACGTTGGTCGCCAACGCCGCGGGCGCGTACAACTACCGCGAGGGCGTGTCGGTCTGGTTCCGCGGGATCTTCCGCTTCGACCTGCACCCTGACCTGATGGGGGCTGCTCCGCTCGGTTTCCAGGTCCACGGGCTCGTCGCGATGGCGCTCTTCGCGCTATGGCCGTTCACCCGGTTGGTGCACGTCTTCAGCGCACCGATCGGATACCTCACCCGGCCCTACATCGTCTACCGCAGTCGCGACGATCAACTCGGTAATCAGCCGACCCGGCGTGGGTGGGACCGCATCGACTCCTGAGCCACAACGATCTTGTCCGCCGCGCTTCTGTACTTCAGCGTTTTGGCCACTGCCAGGAGGGGGTGCTGAGCAGTCCCTGGTCACGCAGTTCGGTCTCCCCGTCGCGCTTCTGAAGGTGCAGCCGACCGGCGTCACGCCCGCTGGCACGGTCGATGCAGGTGGCCAGTTCGACGGAGTGCGTGACAACGATGAGCTGGGTAGTGGCGGTTGCTGCGGCGATCAGGGCGCCCAGGGCGGGGAACAGGTCCGGGTGCAGGCTGGTCTCGGGTTCGTTCAACACCATCAGCCCAGGGGGATACACGCTGAGCAGGGCGGCCGCCAACATCAAGAACCGCAATGTGCCGTCCGAGAGCTCAGCGGCACCGAGCACCCGCAGTAGTCCGGGTTGGCGCAGCCCGAGTGAGAAGACGCCGTCTCGGGATTCGACGATCAACCGCGATCCCGGGAACGCCGACGTGATCGCATCATCCATCAGATCGGCATGTCCGAGCTCGATGATCGTCTGGAGAGCTGCGGCGAGGTCACCGCCGTCCGAGCCGAGAACGGGAGTCCGGGTACCGACCTGTGGGGACCGAGCCGGCGCCCCGGGGTCGGTGCGCAGGTGATCGTAGAAACGCCACTCCCGCACCGAGTTCCGAAGCGCGAGTATTTCTGGAGCGCCCTGCGCATCGGCTATTTCGGCGAGCACGCTGCGGTGCCCGGAGAGCTTTGCCGGCAGCTCATGCCAGGTGTCGTCGCGCACCCGCACCACCTGTCGGTTGCGCTCGGCGAGCAGCGTTGCAGGCCGAGGGAACGCACCGGCGAACACCCACTCCCGCTTGATGACCGGATCGCGGACGAAGAGCGATGCCGTGCCGATGTCCATCGGCGTCGGTAAACCGAGATCGACGGCGTACCCGAGGTCGTCACCTGAGAAACCCAGTCGAAGGGCGACCGGTGCCTTCCGCCGGGTGCCCTGGGTCGGATGCCCGCTGTGGGTACCTGTCTCTGGGCCGGCCCACAGCACCGCGCCCAACCCACCCTCGCGGGCCAGCGCGCTGATGGCGCTACCGGTCGCCATCCCGGCGATGAGTCGCAGGGAGCGGTAGACATTGGACTTGCCGCTGCCGTTGGCGCCGGTGACGACGTCCAGCCCGGTGAGGGGCAGCACGAGGCTGCGTACTGAGCGGTACCCGCAGATCGCGACAGTGTGCAGCATCCGCTCATGCTGCCATTCGCTACCGACAGTGCCCGATGATCTGGGCGCGAACCTGCACCGCGCGGATTACCTGCGGTTGCACTCGTAACGACCAGTCCTGCGGCATCAGAGAAACGTCCTGACCCATTCCTCGCTGCCGGAGAATTCGAGACACTGCCTGCCCCCTCCTGGACCATCAACGGGTCTTTTTCTGCGCCTGTCACACTTTGCACAATGGCGGGGGTGGTGTGGTTGTCCGGTGATTCGCGGCAGTCCGTCTCGGTGCTCGACGTGTTCGTCTTCGTGGCCGAGCTGCTGATGTTGTCGGCATTCGGCATAGCTGGAGCGCGGCTGGGACCTGATGCGCTCACCGCCGTGCTTCTCGCGATCGCGCTACCGCTCACAGCTGCCGTGGTGGGGGGCCTGTGGCTGGCACCTCGGGCCAGCCGTGGACTGCCGTACCCGGGCAGCCTGGCCGCGAAGTTGCTCCTGGTCGCCGCCTCGGCCGCATTACTCGCCCTGAGCGGCGACCTCGTCTGGGCAGCACTCCTCCTGGTCGCGACCGGATCGGCGTTCATCCTCGGCGAACGCTCCCAGCGCGGCGATGGGTGAGCGGTCAGATCGGCCAGATGACGGCGTCGTACTGCGCACGCAGGCGCGCGCCGCGCCCGGCGTTGAGCGACTCCACCCAGCCGATCCGCCCGTCGAGATGTCGTCGAAAATCGGGGTGACCGTCGCGGTTCGCGGCGTCGACGCCATGTATGTGCGCGTCGTGTAGGACTGCGCGGAGCTGGTCGTAGTACTCGCGTGGCACGTTCGGTCGTTCGTTGACCACGACCCCGGTGACTTCGTGCCGTTGATGAGGCCCGCGTACCCGCGTCTTGGCCGCGTTGAGCGCGAACCCCTCCTCACGCACGATCGCGTTGGCCGCCGATACGAGACGTTGCGCTGAGCACTGGGGCCCGGAGAAGGTGAGGTCATCGGCGTACCGCGTGTAGGTCAGTCCCGCAGCCGCGGCGTATCCCGCGAGGCGCTGGTCGAGCCCGAAACAGGCCAGATTGGCCAGTGCGGGTGACGTCGCAGCGCCCTGGGGGAGGTGGCGCGAGCGCAGCCGCGACCTCAGCAGATACCGCTGTGAGCTGTCACCGCCGGTGGGTATCTCGGACAACACATGCGCGGGGGTCTGGTGGGTGCACAGCGCGGTCAGCGTCCAGGCCACCGACGCCGGATACCCCATCGAGCGGAAGATGCCGTTGACGCGGTTCGCGGTGATGGTGGCGAAGAAGGTCTGCAGGTCCAGGCAGAGCACCGTGGACGCGCCGAGGTGTGCGGTCGCGTTCGTCACGGCGCTGCGACCACGTACGAAGCCGTGTGCGGCCGGATGCACCGGCACCCACACCAGGATCTCCTGCAGCACCCGGCGCAGCACCGCACGCAAGAGCGGGGTGGGCGACTCGAGCAGTCTCGGCACGGCACCAGGGCGCTGCACCCACTGATGTCGGTAGAGGTGCAGCGGGCCGGGCGGGGTGCGGCGTTGCAGGCCGCGAGTGTCGGCAGCCCACCCCAGCTGCTCCAGTGGTAGGTCCAACAGGTCGGCCAGCGATGCGAGGTCCTCGATCGGCGGCACCGGCCAACGCTGCCGACCCATCGAGGCGGGGGCCAGCACCAGCTGACGCACCCGGGCCGGAGCACCCCGATGGGCCTGATCGGCCAGGGCCTGACGTAGCGGGGTGTGAGTGAGCACGAACCGGGAGAGCGCCTCGGGGCGATCCACCGGAGGACGGTGATAAGTCGCCATCACGGGCCGCACGACGCGCTTCATCCACCGGTACCGGTAGCCGAGGGTGGTCACGGCGGAGGCCACCAGGTCCCTGTCGGTCCATTCGGGTGCCGCGAGAAAGCCCCAGGCCAGCGCTCGGGCGACGTGCTGCGCTGGATCACGTCTCATGGTCGGACTCGGAGGTGAGATGTGGTGACGCCAGGCGACCAGTCCTGCACGAACGGGTACGCGGCTGCGCGAAGCGCAGTGCCGCACCTGTGGGCCTGCTGCAAGGTGAAACTGCTGCTACCGGAGGGAGCCTCGGGCGCCGACCTGTCGAAACAGATCGATGTATCTCGCCGGCGCCACCACACGCGGTTCATCATGCACCCCCGCCGCTCTGACCGACCATGGCTCAGCAAACCCCGAGGGGCACACGTCCACCTGAGCCTCTCGGGGTTTGCTGAGCCACAGTGCCGTGGGCCGGTCAGGCGAGGCGGTGGAGTTTGGCGTGGCGGGCGGTCACCCGGTCGCGCCACCGATTGCTGCGATCGCTCCCGACGCCGGTATACCGCTGCCGTCGCGGCGGTCGTCGATGTCGGGCAGATCCACTGCGAGCCCGGTCGAGCCAGCCGCGCGGGCGGGGGTCGGTCCGACCCACGCTGCCACCAAGGCGTTCTCACCGCGGATGAAGCGGTGCGCACGCACCCCGCCAGTGGCTCGCCCCTTGCCGGGGTAGGCCCAGAAGTCGGTCACTTTCACTGATCCGCCGTCGGTCCCCGGTAGCGCATCGTCGCCACCGGCAACCGTCACCACGGCGTTCGCCACCTGCGAATCCACAGCCCCGAACCAGAGCGCGCTCTGGCCAGCACCGAGCTTGATCCCCGCCATGCCGCCACCCGAACGTCCTTGCGGACGCACCACAGCGGCGCTGAAGTGCAGGAGTTGCGCGTCGGTGGTGACGAAGACCAGCTCCTCCTCACCGGTGTGCAACTCGGCGGCGCCGACCACAGCATCCCCGTCTTTGAGAGTGATCAACTCGAAGGAGTCCCTGCTCGGATAGTCCGTGTTCACCCGCTTCACCGTGCCGGCCCGGGTGCCGAGCGCGAGACCGGGGCAGTCCGCGCGAAGCGAGGTCAGCGTCACCACGGTCTCGCGCGCCGCAAGATCGACGTAAGCCCCCACGGGAGCGCCGCCGGACAGTACCGGCGAACCACTGGTCGGGGGCATCGTCGGCAGATCGATGGCTGTAACCCGCACCACCCGTCCGGCCGAGGTCACCAGCCCGAACTCGCCGCGCGCCGTCGTGGTGACCGCGGCGACCACGACATCGTGCTTGCGCCGAGCGCCGCCCTGCGGCAACGGGTCGTCTGTCGTGGTGCGTGCGAGTAGGCCCGTGGAGGACAGCAATACGTGACACGGGTCGTCCGGCACTTCCAGAGACGCTGCGGTCGCGGTCGTACCCGAAGCCTCGAGCAGCGTCGTACGACGCGGTGTGCCATGGGTCTTCGCTATCTCTGCCAGCTCGGCGGACACCGTGCGGCGCAGCAACTTCTCATCCGAGAGAATCTCGCGCAGTGCCTCGATCGCCTCGATCAGCTCCTGCTGCTCCTTCTCCAACTTGATGCGCGAGAACTTGGTGAGCGCACGCAGCTGCAGATCCAGGATGTAGTTGGCCTGCGCCTCTGAGAGGTCGAAGACGTCGATCAGCCGGGTGCGCGCCGATGCTGAATCATCGGAGCTGCGGATGATCTGGATGACCTCGTCGATATCAACGATCGCGACCAGTAGGCCCTCCACCAGGTGTAGACGGGCCAGCCGCTTGTCCAGGCGGAACTGGGTGCGGCGGCGCACGACGTCGATCCGGAAGTCGACGTAGACCCGCAGTAGTTCCTTCAGGCCGAGCGTGCGCGGTTGGCCCTCGACCAGCGCGACGTTGTTGATGCCGAAGGATTCCTCCAGCGGCGTCAGCCGGTAGAGCTGCTCGAGCACCGCATCGGGATTGAAGCCGTTCTTGATCTCGATGACCAGCTGCAGTCCCTTGGTGCGGTCCGAGAGATCTTTCAGATCCGCGATGCCCTGCAACTTCTTGCTCTGTACGAGGTCTTTGACCTTGTCGATGACTTTCTCGGGTCCGACCAGGTAAGGCAGCTCGGTCACGACGATGCCCTTTCGGCGCGGTGTCACGTTCTCGATCCGGACCGTCGCGCGGGTGCGGAAACTGCCGCGACCGGTCAGGTAGGCGTCGCGAATACCTTCCAGACCGACGATCTGTCCACCGCACGGCAGGTCCGGCCCGGGAACGAACCGCATCAGATCGTCCAGTGAGCAGTCCGGACGGGTGATCAGGTGGCGCGCCGCATCGATCACCTCGACGAGGTTGTGCGGCGCCATATTCGTCGCCATACCGACCGCGATACCGCTCGCGCCATTGACCAGCAACGTCGGGAACGCAGCGGGCAGCACGGTCGGCTGCATGAACTGGTCGTCGTAGTTGGGCTCGAAGTCGACGGTGTTCTCATCCAACCCCGCGAGCATCGTCATCGACACCGGCGCCGGTCGGGCCTCGGTGTACCGGGCGGCGGCCGGCCCCTGGTCCAGCGAGCCGAAGTTGCCGTGTCCGTCGACCAGCGGTACCCGCATGGTGAAGTCCTGCGCGAGCCGAACGAGAGTGTCGTAGATTGCCTGGTCACCGTGCGGGTGATACTTGCCCATCACCTCACCGATCACCCGGGAGGACTTCACGTGCGGGCGCTCGGGGCGAAGCCCCAGCTCATCCATCCCGAAGAGAATGCGCCGCTGCACGGGTTTGAGTCCGTCACGGGCATCAGGGATCGCACGGGAGTAGATGACCGAGTACGCGTACTCCAGGTACGCGCTCTGCATCTCGTCCTGTACGTCGATGTCGACGATGTTCTCGACGAAATCGTCGGCGGGGGGTGGGGTCTTGGTGCCGCGCGCCATGCTCCGCGTGTCTCCTTCAAGGTGGGACGGTGACTGCGGGGTCAGTGTCCCTCACCCCGCCGACCGGTACGCAGTGACCACGCCGTTGCGCCATCCGCCGCAGTCGTCGACCGGGCCACGCGAGATGATCGAGGTATGCCTGAGAAGCTCAGTGATCAGCCGCTCACCTACTCCCCGATCGGCGCGACCCGGCCAGGGCAGCCCACCCCGCCTGGGATGCGGCGTACCGGCGCATCCCGCATCGTGGGTGGACCCGAAGTGTTCGACAAGGCAGCAGCTTTCGTGCTCGGTCTCGGCATGCAACGGGGTCTGAAGATGCGCGTCCAGGCACCGGACCGGGCGCTCGCCGTGGGGGATGTCGTGGTGCTGCACGCCGGGCCGGGGCGCGTGGCGTTCCGGATTCCGACCAGGGTCGTCTACCTGGTCGATGAGCCGGACCGGCAGGGATTCGCCTACGGCACGCTGCCCGGACATCCCGAACGTGGTGAGGAGTTGTTCGTGGCGCAGCGGCTGCCGGACGGCCGCACGCAGGTCAGTGTGAGCGCGGTGTCGGCGCCGGGACGCTGGTACACCAGGGCGGCCGGCCCGCTCGGGCATCTGGTGCAGTCCGTTGCCAGCCGGGGGTACGTGGCTACTGCCGCGCGACACTGCCGCTAGTCGCGGGCAGCGCGCCAGCCTGCCGCTACGGCGTCGGACTCGCTGCAGAACCAACGCTCACCCTTGCTGAGCGTGATTTTCGTCTTGTCGTAGCTCCGCCCGCCGGGCACGTGGTAGATCTTTTCGCCCTTGGAACTGATGTTGCCCTTGATGATGCAGGCACCGGCGGGTTTCGCCGGTTGAGCCGGTGGCGCAGGGGGAGCGGGGCGCCTGGTCGGCTTCGGCGCAACGCTTGGTCGCGCGCTGGCCGAAGTGGGCGTCGCAGCCACCAGCGGAGCACCGAAGAAGGGACACGCTCCCCAGAGTCCCGAGCGGGTGGATTTCGCGCTGACCTGCGCGGACCGGAACTGTTTCTGGAACCGGTACGGCGCGGCATAGGTGTACTCGCGACCGAAGCCCCCGGCGATCAGCGTCTGGGCGACATTGACGCCATCGGCGGTGAAGACGTACCGCAGTGAGCGGTCGTACTTGTCACGGTCGCCCTGGGTGGGGTCGGCCTGCAAGCGGACGCTGCGGCTCTGCACCAGGCTCTGCATTTTGCTGCTGGCCTGTTTCCCGAAGCACTGCACCGGCGTGTTCGGTTTACGGGTCTCTGGCGTATCGACGCCGATCAGTCGGATCTTGACTCTGGCACCGTCGATCCGGACCGCAATCGTGTCCCCGTCGATCACGCTGATGACGGGTACGAGTGGACCCAGTGAGGATCCGTCAGAGCTGGTCGGTGAGTTGCCGGCTCCGGTGCTGGAGGTGGCAGACCCAGAAGCTACGGATGCTGCGACCGAGGTGGCCTTTCTCGGACTGGACGCCGCGGAGTCCGTCGCCGGCTGACACGCTGAGATCGCCAGTGTCGTAGCAGCAAGTGTGAGGACCCCGGCCGCGCGTACCCCGCCGCGCGGCGCTCTCAAAGACAGCTTCATGGGCACAGGGTAGATGGTCTCAGTTATCGAAAAACTATTGGTTGCAGGCAAATTCGCTCCCTATCAAGAACGTCGCCTGTTCTTTACGAAATCGTTGACTACAGATTGCTCCGGATGTCGGTCCTTGCGAGTAGTTTCATTTCGTCGCCACAGCCGTCGTCACCATCGGAGAAATTCATGCCCGAGTCCCCTGCGCCCTTGTCCTCACGGCGTTGGTGCGCTGCTCGCCGAATCACCGTGATCGCGGTCGTTGCGACGGTGCTGCCCGCTCTGGGTATGGCTACGGCGAATGCGTCGAGTCCCATCGGAGCCAAGAGCGTGGCACCTGGGGCCCCCGGTTCGGCGCAGCCGGACCTGCGCCAGTTGCACCGCAACATCGACCGCACACTTTCCCCGCGTACCCAGTTCACGATGGCACCTGACGGCTCCAGCGGACTGACTCAGGGCGGTGCAGGGATACCCAACATCGACTCGGTGAAGTCCACGGTGCGCACCTACTACAACGCCGAGAACGGCATCGCGAACAAGACCAGTTCGCCCTACATCAGCGAAATGAACGCACTGATGGCCCGCGAGACCGCGAAGTTGCCGCGGTTGCTCACGCAGGCAAAGAAGACCGGGAAGAAGCCCGCAGTGGTCTTCGACGCGGACGACACGACCCTGTGGACCTACGACATGGAAGACGCGGGGATGCACTTCAACTTCGACCCCGCGTTGCAGGACGTCTACGTGCAGGAGCAGCGTTTCCCCGCGGTCCCGGCAATAGTCGCCTTCGAGAAGAAGGCCAAGGCAATGGGATTCACCATCTTCGGTCTCTCCGGGCGCAACGACGACCAGAAGACCGCAACTGTGGCCAATCTGAACAAGGTCGGCTATCGCGGCTTCACCGCCAACCGGACCTTCACGAAGTGGACCGGTAAGGGCGCCAGCCAGCAGCCGTCGTACATCGCCTGCGTCACGGTGAAATGCACCACGGTCGAGTTCAAGGCCGGCACCCGCGCACACATCGAATCGCTCGGCTACAACATCGCCCTCAACCTTGGCGATCAGTGGTCGGACCTGCAGGGTGGGCATGCATCGAACTACTTGAAGGTGCCCAACCCGACGTACTACCTGCCGTCACCGGACCTGCCAGGACTGTCCGAGCCGAAGCTCGCGCCACGCAGCCACTTCCGGATGAAGGCCGATGGGTCCAGTGGCAGAACTGCCGGGGGAGAGGGCATTCCGAATGTCGACTCCACCAAGTCGACCATCCGCACCTATTACGGCACCGACGCGACTGGCATCGCGAACAAGGTGACCTCGCCGTACATCAGCGAGATCACCAGACTCACCCGCTCGATCTCGCCGATCCTGAACGCGGCCTGCGGTGTCAGCCGTTTCGTCGGGATCCGCCCCGCGATCGTGCTCGACGTGGACGACACCACCTTGTCGACCTACGACATGGAGGATGCCGCGATGCACTTCAACTTCGACCCCGCGTTGCAGGATGTCTACGTACAGGGCCAGAAGTTCCCCGCCACCCCTGGCATGGTCGCCCTGGCGAATGCCGCGACCCGGTCCGGATGCACCATCATCGGGTTGACCGGCCGCAACGATGACCAGAAGGCTGCAACGCTGGGCAACTTGAGCAAGGTCGGCTACACCGGATTCACGTCGGCGAACCTCTATACGAAGTGGACCGGTAAGGGGGCGAGTCAGCAACCGTCGTACATCAAATGTGCCACGGCAAAGTGCTCGACGATCGAGTTCAAGAGTCAGACCCGCGCCTTCAAGCAGACGTCGGCCGGCGGTCGCTACACGATTCTGGCCAACTTCGGCGACCAGTTCAGTGACTTGATCGGAGGCTCCGCAGTCGTGCCGGTGAAGTTGCCGAACCCGACGTACTACCTGCCGTAAGCCGCAGCGATGTCGATGCGTGAGGTGCTGGGCGACCTTGAGGTATCAGCGCGGGAGAGTCTTGACCCGGTGGTCTGGCATTACATCTCTCGCGGGTCGGGCACCGGGCAGAGCGTGCAGGAAGCCGAGACATCCTGGGATGGATGGCGATTGCGTCCTCGGGTGTTGCGCGACGTCTCCCGGGTCCGCACCTCGAGTGCCGTCTTCGGTGACTGGGATACTCCGATCGGGATCGCGCCGACCGCGTTCCACCGGCTGGTGCACCCCGAGGGTGAGGTGGCGACCGCGAGAGGCGCGGTAGCCGCTGGAGCTCCTTTTGTGCTGTCCAGCCGGTCGACGGTGCCGATCGAGCAGGTCGCACAGCAGGTCGCCGGGGCGCCGTGGTGGTTTCAGGTCTACCTGATGCGCGACGGGACGATCAGCGATGCACTCGCGCTGCGCGCAGCAGCGAGCGGCGCAAGGGCACTCGTGCTGACTGGCGACACGCCGTACCTCGGCTACCGCCCCCGGGCGGGCCAGACTCGCCCGCTTCCATTGGGGCAGGAGCTGGAACTGACCGGTGTGCGGCCGCACCTACCAGCGGGCATCACCGATCCGTGGCCGCTGATCGATCAGACCCCGCACCAGACGATGGCCGATATCGGGCGCCTCGCAGAGCTGACCGGACTCCCGGTGATCGTCAAGGGCGTCCTGCGCGCAGATGACGCCCGGACTTGCGTGGAGGCCGGCGCCGAGGGCGTATGGGTCAGCAACCACGGCGGTCGACAACTCGATGGCGCTGTGCCACCGGCCTGGGCATTGCCGGAGGTAGTGGCCGCGGTGGGTGACCGGGTGCCGATTTTCGCGGACGGCGGCATCCGGGGTGGCCGCGATGCGCTGGTCGCGATCGCTCTCGGAGCCTGTGCTGTGTTCTTGGGCAGGCCTGCGCTCTGGGCGCTCGCTGACGGTGGTGGCGACGGGGTGGAGACCATGTTGACCGGGCTGCGAGACGAACTCGCACACTTCATGGGTCTGGCCGGTGCCCGCGACCTTGCTCACCTGGACCGCTCACTGGTGACCCGGCTGCCGGCCTAGCTGTTCACCACGGGCGGCGTCGTCAGGTCAACGGGGTGCCGTACCGGCCGTCGTGGAACACCTCGGCCAGCGGGCGCCTCGATCGGGTGCGGGTGCTACCACTGCGCCGATCCTCGGCGGCATACCCCAGAGCGATCACCCCCACGAGGTGGTGCCCGCCCGGTATGCCGAAACGATCACGCACCGCCGTCATACGATCGGCAGGCGTACCGAAGAAGAGCCCGCTCAGGCCTTCATCGACCGCCCCGAGCAGCATCAACATCGCCGCCATTCCCGTGTCGACGTCCCAGTAGGGGACCGGCCAACGCTCCTCGCTCCGGTCGCTCCACCCCTTGTCCGGCTGTGCATACCTGTCCAGGTAACGGCCTTTGTCCGAGCAGCAGAGGATCAGGACCGGCGCACTGGAAACACCCCGCAGCCAGGCGTCCGACGTACCGTTCGGGCCCGTCGTGGCCGACCAGTAGGCCGACCGGTCACCGGCGTCGCGAAGAACCACGAAATCCCAGCCCTGGCTGAAACCGGCACTCGGTGCCCGGACCGCCAACGACGCGATCCGGCTGAGCGCATCGCAAGGTACGGGCCGATCGGAATCGAACCGGCGCACCATCCGACGTCGCTGGATCGCCTCGCGTAGCTCCATCGGCGTTCAGTCCTTGGACGCGGAGTTCTTCAGGTCAGGGAAGTCAGATTCCCAGAACTCGCTGGGCGCTGTCTCGTGGGCGCCTGGTGATCCCTCCCCGCGGCGCTCGACCTCTTGGCGGCGCAGCTCGACGCGGCGGATTTTGCCGGAGATTGTCTTGGGCAGCTCGGCGAACTCCAGTCGGCGAATTCGTTTGTAGGCGGCGAGGTGCTCCCGGCAGTACGCCAGGATGTCGCGCGCTGTCGCAGCGGTTGGTTCGTACCCGGCGGCGAGCACGATGTAGGCCTTCGGTACCGACAGCCGGGTCGGATCGGGGGAGGGCACGACGGCGGCCTCGGCGACTGCGGGGTGCTCGATCAGCACCGACTCCAGCTCGAACGGCGAGATGCGGTAGTCCGAGGCCTTGAAGACGTCATCCGAACGGCCGACGTAGGTGATGTACCCGTCCGAGTCCCGGCTCGCGACATCACCGGTGTGGTAGACCCCGTCCCGCATGGCGTCAGCGGTCCGCTCGGCATCGCCGTCGTAACCGACCATCAGCCCGACCGGGCGACCCAGCGGGCCGGCCAACCGCAGGCAGATCTCACCCTCCTCCCCTTCGGTTTCCGATGCCGGATCGACCAGCACCACGTCGTAACCCGGCAGCACCCGTCCCATCGAGCCGGGCAACAGTGGTTGGCCGGGGGTATTACCGACCTGCGCCGTGGTCTCGGTCTGCCCGTACCCGTCGCGCACGGTGATGCCGAGCGCGCTGCGGACCTGCTCGATGACCTCCGGGTTGAGCGGCTCGCCCGCTCCGACCATCTCCCGCAACGACAACCGGTTGCGCCACGACGCGAGGTCGGTCTGCACCAGCATCCGATAGACCGTGGGCGGTGCGCAGAATGTCGTTGCCTGCTCCTGCTCCAACGCCCGCAGCAGGCCATCGGCATCGAAGCGCGGCTGGTTGACCATCAACACCGTGGCGCCTGCGTTCCACGGCGCGAAGACGCAGCTCCACGCATGCTTCGCCCAACCTGGTGAGCTCACGTTGAGGTGTACATCCCCGGGCTGCAATCCGATCCAGTACATCGTGGACAGGTGACCCACCGGGTAGGACGCATGCGTGTGCGTCACCAGTTTCGGTGCGGCGGTCGTTCCGGATGTGAAATAGACCAGCATCGGGTCGGTGGCCCCGGTGTCCGCGGTCGGCGATGAGCCTTCGAAGGCGTCGCTCTCGTTGTATGACGTCCACCCGGTCGGCGTATCCGGTCCTACTGCGATTCGGGTGAACTCGCCCGGCACCGTCTCGAATGCTGCGCATGCGCTGGTCGTCACAATTGCGTGCGAGACGGCGCCGCGCTCGATCCGGTCGCGGATATCGGCGGAGGTCAGCAGCGTGGTCGCAGGGATGGTCACCGCCCCGAGCCGGATACACGCCAGCAGGCTCTCCCACAGCTGCACCTGATTGCCGAGCATCAGCAGCACCCGGTCACCGGCGCGCACCCCCGAGGATGCCAGCCATCCAGCCACCTGGGCCGAGCGGGCCGACAGTTGTGCGAACGTCACACTGGTCCGTCGATCGGCTGCTGAGTCCCTGGGGTCCCCGCCCTGGTCGACAATCGTCAGTGCGGCGCGATCGCGCGAGTCGGGGTCGGCGGCCAGGACGTCGAACCAGTCGGTCGCCCAGTTGAAGTGGTCCAGTAGCGGGACGTCGTAGCCGGACAGTGCTGCGTCGTAGTCGGTCCGGTGCGCCTGCAGATGGTCGCGCGCGGCTCGGAAGACTTCTGTGGGGCTGGCGATAGGCTGCGAGCTTGTCGGATGCATACCTGAATGTAACCAGCGTCACGTGCGCCGGTCACTGTCGACAGCCAACCGAACGGGCGTCAGCGGCGTCGCAGAGAATGTGAGCACCATTTCTCTGCCGTTACGCCGGTCGCGCCCGGTACGTACGCAGAGGAGCACGACCGTGACCCGGGGGCAAGCGGCACGTGAGGCAGACGTGCGTGAGGTGTACGACGCGCACTTCGGTCGACTTGTCGGCTGGGCGACGTCGCTGGTGGGGGACCGCGACCTCGCGCACGACTTTGTCACCGAGGCATTCATCCGGCTGATCAACCACTGGGGTCAGGTCTCCGAGCCCCGTCCGTGGCTCTACACCACGGTGGCCAACCAGGTCCGTGACCACTGGCGCAAACGCGGTCGTGAGACGGCGGCCTACAACAAGTACACAGCAGGTCGGCCCGTCGGTATCGATGTCGCTGCGCCCGAACCGGATGCCGCCACGCGGCTCAGCGTCCGGGACGCCGTAGAGTCCCTGCCGAACCGATTGCGGATGACGGTCCTGCTGCACTATTACGCCGATCTCTCGGTCGCTCAGGTCGCTCGCGAACTCGGAAAATCAGAAGGTGCTGTGAAACGAGACCTGTTCGATGGGCGTAAGCTATTGGCTGCGCATTTGAAGGACATCCGATGAATTTCGGTAACCGGCACGAACCGCCGGAGCCTGTAGAACCGGCAGAATCCGCGAACTTCAGGGAACCCGCCTACGACGATGACCCCGTCGCCCAGTTCTTCGCGCAGGAGCGGCGTGCTGTGCAGCCGCAGGTGGCCGATGATCTGGCCTGGGCGCGCATCACCAAGGGTGCCCGCCGCGCGACCCCGGGCCGGTTCCTGATGGGCGCAGTCGCAGCGGCAGCCGTCGCCGTGGTCGCCGGTTTCGGCATCCTCACCCTGCATGAGCCCCAGGCGACGACTGCCGCGACACGCGTCACGTCACCTGTGCAGTCCTCGATGGCTCAACCCGATCAGACCAACAGTGCACAGCAGAAGGGTCCGGCCCCGTCCGCCGGTCCCTTCCAGTCCAGCACTCCCTCTACTCCTTCCAGGCCCCCTCAGTCCACGCCACCGGAGTTCGTCACCTGGTCCCTCAGCAATGCAGGGGGTCGGCGGATTTTCAACCTCGGCGCGAGTAAATGCGGAAGTGCTGTCTGCCCGGTGCTGCTGCGTTCGGTCGACAACGGAGCACGGTGGACGCCGGTTCACATCTTCCCGGCATCAGTATCGACGCCGACCGTAGGTCCGGGGACCGGTCGGATCGGCAGTTCCGACGCGGTGCGCGACGTCCGTTTCGTGACTCCGCAGATCGGCTACGTCTTCGGCAGCGACCTGTGGGTGACCCGTGACGGTGGCGAAAAATTCTCCCGGATCGCGCACCCCGGTCGCTTCGTGCTCGATATCGAGGCTTCCCGCGGCCGTGCCCTGGTGGTCACGTCGGACAGCTGTGCTGCCTCGGCATGCACGGGCGCAGTGAGTGTCACAACTTTGGACACTGCGGCCGACGCCTTGCCTGCCGCAGGTTCGGCGAACACCGACCTGACCTCCTCGGTGTCTGCAGCCGATCTGGTGGTGCACGGCAACCAGGTACTGCTGTCGCTGACCAAAGCTGCGGACGGCACGCCGCTGCCACTGTTACGGATGCAGGGTGGCTCCCTCAGCCCGGTGTCGACCCCGAGTGCCTGCCGGGGAAGCAACCTGCAGGCGGTGACCGCTGCGGCCGATGCCGACCTTCGCCTGTTCGCGCTCTGTAACCCGCAGGACGGGCCATCGCAGTCGACCTACACGCTCGTGACCAGCACCGACGGCGGCGTCACGTGGGGGGCGGTGTCCTCCGGGGCGGTCCAGCTGCCCAAGGGTGGTCGACCTCAGCTCGCTGCTGTGGACAGTACGCACCTTGCCGCTGCCGTAGGTACGACAGACGGGTCGACCGCGCTCAACGGCGCGCGTCTGCTGGTCTCGCAGAACGGTGGCCGCACCTTCGCCGCCAAGGACAGCCGGTTGGGCCTACCGGCGACGGGCATCGATTGGATCGCGAGCCCGGGAGCCGGCCAGTACTACGCCGTGACCACCGATGGCTCCGGGTACTACTGGTCCACGGACGCCGGGCAGAGCTGGCGCAGGGTCGATCCCAGGGCGTGACGTGGCAGGGTGGCGGAATGACTCCAGTCGAGCAACCACCGGTCTACCCCGCCCACTGGGAGGCGGACGTGGTGCTGCGGGACGGATCGATCGGTCACGTGCGCCCGATTCAGCCGAGCGACGCCACGTTGATCCAGGCTTTCCACGAGCGACAGTCCAAGGAGTCCATCTACCTGCGCTTCTTCGCCCCGCTGCCGCGACTGTCCGACAAGGATGCGTTCCGATTCGCGAATGTCGACCACAGTTCGCGGGTCGCCCTGGTCATGGAAGCCGGCGGGCAGCTGGTGGGAATAGGACGGTTCGACAAGGTCGGTGACGATCCACCCAGTGCCGAGGTGGCCTTCAACGTCGCCGATGACTTCCAGGGCCGTGGGGTGGGGTCGGTGCTCCTGGAGCACCTGGTCGCGATCGGTCAGGAGGTGGGAGTCGAGCAGTTCACCGCGGATGTGCTCCCGCAGAACCGCAAGATGCTGGGCGTCTTCTCCGAGGCAGGGTTCGAGGTGCGACGCCACTTCGATGACGGGGTGATGGCGCTGTCGTTTCGGATCGAGAGCACCGAGCGCAGCCGTGAAGTTCTCGAGGCGCGTGAGCACCGGTCGGAGTCGCTGAGCATCCGGGCGTTGCTGGCGCCGTCCAGTGTCGCGGTGGTCGGGGTCGGATCGCGCCCCAACTCGGTGGGGCGGCAGATCTTCGAGAGGGTACTCAGCCAGGGGTTCGGCGGCACCGCCTATGCCGTCAACCTTCACCCTCACGCTGAGGTCGAGGCTGAGGTCTACGCCCATGTCACCGACCTGCCGGGTCCCGTGGATGTAGCAGTCATCGCAACACCCGCGGGCGCTGTTCTCGACGTCGCCAGAGACTGCGCACAGCACGGTGTGCGGGCACTGGTCGTGGTGTCCGCAGGCTTCGCCGAGGCGGGCCAGGAAGGTGAGGCGTTACAGCGCGAGTTGCTGCAGGTGGCGCGGCGCGGCGGAATGCGGGTCGTCGGACCCAACTCCTTCGGGATCATCGACACCAGGGAAGGTGTCTCTTTGAATGCTTCGGTCGCGCCGACGATGCCAGACGCCGGCGGTTTCGGTATTTTTGCGCAAAGCGGGGTGCTGGGTATCTCGGTGCTTGCATCAGCGGCTCGGCGGGGCCTCGGGCTCAGCGATTTCGTGTCGGCAGGTAACCGGATCGATGTGTCCGGCAACGACATCATGCAGTTCTGGATCGATGATCCCCAGACTCGGGCGGCCGGTCTCTATCTGGAATCGATGGGTAATCCGCGTAAGTTCGCCCGGATCGCACGACGCCTGGCGAGTGAGAAGCCGGTGATCGTCATCAAATCGGGCACCTCGTCGTACGGCGTACCGCCCGGCCACCGCGTGCGCGAGACCACTGTGGGCCCGCGCGCCTTCAGCCAGATGCTGCGCCAGACCGGCGTCATCCGGGTCGAGAACATTCACCAGTTGCTCGATGTCGCGCAACTGGTCATCAACCAACCGGTGCCCGCCGGCACCGGGGTCGCGATCGTCGGCAATACCGCCTCGCTCGCCGCACTTGCAGCCGACAACGTGGTCAGCTGGAACCTGGACGTGGTGCACGGGCCTGTGACGATCTCGCCGCTGGCGAGTGAGGAAGCAACCACGCAGGCGCTGGAAAAGGCGTTCGCCGACCCCGACGTGCACAGTGTGGTGGCCTGTTTCCTGCATGCAGAGGCGGAGCAGAGCATCCGCTCGGCGACCACACTCGCCCGGGTGGCTGCACAGCACGAGAAGTCATGTATCTCCACATTCGTCGGCGTGCAGGAAGTTCGATCTGCGCTGGCGTCCGGGCGAAGCGAGCCGGACGGGCCGAATCGGCCGGCGGGTGTCGACGCAGGAGCAGCTCCTCAGCGCACCGCAAAAGTCATCCCGGTGTACGGAACGCCTGAGGACGGGGTGCGCGCGCTGGCTGCGGCGACACGCTACGGACAGTGGCGTCGGGCCGATCACGGAGAGCTGGTCAACCCCGACGGCATCGAGCGCGCGAAGGTGGATGCCGTGGTGGAGCAGGTGCTGGCGGACTGCCCGAAGGGCCGTGCCCTGGCGCCCACGGAGGTACGCGAGGTGCTGGCCGCCTACGGCATCGACGTCTGGGAAACGGTCAGCGTCGACTCGCCCGCGCGCGCCGCCGCCGCCGCTGTACACCTGGGATTTCCAGTCGTGGTGAAGTCGACATCGCCGTTGGCCACCAGTTTGCCGGTCGCGAGTGTGCGGCTGGACCTCAATACGCGCTCTGCGACCCGGTCCGCATTCATCACGTTGCAGGAGCGTCTGGCTCCGCTGCGCGCAGATCGAATGGTGGTGCAACGAATGGCCACGCCAGGCATCCCGTGTGTCATCTCCTCCGTTGAGGATCCCCTCTTCGGGCCGGTCATCGGATTCGCGGTCGCCGGGCCGCCGCGCGAGGTGATGGGCGATATCGGTTACCGGATTCCGCCACTGCGCACCGGCGACGTGCGAGATCTGATCGGCTCGGTGCGTGCCGCGCCACTGTTGCGCGGTCACGGCGGCCGCCCACCAGCGGATCCGGTCGCCCTGGAGGACCTGATCGCCCGGGTCTCGATGATTGCCGAGCACTTCCCGGAGGTCGCCGCGTTGGAGCTGAACCCCGTCAACACCCACGCCGGCGGGGTCGAGGTGCTGGGCGCGAGCATCACGGTCGCGCCCAGCGCAGTGCGTACCGATCGGGGACGACGAGCCCTGGCCTGACGGCGGGGATGCGACAATGCCGCAATGTCTTATGCCGGCCCACGCAGCGAGGCGCTGCCCGCAGCCCTGCTCTCCGATATCGAATCCTCGGGGTACTACCCGGCTCTGGTCAGCGACGTGGTCGTCACCGCACTCGGTGACGACCAGGTGCTGTCCCACCTGGTGCATGCCGAGACCACGTTCGACAGTGAAACTGTCCGACGGCACGTGACAGTGCTGGTACTGGCACCGCACAGGCTGGTGGTGGTGCACGCCGATGACCACGCGCCATCCGCCGACACCCCGGCCGAGCACCTGGGTGCTGTCGCAACCGCGACGTCCGAGACGATCCCGCTGCAGCGGGTGCGCGGGGTGATGCTTGCTCACGTGGTGGCCGGACCGGAGGACTACGTACCGGGCACGCTCGGTCGCGAGATCAGCCTGAAAGTCGGCTGGGGCACCGTGTCCTCGATCGATCTGATGCCCGCCCAGTGCGCCGACCCGCAGTGCGAGGCCGACCACGGGTACGAAGGGACCATCGGCGACGACGACATCACGCTGCGGATAGCCGGCGACGTCGATGGCGACGCCACGCTGCACCAGGCGAAGGAATTCGCAGCGACCCTGTCGCGTGTCGTCGGCCGATCCACTCGGTGAGCTCGATCGACGCGGCTTCTTGGCAGACGGCCTACCCGGGGTTTCTCATACCGAGCTACGACCGTGGCGGCCTCGCTGGCGTTCTCCCGGCGATCCTCGGCTCGCTGGGCATTCCGTTGGATCTACCCTCGCCCCGCCACGCGGTGCCTGCTGCACGACATGCCGTCGTCGTGCTCGCCGACGGTCTCGGCTGGGAGCAGCTACGCGAACGCAGCGGGCATGCGCCGTTCCTGCGCAGAGCAATGGCTGCCCAGGGCGTCATCGCAGAGCCCCTCACCGCCGGTTTTCCGTCGACGACGGCGACGAGTATGGGTAACTTCGGCACCGGCCGCGGACCGGGCGTACACGGACTTGTCGGCTACCAGGTGCAGATACCGGGCACCACCAGGATCTTCAACGAGTTGGGTTGGCAGGGCGGACCGGACCCGGTGCAGTGGCAACCGGAGCCCACGATGTTCGAGCAGGCCACCGATGGCGGCGTCGACGTGACGATGGTCGGTCCGAGCCACTTCGATGGGTCGGGGCTGAGCACCGCTGCTCTTCGCGGAGCACGTTTCACTGGTGCTGAGGACCTACCTGGCCGGGTGGACGCCACGTTGGCAGCATTGCGCGCAGCGCCACGGGACCGGTCGGCACTGATCTACCTCTACTGGGGGGAGGTGGACAAGGCCGGCCACGTGCATGGTGCCTTCTCCTGGCAGTGGGGTGAGGAGCTGGAGCAGCTCGATGCCGAACTGGCTCGACTGCACCGCTCGTTGCCGACGCAGACCTCGCTGACACTGACCGCCGACCACGGAATGGTGGACGTGCCCGCGGACGCACGCATCGATGTAGCCCACGATGCAGAGCTGCGCGACGGAGTGCGGGCCGTGGGGGGTGAGCTGCGAGCACCGCAGGTGTACTGCCTCCCAGGCGCGGCGTCCCACGTACTCGCGACGTGGCGCAAGCGACTCGGCGATCAGGCGTGGGTCCTCAGTCGGGAGGAGGCCGTGCAGACAGGCTTGTTCGGTCCGGTCCTACCCCGGGTCCTGCCGCGCCTGGGCGACGTCATCGTTGCCATGCATGCACCGGCCGGGATCTTTGACGGCCGCGTCATGACGCCGAGGGTGTCCGGGCTCGTTGGGCACCACGGTTCACTCACCAGTGCGGAGCAGCTCGTACCGCGCATCCACTGGTCTGCGGCCTAGGCTGGTCGATCGTGGCGCAACTGGTTTTCTTCTCCGGCACGATGGACTGCGGCAAGTCCACGCTCGCTCTGCAGATGGAGCACAACCACCGCGCGCGCGGTCATGACGGTCTGGTCTTCACCAGGAATGACCGGGCCGGCGAAGCGGTGCTGTCCAGTCGTCTGGGACTGGCCCGGGAGGCCCTCGAGGTCACCGACGAACTCGATTTCTGGGACGTGGTGGTCGAATTCGCGACCCGTGGTCGTGCCTTGCGTTTCCTGATCTGCGACGAAGCGCAGTTCTACACGGGCGAGCAGGTAGAGGGCCTGGCCAGGATTGTCGACGAGATGGACATCGACGTCTTTGCGTTCGGGATCACTGCCGACTTCCGGGCCCACCTGTTCCCCGGCTCGCAGCGGCTGATCGAGCTGGCTGACTCGGTCAGCTCGCTGCAGGTCGAGGCGCTGTGCTGGTGCGGACGTACGGCGACCCACAACGCACGGGTCGTCGACGGGCAGATGGTCGTGCAGGGCGATCAGGTACTCATCGGAGACGTGCGGGAGAGCCCCACTGTCGGGTCGGTGGAGTACGAGGTGCTGTGCCGACGCCACTACATGCGTCGGATGACCTCCCATGCCGCGCAGGCGACGGCGCAACACCCATTGCCCTTCGACGCCGGCCTGTGCCCGGTGTCGTCGCTACCGTCTGCGTGACGCTGGCAGGTCGTGATCGCCGGCACTGGGTCGTTCCAACGCGAGGTGACCCTGCGGTGACACCCTCGACCTGCATGATGGACCCATGACCGACTCCTCCAGCGATCAGGACCGGACGCGTCCGATGTCCCGCAAGAGGATTGCCGAGCTCGAAGCCGATCGTCTGCGACGTGGGCGGGTCACCCGACCGCTGCCCACATTCGGTGGACCCCGCTCTGCTCCTACCGACCCGGCCGATCCCGGCGCAGCTGCGCCGGGATCGACGCTGTCCTGGCGATCGACCGAGGATGACGTCGAGTCCGAGTCCGAGGTCGAGTCCAACTCCGGGGTCGGCGCCGACGGACCGGCCCGCCCTGGTACCCGCGCCGGTACGGCCGCCCATGGCGCCTTCAAGGGCGCGGCACTCGTGGCACGTGGTGGAGCCGGCGTGGGCCGGTCCTCCTACCGGCTGGCCCGTCGAGCCAGCCAGGCCCAGGGAGCGGGAGAATCCGGCCTGTCGCGGCTGATCGAGGTGCATGCTTTCAGTTCCGCAGGAGATGCGGCCGTGGCGGTCGGCCTGGCCGGAACGGTCTTCTTCGCCGGGACCAACGTCCAGGCCCGGGGCCACACCTTGTTGTTCCTGGTACTCACGATGTTGCCGTTCGCCCTGGTCGCGCCGCTCCTCGGCCCGCTGCTGGACCGGGTGCGACATGGGCGGCGGTGGGCGATCGGGGCGACCCTCGCCGGTCGGGCGTTCCTGTGTTGGGTTCTCGCCGGCGCTGTCGACGCGGACTCGTTGTGGCTTTTTCCAGTGGCGATGAGCGTCCTGGTGGCTTCCAAGGCTTACCTGGTGACCAGGTCAGCCGCGGCGCCGAGACTGCTGCCGAGTCAGTTGACCCTGGTCAAGGCCAACGGGCGGTTGTCGCTGTCCGGAACGGTGGGCGCCGGCGTTGGTGGCGGCATTGCAGCAGCTGTCTCGGCGCTGGGTGGTGCCAGTTGGTCGCTGCGGGTCGCGTTCCTGCTGTTCGTGGTCGGTACGGTCCTCGCGGTGCTCCTTCCGGCCCGCATCGATTCCAGCGAGGGGGAGAAAGAGACGTCGGTGGTCGATCTGGCCACGGGAGAGAACCTCTCCCGGCGCGGCATCTCTCACGAGGTGATCTCCGCGTTGCGCGCAAACGTCGGTTTGCGATGGCTCTCCGGCTTCCTGACGATCTTTCTCGCGTTCCTCATGCGCTCTCACCCCTTTGCCGGCTGGGAAAATCGCACCGGTCTGCTGTTGGCGCTCGTGGTGGGCGCGGCGGGCCTCGGAAATGTCCTCGGAACGGTCATGGGTTCATTGCTACGGGTGGCGTCGCCTCGAGTGATCGTGCTCGCGACCCTGCTCGCGGATGCGGTTGCCATCGTGGGCGCTGCAGCCTTCTTCAGTTTGTGGACAGCCGTAGCCGTCGGACTGGTGGCTGGAATCAGTCAGCAGCTCGGCAAGCTCGCGTTGGATTCGCTCATTCAGGACACGGTCCCCGAACGCATGCGAACCAGTGTGTTCGGGCGATCTGAGGCTCTGATCCAGCTGTCATGGGTGCTCGGCGGCATCGTGGCGTTGGTGATTCCCGACAACGCCACGGTAGGAATGGTGCTGGCCGCGTTCGTACTGGTGCTCTGGGCGTTCGCTGTGCTGGTCTGGCACAGCGGCCGTGGATTACGACCCGTCAGTCGCGGCCGCGTCGGCCACCGAACATGATGTCGTCCCAGCTCGGAACGCTGGGTCGCCCGGATCGAGCAGCACCGGGACGGCTGGGCGGCGTCGGGCGCTCGCCAGCCTCCGGTTCTGCTGCCGGTACCGCCTGCTCGGACTGCTCGGACTGCTCGGACTGCACTGGATTTTCGGCAGTGTGATCGGTGTCGGCGACGTCATCTTGCACCACCTCGTCCTGTTCCTCGTCCTGCGCATCGTGCTCCGCCGCGGCATCGTTGTTCGGCGTCCCGCTGTCCGGGTCGTTGCTCGAACTGATGGCGGGAAGATCGTCGTCGTCACGTTCGCTGCCCGAGACGTCGGCTCCAGCGGTCGCGGGGAGTTCGCCGGTCGGAACAGCGCGGAACAAATCGACTGTTCCGGTGACGGGGTCGTGGCCCAACTCCTGCACGGTGGGCTTGTTCACCTCGGCGGTGGCGTCGTCCGACCCGCCGTCGTGACCTTCACCTGCACCGGCAGTTGAATCTGCCGGGCTCCCGTCACCTGTGCGGTGCGAGTCCAGCAGCTCCGCGGATATGGGCCCATCGTGAGGTCGGGTCGGGGGGACCCGTCGGTTGCGTGCCCGCCGCCCGCGCGAACGCGCCTGCATCGCCGAGACGAGATCCACCGGTTCCGCACTCTCGGTCACGCCGCCTTCGGCTTCCACGTCGAAGACCTTCACCGGGCGCGCAGGGGTCTGGACCGATCCACCCTGACTTCGTTCGTCCTCACCGAGCCAGCGTGCCTCGTCATCAATGGGGGACAGCGAGCGTGTTGCCGGGCGGAAGTCCCAGGAAGCCTCCCGCGCACGACCGCCCGCGCTGAACCGGCATACGACGACCCACCCGCGGCCGGCACGACGCGATGCGTCCCACTGCACGGAGGCGGCGTCGACTCCGCGATCCTGCAGGCGGGCCGCTATCCGGTCGCCGACGGTGCTGGCCGAGTGGCCGGAGGCGGCGCCGACCGGCAGGTCCTGCACCAGGCCGGCGATGTAGGACCGCTCGGCTTCGATCGGTGCGGCGTACCGCTCCACCTTTGCCAGCTCCCAGTCGGCTGCCGCGGCCACGTGAGTAACGGAGTGGCCGGCGCGCAGGAGCTCCTGGACGGCCCGTGGCGTCACCAGCTCACCAGGCGGCAGCATCGGGACGTCGCGGACCTGCTGCGCAGGTGTGACAGCGGTCGCGAAAGCCGTTGCGGGTGGGACGGCCACCGGACGCAGGGCCCGATCCTCCGAGGCACTTGCACGGTTACCCGAGCTGTCGGCGTCGGTTCCGGGGTTCGGGCCGCGCTCGCTGTCCAGATCGCCCAGGTCGGACTGATCCCGCAGTGTCGCGAGCGAAGATCGCAGCAGGTCGGTGACCGGCAACGCGAACTCTTCGCCGTCATCGTCGACCAACTGCAGATCGGCACCATCGATTCCGGTCACCTGTAGGTACCGCATCGCTCGTCCTGCCTCTCGGAGTCCTGGAGTTCGCAGAATGCCACGATCTCGGTGCGCACCATGCATGGGCACGCCGACCTCCCGCACGTGCGCAGCACCCGACGCGCGACACTTAGCGTATGAGTTCGCCGATTGCCGATCCAGAACCCGCCGAGCCGAGCACCCCCCGCCAACCCGATGCCGACCAAGCAGACGGGTCTACGACTCCTCCCACAGCCGGGGACCCAGTAGGCACAGAAGGCGCGGGAGGTAGGGAAGGCTCAGTCAGCGACGAGGTGTTGCGGGCGGCTCTCGAGCCGGTCGCGCAGACCGGCTCTGCGGCCGAACTGGCCGCCCTCGAGCCGTACGACACCATCGTGCTGCTCTCCTTCGGGGGGCCTGAGGGTGTCGACGAGGTCATGCCGTTCCTACGCCGGGTGACGGCCGGTCGCGGCATCCCTGATGAGCGGCTGGCGTCGGTGGCCACGCATTACTACGACTTCGGCGGTGTCAGCCCGATCAACGGTCAGTGTCGCGAGTTGCAAGCTGCCCTGCACGGTGAGTTGCGCCGCAGAGGCATCGCGACGCCGGTGCTGTGGGGTAACCGCAACGGAGAGCCGTTCCTGGTCGACACGCTGCGCGAGGCATACGACGGCGGTGCCCGGCGGGTGCTGGTCGTGACCACGAGCGCGTACTCCTGTTACAGCTCCTGCCGTCAGTACCGCGAGGACATCGCCGCCGCGCAGCTGCAGTTGCGCGACGAGGGTCGCGAGCTGAGCATCGACAAGATCCGCCCGTACGCAGCCCATCCGAGCTTTTCCAGGGTCAACACGCGGCTCGTAACCGATGCGGTGCGCGCTATCGAGCAGCCCGACGACGACAAGCTGCGCCTGGTTTTTGTCACCCATTCCATCCCGGAAGCCATGGACGACACCTCAGGCCCGGGCGACGGCGACGGCAACCTGTACGAGCAGCAGCACGATGAGATCGCTCACGTCATCATGGACGAAGCGGGCATTACGTTGGATCGCGATCTGAAGGGCGCGCTGGTCTACTGCTCGCGGTCGGGCGCGCCTGGCCAGCCGTGGTTGGAGCCCGACGTCAATGATCACCTGCGCACCCTGGCAGCTGCCGGCATCACCGACGTGGTGGTGGCCCCGATCGGATTCGTGTCCGATCACATGGAGGTCAAGTACGACCTGGACACTGAGGCCCGTGAGACGGCGGACGAGCTCGGACTGCGCATGGTTCGGGTGCCCACGGTGGGTATTGACGCGGAGTTCGTCAGCGGTCTGATCGATCTGACGCAGGAACGCGCGGCGGTGGCGCGCGGAGAGCAGATCGTGCCGGCAGCGTGGCCGGGCGCGGCGATGCCGCCGGTGTGCGCCCCCGGTTGCTGCCCCAACCTGCGAATCTCCAAACCGGCCGCCTGCGGCAGCGACTGATGGCAGCGGACCCCGAAGACCTGAAAATGAGCGGCACCCCGATGCATGACGCCGTGACACCGGATGAGTCGAGCATCGGATTCATCACGGGGGCGACCGCTGAAATGTCTCAGGAGCTACTGGTCGAGCTGGAGCAGATTGCCTGCGACCTGGCGGTGGCGGCCGGGCGACTGATCGTTGACGAGCGTCCTGAGGGCCTCGGTGTAGCGGCCACCAAATCCAGTGATACCGACGTCGTCACCGTGATGGATCAACGCAGTGAGGCGTTCCTGCACCAACGACTCGCCGAGCTGCGACCCGATGACGGGCTGATGGGTGAGGAGGGAGCCAGCAGTCAGGGCACCTCCGGCATCACGTGGGTGGTCGATCCCATCGACGGAACCGTCAACTACCTGTACGAGATCCCGGCATACGCCGTGTCGATCGCAGCGTGCGTGGGCGACGTCACGACCGTCGGCGGATGGCGCACGGTGGCCGGTGCGGTGTACAACCCGGTGACGGATGAGCTCTTCCACGCGCGGTCCGGAGGCGGCGCGATCCTGCGTCAGGGCGAGCGGGTGCACCGTTTGACGGTCAGTTCTGAGCGCGAACTGGGCCACGCGTTGACGGGGACCGGCTTCGGTTATGACTCCGCGAAGCGCACGCGGCAGGGTGACATCGTGGCGCAGATCGTGGGCCAGGTCCGCGACCTGCGACGGATCGGCAGTGCCGCGCTCGACCTGTGCTTCGTGGGGGCCGGGCGGCTCGATGTGTACTACGAGTCCGGGCTCAACCCGTGGGATCAGGCCGCCGGACAGTTGGTCGTCACCGAGGCCGGGGGCGTCGTGCAGGGCCGCGGATCGGACGCGCCGAACAAGGACCTCGTGGTCGCCGGACCGGTACTTCTGGTGGACGCATTGAAGGCTCTCCTGAACGCGTGACATCGGTCGGGAATGACCCCGGTTGTGGACGCGTTCTTCGGGTAAGTAACAATTCCCCCGCACCGCGTCCCGATCGGACCGGTTGCGCGCGCGAATCACCTGGAGAGGGCACGAAGCATGGCGACCGACTACGACGCCCCACGCAAGACCGATGACGACCTCAGCGAAGACTCCATCGAGGAGCTGAAATCACGACGGGTCGACAAAAACGCCGCGAGCGTCGATGTCGACGAAACAGAGCAGGCCGACGGCTTTGAACTGCCTGGTGCGGACCTGTCCGGCGAAGAGCTGTCAGTGCAGGTGATTCCGCGTCAAGCGGATGAGTTCACCTGCTCCCGCTGCTTCCTGGTGCACCATCGCAGCCAGCTGGTCAGTGAAGTCGCCGGGCTGCCTGTCTGCAGTGAATGCGCTGCCTGACCTGATGATGGGGCTGTGACGTCGCTGCCCGTCCGGATCGTTCGACTCGATACCGGGCTGCAGCTTCCGTCGTATGCCCGGCCGGGTGACGCGGGGATGGATCTGCTTGCGCGGACCGGTCTCACGATCGCGCCGGGCCACCGGGCGTTGATCGCGACCGGGATCGCCGTGCAGCTTCCGGACGGGTATGCCGCCTTCGTGCATCCCCGGTCCGGCCTGGCTGCCCGGCACGGGATCTCGATCGTCAACGCACCAGGGGTCATAGACTCCGGATTCCGCGGCGAGATCCAGGTGATTCTGGTCAATCTCGATCCGAGAGAGTCATTCTCGTTCCATCGTGGGGACCGCATTGCCCAGCTGGTCGTCCAACGCGTCGAAACGGTGAGCTGGATCGAAGCGGACTCGTTGACCTCCAGTGAGCGCGGCAACGCCGGGCACGGGTCAACTGGTGGTTTCTCCGGTGCAGCATCGCGGGATACCGTGCGCTGACACCATTTCGAGGAAGGGACGTAGCAGCTGTGGGCATCTTCCGCCGCAAGGCGCAGGAAGACAGTCGGAGCGTGACGCAGGCTGACGCGGCCGTGGATGCGGACGAGATCACGGATCCGGACGAGGTCATCGATGCGGACGAGGCGGTCGACGACGATCAGTCCGAGGTCGTCGACGGTGCAGCTGGTGATGCTGGTGTCGACGGCCCCGGGGCCGGCACCGAACATGCCGCTGCAGATATCGATACGCAGTACACCCGACTGCCGCGGCCCTTCGACCTGGACCGGACCCAGGGTCCGTTCGACCGTTCCGAAGTCGATGAGCTGGGTGACCGGCTTGATTTCGGTGCGCTCGCTGTGCAACCGGTCGCGGGTATGGAGTTGCGCCTGGACCTTGATGAGGCCACTGGCAGCATCACCGGGCTGACAGCGGTCCTCGGGAATTCGGCCGCTCAGGTGCAGGTGTTCGCTGCGCCCAAGAGCAGCGGCATCTGGGACGACATCCGTGATGAGATCGCAGACGGACTGATCACCGGCGGTGGCAGTGCCACCGAACAGCGCGGCCCGCTGGGTATCGAGTTGGCCGTGCGCATCCCGTCTCGCGATGCAAGTGGCCGGACGACCTATTCTGCCGCGAGATTCGCCGGGGTCGACGGCCCGCGGTGGTTCTTGCGCGCGGTGTATTCAGGGGCGGCGGCAACCGATGAGGAAGCGGCGGCTGCGCTGCTGATGTTCATCCGTAACGTCGTGGTGCTGCGCGGATCTGCGGCCCGCGCGCCGCGGGAGTTACTGGAGCTGAAGGTGCCCGAGTCGCTCATCGAGGCAGCCGAGCAGGAGGCTGCCGACGCAGCGGACAACGGTAGTGGCACAGACAGCGCGGACAGCGAAGACATTGAGTCTTTCAAGCCGTTCGAGCGCGGGCCCGAAATCACCGAGGTCCGCTGATGGGGGCGGCGTCGTCGTTGCGTGATGCGGCGCGGCGCTTCTCCCGCTCATCGGCGGCGATGGAAGCTGACGAGCTGCGTGATGCAGCGAGTAAGCACGGCGGTACGCCGATCGAGGCCTGCCGTGACGGGCAGATCGCGGGGTGTTGCGGCACAGTGCGTTACACGAGCCTTCGACCACGCACTGATTCGGTACCGAGTTTCGTCGTGGGGTTGGACGACGGTACGCGGATGATGCAACTGATCTGGCTGGGCCGTCGCAGCATCGCCGGGGTCGAGCCTGGGGTCTACCTCACCGTCAAGGGCAGGGTGCTGCATCGGCGTGGTGTGCCGACGATCTTCAACCCGGAGTACGAGATCAAACCGTCCGCCGACCTGGGCTGAGGGTCGCAATCTCGCGGGAGCGGCGCGGCACTAGAGCGAGTCGAGGGCGCGGATATCGGTGACGTCGCGGCCGGTGAGGGCCGTCGCGAGCTCGGATTCAGCGGCTGTAGTGGCGATGAAGAGCAATTCGTCCAGGCCCTCGATGGGCTCGGTGCGGGTGGGCACGATGGGGCGTCCGTCGCGGATGATGCCGACGAGCACGCAATCAGGCGGCAGATCCAGCGTGCCTGCAGTGCGTCCGGCGGCGGGGCTGCCGGACGGGATCGTGATCTCGACCATGGTGGCTTTGCCCTGCTGGAACTGGAAGAGGCGCACCAGATCTCCGACACTGACCGCTTCCTCGACCAGAGCCGTCATGATCCGTGGGGTCGACACGGCGACATCCACTCCCCACGCCTCGTCGAACATCCACTCGTTCTTTGGATTGTTGACCCGGCCGACGGTTCGAGCGACACCGAATTCGGTCTTGGCGAGCAGCGATACGACGAGGTTGACCTTGTCGTCGCCGGTGGCGCAGACGACGACGTCGCAGTCCTGCAACGAAGCTTCTGTCAACGTGCTGATCTCGCAGGCATCGGCCAACAACCAGGACGCTTCCGGTAACGATGCAGTGCGGTCGTCCTCGGCGTACTTGTCGATGAGCAGCACCTGGTGACCGTTGTGGATCAGTTCGCGGGCGATCGAGCGGCCGACACTGCCCGCTCCGACGACGACGACGCGCATGGTGGTGACTCCTACAACTCTGCCGGTCGGGGTGCGGCCAGGATGTGCTCGATGTCTTCTCGACGGTTGTTCTCGATGAGGACCTGCAACTGGTCGCCTTCCTGAAGCACCGTGTCGACGCTGGGAAGTCTGCCGTCACCGAGACGGGTGAAATACCCCACCCGTACGCCGGACGCGTTCTCGATGGCGCGCAGGGTGGTGCCGACCCAGCTGATGTGGGGTTCGATGTCCAGCAGACTGATCTTGCCGCTGGGGTCCACGTGTAATGGGCTCGCGCCCTGCGGCAACAGCCGCCGCAGCACCTGATCGGCGGTCCAGCGCACCGTCGCGACGGTGGGGATCCCCAGACGCTGGTAGATCTCGGCGCGGCCAGGGTCGTAGATGCGCGCCACGACGTGCTCCACGTCGAAAGTCTCCCGAGCGACCCGGGCAGACAGGATATTCGAATTGTCACCGCTGCTCACCGCTGCGAACGCGTATGCGCCGCGTAGATTTGCTCGCTCAAGTGTGTCGCGGTCGAAGCCGATACCGGTAATGCGGCGCCCGTCGAAGCTGGGTCCGAGCCTGCGGAATGCCGCCTCATCGTGATCGATGATTGTCACTTCGTGCCCGTGGCCCTGCAGGCCGATGGCGAGTGTCGAGCCGACGCGTCCGCATCCCATGATCACGAAGTGCACGTAGGCGACGCTACCGGAACTTCTTCAGCAAACACTCATCTCGTCCTGCTTCTGCTTCATGCCTAGACTCATCGCTTGTGTCAGTGACTGGACGGACGATCAAGCGTGTGTTGGTCGGCCGCGCGATGCGCAGCGACAAGCTGGGCGACACGCTGCTACCGAAGAAGCTCGCGCTGCCCATCTTCGCCAGCGACGCGCTGTCCTCGGTCGCCTATGCGCCGGATGAGATCCTGATCGTTCTCGGCGCGGCAGGCGGCGCGTTCGTGACGACCAACTCCTGGTACATCACCGCGGGCGTGGTGTTCGTGATGGCGGTCGTGGTCGCGTCCTACCGGCAGAACGTGCACGCCTACCCGTCCGGTGGCGGTGATTACGAGGTGGCCACCACCAACATCGGCCCGAAAGCCGGTTTGACGGTCGCGTCGGCTCTCCTGGTGGACTACACGCTCACGGTCGCGGTCTCGGTGTCCTCCGGTGTGCAGAACGCGGCGGCGGCACTGCCCTTCGTGAACGGTCACGAAGTCATCATCGCCGTCCTCCTGGTGGTCCTTCTGACAGCGTTGAACCTGCGTGGAGTGCGTGAGTCAGGCTCTTATTTCGCGATCCCGGTCTATTTGTTCATCCTCGGTATCTTCGGTATGGCAATCGTCGGCGTGACCCGCAAGCTGCTGGGCGACCTGCCGATGTCCGCGAGTGCGAAGTTCGAGTTGGTTCCGCAACAGGGCATGTCGACGCTGTCCCAGTTCGCGATGCTCTTCCTGCTGCTGCGCGCCTTCTCCAGCGGCTGTGCCGCGTTGACCGGTGTGGAAGCCATTTCCAATGGTGTGCCGGCGTTCAAGAAGCCGAAGAGCAAGAACGCGGCAACGACGCTGCTGTTGATGGGGTCTATCGCGGTCGCGATGTTGGTCTCGATCATCGCGTTGGCGCGATGGACAGGTATCAAACTGCAGGATCCGGACCACCCGGGCAGTTTGCTGCTGAACGGCAAACCCGTCACCAACTACAACGAAGAAACTGTCATCGGTCAGCTGTCCAAAGCGATCTTCCAAGGCTTTCCGCTCGGTGTGCTGTTCGTGGCGGCCGCCACCGGCGTGATCCTGGTGCTGGCCGCGAACACCGCTTTCAACGGGTTTCCCGTGCTCGCATCGATTCTTGCGAAGGACGGCTTCCTGCCTCGCCAGTTGCACACCCGCGGCGACCGGCTCGCCTACTCCAACGGCATCCTGATCCTCGCTGGTGTCGCGGTAGGGCTGATCGTGCTCTACAACGCGGAAACGACCCGGCTCATCCAGCTCTACATCGTCGGTGTGTTCGTGTCGTTCACGACCAGTCAGAGCGGCATGATCCGGCACTGGAACAGGCACCTGCTGGAGGAACGGGATCCGAAGGCCCGGGCTCGGATGAAGCGGTCGAGGGTGATCAACGCGGTCGGCGCCGTGATGTCCGGGCTGGTACTCGTGGTGGTGCTGCTGACCAAGTTCACTCACGGGGCGGGGTACGCCGTCGGTGCCATGATCGTGCTCTACATCCTGATGCTCGGAATCCGCCGGCACTACGCGCACGTCCGCGACGAGCTGGCGCTGTCCGATCTGGACGGCGACGAACAGGTTCTGCCGGCCAGGCTGCATGCCATCGTGCTGGTCTCCAAGATTCACAAACCGACGATGCGGGCGCTCGCCTACGCGCAGGCGACGCGTCCAGCCGTGTTGGAGGCACTGACGGTCGACGTGGATCCCGAGGAGACCAGGGCACTCAAGCAGGAGTGGACCCGCCGGGAGATTCCCGTCACGCTCAGCACCGTGACGTCGCCCTACCGGGAGATCACCCGTCCGGTCATCAACTATGTACGCGCGATCCGGCGGGACAGTCCGCGCGACGTCGTGATGGTCTACATACCGGAGTACGTTCTCGGGAAGTGGTGGGAGCAATTGCTGCACAACCAGTCAGCGCTGCGCCTGAAGGCGCGGCTGCTGTTCATGCCGGGCGTGATGGTGACCAGCGTCCCGTGGCAGCTGCAGTCCTCAGAGGGCTCGGAGGACCGCTTCGACGGCTCGGGTCCCGGGTCCGTTCGGCTCGGTCGGTGATCGCCTCGTGACACCTCGCGGCGAGCGTCCTCGCCAAGATCGTCCGGGCGCCTCCCAGGCATCGAACGCAGCTCATTCCTCGAAAACAGGCGGGGCACCCCGCCGTCCTGCTCGACGACGAACCGGTGCTCCGGCAGCCGACTCGATGGTCGGGCAGGAAGTTGTCCTCGACATCGGGCCCGTCGCGCACGGCGGGTCCTGCGTGGCGCGCAGCGATGGCCGGGTCGTCTTCGTCCGCCACACTCTGCCTGGGGAGAAGGTGCGTGCCCGGATCACCGACGGCACTGCCACCTCGCGCTTCCTGCGCGCTGATGCCGTGCAGGTCCTGCAGGCCTCTGAGCAACGACGTACCCCGCCGTGTCCCTGGTCCGGACCGGGGCGCTGCGGCGGCTGCGACTGGCAGCACACGAGCGCGGAGTACGGGCGTGAGCTCAAGACGGCGGTCGTCGCCGAGCAGTTGCAACGACTTGCCGGTATCGAGTGGGACGGGCAGGTCGAGCAGATCACCGGCGATGAGGACGGCCTGCGGTGGCGCACGCGGGTCGAACTGGCCACCGACGACCATGGGCGGGCCGGCTTCAGGGCACATCGCTCACACGAGATCGTGCCGGTGCAGGACTGCGTGATCAGCGTGCCGCAGGTCGGTGCGACGGGCATCTTCACCGAAATTTTCCCGTCCCGCATCACCGGTGTGGATGTCGCAGTGTCCACCGATGAGTCCGCGACGGCGGTGCTCCTGCCACATCGCGCAGAGGTGCCCTCAGTGCTGGAACAGGTGGTGGTCGGCGGGACCACTTTGGACTTCGAGGTCTCTGCGCGTGGCTTCTGGCAGGTACACCCCGGAGCTGCGCCGACCTTCGTGGCCGAGGTGCTGCGGGGGCTCGCACCGCAGCCGGGGGAGTCGGTACTCGACCTCTACTGCGGTGTTGGACTGTTCACCCGGTTCCTGGCCGGCGCCGTGGGAACGCAGGGCACCGTCCTCGGTATAGAGGGTGATGCCCGGGCCGTAGCCGACGCGCAGCCCGCGCTGCAAGAAACCCTGCAGGCGCACATCGAACACGCTGACGTGCGCCACGCCGCGCCACTGGTCGAGCGGCACCTCGGGAGCCACGCCGATCTCGTCGTGCTGGACCCGCCTCGCACCGGCGCGGGGCGAGAGGTGATGGGGCAGGTAGTGGCACTCGCGCCGCGGGCCATCGCCTACGTCGCCTGCGACCCATCCGCACTGGCGCGCGACATCGCCTACGCCGCAGAGTTGGGGTACGCGATGACCTCACTGCGCGCGTTCGATGCCTTCCCGATGACCCATCACGTGGAGTGCATCGCGATTCTCGCGCCGGTCGGCGACCCCACCTGACAAACCCCGACCGCCCCCTACTGACCCCGGCTGCCCCCTACCGACCCCGACCCTCCCGACCCCGACCCTCCCGACCGACCCCTTTGCCGCGTTGTGGTCGCTGGCGCCCCAAAAATGGCCGGGATGGCCGGATCCGTCCCCGTCTGGGTCGCTGGCGACGACAACGCGACGGACGTGAGGGGCGGTTGAACGAGGCGGATCCTCGATGCCGGAGAGTTTCGCGCTATGGTTGAGTTATCTTGACGTCAAGATAAATGAACGCGGGCGGAATGACGCCAGCAGTGAAGGAGTGGCGATGAGCACCAACAGCTTCGACGCAAAGGACACCCTGCAGGTGGGGGAGCAGTCCTACGAGTTCTACCGACTGGACAAGGTTGAGGGCTCCGCGGACCTCCCGTTCAGCCTGAAGATCCTCCTGGAGTGCCTGCTACGCACCGAGGATGGCGCGAACATCACCGCCGACCACGTGCGCGCCATCGGCAGCTGGAAGGCCGATGCCGAGCCCGATACCGAGATTCAATTCACTCCGGCCCGCGTGCTGATGCAGGACTTCACCGGGGTTCCGTGCGTTGTGGACCTCGCAACAATGCGTGAGGCAATGGCTGACCTCGGCGGTGACGCCAAGAAGATCAACCCACTCGCACCTGCTGAAATGGTCATCGACCACTCCGTCATCATCGACGTCTTCGGTCGGGCGGACGCCTTCGAGCGCAACGTGGAGATCGAGTACGGCCGCAACAAGGAGCGCTACCAGTTCCTGCGCTGGGGGCAGACCGCGTTCGACGACTTCAAGGTGGTGCCCCCGGGCACCGGCATCGTGCACCAGGTCAATATCGAGCATCTTGCCCGCACCATCATGACCCGTGACGGCGTCGCGTATCCCGACAGCTGCGTCGGTACCGACAGCCACACCACGATGGTCAACGGACTAGGCGTGCTCGGTTGGGGTGTCGGCGGGATCGAGGCCGAGGCTGCGATGCTCGGCCAGCCGGTCTCGATGCTGATCCCACGCGTTGTCGGGTTCAAGCTCTCCGGTGAGATCCCTGCGGGCGCCACAGCGACCGATGTCGTCCTGACCATCACCCAGATGCTGCGTGAGCACGGTGTGGTCGGAAAATTTGTCGAGTTCTACGGTGAGGGCGTCGCGGCAGTTCCGTTGGCCAACCGCGCCACGATCGGCAACATGAGCCCTGAATTCGGCTCGACCTGCGCTATTTTCCCGATCGACGACGTCACCCTGACCTACCTGCGACTGACCGGACGCGAGGAGGAGCAGGTCGCGTTGGTCGAGGCGTACGCCAAGGAGCAGGGTCTGTGGCACGACCCGTCGACCGAGCCCCGGTTCTCTGAATACCTCGGGCTGGACCTGTCGACGGTCGTTCCTTCGATTGCCGGGCCGAAGCGCCCCCAGGACCGCATCGTGCTGGCGGATGCCAAGACCCAGTTCGCGCTGGACGTGAAGAACTACGGCGTCGAAGGTGACTTCCGCGAAGAGCAGGTCACGCCGGAACAGGGCGCGCCCTACGGGTTGAAGGACGGCTCGGTGGTCATCGCCTCGATCACCAGCTGTACCAACACCTCCAACCCTTCGGTGATGATGGCGGCGGGCATGCTGGCCAAGAACGCCGTCGAGAAGGGCCTGACCGTCGCGCCCTGGGTGAAGACCTCCATGGCGCCCGGGTCACAGGTCGTCACCGGCTACTACGAGAACGCCGGCATGTGGCCCTACCTGGAGAAGCTTGGTTTCTACCTCGTCGGCTACGGCTGCACGACGTGTATCGGCAACTCCGGCCCGCTGAACGAAGAGATCTCCCAGGCGGTGCAGGAGCACGACATGACGGTGGTCTCGGTGCTGTCCGGCAACCGCAACTTCGAGGGCCGGATCAACCCGGACGTGAAGATGAACTACCTGGCCAGCCCGCCGTTGGTGATCGCCTACGCGCTCGCCGGGACGATGAACTTCGACTTCGAGGTGGATGCGCTCGGGCAAGATCAGGCTGGTAACGACGTCTTCCTCAAGGACATCTGGCCGGATCCCGCCGAGGTCGAGAAGACCATCGCGAATTCGATGGACCGCGCGCTGTTCGTCAAGGACTACGCCGACGTCTTTGCGGGCGATGAGCGGTGGCAGAGTCTGGAGACCCCCGAAGGCGACACGTTCGCGTGGGACAACGAGTCGACGTACGTGCGCAAGCCCCCGTATTTTGACGGTATGAAGGCCGAGCCGGATGCGCTCACCGACATTACCGGCGCGCGGGTGCTGGCCAAGTTGGGCGACTCGGTGACCACCGACCACATCAGCCCCGCCGGTTCCATCAAGGGCGACAGCCCCGCCGGTGAGTACCTCAAGGCGCACGGGATCGAGCGCAAGGACTTCAACTCCTACGGCTCGCGGCGCGGCAACCACGAGGTGATGGTGCGTGGCACCTTCGCCAACATCCGGCTGCGCAACCAGCTGCTGGACAACGTGGAGGGTGGCTACACCCGCAACTTCCTGGACGAGGGCAAGCAGACGTCCATCTTCGACGCTGCGGAGGCCTACCAGGAGGCGGGAATTCCGCTGGTGGTGCTCGGTGGCAAAGAATATGGGTCAGGCTCTTCAAGAGACTGGGCAGCCAAGGGCACCCGGTTGCTGGGCGTCAAGGCGGTCATCACCGAGTCCTTCGAGCGCATCCATCGCTCCAACCTGATCGGGATGGGCGTGTTGCCGCTGCAGTTCCCCCAGGGCGAGAGCATCGAGTCCCTCGGTCTGGAGGGCACGGAAACCTTCGACATCACCGGCATTGAGGCAATGAACGAAGGTGGGATCCCGAAGACGGTGCACGTGACGGCGACCAAGAACAACACAGCTGACGATGGTGATCAGGCCGTGATCGAATTTGACGCGGTCGTGCGTATCGACACCCCTGGAGAAGCGGCGTATTTCCGCAATGACGGGATCCTGCAGTACGTGTTGCGCTCGTTGGTGAAACAAGACGCCTAGTCCCCACCGCCGAGTGGCATAGACAATCACCGAGTGGCGCGCCTACAAGTGCGCCACTCGGATTTTTCCCATGCCGCTCGACGCTGGGGATAAGCGACTGCGCGCGTAGAACTACCTATATGTGCACGGTGGCGACAGCGGTTCGATGGAAGTGCAGATAGCTATCTGCTCTCCGTTGTTACCCGAGAGGTCCGCCATGCATCGTTTCGTCCTACTTACCGGTGTCCTTTTAACGTCCGGCGCACTCGTGCTGAGCGGGTGTGGATCGCAGACAGCGGGAAGCACCTCTGCGACGACGTCACCCTCGGTGACGTCGCCCTCAGCCTCGGGGGTCTCGACGAGCGCGAGAACGTCCAGGGCTGGCAGTGACCCGCTGGCAACTCTGACCGGCGCTGACCTCAAGTCCATCCTGCTCACCCCCGCTCAGGTCGCGCGCTTCACCCCGAAGATGTCCCGGGAGGCGCCGACCTCTCTGGGGTCCTCCACGATGGTCGGCAAAGGAGGCACCTGTCCCGCGCTCGCCACCCTCCTAGATGGCAAGGGATTCTTCGAGGGCGGAATCGAGAAGGCCAACACCGCCCAGGTCTCCTACACCAACCTCGCAGCCGTCGGGGAAGCACAAAAAGAGATCCGGTCGGTCGCGCAGATCGTGCAGGTAACGCCGAAAGGTCATCTTGCGCCGCTGTTGGGACGGTATCGCGCTGCGGTCGCGGGTTGTTCCACCCCATTGGTCAACGAGGATGGAAGCCGCATCACCATGAGTCTGTTGCCCGATCCGACGGGTCTGGGAGACCACGCCCTCGCCCTCAAATCGACGTACGTCAACCCGCCTGTCGCGCTCCACATCCCGTTTGAGGCTGTCATGGAGCTCGCAGTGTCGGGGCCGAACGTGCTCAGCATCACGACCATGGGCTACTCCACCAAGGAACGAGCAACGATTACGGCGCAGGCCTGGAAGAACCTGGGGTCACGTCCGTGAGTAAGCAACGGCAACAGCCCTCGCTGTTGCAGTAGGCGCCGAGGTCCCGCAGGCAGACGCCGGGTGCGGGGCCTCGGCTCCGTCCGGGCAGTCGAACTTGGGTGCCCTGCTGAGTGCAGCACGGGAGCACGGGCGGTGACTGGGTATTCACGTCCGTCTTCCGCGTACTCAGCCAGATCCCGTCCCAACCGCCTGGTTCCGCCTTCGATGAGCACGCATACGCCGGTGACGAATAGCGCGAGAACAGTGGTTGATTCAGACCGTCGGCCCGACCTGAGGGTCCTAGGGAGGCACCGGCAGACCGATGCGCATGCTCACCAGGAAGGGTTACCCGCCCGATCAGCAGGCGTGACCGTTTAGACTCAGTTCTGGACCGTCACCGATAAGGGAAGTTCTTCCGTGGGTTTACTCCAGCGCATCAACAGTCCGGCGGACGTCCGGTCGATACCGGTCGAGCAGTTGGACGAGCTCGCCGCGGAGATCCGGGCCTTCCTGGTCGAATCGGTTTCCAAGACCGGTGGGCATCTGGGGCCGAATCTCGGCGTAGTCGAGCTCACGATCGCGATGCATCGTGTCTTCGACTCTCCCCACGACGCTTTCATCTTCGACACGGGCCATCAGGCATACATCCACAAACTGCTGACCGGCCGACATGACTTCTCGGGTCTGAAGAAGCAGGGCGGACTGTCCGGCTACCCCAGCCGCGCAGAATCCGAACACGATGTCGTCGAGAACTCGCACGCATCTGCGTCACTGTCCTGGGCTGAAGGCATTGCGCAGGCTCGTGTCCTGCAAGGCCGCCGCGACCGGCATACCATCGCGGTCATCGGTGACGGAGCTCTGACCGGTGGGATGGCCTGGGAGGCGCTCAACAACATCGCGGTGAACAGGGCGTTGCCGCTGGTCATCGTGGTCAACGACAACGAGCGTTCCTACGCTCCGACGATCGGCGGCCTGGCCGAGCATCTGGCGACGTTGCGTACGACGCGCAGCTACGAGCGGATGCTGGACTGGGGAAAATCTGCGTTGCAGCGCACCCCGGTGTTCGGCACCGTCATGTACGAGACGCTGCATGGGGTGAAGAAGGGCGTCAAAGACATCGTCGCTCCGCAACACGGCATGTTCGAAGACCTCGGGTTGAAGTATCTCGGACCGGTCGACGGCCACGACGAGCAGGCTGTGGAGTCGGCACTGGGTCGCGCCAAAGAGTTCGGCGGCCCGTGCATAGTGCACGTCATCACCCAGAAGGGGCGCGGGTACCAGCCCGCGATGGATGACGAAGCCGACCAGTGGCACGGAATCGGCAAGTTCAACCCCGAGACCGGTCTGCCGTTCGAGGTGTCGGGCCGCATCTGGACCGACGAGTTCAGTGACGAGATGGTGCGCATCGGCGCCGAACGGCCCGATGTCGTCGCTATCACCGCAGCCATGCTCATCCCGGTCGGTCTCGATAAGTTCGCCGAGAAATATCCCGAGCGGGTATTCGATGTCGGCATCGCCGAACAGCACGCCGTCACGATGTCCGCCGGCCTCGCCTACGGCGGACTGCACCCCGTGGTTGCGCTGTACGCGACATTCCTGAATCGCGCCTTCGACCAGTTGCTCATGGACTGCGCGCTGCACCACCAGGGTGTGACGTTTGTGCTGGACAGAGCGGGCGTCACCGGGTCGGACGGCCCGTCGCACAACGGTATGTGGGACATGGCAATCTGTTCGATCGTGCCCGGCCTGCGGCTGGCTGCACCTCGGGACGGCGAGCAGGTCAAGCTGCAACTGCGTGAAGCGCTCGACATCGACGACGCTCCGACCGTCATTCGGTTCCCGAAGGGTGATGTCGCGCAGCCGCTGACAGCGGCGCGCTCGGTGGGCATGATCGATGTGTTGCGTGATGGGCAGGATTGTCCCGATGTACTGCTCGTGGGTGTGGGCGCAATGTGCCCCACTGCACTTGGCGTCGCGGACAAACTTGCCGCGCAAGGCATCTCGACGATGGTGATCGACCCCCGGTGGGTGTTGCCCGTGTCGCCCGACCTCGTGGATCTGGCACGTAAGGCCCGACATGTGGCGGTCATCGAAGACAATCTGGTCACCAATGGCGTAGGTGTCGCGATCGCTGCCCGGTTGTCGGAGCTGTCCGTTGATGTTCCGGTGTATAGGTTCGGCATACCGAAGCGATTCCTGGAGCATGCTTCACGGGGTCAGGTGCTGGAAGAAATAGGCCTGACCTGCGACGTCATTGCCACCGACCTGATCGGCCGCGTCGGCAGCTGAAGTCGGCACTCGGCATCCGCGTCGCCAAGCCGATACCTTGGTATGACGTAGGTCACATTCAAGAGGTGTGGCTGCGTCGAGATGTGGAGGTTCGGACATGGCAGGTAACAGAGTTGTCGTCTACAAGGGCGCTGGTGAAGTAGCGGTCGAGGAGATTGATTACCCGTCCTTGGAGCTCCCGGACGATGTCGTGACAGGTCTGAACATCCAGCGCAAGGCGCCGCATGCAGTGATTCTGCGGCTGGTGACCACGAATATCTGTGGCAGTGACCAGCACATGGTGCGAGGCCGCACCACTGCGCCGATCGGTCAGACGCTGGGTCACGAGATCACCGGCGAGGTGGTCGACATGGGGGAGGATGTGCTCTTCGTCAAGAAGGGTGACATCTGCTCGGTCCCCTTCAACATTGCCTGCGGCCGGTGCCGCATGTGCAACGAGGGCAAGACCGGCATCTGCCTCAACGTCAACCCTGCACGGGCCGGCGCCGCCTACGGGTACGTCGACATGGGCGGCTGGATCGGCGGCCAGGCCGAGTACGTGATGGTGCCGTACGCCGATTTCAATCTGCTCCCGTTCCCTGACCGCGATCAGGCAATGGAGAAGATCATGGACTTGACGATGCTGTCGGACATCTTCCCGACCGGGTATCACGGGGCGTACACCGCAGGTGTGACCACGGGATCGACGGTGTACGTCGCGGGGGCCGGGCCCGTCGGTTTGGCTGCTGCTCACGCCGCCCAGCTACTCGGGGCGTCGGTGGTCGTCGTCGGCGATATGAACACCGAACGTCTTGCCCAGGCGCGTAGTTTCGGCTGCGAGACCGTAGATCTATCCGGTGGCGACGATCTGGTCGACCTGATTGAGGCGGTCGTCGGGGAGCGCGAGGTCGATGCCGCTGTCGACGCCGTGGGTTTCGAAGCCCGCGGGCACGGTGCGGATGCCGAGGAGGCACCTGCGACGGTGCTCAACGCCTGCATGACCCTCACGCGCGCAGGTGGCGGAATCGGCATACCGGGGCTCTATGTCACCGGTGATCCCGGTGCTGCCGACGACAATGCCAAAGAAGGCACCCTCGGTATCCGGCTCGGTCTGGGATGGGCGAAGTCGCACTCGCTGATGACCGGCCAGTGCCCGGTGAAGAAGTACAACCGCCAGTTGATGAATCTGATTCTGCGGGACAAGGCGCAGATCGCCAAGGCCGTCAACGCGGTCAAGATCACCCTGGATGAGGCGCCGAACGGGTACGCCGACTTCGACAAGGGCGCAGCTAAGAAGTACGTCATCGATCCGCACGGCATGCTCGGCTGATCGAAATACGTGTTCGAGCCCGTCGAGGTGTCATCTGTGCAGCTGGGTCGACCCAGATCTAGCGCAATCGACATCTCGGCGGGTGACACGCATTGGACAATGTGCGGCATGACTGCGAACGAACCGACAACGCGCGATGCAGACAGCCATGGCGTCATCAGAGTTGTCGGTGCCCGCGCCAACAACCTGCGCAACATCAGTATCGAGATTCCGAAGCGACGCCTCACCGTTTTCACCGGAGTCTCCGGTTCGGGCAAGAGTTCCCTGGTTTTCGGCACGATTGCGGCGGAGTCCCAGCGGCTGATCAACGAGACGTACAGCTCCTTCGTGCAGGGTTTCATGCCGACCCTGGGTCGTCCTGATGTTGACATCATGGACGGTCTGACGACTGCGATCGTGGTTGGTCAGGAGCGGATCGGCGGCGACCCACGTTCGACTGTCGGCACAGTTACCGACGCAGGTGCACTGTTACGCATTTTGTTCAGTCGTCTCGGTCACCCGCATATCGGATCCCCTCAGGCATTCTCCTTCAACGTCGCGTCGATCAGCGGCGCGGGGGCGGTCACCACCCAGCGTGCCGGCCGCACCGTGAAGGAACGGCGTAGCTTCCAGGTCGTGGGCGGCATGTGTCCGCGGTGCGAAGGTCGGGGGAGTACGTCGGATATCGACCTGGGTGAGCTGTTCGATGAGGACGTGTCCTTGAACAATGGCGCGATCACGGTGCCCGGTTACTCGATGGAAGGGTGGTTCGGGCGGATCCTGCGCGGCTGCGGCTTCTTTCCGGTGGACCAGCCGATCAGGAGGTTCACCAGGCGCGAGCGCGAGGCGTTCCTCTACAAGGAGCCGACCAAGATCAGGGTCGATGGAATCAACCTCACGTATGAGGGGTTGGTGCCGAAGATCCGCAAGTCGATGCTCGACAAGGATCGCGATGCGCTGCAGCCGCACATCCGCGCGTTCGTGGACCGGGCGGTCACGTTGGAGACCTGCACGGACTGCGGGGGAACGCGGCTGAGTGAAGAAGCACGTTCGTCCACCATCGACGGGACCAGCATTGCTGAGGTCACCGCGATGCAGGTGTCGGATCTCGCCCAGTGGGTGCGGACGATCAGAGATCCAGCAGTTGCTCCCCTCGTTGACGGTCTCACGGACATTCTCGATTCTTTCGTCGACATCGGTCTGGGCTACCTGAGCCTTGATCGAGCCTCCGGCACGTTGTCCGGGGGTGAGGCACAGCGGGTCAAGATGGTCCGCCATCTGGGGTCAGCACTGACGGACGTGACCTACGTCTTCGATGAGCCCTCCGCGGGTCTGCACCCGCACGACATCGCGCGGATGAACGCCCTGCTGTTGCAGTTGCGCGATAAGGGCAACACCGTCCTCGTTGTCGAGCACAAACCGCAGACCATCGAGATCGCTGATCACGTGGTCGATCTCGGACCAGGCGCGGGTACCGCCGGTGGTCGGGTCTGCTTCGAGGGCACCGTCGCCGGCGTGCGCGACAGCGGGACTGCGACGGGCAGGCACCTGGATGATCGGACGGTGCTGAAAGGTCAACTGCGCGCGTCCACCGGTGCTCTGCAGGTGCGTGGTGCTGCCGCTCACAACCTGCGGGAGGTGGACGTCGACATCCCGCTCGGTGTGCTGTGCGTGGTGACCGGTGTGGCCGGCTCCGGCAAGAGTTCGCTCATGCATGAGTCGGTTGCTCGCCGTGACGGTGTGACAACGGTTGATCAGAGTCCGATTCGTGGCTCGCGTCGAAGTAACCCCGCAACGTACACCGGGCTGTTGGACCCGATCCGCAAAGCGTTCGCGAGGGTGAATGACGTCAAACCTGCGTTGTTCAGTGCCAATTCCGAGGGCGCCTGCCCGAATTGCAAAGGCGCGGGCGTCATCTACACCGACCTGGCCGTGATGGCCGGAGTCGCTGTCACCTGCGAGGTCTGTGACGGTAAGCGCTACGACATGTCCGTCCTCGAGCACACCTTCGGTGGTCGCAACATTGCTGAGGTACTCGGGATGTCAGTATCGGACGCGGCCCAGTTCTTCGCCGCGGGCGAAGCAGCCATTCCTGCCGCACACAAGATCCTGCTGCGGTTGGCCGATGTAGGCCTTGGCTACATCTGCCTCGGACAGCCGCTCACCACCTTGTCCGGCGGCGAACGCCAGCGCCTCAAGCTGGCGACCCACCTCGGCGACAAGGCCGACGTATTCGTCCTGGACGAGCCGACGAACGGTCTGCACCTGGCCGATGTCCAGCAGCTACTCGTGCTGCTGGACCGGTTGGTGGATTCGGGTAAGTCGGTGATCGTGATCGAGCATCACCAGGCGGTAATGGCGCACGCGGACTGGATCATCGACCTAGGCCCCGGCGCCGGCCACGACGGGGGCAGCGTGGTGTTCCAGGGGACCCCCGCAGACCTGGTCGCGGATGCGTCGACACTGACCGGTGAATACCTCGCGGCCTACGTCGCGGGCTGACATCTGCACGGCCGAGATGTCAGTTTCGGAGGGTGTTTAGGGTGCAACATCCTCCGAAGATGACATGTCGGCAACCCATCACAGGTCAAGTTCGGGACACAACTTGGACAGCGTGGGTCCTGGGGTGTGGGCGCGTTCGTCCGGGGTCTGGTGAGCAAGTTCGCCAACGATGACTGCGTCTTGTCCGCTCCCTACGATGACGACGTCGTAGACGAAGTCATCGCTCGGCCGACGCCAACTGCGTCTGCTTCCTGGGTGCGGCGGGATGTCGCGTGGTGCAGAAACTTCCTGCTGCGCGGGCCCGGGCGCTGGCTCTGCCGCTGCGATCGCCGTGAGCCGGCATGAGCGCAGATCAGCGCATCAGCTGTTCGTCATTCGGTATCGGTGCTCTGGGCGGCCGGCGACGCCGTATCGCAGTTGCAGGGTGACGACGCCATGTCGTTCCAAGTAGGTCAGATACCGCTGAGCAGTGGCCCGACTGATTCCGACCAGATCGGCCACCTCGGCGGCCGAAATGTCAGTCGGAGCGGCCCGTACGGTGTTGCGCACCAGTTCCAAGGTTGGAGCCGAGTGCCCCTTGCTGGGAGCTTGGCCCACGCTCACCGGGTTACGCAGGATGCCGAAGAGTTTGTCGACTTCGGTCTGCTGGGGTGACTCGCCCAACTCATCGAGATAGTTGTGCAGGGTGCGATAGGCGATCAGCCGTTCGGCGAGTGCCTGATATCCGAAGGGTTTGACGAGATAGTGCAGTGCACCCAGCTGCATCGCGTTGCGCACAGCGTCCAGGTCGCGTGCCGCAGAGATCACGATCACATCGGGTGATGGTGGCTTCTTCAACAGCTTTCGGATCACCTCCAATCCATTGCCATCGGGTAGGTAGATGTCCATCAGAACCAGATCAGGGGTGTGCGACGCCGCGAGGTCGCGGGCGTCGGTTGCCGTGTGCGCCTGCCCCACCACCTCGAATCCGTCCGTGCGCTGCACATATGCCGCGTGAATTCCCGCTACCCGGTAGTCGTCATCGACCACGAGCACCTTGATCGGAGATGTCCTCACCGCCGAACCCCCGATTCAGCGGTCAACGGACGGGGTGTGGACTGCTCTCTCGGCAGGGTGACCGTTAGGGTGGCACCCACGCCGGCGGCGCCCGTCGTGACGGCAACGGAGCCCCCTAATTTTGTGACTGACCGGTACACGAGGGCGAGACCCAGACCACGCAGTCGACCGCCGGCAGATGACTTCGTGCTGTACCCGTCAAGGAAAATACGAGGCACCAGGCCAGGCGGGATGCCGGGCCCGTTGTCGCTCACCGTGACGACGACCGTGTCATCGTCCTCGACGATCAGCACGGCGATCACCCGAGGCGTAGGACGCCCGGTCAGCGCGTCCATCGCGTTGTCGATGAGGTTGCCCAGCACCATTGTCAGAAGTTGCAATCTGTCGGGTGCCTCGCCGAGCCAGGTATCGCCCGAAACCTCCAGCTGAATTCCCCGTTCATTGGCCTCAGCGGCCTTGCCCAGGATGAGACCCACAATTTGCGGCGCCGCGATGTGGCTGCGCAGAGTGTGGTCGAACTCCGCTGCTGTGCCCTGAATCTCTGTCAGATAGACCATCGCCTCCTGCGTTTCGCCGAGCTCCAACAGGCCGGCGACGGTGTGCATTCTGTTGGCGAATTCATGCTGTTGGGCGCGCAGGGAGTCGGTCAGCCCGCGCTCGCCGTCAAGTTCGCGCAGCAGTGCGGCCAGTTCGGTGCGGTCGCGCAATGTAACGACGGCGCCGGTTGACCTGCCGGCGAGGCGCACCGGCATCCGGTTGACGACGAGCGCGTAGTCGTCGGTGAGCACCAGGTCATCGGGCGTGTTGTCGTCGCCGGTCAGCGCATCTCGCAATGGTCCCGGCGGCAGCAGCTCGGGCAGCAGGTGCCCGACGGCCGAGACACTCAGGCCGAGTAGTCGCTGCGCCTCGTCATTGACCATGCTCACTCGTCCCAGCGTGTCGAAGGCGATGACGCCCTCGCGCACTCCGTGCAGCGTCGCCTCCCGTTCCTGCAGCAGTAGGGAGATCTCATCCAACTCCAGGCCGAAGGTGCGTTGTTTGAGCCGGCGCGCCAAGCCCCAGGAGGCGATGGCGCCAAGGCCGAGGGCAATACCCAGCCAGGCGGCGTACGAGGGCAGCTCTTGCCACAGGGCTGCGGACACCGAACTCTCCTGCAGGCCGACCGAGACTTCGCCGACCAGCCGGCCGTCCGGGCCGTACAGCGGAGCCCGGGCGTTGGCGGAACGCCCGGTGCTGCCGTCATCGACCCCGACGTGGGTACGTCCGTCGGTGACCACGATCGGTTCGCTGACCTGTTGACCTATGAGGGCGGGGTCGGGGTGGGAGTGCCGTACTCGATCCATATCGATGATCACCACATAGGACGCGGTGGTCTTGCGGGTGACGTCCATCGCGAGCCGCTGAACCGTGGTTGCGCATCCGGGACCCTCCTGCTGCATACATCGACGAATGTCAGGTACCAGGGCAGTGGTCTGTGCGATGGCCGCCGCGCGGTCCTGATACTGCTCGTCCAGAGAGGAACGCTCGCGGCTGATGAGGAGCAGAAATCCGATCAGAACAGTGGCTGTCAAGATGACCAGCTGAGCTACGAAGATCTGGCTGGACAACCGGCGCATTCGGGTACGCATCACACACCAGTGTGACTGCGCACACATCTTTGAGCAACATGTTCCGACGGTGAGCACAATGCGCAGAACCCTTTTGAATGCGCATAACAGGCGTTGCGCGCGCAATCTCGACCGTGACTGCGATCACACCGTAGGTTCTTTGCCAGGAACAAGATCATGTTGATAAAGCCAGCTATAAGTAGAGGTCGCTCAATGACGAATGAAATGAAAGCTGGTTCCTCAGCAGCCGCTGCGGTGCGACACAAACCGGTAAAAATCGAACTGGCTCATCTCACCAAGAGATTCATGACGCCCAAAGGGGAAGCCTTTACCGCGATTCGCGATGTGACACTGACAGTGCAACCCGGCGAATTCTGCGCCATTGTCGGCCCAACGGGATGCGGAAAGTCCACTACCCTCGGCCAGGTATCAGGCCTGGAGAAGCCCAGCGGTGGCAGCGTCCGTGTCGGAGATGAGCCGGTGCGTGGCATCACCAAGGGCGTCAGTTTCATGTTTCAGGTCGATGCGTTGTTTCCCTGGAAGACCGTGCTCGGCAACGTGATGATCGGTCCGACGCTGAATGGTATGAACAAAAAGGATGCCACCGCGCTGGCCCGCGACTGGTTACGCAGAGTGGGGTTGGCCGGGTTTGAGGACCGCTACCCACATCAGCTGTCAGGAGGTATGCGTAAACGAGTTGGAATGGCGGCCGCCCTGATCAACGAACCACAGATTCTGCTGATGGATGAACCGTTCGGCGCTCTCGACGTGCAGACGAAGGCCATCATGCAGACCGAACTACTGGGCCTGTGGGAGCAGACTCGTCCATCGGTGTTGTTCATCACCCATGATCTCGACGAGGCAGTCGCTCTTGCCGATCGGGTGTTTGTGATGACCAGCAGTCCGGGGTCGATCAAAGAGAGCTTCGAGATCGACCTGCCGCGGCCACGCGGGCAGGTCCAGGAGATTCGCCATCAACCCCGGTTCCTGGAGTTGCAGAACAAGATTTGGGCGTCATTGAAGGATGAAGTCGACCGCGCCTACGCGCAGACTGCAGGTGCAGCATGAGCATGGATTTAAAGGGCGCAAACCGGACTCGCAACGAAGAAAGCGAGCAATCCATCAGGCAGGCCAGCCAACATGCGCGGCGAAAACGCGGCGTGGTGCTATGGGTGGCTCGGATCGGCGCAGGCGCACTGTTCCTGGGTGGCTGGCAGGTCCTGGCCATGACGAAAACTCTCGATCCGTTCTTCTACGGTGAACCCTCCTTGATCTGGCAGTCTCTCGTGACGCTGTTCACCAAAGGAACGGCCTTCGGCTCCATCTGGGTGGACATCGGCGTGACCCTGCAAGAGGCGGTCTACGGTTTCTTCTTAGGCTCCATCACCGGCGGCCTGCTCGGACTCGTGCTTGGGCAGAATGTCTTTCTGTCCGAGGTCCTGGGTCCATATATCAAGATTTTGAATGCCGTCCCTCGCATCATCCTCGGGTCGATCTTCGTCGTGGCGTTCGGTCTTGGGCAGTTTCCGAAGGTTCTGCTCGCGGCAGTGCTGGTCTTCTTCATCGTCTTCTTCAACGCCTTCCAGGGCGTGCGTGAGGTCGATCCCAACTTGGCCGCGAATGTGCGGGTTCTTGGCGCATCGCCACTACAGGTAGCCCGTCACGTGACTATTCCCTCGGCACTGACCTGGATCATCGCGAGCCTCCACACGGCCTTCGGGTTCGCGATCATCGGCGCGCTCGTCGGAGAAGTCCTGGGTGCCACTCGTGGAATCGGCCTCATAATTACCCAGGCACAGGGCAAACTCGACCCAAATACTGTCTTCGCCTGTATGGCGATTATGGCCGTCATCACCCTCGGTGCCGAATTCCTGATCACGCTGCTAGAGAAGCGCGTGCTGTCGTGGCGCCCGCCAAATCGATCGGAGATTTCGGCTGGACTATGACCCCGTTTCCCCGTATCGAATATGAGAAGAAGAAGGTATTCACATGTACAGACGTATTGTCAGCGTAGCCGCAGTTGGCGCCATGGCTATTGGAGTGGCTGCTTGCGGAAGTAGTAGTAGCAGTGGCGGTAGTAAGAGCGCGAGTGGTGGCGGCGGATCAAGCAGCTCTGCTTCAATGCCGAAGGTGACCATGATGGTCGGTGGAATCGACAAACAAATCTACCTGCCGTATGAACTCGCCCAGCGCCTGGGCTTCTATAAGAAGTACGGCGTGAATATGGTGCTGTCCACCGAAACAAACGGCGGCGTGGGTGCGGAAGACGCGATGGTATCGGGCTCGGTCGACATGGCCGGGGCGTGGTATATCCACACCATCGACTTCCAGTCCAAGGGCAAGGACGTAGTCGGTATCGCGCAGTTGTCCGGGGCCCCTGGTGAGCGGGAGATGTGCGCCACCGGTAGCGGCGTACATTCGGCCGCAGACTTCAAGGGTAAGAATCTCGGCGTCACGGACCTGGGCTCCGGCACCGATGAACTCACCCAGTTCCTGGCGTCTGAGCACAACATCACCAAGAAGGGGTACAACACGATTGTTGTGCATGACGGGGCGACTGCAATCGCGGCGCTGCAGCGCGGTTCGGCCAACTGCGTGATGACCACGCAGCCCACGGTCGGTGCGATCGAATCGAAAAAGGTCGGCTACTCCGCCATTGACCTCGCGACGACGCAGGGCGCCAAAGCTGCTCTCGGCGGCGCGTGGCCGGCTGCATCGGTGCTCGCGACCCAGAAGTGGGTCGACAACAACAAGGTGGCGGCGCAGGACGTCGTTGACGCACTGGTGGCGACAATGCACTGGATCAGCACACATTCCGCCGCGGATATCGCGAACATGTTGCCGCCGGATTACGTACAGAACCCGACGATCAGTAAGGCGCAGTACATCGCGGGCCTCACCACTGACAAGGGTCAGTTCCTACCCGACGGGATCATGCCTGCAGGTGGCCCGAAGACCGTCTACGCGATGGCGAAGACGATCGGCACCGACGTCTCCAAGGTGAAGATCGGCGATACCTTCACCAACACCTTCGTGCTGGCCGCCCTGAAGAAGGAGGGTCTGAAGGCGACGTCCACCCCAGCCGGCCCGACCGGCTGACCGAGCACCCACTGGAGGCCCCGCACCTGCGACTACTCGTCGGTGTGGGGTTTTCGGCTACCTCTCGTGCCATTGGCCGCGCTCGATGAGCACATGTTTCAGTAGGTCCGCGCGGTCGGTCATCAGCCCGTCGACGCCGAGATCGAGCAGCCGGTGCATCGCGTCCGGATCGTCGACGGTCCACACATGGACCTGGGCACCGGCGCCATGCGCCTGCCGCAGGAGTGTGCGGGTGAGCACCGGAAGATTGCGCGTGCGTTCGGGGATCTGCAGGCAGTCGACAGCGCCGATCGGAATCCGGGCAAACGGTGTCCGCCCCAACAGCAGAGCTGTTCCGACCATCGCCGGAGTGGCTACCGTCGCCACCGGCCGCGACAGCAGTGACAGCACCACTCGGCGGCGACGGTCGGAGAACGACGCCACGCACACCCGATCCCACGCGCCATGTCGTTCGATCGCCCGCGCGAGAAGGGGAGCGGCTGCGTCGGACTTGCAGTCAATGTTGAGGCGAAGGTGCGGCCAGGTCTCCAACAGTTCATCGAACCGGGGGATCAGCTCCACCCCACCGATCCGCACCGACGACAACTCGGTCCACGACACCTCTGCGACTTCGCCGGCGACACCGGCGACCCGGTCCAGCGATGCGTCATGAAAGGCGATGAGCTCACCGTCGGCCGTGGCGTGTACATCGGTCTCGACGTAGGTGTAACCCAGGTCCACGGCCGCACCGAACGCAGCCATTGAGTTCTCCAGGCCGTTGCGAGAGAACCCCCGGTGAGCCAGCGCGATCGGACCGGGCCAGTCCAGGTACGGCGTCCGCGACATCAGCGCTACGGGCTTGCGACCGGGTCGGCTCAGATGTCCCGGAAGGACTGGATGTCCGCGCCGAGCGCGTTCAGCCGGGTGTAGATGTCCTCGTAGCCGCGGTTGATCACGTAGACGTTGCGCAGCACTGATTCGCCTTCGGCGGCCAGCATCGCGAGCAACACGACCATGCTCGGACGCAGCGCCGGCGGGCACATCACCTGGGCTGCACGCCACTTGGTGGGCCCTTCGATCAGCACCCGGTGTGGGTCCATCAGGTGCACCTTGGCGCCAAGCGCCGTGAGCTCGGTCAGGTAGATGGCGCGGTTCTCATAGACCCAGTCGTGAATCATTGTCTGGCCCTCGGCAACCGCGGCAATGGCCGCGAAGAACGGCAGGTTGTCGATGTTCAGACCTGGGAACGGCATCGGGTGGATCTTGTCCTTGGGAGCAACAAGAGGCCCGGGGATCGTCTTCAGGTCGACCAGGCGTGTGCGCCCGTTCGCCGACTGGTACTCAGTGGTCAACTCGTACTTCATCCCCATGCTGCCCAGCAGGGTCAGCTCGATCTCCATGAACTCGATCGGTACCCGCTTGATGGTGATCTCCGAGCCGGTCACGACCGCCGCCGCGAGTAGAGACATCGCCTCGATCGGATCTTCGGACGGGAAGTATTCGACGTCCTGATCGATATGAGGGTGACCGTGGACCGCGAGGGTCGTCGTTCCGATGCCGTCGATACGTACTCCGAGCTTCTCCAGGAAGAAACAGAGGTCTTGCACCATGTAGTTGGGGCTGGCGTTGCGGATGGTCGTCTTGCCGTCGAACCGCGCTGCCGCGAACAGCGCGTTCTCGGTCACTGTGTCACCACGTTCGGTGAGGATGATGGTCGCGCCTGCAGCAACCTCGCGGTCCACGGTTGCGGTGTAGTAACCGTGGCTCGCCTCGACCTTCAGACCGAATGCGGACAGCGCGTGCATGTGCGGCTCGACGGTGCGGGCGCCGAGGTCGCAGCCACCGGCATTCGGTAGTTTGAACTCGTCGAACTCGTGCAGCAGCGGGCCGAGGAACATCAGGATCGTGCGGGTGCGTTGCGCGGCCGCCTCATCCATGGAGTCCAGGTCCAGCCGTGCCGGGGGAGTGATCTCCAGATCACTGGTTCCGGGCAACCAGCGGGTCTTGACCCCGATCGAGTTCAGTACCTCTGTGATCCGGTTGACCTCCTCGATGCGCGCCAGGTTGCGCAACGTGGTTTTGCCCTTGTTGAGCAGGGACGCACACAGGCACGCGACGGCGGCATTCTTGCTCGTACGGACGTCGATCTCGCCGGAGAGCTTGCGGCCGCCCTGGATGCGTAGGTTCAGTGGGGTGCTGGAGGCGACCTGGACGACCTCGGTGTCGAGTGCGGCACCGATACGGGCCAGCATCTCCAGGCTGAGATTCTGATTGCCCTGCTCCATACGGGCCACGGCGCTCTGGGAGGTCTGCAGAGACTCCGCGAGCTCGGACTGGGTCAGCTTGCGCTGCCGGCGTGCGTCGCGGATCAAGGTCCCGACGCGCTCCAAATAGTCTTCAGGCATGGCTGAGACCCTATCTCACATGTGAGATATCGACCGGGTCGAAGTCCTCGGGCGTGTCGCGATCCGCGTTCGTGCGGTGTATCAACAGCGTTCTGATCCCATCGCGAACAGGTGCTCCAGGACAGTCGGGGAGCTGCGCAGGCCGTCGTGTTCGTACTCGTTGGTCACCCAGGCTCGCGCGTTGCCGGTCTGCTGCACGGTCTGCAGCTGTAGAGGTGCGTCGACGTAGAGATCGTCGTAGTACACGGCCGCGGCGAGGGGTACCGCGTTGTCGGCCAGCCGCCGCGCGTCGTACAGCGGCGGCCAGTCGGTTCGGCTGGCGAGCAGGTCTGCTGCTTCGGCGAACGGCCGCAACGCGCGGATCTCGCGGAACATCCACGGAAACATCATCTCTGCAGTCATCAGTACCGGGCGGGCATCGGCTGCGAAGTCAGGACGTCGGTCGTACTCGCGCTGTGCCGCCCATGCCGAAGGTGCGTCCGCTGTGGCGTAGCTGTACTCCTGCAGTGGATACAGCACATTGTCGATGAACCCGGTCGTGACCTGAACCTCTGACAGGAATCGCGGGTGCAGTTGCGTGCCCGCCCACGCGTCGTCCAGGAGCCAGTGCAGAGTCTCGAAACCGTAGCTCATACCGAATGAGGCACCGAGCGTCCGCACGCGGTGGGGTGTCAGAAGATCACCATCCGGCAGTCGTACCTCGTGCTCGCTCACGTGGTCGACCAGTGCGGTGATGGCTGCTTCATCCTCGGGGTATCGGGCGTAGAACTCGCGTGTCCGCGCGGCGGCGCGGGTGAACGTGCGGGCGTACACGTCCGCGGCGCTCGCAGTGATCCCCGGTAGGCCGCCGGTGACGTAACAATGCGCGAGCCCCTGCGGCGCTATCGAGAGATAGGTCAGCGTCACGAAACCGCCGTAACTCTGGCCGAGGGTGTCCCACTTCCGCTCGCCGGACAGGGTGGCGCGCAGGATCTCGGCGTCGGCGACGATTGCGTCTGCACGGAAGTGACTCAGGTAGTCGGCGACCTCCTGCGCAGTGCGGCCCTGGGTGATCGACGGCGTGATCGGGGTACTGCGTCCGGTGCCGCGCTGGTCCAGCAGCAGCACTCGGTGGGTCCGCAGCGCAACGTCGATCCAGCCCGATCGGTCCAGTGGGCGGGGGGACTTGCCGCCGGGGCCGCCCTGCAGGAAGAGCAGGTAGGGCAGGTCGGCGTCCTTCTTGTCCGGGTCCACCAGCTCGCGGGCGAACACCTCGATCGTGGGGCCGTCCGGAACATCATGGTCGAGCGGAACAATGACGCGATGTTCGGTCGCGAGGTACCCGGGCAGTCGGATCATGTCGCCAATCGTGCCCCATCTTGCGTTTTGGACATGCCGAGCGGGGCGTATACGCCCCGCTCGGCATGTCCAAAAGGTGAGACTGTCAGCTCGCGACGCCCGCGGGCAGGAAACGCCCACCGGTGATCTTCTCCGAGATGCCGGTGCGGTCCAGCAGCGGTGTGACCCCGCCGTTCCAGAACGGGAAACCTGCACCGGTGATCATCGCGAGGTCGATATCCATCGGCGCGGCAACCACGCCTTCGTCGAGCATTCTGCGGATCTCGTCAGCCAACGCGGACAGCGCCCGGTCGCGGATCTGCTGTTCGTCGAGCACTACCGGTTCGGCAGGCGCATGGAACAGTTCCAGCACTGTGGGATCGAGGGCGCCGTCGGAGCCGTAGAAGCTGCCGATCTTGGCCGCGACGACCTTCGCCAGGTTGGGCGACGCACTGAATCGGTCCGGGAAAGCCCGCGAGAGGGTCTCGCTGTTGTGCAGCGCAATGGCCGGACCGACAAGGCTGATCAGCATGAACGGCGGCATCGGCGTCAGGCCGGCGAAGGCCCGCTCGACGACCTCGATGGGAGTGCCCTCATCGACGATGGCCCCGGACTCGCCCATGAACCGGCCGAGCAGCCGGTTGACCACGAACGATGGCGAGTTCTTCACCAGGATCGAGGTCTTCTTCAGGCCCTTACTGGTGGCGAACGCCGTAGCGAGGGTCGCATCGTCGGTCGCGTCGCTGCGGATGATCTCCAGCAGGGGCATCACGGCAACCGGGTTGAAGAAGTGGAAGCCCACGACCCGCTCCGGGTGCCTCAACTCAGCGGCCATCTCGGTGATCGACAACGAGGAGGTGTTGGTGGCGAGCACACAGTCGTCGGAGACCACGGCCTCGACCTCGGCGAAGACCTGCTTCTTGACCGACATCTCCTCGAAGACGGCTTCGATGACGAAGTCCGCGTCGGCGAACGAGTCCTTGGAGACCGATCCGGTGATCAGTGACTTCAGCTGATTGCCCTTGTCCGCGGAGACCCGACCCTTAGCGAGCAATTTGTCGATCTCGCCGGTGCAGTATCCAACGCCCTTGTCGACGCGCGCCTGATCCAGGTCGGTCAGGACGACCGGAACGGACAGGCGGCGGGCGAAGAGCAACGCCATCTGGCTGGCCATCAGTCCAGCGCCCACGATCCCGACCTTGGTGACCTTGCGGGCCAGGGTCTTGTCCGGCGCGCCCGCGGGCCGTTTGGCTCGCTTGCTCACCAGGTCGAAGGCGTAGAGCCCCGCACGCAGTTCATCACTCATGATCAGGTCGGCGAGCGCGTCGTTCTCGGCTTCGAAGGCTACGGCGCGGTCGGCTGTGCGAGCGGCTGCGATCAGGTCCAGCGCACGTAGTGGCGCCGGCGCAGCGCCGCCGGTGCGGGCGAGGACCTGCTTGCGTGCAGTCTTGATCGCGGCGTTCCACAAAGACTCGTCGAAGTCGACCTCGGCGCGCTCGACCGTCTCCTCGCCGGCAATGACGCGCGCAGCGAAGGCCAGGGAGTCCTCCAGGAAGGTCACCGGCTCCAGCATCCGGTCGGCCACCCCCATCCCGAACGCCGCCTTACCGTTCAGCACCTTGTTGTTGGCGAGCGGGTTGCCGACGACGAGCGTCAGCGCGTTCTGCACCCCGATCAGTCGAGGCAGCAGGTACGTGCCGCCCCAGCCCGGTACGAGCCCAAGGAAGCACTCCGGTGTCGCGTACGCAGGTATGTCGGCGGAGATGGTGCGGTAGTCGGCATACAGCGGAAGCTCGACGCCGCCGCCCATCGAGGCGCCGTTGATGAAGCCGAACGTCGGCACGTTCAGGTCGGCGAGCTTGCTGAACGTCTCGTGGCCCAGCCGGGCGATCTCCCGAGCCTGATCACGGGTGGTGATCTGCGGGACGCCGGTCAGGTCGGCGCCGACAGCGAAGATGAACGGCTTACCGGTGACGCCGACCCCCACGATCTCGCCGGCATCGCAGCGGGCCCGCGCCGTGTCCAGTGCCTGGCCCAACTCGGCCAGACCCTGCGCGCCGAAGGTGTTCGGCTTGGTGTGATCGAAGCCGTTGTCGAGCGTGATCAGCGCGAAGGTGCCTGCGCCGTCGGGGAGTTGGATATCGCGTAGGTGCGCGTGGGTGACGACCTCAGCGGTCTGTGACACGGCGGTCAGCGTGCTCGTGGTCATCAGTGAATCTCCTTCGAAGCGACCGAGCCGGTTGGGACGCTCGGCGCATAGTCGGCATGGTGTGGGTTCTCCCAGATGACGGCGCCGCCCATCCCGATACCGATGCACATCGCCGTCAGGCCGTAGCGGACCTCGGGATGCTCGGCGAACTGGCGGGCCAGTTGCGTCATCAGCCGGACGCCGGAGGAGGCCAGCGGATGACCGATCGCAATGGCGCCGCCCCAGGCGTTGACGCGCGCATCATCGTCGGCGATGCCGAAGTGGTCCAGGAACGCGAGCACCTGTACTGCGAACGCCTCGTTCAGCTCGAAGAGGCCGATGTCCTCGATCGTGAGACCGGCCTTGGAGAGTGCCTTCTCGGTTGCCGGTACCGGTCCGATTCCCATGACCTCGGGCTCGACCCCGACGAAGGAGTAGTTGACCAGCCGCATCGCGGCGGGCAGGCCGAGGTCGGCTGCAGCCTGCTCGGAGGCGAGCAGGCACGCGGTGGCGCCGTCATTGAGGCCAGCAGCGTTTCCGGCCGTCACGTGACCGTGCGGGCGGAACGGTGTCTTCAGGCTCGCGAGGTTGTCCATCGTGGTGCCCGGACGCGGCGGTTCGTCCGTCGTGGCCAGGCCCCAGCCGAGCTCGGCGTGCCGGGTGGCAATATCGACGAGGTCGGGCTGGATCTTGCCGTCCGCGTATGCCTGCGCCAGTTTGGTCTGGCTACCGACAGCGAACGCATCGCAGCGCTCCTTGGTGATCTTCGGGTAGCGGTCGTGCAGGTTTTCCGCAGTGGAGCCCATCACCAGCGCGCTGGGGTCGACGAGCCTCTCAGCGACGATGCGCGGGTTGGGGTCCACGCCCTCACCCATCGGGTGGTGGCCCATGTGCTCCACGCCGCCGGCGATGGCGATGTCGTAGGAGCCGAAGGCGATGCTGGACGCGGTGTTGGTGACGGCGGTCATCGCGCCTGCACACATCCGGTCCACGGAGTATCCGGGCGTGGTCTTCGGCAGTCCGGCGAGCAGCGCGGCCATCCGGCCGAGGGTCAGCCCCTGGTCGCCGATCTGGGTGGTCGCTGCGATGGCGACTTCCTCGACCTTTTCCGGCGGCAACTGCGGTTGGCGACGCATGAGTTCACGGATGCATTTGATGACCAGGTCGTCGGCGCGGGTCTGGGCATACATGCCCTTGTCACCGGCCTTGCCGAACGGGGTACGGACACCGTCGACGAATACGACCTCTGAGAGCGTGCGAGGCACGACGTCTCCTTCACGGGTGAGGCGATGGGGGAACGTCGGCCACTCTAGCCCGGCTTGTTACTCGTCAGTAACGGGGTCGGTCGGGTGATCCTCGACTGCCTGCAGGACCAACGGCACCACGACATCGACCTGCCAGCGGCGCGCTCCGTAGGAGGTGAGTTCCGCGCGCATGGCGGCCTCGTCCCATGCGGTCGGGGCATGCCACAACAGCCGTCGGAGGCTGTCGGGGGTCACCAGATTTTCCAGCGGCACACCGTGCTGCTCGCCGAACTGCGAGAGCTCGGCGCGTACTTGTGACAGTCGGGCAGCAGCGATCGGTTCGCGGTCGGCCCAGGCCCGCAACGGCGGCGGTCCGTCGCCCTTGACGGTGACGACGGGCAACTCGCGCTCGGACAGGGCACCGGCCCGCGTGAGTGCTGCGAGCCAGTCCCGTTGGTAACGCATCAGGCCGTGATGGGGCTTGCGCGGGCGTCGTGCTGGCGCGCCGTTCTTCGGAGCGGCGGTGAGAGCCGAAAGCTCGCCCGCCGATCTGGGCGGCGTGCCGGCCATGGCCACGATCAACGCGTCGGGCAGCAGGCGCCCGGGTGCGATATCGCGATCGCTCGCAAGCTGGTCCCGGGTCTGCCACACCTCACGGACCCTGGCCAACGCGCGACGGTCCCGAATTGTGTGCATTCCAGAGGTGCGCCGCCACGGCTCGGCGCGCTGCGGGGGGCCGGTGAAAGACAACAGCGCCTTGAAGTCCTGCAGTGCCCAGTCCAGTTTGCCGCTGGCTTCGAGGTCGGCGTACATCAGGTCACGCACCTGCACCAGCACTTCGACGTCGAGCGCGGCGTATCTCAGCCACGGCTCGGGAAGCGGGCGGGTGGACCAGTCGGCTGCGGAATGCTCCTTGGCGAGCGTCACGCCGAGGTAGTGCTCGATAACTGCGGCGAGGCCCACCCGTGGCAGGCCGGCGATCCGACCGCCCAACTCGGTATCGAACAACGCCGCAGGGCGCAGGCCCACTTCGGCCAGGCATGCCACGTCCTGGGTGGCCGCATGCAGCACCCATTCGGCATCCCCGATCGCGTCGTTGATGGGGGACAGGTCGGGGCAGGCGATCGGGTCGATCAGAAATGACCCGGAACCTTCGCGGCGTAGCTGGACGAGGTAGGCGCGGTTGCCGTAACGAAACCCCGACGCCCGTTCGGCGTCGAGGGCCACCGGTCCGTGGCCAGCGGCAATCAGCTGAGCTGCTGCGGTCAATGCCCGTTCGTCCACGATGACATCGGGCACGCCCTCGGCAGGCGCATCGAGCAACGGGTAGGACGGCGCTGGTGCCGCGTCGGATTCTCCCGTTGCCTCAGCACCGGACGCAGCGGCAATGTCCTCGGCGCCCGTGGTCGGCGCTGTCATCGACGCTGTCCCGGCAGCGCGATCACGCCGTCGGGAAGCGGGGGTAGGCCGGCGATGGTGCACAGCATCGTGCCCCACGCCTCCAGGTGGGTGCGGAGATTGATGCCGACAGAGATCGCCGGAGTCCAGGACGCCCGCACTTCCATCTCCACGGTGGTGCCGTTCTCGGCCAGCCCGCCGTAACCCTGCGACACCACGCGCGTCACCGTGCCGGCCTCTGCCACGGCCCGGGCGCCGCACGAATGCAAACTGTCGGTCAGCCAACTCCAGCCCACGTCACCGAGCATCGGGTCGTTCGCCATTTCCGGCTCCAGTTCGGCGCGTGCGAAGGTCACGATGCGCCATGCCCCGCCCCAGGCCTCCGGCTCCGACGGGTCATGCAACACCACGAATCGGCCGCTCGCCAGCTCGTCGTCGTCATCGGTCACCCGTGCCACGTCAGCGGTCAGCGCCACGGAGTACGGTGCGATCCGAGTCGGAGCCGGCACCTCCGTCAGCCGGACCTCGGGGCGCATTCGCGCTGCCGCCATGTCGCTGGTGGCGCGCTGGAACTCGGTCGCTGCGTCGCCGCCTAGGTTTCTGGTGCCCACATCAATGAGCGTAAATCGCACATGCGCTCGAATAGTGCGCGACGCGCCGGACACCCGCGCCTGTGTGCCGTCGTGCCTGAGACCATGCGCAGATGCCCACCACAGTGCAGGACCGTCGTCGTCGATACGTGCAGCTGCACGAGAGCGGCACCTTTCTGATCCCCAACCCCTACGACGAGGGTTCGGCGGTGCTGCTCGCTTCGATGGGCTTTCCTGCCCTGGCGACGAGCAGCTCAGGGTTCGCGGCAACGCGGGGTAGGAACGATCAGCAGATGAGCCGTGAAGCTCTCGTCGAGCATGTACGCGCCGTCTGCGCCGCTGTCGACGTACCTGTGCAGGTCGACGCCGAGGACCTGTTCGTCGACGCAGCGGGCGGAATCGAGCGCACCGTGGAATTGCTCGCCGAAGCCGGCGCCGCGGCTGTCTCGTGGGAGGACTATGACCAATCCGCCGGTCGAGTGCTCGGCGTCGGACCGGCCACGGATCGAGTGCACGTGGCAGTGGGTGTGGCTCACGCCTATGGGATGTCGTTGACCGCGCGGAGCGAGAACTTTCTGTATGGCGTCAACGACCTCAGTGACACGGTTGCTCGTCTCACTTCTTACCGGAACGCCGGCGCGGACGTGCTCTATGCGCCCGGTGTGACCACGCAGGAGCAGGTCCGTGCCGTCGTAGAGATCGGTGCACCCGTCAATGTGCTGCAGCTACCCGGTGGTCCGGACGTATCGACCTTGCGCGACTGGGGTGTTCGACGTGTGTCTGTGGGCGGAGCGTTCGCCTGGGCTGCGTATGGCGAGCTAGCCCGCGCTGCAACGGAGTTCGCCGAAGAAGGAACGATGACGTACGCCGAACGAAGTCTCACTCCTCAGCAGCGACAGGTGTTCGGTCGCTGATGGGGGTGTTCCTGGCGCTCGCGTCGAGCGCGATGTGGGGCACGTCGGATTTCGGCGGTGGACTGCTCGCCAAGCGGGCGTACGCGGTGCGGGTGGTTTTCTGGTCTCAGGTAGGAGGCCTGCTGCTCATGTGCGGCGCGATGCTGGTGGCGATTGCTACCGGCCATACCCCGACCGCAGGAGGTTGGCTCATCTACGGCCCGATCGCCGGACTGGCCGGATGCCTGGGGTTGTGTTCCTTCTACGCAGCGCTGTCACTGGGCACTATGGGCGTGGTTTCGCCGATCGCCGCACTCGGGGCGATCGTCCCGGTACTGCTGGGAGTCATCAGTGGCGAACGGATCGGTCTGCTCACCGGAGCAGGCCTGACGCTCGCGCTCGCCGGAGCAGCGCTCGCCTCCGGCCCGGAGTTGTCAGGTGCGGTGGGCAGACTGCCGATCGTGCTCGCCGTCGTGGCAGCATTCAGCTTCGGGACAACGCTGTACCTGGTGCATCTGGCAAGTGATTCGAGCGTAGTGGGCGGGCTGTGGGCAATGCGGACAGCGAGCGTAAGCGCCTTGGGAATGGCCTGGCTGCTGTGGCCGGGCGGCATCCCCGGCCCCGCGCTGACCCGTCGGTTGATCCCGATCACGATGCTGGTCGGGACGGGGGATCTGACTGCGAACGCCCTCTTCGCCGTCGCCTCGAACAGTGGGGCCATCGCGGTGGTGAGTGTGCTCGGATCGTTGTACCCGGTAATGACGCTGCTCTTGGCGCGTGGGTTCCTGCACGAACGGCTGCGGCCGATCCAGCTCGTTGGAGTCGCCTGCGCGGTCGCAGGGGTGGCCCTGGCCGTCACCTGAGGGTCCCTGCGCCTCTGCCACGTTTGCGTCGCCGGCGACCTCACAACGTCTGGAATCGCTCCTGGTAACAGTCGTTCACGTCGCTGGCGACCACAACGAGGTAGCGGCCGGGTGGCTGTCCGGTCGGCCATGGAAAGATCGGATCGTGACTTCTGTGGATGCCGCCGCCGCCCCTGCACCTGGCTCGAATGCCGACCTACCGCTGCTGATCCGGGCCGCGCGGGGACTGCCCGTCGAGCGGACGCCGGTGTGGTTCATGCGTCAGGCCGGGCGCTCCCTGCCGGAGTACCGAGCCCTGCGTGAGGGCACCGCGATGCTGGATGCGTGCCGCAACCCCGACATGGTCACCGAGATCACCTTGCAGCCGGTACGTCGACACGGGGTTGACGCGGCGATCTTCTTCAGCGACATCGTGGTGCCCTTGGCTGCGGCCGGAATCGATCTGGACATCGTGCCGGGAGTAGGACCGGTCGTCGCGTCACCGATCCGGGACCGCGCTGCGGTTGAGGCGCTGCCGGAGCTACATCCCGAGCAGGTGCCAGATATCACCCAGGCGGTGCAGCAGACGGTGGACGAGCTGGGCGGTATTCCGCTGATCGGTTTCGCGGGTGCGCCGTTCACTCTCGCCAGCTATCTCGTCGAGGGCGGGCCGTCGAAGAACCACGAGCACACCAAGGCGCTGATGTACGGCGACCCGGATACCTGGAACCTGCTGTGCTCCAAGCTCGCGGCCATCGCGACGACCTACCTTCGGGTGCAGATCGAGGCCGGCGCGAGCGCGATCCAGGTGTTCGACTCCTGGGTCGGCGCGCTGTCGCGAGCCGACTACGTGCGGTTCGTGCAGCCGCACTCGGCGTCGGTGCTCGGGGGAGTCGCAGACCTCGACGTGCCCCGCATCCACTTCGGTGTCGGCACGAGCGAGTTGCTCGGCGTGATGGGTGAAGCAGGCGCCGACGTGGTCGGTGTCGACTTCCGCCTCCCGCTGGATGAGGCCAACGAGCGACTCGGCGGTCGCTACCCGCTGCAGGGAAACCTGGATCCAGCACTGCTTTTCGCGCCGTGGGAGCCGTTGGAGCGCGCCGTCGACGCCATTGTCGAGGCGGGGCGGTCAGCGCCCGGACACATCTTCAATCTGGGGCACGGCGTGTTGCCCGCCACCGACCCCGACGTGATTACGCGGGTTGTGCAGCGGGTGCGCAGTCAGTCGGCTCGCTGACGGACAGGTCGAGGGTCACGATGCATCGCGGCAGGAACGCCTGCACCAGCGGTCCGATCGCGACCGCGTAGGCGACGGTGCCGACGCCCACGATCCCGCCCATCAGCCAGCCGGTCACCAGCACGGTGAGCTCAAGCGCAGTGCGTACGACGCGCAGGCTGATGCCCGTGCGGTGATGTAAGCCGGTCATCAGGCCGTCGCGCGGGCCCGGCCCGAGTTGGGCACCGAGGTAGAGCGCACCGCCGATGCCGTTGATGACCAGGCCCGTCGTGAACACAGCAATCTGCAGGGGCAGTCCGTGGATCGTCGGGATGACGGCGAGCGTCAGATTGGTGGCGATCCCGATCCAGATGGCGTTCGCGACAGTGCCGAGGCCGGGCCACTGACGCAGTGGGATCCACAGCAGCAACACCAGCACGCTGACCGCGATGATCACGGTGCCGAGGTCCAGGCCGAGGTGTTGCGCGATTCCGTAATGGAAGACGTCCCAGGGGTCCAGGCCGAGCCCCGAGCGCACGAACATTCCCATCGCGAGGCCGTACATCGTGAGACCGGCGAAGAGTTGGACCAGCCGTCGTGGCATCCGCCCGGCATGCAGCTGCTGCTTCGGACTCAGCACAGCGAGCAGTCGGGGAGATGCGTTTGTCATGCTGCTAGCGTGCCAGAAAAGTGGCCTCAATAAAAAGGGCCAATGATGAAGAGGTGGACTGATGCAACACATCACCGGTCACCGTCTCGCAACCATGCTCGGACCTCCGGATCCAGCGCACTCGGCCTACCTGTGGCTGGCGGACGGGATCCACACGTTGATCGCCGACGGACGCCTGCTGCACGGCACCAGGCTGCCCAGCGAGCGCGAGCTCCTCAGCGCGCTGGGGGTGAGTCGCACCACAGTGACCAGGGCGTACGCCGTCCTGGCCGAGCGCGGTTACGCGGCAGCGCGGCGCGGCTCGGGGACAATCGCCCAGCTGCCGGGTGGACCCGTCGCCGGCGGCGGGGAACCGGTACCGGGGTGGGATGGCAACAACGTGGGTCTCGACGACGCAGGACCGGACGTTATCGATTTGCGGCGTGCCGCGCCGCCGGCCCCACCGGGTCTGCGGGAGGCGGTCGCTGCTGCAAGTGACCGACTGGCGGCCTACCTGGGCGGCGCGGGCTATTACCCGCTCGGGGTGCCCGCACTACGTGAGTCGATTGCCCGCCGGTACACCGAGCGCGGAGCGCTGACCGACCCCACCCAGATCGTGGTGACCTGCGGAGCGGTGGCGGGACTCAGTGTGGTTACCCGCGCGCTGGTGTCACGCGGGGATCGCGTCGTGATCGAAACGCCGACCTACGCGCACTCGTTGGCTGCCCTGGAGCGGGCCGGCGCCCGGCTGGTGCCAGTGCCTATCGGTCCGACGGAGCCAGATCTGCACCATGGGGAGGTGCGGGATCGAGCACTTGTCGGCGGTGTGACCGCGATGTTGGCGATGCCGGACTTCCACAACCCGACAGGTATCTCGCTGGACGATGCACAGCGGGCCGAGCTGGCCGACCGCTGGAGACGGCTCGGTGTCGTGGGCATCGTCGACGAGACTCTGGTCGAGACGCGCCTGGACGAGGCGTCCGACCCGCTCGCGATGGCGGCTCACGCGGGCGAATGCATCAGCATCGGTAGCGCGAGCAAGACGTACTGGGGCGGGTTGCGGATCGGATGGGTGCGCGCACCTCGCGCCCTCGTGGGTGCGATCGCTTCGGCTCGCCTGTCCCTCGACCTCGGTGCGCCGGTGCTCGAACAGCTGATCACCGCGGAGCTGATGCGGGTCAGCGCGACGATGCATCCAGCCCAGCGCACCGCTTGTCAGGAAAGTTGCGCGACCCTGCTGGAGCTGCGAGAAGTGCTGCCACAGTGGGAGGTCCGCGTACCCAGCGGCGGACTGTGCCTCTGGTGGCGAATGCCGCTACCGCGCGCATCACGATTTGCGCAGTTGATGCGTGAACGAGGGGTGCTACTGGACCCAGGCGGGGTCCAGGCCGTTCGCGGGCAGGGTCTGGCCCATTTCATCCGTACGCCGTTCACCCTTCCCTCCTCGACGTTACGCAGCGTGATTCCGGTATTTGCACACGCTTGGGAGCAGGTGCTTGCGGAGGAAGGGAGCAGGACTGCAAGGCTGGACGGATGAGCTCGATAGCAATCGTCGGTGGGGGCATCACCGGGTTGAGTGCCGCCTGGCATCTGGCGACACAACACCCGGAACACGATGTAACGCTTCTGGAAAGCACCGACCGGCTCGGCGGCAAGCTGGACTCGATCCAGGTCGCTGGTCACACCATCGATGCGGGTGCTGAATCCGTGCTGGCCCGGCGGCCGGAGGCATTGGAACTGCTCGCACAGATCGACGCGCCTGTCGTCCACCCCCAGCGACTGACGGCGAGTATCTGGAGCCGGGGCGAACTGGTGCCGATGCCGTCCGGCACCTTGATGGGGGTGCCGTCCGACCCCTCGGCACTGCACGGTTTGTTGGACAGTGCGGAAGTCGCCCGGGCGTCCGCAGAGCGACCGGTGACCCTGAGCGGCAACGACATTGCGGTCGGTGAACTCGTCGAGCAGGCATACGGTGCCGCTGTGGTCGATCGACTGGTCGAGCCCCTGCTCGGTGGTGTGTACGCCGGCCACGCACGGGAGCTCTCCGCACGGGCCTGTGTGCCGGCGCTGTGGGAGGCCGCGAGCACCGGACGTCTGCTCACCGAAACGGCTGCTCGAGCAGCGCAGGTGGGCGCAACTCGGGCAGATCAGCCGGTTTTCGCGGCGATCGAGGGAGGACTGGGCACCCTTCCCGGGCGCGTTGCCGAGGCGGTGCGCCACGCAGGGGTCACCGTCCGGACGTCCGCAGTCGTCGCGCAGTTGCAGCCCGTCGGCTCCGGGTGGCGGCTGCGGCTGGGCGGACCGGATACGGGTGCAGGCACCGGCGACGGCGCGGGATCGGCCTGGCTGAACGCGGACGCAGTGCTGCTCGCAACGCCGGCCGCGCCGACCGCGCGGTTGCTCACCGAACTCGACCCCGTCGCGGCCGAGACGTTACGTCGCATCGAATACGCCTCGATGGCGATCGTGTCGTTTGCATTTCCTGCATCGGGTGCGGCGCTCTTCGACGTCTCCACGGGGTTCCTCGTGCCCCCGGTCGACGGCGCCCAGATCAAGGCATCGACGTTCAGCAGCAGCAAATGGCCGTGGCTCGCCGAGGCAGTGCCGGATCTGCGGTTCGTGCGGGTATCGCTGGGGCGACATGGTGAGACGCGCGTGCTGCAGCGCCGCGATGACGAGTTGATCGCGATCGCGCTCGCCGACCTACGACGCGCAGTCGGGCAGATTCCGGCGCCCGTCGACGCCGTCGTACGTCGGTGGGGCGGGGGTTTGCCGCAGTACGCGGTCGGTCACGTTGATCGGGTTGCCGCGATCCGATGTGGGGTCAGCGGCTACCCGACCCTCGCACTGGCCGGCGCTGCGTACGACGGGGTCGGCATTCCGGCATGTATTGCCTCCGCACGGCATGCCGCCGAGGGGCTCGTCACCCGGTTGTGACCGTGGACCGCGACGTTGGGACGATGGAGGTATGACCCATCACGAGAACACGGTAGAAAGCACCGGCCACGGCACTGATCACGGCACCGAACCCAGCGCAGAGCATGTCGCGGCGATCAACTCCTCCATTCGTTACACGATGTACTCGGTGTTCCGAGTCATCCGGGAGCTCCCGGCGGACCGTGCGGAGCTCGTCGTGCAGACGGAGGGGTTCTTCACGAATCTGGAGCAGCAGGGTGTGGTCGTCGTGCGTGGCATCTATGACGTAGCGGGGCTACGAGCCGACGCCGACCTGATGATCTGGTGGCACGCAGAGTCGATCGACGATCTGCAAGCGGCGTACCACGCGTTCCTGCAGACGCCGCTCGGTCGCCATCTGGACCCCGTGTGGTCCAACGCCGGGATCCACCGACCCGCCGAGTTCAACAAGGGCCACGTTCCCGCGTTCCTCGCGGGGGATACAGCGCTGAAATACATGTGCGTCTACCCGTTCGTGCGCTCCTACGACTGGTATCTGCTCCCGGAAGATGAACGACGCACCATGTTGAAGGACCACGGCATGGCCGCGCGCGACTACAAGGACGTGCGCGCCAACACCGTCGCAGCCTTCGCGTTGGGCGACTACGAGTGGCTCCTGGCGTTCGAGGCTGACGAGCTGCACCGCATTGTGGATCTGATGCGCGATCTGCGCGCTGTGGACGCACGTCTGCACGTACGCGAGGAGATCCCGTTCTACACCGGGCCGCAGGTCAGCATCGCCCGCTTCGTGGAACAACTGCGCTGACGGACAACCCCTGTATAGAGATCGACCCCCGTATGCGTCATCAGCGACGTGAACGGGGGTCGATCTCTGCGTGAAGTGCTTCGTTCAGGTCGCCGGCGACCCAAACGTGAAGGCAGCTGGTCAGCTTTCGGTGGGCTCGAGGGTGATGCTGACCGAGTTGATGCAGTACCTCTGGTCGGTCGGGGTGTCGTACCCCTCGCCCTCGAAGACGTGCCCGAGGTGGGAGCCGCAGTTCGCGCAGCGCACCTCGATCCGAGTCATGCCCATCGTGCGGTCCTTGATCAGCTCGACGTTGTCGCCCTGGGACGGCTCGTAGAACGATGGCCAGCCGCAGTGGCTGTGGAACTTGCCGGTGCTGCGGAACAACTCGACGTTGCAGGCCCGGCAGTTGTAGACGCCGGTGGTCTCGGTGTCGGTGTATTCGCCGACGAACGGGCGTTCGGTGCCGGACTTGCGCAGCACCTTGAACTCCTCGGGTGACAACTGCTCGCGCCACTGCTCGTCACTCTTGGTGACCGGGTACGACTTCTCGCTGGTGGTGTCGGTGGTGCGTCCGAACATGGTGGTTCCTCTCAAGGATCGACTATCTATCTCAACGCAGCGGGTCCCCAGGTTGTTTCCGGTGCAAGGACACAGATATGACACCAGCCGCCATGCTCGGCGTTGCTGGCTAGGGTGCTCGCATGGGTGCCACCAAGCCGGTCATGCTCGAGGTGCAGAATCCGGGCGGAGACACGCGCACCGTGCGCATCTCCAGCCCGGATCGGGTCATGTGGCCCGATTGTGGCATCACCAAACTGGATCTGGCGAAGTACCTGATTTCAGTGGCCGAACCGTTCATCGCGGCGAACGGGGGTCGCCCGGTTGCGCTCGAACGGTTTCCTGACGGGGTACAGGGCGAGCGTTTCTACTCCAAGAATCCGCCGCGCGGAGTGCCGGAGTACGCGCGGTCGGTGACCTGCACCTACCCCTCTGGTCGCTCTCACCCGCAACTGGTGCTCGACGAGATCGCTACCGCCGTGTGGGCGGCTCAGATGAACACGGTCACGTTCCACCCGTGGCCGGTGCGCGCTGAAGACAATGACCACCCCGATGAGTTGCGGATCGATCTGGACCCGCAGCCGGAGCGGTCTTTCTGCGACGTTATCGTGGCAGCCACAGAACTACGGGAAGTGTTGCGCAGCTGCGGGTTCGACCCAAGGGTCAAGACCTCGGGAAGTCGCGGGCTGCATGTGTACGCGAGCATCGAACCGACATACGAATTCCTCGACGTGCGGCACGGCGTCATAGCGATCGCCCGCGAGCTGGAGCGGCGGCTGCCGGATCTGGTCACCACGGCGTGGTGGAAGGAAGAACGCGGGGAGAAGATCTTCGTGGACTTCAACCAGGCCTGCCGCGATCGGACGATCGCTGCCGCGTACAGCCCGCGTCCGCTGCCGGGAGCGCCGGTGTCGATGCCGGTGCGGTGGGCGGACCTGGGCGATATCGTCACCTCCGACTTCACCATCAGTACCGTTCCGGGGTTCTTGCAGGATCGTGGTGACGCCTGGGCTTCGCCCGGTGCTGTCGGCGATATGGGCAGGGCCATCGAGATGTGGGAGGCCGACGTCGCTGAGCGCGGTCTGGGGGAGATGCCCTTCCCTCCGGAGTACCCCAAGATGCCCGGTGAGCCACCGCGCGTGCAACCGTCACGCAAGAAGATGGAGGGTTGAGTCATGCAGCTTCCCGTGAACCCGCCCGTCAAGCCCATGCTGGCCAAATCGGTGCCGAACATCCCCGAGGGCGCTTCCTACGAGCCGAAATGGGATGGCTTCAGGTCGCTGGTCTTCCGTGATGGCGATCAGGTGGAGCTCGGTAGTCGCAACGAGAAGCCGCTGACCCGGTACTTCCCCGAAGTGGTTGCTGCTGTCTTGAGAGAACTGCCGCAACGGTGTGTGGTCGACGGCGAGATCGTCGTCGCAACCGATCAGGGACTGGACTTCGAGGCGTTGCAACAGCGCATCCACCCGGCCGCATCGCGAGTGAATATGTTGAGCGAGAAGACACCTGCGTCGTTTGTCGCGTTCGACCTGCTGGCGCTGTCCGACGAGGATCTGACAGGGCGGCCGTTCAGCGAGCGGCGCGCGCTGTTGGTCCAGGCACTCGCGGAGACTGGGGACTGCATCCACGTGACCCCGGCGACGACCGACCGGCAGGTGGCGCAGCAGTGGTTTACCGAGTTCGAGGGTGCGGGCCTGGACGGGGTGATGGCCAAACCGTTGGACGGCACCTATCAACCTGACAAACGCACGATGTTCAAGATCAAGCATGCCCGGACCGCAGATTGTGTGGTGGCGGGTTACCGGGTGCACAAGTCGGGTCCGGACCTGATCGGATCGCTGATGCTGGGTCTGTATCGCGGCGAGACGCTCGTTTCGGTCGGCGTGATCGGCGCATTCCCCATGGCCAGGCGGCGGGAGTTGTTCGCCGAACTGCAGCCGCTGATCGCCGATTTCGAGAAGCACCCCTGGAACTGGGCGGCCCACGAGGCCGGTGAGCGCACGCCACGCAAGAGCGAGGGGTCGCGGTGGAACGGGGGCAAGGACCTCTCGTTCGTGCCGCTTCGGCCGGAGCTGGTCGTCGAGGTCCGGTACGACCACATGGAGGGTGACCGGTTCCGGCATACCGCGCAGTTCAACCGCTGGCGCACCGATCGGACCCCGGAGTCCTGCACCTACGAGCAGCTGGAGGAGCCGCTCACCTTCAGCCTGGAGGACATCGTTCCCGGTCTGACGAAGGCTGCGCAATGACAGTCCCACCTCCGTGACGGACGCGGGTCTGCTGCTGGCTGCAGGGGCCGGGCGAAGGATGGGGCGCCCGAAAGCGCTGGTCAGCGACGAGCGTGGCGGTTGGTTGGCCAGGGCCGTGGACGCGCTGGCCAGCTGCGCGACCGTCACCGTCGTGCTGGGAGCGGGCGCCGAGGAGGCCGTCCGGTTGCTCGGGCCGTACGACGTCACGGTGGTGGTAGCGACCGACTGGGCGGACGGGATGGGTTGCTCGCTCGCTGCCGGCCTGCGGCACCTGGTGGATGGCGAGGCGACCCGCGCCGTGGTCAGTCTGGTGGACCTGCCCGACGTCGGCGCGGACGTGGTACGCCGGGTACGCGCACACCCGGGGCGCACCGAAACACTCGCCCGGGCGACCTATCTCGGACATCCCGGGCACCCGGTACTGCTCGGGAGGGACCACTGGGCTGGCGTGCTGACAACGTGCACGGGTGATGAAGGAGCCCGCGCCTATCTCGCAGTGCACGACGTCACATGGGTCGAGTGCGGTGATCTCGCGAGTGGTCAGGACGTGGACCGGCCATCCAACCCCGGACCAACCGCGCATGCATAGGGTGCCACTCATGCAGTCACCGCAGGCCGTCGCCACAGCTCTGGAGTCGACGGGCTATCTGTGCGACGAGTCGCTGGCCACCGTCGTGTTCCTGGCCGCTCGGATGCAGCGTCCGTTGCTGCTGGAGGGCGAACCGGGCACTGGCAAGACCGCGCTCGCCGAGGCCCTGGCCGAGCTCGCCGGCGTACCGCTGATCCGGCTGCAGTGCTACGAGGGCATCGACGCCAGCCAGGCTCTCTACGACTGGGATTTCCCTCGTCAGATCCTGCATCTGCGGACCCTGGAAGCGTCGGCCCGCGACGGATCACTGGACCCGGTGGAGGCCGAGAAGTCGCTTTTCGATGAGCGTTTCCTGCTGACCCGGCCGGTGCTGCGAGCGCTGCGCGAGACGCCTGCGGTGCTGTTGATCGACGAGGTGGACCGAGCCGACGATGAATTCGAGGCATTCCTGCTGGAGGTGCTGTCCAGTTGGACGGTGAGCATCCCCGAGTTCGGCACGGTCGCGGCGCGTACCCCGCCGACCGTGGTGCTCACCTCCAACCGCACCCGGGAACTGCACGATGCACTGAAACGACGCTGCCTCTACCACTGGATCGACCACCCAGGGTTGGAGCGTGAGGTGGCGATCGTTCGCAATCGAGCTCCGGAGGTGCCCGAGGCGCTGGCTCGTCAGCTCGTCGGGGTGGTGCAGCGCTTGCGGGATGAGCACCTGATGAAGACCCCAGGAGTTGCGGAGACCCTCGACTGGGCGCGCGCCCTACACCAGCTCGGAGCGCAGGAACTGGACCTGGAGACCGCCGCCCACACCCTCGGAGCCGTGGTCAAATATCGCGAAGACACCGACCGGGTGAAGCACGCGATCGACCGGATGCTGGCGGGTTGAGATGACGCCCGGTCAGGTCGACACCGCGGTCCGGAACAGTCCGGAGGAGATTCTGCTGGGCTTCGCACGCGCCCTGCGCAGCGCGGGCGTCGGCGTGACCCAGGACCGGTCGACCTCCTTTCTGGCGGCCACTGCCCTGGTGGGCCTCGGCGACGTCGATGCCGTGTACGTCGCCGGCCAGGCCACCCTCTGCTGCAGCCCGGATGACCTCGATCGCTACGACCAGATTTTCTTCGCCTGGTTCGGTGGCCGGGAGGGACTGCCGCGGCGCACGTCGCGCGAGCACCCCGCGCATGTCTCCAGTTCGCTACCCCTCACCGACGATGTGCTCGAGGCCGGGGCCGACGAGTCGTCGGAGCAGATGACCGCCACCGCCTCGGACACCGAGTTGCTGCGCCACCGCGACGTCGCGTCCCTCGGTCCGCGGGAGAAGGCACTGCTGGACGCCATGATCCGGGCCCTCGCGCCTCGCCCGCCCTACCGCCGGGCCACTCGGCGTTCGTCGTGGCGGCGCGGCGAGGTCGACCTGCGCCTCACGTTGCGCAGCTCTCTGCGGAACATGGGCGAACCGGCACGAATCACGCACCGCCGCAGAGGTGTCCGCCCGCGTCGCGTCGTGCTCCTGGTCGACGTCTCAGCGAGTATGAGTCCTTATGCCGATGCCCTTCTGCGGCTCTGCCACCTGATGGCGCGCGCCGGGGCGCCGAACGCCGTCGAGGCCTTCACGGTGGGTACCCGGCTGACCCGGATCACCGACGCGCTCCGCACGGCCGATCCCGAGCGGGCGCTGGTCCGGGCCGGGCAGGAGGTGCCGGACTGGTCCGGCGGCACCCGGTTGGGCGAGACCCTCGGGGTGTTTCTGGACCGCTGGGGCGCGCGTGGAATGGCCCGGGGTGCGGTCGTGGTGGTCTTCAGTGATGGCTGGGAGCGCGGAGATGCGGCCGACCTCGGGCAACAGATGCAGCGGCTGTCCCGGCTGGCGCACCGGGTGGTCTGGGTCAATCCGCACCGCGGCAAAGAGGGCTACCAGCCGGTGCAGACCGGGATCGTCGCCGTGTTGCCGCACTGCGACGATTTTGTGGCCGGACACTCGCTGCAATCGTTCGAGAAGGTTTTGGAGGTGGTCGGGAATGCGTGAGGTACTCACCGAGCTGCTGCAGTGGTACGACGCCGGCCAGACGATCGGGATGGGCACCGTCGTGGCGACGTTCCAGTCCGCCCCACGCCCGCCGGGTGCGTCGATGCTGGTCGGCCCGGACGAATCTGCGGTCGGCTCGGTTTCCGGAGGGTGCGTCGAAGGTGCTGTCTACGAGCTTGCTCGGCAGGTCATCGATACCGGCGAACCGGTGCTGCAGCGATACGGGGTCTCCGATGAGGACGCCTATGCCGTGGGCCTGACCTGTGGCGGAATTCTGGATATCTATGTCGAGCAGGTGAACCGCTCCACCTTCCCCGAGCTCCCCTCGGTGGCAGATGACATTGCGAACGACCGCCCGGTGGCGCTGGCAACCGTGATCGAGCATCCTGATCCGTCGTGGGTGGGCCGACGACTGGTGGTCCGGCCCGGTCAGGCTGCGGTCGGCGATCTGGGCAGCAGCCGCGCGAATGACGCGGTCCACGACGACGCGCTAGGCCTCCTGGCGAACGGTCGGGACGCCACGTTGTCCTACGGCCCCGACGGTGAACGCCGGGGAGAGGGCATGCGGGTCTTCGTCTGGGCCTGCGCACCGGCTCCGCGGATGCTGGTGTTCGGGGCCATTGACTTTGCCGCCGCGGTGGCCCGGGTGGGTACGTTCCTCGGGTACCGCGTCACGGTGTGTGATGCCCGACCTGTCTTTGCGACGGCGAGCCGGTTCCCCGAGGCCGACGAGGTGATCGTGGACTGGCCGCACCGATATCTCAGCGCTGAGCAGGAGGCCGGCCGGTTGGACGGGCGCACTGTGCTCTGCGTGCTGACCCACGACCCGAAATTCGATGTGCCACTGCTCGAGGTGGCGCTGCAGCTGCCGGAGGTTGCCTACGTCGGGGCGATGGGCTCGCGTCGTACCCATGAAGACCGGTTGGCGCGACTGCGCGAGGCCGGGGTGACCGAGGCGCAGCTGGCCCGGTTGTCGAGCCCGATCGGTCTCGATCTCGGGGCCCGGACGCCGGAGGAGACGGCGGTCAGTGTGGCGGCCGAGATCATCGCCGGCCGGTGGGGCGGGTCAGGAAACCGGCTGGCTGTCACCGACGGCAGGATTCACGCCGAAACCGAGTGAGACACCCACCACTGCGGGATACGGTGAAGGCACGCACCCACCTGCGTTTGGCCCTGGAGAAAGAGTGCGATGAGCACTGCGCACGGCGAACTTCGACATCGACGAACCGACCTGGTTCGCGCCTGGACCTCTTTCGTGCTGGACGGTGACATATCCGCCCCGCTGGTGCGTCCGGAAATCCTGACCAGTTGGCGACGCTGCGCCACCGGGGTGCCCGTCGACGTCAGGCAGGCGCCACTCAGCGATGAAGGCGACACAGCGGCATTCTGGCGTGGCTCACCACTGCAGGTCGGTGTCGCCAACGTCGAGGATGAGTTGCGGCGCACCGCGCAGGACGGTGACCTGGTGCTCGCGGTGACCGATAAGCAGACCCGCATCCTCTGGACCTATGGCGGGCGGGTGATGCGGCGCAGGGCCGAAACTGTCAACTTCGTCGCCGGTGCCCGATGGGACGACACCAGCGTCGGCACCAACGCCCTCGACCTGGCCGGCCGGCTGAACACGCCGGCCATGGTTTTCTCCGCTGAGCATTACGCGCCGATCGTGCACAACTGGGTGTGTTGGGCGGCGCCCATTCACGACCCTGGTACCGGCGAGGCGCTCGGTGTTATCGACCTTTCGACCACCTGGGACCGGGCTCACCCGATCGGTTTGGCAACAGCCAGGATGATGGCCCGACTGATCGAGAGCGCGATGCCGGTCGGTGCCGCGCACCCGGTTCTGGACGGAACCACGTACGGGCACGGGCTGACGCTGACGATTCTGGGCGCCGCCCAGGCGCGGCTGGACGGACGACTGTTGCCGCTGAATCGTCGTCAGATGGAGATCCTGGCGCTGCTGGCCCTCAATCCGTCCGGATTGTCGCTGGAACAGCTCCATGCCCACCTGTACGGTGACCAGTTGATCAGCAGGTCGACCCTGAAGGCCGAGGTCTCACATCTGCGGGCTGCCCTCGGTGGTGCCCTGTCGTCGCGGCCGTACGGGTTGATGATGCCCGTGACCGTCGACGTCGACACTGTGGTCGAGCGGGTCAGGCGCGGCGACGTCCGTGGCGCCGTTGCGGCATACGGGGGCGACCTGCTGGCTGGTACCAGATCCCCGGCCCTGACCGAACTCGCCGACTTCGTCGCTGTCTGTGTGCGTGAGGCGCTGCTGAGCAACCCGCAGCCGGACGCCGTGATCCGGTACAGCGAGGTCAGGCCCTACGACACCGAGGTGGTCGAGGTCTGCCTCAACCGGCTGGGTCACCGCCCGCACCCCTCGAAGGCGTTACTCAGGGCTCGTCTGGCAATGGCGCGTCAGTGAACCTGCCGGACTGACGCGCCGACCATCCAGATCATCCGAAGTAAACCGCGGTCAGCCGGCTTTCACGTCGTACCGGTCGGCCATCATCACCTTGTCCCACACCGAGATGAAGTCGCGTACGAAGCGGGGGTGACCATCGCTTCCCGCGTAGACCTCGGCGACGGCGCGTAGCTGCTGGTTGGAGCCGAACAGCAGGTCGTTGCGGGTCGCCCGGTATTCAGGCCGGCGGGTCTGCCGGTCGGTGAGGGTGAACGAGGTGCCGACCTCGTCGTTCTTGCTCCACTCGTAGTCCATGCTGGTTACGGCTTGGAAGAAGTCGGTGGTGAGCTGCCCGACCCGGTGGGTGAAGACCCCGCTGGCCGACCCGTCATGGTTGCAACCCAGCACCCGCAGGCCACCCGTGAGCGCGACCCACTGCGGCGCAGTGAGTCCGAGCAGCGCCGCCTTGTCCAGGAACATCTGCTCCGGTGCCACGCTCGTCATCCGCGCGTAGTCGCCTTCCACGTAGTTGCGGAAACCGTCGACGACCGGCGCCAGCCACTGGAAGGTGGGTACGTCGGTCTGTTCCGCGGTGGCGTCGACCCGGCCGGGAGTGAAGGGCACCTGCACCTGCTCGCCCGCGGCCTGTGCAGCCTGCTCGACCGCGACGCAGCCACCGAGCACGATGAGGTCGGCGAGGCTGACCTGTTCGGCCCCGGAGGCGTTGAAGGTGTCCATGACGCCTCGTAGTGCGGCGATGACGTCGATGGTGCGGTGGTTGACCGCCCAGTCCTTCTGCGGCGCCAACGCGAGCCGGGCACCGTTGGCGCCGCCGCGTTTGTCCGAGTCGCGGTAGGTCACGGCGGAGGAGAACGCGGTGAAGACGAGATCGGAGACTGAGAGGCCGCTGTCGCGGATCGCCCGTTTGAGAGCAAGCACCTCCGCGTCGCCGATGACCGGGTGATTCAGCGTCGGCAGCGGGTCCTGCCAGGGCAGGTCCTCCGCGGCGACCTCGGGTCCGAGGTAGCGGGACTTGGGGCCCATGTCGCGGTGGGTCAGTTTGTACCAGGCCTTGGAGAACGCCTCGGTGAAGGAGTCGAAGTCTGCGAGGAACTTGTGGCAGATCTCGCTGTACACCGGGTCGACCTTCAGCGCGATGTCGCTGGTCATCATCATCAACGGGTGCTCGACGCCCGCCAGGTGTGCATCCGGTGTCTTCGGCGCGCTCGGGTCCACCGGCATCCACTGCAACGCGCCGGCAGGGCTTCGGGTCTTCTGCCATTCCAGGCCGAAGAGATTCTCCAGATACGAGTTGTCCCACTGGGTGGGGTTGGGCGTCCAGGAACCCTCGATGCCGTTGGTCATCGTGTATTCCGCGAAGCCGGTGCCCTCGGGGTTGGCCCAGCCCAGACCCATGGCCTCCATCGGGGCGATCTCCGGTGGGGGTCCGACCCGGTCGGCTGAGACCTTCCCGTGGCTCTTGCCGAACGCGTGACCGCCGGCGATGAGTGCCACGGTCTCCTCGTCGTTCATCGCCATCCGGGTGAAGGTGATGCGGATGTCGACCGCAGATGCGGCCGGGTCACCGTTGGCATTGGGGCCTTCGGGATTGACGTAGATCAGCGCCTGGTGCGAGGCGGCCAGCGGCTGCTCCAGCTCGTAGTCGTCGTCGCCGGGCTCACCGCGCCAGCGCTTGGTGCGCATCACCATCGCGTCGAAGGAGTCGGGATCGCTGTTCTCGATGTACTCCGCACCCCAGTAGGTCGCGTCATCCGCTTCCCACGCGTCGCGGCGGCCACCACCGAAACCGTACGTCGGGAAGTCCATGATCTCCAGCGCACAGTTACCGGTGAGGATCATCAGGTCGGCCCAGGAGAGGGCGTTGCCGTACTTCGCCTTGATCGGCCAGATCAGCCGGCGCGACTTGTCGGTGTTGCCGTTGTCCCACCAGCTGTTGATCGGAGCGAACCGCTGTAAGGCCTGGCCTGCACCGCCCCGGCCATCGGCAATGCGGTAGGTCCCGGCTGCGTGCCAGGCCATCCGGATCATCTGCGGTGCGTAGTTGCCGTAGTCGCCAGGCCACCACGACACCGAGGTGGTGAGGAGTGCCTTGATGTCTGCCTTGAGCTCGGCCAGGTCGATCGTGGCGAAAGCAGCCGGGTAGTCGAAGTCGGCCAACGGATTGGCTGCCGCGCCGTCGCGGTGCAGTTGCTCGACGCGAAGCCGGTCGGGGTACCAGTCCGACAATGTCGGTGTGGAGCCGTAGGCGCCACCGATGGTGTTTCCACCGAAGGGACACGCTCCATCGAGAACCTCGGAGTAAGTGGTGTATTCGGTCATGGCACGGGCCCTTCCGGTAGGTCAGGAACTGCGGGACTTCTCGGCGGCACCGACTCGGTGTCCCGATGCGAGCCTGTCGTGTCGAACATCTCGACCCGGCCCCGGAAACAAAAATGTTCCAGCTACGAACGTAGGAGCCTGCGCAGCGTTGCGCCAAGAAGGCCAGGCTGGCCTCCAGAACCCCGGACAAGGCAGGACCCACCTGCAGGACGGGTCCGGCTACTGTGACGCGAATCACGATATGACCAACCTTCTGCCAACCCGCCGGGCTTAGGTTCAGGAGCATCGCCAGACGTAGGCACACCGAACGGGAGTTGGACAGATGATGAAGATCAGCCTCACGGTCGACGGGGACAAGGTCTCCGACGATGTCGAACCGCGGATGCTGCTGGTTCACTACCTGCGAGAAAAGCTGGGCAAGACCGGCACCGTCGTCGGCTGCGACACCAGTAACTGCGGCGCGTGCACCGTGCATTTGAACGGGCAGAGCGTGAAGTCCTGCAACGTGCTCGCGGTCCAAGCGGACGGTGGCGAGGTGACCACCATCGAGGGGCTGGCGCAGAACGGCGAGTTGCACCCCGTACAGGCCGCCTTCCACGAGTGTCACGCACTGCAGTGCGGCTACTGCACGCCCGGAATGATCATGCAGACCGTCGACCTGCTGAACACCAATCCCAACCCCACTGAGCAGGAGATCCGCGAGGGCATCGAGGGCAACCTCTGTCGCTGCACGGGTTACCACAACATCGTTCGGGCTGTGCAAACGGCTGCGGGACAGGAGACGAACGCATGACCGTTGTCGAGGACAAGCCGGCCACCGAGATCGGCCGCGATCGTCGCCGAAAGGAAGACCAGCGACTGATCACCGGACGTACCCGCTGGACCGACAACATCACGCTGCAGGGCATGTTGCACATGGCGATGGTGCGCAGCCCGTACGCCCACGCCAAGATCACCAGCATCGACACCTCGGCCGCCAAGGCCGCCCTCAACGTGGTCGATGTACTCACCGGCGCCGACCTCGGTGAGTCCCAGGGGGTGCTCATCAACGCCTGGGCGATCACCCCTGACCAGTTGACCCCGACGCACCTACCGATGCCGATCGACCGGGTCGCGTTCGCCGGCGAAATCGTCGCGGTGGTCATCGCGCGCAGTGCCGCAGAGGCCCGGGACGCCGCCGAGTTGGTAGATGTCGACTACGAGGAACTGCCCGCTGCCTTGGAGCTCAAGGACGCCGCGGCAGACCGGGTGCTCGCACACCCCGATCTCGGCTCCAACAAGTCGGCGCTCTGGGTCTTCGACTCCGCTGAGGCCGGGTCCGGTGGTGACGTCGACGAGGCCATCGCCACGGCCCGCGCCGATGGCATCGTGATCGAGCGCGAATACCGCCAGCAGCGGTTGATCCCGGCGTTCATGGAGCCGCGCTCGGTCGTGGTCGACCCGACCGGTGAGCAGAACACCATGTGGTCAGCCACCCAGGTCCCGCACATCGTGCGGTACGCACTGGCCGCCACCACGGGTGTACCCGAGAGCAAGATCCGGGTCATCGCCCCCGATGTCGGCGGCGGGTTCGGCGGCAAACTGCAGGTGACACCTGAGGAATGGCTGACGTGGGCCATCGCCCGTCGCCTCGGCAGGCCGGTCAAGTACACCGAGACCCGCTCGGAATCGCTGATCTGCGCGCATCACGGTCGTGACCAGTGGCAGAAGCTGACACTGGCCGCCACGAAGGACGGCACGGTCACCGGCCTCAAGGTGGATCTGCTCGCCGACCTGGGTGCCTACGTGTCCCTGGTCGGTGGGGGAGTGCCGGTGCTCGGCGCTTTCATGTTCAACGGGATCTACAAGTTCGGTTCCTACCGGTTCTCCTGCCAGACGGTGCTCACCAACAAGGCCTGGACCGACGCATACCGCGGCGCCGGGCGCCCGGAGGCGACCTTCGGGATCGAGCGGATGATGGACGAGCTCGCCGCCGAGCTGGGTGTCGACCCGCTCGAAGTTCGCGAGAAGAACTGGATCACCCATGAGGAGTTCCCGTTCGCGACGGTCGCCGGTCTGGAGTACGACTCCGGCAACTACGAGGCTGCCACCGCCAAGGCCAAGAAGAACTTCGGGTACGACGACCTACGTGCCGAGCAGCGTCGACGTCGCGAATCCGGCGACCCGGTGCAGTTGGGAATCGGTGTCTCGACGTTCACCGAGATGTGTGGGCTGGCCCCATCGCGGGTGCTGGGCTCGCTCAACTACGGCGCAGGCGGTTGGGAACACGCCAGCGTGCGGATGCTGGCGACCGGCAAGGTCGAGATCGTCACCGGGGCGACCGCCAGTGGGCAGGGTCACGAGACGGCGTTCAGCCAGATCGTCGCCGACCGACTCGGGGTCCCGTTCGAGGATGTCGAAGTGCTGCACGGAGATACCCAGATCGCGGCCAAGGGCATGGACACCTATGGTTCGCGCTCCCTGGTGGTTGGTGGTGAGGCGTTGGTCAAGGCTCTGGACAAGGTCATCGAGAAGGCCAGGCCCGTGGCTGCACACCTGATGGAGGCGAACGTCGACGACATCGAGTTCTCCGCAGGTCGCTTCGGGGTCCGCGGCACCGATCAGGGGCTGGCGATCCAGGAGATCGCCGGTGCCGTCTTCGCCGCGCACAACCTGCCCGACGGGATGGAGCCGTCGCTGGACTCCGACGCTACGTACGACCCGATCGCCTTCAACTTCCCGCACGGAACACACCTGTGTGCTGTCGAGGTGGACACCGAGACCGGGCAGATCTCGATGCGTAAGTACACCTGCGTCGACGACATCGGCACCGTGGTCAATCCGATGATCGTGGAGGGTCAGGTGCACGGAGGTCTTGCCCAGGGCATTGCCCAGGCCCTCTTCGAGGAGGCCGTCTACGACGACGCCGGCACCCTGGTCTCCGCCTCGTTCGTGGACTATCTGGTGCCGACTGCTGCCGACCTGATCAGCTTCGACGTCGATCACACGACGACGCCGTCGTTGACCAACACGCTCGGCACCAAGGGCGTGGGGGAGGCGGGCACGATCGCGTCGACCCCTGCGGTGGTGAATGCCGTGGTGGACGCGCTGCGCCCGTTCGGCGTGCACGACGTGACCATGCCCTGCACCCCCGAGCGGGTCTGGCGAGCTCTGCAAGGCGGTCAGGGCGACGACCTGACCACCGGCGCGGCTGCTGCGCACTTCCACCCCGCTGACACCGCTGACCGCTCGGAAGGAGCAGGACGATGATCCCGGCACAGTTCGACTACGCAGCACCGACGACAGTGCAGGAGGTGCTCGATCTCCTCGCGGAACACGGCGACGACGCCAAAGTGCTCGCGGGCGGGCAGTCCCTGCTCCCGGTGCTGCGGATGCGTCTCAACGCACCGGAGATGGTCGTGGACCTCGGCCGGATCGACGCGCTCCGAGGGATCCGCGAGGACGGTGACTCGCTGGTCATCGGCGCGATGACGACCCACTCCACCGTCGGCAGCGATCCGCTGGTTGCTGAGCATGCGGCCCTGATCACCAAGGCCGTTCACCACCTCGCCGATCCGCAGGTACGTCACCGGGGCACCTTCGGCGGTGCCCTCGCGCACGCCGACCCCGCGGGCGACCTCGGTGCGCCTGCCCGGGCACTGGGCGCCGAATTCGTGATCGCCGGCCCCGATGGCACCCGCACTGTGTCGGCGGACGAGTTCTTCGTGGACCTGTTCGAAACCGCGGTGCAGGAAGGCGAACTACTGACCGAGGTTCGCATCCCCAAGCACACCGGGTGGGGCGCGCACTACGAGAAGTTCGTCCGGGTCGCGCACCAGTGGCCGATCGTCGCGGTGGCCGCGACCGTCCGGGTCGAGGGCGGCATCATCGTCGAAGCGGGCGTCGGCTTGACCAATATGGGCTCTACGCCACTGCGGGCGCGATCGGTGGAGCAGGCGCTCATCGGGCAACCGCCGACCGATGAAGCCGTCCGCGCTGCGGTCCGTTCGGTGACCGATGGCACCAATCCGCCCTCGGACCTGAACGGTGACGCCGACTACCGCAGTCACCTCGCCGGGGTCCTTACCCGGCGTGCGGTCCTGGCCGCAGCCGCAGGATGAGGCCGTTATGGAGCTGACGCACGAATTCACCGTCCCGGCGCCGATCCAGCAGACCTGGGACGCCCTGAACGACATCGAGTCGGTGGCGTTGTGCTTCCCCGGCGCCGTGGTCACCTCGGTCGACGGCGACAGCTTTGCAGGCTCCTGCAAAGTGAAGCTCGGGCCCGTCGCACTGGTTTACAACGGCTCGGGCACTTTCGTCGAGAAGGACGTGTCCACGCACACGATGAAGGTCGAGGCCAAGGGCAAGGACAAACGGGGAAACGGTACAGCGGGTGCCCACGTAGGGGTCGCGATGTTCGACACGGGTGGGCAGACCCGCGTCGAGATCGTGACCGACCTGGCGATCACGGGAAAGCCGGCTCAGTTCGGCCGCGGGGTGATGCAGGAGGTATCGAACAAGCTGCTGCGTCAGTTCGTCGAGTGTCTACAGACAAAGGTAGGTATAGAAACAGCGCCGACCGAGGACGCGAAGCCCATTGCGGGCATGGTGCCCGCAGGCTCGGCACCGCAGGGGGCGCCCGGCGGCCCGGACACTGCGCCGTCTGCGGTCTCGGCGCCGCATGCGTCGCGTGGTGGCGAGGCTGAGCAGAACGATGCCCTGGATCTCGGCGGCGCTGTGCTGCCGGTATTGGCGAAGGCCTACTGGAAGCCCGCCCTGGCCGCCGCCGCAGTCATCGGGGTGATCGTCTATCTGGCTTCTCGTGGCCGCTCGGTATAGGACCCGACGCCACCACCTGGCACGATGACACCGTGCACAAAGCCATCGTCAGAACAGCCACCGCCAGTGCCGGAGTGGCCGGACTCGCGGGTGTCGTCGTGGCCGGTCTGGGCAGCTATTTCGTTCGTCAGATCCTGACTCCCGCGACGGCATCGCAGGACGAGTCGATCATCGAAGTAACACGCGACACGATCCTGCTGAAACGCACGGCGGCGGCAGTGGCGCCTGGCCGGTACAGCTTGTTCTGGGACAAAATGGCCGGACACGCGAGGGTCGGTGAGGTCCTACAGACTGATGACCGCGCGGTGCTGCGTGAGTTGCTGGGCGTCGATTTCGGGCAGCTTCGGCCGGGGCGAGCACGACTCGCCGGCTATTTCTACCCCGCACCGTCTCAGCAGGACGGCACCGCGCTGAGCGATGTCAGCCTCGATGGGCCCCTGGGGCCGATCCCGGCATGGTGCAGCGACGAGGGTGAGGCGAGCAACCACCCGGACGTCTGGGCGATTCTGGTGCACGGGCGCGGTGCGACGCGTGCCGAGACGCTACGAGCCGTACCTCCGCTGCGCAGGATCGGGGTGCGCATCCTGGCGCCCAGTTACCGAAATGACAGCGACGCGCCGCCCAGCCCGGACGGGCGGTACCACCTCGGCTTGTCCGAGTGGCGCGATATCGAAGCCGCGATGGCTTACGCCGTGGAGCGAGGCGCGCAGCGGATCATCTTGTTCGGATGGTCGATGGGTGGTGCGATCGTATTGCAGTTGCTGGCGCACTCCGCCTATGCCGACCGGGTCGTGGCTGTGGTTCTGGATGCTCCCGTGGTCAGCTGGCGGCAGGTCATCGATTTCCACGCAGGCGTGCACAAGGTGCCACTTGCACTCAGCCATACCGGACAGCGACTGATCGGCAAATCCTGGAGCAAGTCGTTCGGTGGGGTGAGTATGCCGCTGCCCATCCCGCAGACCGACTGGATCGCGCGCGCCGACGACCTGCACGTGCCGACCCTGCTCATCCACTCCGAGGACGACGACTTCGTGCCCTACGGTCCATCCGCCGACCTGGCACGCGCGCGACCGGACGTCATCCAGTTCGAGTCGTGGTCCGGTGCATTGCACTGCCGCGAGTGGAACGTCGATTCCCACCGTTGGGATGGGGTCGTCGGTGACTTCCTGGCAGCACGCCTCGCCGATTCGACACCCGTCATCGACCCGGTTACCTGAGTACAGTCGAGGCAGTCAGATTTGTCCCCCAGCATCAGGAGTGAAGCCCCGTGAAGGTCAATCCGTTCTCTGCCGGCCCTGCCGGAGCCCTCGCACTCGCCGTATTACTACCCAGTGCGCTGCCGAAGCGTCGTCTGCTGTCCGTTGCGCTCGTCGGCGGTGCGTACGCCGCGACGATCATCCAGGATCCGTCGAACCCGCGCGCGTTCACTGTGTCGACCGACAGTCTGCCGATCCCCGAAGGGCAGGAGAAGCTGGCGAAGATCGCGCTGCCCAGCCTCATCGTGGGTCTGGCGGCAGTCCCGCTGGTCGGCCTTGCCCGGCTGCTGCCGCTGGGTCGGATTCCTGCGGCGCTCGCGCTCGGTGGGGCCTACGTCGGCGCGGAGTCCTACCTTGCCGAGAACGGCAAGCAGGCCGTGGCCAAGGTCGATCTGAGCAGCAACCCCGACTCGATCGACTGAGTAGAGCCTGTAGGAGGTGAGGCCCGCGACCACGGTGGTCGCGGGCCTCCTCGCATAGTGCAGTGAAACAAAAGCAGGGCGCACGCACCGCAAAGGCGTGGCAATGACTCTTTGAGCAGTACGAGCGATAGGAAGAGCCGAATGGGCAAGTCAGCAGTTACCAAGGACCTTGCAACCTCACTGACGGAGGCATTGCGTGTGCACGACGGATTCGTGCTGTCCGACCGTGATCCGTCCTCGACGCCAGGTTTCGAACACGGTAAGAAAAAGGCCGCGAAGCTGCGCACCAGAACCGGTCCGGAGCTCTCGGATCTGCAGGAGCGGATGTTTGCCGAGAGTCGTCTGGGTGGCACCCGCAACGTGCTGCTGGTGATGCAGGGTATGGACACCTCGGGCAAGGGCGGCATCATGCGCCATGTGATCGGCCATGTCGATCCGCAGGGGGTGCATCATCATGCGTTCAAGAAGCCCACCGAGGAAGAGCTGGGCCACCCGTTCCTGTGGCGGATCCGCAATGCCCTGCCGCCGGCTGGCGACATCGGGGTCTTCGATCGGTCGCACTACGAGGACGTGCTGATCGCGCGGGTGCACGAACTGGCATCGCCAGCCACCATCGGGCGCCGTTACGGACAGATCAACGACTTCGAGAAGTCCCTCGTCGATGGCGGCACGTCGGTGGTCAAGGTGATGCTGCATATCTCGCGCCAAGAGCAGGGCAGCAGACTGGCGCGCCGCCTGGACCGACCGGACAAGCTGTGGAAGTTCACCGAGAACGACGTACGGGAACGCACATACTGGGCTGCCTACCAGCAGGCCTACCAGCTCGTGATGGACAAGACCTCCACTGACAGTGCGCCGTGGTACGTCGTACCCGCCGACCACAAGTGGTACGCCCGGTTAGCAGTCCACCACCTGCTGCTGAACCATCTACGCACCATGGATCCGCAGTGGCCGATGCCGACCTATGACGTGGACGAGCAGAGGGCAGCGTTGGCCCGCACCTGATCTGTCCCACCGGGCCTCGTTCATCTCGGCGGGACAGATCGGTGCAGGAGGAGGATCAGTCCAGGGGGCTGTGCAACACGAGCATCGAGCGGGCCGGTAGTGAGATCTTGTCGCCACTCTCGTAGGACTCGATTTCGAGAGCTCCCGCGTCCTGCTCCGACAGCGGCGCCGTGCGCAGTGCAACGCCCCAGGTAGCGTCGGCCACATCCTGCGGTACTACGAAATCGACGTCCTCGTGGTGGGCGTTGAACAGCAGCAGGAAGTGGTCGTCGCTCACCTTGCGGCCTGCGGAGTCCGGGGTGAGGATCTGTGCCCCGTTCAGGAAGACCATCAGCGTGCGCGCGTACCCGTTGCTCCAGTCGTCCTCACTCATCGGCGACCCGTCCGAGGAATACCAGATGATGTCGCCGATCTCGCTGGCGCCACCACGCTGCGCTGCCCCTTGGAAGAAGCGACGACGACGGAACGTCGGGTGGTCGTTGCGCAGCGCAATCGCCTGCTGGGTGAATTCCAGCAGGGACTTGTCGTAGTCCGACAGCTCCCAGTCGACCCAGGCTATTTCGTTGTCCTGGCAGTAGACGTTGTTGTTGCCGCCCTGGGTGCGACCCAGTTCATCACCGTGCGCGAGCATCGGCACGCCCTGGCTGAGTAGCAGCGTCGCGATGAAGTTTCGTTCCTGCTGCTGGCGTAGGGCCTCGATGTCGGGGTCGTCACTGGGGCCCTCGACTCCGCAGTTCCAGGAGCGGTTGTGGTTCTCGCCGTCGTTGCCGTCCTCGCCGTTGGCGTCATTGTGCTTGTCGTTGTAGGAGACCAGGTCGCGCAACGTGAAACCGTCGTGCGCGATGACGAAGTTGATCGACGCGATCGGCCAACGGCCGGACTGGGCATAGAGATCGCTGGATCCGGTCAGCCGGGAGGCGAACTCACCCAACGCAGCCGCCTCGCCGCGCCAGAAGTCGCGCACCGTGTCGCGGTACATGCCGTTCCACTCGGTCCACAGCGGCGGGAAGTTGCCGACCTGATAACCACCGTCACCGAGGTCCCACGGCTCGGCGATGAGCTTGACCTGAGAGACGACCGGGTCCTGCTGGATGATGTCGAAGAACGCCGAGAGACGGTCGACCTCGTGGAACTGTCGAGCCAGCGTCGCGGCGAGGTCGAAGCGGAAACCGTCGATATGCATGTCCTGCACCCAGTAGCGCAGCGAATCCATGATCAGCTGCAAGACGTGCGGGTGGCGCATCAGCAGGCTGTTGCCAGTGCCGGTGGTGTCGTAGTAGTGCTCTTTGGCGTCGTCGACCAGGCGGTAGTAGGCCGAGTTGTCGATGCCGCGGAAGCAGATGGTCGGGCCCAACTCGTTGCCCTCAGCCGTGTGGTTGTAGACCACGTCGAGAATGACCTCGATGTCCGCCTCGTGCAGCGCTTTGACCATCGACTTGAACTCGGTGACCTGTTGGCCGTCGGTGCCGTGGGCGGAGTAACCGTTGTGCGGAGCGAGGAAACCGATGGTGTTGTAACCCCAGTAGTTCGACAGCCCCTGGTCGACCAGCGTGCTGTCCTGGACGAACTGGTGCACCGGCAGCAACTCCACGGCGGTCACGCCGAGGTCTTTCAGGTGTTCGATGATCGCCGGGTGTGCGACGGCCGCATAGGTGCCGCGAATTTCGTCCGGCACATCCGGATGGGTCATGGTCAGACCCTTGACGTGCATCTCGTAGAAGACGCTGTTGTGGTACTCGTGCTGCGGCGGGCGGTCGTGGCCCCAGTCGAAGAACGGGTTGATGACGACCGAGAGCATCGTGTGGCCCAGGGAATCGTCGTCGTTGAACTGCTCAGGGTTATCGAAGCGGTAGGAGAAGAGCGACTCGTCACCGTCGATCTGACCGTCGATTGCTTTTGCGTACGGGTCCAGAAGCAGCTTGGCGGGGTTGCAACGGTGGCCGTTCTCCAGATCGAACGGCCCGTCGACCCGGTATCCGTAGCGTTGGCCGGGCTGCATACCCGAGACGTACCCGTGCCACACGTGGCCGTCGACCTCGGTCAGCTCGTGGCGTACCTCATCGCCGGTGTCGCTGATCAGACACAGGCTCACGCCCGTTGCCGCTTCGGAGAAGAGTGCGAAATTCACGCCGCTGCCGTCGTACGTTGCGCCGAGGGGGTAGGGGTGGCCGGGCCAAATGTCCATACGGGCCATCATGCTGCATGGCGGGAGCGGATCTGACAGCTACCGTGTGGGCGTGAGTACTGCGGCGCTGCGGGCGGATTGCGGCTCGTGGGGCTGAACAAATCAGCTACCCGTGAGCAACTCGGGCGTGTTCCCGGGCTGCTGGCACTCGTGCGTCTACTGCTCGGTACGCTCCGGATCTGCATGCGGTACCGGGTGACCGGCCTCGCAGCGGAAGCCGGATTTTTTGCCCTGCTCTCCCTGCCACCACTGGTCTACGGGCTGCTCGGGGCGGTTGGTTACGTCGGCACCTGGCTCGGCTCCGACGTGGTGACGCAGGTCACCCAGAACATCGAGCGGTACGCGTCCCAGTTCTTGACGGAGCAGAGTCTGCGGGACGTCCTGGTGCCCACCCTGCGGGAGGCTCTTACCGGTGGTCGCCCGGACGTGATTTCGATCGGCTTCCTATTGTCGTTGTGGTCAGGATCACGCGCATTGAACGTTCTACTCGACACGATCTCGATCATGTACGGCCAGGGTGGACGGCGGGGCATCGTCCGCACCCGGTTGCTGAGCCTGTCGTTGTACTTCGTGTCGTTGATCTTCGGCGCCCTGGTGGTGCCGTTGATCGTCATCGGCCCGCAGTTGTTGTCCTCCTGGTTGCCGCCGAAGTTCCTGTTCCTGATGAATTTCTACTGGCCGCTCGTCGGTGGCCTGACCATCCTGGGTTTCGCAACGCTCTACTACATCGCCACTCCGCGCCGCACTCCGTGGGTGCGGGCCCTGCCCGGAGCCGCGCTGACGTTGATGATCTGGGTGGTCGCGTCGATGGTGCTGAGGCTCTTCCTGGGCGCGTCGATCAACGGGGTGAGTATCTACGGGCCGCTCGCGGCGACCATCGTGGTGTTGATCTGGCTATATTTCCTGGGTATCGCCGTGCTCATCGGCGCTGCGTTCAATGCGTCGGCGGCTTGGATCTGGCCGATGCGCGAGGTGCCGAGTTTGGGTAGCCGTGCACGGGAATGGGTCGGTGCGGCGCGGGTAGGGCAGCCTGGCTCTGTCGCTGCGCGGCTGCCCGGTCCTACGTCCCAGCACGACGGTGGGCCGACGGGCGAATCGGAAGCGTCCCGCTCGCACACCTGACCTGCGCAAACGCCAGGTCGAGTGGCTGTATTTGGACTGGCCCCGACGATCGGATAATGTTCGCCAGGCGCTCGGCGGCCCTTTCCGCCAGTGCGTAGATGCGAACATAGCTCAGTTGGTAGAGCGCAACCTTGCCAAGGTTGAGGTCGCCGGTTCGAGCCCGGTTGTTCGCTCTGCTCCGGTCCGGTCAGCCCTTCGGGGCATGCCGGCCGGACGTGGTGGCGTGGCCGAGAGGCGAGGCAACGGCCTGCAAAGCCGTCTACACGGGTTCGAATCCCGTCGCCACCTCTCTTTCGTATGCGAGGCCCTGGGCCCGTTCTACCGACGCAATGATGCGCGGACCTCCTGCAACTGCCAGGAGTTGCAGTCCGGATCCACGCAGAGTCCGGCGGCTCAGCTGCACGATGCGCATTCTGGGTGCTGCGGGCTCGGTATGTGACGCTGACGCGGGTATCGGTTGCGTGAGGTGAAGGAGGCAAAATGAAGGCTCTGGTCTTGGGTGGCGGCGGAGTCGCTGGAATCGCCTGGGAGCTCGGGGTGTTGTTGGGTGTCGGAGACGCCCAACCCGACGTCGTGTCGGCAATCTTGGAAGCTGAGCTGGTGATCGGCACCTCGGCGGGCGCGGCCGTAGCAGCGCAGATCACCTCCGGGGTGGAACTACAGGAGCTGTACGACGCCCAGTTACGCGCCGAGACCGCGGAGATCGAGGTCGACCTCGACACCGAGGTGCTGGCCGCGTCCTACGAGAGTGCGGTGCGGGGCGCCGCGTCCACTCAAGAGGCGCGTCGACGACTCGGCGAGCTGGCGTTGACCACGAACACCGTCAGTGAGGCGCAGCGGCGTATTGCGATTGCGGCTCGGTTGCCGTCGGAGGTATGGCCCGAGCGCCGCCTGACGGTCACAGCGGTGGATACCGCTTCGGGAGATCTGATGACGTTCACCTCGGCCTCGGGGGTGGCGCTGACCGACGCTGTAGCTGCCAGTTGCTCGGTACCCGGGGTGTGGCCACCGGTGACCATCGGCGCCCGGCGATACATGGATGGTGGTGTGCGATCGAGTACGAACGTGGACCTTGCGGTCGGATGCGATCGGGTTTTGGTCCTACTACCCAGCCTCCCGGGTGCGCCTTCACTGCTGGGTGATCTGGGTGCGCAGGTGGTGCCGCCACGCGGGGCGGACGTCCTTTTGGTGCGGGCCAACCTTCGGTCGATGGCGGCTTTTGGCCGCAATGCGTTGTCGCCGGCCACGCGGGCGGCGTCTGCGCGTGCAGGACGTGCGGTGGGAAGGGCGAAGGCAGCCCAGGTAGCGCAGTTCTGGACCCCCTGAACTGCTACTGCACCTACCTGTTGCGGGTGCGATACGGCCGGTGCGCGGGGCTCGTTTTGGGAGCTGGGGGGTACCTCGGCTACAGTTCCGATCGTTGTCCACCCAGACGCGAGTCTGAGTGAATGGCAGGCGGACATAGCTCAGTTGGTAGAGCGCAACCTTGCCAAGGTTGAGGTCGCCGGTTCGAGCCCGGTTGTCCGCTCTTTCCCTTTACCGGGGCGATTGGCGCAGCGGTAGCGCACTTCCCTGACACGGAAGGGGTCACTGGTTCGATCCCAGTATCGCCCACCAGCACGAAATAGCCCCTGACCAGCGAAGATGCTGGTCAGGGGCCTTGTCTTTCTCCGCTGTGCATCGGATATGCATCGGATCGCGGGCCTGTGTTTGGCCCATGGGTGGGCATTCGGCTGGAGGTCATCCGTCGAGCGGGGTAGACCGATTGGGTCTCCAACGACCTACCGTCCCGAATCACAGCAGGCGCATCAGCGAGAGCAGGATCAGCGCACACCAGAGCACGACCCGGCCGAGACCGATTGCGCGACAGGAAGCCCCATGACTCCTGCGAGTTTTACGTCGTCTCAGATGAGCCACCGCTGCCTAGCAGTTGGAGGAATGGGTAACCGCGAGCCAACAGGATGCCTAGCCCAGCGAGGAGAACGTCCAGACTGTGTGTCGCAATCGACCCAAAAAAGATGGCGGGCAGCGAGGCGACCCCGACGGGGCGTAGAACGTGATCTAGCAACTGGTGCACCTCGACGTTGACGGCGGCCAGCCAGGCCAGGCGATGACCAGCGGTGATTGCGGATGGCGCTTGGGTGTCTCCAGAAGTAGCGTTTCGACTCTTGCCTCGCGGGCCTCGGTGTTAGTGCGCACTTATTGCAAAAGATTTCGCTTGAGTCGAGTCGAGGCGTGCATCTCGGTGGATGGTCATCGCCGAGGGCTGATCGGCTTGTCGGTCGCGGTGGCCGCTACGTGACGTTCCTTCGCTGCCCCTGTTGAGGGCGCGGTGGTGTTCGGTCCGTCGGTGCCGATGGGGACGTCGAGTGTGGCGACCAGCCGGTAGCGCAGGTCTTGGGCTGGTTGCTGGGCGAGTGGTCGTTCGGCGAGGAGTTGGCGGGTTACGGCGGGCACGTTGTGGCCGTCGTTGTGTGCTTGGTCGAGTAGTTGTGCGAGGGCGGGCCAGTCGGGCTCGTGGGGTAGGCGTGGGTCGAGTTCTGCTGCCAGGCCTGCCCAACGCTGCGTGGGTGGTTTCAGGGCGGCTTGCTGCATGCGTGTTCGCGCGTCGGCGAATCCGTCGAGCTGGGTGCGCGCAGCCTGGTGTCGGTCACGTGCCCAGGTGTCTGCGGCGGGCAGGAGGTCGCGGTGCGTCTGGGCGGTGCTGAGGTGGAGGCGGGATGCGATCCGCGCGGTGCCGTCGTTCCAGTGGCGGGCTGGTCGGGTGGCCAGGATCTGGGCGGCGGCGGTTCGGGCGTGGTCGGTGGGCAGGTTGGTCAGGCGTTCGTCGAGGAGGGTGGTAGCGAGGGGGCCGGGGTAGTGCAGTGCTGCCCTGAGTGCGGCCGGGCCACGCAGGGTGAACATGTCAGCCGGGTCCAGGCCCGCTGGGAGGAGTGCGTGGCCCGGGTCGAGGTTGTGGGGTGCGAGGAGCCAGAAGTCGCGTTCGGCGGCGACTTGTCCTGCCAGGTTGGTGTCGTTGTCAGTGGCGACGATCAGCCAGGGGTCGAACCCGGTCATCGCGGGGTCCAGACCCCGCGTGTTTCCGACGCGGGCGTGCTCTCGGATTGCCGCGAGTTGCTGGGCTTGTTCCTCGGTCAGGGACGTGCCCAGCGGTGCTATCCCTACCCGTGCGCCATGGGTGGCGAGGGTGACCGCAATCGCGTCCATCGGCCCTTCGACTAACACGGGCCGCGCGCCGCGTTCAAACGTGCTGGGCTCGTACAGGTCGGTTCCGGGGATGTACAGCTGCGCGCCCATCGCGAACAGTGCGGTGGTGGGGCTGTTGAGGTATTTCGGTCCTTTCCGGTCGGCGTCGGTCAGGTCGGGCTGGCGTCGCCCGACAAACCCGAGGATCACGTCGGGTCCGGCGAAGGGGACTGTCTCAAAGTCTTCCCAGCCGTGGCGGCGGTGGATGATCGGCAGCACCAGCCGGTCGACGAAGTGATCGCGCACGCGCCCGGTGGCCTCATTGCGTTTCGCGACCCCGGCGGCGACCATCTCGCCATCGCTGACCCCTCGTGCGCGCAGGTGAGTGGCGAGCCGGTCCCACCCCGACGGGGCGTACCCGGGTCGGAAGCGTTCGTCACCGGCCAGGTCCGTGCCGAACCGATCGGCCAGGTGGTGCGCTGCCCAAGAGTTGGGGAACTGTTCGCAGTAGTAGGCCAGCGTCAGGCTGTTGATCGCAGCGATGCGGTCGGTGCTGACCGGGCTGTCAGCAAAGAGCATCGCGCGGCGGCTCGCCCGTTCGATCTGGGCATCGGAGACCTCCAACGGACCCAAGGCGTCGCGGCGTAGCTGCGCCAGGAGGATCAACTGATCGAGATCGTCACCGGCGTTGTCGACCTCAACGGGCTCAGGACGGTTCGATACCGGCGCCCGTCCGTCGTGGTAGGTCGTGGCTGCGTCGTCGGGGAGGGGCACGTGTTCCCACAGGTCCTCGTTCTGCTCGGTGGGTTCGTTGCGGTATTCGTCGGGGATGGGGTCCATCGCGACTGAGATCTGCCACACCAGCGATTGGCAGGGGTCATCACCAGCCGGCGTGGACTGGAGTGACTCGGGACGCAGGAGGTCGTTGATGGGCCAGCCGCGCGCGAGGGCGTTGTCGATGGTGGTGACCAGGGTCGGCCACCAGGGGCTGTCCTGGACCTGCCGGGCTGAGTCGGGCCCGAGCAGTTCGGGTAGGTGGGGCGCCCAGGGGGTTGAGAGGTGCTGGTCGTTGGTGACCTGTTCGGCGACGGCGGGGGACAGGTGCCCGGTGATGCGCCACCACAACGCGGCAGCCGGGTGATCGTCGGGCAACACGCCCATGCCGGTGGCTCGGCGCAGCATGGCGGGCGCGTCCAGGCCGCTGCGTGTCATCGCGGCGAGCCGCTCAGCCAGGATCGGCGCGAACGGATCCCGACTGGTCGCGGGGCAGGTCGCAACGATTTGCCGCCCCCATTCCTGCATCGCTGGGGCGCGGTCACCGTGAAGACGCGTGTCCAGGCAGCGTTGCCACAACGCGGCCGCCTTTTGGAGCTCCGGGCGTCCGGTGGGGCGCTGGTCGCCCGGTTCGACGAGCATCGCGGCTCGCCATACGGCGACATCACCCAGGAGCACTTCAGCTGGGCGAGTGCCGCTGCTGGCCCACGACGGGGTCGCTTCACCGGTGGCCGCGTCCCGGACGGTCGCTGCCAGATCGGTCACGAGTGTCGCGCGTTGGGTGAGGTACGGGCCCCACGTGAGGTCCTCGGCCAGAGAAAGGGGCACTCCGGGCATCCACGGCAATGGACCCTGGCCTGCTCCGCGCAGGCCGCTGTCATCCAGGCGCCAGTCCAGGACAGCGGCGGTATCACCGGCAGTGTCCAACTCACGGGACTGCGCGGCCGATTGCAGGTGGACGATCGGATCCCCACCGCAGGCGCCGGTCAGGATCAGGTGCGCGCATAACGCGGGCCATGCGGGTTGCTCAGTGACACCAGGGACGACGCGGTCCGCGTCGGCCTCCAAGGCTCGCACTGTGTCGGCGCCGAGGTGCTGTTCGGCGCCGACGTAGAGGGCGTCGAGGTACCGCTGCGCGGCCTGTCCCAGCAACGTGACTGGGTCGCTGCTGTCGCGCAGCATGGTGGACGCCGACCGGGGAGCAAGATCGCGTGCCAAGACGCTCTCCAGCAGGTCTGTCGCGGTGAGCGGATGGGTGGTGTCGGGGCGGATGATGTTGTGCGCGTTCCCGTCGCCGACCACCTGCAGGTACACGTGGTTGGCGTGCCTGCCGCGGGTCAGCATCGTGTACAGCTGTTGGCGTGACTCCTCCCCGGTGGCCAGGCCGTGCACGGTGTCCACGGACACGCCCTGGGCCGCGTGCACGGTGCTCGCGTACCCCAACTCGGTAGAGGCCTTTACGTAGTCGGCGGGCAGGGTGATCAACCGGCCGTTGCGGGCGTGCTGCACCCGCACGGTGCCCTCGCAGATACCAAGGACCGTCCAGCGGTCACCGTTCTTGACCCAGTCAGTCGATGTGGTCCGTAGCCGCCGGTCGTTGGTACGGGTGATGACCAGGTCCCCGATGCTGGCGTGGTTTCCGTCGGCCAGCCGCACCGTTGGTGCCGAGGCACCGGTGGGGGAGTGGCCCGCCAGGCGGTGGGCGCGGGCGCGTTGGTTCAGGTCGCTGACCAGGTCCCGGGTGGGTGCCAGCATGATCGAGTCCAGGCCCGTGCCACGGTCGGTTTGCCAGGCGGTGAAGACGTCGTCGGTCATGGTGGCCAGGTCACCGACGTGAACCCGCCCGTGGTCCAGGTAGAACCCGAGGGCCTCTGGGCGACCCTGCCGCAGGGCGAGCGAAGCGGCGCCTTCGGCGGGGTCCGCGAAGCGGACCAGTTCACTCAGGCGGCACGCCCCGTGGGTGGCCTGAATGTCACGCAGCACCCCACCTGCGCCGATCGCGGCCAGTTGTTGGTCATCACCGATCAGCCGGACACTGCCCCCACAACCCAGCACAAACCGGACAGCGGTATCCAGGGACAGGGTGTCGGCCATCCCGGCCTCATCAATCACCACCAACGTCGACGGCCCGATATCGGTAACGGCGACCCGCCACCGCCCCAGTGGTGAACCCTCGCTGGACTGGGTTGCACCGCCCGGGGCGTACCACGAACGGGCATGCGGGTCCCACCAGGCGCCAGCAGTTTTCGCCGCGGCTGTGTCTGCGGCGGGGACGTCCAGCCAGGTCCGCATCGCGGGGTCACGCGTGGTGATCTCGTGGACCAACTTCGCCAACGTGTCCGTAGTCGTTGAAGTGGCGCTGGTGGTTGTCGCGTCGGTCGTCGTGGTGCTGGTCGTGGTGGCGTGAGAGGTGGTGATCTGTGCGCGGAGCGCGGCAGCAGCCGCGGCAGACGGTGCCAACCCCAGGACCTGGCCACCGGCCTCGGTCCAGGCCCCGGCCAACGCCAGCATTGCAGTGGTCTTCCCGGAGCCGGCCGGCGCGATCCCCAGCTGTACCCGGGCACCAGACGTCGCCATCGCGCGCACCAGGGAGGCCTGCCCGGCGTTCAGCTTTGCGCCGTTCGCGGTGGCTTCCATCAGCGCCAGGTCGACCGCCAGGTCACTGGCGGCGTGCCCGCCGGTGCGCCCGGCCGCGGCCACCAACCGGCGTTCAGCGGCCAGGATGGTGGTCGATGTGAACAGGTCCGCGCCCGCCACCATGTACACACTCGACCCGTCCCGGCGCCGTAGCTCGTTGGGTTCGCTGATGCCCGTCTCGGGGCGCGCCAACGAGGTCGACATCGGATTGGACAGTGCCCCAGCGACGACCTGCTCCACCAGGCGCGGCATGCGATCCGGGGAGGCACCCGAGGCGCGGACCCGGCGCTGCGCTTCGGCGCGCACGTGCCAGACCTGCCACGTCGACCGCCGGTGCTCCAGCTGCGAGATGACAGCCTGTGCGGTCGTGTCGACATCCACATCGGCGAAGACGTTGCGCTGCGTCGAAGGGTGAGAGCCCAGCGTCGCGTGGAGCATCGAGGCGATTCCCGAGTCCCCGCCGAGCACGTCACACGCTTGGGCTCGCCAGGTGGTGCGTTGCTCGGCCAGGGAACGCGGTTCGTGCTTGGCGTCGCGGGTTTCCAAGGTCGCCTGCTGCGCCAACTGCACTGACTCCACGGGTGTCGGGGGACGACCATGGTCGCGGTGAAAGCCGGTGGCGAGCTGGCCACGTCGCTGCTCAATGTCCACGCGTCGGGTGGACCACGCCTGGTTCAGTACGGGGTCGACCCCGACAATTTCGCGGATCGGCCGCTTGCGCTGGTCGCCGTTGTTCCGTTCGGCGAACCGCAGCCCTAGGTCCTCGTGCAGGTGGCGTTCGAGGGCGGTGTTGTACGTCTCGGACGCGGCCACGGTCGCTTTGAACAGGACCCGGCCATCGATTGCCAACCACTTCCCGCTAGTGGTTGGACTTTGTTCGCGATGGCGACGTGGGTGTGCAGATCGGGGTCCCCGGCGCGGCTGTCCCGGTGGGTGAACGCCGTCGCGACCAGGCCCTGGACGTCGACCTGGCGGACCCCGTTGGTGCCTTCGCGGGAGTACAACGCGTGCTGCTCGACGAACGTCAGCGCGTCCTGAACTGCGGCCTGGTGGGCGCGTTCGATCTGCGCCGCGACGGCCGGGTCTGCGATCGCCCACAGCGTGGAAACGGACTTGACTGGGCTGAACGTCAGGTCGAACCCGGCGACCGCGGTGGTCTTCGGCCGGGAATATTTCGCGATCGTCGCCGCCACCTCGCGGGCATCCACCGGATCGCGCCCATGCTCGGCCCTAAAGAATTCTCGGGCGACTTGGGTGCGGACCCGGGCACGTTCCTGCGCGGGGACGGGCCAGTCAGAAGGCAGACCATCGGCCCGGTTCACCGCCTCCAGGCGGGTGGCGACCTCCAGCCGGTAGGCGGACACATCGGCGGTGTACACCTTGTACGGAACCCCCAACCGGGTCACCGCCCGGAAGTCCCGATCGCTCAGTCCTGGGCCTTGTAACTGTTCCCGGCGTTCGTGAGCCAACGGGTGATGGCCCGACCCGAACAACGCCTGCATCTGATCCGCGGTCACCACGTCACCAGCAGAGAGACCGTCGACCCCGGTCATCCCCGATCCCACCCACACCCCGGGCGACTCGCCCTTCTCGGTGTAATACGAAGACAGCCCGGTATGGCCCTTATCGGTGGCGTCCAGGGCAGCGACCTGACGGGTCAGGTAGTCATACCCGACCCCGCCGTCAGCTTGTGGATACTCATCGTCACACCCACCCGAAGGCAGGAACGTGACTCCTGGAGGTCGGTGCTTGAAACTGAAATGACCCGGAATGCAAGAGGTGTGTAGGACTCGGCCTTTGGCATTTCTGGAGGGGGTACGAGGTCGGGCACTGCGCGACAGGGGTGGTGACCACTGGAAGTGGTCGGCGGTCTTTGGGAATGTGAGCGGTCGACATGAGAAGGATGCGCATCCCATGAGCAAACAGACGATCAAACAACAGGCTCGGCGAGCAGCGCTGGATGCACAGTCAGTGCGGCGCGTCGAACGTTCGGAACGTGAGCGCAGGCTGAACCGGCTCGCGGTCAAGGTTCTTGTTGCGATCCGCGAACGCGCCCTCGCGGTATCGGATGCTGACCGACGAGCGGGTGAGGCGCTGACTGAGATGGTCGAAGCTGAGGGGCTCACAGCACGCGACGCATCCCAATGGTGCGGCGGCGAAGTGAGCGCCCGAGAAGTCGCACGGCTACGGCGTATCGCAACCGCCGCCAGCACGGAGAGCGAGACTCCGCACCCGGAAGATCTCGATACCTGAACCCAGTAGGCCGCGACCGACGCCGACGCCGACAGCAGCGTCGTGATCCCGCGCCTGAGCGAGCGACCGACCCAATCGGGTTGGTGGCATTGTCGGGCACGCGGTGCGACCCGGTGATCATCGCGCTACGACAACGATCGTGAAGACTCTTGCAAACGCCGGTGGACCGGCACACCCAGCGGGTGGGAAGCACGGGTGTTTTCGAGATAGGGACCGGTAGAAGGTCATGCTGCATCTAGTCCCGGTTGGGCCGGCCGTGGGTGTGGAACTTCTCCACGTTGCTACAACAATCCACATCGGTAGCAGACGTCTTTGATGCCGATAAGCACCCCTTATTGCGGGTAACCGTCGGCAGTCAGGAAGCGAGTGGGGTGCCTGCCAGGCCACATCCTGAATGCGCCGGTTCCCCTCGGCCACGATGGGGTTATTCCAACCGGCATCACCTCGGGGGAGCGGGGCGTGAAGGTGCCATTGAGGCGTCAGGGGATTGCACCCGGGGTCGGCCCCGGGTGCGACCAAGGAGTCTGGCGGTGGCCGCGCCGTGAGGGGGTTACGTGTCGCTGAGTCGTTGGTGGCGTGTCCACGCCCGGGCGCCCAATGCGGTCAGGGCGCCGGTACTGACGCTGACCCCGACATCGAGCACCATGACTTCCCACAGCACGGGAAGGTCCACGAGCAGGTTCACCACGACCGCGGCACCGAAATCGGGACTGCCCAGAGTTTGGTTGACACCTGACCTGTGAGGATTGCTCCTCGCTGGAAGGATGTCTGTCATGCCCAAGCCCTACCCACGAGAGTTCCGCGATGATGTCGTGGCGGTGGCCCGTAAGGGCGATGCGCCGTTGAATCAGATCGCCAAGGACTTCGGGATCTCTGATAGTTGTTTGGCGAACTGGATGAAGCAGGCCGATGTCGAGGATGGCAACCGTCCCGGCGTCACCGAGAAGCAGTCCGTTGAGGTGCGCGAGTTGAAGAAGCGCAACCGGTTGCTGGAGCAGGAGAACGAGGTCCTACGCCGCGCAGCGGCGTACTTGTCCCAGGCGAATTTGCCGGGAAAATAGTCTTCCCGCTCGTCCGTGAGATGGCCGCGACCGGTGCCCGCATCAGGGTGCCGGTCGCGGTGGCGTGCAGGGTCCTGAGGTTATCGACGCAGGGGTACTACAAATGGGTCAAGAACCCGGTGTCGCAGCGGGATTGGGACGATGCGCAGCTGATCAACGCCGCGGTAGATATTCACGGTGATGACCCGGGGTTCGGGTACCGGTTCATCGCTGACGAGCTGCCTGCTCGTGGGATCAGCGCGTCGGAGAACCGGGTATGGCGGTTGTGCTCGGCCCAGCGGATTTTCTCCATCCACTCGGTCAAGCGGGGCACCGGTCGCAAGCCGGGCCCGCCGGTGCACGATGACCTGCTCGCGATCAAGACCGCTGACAGGAAGGAGGGTGGTCCGGGTCGTGACTTCTCCGCGACCGGGCCGAATCAGAAGTGGTTGACCGATATCACCGAGCACCCCACGAGTGAAGGCAAGTTGTACCTGTGCGCGGTGAAAGACTGCTACTCCGGGCGGATCGTGGGCTACTCCATCGATTCGCGGATGAAGTCCTCGCTGGCGGCCTCGGCGATTCGTAACGCGATCAGCCTGCGATCACCACACCGGACGATCCTGCATTCGGATAGGGGCAGTCAGTTTCGGTCCAAGAAAGTCGTGCGCCTCCTGAAGAAGAACGGGCTCCTGGGCTCGATGGGACGGGTCGGTGCATGCGGTGACAACGCCGCGATGGAATCCTTCTTCGCGCTGCTACAGAAGAACGTGCTGAACACCCGACGGTGGGAAACCCGCGAGCAACTCCGCTTGGCGATCGTGACCTGGATCGAAACCAAATACCACCGCCGACGTCGACAACGACGCCTTGGAAAACTCACCCCGGTCGAATTTGAGATGATCTACACGACCGCAAACGCGGCCTAAGAACAACCCACCCGAAGTGTCAACCAAACCGGGGGCAGTCCCATCAGCGGCACAACACCCCAGCACGAGGGGGAAGCGCATAGGCCTAGTTTCCGGCACCGTGCAAACGAATGGCGCGGTACCTGGCGGGGGTTCTTACCGCCGTAGGACGGGCATGGTGTATCGCCGCGGTTGAATCTGATCATTGCGTGCCACACTTTTGATCACGGCCAGTGACGGGTACGCGCGGATGTCCACTGGTTCACGCCACGGCGATCTTCCATGCAGCGCCTTTGACCTGGAGGCGGCAGGGTTGCTGGGTGTGAGCGGAGGTCGTGCCCGACGTGCGGGCAGCCTGCCGCTTAGCACCCATGAGGCGTTGCAGCGGCGGCAAGATCTCACCATCATTTGGCTGCATTAAGGCTGTTCTGACGGGCTGATTACTGAAAGTGTTTCTGCATGCAGTGTCAGCCCTACGGCAGGGACCCCACGACGGTGCTATGCGCACAGTGTGGTGATGGTCCCTTGTTGAGTGGCACAATCACCGATGACCTCGAGGGCCACGTGTGCGGCCCGGTCCAGTTTTGGTTGACCGACAGAGGGTGGCAGTTCAACCCGGAACCGTTTGTGCCCCCACCACCAGCGGGTGACACGGGCGGCGACCCATGCGTGACGGACCTACCGAGGGCGCTGGCCACGTGCGCTCTGCTCGCGACCAGAACGCGGCGCCTTCGCTGCTGCTCGCGGTCGGAGGTCCGGTCGACGTGCCGGGCGGGTTCGAGGTGCTGGCGGGGGGTGTCGTCGATGTCGAACTGCCCGACGGTGACGATGGAGGGGGCGGCGTCGATGTCGAACTGCCCGACGGTGACGATGGAGGGGGCGGCGGCACGGTCGCAGTTGAGGTCACGGTCGAGGGCGGCACGGTCGCAGTTGAGGTCACGGTCGAGGGCGGCGGTGTACCGATGTAGAGCGTGATGACGGAGTTGACGGCGACCGTTTGCCCCGCGTTGTCGACCGTGACGATCTTTCCGATCAGATTCGAGTTGATGGTTGTCACTGTTTGGAGTGTGTAGTTCAAGTGGGCGGCGCGTAGCTCGGTCTGCGCGGCCTGACTGGTCTTTCCTTTCAGGTTTGAGGGCACGGTGACCTGCCCGTCGCTCACATTGAGCATGATCTGTGAGTTCGGGTCGGCCGAATTGCCGGCGGCCGGTGTGGTGCTGGCGACCTGCCCGTCGTCGTACTGGGTGTCGGAGACCTTCGTACCGTTCGCGGCGACGTTCGGGAAGCCGTCGTCCTTCAACGTCTGAATCGCGTCGGCGACCGTTTGACCTGCGACGTTCGGGATTTGTCGGGAGTTCGGGCCGGTGGAGACATCGATCGTTACGGTGCTGCCGGATGGGGCGTCCGCGCCGCCGGCAGGATCCTGTTTGACGACCTGGCCCACGGTTGCATCGTTGGTCACCTTGTTGACCTGGACGCCGAAGTTCGCGCCCTTCAGAGAGGCAGTAGCCGCGTCCTGGGACAGGTTGACGACGGGGGGAACTGTCGCGAGTTCGGTGCCGGAGTTGGAATTCATCACCAGGTAGCCGATGCCGAGGATCGCTACCAGCAGGGCGACCGCGGCAACCACCCAGATTGCCGTACGACGGGGTGGGGACTGTGATCCGTCGTATTCAGCCGTGGGGTCGCGGCGTTGCGGCACCGGGGCAGCGTGGGGTTGAGGGTCGGACCCGGTGCGCTGACCCAGCATGGCGGCTGCTGCGGCGCTGAGCGGTTCTCCGGTGCGCGCTCGTTGCAGGTCGGCCCGGAAGTCGGCGGCGTGTTGATAGCGCCCCTCGCGCGGCTTCTGTAACGACAGCAGGGTTACCGCGTCCATCGCTGGAGGCACGGATGTCTCGTACACCGACGGAGGCTTGGGTGCATCGGTGATGTGCTGGTAGACGAGGCTGACCGGCTCGCCGACGAACGGCGTACGTCCGGTGAGCAGCTCGAACAGCACACAACCGGCGGAGTAGAGGTCCGATCTGGCGTCGACTGTTTCGCCCTGAGCCTGTTCGGGGGACAGGTAGCGCGCGGTGCCCACGACAGCCTGTGCCGAGGTCATGGTGGCGCCGGTGTCGGCCAGCGCACGCGCAATACCGAAGTCCATTACCTTGACGCTGCTGCCACGGGTGAGCATCACGTTCGCGGGCTTGATATCGCGGTGGACGATGCCCTTCTCGTGGGAGTAGTCCAGCGCGGACAGGATGCCCATCGTGATGCGGGCTGCCTCGTCGGGCGCGAGCTTGCCCTCATCATCGAGGATGTCGCGCACTGTCTGGCCCTGGATGTACTCCATGACGATGTAGGGGACGTCGATCCGGGCCCCTCCGGTCTCGAAGAAGACATCCTCACCGGAGTCGTAGACGGCCACGATCGCGTGATGATTCAGACCAGCGGCTGACTGCGCCTCGCGGCGGAACCGGGTAAGGAAGGAGGAGTCGCGGGCCAGGTCCGAGCGCAGCATCTTGATCGCCACGGTGCGCCCGAGGCGGGTGTCGTGGCCCAGGTGGACCTCGGCCATTCCGCCGCGGCCGATCAGTTCTGCGACCTCGTAGCGGCCTCCGAGGATGCGTGGTGTGTCGCTCACCGGATCTCCTTCGGCGACGCACCGGGATGGCCGAGCGTCACAATCTGGATGGGCTTGGTGAAGTTTTCCTGCGGGTCTGGTGAGGAGGTCCGCTGGGTGAACACGATCCCCACCACGATCGCCATCACCGCGACCAGCGCAACACCTGCGATCAACGATGATGCGTTGGTGACGACGCGCATGGTCACGAGTAATTCGACGAAGAGCAGCAAGGTGCCGTTGGTGGAGCTTAGGTCGTCGACGAACCAACCGCCGCCGTCGCGGTAGACGTGCGCGTGGCGACCGGAGGCGGAGTCGTCGGACAGGACGGCACGCACTCGGGGTTGCGGTTGATCACCACCACGCTCTCGGACGGGCATCGCATCGGCTTATGCAGGTGGTTCGGGATGACGCGCTGCGCGTGGTCCTAGAGGAAGAGCGGCCTCGCGCCCGGTGACGAATCGAGTGTGATCGGGGCCTGGTTGCGTTCCCCCGCCGGTGGCGCAGTATCCCGCCACCGCCGCGAAGTGGTGAGTCCTAGGGAAAGGCACTGGCGTCAGGTAGGGCGCAGGAGGGGCAGCGGCTTCGTGGGGGGAGTCCGGTTGAGCACCGGGTGGGGAGCATGGTTGGCCCACCCCTTCTGTGACCACGTCGTGCTAGATGTGATCACCGAACACCCCTTTACCGAACGCGCGTCATCTTGCACAGATCAGCGCCAACTTCATCCTGCTCCCCGCTGGTCAGAATCTGCCCCTCCATCAGGGCGGTGAAAGTCGCCTGGGATAGGCGCGCGAGATCTGGGTCGGTGGTGAGTTCACCGGCGAACTGTTGCGTAGCGGTGGAGGTATCCATGTGCGGTGGCAGGATGTTGCTCATGCTGGGGATGACGGCGTGCGTCACGGAGGAATTGAGTAGATTCGCGGTCACGAAGTCCTGTTGCCGCAAGGCCCAGATCTCAGTGGTGCTGCGTTTCGCGGGCGGGTTGCACCTTATCGGCGGTAACGTCGTGGTCGAGGCCGAGTTGGGGACTGCGGCCACCGCGCGCCCACTGCGGCAGGACATTGTTGCGGTCTACGGGCAGAATTGCGACTTGGTCGTGATGAGTGCCGGTGGCATCACACGCGGGCGTCGGTACGTGGTGCGGGTCGCCTCAGAGGGTGAGGTGCTGGCCCGTCAGACGGGGTTAATCGACGCCAGGGGGCGTCCGGTCAGGGGTCTTGCGCCACGGGTGGTCAACGCCCCGGTGTGTGACGCGGAAGCGGCTTGGCGGGGCGCTTTCCTAGCTCGCGGGTTCTTGACTGAACCTGGCCGCTCCGCCTCGATGGGGCTCGCGTGCCCCGGACCTGAGGCTGCGCTGGCGTTGGTGGGTGCCGCACGACGGATGGGGATCGTCGCGAAGGCCCGTGAGGTGCGGGGGGCGGACCGGGTGATCATCCGGGACGCCGATGCGATCGCGGCGATGTTGACTCGGCTAGGGGCGCATGAGGCGGTCCTGACCTGGCAGCAGCATCGGATGCGTCGGCAGGTCCGTGCTACGACTCGCCGGCTGGTCAACTTCGATGACGCGAACCTGCAGCGCAAGGCGCGGGCTGCGGTGACGGCCGGTGCCCGGGCCGAGCGGGCGATGCACATCCTGGGTGAGCAGGCACCCGATCACCTCGCCCAGGCGGGCCGGTTGCGGATCGAACACCCGCTGGCCAGCCTGGAGGAGTTAGGCCACCTCGCGCAGCCCCCCATGACCAAAGACGCGATCGCTGGCCGTATCCGACGGTTACTGGCACTGGCCGACCAGATCGCCGGAGACCGCGGCATCCCGGGCACTGATGCCCACCTCACCCCGGACATGCTCGAGGGTTGAACCCGTGCCAACGTCACCACTCGACGCATCAGGGGTGGTCAGCCCGTTAAGCGGGTAGGCGCCAACGGCTTCGTAATCAGGCACCGATGCTCCTGTTGGGTCAAGCGACGTTGAGCCAGTGGCGGTATCGGTCTCGGTCATAAAGCTCGACGAGTAGTTAAGACGTCCCGTTGCGGGGGCAAAAATTGCTTAAGTTAGCCATCGAGTGACCGAATGATCACTTTTTCTTTACTCTTTGCATTCAGTGCGGGCGGGCGCCCGGGAACATACTGGGATGGTGGGAATCGGGGAGGCTTTTGAACTTATCGTGGGTGTTCTGCTGGTTCTTGGGTTGTTGCTGTTTGTGATGGCGTGGCTGGAGAGCACGATGCATGAACCGATCGGTGGTGGCGTCGACGGCGGGGTCAGTGAGGGCCTGTGCGCCGCGCCAGGTGCCGATGATGTTGACAGGGGTTGACCGAGCAAGGTGGCTGGGGCCTTTGCTGACCTGGCTGTGAACTGACCTTACGATCAATCGACCATTTTGGTCGATGAAGACGCTAACATTCCGTCCGGGCGGTTTTTCCGGCCCTTTGGGGATGTGCTCGAACAGTGGAGTCAGCGTGTGGCGCGACCGAATTGCCCGTAAGACATTGTGCTTCGCAACGACGATAGCGCTGGGGTTGTTGCCGATGGGCGCGGTTGCCTATGGCGCGTCCACGGGCGACCCGGCGATTGCTTCACCTGGTGCCACGACACAGGACGCGTCCTCCTCGGGGCGCGCGAACTCGGTGACGCCCACGACGGCCACACCCTCGGGTAGTTCGAATCGGCCATCAGCCAGCGTGCCTGGGTCGGCAAAACCCAGCCCGACGACAACCAGCCCGACGACAACCAGCCCGACGGCGACCCCCAGGACGGCGACGCCTAGCTCGACGGCGCCTCGCTCGGTGAAGGGTAAGGCGCCGGCTGTTCCGGTTCCTCTGGCTGATACCAATACGGTGGGGATCACCAAAGAGGCAGACGTCGACGGCGGGGGGCCGCTGACGCCTGGGAAGGACGTCACCTACCACTTGACGGCTCGGTGTTCTGGGTTGACGGAGGGTTGTGTCAACGAGGTTGTGACGGACACGTTGCCGGCGGATCTGGAGGTTACCAGTCTGCCGAAGAGTAATTCCGTCTACACGGTGAAATACGACGCGGTGACGCGGGTTTTGACGATCACCTTTGTTCAGGCTTTGGTTAACCCGCCTGGATCGAAGGGGCTTCCTGATGGTGGTGTCGCCACTGTCGATGTCGGGATGAGGTTGCCGGCCGGTACCCAGCTCACGGATGGGACATCCGTTAAGAACACGGCCGTGGTGGACGCTGATAACGCGCCCCCAGCGACGGACTCGGTGACGACCCCGGTGAGTATTCCCAGTGTCATCACGCCGGTGACGACCAAGTCGTGGTCGGGTGGGTCGGCTGTTGCTCAGAGTCAGGAGCCGAGCACTGTCACGCTGGGCACGAAGAACTCTTCGTCTACGGCGGCGCAGGTGACGAGCTTGACGGTCGAAGACGCAACTGCGGCGACGTTCGAGGACTTCGACTTCACCGGCGTGACGCTGCGCTCATTTCCCAAGGGTGCTGACAGGGCCCAACTGCTGGTCTGTACTAAGCCGTTGTCGGTGTGCACGGATAGTGACTACCGGCCCGGCCCGGTCGTATCGTCGGCTGGTCCTGTGGGTCTTCCCGCTGGAGTGTCGGCCGCGGATGTGACCGGTGTGCGGGTCCGGTTCAGCCAGTCGGGCGGAGCGGTGCTCCCGGGGCCGGACACCACTGACGGTGGATCCGTGGCACTTGCGTTGGTGTTGCGAGACACCGTGCGGTCTACCGGGGACGCGTTGGAACCGGCCACGACGCTGACGGTCAAGAACTGTGCCGCGACGACCGCGGTGGATGCGGTGGCTGGCGTTAAGACTGGCGCCGACGCGTGCGCGTCGTATCAGGTGCTGCCGAACCTGGTGAATCTGGGGACGGCGAAGTCGTTCTTCCCGGACACGAACCACAACTACACCCAGAGCGCGAACGAGTACGCCGTCCTCGGCCAGGACTCACCGGTGTCCGCGCTGATAACTGCCAAGAACAATTCGGCGTTCGCTCTGGGGACGGTCACGATCACTGAACCCTCCGCCACCGCAGTCAGCGAGTTCGACAAGGTCGATGTCACCTCGGTGCGGTTGACCTTCCCGGCCGGCGCGACCCAGGGCGTCCTGTCGGTCCTGTGCCGTGACGGATCCGCGCCAGCCGATCGCACCTTCACCTCCAGCCAGTCCTCGGTTGAGAGCGGGTGCCCGGCCGGTAGCGCACCTGCCCGCATCTCGGTCCGTTACACCGGCACCATCGCCCAGGGCGCCACCGCGACCCTGGGGGTGACTGGAAATCTGAACAGCAAAGTCGACCAGTCCGATGTCCCGGATAAGGCGAACCCTGGGGCTGGGGTGGTGGACTGCGCCGACGTGACCGCAGTGCGAGCCGGTACCGAGACCGGTGGTGCTGCGGGTACGGCGTGCCGCACCTTGGCGATCCAGCCGCCACGGACCTCAGGTCCGGGCGTCAAGTCGGTATCTCAAACCAGCGTCCCGGCGGGCCAGCCGATCGATTTCGGTCTCAACCTCACCAACAATGGCAACGTTGATCTGGTCAAGCCCGGCATCAGCGACCCGCAGGTCGATGGCAGCGGGTCGCCGACGTCGCCCAATCCCTTTACCAGCCTGCGCATTACCGGTGTCGACGCGCCGAAGACCGTCGGCGGTTCAAAGGTCACCACCCAGCTTTTCGATCCGGCTGCAGGCCAGTGGGTGGCCTACAACGCCACCGATGTTGTGCTTCTAGCCAGGGCTACCGGCGTGCGTGCTGTGGTCAACGGTCCCCTCGCGCCGGGACAGAGCGTGAAGTTGACGATCCACACCCTGCGCCGGGACGGCGTGCCGGACGGCGTGTCGATCACCAACTGTGCCAACACCATCGGCTCGGACGGTGTCAGGTATCCGGGTATCGATCCGTGGTGTTCCCCGACCATCAACACCGGCCCCGCCGACGCGAGTGCGTCGTTGCAGAAGGGAATCACCCCGGCCAGCCTGGTTCACCCGGTGCCCGGTTCACCGGCGCAGACCGCGCAGGTGCGGTTGGCGGTCGCCAACAACGGCAACCTCAGCCTCAAGCGCCTCGAGGCTGCCGACACCGACCGGGGCTTCTTCGATGGTGTCGACTTCGTCAAGGTCGATGGCATCAACTTCCCCCTCGGCGCGGACCGGGTACAACTGGATGCCTGTACCTCTGCCGCGAACTGCGCAGCAGGAGTATTTGTTAGCGGCGCTCCCACGAGTAGTTCTACGCCCGCCCTGCCAACAGGGGTGACCGCGACCAGCGTGCGCGGCGTCCGGTTCACGTTCACCAGCAGCAGCACCGTCAACGGCGGGTACCTGCTCACACCCGGCAGCAACCTGGGCGGTAACGCGTGCAAAGGCTCCAGCATCTGCTTCTCCGTCGCACCGCGACAGACCCTGGTGTCCACCGGGGCAGCGGTGCCAGATGCGTTGCCGGACACTGCCACCGCAGGGTTGGAATCGCAACTGCAGCCCCCCGGTGTCCTAGCCCCCATCCCACCCTCGACGGCCACCTTGACCCTCACCAAGGGCAGCCCTCAAATATCGTTCGACAAGGGCCCAAGCTCCGCTGTTGGCCCCGGTGAGCCGGCGCCCTTCACGCTCACGGTGACGAACACCGGATCAGCGAACGTACCGAACCTGACCGTTACGGATCCGATCCCGACCGGTCTCCTGTTCGATGACACGTACGTCGGGAGCACTGTTGGCGGCACGGTCGTGCCCTACAAGGTCACCATCACCGGGCTACCGACGGGTGTTGCCCCAACGCAACCGGTCTTTTCCACCACCGTGACCGGGTCGAGCATTACCGACGTCAACTGGGACTTCGGCGACTGGAACCTGCCACCCGGCGCGAGGGTTGAGATTCAATTCCAAACGACCCTGGCCCCCGGTAACCAGGCCGGCCAGCAGATCATCAACAAAGCCGGCGCGACATCGCCCATCGACGGGTTGACGTGCCAGGGCACGCCCAAGGACCCCACGTTCCTTAACGGGTCGTACTGCACTCACACAGCAACGGTCACGACCAAAGCCGGTGCAGCGTTCAATGCCAAGAAATGGGTCGCCGGCAACCCGGATCTAGGGTGGTACAACACCGTCAGCGCCCAGCCCGTGGCTGTCGGCGGGCCGACGTGCCCCTCGTTCACGGTGCAGGCCCGCGCGTACACGGCGTATCCATGTATTGCACTGGTCAACCCTGGTGACCAGTTCGACTACGCGCTGCAACTGGTCAACGCCGGCACCGAATCCGCGACTCAGATGCGCGTCATTGACAAGTTCCCCATCAAGGGCGACACCGGGGTCGTCCTGGACGGCCAGGCGCGTGGCACTCAATGGGCCAACCGGCCCACCCTGGTGTCCGCACCGGAACTGGTCGCCGCACCTACCGGTGCGGTCTTGACCAATTCGTTCACCAACGGCGCGGTATGCGCCACCGACCTGGACCTGACCGGTGCGACCACGTGCCCCGCCGGTGCCTGGAACGATGCGTTCTCGGGTGCGAATACCGGCGCCAAAATGGACCTTCGCTTCGGCCCTAACCTTGCCCCTGGAGCCGGCGTCACCATGACGTTCGCGATGAAGACACCCCTGGACGTGCCGCAGGTATCGGACCCGACTATCGCGTGGAACTCCTTCGGGCATGCCGAATCAACCATCCGAGCGAATGGTTCCACCAGGGTCCTGCCACCCACCGAGCCGTTGAAGGTCGGTATCGCCACGGCATACGGGCAACTGCGCCTGGCCAAGAAGATCGGCGACAACCCGGCCGACCTTCCAGTCGACGGCATCGCGTTCGGCTTTCACGCCACCTGCGTGATCAACCCCGTCGGCGGCACCACTCATACAGTGCTCGACCAGGACTATCAGGTGTCCTCCACCACCCCGGTCGATATCTCCAACCTCCCCGCGGGAGCCAAATGCAGCGTCTACGAGTCCGGTACGCACGGCGGAGTTTCTGACCATCCCCAGAGCAATCCATTGCAGCTGACCATCCGGCCGTCGCTGGGTGCCACGCCCAGCATCCAGACCGCAACGATCACGAACAGCTTCCCAGAGGCGGTCCTCAACCTGGACAAAGTCGTCAACGGTGGCGCCGGAGCAAAATACGGTAAGGGACCCTTCACGATCCAGGTGACGTGCACCTACGCCGGAGTGCCCGTAGCCGGGTTCCCGAAGGACGCGACGTTCGACGGTCCAGGATCGCAGCAAATCAAAGGGGTCCCTTCCGGTGCGGCATGCTCCGCGGTGGAGACCAAGAACGGTGCGGCAACGTCGGTCACCTACGACCCTGCAGCGGGCGGGGACGGTTCCGCACCAGTGGTCGCCAAAGACGGCATGCCACAAACCATCACCGTGACCAACACGTTCGACGCGGGCAACCTCGTCGTCGACAAGTCACTCCAAGGGGCGGGGGCTCCACAACTGTCCGACGGCCCCTTCACCTTCTCCGTCACCTGTACCTTCAACGGCCGCCCCTACGCCGCAGGAACCATCACGGTGAGCGGCAACGGCAAGGACAGCACCCTTACCTCAGCGCCGTTGACCGGGCTGCCCATCGGCGCCCGGTGCGTTGTCACCGAAACTGACACCGGCCACGCGGACAACACCCCGCCCCCGGTCACCGTCACCATCACGGCCGGACCGGCGCACGGCGCACTTCCCGCGGACACCGTCGTTGCAGCCTTCATCAACACGTTCTCCGCGGGCACCCTGCAGGTCAAAAAAGTACTCACCGGAGACGCAGCAACCCAGCCGTGGGCAACAGGCACCACGTTCACCGTCCAGCTGACCTGCCAGATCGAAACCACCGACCAGAGCGGTAAACCGATCCGCGCGACCCTGTACTCAGGTGCGATCAACATCAAGGGCGGCGACACCATCACGGTGACCGACCCCGCGGGGGACGAACTGAAGCTGCCCGTCGGCGCGCACTGTTGGGGGCTAGAGACCGATGCCGGGGGCGCCACCTCCAGCGCGGTCGACTACAACTCATGGGATACCGCGACGGTAGTCACCGTCCAGGACCCTGCAAGCCAACTGCAGCAGCTGACAATCACCGCGACCAACACGTTCGACTCAGCCGCGGTGGTCATCAGCAAGAAAGTGGTCGGCGACGGACCGTCCGGGCCCTACACATTCGCTTTGACCTGCACCACCTCCGGGCCTGGCAACGCAACGAACCCAGTAACCCTGGGGTCGGGTAATTCAAAGTTCTCGCTGTACTCCGGCCAAGTGCGTCGGGTCGTGGTGCCCGAAGGTGCCGACTGCGTAGCCAGCGAAATAACACCACCGTCCGACGCGACGGTAACGATCGTGGATTCTGACCCGGGAACACCCGGCGGCATCTCGGACGGCAAAGTCGACCAGGTGAAGGGCGTGGCCACGATCGCGTTCACCAACACCTTCACCACAGGGCCCCCGACCTCACCACCACCGACGACAGGGCCGCCGACCTCACCACCGCCGACGACAGGGCCGCCGACCTCGCCACCCCCAACGGGGCCGCCGACCTCACCACCCCCAACAACGAGGCCCCCGACCTCACCACCCTCAACGACCGGGCCCCCGACCTCACCACCCCCAACGACAGGGCCCCCGACCTCACCACCCCCAACGACAGGGCCCCCAGTCGTGACCGATGGTCCACTGGGCGGGTCACCAACGTCCAGACTGCTCCTCGGACTCGGGTTCCTCGGTGCCGCATCAGTGCTCGTTGTGGGCCTGCTTGGTCGGCGACGCAGGATGACCAAGCACTAGGTGTACTAACCCGAGACGTTAGGTACGGCGGGTCGGCGTGACATGAGGAAGACCTCCGAGTGAGGTGTGGAGCTGTCTAGGAACCGCTCCTGCACCCGGAGGTCTTCATGTCCCACCGTAATTCACCCCTGTCACCCACCGGCCGGCTGCGCCTGGCTCGGTGCGTCGTGGAGGACGGGTGGCCGCTACGTCGCGCGGCGGACCGTTTCGCGGTCTCGGTCACCACCGCGAAACGGTGGGCCGACCGGTACCGCCAACACGGGCAGGCCGGGATGGTGGATCGGTCCAGTCGCCCGTGCCGGTGCGCGCACCGCACCAGTCGCCGCGGAGAACACCGCGTGGTCGGGTTACGCGTCTCACGACGCTGGGGCCCGGCACGGATCGCCTATCACCTGGGCATGAATGTCTCCACGGTGCAGCGTGTTCTGGCCCGGTATCGGTGTGTTCGGCTCTCGTGGACCGACCCAGCCACCGGCGTACCGGTCCGCGCCCGCCGTCGGCAGGTGCGACGCTACGAACGCGATGCACCTGGGGACCTGGTCCACGTGGACATCAAGAAGCTCGGCCGCATCCCCGACGGCGGCGGGCACCGGATCCACGGCCGCGCGCAAGGGACCCGTAACTCCAGTGCGCACCGCGAACCGGGCCGGGCCCGCAAGGCCCACGGTCGTCCGAACCTGGGGTACGCGTTCTTGCACCACGCGGTCGATGATCACTCCCGGTACACCTACTCAGAAATCCTGACCGATGAGAAGAAGGAAACCGCGCGAGACTTCATGGCCAGGGCCTTGGAGCACTTCGCCTCCGTCGGGATCACCACCGCGCGTGTGATGACCGACAACGGGTCCTGCTACCGGTCCAAGATCTTCGGAAAACTTTTGGCAGACAGGGACATCAAGCACAAACGGACACGACCGTACCGGCCGCAGACCAACGGCAAGGTTGAACGCTTCAACCGCACCCTGCAAGAAGAATGGGCCTATGCCCGCCCATATACCAGCGAGACCGAACGCGTAGCCGCGTTCCCGCAGTTCCTGCACACCTACAATCACCATCGCGGCCACACCGCACTCAAGGGCGACTCACCCGCCGACCGCGTACCCAACCTGGCGGGTCAGTACAACTAGGCAGTCCTCACCTGTGGCGATGCGACGGTGTCCTCAGTGCTGTTCAAAACTGGTTCAGCATCTGGTGCTCGACGTGAGACAGGGGCACGGTGCCCGCGGTGTCACGCGCAGCGCGGGAGTGATCTTACGACGGGTTATGCGATCTGACAGAAGTGCCACCGCGATCGGCGAAGTACTTCCGGACGGCACCGCGCCGGCAGAACCCTGGTAGCCAAGTGCCTGGTAGTCACTGGTGGCTATGTCAAGTTGATTCACTACCAGGGTGACGGTCTGATTCGCTACTACTGGTCGTCGCGGCGGCCTGCTGTTGTTGAGTGCTTGAGGATTTGGCCCGCCGGACCCTGGGAGACCGCAGTGGGGTTCTGTTCGACGTCTCGCCGCGATCGGTCGATGCGGGCGGGATCCCCCTCCCATTGTGCGCGGCAATCTCCCCCATGGTTTGCCCAACAGGGCCATAGTGGACGCATGGGAATCATCGACACCGTCAAAAACCTCCTCAGCGGGCACGACAAGGAGGTCGACCAGATGTTGGGCAAGGTGGGCGACACCGCGAAAACCCGTTTCGCCGGTCACGACGACCAGATCGACGGTCTGGTCGGTCAGGCCCGCCAGCGCACCGGTGATGGCGATACGACCACATCCGCGAGCACTAGTAACCCTGAGGGACCCGACGCCGCCACGCCGACCACCGGGCCGGTCGAGGGTGAGGAACGCTCTTAACGCGACGGCACTGCAGCGAGTGATCGTGGTGGTGGGCGGTCGCCTACGTTCAAATACCCGGTGGCACGCGAACGTCGTACTGCTTGAGTGCTGCACCGGGTGGTTGCTCCGGGTCTTTGCTACAGAATGAACCCATATGGTGCATTTTGAGACCACCGGGTCATGGCTATGACATTGCGACTGTCGGCTGAGGTGCACGAGGCGCTGCGTGCAGCCGCGGCCGAGGAGCACCGCAGCGTGCAGCAGGAAGTGGCTCACGCGATTGAGGACTATCTTGCTCGGCGTGAGACCGAGGAGGTCAAGGCCGACCCGGAGGCACTGCGTGCTCTGGTCGAGGCGCGCGAGTCCGTTCGTTCCGGTGATGTGGTCTACGGCACCGAGGCGGCCCGCGCGCTGGTCTCAGACCGTCACGCTTCGTGAATGAACGAACCCTATGAACTCGGGACCGCCGCGCCCGCGCGACGAGCCCTCGCTGATCGACTCCCTCCCGAGGTGCCCGCAGCGGCCGTCGAGTTCATCACTGGCCCTCTGGTGGAGAACCCCCAGCGCGTCGGTAAGGCACTGACCGAGGAGCTCACCGGTATCCACAGTGCGCGACTCGGCCGGGACTGGCGCGTTCTCAACGAGATCGATGCCGACAAACACACGGTGATCGTGCTCGACATCCAGCACAGGGCGAACGCCTACCGACCTCGCTGACGCAACGCGATCCTCACCCTGGACCGATCGGCATTCGGGGGGGGGGGGGGTCAGAGCCGCTGCAGGCCATTGCAGTGCCGCTCTAGAGTCAACGAATGGACTATCTGGCGCGTCCGATCGACGGGGCTCATGTGAAGCTGATCCAGGTCCGGTGGGGCACGCAGGCCCGCCCGCTGATGCGCTGCCCGCAGTGCTCACAGCGATTCTTACTCGCTCGGACGGGCACCCTGGAGACGGTGACAAAGACCGAGTAGGACCAGCGCCCGGCGCCCTATGAAGGAGATCGCCCGTGGGAGTGCTCGCCTTCGCGGCCCCGAGCCCGAGAGGCCACCCACCGGTTCTGATCACGACACCCCCAGCCCTTCACCGACCCGGGACCAAGACCATCAAGGTAGGGCACGGTCACGACTGCGTGACAGTCTTCTCATGTGTCGCCGTTGGGAACACCTCACCGGGTAGGTTCCCTGTGCCGGAAGTCATCGAGGGCAGGGGGGCACATGGAACCGGTCCCTCTGGACGTGATGTCGGTGCGCGAACTCATCACCGAGCTCTCCGAGGTAGAAGCAGGTCTACGCCAATGGCGCCATCCCGGCGCCACCGACAATCCGAGGCCCGCCGTAGCGGACCTCGTGCACCGCGAACAAGTCATCCTCCACGAGCTGCGCCGCCGACGGGCACGCTCCCACCACCTCGGATCGCGCTGATAACGGCCCGCGCATCACCCAGTTGGAAACGCCCCGGCTGATGCGGTCGCCAGCCGCGTTGACCGTTCGCCGATCGCCTACGGTCAGAGAAGCGGGTGGAGATCGGCTGTTTCCCGTTCGGCTCGGTGCCACGGTGGGGCGATGGATTCGTCTCCGGAGGACACAACAGTGGGGTGCTCGTTTTGCGGTCTCGACAAGCGTTGGGGTGTTTGCGGCACGACTCGATCGCTGTTCGTCTGCGACGACTGCCTCTCGCTGATGGTCAATATCCGCCGCACCGAACTCAGAGATGACGCGTGGCCACACGGTTGAGTGACAGATCAACGCCTGCGACCCTCGCCATGCCCGGATACCGATCGGTCTGCGGGAAGCCAGGCCGGTGCCCTGGGCAGCGATGAATCAACCGGTGGTGGTTGTTGAGTGAGACACAAAACGTTTACGTAATTGCGCTCTGCGCGAAGTTTCATCTGTCCCACACGGGCGGGATGGGTCAGGCCTCATCCCCAGGCGGACAATCTGTCTTTGGTGGCGATCAATGGGCTCCGCTGGTCCACACGACGAAGTTGTTCACGTGGTGTCCTTGCACGAGTGGAGTCCTAGGATCACACGTGATCAGTACAACGACGGGCACACGCGAGGACCCCCACACGCTTTGATCCGTCTGGAGCGTAGTTTTCGGCATGGAACGTGTCCGATTTACCTGCAATTTCAATATTCTCCCCCCGCTGCAGGAGATCATCACCCGATCACGCGCGGTCGCGTTTACCAGATTGTAAAAGTTGTCAGGGCCGTCATAGGTGACGTGTCCGGCGATCACCGAGATCCCGTCCTGACCCGGCATCGCTGAGCCGTTGTACCACATCGTGGTGCGCTGCGGGGGGTAAACCTGACCTTGCGCATTCAAACCCAGGGCTCGGATTGAATCAGAGATCCCCAAGGACGGAATTTCGAGTGCCGTTGGTAAACATCCGGGAGAGGCGGACAACCCATGATCGGGTGTAGAGAAAGAGGTGGGGTTCGGAATCCCAGCGGGGGTTCCACTGCGGTTTTTCGTTGTGGGGCCGGGATGTTCTGGGGTCTTGGTCCTGGAGCCCGCTACCTTCCCGCCGGCGCCGCTCACGCTGCCGGTGGGACGCCAAGAGCATCCCACCATGAAGAAATAGACGACAATTATGACTAAGGCAAAGGAAAATAACCCGCGACGCCAATACTTCGCACGGGTCCCCCCATGATGACCGGCCATTAGTTCATGCTTCGGGGTGAGAGGGGCTTGGATCGGGGGCCCGACGTTGCGATGACCCGGAAAATACCTGATCGGTGTGATGCCGAACGCTCATCGGACTGTCTCCCGATATTCCCTCACAAAGTCGCGCGCGAGAACAACGATTATTCCGGGCCGATGTAGCCTGCCTGGGTGACCTTGACCTCCACCTAGGGCAACCACAGCGACGCGTTCGTGTCCTTGAAGTTGCCGCGGGGCATCCCAATCGGTAGAAGGACCCTCACCTCCCTGGAGCACATCCTCATGATAAGCACAGATCGAGGACCGGAGGCCATTGCCAGTCTCGACGTTCCGAAGGGTAATCGGGAAAGGTTCTGTCATCGGATAGTCGTTCGCCGGTCGAGCGGGGTTGGGGTGTCGGTGTCACCATCGGATGACGGTGAGTGCAGTTGGCCGTCGGCTGTCGATAGACATGATCCCAGTCGCCGCCGAACCTACCGGCAAGTAGCAGTTAGCGCGACTGCGCCTGAGGGGTCGTCACTACGTCGACTCAGCTGCTAGCGGTCGCGGGGGGAGGGGTTGGTGTGGAGTCCAGTACGGGTTCTACGGCGGTGTCTTCGGGGGCGGTTACTTCACCGGGGTAGAAATACGTGCTGGCCAGTGCTGCGATCGCGCCGCCGATCAGGGGCGCGACGATGAATAGCCATAGTTGACTTAACGCGGTGCCGCCCACGAACAGTGCCGGGCCGATGCTGCGCGCGGGATTGACCGAGGTACCGGTCAGGGGAATGCCGATCAGGTGCACCGCGCCTAGTGCCAACCCGATGGTGACCCCACCTATCTGTGGCCAGGCCGCTTTGGTCGTGACGGCCAGCACCACGAACACGAACAGGAAGGTGAGAACGACTTCGGCCAGGAATGCGCTACCGGCGTTGAGGTGGATCATTGATTGGTCCCCGAACCCGTCGGTGCCTAGCCCTGTTTTCTTGGTGGAGTAGCCCTTGGCCCCGGCGAACATTCCCCGCAGCACGCCCGCGCCGAGGATGGCACCCACGATCTGTGCGATCCAGTAACCGACAGCCTCGCGCAGGGGGATACGTCGTGCTATCAGGAAGCCGATCGTGACCGCAGGGTTGATGTGCGCGCCGGAGATGGGGCCCAGGGAGTAGGCCAGGATCAGCATCACGAGCCCGAACGCCAGGGCGGTGGCTACCACCCCTGCCGATGTGCTCGAACCGGTCGTCGCGAACCCGAAACACAGGGTTGCGGTCCCTACACCGAAGAACACCAGGCAGGCTGTTCCTAACGCCTCAGCGACCAGTTTGCGCAGATCCATCCGAGTGCCTCCTAGAGGAATACGCGATCAGAGGAGATCACGTGAGCACATCCTCATCGGCGAAGCCCGCCCGTGTCCAGCACCCACGCCGATCGTCTCACGCCAACACCTTTGCGGCAGTGCACCTCCCAGCTCAGCCGGGTGCTGCTAGTGACGCAGACTTGTGAACCTGGCAACAGCAGCGCGGCGCAACCCCTGGTTGACCTAGGGGGTGACCGCGCTGCTGTGAGCCGATGACCGGTCCTAGGTGGTCAGCTATCGGTGTCGACGACGGTCGCGCCGTCGGCGGCGCGTTGCACGGCCTCGGTGCCTTTGTGGGCCGCGGTCTTGGTTTCATACCCCTGGCCTTGGGCCACGACCTCACCGTTACCGGCCTTGAGTCGGAAACGGTACTTGCCCGACTTGTCCTCATAGACCTCAAACTTGCCCGCCATACGCGTCTCCCTTGCCCTCACAGTGGTGACCGAGTAGCACGTGCTGCCCGGTAGGCCCGACGTTACCGACCACGACCGCCCCCGGTAGGGCAATCGCATAAAGCTGACCGGCGGCCAATGTTGGGATGCCACCCCGCCGGCCCTGTGGAACCGGGTAACTACCAGGGATGACCGATATTCTGCGTGGTGCTGCAGGAACCTGTTTTCCCGAGAGGTACTACCCATGCGCGTCACCCGTACAGCACTAGTCCCCGCGGCCGTTCTGGGCATCGCCCTGGTGGCCGGTTGCGGACCGTCCAGCTCCAGCGCCGGCAGTTCCAGTGGTAGTGGCGGTTCCTCGACCGCTTCGCACGTAGCTGCTGGCTCCTCGGCCAGCTCCAGTGCCGCCAATGCCGCGGCCAGTTGCCCGACATCCAACACCCGTTCCTTCGCCAAGACCCGGTTCGCTGGCGATGTGGGCCTGGCGATCGGGACATTCCACCGCTATCTGTACAAGCCCTACCGGGCGGGTTCCTTCACCAAGGGCGCCAATGGCCGGATCAAAGCACTCCTGAAGGGCGGCACGACCGCGGCCCTGGACGTGAGACTGCTGCACAACGCGCAGGAAATATCCAAGCCAACCCCACCTTGTGCACAAAGCTGTACGCGCCGATGGCGAATGCCATCACGAAACTGGACTCCATCAAAGGCAACATCATCCACGGTGATGTCAGCGAACTCACCACGACCAACGGTCTGCTCGAGGGTGTCCTATCCAGCGGCAACTCCAACGGTGTGGGCATCAAAGAAAGCACTGACACCAGCACCGGCGACGCCGGTTAACTCACCTCGGGCTCCGAAACCTCGCAGCCACCATGTCCGGGTCACGATGGTGACCCGGACAAACGAGCCAACGCTTTCACTACTGGGCCCCTGACGGTGTCCAGTAGTGCCCGCAGTGGTCGTCGTGTGCCCAATCAACGGCGCGCGTTCGCCCCTTCAATGTCTCAGATGAGGACCCGCCACCGGTCAGCGATTGGTAGCTGATTTGAGCTTCTGCGTCGACCACGAGGCAAGTTCTACAGTCAATCAATTGATTACCTGTTCTAGAGTCAATCAAATGGTTACCTGTTCTAGAGTCGGTCAATGGACTACCTGGTGTGCCCGATCGACGCGGCGCAGTTGATGTTGATCCAGGTCCGGTGGGGCGTGCAGGACCGCCCGCTGATGAGCTGCCCACAGTGCTCTCAGCGCTTCGTACTCGCCAGAACGGGCACCCTCGTCAGGGTCACAGACCCTGAGTGAAGCCGGTGCCCGAGGCCGGTGCGCGGTCTGCCAAAGCACATTGAGGGGCTCCAGCTCACCTCGAGGTATTACCGCTGGGATATACCCGACCAGGGCGGGGCTGGGGTGGAGTCCAGCAGAGGGACGCTGCGTGGCGCTGACGCGTGGCCACCGAGAGGGCGTCGAGGGCTGATTTCCTGAGTACACATCACAATCTGGTGTTCTTTGAGTGTGCGGGGCACTTGAGCGGATTACGCTTCAAATGACCGCGTCACGGTCCCGCCGACGCCCCAACGGGGCGTCACCGGGCGATTTCGTCATCAAGCCCCGAGCGCCTCGCCGTGATCGGAGATCCTGGGTGTCCGCCCGGGTGCTGTGCCACCACTTGAGGAGATTTTCATGGGATTCATGGATAAGGCCAAGAACGTCGCGCAGGGCCTGCAGGGCAAGGGAAAGAAGGCCGCTGGTGATGCTACGAACGACAAGAGCATGCAGGCCGAAGGCCAAGCCGACCAAAGCAAGGCCTCAGCCAAGAAAGCTGGCGAGAACGTCAAAGACATCTTCAACGACTGACTGTGCTGCGTGAACGAGGGAGACCCCCCCACCCCAACGGTCACACTCCGACACCCATAAGTGGGGACTGGGGTTGATCACCGGCAAATCTGGGAGGCCACCTCCCCTTTACTGGAGGCCGCTCATCAACCGCACACCGGGCACATCCTGCAGGTAGGACCGCGGGCCGGCCACCCCACGACCTCGGACTGCCTCAAATGGCGAACCATGACCAGTTGCTCACCCATTCGTGCCCGTCCCGCGCTGCCTCCCCGATTCCGAAACACGGTGGTGAGCGGGGAACCATCACCGGTCAAACCCGGCACGATAGTCCAGAACCCACGACAGGCTCTGGCGCGTTCTCGTGCCGTGAAGGCCAGCCCACCGACCTGGCCCGAGCTCCCGGCCTGCACGTGCTCCAACTCGGCGCGACCGGACGTGAAAGCCGTTATGCCCCTGAAGAGACCTACCGCCTTGAACCCCGTGCGCCGCCGTGCCGGGGACGTACGGCCGGCGACGTGGTCCGTTATCCCCGAACAAGGACGCTATGACCCCAACAGCAACGCCGCCTGAGCCGCGTCGAACGCGGTTGATGTCGCGGGGGTCGCGCGCCGAAATTAACCGGGTCGCTGCGATCATGCGCAAGGAGACCCTCGGCGGCGCGCTTTTGCTGGGCGCGACGGTGGTAGCGATGCTGTGGGCGAACTCACCGTGGTCCGCCGGCTACGAAAGGTTGCTCCATTACACCCTCGGTCCGCGGGTGCTTCACCTGGACCTGACCATGTCGCAATGGTCTGGTGACGGGCTGTTAGCGATCTTCTTCTTCGTCGCCGGGCTGGAACTGAAACGGGAATTCGTGGCCGGTGATCTGCGGGACCCCCGCCGCGCAGCAGTGCCAGTAGCGGCGGCCATCGGCGGGGTACTGGTGCCGGCGGTCATCTTTACACTCGTCAATCTCGGGCCGGGCGGCGACACCCGCGGGTGGGCGATCCCCACCGCCACCGACATCGCATTCGCGCTAGCGGTGCTGGCGATCATCAGCACCAACCTACCCAGCGCGTTGCGGACATTCCTGTTGACGTTGGCCGTCGTCGATGACCTCATCGCGATCACGATCATCGCGGTGTTCTACACCTCCAACCTCCAAGTCGTGCCACTACTCCTAGCGCTGGTTCCACTGGCCCTATTCGGGGTCGCAGTGCAACGCCGGATCCGATCCTGGTGGCTACTGATCCCGCTGGCGTTGCTGACCTGGGGCCTCGTACACGCCTCCGGCATCCACGCCACCGTCGCCGCAGTACTCCTCGCCTTCACCGTCCCGGTCCTGCGCTCCCACCGGGCCGGGGGCCCAGATGCGGGACCGGGGATGGCCGAGCACTTCGAACACGCCTGGCGGCCGCTGTCCACCGCCGTCGCGGTCCCGATCTTCGCGTTCCTATCCGCCGGCGTCACCATCGGCGGACTAGCCGGACTGCAAGCCTCTCTGTCAGACCGGGTCGCGGTCGGCATCATCCTCGGGCTGGTCGCCGGCAAAACCATCGGTGTCTTCGGGGCAACCTGGCTGACCGCACGATTCACCCACGCCGACCTCGACTCCGACCTCGCCTGGACCGACGTATTCGGCCTGGCCATCCTGTGCGGGGTCGGGTTTACCGTGTCGCTACTCATCGGCGAACTCGCCTACGGCGCTAACAGCGCCCGCGAGGATCACGTCAAAGTAGCGATCCTCCTCGGCTCGCTGGCCGCCGCCATGCTCGCCGCCGTCATCCTCCGGCTACGCAACCGCACCTACCGGCGCATCTACGAGCACGAAGAAAACGATAACGGCGCCGCCAGCGACGTCGTCCTCGAAACCCACAAACCTCAGAGCTGACACCTCGACTCCCACCACCGCTAGGAGAACAGAACCCCCCAAAAATCAGGTGTGTCACCGACTCACCGTCACCGGTCGCTTCCCCCGGCCCCGCCCTGGCAACCGTGTTCGATGTTCAACAATCTCGGTTTCACCATACCTATTCTTGTCACAGTTGCCATTCGCTGGAAGTCGCTATCTGAGTGCCAGTTCAGCAAGATCGTGCGGTGAAGCCGCACCCGCGAAACTGTCGGTCTGAGGTATACCCCAGAAAGACAGGGGGAGTATCGCAAACTTGGTGTTTTTGATCCGTGACACGCCTACTTGATCGGGGTGGGCGGGATCGGAGAAGAAGAGCATGAAACTGCCTGACATGAGCGTTACGAGCCAGGACAACCGTGAGCAGCCGGCCGCGCCGGTTGCTCGCCCGGGGCGTGCCCCGGGCGACCGTAAGCCCAAGAAGAGCGTGATCGAGGCGCAGCAGGCTGCTGCGGTCGCTGATCTGGTGCGGGCCGCGCGGGCCAGTGGTGACTCGTTGACGGGCCCGACTGGGTTGCTGAAGCAGGTCACCGCGATGGTGCTGGAGGCGGCGCTGGAAGAGGAGATGACGCAGCACCTGGGCCACGCCAAACACCGGGGCAACCCTGCGCTCGAGGATGAGGGTGTCGATGACGTTGATCATCATGACGATGACGATGGTGGTGGTGGTCACGGGCGAACTCGTAATGTTCGTAATGGTTCCCGCACCAAGACCGTGCTGACTGATAACGCGGGCAAGGTGGATATCACGGTCCCGCGGGACCGCGCCGGGACGTTCGAGCCGGTGATCGTGCCCAAGCACCACCGCAAACTGGGTAGCGTGGAAGAGCTCGTGCTCTCGCTGACGTCCAAAGGCCTAACCAGCGGTGAGATCAGCGCGCACTTGTCCGAGATTTATGGGGCGTCGGTGTCGAAGGACACGATCTGTCGGATCACGGACCGGGTCAGTGAAGAGATGAATGAGTGGCTCGCCCGCCCGTTGGACCCGGTGTACGCGGCGATCTTTATCGACGCGATCGTGGTGAAAGTCAGGGACGGTCAAGTCGCGAACCGCCCGTTCTACGCTGCGATCGGCGTCACGGTCGAGGGCGGTAAAGATGTCCTGGGCTTGTGGGCCGGTACCCCGGGTCAGGGTGAGGGCGCCAAGTACTGGCTCGCGGTACTGACCGAGATCAAGAACCGGGGCGTGACCGACACCATGTTCGTCGTGTGTGACGGCCTCAAAGGACTACCCGACTCGGTCGCTGCGGTATGGCCTAAGGCGATCGTGCAAACATGCGTGATCCATTTGTTGCGCAACAGTTTCCGGTACACCTCCCGCAAGTACTGGGACCAGATCGCGAAGGAGTTGAAGCTGGTCTATACCGCCGGAAGTGTGGCCGAGGCCAGAGCCCAGTTCGAGGAGTTCAGCGCCACCTGGGGCCAGCGCTACCCTGCGTTGATCAAGCTGTGGGAAAGTGCCTGGGAGGAGTTCATCCCGTTCCTCGCGTTCGACGTGGAGATCCGCCGGATTCTGTTCAGTACGAACGCGATCGAGTCACTGAACGCCCGCTACCGGCGCGCAGTGCGGGCCCGCGGGCACTTCCCCAACGAGCACGCCGCACTGAAGTGCCTCTACCTTGTCACCAGGAGCCTGGACCCCACCGGGAAAGGAGCCACCCGCTGGACCATGCGCTGGAAACCAGCACTGAACGTGTTCGCCATCGTATTCGAGGGCCGCTGGCCCACCGCCGAAAAGTACTGACCACCAACAGGATCAGAAACACCTAAATTGAGACACTCCCAAGACAGGTGGAACGAGGCCGAAAAATGTCGTTCTGCTGGGATGAACCCGGTACTAGCGCTGATCTGTCGGTAATATCCCGGGTATGAAGTTTCAGACAGTTGCGTATGTGCGGGTGTCTTCGGCTGATCAGCACACCGACCGGCAGGTGGCGGCGGTGGGCGTTGTGGATCGCACGTTCTGCCGAGATGAATAGGACCTGGTCACCCAGGCGCTTACCGACCGGATCGAGTAGCAGTGACTTGTCCTAGGTGGTGACTGGTCGTGAGGGTCCACTCCTTGCGCCGGGGAATACGCCCAGGCGTGCCGGGTAGGTTGCTGCAGTGGCCTTCGCCGGGGCCAGGAGGTGTGGGACGTGGTGGATCACCAAGCGTGGTTGGCGGACATTCCCGCCCAGATGCCGGTGCGGGCCCCGTTGCGGATGGTGACGTATTCGGTTGATACCGGCGTCATTAAGCGGGGACCTGATCACTACATCGCCGGGGTTACCATCGTGGTCACCGATGACTCTGCGGGTCCGAGTGTCGCCGTGCAGGCGCTCACCCCGGATCAGGCACGGAGTTTGGCCGGCGCTTTGCTGCGGGGGGCCGATGACGCCCAGGCGTTGTCCTGGTCCGTGCCGGAAGCGACTGACCAGGAACTGAGTACATCGCACACCCAGTAGGACCCCCGCAGCGTTGCTGATGGGACAGACGCGGGGCTCTTTGATCTGGCCTCTGCCCCGACCCCCGAATGGGGCACGCGCGCCCTTGGACTCTCGCGCGGTCCGCCACCGAATCCGGCGGCGGGCCAGCCCGGCGAGTGGCCGCCGGCCCGTTATCCCAGCCCCGCGGCGCCGGTCTGCTCAACTGTGAAAAGGCATGTAAGGATTCGGTGGTTGGGTCGGGTCCGGGGAGAGGGGCAGCACCATGGCGACCTCGTCCGCATCTTTTTGGGTCGCCCCCTGTGCGACCCGCACCGCCCGACGCTCTTCTGTTGGACGAAAGCCGAAGGAGCTCGCGAAGCCGACCGCGGAGGCGTTGTCCGAAGGTGCCCAGAAGTACAGGAGCCTGCACCCGTCCTCGGCAGCCTTCAGGGCCGCGGCTGAGACCAGATCATGCGCAATATGTTCACCACGCACCGTCGGTGCGGTCCACAGCGCGAACACCTCGCCGGTCTCGGGGTTCTCGTTGTGCAGGCCCAGACAGACCAGACCCACCGTGTCGCCACCGCGCTCGGCGATGAAGCGATGCGCGCGGGTCATCCGCAGGCCCCACACGTCCTGGTTGTCGGCGGCTTCGTCCTCATAGCGGGCGACGAAGGCCTCCGGTGCGTCTGCCAACGCAGCCAACCGGGCTGCACGGTAGAGCTGCCATTCGTCGTCGTGGAGGAGACGAACCTTGATGTCGACCATGCTCACAGGCTCGCATATCCGCGGGACCGGCATGAACGCCTCCGCGAACGCGAAGACGACGGTCATCACTCACATCAAGGAACAGGTCCGAGAAACGACGACCTGAGCGCGACCCCGGCACACGGTCCACGCTTCGACCTGCGCAACCGGCCCGGTAGCCGATCGATGACCGGGACGTCCTACCTCGGCCGGCCCTGCCGGCTCGCGTCGGTCGGTCTACCGCCCATCCGATTTTCGTAATACGATATTTGTATGGTGAGCGAAGAGCAGATCCAGCAATGGGCAGACGAGGCCGAGGACGGGTACGACGTCGAGGAGTTGAAGCGTCGCGGGCGCGGTCGTCCAGGGCGTGGCGCAGAGCCAATGCAGGTTGTTGCTGTGCGCCTGACAGCGGAGGAGGTCGCCGCGTTGGATGAGGTGGCCAAGCGCGAACACCTGTCGCGTTCTGAGGCCATCCGACGGGCTCTGGCCGACTTCGCAGCGTGAAAGTTCACCGAAGCGCGCTCAAACATGGTGTGTCGAGCGAGGACGCAGTGCAGGCCGCCAACTGGTCGCAATGGATCGAGCCCCTTGAAGACGACGGCTGGCCGCATCGTGAGCTGCGGCTCGGCTTCGATACCCGAGCGCGGCTCCTCGAGACCGTCGTGCTGATCTTCGACAGTGGTGAGGAGCTCGTAATCCACGCGATGCCAGCCCGCAAAGAATTCTGGGAGCTTCTGCCCTGAGGCGGACAGCGTCCCGTCAGCCTCACGCAACCATCACGAGTCAGGAGAATCGTCGATAGAGGATCCGCTTACGGCCGGCTCGGGGCCGACTGAGGACTGAGGCGTGGCGTCTCTTCCGTCAGGTCATCGTGCAACCAGCCCGGTCGGCTTGTGCCGGATCACTGTCAACGATGGTGCAGTCGCGGCGACAGGACCCGAGGGGGTGGACAAAGCCCCGCGGGGGTACACGCAGACCTCGACCTTTGCGCGGTTGGCCCCGTCATCGGGCCTGGACCTGCCCCATCATCCCGAGGTCTTCGTGGTCGAGGATGTGGCAGTGGTAGACGGTCTTCCCGCCGTAGTCACGCACCGGGATGCGGACCGTGACCCGGCCGCCAGCCGGGACGATGATCACGTCACGCCAGTCGGGTGGCCCGTTGGGGTCGCTGTCCGGGGCATCGGTGACCTGCATCGGCCACACGTGCAGGTGAAACGGGTGGTCCATCATCGTGGAGTTGGTGATGGTCCATTCCTCCAATGTGCCCAGGGAGAGCTGTTGGTCGATGCGGGCCGGGTCGAACGGGCGTCCGTCGAAGCCGAAGACCATTCCCATTCCCATGGTGAAGGCGAGCGAGCGGCGCTGATCAACTCTGGCGGAGCGGAGGTCGAGGGGCCCGGCTGCGACCGACGGCCACGACGTGGCCGCTGAACCGGTTCCGACCCCAATGAGGACAGTGGCCAGCACGGTTTCGGCGGAGGTGGCGGAGCCGCCGCCCATCATCATGCCCATCCCACCACGGTCGTGCCCGGCGGTGCGCAACATGAAGGTGCCGGCGACGGTGGGTCGCAGCAATAGGTCCGCCCGGTTACCGGGGGCTAGCAGCACCGACTTCTCATCAGAGGGGGCGTGCAGGCCTTGCCCGTCGTAGCCGAGCATCCCCCAGGTATGCCCGTCCAGGCGCAGATTCAGGAAGCGGGAGGTGCACGCATTGACGACGCGCCACCTCTCCAAGGTCCCGGCCGTCACATCTATACGGGGCTGGTGCTGGCCGTTGACCAGGACGAGGTCACCCTCTCGCCCCCGCATGACTTGGGCATTGCTCACCCCCGCGACCTGCCCACCGGCGGTGAGCGTGGTGTCGCTGATGACGATGACACGGTCTCGAGTGACGCTGGGCTCGTGCGCCCCGGTGACCAGCAGCGCCCCGAACAGGCCGCCGAACACCTGATCGGCGACGCTGCCGTGCAGATGGGGGTGGTACCAGAACGTCCCCAGGGGGTGGTCGGGCGGGATGTGGAATTCGTAGCCGGCGGATGATCCGGGTGCAATGGAGCGGAAGATATTGTCGCTGGTGCCTTCGGGTGAAACGTGCAGACCGTGGGTGTGCAAGTTCGTTGGGCCCGCGAGGTCGTTCTGCAGGGTCACTCGCAGCACATCGCCCGGCTGGACGCGCAGCGTCGGGCCGGGACTAGAGCCGTTGTAGCCCAACGCCTGGGTATGTCGCCCCATGAGGGTGACCCCCCGGGCGGCCCGCAGCGTGACGGCGAGAACGCCACTGGAGCTGGCCAGGCTCGCCGGTTCGCGCATCCCCTGCCCCGTGGGAGCCGAGAACGTACCGCTGGGCCAGAAGGCGCGCCCCGTCCCGACGCCGCCAACGATGGTCCCCACCGCGCCGAAACCCACGATGGCCAGTGCCCGTCGTCTGCTGACCTCACTGCTCATCGAGAACCCTTCTGCGCTGTTCATACTCCGCCTGGTCGATCGCCCCACGGGCGAGCCGCTCGGTGAGGATGGCGCCCGCCATGTCATCGCCCCCGCCCGGCACCCGGCGTGCCGGGCGTCTGACGCCGGCGCGTCGCAGAAGCGCAAGGCCCCACACCAGCACCGCCACACTCAGCAGTAGCACGCCGGGCCAGACCCACATCAGGCCCGAATTTGCAACGGTCATCAGTCTCCATCTCGATGCTGCGGGGGGGGCGGACATACCTGCCCAGGTATCTGGCCGTGCTCTGGACCTCGTCCCTTCGTGGCGGTGAGAGGTCCCCCCACACTGCGACTGCACGTCGGGATCGTCCCTGACCAGGTAAAACACCAACTGCATGACGTTCTCGGGGTTCGATATCGGTGGAGTTTCACTGCAATCGCTGGCTTACCTGCGGCCGTACCGGTCGGGAATGTTGCCCCTGGCTGAAGCAGGGCATGAGCCGGGCCGGGCCGGGCTGGTCCGGCGTGATGGCGAGGACGGTTTTGTGCCCGTTGGGCGTCGGCGGTGTGCCGGTCCTTGAGTCGTCGTGGTCAGCGGCCGCGGAGGGCGGCTTTGCGGCCTTCGTATTCCTCGCGGTTGATCTCGCCCCGCGCGAAACGATCATCGAGGATCCCGAGCGCGCCACGGTCTTGGATGACACCGCCACTGCGGCTCTTGCCGCTACCGCGGAAGATCATGACGCCCGCGAAGATCACCAGGCCCCAGAAGAGCGCCATCACCACAACCATGACGACCCAGCCTCCTGTGCCCATGCCATTTCCGTACCAGCCCATCATTAGCGACACCCTTCTTTCAACTGCCTGAATTTCTTCCATCATGGCCCGCGCGCCCTACTCATCCGGTTGTGGTTGTGTGAAGGTTCGTTGAAGAAGTCCCGCGGGGTGGCATAACGGCACGCTGCCCGGGGGCCGTGTTGGCACCATGGGGGCCATGTCGCCTACAAGCTCGGGTCACCCGGCGGGAGTCCAGGCTGCCGCAGCGACGGTTGCTCCCGCGAAGCCGCGGTCGGGGATGAGAGCCCTGGTGGTTGAGGACGAGGCAGCATTGGCCGGGTTGCTCGTGAACTATTTCGAACGCGACGGCTTCGATGCCTCCTGCACCGGCGACGGGTTGCAGGCGGTACAGCTCGCGCGAGAGATCGATCCCGATGTGGTCGTCCTGGACCTCGGCCTGCCCGGCCTGGACGGGGTCGAGGTCTGCCGCCAACTTCGTACTTTCTGCGACGCGTACGTGATCATGGTGACCGCGCGCAGTGAGGAAGTGGACACCCTCATCGGGCTCTCGGTGGGCGCGGATGACTACCTCACCAAGCCCTTCAGCCCCCGCGAGCTGATGGCCCGCGTACAGGTCATGTTGCGCCGGCCGCGTCTGCGTTCCCACCATGACACCACCGTGGTGCGCCCTGATTCCTTCGGAACGCTCAGTATCGACCGAGCGGGGCGTGAGGTCTGGCTGCAGGGTGAGCGGGTATCACTGACCCGTACCGAGTTCGACCTGCTGGCGACGTTGTCTGAACGACCCAAGATCGTCTTCACCCGGCATCAGCTCATCGACCACGTGTGGGGACCGGGCTGGGTGGGCGATGAGCACCTGGTGGATGTCCACATCGGGCATTTGCGACGCAAACTCAAAGATGATGCATCCGGTAGCCGGTTTGTGCGCACAGTACGCGGTGTCGGCTACCGGATGGGAACCGGGCAATGAGCAAACGCGAACCCTTCCGGACAGGTTTCGGGGCCCGGCTGCTGGGCGCTCAAGCGCTGGTCCTGCTCGCTGGCGCGGTAACCACGTGGGTTGTCGCCGCGATCATCGGGCCCGGTATTTTCCGTGACCACCTGCACCTGGCAGGTATCTCCCGCAACGCCTCCGAAACCCGTTACGTGGAAAGTGCCTTCACCTCCTCCCTCGCCTATTCGATCTCGATCGCGGTGATCGCAGCGACCCTGGCCGCCCTGGGCGTCACGTGGTACTTCTCCCACCGGGTGCAGCGCTCCATCGCTCAAGTAGCTACCGCGTCCGCGCACCTGGCCGCTGGACAATACGAAGCCCGCGTCACCGACCCCGGGCTAGGCCGAGAATTCGCCGTCCTGGCCGCGACAAGCAACGCCCTCGCGAAACGTTTGCAAGCCACCGAAACCACCCGGCGTCGGATGATGGCGGACCTGGCCCACGAGATGCGCACCCCATTAGCCACCGTTGAAGCTCACCTGGAAGCAGTCGAAGACGGTGTGCGCACCCTGGACGAGGACACCCTCTGCGTGATCCGGCTCAGTACCCACCGGTTAAGCCGCCTCGCAGAGGACATCTCAGCGATCTCACGCGCCGAGGAAGGCACGTTGGACCTCACCCGCGGGCCCATTACCGCCTCCACCATCGCCCACAGTGCGGCCCAAACCGCAGCCGACCGCTTCACAGCCGCCGGCTTGGCGCTGGAGACCCTGTTGGACACCAACGCCCAACTCCTGGGCGATCCAGACCGAATCGGCCAGGTACTGACCAACCTGCTCGACAACGCCCTGCGACACACACCACCCGGCGGCACCGTACGGATCACCTGTTCCCTACAACGAGATTGGGTCCAGTACGTCGTGACCGACAACGGCCACGGCATCGCGCCCGAACACCTCAACCACGTCTTCGAACGCTTCTACCGCTCAGACCCCGCACGTACCCGCGCGCACGCAGGCTCCGGCATCGGGCTCAGCATCGCCAAAGCAATCGTCGAGGCCCACGGCGGACAAATCACCGCAACCAGCAACGGCCCAGGACAAGGCGCCGAATTCACCGTCCGACTACCCGCGATCTAAACCTCCCACCCCCGGCGACCGGACTTCACAAAACCCGCGCCAGAACCTCGCACAAGCCCGCAGGTGGGTGATGGGCGGTGATGGCCCCGGACGCGGCGAGGGTACCGGACAGGGCGATCAGCTCGACCACGAATAGCCCGGAGAGGTCTTCGGCACGCCCGTAACCGTAGGTGCCGCGTTTGGTCGCCGACCAGGCGCGGTTACGGGGGTTAATGGGAAAACCGGATGTTGGGCAGGATCCGGGCGAGCCAGCCGGGGGTGTGCCATGCGGCGTGGCCGGTCAGGCGTAGGGCGACGGGAAGCACGATGAGTCGGATGCACAGGGCGTCCAGGAAGACCGCCACGGCCAAGATGATGCCCATCTCTTTGGGTGCCAGCGGCCCGGACAGGGCGAAGGTCATGAAGACGGCGACCATCACTCCGGCGGCGGCGATGACGACGCGTCCGGAGGTGCGTAGTGCTTCACGCATGGCGTGTTGGGGGTTCCCGGTGGCGTCGTAGTGTTCCCGGGCTGCGGACAGTAGGAACAGGGTGTAGTCCATTGCGACCCCGGTGAGCATGGCGCCGAAGAACAGTGGCGCCCAGGCATCAATGAAGCCTTGGGGTTGGAAGCCGAGCAGGCCTGAGAGGTGCCCGTCGCTGAAGATTAGTTGTCCGACGCCGAACGCTGCGGCGATGGAGGCGAGGTTGGTGATGGTGCCGACGAACGCGACCAGCGGGCTGCCCAGTGCGACCAGCAGGAGCAGGAACCCCAGGCCGATCAGCAGCGCGAAGACCAGGGGCGTCCGTGAGGAGAGCACTTTTTCCAGGTCGTGGTTCTCTGCGGCGGCTCCACCGACGAGTGAGCCGGGGGGTAGTTCGGTGCGGATCCGGTCGATGGTGGTACCGGTCGCTTTGGCTGACGCGTCGGTGGTGGGGACGGCCGTCAGCATCGTCCACCCGTTGTGTTGTCCGCCGGGCAGTGTTGCTGCGATCCCGGTGTCGCGAGCGAGGGCGGTGCGTGCGGGCGCGGCCTGGGCGGTGGGGGTGAGTACTTGGAGTGTCCCGGGTGCGCCGGGCCCGAACGCGGCGGTGACTTGTTGGTACCCCGCGCGTGCTGACTGGCTGGCGGGGATGATCGTGATCGAGGGCATGCCGGTGCGCAACCCGAGAGCGGGGGTGGCCAGGATGGCCAGGACGGCGAGGGCGATTGATCCGGTGGCCCAGGGGTGGCGGTGTAGTAGTGCGCCCCAGCGGTGCATCAGTAGTTCCATCCCGCGGTACCCGTGGCGGGTGGGCGTGCTGGCGTGGCGGGCGGCTTTACGGCGTGTACCGGGCAGTCTTGGGCGACCGGCATCGATTTTGGTGCCGAGCTTGCCCAGGACCGCGGGTAGCAGGGTGAGGGTGGCGCCCAGGACGGCGATGACCGAGAGCATGATGCCCAGGGCCATGGACCGGAACGCGGGGCTGGGCACCAGCAGCACGGTGGACAGGGATACCAGCACGGTGACGCCGGAGAAGGCGACGGCTTTGCCGGCGGTGCCCATGGTTTCGGCGATGGCTTCGACGGCGGCGTGGCGGTCCCCGGGGGCAGCGCCGCGCCGTTGGAGGGCCGATCTGAAGCGGACCACGAGGAACAGGGCGTAGTCGATGCCCAGGGCGAGGGCGAACATCATCGCGAAGTTCAGGGCCCACACGCTGACGGGTGCGACGTGGGTGGCGATGACCAGGGCGCCGGCGGCGGTCAGGAGCCCGACCATGGTCAGCATCAGTGGTAGGCCGGCGGCCACGAGGCTCCCGAAGGCGAGGACGAGCACGATCATGGTGACGGGCCAGGACAACACTTCGGACTTGATCATCGCGGCGTGGTTGACGTTGTTGAAGTCGGACCACAGGGCGCTGCTGCCGGTCAGGTTGACCGACACGGTGGAGGTGGCCAGGTGGGCCAGTGGTGCGGTGAGGTCGCCGGCGGCGCGGACCATGGTGTTCGCGTCGGCGGCGGCGCCGGCCGCAACGATGGCGGTCCTGCCGTCCCGAGAGAGTGAGGAACCCGGTTGTGGGCCCACCACGGTGCTGACGCGTGGGTCGGCTTTCAGGAGCGCCTCGACCCGGGTGATCACTTGTTGAGCTGACGGGTTCTTGGAGATGGGGCCGGTGCCGTCGTGGACGACGACTTGTAGGGCGGTGGATCCCATCCCGGCGAAGTTGTGGGCGATGACCTCGCGGGCTTGAACAGATTGGCTGCCGCTGTCCTGCCAGCCGGCCCCGGACAGGGCCGATTCGACTTTGGGGGCGAACGCTCCGAAAGCAACCAGCACGATCACCCAGAGCGCGAGGACGGCGCCCAGGTGGGACCCGGTCCACGCCCCGAGACGGGCTAAACCGGTGCGGGGCGCAGCACCAGGCCCGCTGTCATCGGTGGGGTGGGCTCCAGGGTTCGGCCGGGCGGTGGTGGTGGGTCGGTCGGTGGGGGGCATAGCGATCTCCATCGGTGTACAGAAACGGTGTCGGGGTGGGGGCCCTTTGACGGGTTAACTGGGGCCCGGTCGCCTCAGGTGAGGCTGAGCGCGCTGCGGATCGCTGTGTAGACCGCGACGAGGATGAGCAGCCCGGCGAATGCCCGGCTCAGGGTGGCGTTGGAAACCCGGTTGGCGACGCGGGTGCCGAGCAGAGACCCGGCGATCGCGGCCACCGTGAAGGGAATGATCACCGACCAGTCGAAGGTCGCGTGACCGGCCCGGGCGGCCAGCGCAGCGGCCGAATTCAGGGCGATGATCAGTAGTGAGGTACCGACCGCGACGGGCATCGTGAAGCCCAGCACCATGACCAGGGCGGGCACGATGATGAATCCGCCGCCGACGCCAAGGAACCCGGTCAGGAACCCGACCACCAGTCCGGCGACGATGAACTTCGCAACACCGGCGGGGCTTATCCCCTTCTGATCTCCCGACGTCTCCCTTCCATCAGGTGAGCTTGGGCCGGTCGCGCGGCGCAGCATGCCGGCTGCTGCCAGCAGCATCAAGGCCGCGAACGCGAGCAGGAGCACGTTGGGGTCGACCTGCCGGTTCAGTACGGTGCCGACCAGGGACGCGGCAATACCGGTAATCCCGAAGACGATCCCGGTCGCCCAGCGCACATGTGAGGACCGGGCGTGCCCGAACGCGCCGATCAGCGCGGTGATACCGACGATGACCAGACTGGCGGTGGTGCCCGCACGGGCTGACTCACCCAGCACATACACCAGCGCTGGGACGGTCAGGATCGAACCGCCCCCGCCGAGGGCGCCCAGGCTGATTCCGATCAGCAGACCCAGCAGCACCGAACCGGTGAGGATCAGCATCGACTATGGGCCTTAGCCACGGCCGAACAATCGGCTCAGGAACGAGCCCTGCCCACTGCTCGGCGCGGCCGGGTGCCCGGGGCACCGGTCAGCGCGTGGGACGCGGCCCATGACCTGGTCCACGTGTTGGCCGCAGCCGGCCCAGGTGGTCTTGCCGCAGATCTTGCAGGTGGTGGCACGACACATAGGTGTTCTCCGATTCAGTCGATGGTGCTGCGGGGTGAGTGGTCAGGAGGTGAGCCGGAGGCCACTACTGGCGGCGTGCTCATCGAAGGTGTCGTCGATGAGCACGACGGGCATGTCGTGGGCAGCCAGGACCGAGGCGGCGATCGAGGCGCGGTAACCGCTGGCGCAGTGCACCCAGACCTCCCCTCGCGGCACCCGGTCCAGGTGGCCCAGCAAGTCATGCAACGCGATGTTGAGGGCACCCTCGATATGGCCGGTCGCGTACTCAGCAGAACGCCGCACGTCCAGGACGGACACCGTCCGGTGGTGGCGCACCTGTGCCAGGTCCGCGAACTGCGCACGGTCAAACGAACCCAATGCCTCGGTGGTCCAGTCGCGGGGCTGCCCGGTAGCGGCGCCATCCACGCGGTCGATCCCGATACGAACCAGCTCGCGCTGGGCCTGCGCGACCTGCTCGGGGCTTTCACCCAGCAGGGTCAGCGGGGTATCCCACGGGATCAACCACCCCAGGTAGGTCGCGAACTGACCCTCGACGCCGATGTTGAGGGTGCCGCTGACGTGCCCCGCAGCGAACGCGGTCCGGTCCCGCAGGTCCACGATCCACTCCCGGTCAGCGATCCGGTGCGCCAACGTCGCGGCATCGACGGCCGCAGGGGTATCCAGGTGTGGTGCGGTCGGCCCGGCGGCATTGCCCGGTGACATGTGCACGTAATAGGCCGGGTAGTCACTCAGCCCAGCGAGGATGTCCTTTATCCACCGCTGCTCGTCCTGGGTCAGCGCCGGGTTGATGTCCTTCTCGGCGCCAATCGTGGAGTCCGTGGCGCCCCCGGTCGAACCGGCCGAACAGAACGAACCAAACCCATGGGTGGGCAGCACCTGCGTCTGATCAGGCAACTCTGTCGCCAGGCGGTGGACCGAGGCGAACTGGTGATGCAACAAGTCCTGGGTGTGCTCCTCCCCGAGCAAATCAGGGCGCCCGGTCGCGCCGTACAACAACGACCCACCGGTGAACACCCCCACGGTTTCGGTCTCCTTGGCACCCTCGGGACTAACGGCCTGCAGGGCGTAGGACAGGTGGGTGTAGGTGTGGCCCGGAGTAGCGATTGCCCGCACCCGCATCGACGCCGACACCTGCACCACGTCACCATCGCGGACCGGTTCCCGCTCAAAAGAAACCTCGTCGTCAGCGTTCACGTAGTACCGGGCACCCGTTGCCTGCGCGAGAGCCAAGCCACCGGTCAAATAGTCGTTATGCAGATGCGTCTCGAACACGTGCGTGACCCGCACCCCATGCTCAGTCGCCAGATCCAGGACCCGGTCGATATCACGCTGCGGGTCGATCACCAGCGCCATCGTCCCGTCGTGCACCAGGTAGGAACGATCGCCCAGGGTCGGCGTCTCTACAGTCAGCACCGTTGGTTGCGTCGCAGTCGTCATCACAGATTCCTTCTCCTTAGAAGTTGGTCACGTCAGGGATAGGACCAGCGGCCCTGCTGGGCTCAGCACCATCCCTGAAATACCCTGTGGGGTATATTTCTGAGAACAAGTTATACCGGTAGGGGTATTCCTGTCCACCGCATCCACGCACCGTGCCCTCATCCGATTCGGCGAGGGAAGGGGCTGGAATCGTTACCCCCTACTCTTTGTTGCATACCCCAGCGGGTATGAACCGTCACCGAAGGATCTCGACCCCATCCCGCGAATTGCAGCCCCCAGCGCTCCACGATCGAACGAGGAAACCCATGAGCTACGCACTGCGCACTACCGTCGACCAACCATTCGCTGTGACCGTCCAAACCACCCGGGACGCGCTGGCCGACCAGGGCTTCGGTGTGCTGACTGAGATTGACCTCGCCGCCACCCTCAAGGCCAAGATCGACCAGGACATCGCGCCCCAGGTCATCCTGGGCGCGTGCCGCCCACCGCTGGCCTACGCCGCCGTGCAGGCCGAGCCCTCGATCGGCCTGCTCCTGCCCTGCAACGTGGTCGTCCGCTCCATCAGCGAACACCAGACCGTCGTGGAGGCAATGGACCCCGACATCATGGTCACCCTGACCGGCAACCAGGACCTGAACGACGTCGCCACCGACGCCCGCGACAGACTGACGCGAGCCCTCGCCGCAGTCACCAGCGCCGCTACCCGCTGACCCCCACCCCGGACCGAACCCGCAAAGGACCACCCATGGTCACTCTCGACCCGACCGATATGACCCCTGTGCTCAACCGGCTACGCCGAGCCCAAGGTCAACTCGGCGGCGTGATCCGCCTCATCGAAGAAGGGCGCGACTGCAAAGACGTCGTCACCCAACTCGCCGCTGTCAACCGGGCGCTGGACCGCGCCGGGTTCGCCATCGTCTCTACCGGCATGCGTCAGTGCCTCACCTCCCCCGACGGCATCAGCACCGAAGACCAAGCCACCATGGAAAAACTCTTCCTCACCCTGTCCTAAGACCTCGCCACCACCCATCGGACACGCCCAGCAGAATGCACCATTAGACGAACGGCATACGGCGGCCGATCAGCACGGTCATGATCGTCGATCGAACGCCCCGAGCGATCGTCGTAAGCGGATCGGCGTGCGGGATCGTCGGATCGTGTCGGGGCGACTCACCCGGTGGCGATCACCCGGAATATCTCGGCCAGGCGCCCAGGCTCCATCCCGGCTTTCTCAGCGATGCCGGTGCCCCATGAGCGCAGCCTGTCCTCCAGGCCGTCGCCGAGGTGCGCGGTCTGGCTGGCATGGGCGCGTAGCGCGGAGAGCTTGGCGTCGAACGTGTCGGTGATGTCGACTACGTGGTCGGCCCGCTCGTCAGCCATCAACCATGCCTCGTCCACCGTCCACGGCTCCAGCCCCTGCGCGAGCAGTTCGGGAAAGGCGAAGGGGTTGCGCGCTGCGGGGTAGAGCGCGCGGATGGTGGCTTCTCCGGCGGCGAGGTGGTCTGGGTGGGAGGCGCCGATGCGGTCCCACCAGCGCTCCGGACTTTGTGTCAGCACCCGTTGCGGGCGCACCTGGCGCATCACCCGGACGATGTCGCGTTGCAGCTCGCGGGTGGGGTCCAGCGACCCGTCGTGGTACCCGGTCAGGAAGCGGACGTCTGACACTCCCACTGCAGCTGCCGCCGCGCGTTGCTCGGCCTCACGGATGGCGGGCACCTGCTCACGGGGGGTGTCATCGAAGCCGCCCTGGTCGCCGTAGGTGCAGATCAGGTAGGTCACCTCGATCCCCGCGCGTGTCCAGGTGGCGGTGGTGCCGGCGGCGTCGACGTCGGCGTCGTCGGGGTGGGCGACCACGACCAGGACGCGATCGACCTCGGCGTCGGGTAGGGGATCAGGCATGGAGAGCTCCAAAGAGTGCGACGGCGAAAGGATGTGACGATACGGCCCTCACCCACACAATGACCGAGCAGGAGGAAGGGGCAAACCATAGGGTGGACGGCGATGACGAGGCGGGTACGAACCGACGACACAGCAGATCACACGCGACGAGAAGCGCTGCCCGATACGCCGCTAGCGCGAAGAACCTTCGTACGTAGTAGACCCACGTTTTGCTGACCGGGATGGGATCCGGTTATGGAGGCGACCACCGCACCCGGCGTCCCGTATGAAGCACCCGTTCGGGACGGATCGGCACGGTGCCCGAATTCCCGCCCGGCGTTGCCAGATGCGGTTTGGCTTGCGGGTCGTGCTTGAGTGTTTGTGGTCCTGGTCTAGGTGGCCGCGTGGCTTAGAGCGCAGCACATCATTTGTGAATGGTGGGGATCGTGCTGTGCTGGTATCGGGGCCTCAACCCGTACCGGACGTAGTCGGCTTTTACCGGCTGGGGAAGTGATGTTTGTGGAGCCAGCGCGGACGCTTGGTGTCGAGGCGGAGCGCGCAGGAGGGGCACCGGCAGTAGGTGGAGGGCCATTCTTGCCCGGCCAGCGGCCAGGGGTCGCCGAGGAAGGGCGTGTCGGCTCCGCAGAGTGAGGTGGTTTGCCCGGGGTAGGTCGCGTGGGCCATGCCGACTGTGCCGTCTGCCGGGTCGGTGGTCCAGCCGATGCGTGGTCGTTGGGTGCTCATCTGGCAGTTCGATCTGTCGATCCGCCACCACGGCAACCGGGCGGTGGCGCACTGCCTGCCCCATTGGTGGGGGTTGTTCGTGTCATAGGTGGTACATCCCGTCCCTGGGTGGCAGATAGCCATGACCCCAGTGGGATGCGTGCCCGTAGTGGTGGTAGATGCTCGCGTGGTAGGCCTGGTCATTGATCAGGCTGGGGACATAGGCAGGCGCGGACGTGACGTGCTCGCGCGATTGGTCGATGAGAACCTCATCCGCGGTGGTTGTGGTGATGGCTTCGACAGGTACCAGGGTTCGGGTCTCGCCGATGCCCAGGAATCCGTTGTGTTCGACGACTAGGAATCGGACGTGCTGCTCGTGATCGTCGATGAGGAGATCGGCCACCATGCCGATATCGGTGCCGTCGGTGTCTTTCACGGTCCGGCCGCGCACGTCATCGACGGTCCCGTCGATGGTCTGACCTCGGTCCCCGAGTGTGTACAGGGTGGCGATGTCGTCCTGGGTATTGGGTGTCATGGGGTGTCCTTTGTAGGGGGAGGTCCGGGGCTAGTACTGCGCCGGTGGCGTAGTTCGTCGGTAATGGCTCGTTCTCGTTTCCTGATCACGGCACGCCGGGCGACCCCACCGGGTGAGGACCGGTACCCGTGGGCGGCGGCGTCAGCGCTTACCCGGTCCTGCAGGGTCGTCAGATCCTGCAGCAGCTCTCGGATGCTGAACCCGGCCAGTGCCCTGACCTCCGGTGTACTCGGGGCGCTCATCGCGGCCCCTTGACGCTGCGCGGACCCGTTTGAAGGTGCTCGTCGATGCGGGCGGGGTCGATGCGGGTGGGGGCGCAGGAGCGGTTGAAGAGGTGGGGACCGGGTCGCGGGGAAAGGTGCGTCATCTGGTGCTCCTGAATCGGTGCGCCGCAGCGGATAGCCGATCCCGTGTCGTTGCGCGGGATGTGGCGCTGTTGCGGACGGCTCCGGGTGGCTGTGGCCACGTGATGGGAACCTGGGTAACGGTCGCGGTGCCGTTGTGAGGGGGTGCGGGGTGGTTACCCCTGCGGTGCGGCGGCGGACGGCCGCACCATTCCCAAACAGGCTGAGCTGATCAGCACCTTCGAAGCTACACCCATGGGATGGGACCGGGTCCGGCTGCGGTATGTGTTGGGGCGCGGCATGAGCGAGACCACTGAGCTGCCGCAGCGTGGGGTCCCAGATGCGGGGAAGGGGTGGTTCTTGGTGGTTGGCGGTACGGTCAAGGAAGCCCAGTTTTGCGGCAAATGTCTCTTCCATACCGGGCGTGCTGTCGTCACCTGTGCCCCATGTGTCTCCAACAAGAGGGAACGGCAATGAGCAGCCAGCCGCATCAAGCAGATCGATGAAACCAGCGACCGAGGCGGAACAGCAGCAGATTCAGGACGACGTCGATGATCTGCAGACCAGCCTGGCGGATCTGGCCGCGTTAGTGACCAGTTCGCGTGGCTTGGATGAGTTGCTCGCCCTGGTCGCGACGTACGCGGCTCACGCGATTCCCGGTGCGGATGGTGCGGGGGTGACTCTGTTACGGGTTGATCGCCCGGATAACCGGGTGCAGGCGTTAGCGGCCAGCGACCCGTTCGTCGCGGAAATCGACCAAATCCAGTACGTGACGGTGAACGAGGGCCCGTGTATCACCGCCGCGTTGGAGGGCCGCACCGTGCGCTCAGGATCGCTGGGTGGGGAGAAGATGTGGCCCCATTTCGGCCCACGGGTAGGCCGGTTGGGTGTCCACAGCGCCCTGTCGTTGCCGTTACTGCTGCCCGGGCAGGTCGTGGGTGCGATCAACGTGTACGCCCGCGGTAAGGACGTTTTCGATGATCACGCCCAAGAGCTGGGGGGAGTTGTTCGCCGCTCCCGCGGCGGTGGCGGTCCACAACGCGCATACCTTGTCCCAGGCGATCGCGCTGACCACCCAGCTACAAGCGGCGTTAGCCGTCCGACCGATCATCGATGAAGCGATCGGCTTGATCCGTAGCCGTACCGGCGCCAGTTCGGTGCAGGCACTGCAGCGGTTGCAGACGATGAGCCAGCATGAGCACGTGAAGATGGCCGAGGTCGCGCAGCAGATGGTCGCGGAAGCGGTCCGACGCGCCCGCGCCCGCCACACCGATAGCTGAGCATTCCGCTGTCGAGGCCACGACGGTCCCCTCTGTGACATCGCAGCTGTGAGGTCACCGGGCTGGCACGGTGAGTGCCGTACGGTGAGTTCGGGACGTGCATCGACGTCGGGCCTCCTGATTCCCGCCGTACCCACACCCCACCGCACAGCGACAAGATGTCGCCGGCGGCACCAGGCTCGTCAGTCCCGCGCTCGGGAGCGCATCGGAGTTGATGAGGCATGGAGCTGAGCGCCTCGCTGGCCGCGGATCTGGGGCTACTTACCGCCGCCCTCTACGACCCCGCGACGGGCATCACGACCGAAATAGCGCAGACGGTGCTGGGGTTCGCCACCAACGCCCGTCTCGCGGTGGCCTCTTTCCTGGGGTTGAGCATCACCATCACTAAGCGCACCGACGCTGTGGCCGACCAGGTCCTGCTGCACCTGACCCTGCTCGATGATCACGCTGGCCCGGGCGACGTCAAGACGTCCCTGGTACTGCCGGGGGCACCCGATGCGGTGCGCGAGCAGCCGCATATTCGGATCGTCCTCTACGGCGCAACACCGGGCGCGTTCGTTGACCTGGCCGCTGACCTGGCATTCCTGACCGGTAGCGCATTGGATGGCGCCGACCTGGACCATCACCACGGCCTGGCAGGCGAACCCGACATCACCGGCATCCTCCAGGACCAGGCGGTGATCAGCGAAGCCATCGGGGTGCTCATCGCCGGTGGCCGCACCCGTGAACAGGCCTCCACTGAACTGGACACCCTCGCCGGCGCGGCACACACCGACCGGGTCACCGAAGCGACCGCCATCCTGACTGCTCTGGCCCCGGACCGGTCAGAACGTCGCCCACTGATGGCCCCCCAACCGTAAGAGGCCTACCTGACTAACGGGGGTGGTGGCGCCCGCTACGGAGGAATTCCCGGATGGCCTGCGCGGGGCCGAGGAAGAGAGGACCAGATTTAGGAGCGAGTAGTGTTTGTAGTGCTGGGACTCCAGCACGTTCGAACCAAGGCTGGCCGTCCGCTGCTGCCCTTCAGGAGTATCCCCTCCGATTCGGACACTACGGCGATCACTCGTTGCTCGTCAGGATCACCATGTCCCACACCATCACCACATCCCCCAACCGTGCACCGGGCTTTTTGCGGTTCTCGTCATACCGGGCGAGGAGGCGATCGCTCAGGCTGCCGCAGGTCATAACACTCCCCACCGACCCTCCCGGTCTTTCCCCCGCCCCCAACCAAATCCCGGTAGGCACACCGCGAGTAATCGGGCCATGTCGCAAGGCGCTCACCTATGAGGACTGGATAGGCGGCGCCGCACTTCTGGAGCGCGACTAACAACCCTCCCACCGAACGGGTCAACCTCAGGGGAGCAAGACACACCGTGAGCATGGCGCCGACCAGACAATCCGCCCATCTTGTGGAATCCCTACAAAATGCGGAACCCGGTCCAGATCCGATCGTTTCCGGACCGCCACACCCGCAGCGTCGGCACGCCGGTCAAAGCCGGTCCAGAACGCTGGTCCACAAGTGGCCTGGTTCAGAACTTGTCGACAGTGGGACTTCCGGACCAAGGGTGGGGGAGTGGTCTGGTGGTCGGAGCGAGGGGTGACCTTCAGGCAGCGCAGTTGGTTGTCATGTTGATGGCGGTCATCGATCCCGTGGCGGTTAGGGCTAGGTGTCTGCTTGTCAGCCGGAACAGTCGGGCACGTTTAGCGGGTAGGGCCCGGCCTTGACAGAAACTGAGTAGATCGGGGTCAGGTTTTCGACCTGGTATCCACCTTCGGGGACCCAGCCCCAGAATTGCTTCGTCCCGTTGTAACCGGTGCAGAGGTACGCGTCCGCGGATTCGTGGAAATGGTTGTCGTAGTGCTGGTTATTGACGATCAGATGGTTGTTGAACTGTTTGTGCAGGTTGTAGATGCCGTAGTTGTAGAAGCGCAGTTCGACTCCGGAGCCGAATGTTGTCCCTTTGTAGATGCACACGTAACCGCTGCTGCACCCGGGCACAGCCTGTCCAGGCCTGAGGCCGCAGTCACGTCCGATTGGACAGTTCGGCGGGGACGCTGTTGAGGCCTGCGCGGCTGGCAGAGCAACGCCCATCGCTATTGCGCCGCACGCGATGGTCGCGGCGAGCTTTGGCCGCAGACGGGAACGCAGTGCCGAGCCTCGTCGATTACGCATGAAGCCAGACGTTACTACTTTCTATTGGTATACGGGGGCGTGTAGATCTGTTCCGTGCCCGTCGGTGGACTGCCCTCGGTTCCAGACCCCGGGCGTACCCGATCAGCTGACCACCAACAGCTCCCGCAGTGTCTCGTAACTAACAGTGAGTACACGGATCTACCCACTGGGTTGCGAGACATAGTTACGAGAATCGTCGGCCCGCAGGATTCCGGGAGTTTGTGTTGGTGGGGGAGTGGCCTACGAGACGCCTCGTAACCCATGGGTTACAAGAGCGTCGAGGTCGCCCACAGAGCGATCTCCGCTCGGTGAACGATCGTGGGATCGGCAAGGGGCGAGATCGGAGACTGTCGATAGAGACGGCGGTGACTGGCTCGCTGGTTCGAACATTTCGTTGCCCGCCAAGCTCCTGCCGCGACGACGGAACGACTGCCCCACACACGTCGTACGCCTGCAGAGCTGGAAAACGACGATTAGGGATTGCATATCCCGGCCCAGGAGCTACGTGACCGAGGTACTCCGCAGTCCGATGGACAACATTCGTGAGCTCACTCTGTCCTCGCGTTCAGGGAGTTGGCGGCCGCACGCAGGAGAAAGGCGAACATCACCAGAACCGCCCCGGTGAACCATCCACCCAGCGCGACGGGAGCGGGCACCCACACCAGGAGGATGACACCAGGCAGGACCAGAGCTGCCGCCAGGTAAGCGAACATTCTCATGCCGTACAGGAAGACAAACGGGAGGTAGTGAGCACCAACGACCATCATGCTGGCTGGAAAGAACAGTTCGTCGCGCCCTGCCAGCAGGGCCACGACCACCACGAAGCCGATGGGTACGGTGAACGCGATCTGCATCGCTAGCGCCGCCATTGGATGTCCGGTTGGCAGCGATGCTGAACGCCCAGTAAGTCGGATGCTGAGCCACGTGAGCGGGAAAATTAGTGTTCCGCCGAGGAAGAGCACGGCCACGGCGCCCTCGGTGGAGACCCACGTCGTTGTTGCAGCTGCCGATAGCCACACCACCGCAGATACCAGTTGGCCATAAAAACCTCCGGTATAGAGGCGCCGTACTTCACCTTGCGCTTCGGCTATGAGCATTCTTGGTCTTCCTCATCCAGCACAGTTGTTGAAATTCCTTCAAGATCGTGGCTGGTTCGTATGCCGCGTCCAGTCGTAGTGCGGTGATGGGCTCGACGACCGCCCTACGGAGATCGTGAGTCAATAGGTCGTGTTGGCCATAGGTCGGTGATCTGGTGTGGGAAAAATTCACCGTCGGGCCACCAGTCGGTGCCGAAGTACCATCCTCTTGCGATCACGTTCGTAATCGTGATCGCAAGCAAGGTCAGGACCCAGGACCTACCCGTAGTCCGTTGGCAAAGGTGTCGTGTGGAAGTCCGCGACAGGCCACCGGTACGTGGTGTGGAGCGTGCTCTATTCGGCGTCGCGCTCCAAGATGACCAGGACCTCAGAGCTCATGCTCTTCCAAGTGCTGCTGACGACATGCCAGCCGTCGGCGGCATTGCTATTGAGTGCTGCCTCCAAGCTCTGCGGGTCGAAGCTTCCTGTGAAGCGGCGGCCTTTCTCAATGTGTACCTTGTACTGCTTGCCGGTCATTTCAGATCTCCCATGGTTGTTGTGTTTGACGCATCCTGCATTCCTGGTGGTCTGTTCGTGTCGCGCTGGGCGCCGGGCAGATGTGAAGCTCCAACTGGCTCGTGTCCCGGCTACTCGAGCGAAGCGGGCACCGCACCACCGCCCATGGGGTCGTCCTTTTGTCAGCTCCGACCTCGGTCCAGGATGCGCCGACGCCCGGACTCCAGTACGGCGCTGGACAAGGTGAAGCCTCCGATGAGTACAAAGAGTAAGTAAATAGAGTTGCCACTGGTTTTATTTACGACTACGGCTGCGAGCATCGTCGCGATCCACACGAAGGACATTTGCAAGATCAGTCGACCGTAGGCGGCACTCAGCTGCTCCCGGCTCCAATCGGTCATCAGGTTGTCCCTCCCACTCACTGCAGTGTCTTTCAGCGTTCCTGAAGCCCTGAATCGCCCCGGCATGTCCGGACACTCTGTTAAACGGTCAGCTCAGCTGGTTGCTGGGCTGTGAATTGAGCGTAGTGGGCGGCTTCTAATTCGGCTGGTGGGATGTCGCCGCAGTACTCGTACAAGCGCCGGTGGTTGAACCAGTCGACCCATTCCGCAGTCGCGATTTCGACGTCGTCGGCGCCTTTCCAGGGCTTGCGGGGTTTGATGAGCTCAGTTTTGTACAGCCCGTTGATTGATTCTGCCAGAGCGTTGTCGTACGAATCGCCGGTGGTGCCAATAGATCCCGCGACACCGGCGTCAGTAAGAGCTTCACCGAACCGGATAGAGGTGTACTGCGACCCGCGATCGTTGTGATGGATAAGGTTGGTGAAATCGGCTGTGCCGTAACGGTTTCGGGTCCAAACAGCCTGCTCGAACGCGTGCAACACGAAGTCGGTGGTCATCGAGGTGGACACCGACCAGCCCACGATCCGGCGGGCGTAGGCATCGATGACGAACGCGACGTACACCCACCCCGACCACGTCGAAACGTAGGTGAAATCGGCAACCCACAGGGTGTCTGGTGCCAACGGCTCGAAGCGCCGCTTGACCAAATCCTGCGGCCGCGCAGCGTGCGGGTCAGCGACCGTGGTGCGTTTAACTTTCCCGCGGACCGCGCCGACCAGGCCCTCACCGCGCATAAGGCGTTCCACGGTGCACCGGGCAACGTGGGTCCCTTCACGGTTGAGAGTCAACCAGACCTTCCGGGCCCCGTACACCCCGAAATTCTGCGCGTGGACCCGGCGGATCTCGTTGATCAACAAAGCATCCCGCACTTCCCAGTCGTGGGCGGGACGGTTGACGTGCTCGTAATACGTTGATGGGGCGATCTTCCATCCGTGCTCGCTCAGCACGGTGCAGATCGGCTCGACACCCCACCGCAGACCACCGGGCTCACACCTATCGGCGTGAGCCCGGATGAAATCTACGATCAGCCGTGTGGCCGGTCGAGCTCGGCCGCGAAGAAAACCGACGCGGCTTTCAAGATCCCGTTGGCCCGTTTCAGCTCCGCGACCTCCCGGCGCAGGTCCCGCACCTGCGCCGACTCCGTCGGCGCACCCACCTCCGCACTAGCGGCTTGGGCTTCGGCCCGGCGTATCCACCGCCGCAACGTCTCGGCCGACGTCACCCCCAGCAACGGCGCGACCCGCTTGATCGCACCCCATTCAGACTCCGTCGATGGCCGCTCCGCGACCATCCGCACCGCCCGCGCCTTCAACTCCGCAGGGTACCGACTCGACGTATTTCCTGGCATAACTCCAACCTTCCCAAGGTTCAGAGTGTCCGGACACACCGGGGCGATTCACCCACAGCGGGCGCCAGGGCCGAAAGCCCCTCCCACCCCACCATCTGCTGTTCCCTCCGGACGTCCCGCCATTTGTCGACCTCGGCCCTACGAAGTCCGAAATCCTGTGCACGGCGCCGTTCTGCGTACCGGTCATTGATCGGCTGCAGATATTGCTGTACGCCGGGATCCAACTCGTTGCCCCAGGCTCACACGGCCTCATGGTGGGGCGCCCAGGAGGAAGATACGAGGGGCGATAACCCGGATCAGGAGTTGGTCAACTACTAGGGATTCGGATACGCACCCTGGACGGCGAGATGGTCATCATGCGCAACGGGCTGATCCAACAGGTAATCAACCTGTCACGAGACTGGGCGCGAGCCGTGGTGGATGTACCCGTGCCCACCTCGGTCGGGGTGCCCCTCGCGACGCAGTCGCTGCACCAGGACGGCCAAGCCATCTTCGCCGACCTGGTACTGCGGCTTTGGTGATATGCGGGTACGGTGGCAGATTGCTGGGAAACCAGCCAGCCTGGACCCGGGTATGCCGCGCATGCCGCGCCCGGCCGAGTGATTACTCGTAGCCAGGCATCGGGGGACAGGCCTGCTCAGCGGTCACGATGATCGCAATAAGAGGCGTGCGTGGCCCTTGCACTGTGTGACCCGCCGTTCAGGGTTGATCTTGAGCGCAAGGAGCGTGTTGATGACTATCACCGCCCAGGACGTGTACAGCACACTCAGACCCCGCCTCGGCTGCCCGCCGCTTGGAGCACACGACATCGATCGGGTCGTGCGGGTCCTGAATGCTCATTGCGCGTCCACCGGCACGGTAAGGATTCCGATTGACGTGGAACTGTCCAACGACGGCCAAGATGCCGCTGGAGCGCACCCACCGCTGCTACGCGGTGCCGAGTACTGCATGGATGGATCGGCAAACGGGGGGACACCGACATGAGCGCAGTGGCACGTCCTGCAATCCGGGATCTCATCGGTCAACTCGCGCGCATCGAGGACATCCTGCGTGTCACCCCGACCCACGTCACCGGCAGGCGCTCGAGCGAGCCGAGCCCGGTAATGGCCGCTTTGTTAATCACTGAGCAGGACATCATCAAAGAGTTGCGCCGACCCGGGCGACCCGGGCATCTCCCTGCGGGGCGACCCGGGTATCTCCCTGGCCTCGCCGACGGCCCGTAAAGGGTCCGCAACCGGGTTCTGTTCATGCTTCGGTCACTGCAGGACAGCGACGGGGCAGTGCGCGCCGCGGACGAGGCTGTGGCTGACTGAGCCCAGGACCAGACCAGTGAAGGCGCCACGGCCGCGTGAGCCCAGGACGAGTAGTTGCGCGTGACGCGTGGCGTCCAGGAGGGCGTCGATCGGTTGACTGTTGTACACCTGTCCGGTGATCTCGACGTTCGGGAAGTCTGCCCGCACACCGGCCACGGTCTCGTTGACGAGATCGACAGCGTGCTGGGCGAGCAGCGGCCAGTCTTGGATATCTGTGGCAAGTGGGGCGGTGATGCCCGGGTTGTCTGGGGCGGCCCAGGCGTGCACCACGCTCACTGTGGTGTGCCGCAAGGCGGCGGCTTCGGTGACGGCAAACCGCACGGCCCGCTGGGCGGGTTTAGACCCGTCTACGCCGACGACAACGGGGTCACCGGGCTTGACTGGGCCCTGCTCGGTGTCGCGCGGTCGGACGACCACCACTGGTGGTGCCACTTTCCCGAGTACTTGGGTGGCGGTGGAGCCCAGCAGCAGGCCGGTGAAACCGCCGCGGCCCCGGGAGCCCACGACGACCAGGTCGGCGGACTTGGCTTCAATGATGAGCGCCATAGCCGCAGATTGGCCGACGTGTACCTTAGTCTCGATCTGCAGCTGAGGGTGCAGTTGCCGCAGCGGCTCAGTGGCAGCCGTGAGCAGGTCCGCGGTCAAGTCCTCCCAATCGACCATCGCCAAGGTCGACGCGTCAGGAAAAGCGGGTGGGTACATCGGCATCACAGCGTAGATCACCCGTAGCCGGGTGTTGCGGCGCGTGGCTGCTGATGCGGCCCACCGCGCGGCGTCTTCGCTCGTAGCCGAACCGTCGACTCCCACTACAACTGCTGGTGAACTGTCCACTGTCATCTCCTCATCGTGGTCGCCGGACTTCTCCCGCGGGGTCAGTCAGTCGGTGTCTTGTGTGTGGGGCCGACCGACCCGGCCGGGTAGTCCTGCAGTGGTGCTCCGCCGGCGGCCCAGGCCCCCAGGATTGGTTCCATCACGCGCCACGCCTCTTCGGCCTCATCCCCGCGTAGGGACAATGTGGGGTCACCGGCGAACACGGCGGCCAACAGGTGAGCGTAGGTAGGCAGGTCGGGAGGTGCGAACTGGGCACCGAGGGTTGCCGGTGCGAGCTCGAAGGGGCGTCCGGCGGCGCTGACGTTGACCTCGATGGCGATCGAGTCTGGGTCGAGGGAGAGCCTGAGCACGTTCGGATGAGCGGGGCGGTTGGCCCCGAACGTCAAATGGGGAACTTCCCGGAAGGTAATAGCGATTTCACGGCGGTTCTGTGCGAGGGCCTTTCCCGCCCGTAGGGTGAACGGCACCCCGGACCACCGCCAGTTGTCCACGGTCAGCGTGACCTCGGCGAAAGTCTCAGTCCCTCGGTCTGGGTCGACACCGGGCTCGTCGGCGTATGACGGAAGCGCACGGCCGTCCACCATCCCAGCGGTGTAGCGCCCGCGCCGGGTTCGTTCATCCATCTGACCGGAGGTGGGTGGGTGAGTAGCGCGCAGAACCTCGGCCTTGCGGTCGCGCAGATCTCGTTCACCCAGCGATGTGGGCGGTTCCATCGCTATGAGGCACAGCAGCTGCAGTAGGTGGTTCTGGAGCATGTCACGTAGTGCGCCGGCCGAATCGTAGTAACCGGCGCGGTCCTCCAGGGCCAGGGTTTCCTCCCAAATAATGTCTACCCGCTCGACGTGTCCGGCGTGCCAGATCGGTTCGAAGATGCGATTGGCGAAGCGCAATCCCAGCAGATCCAGGACGCTCTGCATGGTCAGGAAATGATCGACGCGGAAGACGGCATCCTCCGGTAGCAGCGCGTCCACCAGTTGGTTGAGCCGCCGAGCCCCTGCGAGGTCGGTACCGAAGGGTTTTTCCACCACCAGCCGGCTGCCTGCAGGTAGGCCGACCTCGCTCAGCGCGGTGATCGTGGCCGCGAACAGCGTGTGGGGCAGGGCCAGATAGATGATGAGCGGTCCGTCGGCGCGCTGCATGAGCGGACGCAGCTCAGCAGCGCAGCCGACGTCGGCAACCGCATAGCGCAACCGGGAACACAGCGCCGCCCGGTCGACGGGGTCGAGGTGAGCGGCATGCTCCTGCAGCGCGGCGGCGGCCACCTGACGGAACGCGTCATCGTCACCATCGCGCCGTCCGACCGCGACAACCGAAACGTCCAGGGGCAATAACTCGTCACGTTGTAGGTGGGCCAGTGCTGGTAGTAGAAATCGTCGCGTCAGATCCCCGTGCGCGCCGAGCAGCAAGAAGGTGGATGTCATCGCTGTACCTCCATAGGTTGCTGCTCACTGGCGAGCGTGGGAGATGCGCCTTCTCTGGCCCGGATAAGGCGCAACGTCCCGGTCAAGGATCGCGCCGAACACGTGGGGGAGTGGCTGCGCGGTGCGCACAGCCACTCGATGGCGCCGCGGGAGGAGACCAGTGCTGTTGTCTCACCGTCGGCGAGCAACACGTGATCCTTGATCGGGGGAAATCCGTGTGCCGTGTTCACCTGAGTCTCCTCGTGCTGACGTCGTTGGCCACCTCAGATCTGCCGAGCGGGCGTCGGTTGTGAGCAAGGCCCCATCTCAGTGGCTGGGGCAATTGTGAATTCGTGGGTGGCCGTCATGCCGGGGGCCGTCCAGGTCGGCGCGCGGTGGGGCCGATCGGCAGCCGTGCCCCGCACGTGGTCGCTGCCCGCACGCCGGTGCGGTACGAGCAGCGATGGCCGCGACCTGGGTGGGAAAAACCTCAGCTGCTGGTCTCGCCTGCGGGGGCTGGTTCAGCTGTGAAAGGCCATGTAGGGGTTCGGTGACTGGGTGGGGTCGGCGGTCAGGGGTAGCACCATGGCGACCTCGTCCGCGTCGTATGCGTCTGTTCCTTTGGCGACGCGTGCGGGTCGACGTTTTGCTGAGGGGCGGAAACCGAAGTAGCTGGCGAAGCCAATGGCGGTCGCATCGTCTGATATTGCCCAGTAGTACAGGAGGCGGCACCCGTCCTCGGCGGCTTGCATGGCGGCAGCTGAGACCAGCGCGTGCGCGACGTTTTCGCCGCGTACTGCTGGTGCGGTCCATAACGCGAAGAGTTCACCGATTTCTGGGTCGTTGTTGTGTAGCCCGAGACACACCATGCCTACGGCGTCGTCACCTCGTTCGGCGATGAACCGGCGGGCGCGGATCATTGGTAGACGCCACATGCTGTCTTCGTAGGAACGTTCTTCCTCGTAGCGGGCGAGGAAGGCGTGCGGCGCATCTCGTAGCGCAGCTAGCCGGGTTTCACGGTAGAGCCGCCATTCAGTGTGGTGCAGCAGGCGCACCGTGACGTCCGCTGGCGCGGTCTTGATCTGGCGCGACTCGTAGAGTTGCGGCTCTGCAGGGCGTGAAGAAACCGGAGTGATCATCGCGGAAGTGGTGTTGTGAGACATGGGGATCCTGACAAACGAATGTCGATCGCGGTGGTGTCCGGTTCGGAGCAAGCGCTCCTGGAGGGCGGCAGCGGACGGCCAGCCATCGTTCGGACTTACTGGGCTTCCAGAACAAACCAGACTACCGGAGTGGGCGGGGCGTTACCACCGCCCGGCACCTAGTGTTGCCGCCACCGCCGCCACCGCCGCCACCGCCGGGACCGAGGCCGGGACTAGGGCGCCACGAACGGACGTGTCCTGCACTCACGACGTGCCCCCATCACCGCCGGTGAGGGTGACCAAGATCTGGGAGGCCTCAGTGGTCCGGTTGGTGTTCGCGGCCATGGCAAGGGCATCGAGCTCCGCGTACGCCTGGTCGTGCGTGTGGCCGCGGTCGATGAGTACGCCGACCGCTTCGCCGATGGTTCTATCAGCCTGCAGGACACCGGTGACGTCGGGTTCGCCAGCCAAGCTCAAGTGCTGATCGAGGTCGGCAGGGTCCAGTTCTTGGCCGGTCAAGAAGGCGATGTCAGCGGCCAGGTCAACGAACGCGCCGGGCACCCCGGCGTAGAGCACGAACTGGATGATCGGCTCACCGGCGTCTGCCCCGCCCGGTAGTCCCGAAAGCAGCAGCGACGTGGTGATACTCCCGGGATCAGCGTGTTCATCCAGCAAGGTCAGGCGCAGCACCACCTGGCCGGGTGTGGAACAGGTTCGTTCTTCCTCAGCGGCGTGCTCGGCTGCGGTGATGGTGGCGGTTAGTCCCACGAAGGACTGCACCGCCGAGCGGGCGTTGGCAGCAAACCCCAGAACGGTTTGCGCGACGTCCGTTGTGGAGTCCGATGCGGGGTCGTAAAGGGCAGCGGACAGCAGCGCTAGATCCGCAGCCAGCGGGGTGGCTATCCGCATAGGGGCATCTACTCCGATCGCGTTGCTGGAACCAATAGGTCTGATGCCGACCACACCACACCGATCCCGCCGGCCCTGGGTGCGACACGATCCGCGCTGGACACGACAGACGTCAGTCCTCGGCATGCCGGGCCCGGGCTCGGCGAGCCGCTTCGTCCACGAGTTGCTGGGCGACCTCGACCATTTTGAGGTGTTCGTGTTGGCTCATGGTCTGCAACCGCTCGCCGGCCTGGGCGGAGCTGAGGCCGGTACGGCTACGGATCAGGCCGATGGCCTGGTCGATGACTGGGCGAGCAGCCAGCGCGGCCTGGAGCCGGCTTGTCAACGCGATCGCCTGAGACAACGTGTGCGCGTTGTGCACCGCGACGGCCGCGGGCGCGGCGAAGAGCTCACCGAGCTCTTGGGCGTGGTCATCGAAGACGTCCTTGCCGCGGGCGTACACGTTGATCGCGCCCACGACTTGTCCAGGAAGTAACAACGGCAGCGACAGCGCGCTATGGACACCGAGCCGCCCGACGCGCGGGCCGAAACGCGGCCACATCTTCTCCCCACCCAGGCACCCTGAGCGCACGGTGCGTTGTTCCAGGGCTGCGGTGATGCACGGACCTTCGTTAACCGTCACGTACTGGATCTCATCGATCTGCGCGACGAATGGGTCGCTGGCCGCTAGCGCCTGTACCCGGTTGTCCGGGCGATCTACGCGTAACAGGGTGACTCCGGCGCCGTCCGCGCCGGGGATCGCGTGGGCGGCGTAGATCGCGACCTGTTCGAGAAGATCGGGTAGACCACGGGCACTGGTCACCAGGGCGGCCAGATCGCTCAGGCTGGTTTGCAGATCGTCGACGTCATCCTCGATCTGCTGCGCCCTGACTTCATCTGCGGATAAGCCTGGGGCAGCGTCGTGCAACTGATCACTCATGGTCATTCCCTCGTTCTAGAAAATGTGAGGCCACCGGACGAGATCAGATGTGTGGGTGCAGACGTAGTCCTCGCCTCGCTGGCTTCAACGCACGATATCCCTGACGATGCCCCGACCCACAGTGACAAACGCGCTAGAGGAATCCGAAGCAGTTACTTTTTTTGGGGGTAGCCTCAGAAGTGCTGACCAGGTCAGCCGCTACGGGAATGGTCCGGCCGTCCGCCGCCGCACCGCAGGAGCACCTGCTCCGCGTCCCCTCCTAACGGCACCACGAGCGTGATGCAGGCGCCCATGACTTCCCGCCACCACGTGGATCCGCACTCCAACTTCTCGGCGTGCGCCGGCGACCAAATCTGGCACCTGACTGACCATGCGCCATCCGCGACCGCTTCATTTAGCCCGTCGGCAACAAACGTGTTGACGTGTGGGATCCACTTACGCGAAGAACAGCTCATGGCTGCACGCCCGGGGAAACCCGGGCACCCGACCCGACCCAGGAGTGATGATGATCGACCCCAGAAAGATCGACTCAGACCTGAGCGCCTATTTCGCCATCGACCTGACGGTGATGCCACCGGAAACCGAACCCCCGCTGACCACAGCCGCATCGGCGTCGGCGTCGGCGTCGGCGGCAGCCGAACGCGCACTGCACCGGTGGGACAACGAGGGCGGACGGGCTGCACCCCGATCCCGCGCTACGGCGAGGGCCCGTCACGAGGCGTTACCTGAGCGGCCGACCACAGGGTGAGAAGAACCCCGCATCCCGCCGCGGCCAAGTACAGGAGGACAACCCCATGACCGACACTCAGATCCGTGCGACCGACCCACTGGTCGATATTGATTCCTTGCCGCCATCTGGTCGACGTGATTCTTCCCGCCAGCACGCCTCAAGCACGGAGCAACCCGCTACCCGCGCCGTGGTGTACGGGGACTTCACCTGCTGGAAATGCGCTCTGGCCAACCGGCGGACCGATCTGTTGCGCAGGTCGGGATACACCATCGAGTGGCGCGCGATCGAAAGCGAGCCTGGCCTGCCGGTGCGCGGGAGAGGACGTACCGCACAGGAATCGGATCACGTGGCGGCGGTTCGCCGCGTGGTGAGCACGCAGTTGCGAACCGGGGAGGTCATGTCCCAAGACCTGCCCGACTTGGTGCCCAAGACGACCGCCGCGGTCTCGGCGTACGCCGAAGCAGTAGTCGCGAATGTCCCCGACCAGGTCAGGGCCCAGCTGTTCACCGCGTACTGGCAGCACGGAACCGACATCGGTAACCCGGAGATCCTGCGCACCTTGCTGGCGGCGCAGTTCATGAGGAGCGAGGCCACTAGTGATCCCATCGTCCGGTTCGGGTACGCCGTTGCGATGACCCGCGAACCCATCACCACCGCAGCGTGGCGCCTGATCCGGCAATGGCGCCGAGAGTGGCAAACACTGCAGTGCGATCAACTGCCCACCGTGACCGATGCGTCCGGGACGTACTGCGGCGACGCGGCGCTGCGGCGGCTCGGCGACCTTCTTGACCAGCCGTCTCCGATCGCCGGGGATGGCTTTCATCGCGCCAGCTCAACGCTGCCGGATTGGGAACCGCCGACCACCGTGGAACCACCCATGCAGTGGACATCCCAAGCAGGTGACCCGTGGCGACGAGCAGCATTAATCCGGCAAAGCGGGCGATGACACTGACACCATGATTCTGGGGTGCCGCTTGCCTGCAGATACACGGTTGCTGCGATCGCTCTGCCCGTCCCACGATTGTGGCTGCTACCGTTAATGGACTGCTGAGTAGGGTCAGCCAGTCCGAAAGAGCGTGGCCGTCCGCCGCCACGCTCCAGAGTTAATAGACTCACCGCCGGACAGCACGGGGTCACCGAAAATTTCGGAGTCACCGCCATGCACAACCATTCAACGAGCGTCGAAGAACTTTCAGCCGATACCGCGCGCCACCTCAGTTCCGTACTGTGCCGGCTCGGACACTGCTGCGACGGGCCGTGCGATCTGCTCTCACCCGCACTAGGCACCGTGTGGTTTACCTGGCAACGCGAAGGCATAGCCACGACCCTGGTCGTCCTGGAATCAAACGATTCCAGCGCGCTCAGTCCTTTGGTGCACGCAGTGAATTCCTGCGCACGCGATGCTCGGATCCGCATACGAACACGAGGCATCGATGACCGAGGGCGGGCGCTGAGCGTTATCTGCCCCACCCCGCTAAATGGTGGGGTGTCACCCCGATTGGGAGGACATTATGAATCTATCAATTCGCACTGAGCTCAGATCATTAGCTAATCGGGGTCCGGAAGGCGTGTACGTCTCGCTTTTCATGCCCACGCACCGCTTCGGTGATGCCATCGAGTCGGACAAGTTGCGGTGGAAGAACCTGGTGGTCGGGGTCGAAGAGCTACTGCTGAACACTGTGCGACGTCCCGACGTCGAGGCGCTGCTTGCTCCTGCCTATCAACTGCGGGAGGACCCGATGGCATGGCAGTACATGAGTGACGGGCTGGCCATGTTCCTGCGACCGGACTACACCCGCACGTTCAAGGTAGCGGCGCCGATGCCAGAGCTAGCCACAGTGGGTGACCGGCCGGTGATCGGTCCCATGGTCCGACTCTTCTCCGGTGACGAACGATTCCTGCTCCTCGCCCTGAGCCAGCGCGACGTGCGCCTGATGCAGGGCACCCGCGAGACCGTGGAACAGGTGTCGGTGACCGAGCTTCCCACCAGCCTGCTCGAGACCGTCGACCCGCAAGAGCCACGTTCGAACACGATGGCCCGCTCGGCCGACCGGGCCACGCGTGGGGGACCCGCGGTTTTCTACGGACACGGCGCGGGCGACCAGGATCTGAAAAAGGAGGAAGTGCTGCGTTTCCTTCGCTCGGTCGACAACGGGCTGCATGACGTGTTGGCAGCTGAGACCGCCCCCATGGTGCTGTTCGGCCTCGAACAACTCGTGAGTCCCTACCGAGAAATCACCACCTACGGGCACGTGCTGGACGAAGCGATCGAACTCAACCCTGACCAGCTACGCGTTGAGCAGCTACACGAGGCCGCGTGGCCCATCCTCGAGAAGCGACTTCGCGACGAACGAGGCCAGGTGATCGATCGCTTTCACGAATCGGCGGCGATGGGTCGCGCGTCGGCTGACCTGCCGGCGGTGGTCGAAGCGGCCGCCCAGGGGCGTATCGAAACGCTGTTCGTCAAGGCCGACCCGTGGTGCTGGGAGCAGGCTGCGGGCAACGACCTGCCGATCGTCGCGCTGGGGACCGAGGACCGGTACGCCGACTGTGAGCACGTTGACGCCGCTGCCGTAGCGACCTTGAACAACAGCGGTCAGGTGTACGCAACCTCAGAAACCTTCATTCCTGGTTGGCAAGTCGCGGCGATCTTTCGCTACTAAGATCCTCGGTCCCCGCCATGCCCGGCGCCGATCAGAACCGTAGATGTCCAGGCAGTCTGATCGCGCCCAGTAGACGGCATTCATGAGAGGAACAAACCCCATGGTAGGAAATTTCGTGGCTAGTGCCCGGCCGTACGAGATGGTTGGGGGTACCTACGTGGATACGAATATCCCCTCACAGACCGGTGAACTATTGGCCCGGGTCGAGGTGGGCGACGAGCTGGTCTGCGGAGTGGTGGGCCTAGATAGCCTGCCGTCCATCAGCGTGGCACTGTCCTTACTTCGGCTGATGCTCATCGTGGATCGACCTTCACGTCTTATTTTGGCCGGGCTGTCCATCTCGCCACTCTTGTCGCTGATGGAGCCAAATGAACTGGCCAGATTCAAGGTCCTGAGCAACGCAGGAAGGCTCACGATCGAAACAACACCGGTCGAAGATATGAGTCAGAAATACATCGATTCGTTGATGCTTCGCCTCAGATCAGACTCTCGCTGCTGAACTTGGCACGAGAAGGGTGGGCCTTACCCGACGACAGCCAGGTGGTTTCGTTTCGCGAACGTGTCGTTCGTCATCGTCGTTTCCTCAGGCGGGTCGTGGTCTGCTCGACCTGTACCCCGGGGATACCGTCGTAGACCTCGAATGCGTCCGAAGTGCGATGCCGTCGTAGCGAGGCTCGCCCGCCAACGTGCCCCGACCGCAGGACGATCCGCCGTGGGCGGCATCCGAGCGCGTCAGGGCTGGGTCGAGTCGCGACGCCGAAGCGAGACGAGAGCACCGGCGACCGCCAGGCCCACCAGGGCGCCGATGATGCCTGATACCCAGCCTCCCGGCCCCAGGACCGCCCAGATGATGATGAACGCTACTAGGACTACGAACGTGCCGGTCTCTACTCGAGTCACGAACTGCTCCTGACGTTCTGGCTTTGGATCCTTCTGGTCACCCGGCCGGGCCCTCAGGTCCAGCATGCTTGATTTTGAAACTCAATAAGTTGGGTTTGAGCAACCGGTTGGCGATCGTCACTCGGTCATCATTCTTGATTCGACGCAGCGGGCAGACTTGGGCTCATGTTGATCGTGGCTGGTTACCTTGAGGTGTCTTTTGATGTCCGTGATGTGTATCTGAGCGCGGTTTTGGAGGTGACGCGCCTCGCGCGTGACGCGCCTGGGTGTCTTGAGTTCGTTCAGGCTGCTGACCCTTTGATGCATGATCGGGTGATCGTCTATGAACGCTGGGAGTCGCAGGAGCATCTTTTAGCCTTTCGGGACACTGATCCGGGCCCGAACGTGACTCCGTTCCCCGACATTCGGGGCGCTGAGGTCATGCGCTACGAGATTTCTACGGTCGGGCTGCCATGAACAGAATTAAGGGGTGTCGTAGGTCGATTGCCGGCTGGTGACCGGTAGCGATTCTTGGGTTGATGACGGGCTGAGCCGCGTCGCTTTGCGTAGTTGGGCGGTGCGCTGCGGTGTAACTATCCCTTCCCAGTAGTTGTGGTGCGACGAAGAGGAGGGCCTGATATGCGGATCCCGTTCATCGCAAAAGTCTCGAGCCAAGGTGAGCTGGGTGTTGAGGATGCCAGGCTGCGGTTCATCGCTGATACCCGCGGCGGGAGCGCTTTTCTCCTCGCGGGCGCGGTGTTTTGGCTTACCGGTGCGCTGTTGGCGCTGGTCTTCCCAGCCGTGCAAGTTCCGTGGGTGCTGTACGGCGGGTTGTCTGTGCCGGTCCTTGGCGTGCTCATCGCCAAGCTGCAGGGCGCGCACCTGTGGGGTCACCCGGGGTACGCCTCCCTGGTCATGTTCGCGACCATCACGGAGCTGACGGCGCTACCGACGATGTTCTACCTTCGCGGTGAACACCCCGAGGTCCTGCCGGGCATTCTGATGATCGCCGATGGGGCCCATTTGCTCATCTTGATGTGGCTGCACCTGGACTTCACCTACTTCGTGGCCGGTTACTCCAAGGCACTCTTTGGCGCCCTGTTCTTGTTCGGGGCGTTCTGGCAGGGGTCTTATCCAGCGCAGCTGGCACTCAGCGGTGTCATCTCGCTGGTCACCGCGCTACTGGTATGGCGCGACAGCGCGAGAACTCTGCAGCTGTACCTCAGGGGCGTTTAAAGCGTCGCCAGATAATCCGGGAAGTGTTCCTCACATCGAAAACCCAGCAAGGTCGTTGTCGCAAACTAGGCCCACCTGGTGACCCGTGCAACCGTGGCCGAACTTGTTACGCTTGGTTGTTTCCGGGTCAACGTGAATGATCACAACGGATGGGACAGCGACAATGGAGGGCATCGACAAGGCCGAGGTCGACGAAGTGATCGTGAAGGCGTTCCTTGAGTTGAAGCGCGCGATCGACACCCACAGCAAAGCCAGCGTGGAGCTTTACAGTTCAGCGCTGCTGCCGCTCACGATGCTTCGCCGGGAAATCGTGGCAGACGAGCGAGACAGCACATGAGTCCGCACCTTGATCGTTATTGAGATTAAACGTAGGTGTATGGATCACCTCGGGAAATTCTTGTAGCTTCCGTTCTTTCTTACAAGCTAGTTCCACGACTTATCCGGTGAGGGATTCCGTTTCGGTGATGTCCAGACGGCCGCGATGGACCCTCAGGGAGTCGCCGATCCGTTGCCGCACTGTCATGGCCGAGGGCGCCACCCGAACGGCTCGTGCTCCGTTCGGATCGCGTGAACGTGACGACGCCCACCAGTAAAACCGGTATTCCCAGTTAGTTTCCGTGACAAACGGGGGAGCCGTCGATATCTGATGGCGCTATCGTGCAGTGACGCCAGTTGATGTCCATCCCGCTCGGGGTGGGCTTGTGTCTGCCTGTCGTGGCGGGTTTGAATGGCGAAGGGAACGGCGATGAGTGAGCAGCCGCACGACCCTTATCCCGATACCGACCCCCCGGGGGTCACCCCCCAGCAGATGCAGGCCGATGCCGAGGACCTGCACACGAGCTTTGCCGATCTGGCCGCGTTGGTGATCGGTTCGCGTGGCCTGGATGAGTTACTTGCCCTGGTCGCGACGTACGCGGCCCACGCGATTCCCGGCGCGGACGGGGCAGGGGTGGCCCTGCTGCGCGTCGATTGCCCGCAGAACAGGGTCGCGGCGTTAGCTGCCAGTCACCCGTTCGTCGAACAGATCGACCAGATCCAATAGGTGACAGTGAATGAGGGCCGTGTATCACCGCGGTGGTGGAACGTCGCACGGTGCGGTCGGGGTCGCTGGGTGGGGAGCAAAGGTGGCCACATTTCGGCCCACGAGCGGCGCAGTTGGGTGTCCATAGTGCGTTGTCGTTGCCGTTGCTGTTGCCCGGGGCGGTTGTGGGTGTGCTCAACGTGTACGCCCACGGTCCAGGCTCCCTGCCAAACTAGTGGACACCCTGCGTATTGAGACTGGTCGTATTCGTCGGGTTGAGCGTGCGCAGTTCGTTGGGTGGCCCGCTCGTACGTCCTGGCGTGGATGAAACGAGTACGTGGGGTTCCGATGTTCGAGCCGATCGTGGCGAACTAAAGGTTTCGCGCGAGCTGCTGGTTGCGCCAGCCGTTGAGCATCGTCGCGAGCACCTGCTCGTCGGGTCGCAGGACCGGCATCGACTGCACGAGGTGGACTCGTCCGGAATTATCTATCCACATTGAAGCTCCCGCACATCTGGTTGCATCCAGTGATTCAATGATGCATTAGATGAGAATCACGCTATCAGCGCAGGTCAGCGGCGTGTCGTCATGACAGCGCTGGACCTGCAGGTCGGCATCTGAGGGTCCTGTTCGCCGAGTCGTGAGCGCCTAGTCCTACTCGTTTTCGCAGGTCAGAGACTCGGAATACATCGCCACTGGGGCAGTGCAGTCGAACGGTGCGATTGATTCATCTGATGCAATACGCAGACTACGACTTGTCATAAGGGCCGTTATCGGCCAGTAAGCTGGCTAGTGACTGGCTAGATATCAGGCTATGGTGGTGGTCATGAAGACGGTAGCTCTGAGTGAGGCCAAGGACAAGCTGTCAGCGTTGGTTGATGAAGCGAGTAGCACCCACGAGATGATCGCGATCACCAAGCATGGGCATACCGCTGCGGTGTTGATGTCGGCGGATGATTTGGAGTCATTGCACGAGACGCTGCACGCGTTGTCTGCTCCTGGTGCGGCGGAGGAATTGCGTGCTTCGGATGCGGATTTCGCGGCGGGGAACATTGTCACGGGCGAGGAGCTGCGCCGACGGTACGGGCTTGATTCGTGACTGGTGATGACCAGCAGGGGTGGCGGGTGGAGCTGTCGGCGACTGCGCTGCGATCGTTGGACCGGTTACCCGCCAAAGTTGCGGTCGCAGTGGTGGAGTTTGTGACGGTGGTGTTGCCGAGTAACCCGCGCCGGATGTCCAAACCGCTGCGGTACGAGCTGGAAGGTCTGCACGTCGCGCGGCGTGGGGACTACCGGGTCACGTTCCGCATCGATGAGGACGATCACGTGCTACGGATCGGGCGTATCGAGCACCGCGCGCACATCTACAAGGCGCACTGACCGCGTCCAGGCCGCGCGCATCGCCGGTGGTCGTTGGTGGTCGGGTCAGTGTCGCTCGGGTGTGTACAGGTGGTGCGCGCAGGACGGGCAGCGGGAGAATGCAGGTGGCCAGTCCCGGCCGCTGGCAGGCCAGGGATCACCGCGGCGAGGGGTGTCTGCGCCACACAAGGCGGTGTGCTGGCCGGGTGGGGTCGCGTGGACCATGCCTTTCGCGTTCGTGGCCGAACCATGGGCCCATCCCATCTGCGGCAGGGTCGCTGAATCTGTCATCGCTGCACCGCTCTCCTTGAGTGCCGGATGCCACCACGTGCGGGCGACCGAGGCGAAGCCAGGCCACACCTGGTTCGGGATCCAACCTAGCGACGTGCAGCAGTTGATGCGCGCTAGCGACGACTGACATCCGCTGTTCACACGTGGATGGGGTTGTGCGCATGAACCACGCAGTTACGCGGGATTCCGGTCACTATCCCGCGTGTTCGACGGACTCTCGGTGGTGTCTCCGGGGGTCGCAACGGTAAGACAACTTCCCGAGACACCAGCAGGTCCCCGAAGTACTGTCCGGTCGCCGTCACTGAAGACGATGTTCGTGGTTTTCCATGAGCGTAGGTTCCTGAGACCGGGACGACTTGCTCCGTAGAATGGCCCCTATCGCGGAATTCACCTCCGGAACGGCCTGGCGGAGACTGAGTCGTCTAGCAGGCTGTGTGGCAGCTCAGCCCAGCGACCACAGACGACCACAGGCGGTTCAATGTGGTTCTGCGAGAGCGATCTGGCTGAGTGCTTCAGCGATTTGGGCGTCTCGACCGCGGGCGGCGTGTTGATATTTCAGAGCTGCCTGGGGAGTTGAGTGACCGAGTCGCGCCATCAGCTCTGCGAGGGTTGCTCCGGTTTGAGCAGCGAGCACAGCGCCGGTGTGTCGAAGGTCGTGCCAGCGAAGGTCAGGTCGGCCGGCAGCCCGTCGTGCTGGGTAGAACACCCGGTAGAGAGTGCTCGGTGCTAGATGAGATTCACCATCGGCGGCCGGAAAGAGGATTCCCTCCCGCCCATGCACAGTCAGCAAGTGCTCCTGAAGCATGGGTAGCAGGTGAGGTGGGATAGAAACCTCGCGTGTGCCCGCCAGGCTTTTCGGCGTTCCGATGATGGTCCGCCCGTCGGAGCGCACAACGCCGCGTCGGACCTGGAGGGTGCCTTTGGGGAGGTCGATGTCCTTGCGCCGAAGTTCGGTGATCTCGCCGAACCGAAGTCCGGTCCAAGCCGCAAGAAGCACCAGGGGTCGGTACTGAGGGGGCATCGCAGTCGCGATAGCTTCCAGTTCCGACAGCGAGGCTGGGGCAATTTGTTTGACCCGTCGTGTCGATCCGGCCCCTCGGATGTGGCACGGATTGGCTGCGATCTCTTCGTCCTGCACGGCGGTGTTGAGGATCGTGCGAAGGAGCCCGTACGCATGACTGCGCAGGGTTGGCCGGTCGGGGTCCAGCGAACCGTACCAACGTCGGACCTGCGGGGGAGTGATCGCTTTGAGCGGGTGGCCATCAAGAGGTGCCAACTGGTGGCGCAACAGCGACGAGTAGTGCGCGCGGGTCCGTGGTTTCAGATCACGCTCGCTGAGCCAGGTTTGAGCGTAGGTGCCGAACACGATGGGATCCCGCTTCGAAGCACCGCGATCAGCTGGAGGTGTCCAGTGGTCTGCGACGACCAGGCGCCGTTCGTCGATGAGCCAGGCCTCTGCATCAAGGCGGGCCTCGAACGTGTGCGGTGCCAGATGAAGTTTCATGTCTGGACCGGTGTAGCGGGCTTGCAGTCGCCCACTGCGTTGTTTGCTGATCTGGCCGAATCCACGCTTCCGTCCCGGCATGGTAATTCTCCTTGCATCGGATATGCATCGGATTGGAGTCTATCCAAGGGGCCTTCTGGCATCTTTCGTCACGGGTCAATTTCCCTGAACTCCCAGCTCAGAGGCCTAAATTGGGGTAACGCCTAATCATCCGAGGTACTTTGAAATCTGATTCGATCCCAGTATCGCCCACCAGCACGAAACGGCCCCTGACCAGCGAAAACGCTTCGTCAGGGGCCGTCTTTGTGCGGCAACGTGCTATCCACGTGCGATTAGATCCGGCTTCGTGGGTTCGGGAGGCACACCATCACGTGCACTGGGCAGACGCCTTCAGAGCCGGCCATGCGAAGTAAGCCGCGCTCTCGTGAGCGGGACGCTCGCAGTGTTCACGGATCATTCCCGTTTCCCATACGTGTGTCTCTTCGATTGTTGGAGCACGGTCGCGTCGCGTGCCTGGTGTTCCTGACCAGGGCTGATCATCAGGGTCATCGAGAGTTCGACGTCACAGTTTCGGATCCGGATACTCCTAAGGGGCAACCGCGCCGAGCTGATCTTGAGAACGACCGCCTGCTTCGGCTGGTATATCGACAGCTCGATATTGCCACCAACGGTCACGCAGAGCAGGTGAAAGCTCCGTCTGCTGACCCTGCTGACCCTGCTGCCGCGGCCGTGGGACCCACCGACGCCCAGAGCTGAGACAGCAGCTGTTGGAGACGTAGTCAACTGGCGCAACTGCAAGTACGGGTGGAACCTGGCGGGGATGATCCCGTCCTGCTGGCCCCAGCCCTGCACCTAGTACACGAGACCGCGGCCTGGCCGATCGACGGCGCCGCGTCGGCCGACCTTCAACAGCGAGGCGACGGAGGAGTGGAACTGTTATGCGTTGCCTCCGGTGTGTTCCTGTACCCAGGCACAGGAACACTGCGAGGAGGGGCGCCAGAGCTGGCTCGCTCGCGGCCGATACACGCGACAGCTCGGTGAATTGACCGGCCCACGACCGCCAGCCGATTTACACAGCCGACGCGCAAAGCAACGTCCACGGACGCGATGTCGAGCCGGTGGCTGAAGACGCGGCCGAGGCTCGCGTCTGTGAACTTTGATACCCCGAAGCGTGAGCCCCGGACTCCAGGGATTTGAGTCGGTTAATTCGAGCTCGCGGCCGCGGAGGTCGTGTCGGCACCGGTAGCCAGCACCGGCGAGGGCCGCGCCCAGCAGGCGGGTAGCGAGGCGGCCTCGACACGGTCCCAAGACACGATCTGGAAACCGGTGCGCGTCCAAGTAGACCGCGGCCAGCCACTGGACTGCGATCGCCAGCGGGGGAGTATCGCAAACTTGGTGTTTTTGATCCGTGACACGCCTACTTGATCGGGGTGGGCGGGATCGGAGAAGAAGAGCATGAAACTGCCTGACATGAGCGTTACGAGCCAGGACAACCGTGAGCAGCCGGCCGCGCCGGTTGCTCGCCCGGGGCGTGCCCCGGGCGACCGTAAGCCCAAGAAGAGCGTGATCGAGGCGCAGCAGGCTGCTGCGGTCGCTGATCTGGTGCGGGCCGCGCGGGCCAGTGGTGACTCGTTGACGGGCCCGACTGGGTTGCTGAAGCAGGTCACCGCGATGGTGCTGGAGGCGGCGCTGGAAGAGGAGATGACGCAGCACCTGGGCCACGCCAAACACCGGGGCAACCCTGCGCTCGAGGATGAGGGTGTCGATGACGTTGATCATCATGACGATGACGATGGTGGTGGTGGTCACGGGCGAACTCGTAATGTTCGTAATGGTTCCCGCACCAAGACCGTGCTGACTGATAACGCGGGCAAGGTGGATATCACGGTCCCGCGGGACCGCGCCGGGACGTTCGAGCCGGTGATCGTGCCCAAGCACCACCGCAAACTGGGTAGCGTGGAAGAGCTCGTGCTCTCGCTGACGTCCAAAGGCCTAACCAGCGGTGAGATCAGCGCGCACTTGTCCGAGATTTATGGGGCGTCGGTGTCGAAGGACACGATCTGTCGGATCACGGACCGGGTCAGTGAAGAGATGAATGAGTGGCTCGCCCGCCCGTTGGACCCGGTGTACGCGGCGATCTTTATCGACGCGATCGTGGTGAAAGTCAGGGACGGTCAAGTCGCGAACCGCCCGTTCTACGCTGCGATCGGCGTCACGGTCGAGGGCGGTAAAGATGTCCTGGGCTTGTGGGCCGGTACCCCGGGTCAGGGTGAGGGCGCCAAGTACTGGCTCGCGGTACTGACCGAGATCAAGAACCGGGGCGTGACCGACACCATGTTCGTCGTGTGTGACGGCCTCAAAGGACTACCCGACTCGGTCGCTGCGGTATGGCCTAAGGCGATCGTGCAAACATGCGTGATCCATTTGTTGCGCAACAGTTTCCGGTACACCTCCCGCAAGTACTGGGACCAGATCGCGAAGGAGTTGAAGCTGGTCTATACCGCCGGAAGTGTGGCCGAGGCCAGAGCCAAGTTCGAGGAGTTCAGCGCCACCTGGGGCCAGCGCTACCCTGCGTTGATCAAGCTGTGGGAAAGTGCCTGGGAGGAGTTCATCCCGTTCCTCGCGTTCGACGTGGAGATCCGCCGGATTCTGTTCAGTACGAACGCGATCGAGTCACTGAACGCCCGCTACCGGCGCGCAGTGCGGGCCCGCGGGCACTTCCCCAACGAGCACGCCGCACTGAAGTGCCTCTACCTTGTCACCAGGAGCCTGGACCCCACCGGGAAAGGAGCCACCCGCTGGACCATGCGCTGGAAACCAGCACTGAACGTGTTCGCCATCGTATTCGAGGGCCGCTGGCCCACCGCCGAAAAGTACTGACCACCAACAGGATCAGAAACACCTAAATTGAGACACTCCCCAGCAGTCAGGCCGCGATAGGACCTGTCCCGGCTCATTGCAAACGAGGGCGTATTCGGGGTTCGAAGCAGGGGCAACGAAACAAGACCTACGTCTATGTCGGTACCTGTGCGTGTCGAGGCAAACTGAATACGTCGAGTACAAGATGCACTCGCGGATAAGAGGAGACGACATGTCCGAGCCTGTAGAGAACGCCCCCGCTGCAACTGACGCTGCACCCGCGAAGGAGAACGCGGAAACAGCGCTTCCGGACGATGAACTTGAGTGTGTCGCCGGCGCGGGCTACCCGGCCGGCGAAACGCCGGCGGATTACGGTATCGCCGACAAGATGCGTAACGGGTGGCGGAATTGAGAGGGCACTGGTGGAACAGCTGGCCTACTCGGAGGACAACTGGGGTAGCGAGGTGTTGCTCGGCCGCGTCGATCTCGAGCCGTGGTCATCAGCAGATTGGGCTGCGGATCGCCACTGGGAAATGACCAGTGCTGCGCGTGACAAGGTGTGCAGTTGAGCGAGCAATACGCACAGTTGCGTGCTCCTAGCGATGAGATCCTGCGCTATCTTCCTGGTTCGGTCAGTCGTTCGGATACGTTGAGCAAGACCCAAGATCGTCATATTGGCGAGGCCTTTTCACTGCGCTGGGTGATCATTCACCTTATCGAGGAGTACGCCCGTCACGTTGGACACGTGGACCTGATTCGGGAGGCCATCGACGGGGAGACTGGGAAATAACGCGATCGGGAACAGCACCTTGTGAGCGGGTCTCGGCATCCGGGCAACTCGTCGATGTAAAACCGGGCAGCACCGGCGACGAGCCGTCACCAGGCGAGGATCGTCAATTCGAGGTCTGAAGCCGGCGCGACGAAACAAGACCTAGGCCTATCTCGGTACCTGTGCGTGTCGAGGCAAACTGAATACGTCGAGCGCAAGATGCACTCGCGCATAAGTGGAGACGGCATGTCCGAGCCTGTAGAGAACGCCCCCGCTGCAACTGACGCTGCACCCGCGAAGGAGAACGCGGAAACAGCGCTTCCGACTATGAACTTGAGTGTGTCGCCGGCGCCGGCGAAACGCGGCAACCTCTCGACAGAGGACGTCCTCGACAGGCTACTAAGGGGTGGTAGCGAGACGGCCACTGGCAGTGGCCACGGGAAACTACCCGGAGACGGTCATGTAGTTGCTCGGAGACGGTGCCGAGTGATCATGAACATGTCGGAGTGGTTCGCCCTCACCGAGTCGCTGCGTGATGCCGGGAGATGCGGGTGTGCTCGCACCACACCGTGGCCGGCTACGTCGCCGCTGGGGAGGCGCGGTGTTGTAGGCGCGGGTTACGCCGAGGGGGGTTGGTAGCCGAGTATGTGCACAGAGTCGAGGAGTGGGTCGAGCGTTACTGGGCAAGATCCGCGCCGATGTGGTCCACAACAAGGGCCTGGGCTTGGCGGGTCCTGAGCACACGTCGAGACGGTTGGTGGCGGTGGTGAAGGCCGACCACCACCTGGGCCAGGTACGGGTCCATTGGCGGTGGGTGACGCGAGCTCGGGATGTGGTTGTAGTACGACTTCGGTGACGGTTCGGTGACGGTTCGGTGATCGGCGGGGCGCCGGGCATGTTGTTCTGCGCTTCGCTGGGGCCCGGTCCCGGGTGGTCCTAGGGACGAGTCTCTAATGCGCCGAGGTCTCACCTCGCGTCCTCAATAACCGCTGCTTGTCCCAGCAGCTGTCACAAAACGGTGAACCGGGCGCGGCGCGAGACCTGTGTCCGGAGTGGTGGTCGCGACCTAGGTCTATGGTGTGGTTTCCCGGCAGTGGGCAGGCTCCTATGCATGTATATAGGTGGTTGTGGTTTTGGCGCGTGGGTGCGGGCGCTGGCGGCGCTGACCGTCACAGGGATGGTGTGTGCGCTCACTCCTGCGGTGGCGCAGGCTGCGCCCAGTACGTCGTCGGGGAGTTTGTGGGCCGGCCCGGTGCGGGCCGGCGCCGGTGCGGTGGTGCATCCCTCGTTCGCGCTGCGGACAAGGGTGGCTGCGGTCAAGCCTGCCGAGCCGGGGGATCACCTGCAGGTGAGCGTGGGTGACAAGACGTATCCGGCGCCCACAGCAGGGTCGTGGGCGTGTTCGACCGGGGTGTGGGTCCTGCAGCTCGAGCGTAAGAGCCTGGAGGAGACTCACGACGGGTCGACGGTCTACCCGCTGTGTTCGGCCGGTGACGCGACCAAGCTCAAGGACGCGCTGGTGAAAATCGGCGACGAGCAGATCACCGTCGTGAACACTCTCAACCGCGGACCGGGTGGGGATTCGCGGACTCTGCCAGGGCTGGGTGACGCGTTGAGCAAGATCGGTGTACCCGCGCAGCAGTTTGCGTCGATCGACCTGGCCAAGACGTCGTTCTCCGTATTCGGGATCCCTGGCTTGTCGTCGGGGCAGGCCCACACCGCGACACAACCCCTGGTCGATGAAGCGAACGAAGCTGCCGGCAGTGCCACCGCGGCCAGTATCAACGGCACGCTTATCCCGGACAACCACGGCAACTTCACCCTCACCATGCAGGACTACGTCACTTATGACATCGCGGCGGGCGGGGCGATCGTGCTCGACGGTCACGCCTACCCGGTGCCGGGCAGGCCGAGCGGGTTCAGTGGCGGGTTCCATCTGCTGGTCGTCGATCGCCGCACCCTCGCGCCGGTATCGGACACCCTGTACGCGACGAACAACGATCAGGGCGAGCAGTACCGGATGGGGAGCGACCTGGCTCGGCTCAGGGCCGCGGACAACCAGTCCGTGCTGGTGTTCCTCGCCACGGTCGGTGACCCGGTCGGCGGTAGTGCACTGTCGCCCGGTCCGATCGATCTTCCGAAGCCGTGCGTCGGGAGCGCGGCGTTCACGGTCACGTGTACCTACCGACCGACGGGTGATGAGCAGGACGGTTCCGAGCAGCAGTTCACCGTCCCGCGTCAGATGGGCGGCTACCCCGTCTCCCAGCTACAGATCCGACTGCAGGGCGCTTACGGCAATCAGGCCGATGACGGTGGCCAGGGAGGCGACCCCAACCGAGTGACCACCACTCAGCTACCGATTGGCGCGGATGCACAGGTCAAACCCGGCCAGACCCTTTATGTCGAGGTGGGCGGGACGGGCGCCGGCGGCGGGCGGCGCGACGGTGGACGCGGAGGTTGGAACGGGGGCGGTAACGGCGGCAGCAGCGGGCCGTATGCCTCGTACGGATGGCCTGGGGGCGGCGGCGGCGGCGCGTCGGATGTTCGCACCATGTCCCGCGCGACCGGCAACTCCACCGCCTCCCTGGACTCGCGGTTGATCGTGGCGGCCGGCGGAGGGGGTGCTGGTGGCGACTCTCATGACGCGGGCGCGGGCGGTGACGGTGGCGATGCCGGCAGCAGCGGCTCCAACGGGGTGCCCGGAAACCGCAGCACCGGATACGGCGGTGGTGGACACCCGGGGACCGCCACCCAGGGCGGAACGGCGGGGGACGGCGCCCTGACCGGGTACACGGCGGGCACGCTGGGTGTGGGCGGTGCCGGAACGTATACCGACGACAATTTCGGCGCCAGTGGCGGAGGGGGCGGCGGCTATTTCGGCGGGGGAGGCGGCGGAACGGGCCGACACCGCGGCGGCGGCGGCGCCGGTGGTGGTGGCGGCGGGTCGGATCTGGTGCCGGCCGGTGGCACGGTGGCGCCGGTGATCACCCATGAGCCGGCGGAGGTCTCTGTCAGCTATTCGGTGCCCTACGGCACGCTGGGTGCGGCGCTGCGACCGTTCGGCGCCACCCCGAGCGTGATCAACGGGCTGGGCACTTCACCACGGTATGCGCTGGTCGGCATGTTGGCCCCGCCCCAAGACATCGCGAATGGACTGTCGCTGGACTCACCCGAGGCCAGCCCGCAGATTGCGAAGGGCTCGACCGGGCAGCTACAGGGTGTGCTGGAACGCGGTCAGCAGAACATGTGGTACTCCTCGCTCACCTCGAATGCTCCGGTCATGGAGGACGGAAATCAGCCGAGCGTGACGAACTATGGCCTGTACAAGGTCATCGCTCAGGCGCCGAAACACTGGCCGCTACCCGCGCCCGGCCCGGAGTACGACGCTCAGCAGAAAGCATTGACCTACCTGAGTCAGCAGACCTGCGGCGATGAGTGCACGAACATCCGTGATCAGTACAACGCCAACCAGAACACCATCCTTACCTGGCAGAAGGCGATGGATCCCAAGGGCGGGGTGGCGTACAAGTCCGGTCTCGGGTTCGACAAGCGCGCGTTCGGCGCAGTGAAAGCACAGTTGAACACCGAACTGGGCGATGTGTTCGTGGTGGATGGCCTCAAGGCTGGAATGCGCACTCTGCTCAGCGATCAGCAGCAGATGTTGCAGCCCACGTTGAAAAGCGTTTATGCCCAGGTCCGTGAATCGATCCCGGAGGTCGCAGACAACACCAAACTAGGCGTCTCGATCGCCAGCTTCATTCTGGAACTTTTCACCATCGCCGCCGAAATAACCGGGCAACACGAAATCGGTGCTGCCCTCGGCGTTGTGAACGCCGTCCTGAAGTTCAGCACCGAACTGGCCGATGAGCCCAACGGCGACGGGAAGGACCTGCTCAGCACCACGGTCGACAAACTCGGGGAGAAGACAGCCCTGACGTTCGCCGCGGCACTGACCAGCCTTTCGCAGACGTTCAATTACGTCTACGACGACTGGGGCAAGCTATCCGTGGTCGCCGACGGGCTCCTTCATCACGAGCCGGAGTGGGACGTGAGCGCGGCGGACGCCGGGCAGTACGTCACGGTTGCGACCAACGCCATCAGGCTCAGTTACTACCGCGCGCTGGTCCCGCTTGTCTACAACCATCGCTACGAAGCGCAGGGAGCGCCAACAGATGACCTTCAAAAATGGTGCGTGGACTCGTCGGTCACGTTCAGTAAGAGGGTGTGCCAGGCCTACGCATCGGGAAAATACTACAAATTTGCCTATCCGAGTAGTGCCTATGGATTCAAGGTCGCGGCTCCTGCACTGAACTTCAAACCAGCCCACGACATCATCCTGGTCTCTAGCCTAGACAGAGTTCCCTCACCGCTGCCGACCGAGCTGATGAAGCAGATGACCGAATCCGGCTTGTACGCGCCGTACCTCTTTCTACGTTGGCGACTGGAACACAACATCACCTGCCAGGTCGGCATCTCCATCAACCGGGCAACCAAATGCGTCGACGATGACGGCCCTGTCTTCGGCGCACACCCACCGACCATCACCACATCGCAGTTACCAGCTGCGACCGTGGGACGGCCATACCGAGCCGTACTCAACGCCACCGGCGGTGGTGCGCCGGACTGGTCGCTGGCGCCGGGTGAGCAGTTGCCGGCCGGCCTTGCGTTGAGCCGCGGCGGCATGCTCTCCGGCACCCCCACCCGGGCCGGTCAATACCGGTTCACGGTCACCGTCGGCAGCCGGCTCAAGGCGAGCCTCGATCTCACCGTGCGCGCTGCCGGCCCTGGGGCGTCCGCACCGCGCCCTACCTCCTCGCAGGGCCCTGCACCTGCGCGTACGACCGCCGCTTCGTCGTCGCAGCGCCAGTCGCCTACGAGCAAGGCTGCTGCGTCCTCGCAGGGCCAAGCGCCGGCGAACACCACGGCTGCCGTGTCCTCACAGAGCCCAGCGCCCGTGCGCACGACCGCCGCTGCGTCCCCGCAGAGCCAGTCGCCCACGAGCAAGGCTGCTGCGCCCTCGCAGGGCCGGGCGCTGGCGAACAGCACGCACGCTGCGTCCTCGCAGAGCCGGGGGCCGGCGTACAAGCTGCCGTTGCTGATCCTGGCCGGCCTGCTGTTGCTGGCTGGCGCGGTGCTGGCTGCGGCGCGGTGGCGAAGGCGTGTTTAGCGACTCGTCGAAGTAAACGTCTCACGACTGCCGTTCAGGCGCCTGAGTGCGGCGAGCCTGCGGCACTCGGTGCCGGAGCACGGTGCGATCCGCAGTCGCCCGGTGGTTCTGGAGTGGACCTAGGTCCATTGTGACTGCACTCGCCGTGGATCAAAATGAAGTTGCTGAGGAGGAACCCCCTTCTCTCACAATTGACAGGAGCATTCCGTGGTTGATCACGAGGCAGAGAACAAGGCCCTCGCAGCAGTAGTTGCACGTGGTTGGGGCGACGCGGATTTCCACGCGGAGCTGATGGCCGACCCGACTGCAGTCCTGAAGGCCAACGGAGTACACGTACCGGACGGGAAGCGGGTGGTAGTGGTCGAAGACGACGACACCGTCCTGCACATCACGATCCCGCAGCGCCCGTCGGAGCTGACTGACGAAGAACTCGACTCTGTCGCGGGCGGGTACCTGAGTTTCCCGTGCGCCACCAAAGACGGGCCCATCTGGTAGGACGCACGCGGGCTGTCGGATTCATCGAATAAGAGGGGTGGGCTGTGGCCACAGCTAAGTTCCGCGCAAACGCTATGGCACATCTCTCGAGCCCGGAGCAACTGGACGGCCTCGTGCGGGTAACGCGGCCGCGCAGCTGGGTTGTTCTCGGAGCCGTCGGGCTGGTCCTGGTCGCGTTTGTGGCATGGACGCTGTTCGGGACCACGCGGACGACTTTCCCGGGGCCCGGCGTTCTCCTTACCCAGTACGGAACGTTCAACAGCGTCACGCCGCAAGCCGGCCAGGTCACCCGGGTCCTGGTATCGGCGGGTGACGAAGTCAGAGCCGGTCAGGGCCTTGCCACTCTTCAGACCGACGGTGGGAAAGGCCTCACCATCAAGGCTCTGACCGACGGGCGGATCGAAGAGATGCTTGCCTATCCCAGCGATCAACTGAAGGTCGGTTCGCCGATCGCAACAATTCAGCCCCGCGATCAGGAATTACATGCGTTCGTCTACGTGCCCGTCACCGGTCGTCAGCCCATCAAGAAAGGTATGACAGTTCAACTCTCGGTGACCACCGTGCCCGCTGAGGAATACGGGCTCCTTCTCGGCACCGTCGAGAAGGTCGGCAGCTTCCCAGTGACCCGAGCCGGCGTCGACGCGCTGTTGAACAATCCCGACATCGCCTCATTGGTCATTGCAGCGGGCCCCGTCATCCAGGTGGAGGTGAAGCTGAGGGCATCATCGGCCACGCCATCGGGCCTGTCCTGGACCTCCGGTAGCGGTCCACCCGAACCACTCAGTGCCGGCACCTTGGTCAACGCGTCGGTGATCACCGCAGTTCGGCACCCGATCTCGTTGTTGTTTCCCTCCGCCCGGTCACCGCAGTGAGCGTGACACAGGAGTCGGCGGCGCCCGCGATCCGCAAGAAGCGGCGGGAGAGTACGCCGACCGTCCTGCAGATGGAGTCCGCCGAGTGTGGCGCCGCGTCGTTGCGGATGATCCTGGCTCACTACGGTCTATGGGTTCCTCTGGACGAACTGCGCCAAGTGAGCGGCGTCTCTCGCGATGGCGTCAAGGCCAGCAATATCGTCAAGGCCGCTCGCACCTACGGGATGACGGCAAAAGGTGTCCGTCACGACTTGGACGAGCTGCGATCCGGTCCTCTACCGGTGATCGTGTTCTGGGACTTCAACCACTTCCTCGTCGTGGAGGGCTACGCACCTGGCCGGTGGTTCCTCAACGACCCGGGTCACGGTTCGAGAGTGGTCACCGAGGAGGAGTTCGATCGTTCGTTCACGGGCGTCGTCCTTCAGATAGCACCCGGCCCGGACTTTCGACGAGGCGGCTCGCCACCGAACGTCCTCGCGGATCTCGCGCGTCGGTTGCGGCATTCGCTCGGTGGTCTTGTGTTCGCGGTGCTCGCCGGCCTAGGTCTGGTGATCCCGGGGCTCGCGGCGGCTGTCCTGACGAAGGCGTTCGTCGATCAGGTCCTGGTCGCGGATCAACCGGGCGCGATCTGGCCCATTCTGGGGCTGCTGGCCGGTGCCGCGGTCGCCATCATCGTGCTCGCTGCCTTGCGCGCCCACTATCTGCTCCGCCTGGAGACCAAGCTCTCCCTGCACAGCTCAAGCGTCTTCCTCTGGCACATCCTGCGGCTTCCGGTCGCCTTCTACGCCCAACGCTCGCCCGGCGAAGTTGCTGGGCGGGTACCTCGCAATGATCGCCTTGCGATTCTGTTGTCCACCGAAGTCGCAGCAGCGCTGATCGACTCCGTCGTCGTCGTCTTCTACTTCATCGTCATGTTCGGCTACAGCAGCGCGCTGACGCTCGTCGGCGTCGCCGCAGCTGTCGTCAACGTCCTGGTCCTGCGCTCGGTCGGCCGGCGGCGACGGGAGGGCAACCTGCGGGTGCTGCAAGATCGCGGAGCACTGCTGGGCAGCGCGATGAGCGGCCTGAAGTCGATCGAGTCGGTCAAGGCAGCAGGCAGGGAATCCGACTTGTTCACGCGGGTTGCTGGACTGCACGCCAAGACGGTGCGGGGCACTCAGGAGCTCGGCGCGGCATCCCTTCCGCTCTTCGTCGTTCCTCCACTTCTGGCCGCATTGACGACGGTCGCGATCCTCGGCTGGGGCGGGTTGTCCGTCGTCAACGGTGCGCTGAGCCTCGGCACCCTGATCGCTTTTCAGACGCTGATGACGCGCTCCTCAGAACCGATCGGTCGATTCGTCCAACTGGGCGGCTCGCTGCAGGAGATCAGTGGAGACCTGGAACGGCTCAACGATGTACTGGCCAACCCGGTAGACGACCTCATCGACGCGTTCGACAGTTCGGAGGGGGTGACACCAGCTCCCGCTCGGTTGGTCGGCCAGCTGGAGTTGAGGGATGTCACCTTCGGGTACAGCCTGCTGGAGCCGCCGTTGCTGAACAACGTGAGCTTGGTGGTGCGACCGGGCAGTAGGGTCGCCGTTGTCGGCGGATCAGGCAGTGGGAAGTCGACCGTCGCTCGACTCGTGGCAGGCCTCTACCGACCATGGAGCGGTCAGATCCTCTTCGACGGTAGGCCCCGCGACCAGTGGCCGCTCGACACGATCACCGCCTCCGTGGCTCTCGTCGACCAGAGCATCACGCTGTTCAGCGGCACGGTGCGGGACAACCTCTCGCTCTGGGACGACACCGTCGCGGAGCAGCAGATGGTCCATGCGGCGCAAGACGCCGGCATCCACAACCAGATCGCTCAACGCCCGGACGGTTACCTCACCACGGTGCGTGAGGGCGGATCGAACTTCAGCGGGGGCGAAGCGCAACGGCTGGATATCGCGCGAGCTCTCGTGGGCGATCCACGGATCCTCATCCTCGACGAGGCGACCAGCGCGCTCGATCCACACACCGAGGAACTGATCGATCGGAACATTCGCCGACGGGGGTGCACCACACTGATCATCGCGCACCGCCTGAGCACTATTCGAGATTGCGATGAGATCGTCGTGATGGACCGCGGTCACATCGTCGAGCGCGGCACGCACGAGCAGATGATCGGCTGTGATGGCCCCTACAGCCGACTATTTCCCGCAGATATCGCCGTGCGCAGATGACCACCATCGAGCAGGATGCGCTCGGAGGTGACTCGGGCGGGCGGCGACAAGTCGGCGCGGATCATCCGCTCGTGTTGTCCGGAGCCGGATCCTCGTGGCGTGTCACCAGCGGCATTGTCGAGGTCTTCGCGGTCGCGGCATCGGACAGCCCGGACCTTGCACGCTTGCACCTGATGACCGCGACCCCGGGCACACTTCTGTTCGGCTCCCACGAGGAGGCTGACCACGATTTTCGACTGCTCGCCGTCGGCGGACCTGACTCCACGGTTCAGATCGTTCCGATCGTCTCCGATGAAGCGCAAGAAGCTCGTCGCCGGTGGTTCGCCGAACTCGCGGGGTCCCTCGTAGGCGGTTCTGTCACCGCGGCACGAGTAGCTGACGCATCTGGTTCCGAAGCGCAGGAGATGACCCTGAACCGGGCCATTGCGCACCGACGCGAGCAGATCGAGTCTGAGGATTTCGCGCGGGTGTCCGCGCAACGTGCCACCCGCGGTGGTGCACTCGCAGCCGGCCTCGAGCAGCTCGGGTCATTGCTCAGATCGGATGGCGACCAGCCACCGCGCACGAAAACCGGCGAGTCAGTCCTGGTCGGCGCATTCCAAGTGGTGGCGAACGCTCAAGGAGTTTCGCTCACGATGCCGTCCTCGGGTGCTGCGGATGAGGACCCGTTGACCGCCCTTGCCCGCTCCTGTGGTCTGCGAACCCGACGGGTCCGACTCGACGAGGATTGGTGGCGTCAGGACTGCGGGCCGATGCTTGCGTTCCTTGAAGTCGGACATCATCCGGTAGCACTGGTTCCAGTCGGATCCGGGCGGTATCAACTCGTCGATACAGCGGCGTCTGCCCGACGGCCGGTCGACGGTCCTCTTGCTGCGAGCCTCGAACGCGACGCATTCGTGATCTACCGGCCGCTGCCCGATGGCCCGTTGAGCATCAGGACATTACTGAGGGCCGGGCTCGCCGAGACCCGAGCGGACCTGCTCATGCTCGTCGGTCTCACCTGTGGTTCGGGGTTGTTGGCGTTGGCCGTGCCGTTGGTCACGGGCCAGATAGTCGGCAGCGTGATTCCAGGGGCCAACCGTTCCCAGCTCGTGCAATTGACGGCGGCACTTCTGGTGGCGACCGTCGCGGGTGCGCTGTTCCAACTGGCTACCTCCATCGCCGTACTACGGGTGCAGGGCAGACTTGATCGCTACCTCGGCCCGGCCATCTGGGGAAGGCTGCTCGCCCTCCCGACGTCATTCTTCCGCCGCTACAGCGCAGGTGACCTCGCTCATCGCGTGCTGTCGAGCGAGTCGATGGTGCAGCTCATCAGCGGATCGGCCGTCACGTCCGTTCTGGGCGGTACCTTCTCGATCTTCAGCTTCGGTCTCATTTGGTTCTACAGCGTGCAGTTGGGAATCGCGGCCACGATTCTTCTCGCCATGATGATCGTCGTGACCATCCTGGCTGGTCGAGTGCAGTTGCATCGGATGCAGGCGGTCGAGGACCTCGCCGGCCAGTTGAACGGGATGCTGCTGGAGTTCGTCAGCGGGATCAGCAAGCTGCGGGTTGCCGGCGTGCAGGAGAAGGCCTTCTATCGCTGGGCTGAGCTCTTCACCGCCAAGCGTCGGCATTGGAACTCCGTGCGAAGCGTGGAGAACCTCACGGGCGTCGTGACCGCGGCGTTTCCAGTTGTTTCCGCGATCGTCTTGTTCGCGGTCGTGGGGTTGAGCCCGCGGTCGACGCTGTCGCCGGGCGCGTTCCTGGCCGCCAACGCCGCCTACGCTCAAGTTGCTGTCGCGATGGTGACGATGGCCAACTCGTTCAACCTCGTGGTGCGCACACTGCCTGGTCTGCAGCACCTACGGCCGATCCTCGCGGAGGTACCCGAGGAAGACGTCGCGAAATTCGACCCCGGCATCCTTGAGGGCAGGATCGAGTTCAGCAGTGTCTCCTTCCGATATCAGCCCGATGGGCCACTGGTACTGGACGACGTCTCCATCCGGGTTGCGGCAGGAAGCTCGATCGCGCTCGTCGGACCATCCGGGTCGGGTAAGTCCACGCTCGGCAGATTGCTCCTCGGCTTTGAGGAACCGGAGCACGGTGCAGTCTTCTTCGACGACCAGGACCTGTCCGGTTTGGATATCCGTGCCGTGCGTCGCCAACTGGGCGTGGTGCTGCAGTCGGTGGAACTGCTGCCGGGCAGTGTTCTTACCAACATCATCGGATCGGCGGTGAACCTGACGGTTGATGACGCGTGGCGTGCCGCGGAGAGGGCGGGGCTCGCAGGTGACCTGCGCGCCATGCCAATGGGCATGTACACCGCGGTCAGCGAGGGCGGATCCACGTTTTCCGGTGGTCAACGCCAGCGTTTGTTGATTGCTCGAGCTCTGGCCGGGAGTCCGCGGATCCTGCTGTTCGATGAGGCGACAAGCGCCTTGGACAATGCGACGCAGGCCGTCGTCGCCGAGAGTCTCGTCAAGGTGCGCGCGACCCGCATCCTCATCGCCCACCGGTTGAGCACCGTGATGGACGCCGACCGTATCTACTACCTGGAACAGGGCCGGATCGTCGAAGACGGATCGTACGACGAACTGATGGCGCTGAACGGCGCGTTCGCCTCGCAGGCACGTCGCCAATTGACGTGAACGATCGATATCGACGATCCGCAAACGGCCCGATGAGAGAGTGCAGACAAGCATGACAGACCCAGCAACGCCTACCCCTGAGGATCGGCGTCGGGTCAGTGCCGTGCGCGCGGATCACGCGTGGGCGCTCGATCCGCGCGTCGTGCTGCGTGTCGTCCCGAGAGATGGCGTCTACGTACTTCGCGGTGAGGACACTGTGCTGCTGCGCGGTGCTGCGTACGAGGCCGTCGCGCCGCTCATCAATGGTCGACGGACGTCGGATGATGTGGTGGATGCATTGGACGGAACACTTCCCGCTGCACAGGTGTACTTCGCGATCCAGCGGATGCAACAACGGGGGATTCTTGTTCCGACTGCGACGCAGGAGAAGCTTGTCGAGCGGGCCTGGTGGCTCGAGCTGGGTGCGGACCCGGGTGCAGCCGTCGATGCGATGCGCAGCACTGTGCAGATCTGTGCGACCGAGGGGGTTGACCCCGAAACTGTCGACGCCGCGGCGAGCTGCCTGGAAGCGGCGGGCGTCCAGGTGCTGACCTCCAGGCACCTGCCGACACTTGAGTTGGAGTCTCCGGATATTTTGCTGGTATTCGCGGGCGACTACACCGACACCGACCTTGCAGCAGTCAATCGAGTCTGCCTGGCAGCCCATGTCACCTGGTTCCTGGTATGGCCCGGTGCGCGCCGGCTCTGGCTCGGGCCCCTGTTCAGGGATGGTGACTCGCCGTGCTGGGAATGTCTCATGGCGCGCAGGCACTCGCATCGACGCGTCGCGTCGTTTCTTTCATCGCTTCCAGGCGGCGATCCGATCGTGATGCCGACAGTCACGACTCCGGCAGCAGTTCAGTTGACCGCCCGGATCGCCGCGATGGAAGTCGTGAAGATCCTTGGTGGGTTGAGCAGGCCCACCGTCGAGGGTGCGCCAGGAGACTCTGCGGTGCTGACGGAACTGGACATTGTGGACTGGAGCGCGACGCAGCACGTCCTGGTCCGTCGACCGCAGTGCGGCGCCTGCGGAGATCCCACACCACGCCCGACGACCCCGATCAGACCGACAGCCGAACCGGTACATGACGGCAGAGAAGGGGATTTCCGGACCGTTACGGCGGACGAGACCTTCCGTCGGTACCGACACCATGTCAGTGCGATCACGGGAGTGGCCAGCATGCTCGAACCGGTGCGCACGCCGGATCCAGGGATGCATGTCTGGCACTCTGGCGCTAACCTCGGTCTGCCCATAAGGAGCCTGCTCCAACTGCGGCGCAGCCTGCGGGCGTCTACTGCCGGTAAGGGGACCACAGCGGCGCAGGCCAGAGTGGGCGCGCTGAGTGAGGCACTGGAGCGCTATTCGGGGATGAGCACCGGCGACGAGCAGCGTGTCAGAGGGTCGATGCGCAGTCTGGGCAGTTCGGCGATTCATCCGAATGCGTGCATGCTCTTCAGCGCCGCCCAACTGAAGGATGCCGAACGGCTCAACGCGGCAGATTCCTGGTTCAATTTCGTCCCCGCCCGCTTCGATGAGGACACGGTCACGGACTGGACCCCGCTATGGTCACTGTCCTGGGAACAGCAGGTGCTCCTACCGACCGGGAGCCTATACTTCGGTGGCTCCCGTGAGCCGAACTCGGGTGTTTTCGCGGACTCGAACGGCTGCGCTGCGGGTAACACCCTGACCGAGGCGATCCTGCAGGGCACCCTGGAACTGGTGGAGCGCGACTCGGTGGCCCTCTGGTGGTACAACCGGTTGCGCAAGCCAGGTGTGGATCTCGTCGGGATGGGTGACCCGTGGGTCCAGGAACTGATCGCGAGCTATCGGGCGCGCGGGCGTGAGGTGTGGGCGCTGGATCTGACCACTGATCTCGAGATCCCCACCATCGCGGCGTTCTCACGCCGGGTGGACCACCCGACCGAGCGGATCCTGATGGCGTTCGGGGCTCACCTCGACAGTCGCCTGGCCGTGCTGCGGGCGCTCACCGAACTCAATCAGATGGCTTTCACCGGTGATGATCCGAGCAGCGCGGATGCCGGACTGGATCGGGATATGGAGAGCTGGATGAGCACGGCAACGGTCGCCAATCAGCCGTACCTGCTGCCCGATCCGGCCGCGCCCACGTGGCGGGCGACAGACCATCCGAACCGAGTCGATGAAGACCTCGCAGCGAATGTCCTGCTCTGTCGTCAACGGCTGGAACGGGCCGGCCTCGCCATGCACGTACTGGACCAAACGCGCCCCGACATCGGGATGCCGGTCGTGCGTGTCGTCGTGCCGGGCATCCGCCCGTTCTGGTCCCGACTGGCTCCCGGACGTCTTTACGACGTGCCGGTCGAACGCGGGTGGCTCGACGCACCCACCGCCGAGGCCGATCTCAACCCCATTGCGATGTTCCTGTGAGTGTGCCGTTGATGATTGCGCTGCGCCCCGAGGTGGAGCGCCGGACGAGGATCGGCGCCGACGGCGAAGAGATCGAGATGCTGGAGGCCAGGTGGGGGGCGCTGGCCCTCCCGCGCGCAGGCACTCCCGAACGGGCTCCCGTCGACCTGCTCATCAGGAGGCCGGCGACGCCTTCCGAGTGCGAGGCATCGGTCGCCCCGACGGGGACGACAGGCCTGGCGAGATGGATGTTTTGGGCTGCCCGGGCCAGCCGGCGTGGCTTTCTCAGCTACCGTCTGCTGACCCCTGACGGCACGCTGGTCGCGGATGTGGTGCCGACCTCGCCGGAGGCTCCGAATCTCATGCTGGGCCCTCCTGCCGCACCCTGTCCGGCCCGGTTGCAGCTGTCCCAATTCGCGGTACTTCACCGGGGCCCGCGCGGCATGATTCTGGAGTCGCCCTGCGCGAATATGCGAGCCGAATTGACGGTGGCTGCTGTGGCGGTGATCGCTGCCTTCGTCGTGCCGATCACACCGGCTGACGCTGCCGACACGGTTCTTGTCACGCCCGGCTTCGGCGCCGCGCAGCTCGATACTCTGGTCGCCGTCCTCCTTCGGGCGGGCCTCCTGGCCGAGGTCGGCGATGACGACCTGCTCGCCGAAGATCGTGATCCAGCACTGTCGCAATGGGAATTTCACGACCTGCTCCTGCACGACCGTAGTCGGATGGCCCATCCGGATGAGCCGCGCGGCGGAACATACCGATTCGCTGGTGCGCGACCCGCCCCTGCTGCTGCGGGGGACCGTGAGCGCACCGCGAGCGGGTCGGGCACGGACTCCAGGGTCATCCTTCCCCCGCCGGATCTGGCGGCTGTGATGGCCGCTGATCCCCCCTTCGCGCAGGTGATGGAGGACCGTTCCTCCCGACGTAACCTGAGCCCGCTCACCATTGCCCAGCTGAGCGAATTCCTGTACCGGACGATGAGGGTCCGAGGGTGGCGAGGCACGGTCGAGCAGGCGGACAGCTACCCGAGGCCATCGCGCCCCTACCCAGCTGCCGGTGGCCTGTATGAACTCACCACGTATCTGGCAGTCGCCGACTGCGAAGGATTGCCCGCCGGGCTCTATCGTTACGACCCCTTCGACCACGAACTGATCCTCGTGACCCCGTCCAACCCGGATGTCGATCGACTGCTGCGTGAAGGGGGAGGGGCAGCCACCCTGACGACTCCACCGCCCGTTCTCGTGATCCTCGCGGCAGATTTTCGTCGCCTCAGCTGGAAATACGAAGGCATTGCCTATGCGCTGACACTGAAGAACGTCGGCGTGCTCTTCGCGACGATGCAACTCGCGGCAACCGCGATGGGCCTCGGCAGTTGTCCGGTCGGAGCTGGGGACTCTTTCCTCTTTGCTCGTACCGCGGGAACCCGCCTTTACGAGGAATCCTCGGTCGGTGAATTTCTGCTGGGAACGTGATGGTGCTCCCCACTGCTCAGCCTTTTCGGTAGAGCACGTCCGTCACGGCGGCTTCGTCGCTGAACACCGGGAGAACATCGTTGATGCTGTTGATCGGGCCGTAGTCGTTGAGACAGATCGCGAACGCGAGTCGGTGTCCGGCGAGGGTGTCCACATACCCGGCGAGGGTCTGCGCCTTGAGTTTTCCATCGAGCAGTGTCGTGCCGGTCTTGGCGTAGACGTGTCCCTTGGCGGCGAGGTCGGTGCCGGTGTGGGCGAGCGAGCCATCGACGCCGAGAACGGGAAGTGCGTTCTGGTAGATCCCTGCGACGTTGGTGTGGCTCATCATGGTGAGCAGCTTGACGATCGCGAGAGGGGTGGCGCGGCTGTCCGGGCTGCCACTGCCGTTGGAGGGGAAGTCGAAGCCGCTCGCCGGCACGCCCATACCTATGACGGCTTTGCGTTCCGCCGCGAGCGCGCCGGACCGGGTCTTGTCTCCCTGAGTCAGTCCGAACTGGGTCAGCGCGAGGTTGGCACCGAGGTTCAGACTTACCTTCAGGATGAGCTTCGCCTGGTGCGCGTAGGTCGGTGAGATCAGGGCGGCGACACGGCTCGTGCTCGGATAACTCGTCGAGGCGGGAAGCGTGGCGGTCGGGTTCGGCCCCACGGTGGGTGTGGCAACCTTGACGCCGATGCGTTGTAAGGCCTGGATGAACGCGGTGCGGGCGAAGGCTTCGGGATCCTCGACGCGGAACGTGCCCACGTAGCTGCGGTCGCCGGACAGCGGTGCCCGATAGTCAACGGGGATGGTGCCGCTCACTCTCGCGGTACAGCCGACCGTGGCAGCGCAGGTCACGAGACCGGTCACAGATTGGCCGTTTGATGCTTTGACGTCGGGCACCGAGACGGTCGGTGTGGTTCCCGCCGCGGTCGTGCGCACGCTGCTGATCACTTTCAACGCGGCTGTCTTGGGCCGGTATTGCAGCGTGGCGGGCTGTCCGGGGCGGGTCGGCGTGATGGTGACGTCGACCATGTTCTCGTTGAGCATGGTCGGGGTGATGAGCAGGTCGTTGTTCGGCACTCGGTAGGCGGGAAAGAGCCGGTCGTCGATCACGACATCGCCGTCGACAGTGGTGATACCGGCGGCTCTGACCTGCCGGGCCAGTTGATCCACGCCGGCAAGCGGGTCCTGTGGGGTCAGGCTCGCGGTGCCGAGGTTGTTCGCGTCATTGTGATCGAAGTCGGTGTAGGCCAGAGCGCCATTGGCGGTGCGTCGTCCGCCGAGCGTGAGATCGCCGGCGCCGACCAGGTTGAGGTTGCCGTGCAGCACACCGGCTGTGTCGAGCGTGCCGGTGCGGTAGACGGGGGTTGTCGTGCGGTGGTCGGGGCCCAACGTCTTCAGAGCGAGTCCGACCGAGAACAGCTTGCGCACCGATCCGGTGAACGCCAATGTGTCGGGATGCTCGGTGTAGAGCGACTTCCCGGTGCCCAGGTCGGCGACCACCACGCTCCAGCTTGCTTTGGAATAGCGCGCATTGCCGGTGATTGCGTTGATCTCACTGGTGAGATCGCTTGGTGCGGCTGCAGTGCTGCGCCCTGTGTTCGGCGGTGGCACGGTGCTCGAGCGTGGCGCCGCGCCCGAGCCGTTCGTCGTGCACGCGCTCACGGTGGCCAGGACCCCGACGGCGACCGTTGAGGTGCGCCACCGCGATCTGCGGGCGGTCACGACACGGCCTGCTGGATCGCGGCGGCCACAGCCGCTACGTCGTTGCCTGCCTGACCGATGCCGGTCTGTACATCGGGGTAGGTGCCGCTGCTCATGGCTATGTCGAACACCAGTTGGCGACCGTCGGAGGTCGTCATGAATCCGGCGAGCCGCTGGACGTTGAACAGCGCCCTGTCGTTGCCCGGATCGAGGTGCGCGCTGGTGCCGGTTTTGGCCTGAATTTTGCCCTTGGCGGGGCTGTTTGCTCCACTGCTGGCCAGCGTCCCGCTCTCGCCCAAGACCGGTTGTCCTGCCTTCAGCGTCGCTCCCCACGGTTGCGTCTGAGTCCAGCGCAGGTACGTGACCATCTGCGCGGGCGATGCTGAGGCCGGGTCAGCGCCCTGCCCGTCGATGAGCACGACGTCGGCGGCGGTCAGGCCGGCCTTGTCGACCATGGCGCGGATCGGCTTGAGCCCGGCTAAGCAGTCGGTGGAGCCCTGATGGACGGCGAGCAGACAGAGCATGGCGTTGGCGCCCGTGTTGTAGCTGGTCTTCAGGATCAGCGAACCGAAGGCGGACAGCGGGGGCGAGGTGAATTTCGCCACCTGTCGGGTGGGCTGGTAGCTGCTCTTGGAGGGCAACTGGTCTGCGGGATTGGTGGCCAACGGGTCAGCGGTCACGGTGACGCCGGCGCGTTTGAGTGACTCGATGAACAACGTACGGGCCCACGACGCCGGGTCTGGGATGCGGTAGATGGTCAGCCGTGGCCCGGCACTGGCCCCGATGGTGCCGGTGACTACCAGTCGGTGCGGTTGGCGTGTGTCGGGCTCGACCTGCAGTGCCACCTTCGAGCCGGCCCCGGTCTTGACCTTCGAGATCACTTGGTAGGCCGTGGTGACCGGGCTGGTGGCGATGGCTGCGAGGGCACCGGACGCGCCGGGAGTGACGGTTATATCGAGCACATTGTCGTTGATGAACATCGGCTGGACGGTGCCTTCCCCTCCGGCGAAGGGTTGCCACAGTCTGTCGTCGATGAGCACGTTGCCGCTGACCTTCCGAATTCCCTTCGCGGCGATTTGTTGCGTGAGGCTGTCCAGACCGGCGAGCGGGTGGCCGAGGGGTTTGACGGCATTGGGTGCGAGGTCGCCGTAGACGTGGTCGATGTGTGCCTCGTTGAACGACTCGTCGGCCCGACCCTGCGGTGCGTTGCGACCGCCCATCGTCAGGTCCCCGGAAGCAACGAGTGCCAGGTTGCCGTGCAGGACACCGTTGGTCACGGTACCGGTCGCGTAGACCGGAGTGGTGAGCTTGGTGTTGGTGCCGATCGTGTTGTATGCCGCTCCGACGGTGAACTGCTTCGCAGTCGAGGCAGTGAACGCCATCTCCGAGGGCCTGTTGGCGAGCAGCACCTTGCCGGTCTTCAGGTCGCTGACCTCGTAGGTCCAACGGGCGCCCTGATATGCAGGCTTGGCCATGATCTTCTGAGCCGACGCCGGCAGCGACACCGCGCGCGCTGTGTCGGATGAGCTTGCCGGGCTGGACGAGCCGGCGGGCGAGGTGGGCGTCTGACCACCGCCGCTGGAACAGGCGGTGGCCGTACAGGCGACCACGAGGATCGCCATACCGAATCGAGTGCGCATTCAACCAGAGTGCTCCGACGCCGTTCATAACCCCATAGACCCAAGTCGCCTTCTCAGAGGCGACCTAGGTCATGCGCGCTGTATCGCAGCAGCATGCGACCAGTCGGATCGCGCGCTGCGCATGGAGTGAAACTCTCACCAGATCGACGACTCAGGTCTATCGGCAATCGGATGTTGTGGCGACATGATGTGAGACATGGCACCCCGACCCGGAACACCTATGGCGGCCGGCCGGATGGGCGGGCACACTTCGATGGTGAACGCCGCCCCGGAATGGCCATCTCTCACGCAGCGGCCGCTGCGACGCGCGCTGGTGCTGTTGGTGGCAGCGATGGCAGTGATCGGAGTCCTCGAGATCGCCTCCGCCGTCACATCCGAAGCGGGTGGGCAACGGTGGATGGGGGTCGCGTACGTGGCGGCCAGCTTGGTCTATGTGGCGGCCGGGGTGCTGGCCTGGGCGCGACGTCCGAGCAACCGCTTCGGATCCCTGATCGTGTTCGGCGGTTTCATGATGCTGGTCGGGCGGCTGGACGCCTTCGGGATTCCCCTACTCAGCGCGGTGAGCGTGATGTTGGCGACGTTGCCTCTGGCGGTGCTGGTGCATGTGCTGCATGCATTCCCCTCCGGTCGCCTCCCGTCGCGGGCATCGCGACTGACCGTCCTCGCGGTTTATATGGTCTCGCTGGTCTTGCAGGCGCCGCTTTATCTGTTCACCGCAGACCATGCGCCCGTCGAAATGCTCGTGGTCGCAGATCGGCCGGACCTGGCCGAGTTGGGCCATTTGGTTCAAAGCGGGGTCGGCGCCGCTGTGATGGTGTCCACCACCTACATTCTCGCCAGCCGGCTGCGCCGCGCGGAACCGCGACGACGTCTGATCCTGGCGCCGTTGTACGGCTATGGCATCGTGGCGGTGTTGTTCATCCCAGTCAGTGCAAACCTTCTGCCGAGCTCGTTTTCGCCTGACTGGGTGTTCTGGGCACAGCTGGTTGCAGTGACCGGTGCACCGGTGGCGTTCACCATCGCCCTGCTGTTCGGCGGCTTCGCCCGTACCGGTGGGATCGAGGAACTCGGTGCCTGGCTGAGCACAGCCGAGGGTAGCCGCAGCTCACTGCGTACCGCACTAGCACGGGTGTTGGGCGACGACTCGGCGCAGCTTTTTTTCTGGGCGTCCGCCCGCCAGGCGTATGTGAATGCAGACGGTGACCTCGTCGATTTGGCGGCGGACGATCAACGCGGCTTGGTCGAAATTGCACTGGCCGGTGAGCGGGTCGGCGCCATCAACTACGACATCACGCTCAATAGTGATCCGGCGCCAGTTCGCGCGGCTGGACGGGTGATCGCCATCGTGGTCGATCGAGAGAGAGTCGCTGCGGAGTTGCGCGCCAGTCGGCAGGCGGTGCGCCGCTCACGGGCCAGGATCGTCGAGGCGGGCGATATCGAACGGCGGCGCATCGCCCGCGATCTGCACGATGGACTGCAGATGCGCCTGGTGCTGCTGGCCATGCAGGCACAACAGGTCGCTGCCTACCCGGACATATCGCCCGACGCGCACGACGCGGCCATCGCGTTACGAGTCGGCATCGACTCAGCAGCCGCGGAGCTGCGCGATCTGGTGCACGCGGTACTTCCTGCGGCACTGATCGAGCGTGGGCTGTGCGCGGCCACCGAAGACCTCGTGGATCGACTGCCCATCCGCACGGAGCTAGAGATGACCATTGCCGATCACAGCCTCCCACCCGTGGTCGAGAGCACCGCTTACTTCGTGGTCGCTGAAGCGCTGACCAACGCACTCAAGCACGCCCAGGCCACTGCGTTGACAGTGTGCCTGGACCGCATCGGTGACCACCTGCGTATCCAGGTGACAGACGATGGGGTCGGCGGCGCACACAACGAGGGCGGGACCCGGTTGCGGGGGTTGGCCGATCGCGTTGACACCCTCGGTGGACGTCTGGACGTGCACAGTCCACGGGGCCACGGCACCCGGATTACCGCGGAGCTGCCATGCGTATCGTGATCTGCGAAGACGAATCCCTGTTGCGACGAGGCCTTACCCATGTTCTGGAACACAACGGATACGAGGTCATAGCCGCCACCGCAGACGCGAGTGAGCTGGTCCGGCACGTCGACGAACGCGAGCCGGATCTGGTCATCACCGACATCCGAATGCCGCCGGACTACACCGACGAGGGGCTGCAGGCTGCGCTGAAAATTCGTTCCTTGCATCCGACGATCGGCATCGTCGTGCTGTCCCAGTACGTCCAGCGCCGATATGCGGTGGAACTGGTCGCCGGGAGCACCGGCGCAGTTGGCTATCTGCTGAAGCAACGCATCGCCGACATTCCGACGTTCTGCGCCGACCTGGAACGCGTCGCCGCCGGCGGTACGGTGTTGGATCCTGAAGTGGTCGCGTTGATGGTCGCTCGCGCCGACCGGGAGCGCCCCCCGGTGCGACGGCTCACCCCACGTCAACAGCAGGTGCTCGCGTTGATGGCCGAAGGTCGCACCAACGCGTCGATCGCCCACCACCTGACCATCACCGAAAAGGCAGTGGTACAGCACGTCTCACGCATTTATGACCATCTGACCCTCCCGCCCAGCCAGGATGACCACCGCCGGGTGCTTGCCGTCATCCACTATCTAGCGCAATAGCGCCAGCGACAGCATTGCAGTCCGTCCCGGGCCTCACTGGGCGGATTCGACGGTGTTCGGCATGTCGTTCATGCGCGGGCAAGCGCAACGGATCAGAACGCCAAGGTTGAAATCTGATTTGATCCCAGTCGCCCACTCGTAAGAAATGGCCCCTGACCAGCGGCACGCATGGTCAGGGGCCCATTTATGCACTGACGTGCTACCCAGGTGTGATCAGGTCCGGCCCCGCGGGTACTGCAGGCCGCTTTTGCGGGCACCCGGTAACTCCCACTGAGCCGGCGTGCGGACGCGGGATGATGGGGCATGTCTGCCTCCCCGTCCGCGGTCCGGGACCCCGGTGGTCATCGGGTCCGGCACCTCGCCGCTCGAGTGGCACCGTACGGATTCCTGGTCGTGACCTCTGCCGTGCTGGGCGTTGTGTTGGGCCTGCTGGTCGGCGGCCAAGGTATACCGGCGCGGTGGCTGGCGAGCGGATTCTGTCTGGCGATGGCCGCCTACATCGCGGTGGGCATGGTGCGCGATCTGCTGCACGGGAACTGGGGAGTAGACGTCCTCGCGTTGACCGCCATCGTGAGCACGGTCGCGGTCGGCGAATACGTCGCCGCCACCTTGGTCGTGCTGATGCTCACCGGTGGGCAGGCCCTGGAGCAGTACGCCTCGGCTCGGGCGGGACGGGAGCTGCAAGCGCTTCTGGAGCGCGCGCCCCGGCTGGCCCATCGGTTGCACCCGGTCACCAGGGCCCTGCAGGATGTCGCCGTCGAGCTGGTTCGTCCGGGTGATCTGCTGTTGGTCCGACCGGCGGAGGTCATCCCCGTCGATGCCACCCTCGCCTCCAGCGAGGCAGTCTTCGACGAGTCCTCACTGACCGGTGAGAGCATGCCGGTCACCCGGATCACAGGGGACGCCGTCCTCAGCGGCGCGATCAACGGCGGGTCAGCCGTTGACATCGTCGCGACTCAGACCGCCGCGGACAGCCAGTACCAGCGCATCGTCGCACTCGTCACTGATGCCCAAGGTCGCAAGGCGCCCATCGCCCGGTTGGCCGACCGGTACGCCATCCCGTTCACGGCGGTGTCGTTGCTCATCGCCGGCACCGCCTGGGCCTGGTCCGGAGACGCCGGCAGGTTCGCAGCCGTCCTCGTCCTGGCCACGCCCTGCCCGCTGCTGATCGCGGCGCCGGTCGCATTTCTGGCAGGTATGGCACGCGCTTCGCGCAGCGGCATCATCATCCGTGGAGGCGATGTCGTGGAGCGCCTGTCTCAGGTGCGCACAGTGGCGTTCGACAAGACCGGCACCCTGACCCAGGGCAGACCCTCGCTGGTCGACGTGCGCCCGGTCGCGCCCTTCACGACTGATGAGGTGCTGCGGTTGGCCGCCTCCGCGGAGCAGTACTCCAGTCATGCGCTGGCGAGCTCGGTGGTGAAGGCGGCCGAGGTTGCCAAGCTGCCTCTGGAGTCAGCGGGTGAGGCGAGGGAGTACGCGACTCAGGGTGTCTTCGCTGCGCTACCCAGTGGCGACGTGATCGTGGGCAAGCGCGGTCACGTCGCGGAGCAGTCCGGCCCGATCACCGCGGTCAGCCTGCGCAGCGGGGAGTTGGCCGTCTATGTCTGCGTTGACGCGAAGTATGCCGGTGCCCTGGTGTTGCGAGATGAGCTGCGGGTCGACGCAGCAGTGACTTTGCGCCGCCTCGCCGATCTCGGTGTGCAGGAGACGATGATGCTCACCGGCGACGCTCAGGCAACGGCTGAACAGGTCGCGGCCGACCTGGGCATCGACGACGTGCGCGCCGAGTGCCTACCCGAGGACAAGGTCCGGGCCGTCCAGCAGCATTCGCGCGGCCCGGTGATGATGGTCGGAGACGGCGTCAACGACGCGCCGGTCCTGGCGTCCGCGGGCGTGGGTGTGGCCATGGGCGCCCGCGGGAGCACCGCCGCGAGCGAGTCTGCAGACGTTGTAGTGATGACCGATGACCTGGCCAAGGTCGCCGAGGCCGTCGCGATAGGTCGCCGCACGATGACCGTGGCGCGACAGAGCATCTGGCTCGGTATCGGGTTGAGCCTGGTTCTGATCCTGATCGCGGCATTCGGTTTCATCCCCGCCATCGCAGGTGCACTCATCCAGGAACTGGTGGACCTCGCAAGCATCGGCAACTCACTACGGGCCCGCGGTGCAGGACGTCCGGGAGATGCTTCACGAGTGCGGGGCAGCTGACGGAGTCAGCCCGACATCCTTCAGCGGTCAGAAATCCTCTGCGGGGCTACCTCGTCGGCATACTCAACGAGTCTGGTCTTCACCGGGCGCGGTTCGACCACGTCGGACGAAACTTCCATCCTCGGCCCACCACGACTCCTGGACAGGGTCCTGCGGGATTAAGAGCGCATCCCGTAGGCGGTTCACTGCGTCGCGGCGTCGTTGACAATCGTGATGACCTCCGTCAGGGACGATGTGCACGATGCCCAAATCCCCCAACGGTCAGTTCGCGACCTCCCGGTCCCTGAGGGGAAATTGTGCTTCCTCTCAGCAACGCACCCATCGGTCGACGCGGTGCGGGATCCGGTCGAGTGCTGCCTCGTAGGGTGCCTGCACCGCCTCCCCAACCTGCTTCTCCAGGGCGAGCAGGCGGTCGTAGGTCACGCCCGACTCGCCCTCCTGTTCCGCCTGAGCCTTGAGCTCCGTGAGCTTCTCGCACGCCACGACGGAGTCCTGGTGGGCGCCGAGAACCTCCTGGATTCGCTTGGCCCGCCGGGACAGCTTCTTGGCGCGACGACCGAACAAAGGGACCGCTGACTCCGCGGCATACCGCAGCCGCTTGGCTTTCTTGCGCACCTCGTGCAGGTTGCGGTCCCGAGTCTCGACGTCCGATGCCTCGTCGACGGCCTTTGCAGCCCGCCGTAACCGTCGGACGTCCCGGCGAAGCAGGCCCGGTACGGAGGTCCGCGCCGGCCGGTCGGCCAGCGGGGTAGCAGGCAGGTCAGCGACAAAGACGTCGAGGGCGTCGAGCAGCCCGAAGTACCGCGCGGAGTCGAGCGCCTCGACCGCGGTGAGGCGGCCGGTGGCGTATGCCGCGTCGAAGGTCGCGTCGATCCGCGCGGCGGCGAGTGCATCGACGTCGTCGGCTCGCTGCTTCGCGAGGAGGCCGCGCAGCCGTTCGCCGAGCACCTGGGCGTCCCGCGCCTCGCCGAGGACCCGACCCAGCCAGCGTAGGTCGGAGCAGATCTCATCGACCGAGCCCTCCTCGAGGAGGGGGCCGTAGGTGGTCAGCGCAGATCGGAGCCGCCGGGCCGATATGCGCATCCGGTGGATCGCGCCAGGCGCGTCCAGGCGCACGTCCCGATCCTGGTCGACCAGCCGGGCGAGGTGCCGGGCGAGGTAAGCCCGAAGCAGCTCAGAGGTCGTGACCTTCTCGGGCCTCCTTCGCTTGGTCGCTGTCGAGGTCGGCGGCAGTCGGTCGCCGAGCGCTCGCGCCAGTTTCGAGGGGGAGTCGGCAGGGCGCGCACCGGCCCTGGTCAGCGCCGCGCCGACCACGTCGAGGAGCTTGCGGTCGCCGCCGGCCAGCTCGACCTCCCATTCACGCCAGCTCGTCGTGGTGTCACTGCCAAGTACCTCGGCGGTGACAGAGTCGTCGCACACGTGCGCGAGCGTCTCGCCGCCAGGGGCGAGCAGTGGTGACTCGACCCGCACCGTGGATAGTCGAACCACGCCCACGAGGTCGCGGCCCCGCACCACGGCTTGGACAAGGTCACGCAGTGGCCGCGGCACGGTCCGCACCGCCCGGCCCAGCGGCAAGCGGCGTTCGGCGCGCTCATCGGCGACCGACGTCGTGGTCTTGAGGTGCCATCCCGCGTCGTCGCCGCCGGTGCGCCGCCGCAGCGTGATGCGAGCTCGGGCCAGCGCGAAGTCCGTGGTGTCGAAGTACGTCGCCACAAGCAGGTGCTCGACGGACGGGCCGACCCGGACCTCCTCGACCTCGGCCAGGTCGGGGAGAGGCGTGCCGGCGGGCACGTCGTACTTGCGCTCGATCTCGGGCTGGGTGGATCCGCTCCTGGAGGGCACATCTCATCATCGCGCAGCGCGTCGAGTCGGCAACACCTATAGGCCCCAACACAACGGAGGGAGTGTGTTCTCCACGGGCACAAACGCAGGTGAGACAAGCGCGGTGGCCGGGTCAACCCAACGTGGCCCGTCGGGATCACTATCCACGCACCACCGACGGCAGAGTCGGACGTTTCGCAATGCGTCGCGTGATCGATGACCAGACAGGGCCCTAGCTCTGTGTTGCCCTTTACCGCGTGGAGCGACCGATCCACATCGGATGCTTGGTCCGGGGAATGTGCAGTGCGGAGTCCGGGTTCTCTGTCATGGTGACCAGATGCGCGCGACAGGCGTGACGGCGGACCCGGAAGGAACGTTATGAATGACGAGCAGCAGGCCAACATCGGGGTCGTGGGCCTCGCGGTAATGGGCTCCAACCTCGCGCGCAACCTTGCCTCACGTGACGGCAACATCGTCGCGGTCTACAACCGCACGTATGCCCGCACCGAGGATCTGATGCGTGAGCACAGTGACGCAGGGTTCGTGGCCTCGGAGACAATCGACGACTTTGTGTCATCTCTGTCCACTCCACGCACGGTGATCATCATGGTGCAGGCCGGCAAGGGCACAGATGCGGTGGTCGAGCAACTCGCCGATCGCTTCGAGCCGGGCGACATCATTGTGGACGGCGGCAACGCGAACTTCCAGGACACTATCCGGCGCGAGAAGGACCTGCGCGAGCGTGGGTTGAATTTCGTGGGTGCTGGAATCTCCGGCGGTGAGGAAGGCGCGCTGCACGGGCCTTCGATCATGCCGGGTGGTTCAGCCCAGGCGTGGGAGACCCTTGGTCCCATTCTTCGTTCGATCGCGGCCGTTGCCGAGGGCGAGCCATGCGTCACGCATATTGGCACCGATGGTGCCGGGCACTTCGTCAAGATGGTGCATAACGGCATCGAGTACGCCGATATGCAGCTCATCGCGGAGTCCTATGACCTGCTGCGTCGGGTCGCGAAGCGCTCGACCGACGAGATCGCCGATGTCTTCCGTGCCTGGAACGAGGGTGATCTGCAGTCCTATCTGATCGAGATCACAGCTGAGGTCCTCTCCCAGACCGATCAGGACACCGGTGGTCCTCTGGTCGATGTGATCCTGGACCAGGCAGGGTCCAAAGGCACCGGCGTGTGGACGGTCCAGAACGCGCTCGGCCTCGGGATACCGGTATCTGGGATCGGTGAAGCGGTCTTCGCGCGTGCGGTCTCCTCCAAGCCGGCGCAGCGTGCGGCCGTTCGCTCCGCGGTCGCCTCCCGCCCGGAGATTGCCCCCGTCCAGGACGGATTCGAGGACGATGTACGCGCCGCGCTCTACTCCTCGAAGGTCATCGCCTACGCACAGGGCTTCGACCTCATCATCGCGGGCGCGCGGGAGTACGGCTGGGATATCGACCTCGGGCAGATCGCGAAGATCTGGCGGGGCGGGTGCATCATCCGCGCCCAGTTCCTGAACCGGATCGTGGAGGCCTACGACCGAAATCCCGACCTGGAGACATTGCTGGAGGACCCGTATTTCGCGAACGCCGTTGCCGAGGGAGATGCCGCATGGCGTCGCATCGTCGGCATTGCGGCAGCCTCTGGTATACCGGCCCCGGGCTTTTCATCGGCACTGGCGTACTACGATTCGCTCTACTCCGAACGGCTACCTGCGGCGCTCATCCAGGCCCAGCGCGACTTCTTCGGCGCGCACACCTATCACCGGGTCGACAGAGAAGGCACGTTCCACACTCTGTGGTCTGGGGACCGAACCGAAATCGAGACGGCGGCATCGACCCACTGACGATGTCCGGCCGGAAAACGACCATATCTCTGGGTAGAGACTCGCTGAAGGGCTCTGATCCGCTGCTGCTCCACTGCAGATGACCAGGGTCGCAATTTCTGGTGGGCGCACGGTCGCACCTGGTGGTGAACATGACCAGGGTTTGTTTTGATGCGACGGCCTGCCCGAGCCAGGCAGCGCGGGGAGGTCCACCTGGCTGGTCCGGAGGCGGGCGTCGGGCCGAGGCAGGATGGTCGGATGACCGGCTTCGACTACGACCTCGACTATCCCAATTTGGATCTTCGCCGGCATCCCGAGCTCTACCGGGTCGGCCGCGGCGAGCAGGGCGTATTGCTGGTGCAGCCTTACAAGTCGGAGCTGTTACCGCTGTGGCGTTTCAAGGACCCCCAGGTTGCCCGGGAGAGCGCTGACGCGATCCGAGACAAGTTCGACGCCTACCTGGCCGCAGGCGACTTCGTCGGCGCCGACCTGGCTCGGAAGTTCTTGCAGATGGGCTTCACTCGCGCACGCCGGTATGCCAACCACAAGGGCGGCAAGAAGTACGACGGGCCGGTACCGACTGACCAGCGAGGTCGCAGCGGGTCACATGGGCGGGCAGAGCTGCCACGTCAGGAAGACGATCCCGTCAAGGCCGAGGCGGCTGCGGTTTTCAAGGCTGCCTGGGATGCGGTGGAACAAGTAAGCGCGTACACCACTCTGCGCGACGCCCACCGAGCTGCTCACGGCTGACCCATCACGACCGGACGACGCCCAACGAACAGGCCCTGGCCAGCAGAGCTGCTGGTCAGGGCCTGTTGGTTGAGCAGTGTCAGTTGAAGCGGGGTATTACTTTCCAGCAACGCGAAGGAACGGGCTCACGCGGTTGTTGGCGAGGGTGCCGGGGAACTTGTAGCCGAGCACGTCCATCATGGGCTGGTCGACCTTTGCCTGCGCCGAGACGTGGTCGTAGGCCAATCCTGTCCTGGTGGGGGACAGGTAGTTCGCCTCGTAGCCGAGGAACCCGTTCTGCGTCGTGCACCGGTAGTCGGCGCCGATCAGGCGGTTGGTGTTCGTGTTCTTGTCGATCAGGTTCACGATGTAGTTGCGCTGCGCGTTGCAGGTCGCCTGCGACGTGGTGCCCACCTTGTGCTGGGTCACGTGAGCGAACGTGTAGACCGCCTGCGTGTCGAGGCTGGTGCCTGCATCAACATCTGCCGCGCGGTTGCTGAGGTCGAGGTAGATGTCCTGCGGCTGAATCGGATTACCGGTCTTGGATGTGTAAGCCGTCAGGTAGCTCCAGTTACCCGTCCGCAATGGGTAGCACCGGAAGCGAAGGGCTGAGCCCACCGAGTTCTCGTTCTGGACACCGGACAGCGTCGCCGCGAACGAGGAGTTCTTGGCCACCAGCGCGACCTCATAGCTCGCGTGCGCCTCGCAGTTGGACCGCGTCGGGAACTGCGCCAAGGCGGCGGTGCCGTGCATGTAGATGGATCCCGGCGCGTGCGTGGGTGCCGGGGGGGCCGCGTTCGCAGGACCGGCCGCGAGGGTGACTCCCATCCCTGCCAGTGCGGTGGCTCCCGCTATTGCTGCAATTTTTCTGAGCATTTGGTGTTCCTTCACTGAGAGCAGATTGCGGGCTACCGCACGCCCCCTCACCATACGAGACTGAAAACCCGCTCAAGACCAATTAGGTGTTTTAGACATCAGATGCGAATGGGTCGCATTAGCGTAGAATGGCCGGACTTTTGATGGCGCTATTTTGCACGGCAAACCCGCATTGTCAAGGTTTAAGTAGGTATCAATTTACGGAACATCTGAGGATACTTTTGAGTGCGGAGGTTTTGTCACAGATCCCCACTTTGCGGTGTTAATCTCAGAACGCGTTGCGATCCGTGACGCAGGTCCCGAAGTGGACTGCAGAATTTTACGATCGGAGATCGTATGGAAGATTCAACTCGCCGAAAGTTCTTCGCCGTCACGGGTGTGGGCACAGCGCTGGGCATTGCTGCCATGGCTGCTCCCAGCCCCGCTGATGCCGCTGTCGCCGGTGACGTGAAGGTCCCGCACGGTGCGGAGCCCACCATGGTCGCCTTCGTCAGCAATGTCCACCGCGGTGAAGTGACCTTGATGGTCGGCGATCGTGAGGTTGCAGTCACTGACACGCAGCTGGCGGCCCGTCTGTCGCACGCTTTCCACCAGGCAGCCCGAGGCTGATCCGCAAGCTTCACGCTCTGCTCGACTCCGATTTAATCCTGCCTGCTCGAAAGGTTTTGTATGTCATCGCACCGCGAAGCACCAGAAATCTCCAAGGATCCGTCAGCTGACAACACCGACGTCTACGCGTTTGTCAGTCCGGACAAGCCCGACACGGTCACTCTGATCGCCAGCTTCCTGCCGTTCGAACTGCCCTACGGCGGCCCGAACTTCAACGAGTTCTCCGATGACGTGGTGTACGAGATCAACATCTCCAACGCTGGAGACGCTCAGGCAGACATCTCCTACCAGTTCAAATTCACCACGACCGTGCGTGACCCCGAGACGTTCCTCTACAACGTGGGCCCGATCAGCTCGCCCACCGACAAGACCTGGAACCGCCCGCAGACCTACACGGTCACCCGTGTGGACCGCAAGGCCTCCCCGAAGTACGTCCCGCGTGGCCTTGCGGGCGTGCTCGGTCGCAACCTGACCTGCCCGCCGGTCAACGTCGGTGTGCGCAGCACCCCGGACTACCCGAAACTGGCTGCGCAGACCTACCACAGCCTCGGTGGTGGCCGGATGGTCTTCGCCGGCCAGCGCGCGGACAGCTTCCAGGTCGACGTAGGCAGCATCTTCGACCTGGGCGACCTTCGTCCGTTCCAGGGTTACTACAACAAGGGCATCCCGCCGATCCTGGCCGGCATGCCTGGCGTCAACAACCTGAAGGGCCTGAACGTGCACACCATTGCACTACAGGTTCCGCTCACCGATCTCACGGTCGATGGCAGGGAGCCCACCGACGTCATGTCCTTGAAGTCGGTCATCGGGGTGTGGGGCACAGCCAGCCGTTCCACCAGCCGTGTCCTGAACAAGAGCACCGGCGCGTACGAGAACTACGGTGCCTGGACCCAGGTCTCGCGGTTGGGTAACCCGCTGATCAATGAGGTCATCATCCCGATGGGCCAGAAGGACGTCTGGAACATCACCCCGCCGCGCTTCGACAGCAAGTTCGCGAAGTACGTAACGCAGCCCGAGCTGGCGAACCTCATCGCGAACGTGTTGTACCCGTCGGCGTTCCCCAACCTCGCGGCGTACATCAAGACCAAGAAGCCGCGTGCGGACCTGGCTGCTGTTCTGCTCACCGGAATTCCGGCAGGAGTCATCCCGGGCTTCCAGAACTACACCGGTTCTGTCCAGGCGGACATGCTGCGCATCAACCTCGCAGTGCCACTCACCGCGCCGAAAAAGGTCAGCAAGTACGGTCTGGTCGGCGGCGACGCCGGCGGTTTCCCCAACGGCCGTCGGCTGGGCGACGATGTCACCGCCATCGAGTTGCGTGCAGTTGCAGGGGCGATCCTGCCCCTCGTCGACAAGACCTACACGCCGGATAAAGCCGCAGGTCTACTGGAAGACGGATCGACCGACGGTGCGAGCAACGAAAATGCTCCGTACGGCCAGCTGTTCCTGGATTCCTTCCCCTACATCGGCAACCCGAACAGCGGTTTCACGAGTATGCCCGGCACGCCCGGCGGGAACCTGAAGTAGCAGTACATGCCTGACGCCGAGAATCCTCATGCCGGTCAAGGCATGGTTGTCCTCGACATCGGTGGCGACGTTGGTGCTCTCGTCGTCTCCATGCCGGCCGAACTGGTCGGCATGGAGATCGAGATCTGCCCAAGCGGAGCTCGCGGTGGTGTGCCTGATGAAGGGGCCGACTGGTGGGACGGTGACTGGCACTCAGATCATCATCACGACCACTCGGAAGCCGATCATCAGCATGAGCACCAGGCTGCATGGCCGCACGTTGCGGTGATCGCACGACCGTCACCCACGGGCACGCAAAACAGCGCTGTCTACCCGGGCTTGAAGGAAGGCACCTACGACTTGTGGGTGCGACCTGACGGGCCGACTACCTTGACGGCCAGCGTCAAAGGGGCCGAAGTCACCACGGCCGACTGGGTCTGAGCTTTTAAAAACACACGATGGTTCCGAACGGATCGGCTTAAATGCTGATTTGTTCGGGACCATCGTGCGTTAGCGCGCCTGAGAACGTGGCGTTGTGCAACCGCTCCTGGTTTTCCCCACCGTCCACCGGACGACATGTCGTACGCTGCAAAAATGGCGTATATGGCACGTGGCCTGCGGAGCGAAGTCGAGTTTGCAATAACAGACCACTGCAGCTCGGGCATCCTGAGAGGAACGAGGTGAACTCGGCGCCGTTCGTGCAACCCGCGACGGACCCCCCGACCCGCCCCACCTTGTCAGGCTCCTTCGGAATGTCGGCCACAACGCACTGGGTGGGCTCGGCAACCGCCCAGTCCGTGCTGGAGCGCGGTGGCAACGCGTTCGATGCGGCGGTGGCGGCAGCGTTCGTGCTGCACGCTGTGGAGCCACACCTCAATGGACCGGGTGGTGATCTCATCGGGATCATTGCGCCACTGGGCCGGGACCCACAAGTGGTGTGCGGGCAGGGACCCGCGCCCGCAGCGGCGACCATCTCGGGGATGCGAGCCGACGGCATCGATGAGGTGCCGGGCGCCGGCGCACTCGCAGCGACGGTGCCCGGTGCGGTGCCGGCCCTGCTGTGGATGCTGGAGCGGCACGGCACCTGGGAGCTCGGCGACTGCCTTGCCTACGCGATCGGCTACCTGGAGGACGGACACCCGGCGGGTCCGCAACTGAGCAGAGTCATCGGGGCAGTCGAAGCGCTGTTCCGAACCTCATGGCCTTCGTCGGCCGACATGTGGTTACTTGAAGGCCGTGCACCGACCGAGGGGGAGTGCATCACGAACCGGGGGTATGCCGCGACGCTCCGGCGCCTCGTGCAGGAGAGCGAGCGCGGCGGCGACACCAGGCTGACCCGCGTCCGCGCTGCGGGGCGGATATGGCGCGACGGATTCGTTGCACGGGAAATCGCGCAGTTCGTGGGGCAACCGCACCTGCATTCAGACGGGCGCGAGCATCGTGGCCTGCTGCAACGCGGCGACCTGAGGGCCTTCGAGGTCAGTAGTGAGCCGCCGCTATCCCTCGATTTTCGAGGTACGACGGTCCTCAAACCCGGTTTTTACACGCAGGGTCCGGTCATGCTTCAAGCGCTGGCGATCCTTTCGCATTTCCCGGACGACCGCATCGACCCGTCCACCGCGATCGGGGTGCACACCATCACCGAAGTGCTCAAGCTCGCTCTGGCAGACCGCGACACCTATTACGGCGACGCACACGGTCAGGATGCCGCGCCACTCGGCCTGCTCGACCCGTCGTACTCGTTGCGTCGGGCAGCGCTGATCGGCGACACGGCGTCGCTGGAGTACAGACCGGGCACCGACGTGCCTGGATCGCCGATGGGTCAGGTGCCGCCGTTGCAGGAGACACCGCGCGAGCCTGCCGACCCAACAGCCGGTGAGCCGACGGTCGCCCGGAACGGGGAGACCAGGGGCGACACGTGTCATGTCAGCGTGGTGGACCGATGGGGCAACACCGTCGCGCTCACCCCGTCGGGAGGGTGGCTGCAGTCCTCGCCGACGATCCCAGCCCTGGGCTTCTGCCTCGGCTCACGACTACAGATGACGTGGCTGGATGAGCGCAGCCCCAGTGCGCTCGTGCCGGGCCGACGTCCGCGTACGACGCTGAGCCCGACGATGCTTGCGCGCGGCGGCCAGGTGGTTGCGGGTCTGGGTACCCCCGGTGGTGACCAACAGGATCAGTGGCAGCTGCTCTACCTGTTGCGGACCCTGGTCGGCGGCTACCAGGCGCAGCAGGCTATCGATGCACCTACCTTCCACACCACGGCGGCGGTCGGGTCGTTCTGGCCGCGCACGTGGACACCGGGTGGACTGGTCGCCGAGGCACGTCTGGGCACGCGCGTGTTGGACGAGCTGGAACGACGCGGGCATCTCCTCACGGTCTCCGGCGATTGGACCCTGGGCCGACTGTGTGTGGTTACCCGCGACCCGGCGTCCGGCCGGGTCGGCGCAGCGGCCAATCCGCGGGGCGCGCAGGGGTACGCAGCCGGTCGTTAGGCGCTCATCCGGTCACGTGCGCGTCCGGCCGTAGATCTGTTGTCATGGATCTGTTCAGGCCGGGTCGGTGTTGCGGAACAGGTAAATGCCGACGGTTTCGCCGCTGACCGCCACATTCTGGCCACTGACCAGGAAGTTGGCGCGACTGTTCTCCCCGGTCACGACGAACACATAGCCCACGTGTTCGAGCTTCCAGCCGATGGCCTCGATCGCGGCCAGTGTTCCGGCGTGGCTTTGAGTTCTGACGTCTTTGGGCACGGCAGTTGCGCCGAAAGGCATCGGGTCGCGCTGGGAGAAGCCGACCTGGAGTTGGATCTCGAAAAAGCCCTGGCGCTCCTCTTTGGCGGCGACAGCTTGTCCGATCGGTAGGTCGATCGCGGCTTGCCGGTTGGCCTCGATCCGTGCACCCTCAAGCGCTAGTCTGCGCTTGTCCGACAGCGCGGCGAGCCTACGCGCATCTGCTTCTTTGTCTTCGCGACTGGTGCCGAACGCCATGTCATGCCTCCCTGGGAATGTCGTTATCTTTGCGGAATTGAGTGTCCTCTTCGGCGGATGGTGGTCAGGACTGCCGTGTCGCTGGAGGCGGGGACCGGGGCTCCCAATGTCGGTGTCATCACCGAACTGAACGTTCGGGTTCGCTGCGCCCAGCGCTGGCCTGGGGGATCCGTGGGCATACTTGGCACCGATGGAAACGATCGAGGGCTGCGCGGATTTTGCCGGTATCCGTGCCCGTGGCGTGCTGGAGGTGCGTCATGACGTCGCGGCGCTGGACGAGCCCGGTTTCTGGGTCGTCGTCGATACCTTCGAGGGCGAGTTGACGGCCGTACGGATGGCGCACGTGGTCCGGTTCGAGGAGCCGGTGGTCGCCGGGACCATCGAGCCGCTGGTGATCGACCCGGAGCTGAGCGCATGGTCCTCATCGCTGGACCAGGCTGCCTACGAACGCAGCGTGCATGATGTGCGCGACCTGGTGGCCGCGGGCGAGATCTACCAGGTCAACGTATGCCGGGTGCTCAGCCGGGTCGTACCTACCGACTTCTCGATGGCCCTGCTGAGTCAGTTCGTGCGGCAGGGCAATCCGGCGCCGCACGCGGCATTCATCGATATTCCGCAGGCGCGGCTGGAAGTGGTGTGCGCCTCACCCGAGCTCTTTCTGCGACGCGAGGGGGAAACGTTGTGGTCGGCGCCTATCAAAGGCACCGCGCCGAACGCCGAAGAACTACTCCCGAAGGACCGCACCGAAAACGTGATGATCACCGACCTGGTCCGCAACGATCTTTCGGTGGTGTGCCGGCCCGGCACCGTCGCGGTGGACGCGCTGCTGATGCCGCAGTACAACCCCGGCCTGGTACACCTGGAATCCACGATCTGCGGATCGTTGGTCGATGGAGCGACGTGGAGGGAGATCCTGGGCGCCACTTTCCCGCCGGGATCGGTATCGGGTGCGCCGAAATCGAGCGCTCTGAACGCTATTCACGATCTGGAACCGGTTGAGCGCGGACCGTACTGCGGCGCAATCGGCTGGGTGGAGAACGTGCCGGACCCGGGCAGCTCGAGTGCGCCGCGTGGAGTGGGTGGGGGTCACTCCCAGCAGACGGCATCGTTGTCCGTGGGGATCCGCACGTTCTGGTTGGAACAGGATCGTGGCGGCAATCGTTGGCTGCGGTACGGCACCGGTGCGGGCATCACGTGGGGTTCTGACCCGGAGAGTGAATGGTGGGAAACTGTCCTGAAGGCGCGGCGCCTGCTGGCGCTGGCGGAGTCGGTGATCGGGGCAGCACAGTGACATGGCAGCGCGGCGACATTGGCAGCACGGCGACATTGGCAGCACAGTGAAGAGGTCGGCGTTATGAATATCCGGGTATGGGTGGACGGTGAACGCGTCGATGACACGCCCAGCCTGAGCGCACTGGACCACGGTGTCACGGTCGGCGACGGCGCCTTCGAGACGTGCAAGGTGCTCGACGGTCACGTGATCGCTCGATCGATGCACCACGCCCGGTTCAATCGCACCCTCGCGGGTTTGAAGTTGCCGTCTGCTGATCGGGACCGGCTCGACGAAGGAATCGCGGCCGTCCTGAGCGAGCCGATGGCGCTGGGGAGGTTGCGCTACATGGTGACCGGGGGAGCGGGGCCGCTGGGTTCGGGGCGCTTGAACTCCCCGCTGACCTACATCGTCACGGCTGGCGAATCGCAGCCTTCTGCGGCCAGTTGTGCGCTGGTCACGTTGCCGTGGGTTCGCAACGAACGAGGCGTGCTTGCCGGTTTGAAAACGACGTCCTACGCCGAGAACGTTGTTGCGCTGGCCTACGCAACGGAACGCGACGCCGACGAGGGGATCTTCGCCAATACGATGGGCGAGCTGTGCGAAGGTACCGCCACCAACATCTTCGTTGTCATCGACGGTGAGATCCTGACGCCACCATTGGCTTCTGGCGCGCTGCCCGGAATCGGCCGTGCACTGACGCTGCGGTGGTGCGCGGCGGCCGGTATGCCGATCCGGGAGGTCGCGATGCCGCTGGAGGTGCTCACTCGCGCCGACGAGTTGTTTGTGACGTCGTCGCTGCGAGACGTGCAGGCCGTACACGCTGTGGACGCACGCACCCTCACCCCTGGACCTGTCACCGCCCAGGCTGCGCGCGTGTTCGCAGATGCAGTGGCGCAGGATGAAGACCCCACCCCCTGACCACCGACACCGACACCGGAGCTATGTCCATGAGTACGCCCGTCAAGAATCATGAGGGATCCCGGGAGGCGACGCCGGCCCGATGGGCCTGGCAGCGCAAGATCCGCGCCAACCCCACGGCCTATTTCATCTACCGGATCTTCATTGCGGTATTCGGTTTGGCGATCGTGGTGGGGGGCATCATCCTGTTGCCGCTTCCAGGGCCGGGATGGGTCATCATCTTCGTCGGATTGGGCGTATGGGCCTCAGAATTCGCGTGGGCCTCGCGGCTGCTGAGGTTTGCCAAGGACAAGGTACGGTCCTGGACCCGCTGGCTCGGGAAGCAGAACATTCTCATCCGCGGCCTGGTCAGCCTTGCTGTCGTTGCGCTCGTACTGGGATGCATCTACGGATACCTGCTGTGGCAGGGCGTACCCACCTGGTTGCCGTCGTTCGTCACGACACCGCTGGTGAGGCTGCCCGGTCTCTGATCCGCACCGCTGCGCTCAGAGCGTGCGGGCGATCAGCTCCTTCATGATCTCGTTGGTGCCGCCGTAGATCTTCTGTACCCGTGCTGCGGCATAGGCCCGCGCGATGGGGTACTCCAGCATGTAGCCGTAGCCGCCGAAGATCTGCAGGCACTTGTCGATGACCTCGCACTGCTTCTGGGTGGCGTACCACTTGGCCATCGATGCTGAGGAGGCGTCTAGTTCACCTTTGAGGTGCTGCACGATGCAGTGGTCCACGAAGGTCCGCACAGCCCGCGCCTCGGTGGCGCACTCGGCGAGCACGAAGCGGGTGTTCTGGAACTGCATGAGGTTGCGGCCGAACGCCTCACGCTCTTTGGCGTAGGCCACAGTCTGCTCGACCGCGACCTCCATCCCCTTGGCCGCGGCGACCGCGATGATGAGTCGTTCCTGGGGTAGTTGCTCCATCAGTTGAGCAAATGCCTGGCCTTCTTCGCCACCGAGGAGGTTCGTGGTGGGGACGCGCATATCGCCGAAGAAAAGCTCGCGGGTGTCCTGACCGGGCATCCCGATCTTCTCCAGTACCCGTCCGCGCTCGAAACCCGGTAGATCATCGGTCTCGGCAACGAGTAGCGACAGGCCCTTGCCGCCGGCTTCGCCGGTGCGGACCACGACGATGATCAGGTTGGCGTGCGAACCGTTGGTGATGAACGTCTTCGAACCGTTGACGACATAGTGGTCGCCGTCGAGTCGGGCCGAGGTCCGTAGGTTCTGCAGATCCGATCCGGCACCGGGCTCAGTCATCGCGATGGCTCCGACCAGCTCGCCGGAGACCAGGCCGGGCAGCCACCGCCGCTTCTGCTCCTCGGTACCGTAATTGGCGATGTAAGGCGCCACGATCGTGCTGTGCACGCTGTAACCGAAAGCGTCGTCGCAGGCCACGGCCTGCTCTTCCATCACGACGGCTTCGTGCGCGAAGGTGCCGCCGCCGCCGCCGTACTCCTCGGGTAGTCCGATACACAGCAACCCGGCCGATCCGGCGGCGTTCCAGAACTCGCGGTCCACCTGATGCTGCTGTGCCCACTTCGCGTGATGAGGCACCGACTCCTTGGTGAAGAAGGTGCGGGCCAGGTCGCGGATGTCGTCCAGGTCCTCGGTCATCCACGGGGAGCGGTAGGTGCTGGTCAGCTGCATGTCAGGCCTTTTCGTCTCGTTGTGCGTTGTCCTGGTGCGCGTTGCGTGTCATGGGGCTGCCCGGTGTTCTGACGGCGGCGATCGGCAATCCGTGCTCTTTGCCCCAGGCTTCCCACTCCTCGGCGGTGCGCGCCTTAAAGGCCGCCGCGAGATCGGCGCGACTGCCCTCGACCCCGAGCCGTGCGGTCAGACCCGCCCAGAAGTGCGCTTCGAGAGCCGCGACGGCGATGAATCCCCGTGCGGTGTCGTAGATCCCGTAGGCGGGCAGGGTGCCATTGAGGAACCCTTCCGGCCCGGTCATCCCATGTGCTGCAGGCTGCGCCATCGCCAGTGCGACATCGCTCAACGCAACCTCACGGTGCACTCCCTCGCCGGTGCGTGCCGTGTGCAGCAGCGCCGCCAGACCGTCTGCGACGGCGCGCTCGGCCCCCGCGAGATCAGCGACCAGGACGGTCGGCATGGCCGGTGGGCTCAAGGTACCGACCGCAGCCTGATAGGTCAGGTCGTGCCCGGCGATCTCGGCGTCTGCGCCGGGGTGGCCGACGATGGAGACCTGACACAACGCGGGCAGCCTGGCATGCACGGTGGTCCAGTCCAGCCCGAGACGGGCCAGCGCTGACGGGCGGCTGGAGGTGACCATCAGGTCGGTCTCCTCCAGCAGCGTCCACAACGGCGCAAGGTCCGCCTTGAGATCGAGCTGTACGACGCGCTGCCCGGCCACCAGTTGTCGGTAATAGGCATCCGCGCCGAACTCCAACGGGTCGCCGCTGGGTGGCTCAACCTTGGTGACCGTGGCCCCGAGGGCGTGCAGCCGTGCTGCGGCGGCCGGACCGGGCAGGTTGACCGCTAGGCTCACCACCCGCACGCCGACCAGCGGCAGCTCGCTCACTGCAGAATCCAGCACTGTCAGAAGCTCGTGCCGGACTCGGCCTTCGCCACCAGCCAGGCGCTCGGTTCGAAGCGGGGGCCGTACGCGGCAGCCAACTCGCGGGCGCGGGTGACGAACCCACCGAGCCCACCGGCATACCCCTGCATGAACTGGACGGTGCCGCCGTACAGAGGCGGGTAACCGATGCCGAAGATCGAGCCGACATTGGCTGCTGCTGCCGACTCGATGACGCCTTCTTCGAAACACGCGGCCGTCTCCAGCGCCATCGCGAACAGGTAACGGTCCTGGATGTCGAGCATCGGCACTGATGCGGCTGCCTTCGTGAAGTGCTCGCGCACACCCGGCCACAACTTCTTAGGACCGTCGGCGGGGTAGTCGTAGAAACCGGCCCCGGCGGCGCGCCCCTTGCGGCCGAACTCGCTGACCATCCGATCGATGACGTCGCTGCCCGGCTGGGCCGGCAACTCGGTGCCTGCCTGCGCGGCGGCCTTCTCCGCTTCGCCCCGGATGTGCTGGGTCAGGCTCAGGGAGACCTCGTCGAGCATCGCGAGCGGCGGCGCGGGGAAGCCGGCCATCGTTGCGCCCCGCTCGATGGTCGCCGGGTCCACACCTTCTCCGACGAGCGCGACGCCTTCGAGGATGAGGGTGCCGAAGACACGGCTCGTGTAGAAACCGCGTGCGTCGTTGACGACGATCGGGATCTTGCCGATCTGCTGCACCAGGTCAACGGCGCGAGCGAGTGCGTCGTCCGAGGTCCGTTTGCCGCGGATGATCTCCACGAGCTTCATCTTGTCGACGGGGGAGAAGAAGTGCAGTCCGACGAAATCGTCGGGGCGCGTGACATTCTCGGCCAGTGAGGTGATCGGCAGCGTGGAGGTGTTGGAGCACAACAGCGCCTTGTCATCCAGCACGGTCAACGCTTCATTGAAGACCTTTACTTTGAGGTCGGCGTCTTCGAAGACGGCCTCGATGACTGCGTCGCACCCCGTCAGGTCGCTCGCCTGGTCGGTCGGGGTGATGCGCGCGAGGATAGCGTCGCGGGCCTCGGGAGTCAGCTGACCCCGCGTCACCTTCTTGGCCAGTAACCGGTCGCTGTACGCCTTACCCTTCTCAGCTCCCACGGCGGACACGTCCTTCAGCACGACGTCGATGCCGCGGGTGGCGCAGGCGTAGGCAATGCCGGCGCCCATCATCCCCGCGCCGAGGATACCGACGCGTGCGACCTTGGAGGTTCTGAAGCCCTGCGGCCGCAACGACCCGGAGGAGATCTCCTGCATGTCGAAGAAGAACGCCTGAATCATGTTCTTTGCCGTTTGACCGGTGGCCAGCGAGGTCAGGTAGCGCGACTCGATGCGGCTCGCGGTGTCGACATCGACCTGCGCACCTTCGACCGCTGCGGACAGGATGGCGCGCGGCGCGGGGTAGGCCGCGCCCTTGAGCTGCTTGCGCAGATTTGCCGGGAATGCGGGCAGGAACTGCGCGAGCTTGGGGCTGCTGGGTGTGCCACCGGGTAGCCGGTATCCGGGGCGGTCCCACGGCTGGCTGGCCGCCTGGGCGTTGTCCTTGTTCGCGAGCACCCAGGCGTGGGCGGCCGGGAGCAACTCGTCGTTGGTCGCGACGATCTCGTCGATGAATCCTTTCTCGGCGGCCTGCGCAGGGCCACGCTGCTGACCCTGCAGCAACCAGTCCATCAACGCACTCTGCAGACCGAGCATTCGTACACTGCGTGTCACACCGCCACCTCCGGGCAGCAGACCGAGGGTGACCTCCGGAAAGCCGAACTTGGCTTTGGGGTTGTCGACCGCAATGCGGTGGTGGGCCGCCAGCGCGATCTCCAGGCCGCCGCCCAGTGCGGTGCCGTTCAACGCAGCCACGACGGGCTTGCCGATCCGTTCCAGGCGCCGCAGCTGGGACTTCATCGTCTCGACCTGCTCGAAGAACTGAGCTGCGTCCTCAGGCTGTACCGACTGCAGTGCCGTCAGGTTGCCGCCGGCGAAGAAGGTCTTCTTCGCACTGGCGAGGATGACCCCAGACAACTCGCCTGCTGTCGCCTCGGCTTCGAGCCGATCGACCGCCGCCGCCATACCTTCGGCGTACCGGTCGTTCATCGTGTTGGCGCTGGACTGCGGGTCGTCGAGCAGCAGGGTCACGACGCCATCGGAGTCCCGGGAGTAGCGAACGGCAGAGGTCTGTTCAGTATCTGTGGTGGTCATCGTCGAGAGTCCTTGATGTCGGTGTGGTGAGGGCAGCGCTGCTGGTCAGATGCGTTCGATGATGGTGGCAATTCCCATGCCGCCGCCGACGCACAGCGATGCCAGGCCCAGGTGCAGGTCGCGGCGTTCGAGCTCGTCGATCAGTGTTCCGAGGATCATCGCGCCGGTCGCGCCCAGCGGGTGCCCCATGGCGATGGCACCACCGTTGACGTTGACCCGGTCGTGACTCACCTTGAGGTCGCGCATGAAGCGCATCGGCACTGCGGCGAAGGCTTCGTTGATCTCGAACAGGTCGATGTCGGAGGCGCTCAGGCCGGCTCTGGCGAGCGCTTTGAGCGCTGCCGGCGTGGGGCCGGTGAGCATGATGGTCGGGTCGGCGCCGCTGACGGCGACGGCGAGCACCCGGGCGCGCGGTCGGAGACCCAACTCGCGGCCTATCGCGTCGGTACCGATCAGCGTCAGTGCGGCGCCGTCGACGATGCCGGAGGAGTTGCCCGCGTGGTGCACGTGGTTGATCTCGTCGACCCAGTGGTACTTCTCGAGGGCGACCGAGTCGAAGCCACCGAGGTCACCGATGTCCTTGAAGGATGGCTTCAGACCGGCAAGAGACTCCACGGAGGTACCGGGACGGATGGTCTCGTCGTGGTCCAGGACTGTCAGGCCGTTGCGGTCGGCGACGGGGATGACCGAGCCCTTGAAATATCCGGACTGCTCGGCGTGGGCCGCGCGGGCGTGCGACTCAGTGGCGTACGCATCGACGTCGGTGCGGGAGAAGCCCTCGATGGTGGCGATGAGGTCGGCGCCGATGCCCTGCGGGACGAAGTCGGTGGTGAGTGCGGTGGCGGGATCCATGGCCCACGCGCCGCCGTCCGAGGCCATCGGCACGCGTGACATCGACTCGACGCCACCAGCAAGGATGAGGTCTTCGAAGCCGGAGCGGACCCGGCCGGCCGCCTGGTTGACGGCCTCCAGCCCGGATGCGCAGAACCTGTTGAGCTGTACCCCGGCGACGGTGTCGGGCAGACCGGCCGCCAGCGCGGCTGTCTTCGCGATATCCGAGCCCTGGTCGCCGACCGGGCTCACGACGCCGAGGACCAGGTCGTCGATGCGGTCCACATCCAGTTCAGGGTTGCGCTTACGCAGCTCGTCGATGAGCCCGACGACGAGGTCGATCGGCTTGACCTCGTACAGCGAACCGGTCTTCTTACCGCGTCCGCGCGGCGTCCGGATGGCGTCGTAGACGATTGCCTGGGGGACTTCTGCCATGGTCAAACTCCTGGTTCTGCTCCGTGGCTGATCGCAATGACGAGCAGCACGGGCGGCGTACATCGACAGTTCTGACCCTAACACTGACAGTGACACTGTCAGTGTTAGGGCGAGGGCGAATATGCAACCATTCCCCTATGTCCGACCTACCCGCATTGGAGCTGACGCTCGATGAACTCGTCACGCGGTCGGGTTTTGCGGCCCGGACCATTCGCTTCTACACCGGCCGCGGAATGCTGCCGCAGCCGCAGCGACGTGGTCGGTCGGCGCTCTACACGGGTGATCATCTGGCGCGGCTGGAGTTGATGCGTGAGCTGCAGGCGCATGGGTTCACCCTCGCGGCGATCGAGAGCTACGTGAGCCGATTGCCGCCGGATGCCACCCCCGAGACGATCGCGCTGCACCGCACGCTACTAGCGCCATGGATGGCGGACCTGCCGGAGACGTTGACGCTCGGGGAGTTGCAGGGCAGGACGGGACGGGCGCTGAGCGCTGAGGATCTGTCGATGCTGCAGACCATGGGGATCGTGGTGCCCGAGGGCAGGACGCGGTACCGGGTCGCTGTCGCCCACCTTTCGATAGGCGTGTCGATGCTCGATCTAGGGATGCCGTTGTCGGCGGCGCTGGCGGCGCAGCAGATCTTCACAGCCCACGGCCGGGCCATTGCGCAGGAGTTGAGCGACGTGCTGCGCGACCAGGTGTGGCCGGCCTACAAAGAAGCGGGTATCCCGCCCGATGAGTTACGGCAGATCGTCGAGCGGTTCAAGCCACTCACGGTCGCCGCGCTGGTGACCTCGTATGAGTCGGCAGTCAACGAAACCAAGCGCGAGGTAGCGGCCCGCCGTACTGACGGCGATCGGCCCTCTCCTCTGTGACGAGCAAGTTCGGATCAGTTCTGAGAAGCCAATCAAACCTTCACCTCCAGCGGGATGTCGCCGATGTTGCCCGTAACGCTGTGGCCCGACAAAAGCCCCTGCCACCACGGGTGCGCCTCGTCGGGTGCATCCAGGATGGCTACTTTCCATCCGTGGAACGCGATGACCGCGAGCCAGCCGAGACGCTTGTCGCTGTTGACCAAAGCGTGGTTGCGAACGATGGACCCTGTGAGAACTGCCACTTTCGGATCGTTCGTCAGATAGATAAGTCCTGACCAGCTCGGTCGATATCTGGTCGTCACTTTCGGAGAGCCTCCGTGTCATGGCCATTAACCAGAGCCGTTACGCCACCAGAGTGCTCGCTGATCTGCAGCGACCCAGGCACAAACATCAGCCAGGTGGTTGCGGTGACCTCGGAATGGTCGGGCCACGGGTGGGCCCGCGGTGTGCGAGCCCACCCGTCAATCGGTCAGGCGGAGTCGCTGAGAGCCTTGAACTCGTCATCGGTGAGTTCGATCGCTGCGGCGGCGGTGTTGCTGTCGAGGTGATCGACGCTGGAGGTGCCGGGGATCGGCAGCATCACGGGGGAGCGCTTCAACAGCCACGCGAGGGCCAGCTGCGACGGGGTGGCACCGTGCTCCTTGGATGCGGCGGCCAGCGGGCCGTCTTCCTTGGAGAGCGCGCCGGTGGCCAGCGGGAACCACGGGATGAAGGCGATCTGCTCTGTGGTGCAGTGGTCCAGCAATTCTTCGGCATCGCGGTTGGCGAGGTTGTAGAGGTTCTGGACAGAGACGATCGTGGCAGTCTTCTGGGCCTCCTTGAGGTCAGCGACGCCGATCTCAGACAGACCGATGTGGCGAATTTTGCCCTCGTCCTGCAACTGCCTCAGCTCGCCGACCTGGTCCGCGACGGGGTAGGCCGGGTCGATGCGGTGCAACTGGAAAAGGTCGATGCGCTCCAGGCCGAGTCGGCGAAGGCTCATCTCGACCTCCTGGCGCAGGTACGCGGGCTGGCCGAGCGGAGTCCACACGCCCGGGCCCTGACGGGTCAGACCGGCCTTGGTGGCAACGACGACATCGTCGGCGTACGGGTGCAGTGCCTCGCGAAGGAGGTCTTCGGCCACATACGGGCCGTACGAGTCGGCGGTGTCGAACAAAGTAATGCCGAGCTCGACGGCGCGGCGCAACACGGCGATGGCCTGGTCGCGGTCCTTCGGCGGCCCCCACACACCTTTCCCAGGCAGTTGCATCGTGCCGTAGCCGAGGCGCACGACGGGCAGGTCGCCACCGAGTTGGAAGGTGCCGGACTGGGAAGCCTGGGGTTTGGTCACAGAAGATCTCCTTAGTGAAGCGATGTGTCTGACGTGTGGTGCAAGACAGTGGGGCGCTCAGACATTCCCGGGCCACTGGTCGATTCGCGGTCGAGCACACGTCCGGGCTATCCTTCCCGACGCCGCACTGAGTCGTTTTGGGTGCGTCCTGGACGTGTAGCTCAGCTGGTTAGAGCGCTCGCCTCACACGCGAGAGGTCAGGGGTTCGAGTCCCTTCACGTCCACCCATAAAAACAGCCTCTGACCTGCGACTCTGCAGGGCAGGGGCTAATAGCATGCGGAGCGTGTCGGATACGTGTCGGATGGCGGACGGAATTGCCTCGACCTGATCGGCTGCTCAGTGCGAGGCCGGTCTTACGACTTCACCATCGTCCGCTAGCGCGGGACGGCCTGGACGATCGGAGAATGCCTGTTCAGGTCTGGTGCGAGCGTCCGAACTGGGTTGATCGTCAGCGTCGTCGAGGTATCGACATCACGACTGTTCATCCGGGCACGGCCAGGGGTCACCCGAGCCGTTGGGACTCGATGGTGGCTGAACAGGGTTGAGCCAGCGGCCCCGTGCGTGATCAACAGCGAAGGTATCTCTCGGTTTCTCCGCTGAGGTGCGAGTGGTGATCGACGGCGAACTGACCGAGGGTGACGTTCATGGTCTCGTCGAGTGGCCAGGGGCGCACACCGCGGCTGAATACGGCATTTCCGGAAGGATTGCCTGCTGGTCACGAGGTCATCCACCGTCAGGATTTTGCTCGGTCACCGCACGGCGGCGGGCTCAAAAGCCCTGTGAGTAGGTCTGATAGCAGTCTGGCCAGTCGCGCTCAAAGTGGCGAGGAAATCTATTTACGCGGTTGGGATCCGAACCATGAGCTTGTCAACGTCTTCGGGTTTGACGCGGAGCACTCGGGGTCCGCATCGGTAGGCGGGAAGATTTCCTGTAGCGATGCGGCGTCGAATGGTTCGGGCGCTGAGGCCGGTGCGTTCGGCTGCTTCGGCGAGGGATTCGTACTGGCGTCGGGTGGTGGCGAGAGTTGTCATAAGAGGTCCTTTTCTGATCTTCGCTGAAGGCATGCTCCCGGTTGTGCGAAAGGGAGACTTGCCGTTGGTGGTCGATGTCGGCTGCCGGTTCACTGTTTTCTTCCAAGTCGACATTTATCAGGTAGTCGGGGTGGGCCTGCTTGTCGCGAGTGTGGTCGCCGTTTGCCGGGGCCGTACGAGGTTCGCCGAGCAGTTCGGACTTGGAACGTTCTCCGTCGCCACGCATCGACGAAGAAGCGCATGACCGCTGTCGGGGTGGCGCAGCCTTCTGAGGTACAGCAAATGCCACGGTGAGCGAGCCGAAGTTACGGCGAGGGTCACCCCACCAATGTGCGCCGTCATCTAGTCTCGAGTCCGAGCACGTCGTCGCGTTTGGTCTCAAGAATGACGATGCTGTCGGTGAGGCTGGCCAGCGATTCAGAATCGGCACCGTCTGACGTGGCTTCACGGAGTTGGGACTTTATGGTGTGGATTACACGGTCTACAACGGCAGACCCCGGTTGCTCCTCGTCGTCAGTCGTTGCAACTCCCTGATGCGTCCGATTGACCTCCGTGGGCAATCACGCTGGTGACCGGGTGACAACCCCATAGCTCTCGCCCGATCAACCTCGAAGGGATTACGTCGTGGTCAACCGGTCTGTCATCCTCGCCCGACGGGACCGCGGTGATAGCGCACGCGGTCAACGTCGGGACCCGGCTGCCGGCTGACCAGGTAGGTCTGACCGGTGCCCTGTCCGGCACGGTGGCCCAGCGCGGGCCTACCCCCACCCACAACCCGAGGCGGGTGTTAGTCAAGTCGCGGTCCTGATCACGAGCTGCGGGGAAGCAACCGCCGACATCAACGTCCTGTGACATCAGCTTGCTGGTGTCGGCCGCGTCGGTGCCGTCAGCGTGGCGGACCTTGGACGAGGTCTACTCCCGCCGTGGCGCAATGAGCCGACAAGGCCCGGGGCAGAGGTCCGCACCCACATCTGGTCTCAGCCGCCCAACGGGATGCCAGCCTCGAAGGACGCGGGCACCGACCTCGGCGAAACCGTCATCTTTGACGTCGATGCCATCCTCGCGACCGCGCACTCGGAGAAGGAAGGGGCAGCGTCCGGGTTCAGGAAGTGCCTCGGCTACCACCCCCATCGGCCGGGGGTGCGAAGAACCACCAGGAGTCGACGTCGCTGGGGTTCAGCTGGATCACTGACGGGGACCATATGACGCCAGAGGCCGATCGGCAACCGAACCGCTTTCGTCCTACTGGGCTCGGTGACTGCGCCGCAGGGTGTTGCTCATTATGGAATGGGCGTAGGGGTCCTGGTGCAGATTTCCGCCTAGGCATTGTCAGTGAGCTCAGTCCTGCCTGATCGTGTTCCGTGCCCTGGCTTGCTGCTGCACGAAGCGCGGCCGCTGGCGGCGAGAAGGTCACTTCGAGATTGCTGCGCGTCCCTGCGTTGCGGAGGTGCCGAGGTTGTTCTTGGGCAGCGGTTTGTGTTCTTGTGCAGCGGTTGTCCAGTCATCGGTGCTGGCCACGGCCGCGAAATTTGAGTGCAGGAGCACCATCAGGGTCTCGTGGAGCTGCTCGGCGGAGACCTTCCCGGCTTCGTTGGCCAGGTGGATGGCGCCGGTGGCGTCAGACAGGACCTCGGCGTGCAGGTCGAGTTCCTCGGCGCCCGCGGCGGAGGCCAGGATGCAGTTGTTGGTCATGTAGCCGACCAGGGTGATCGTGTCGATGCCTTGGTCGGTGAGCCAGGACGCGAGGTCGGTGCCAGCGAAGACGCTGCCCTTGTTCTTGGTGACCCGCTTCCAGGAGTCGGTTGCGCGTGCTTGGACCGCCTCGTGTGTCTCCCAGCCTGGGGTGCCCGCAACGAAGACTCCAGCCGGCGCCTCGTGCTTGACCAGGACAACTGGCATGTCGTGCCGGGCGGCGGTGTCGAGCGCTCGAACGACGGCAGCGAGTGACTGCTCGCGAGGGGGGTATTGAATCTGAAGAGGTCCGTCGAAGTACTCGTTCTGGACGTCTACGACGATGAGTGCGCGGCGCGGGTCGGACATGATTCCTCCTGGGGCGTGGGTCTCGTTTCGTTCTTATCCTGCAATATCGCCTGGGGTACCGTGAGTGGCCAGCAAGCCCACCTGCGATGAGATCAGGCCAAACGTGCGTGTTGCCGTCCATGCCTTTGAAGGCATCACCATGTTTCACCTTGCTGCTCCTCTTCTCGTTTTTGGTGAGCTGGGTCGGATGGACCCGCAGCTGCAGTGGTCAACCACGGTGTGGACTAACGACGGAGCCGGTGTGGGAACTGCTGAAGGTCTTCGCGTGGAGGACGTGAGCGGGCCACGGGCACTGCGCGGCGTTGATCTTCTGGTGTTCCCGTCGTGGCCGCTGGACCTGCCGGCGGCGCAGGAGGCACTGACGACACGCATACGCGCCGCACACGCCGGTGGCGCGCAGGTCGCCGGACTATGCCTGGGAGCCTTCCCGGTCGTGGACAGCGGCCTGCTGGACGGCCGGTCCGCCGTCACGCACTGGGCCATGCTCGGCGAACTCGAGCGCCGAAGCCCCCACGTGAGCGTCGACCACTCTGCCCTGTACCTCGACCACGGCGACGTGTTGACCTCTGCCGGCACCGCGTCCGCGATCGATGCCTGTCTGCACATCGTGCGTAGCCATCTCGGCGCCGCCGTGGCGACGGCCCTATCGCGTCGTCTCGTCGTCGCGCCCCATCGTGATGGCGACCAGGCCCAGTACGTCGAGCGACCGATCGCTGAACCTGGCGGTGTCGGTTCCCTTGGCTCCACGTTGCAGTGGGCCATGACCCATCTCGATGAGGAACTGTCGTTAAGCCACCTTGCCCATCACGCCCGGATGAGCCCCCGCAATTTCACCCGCCGGTTTGCGCAGGCCACCGGCACGACGCCGGCAAAGTGGGTCCTGGCCCGACGGCTGGATGAGTCACGACGGCTGTTGGAGACGACGACATGGCCCTTGACGCGGGTAGCTCACGTATGCGGATTCAACAGCCCTGTCACCTTCCGGCAGAATTTCACCACCGCGTACGCCACTACCCCGACCTCATATCGGCAACGCTTCGCCTGAGCACCACACCTGACCGAACATCGAACTGGTCTCGCGATGGTTGGCTCACCACAAGGGCAGGCGAGCTGAGCCGCCCCGCCGCAGGCCTCTATCCGACGGCGATAGAAAAATCGGGGCCCGGTAGGCCATGCCGAGGACTACCGCACGCTGACCTGCCTACGGCGCCGTTGCCTAAGGTTTCCGTGACGCAGCTGGTCAATTCGTCAGCCGAAAGATGGCGATGTCGATGTCGACTTTCAGTGATGCGACCACTGAATTCGCGGTACTCCTACGGTGGGAACTTATGCTTTGGGGTCAAATATCGTTCGGAGGGTGAGACTTTGGTGGGGCGTCATACCCGGTTCCTGATGCTGGTCCACCTGCCCGACGGTCATGACGCCGTCGCGGTCCGTGACGGCCTGCTGGCTGGTATCGAGGCGCTACCAGCGCGCCCAGCCAGGACCCTCACCTAGGACCAGACACTGAATAGGCCCAGCACTGTTTGATCGAGATGGCCACGAACATGGGCTCTACTGATGATGACCCGTTTGGGAGTACATGACGCGGCTCAGGACTGGTCGCAGCGAGTACCGGGTCGGGCGTCTCGGGCGTCTGCCCGCCCGTTGGCTACTTTCGGTGACGCGAATGAGCAACGGGCCACGCGCGCTGCGGCTGAGGCGACCGCCGGGGTGGAGCGAGCATTGGATATTTGGGTGCACAGGTGCCAGATCACCTGGCCCAGGCGGGCTGGTCGCAGAGCGGGGTATCCCCGGAACAGGGGCCAACTGGCCGTGACGTAGTCACTGCTGGTCTTGACCGGGCAAGGCGCCGCGATCGCCACCACCACCACTGTCTCCGGGGAACTCGTCCTCGGGATCTTCGCTGCCATAGCGGAGTTCGACCGGGCGCTCATCTCCGAGCGGACAAAGGCCGGTCTCGCGTCAGCCCGGGAACAGGGCTGGCTGGGTGGGGCACCGTTCAAGATGACCCCGGCAAATTTTCGCCTCGCTCTGGCGTCGATGGGCCAGGCCGACACCAATGTCCCCGCCCGGTGCGCAGAGCTGGGTAACCCTGTACCGGCACGTGTCATCCACCAGACAGCGACGGGCCGATGGCCAGAAGGTCCTCGCTCACCAACTGCGAGCGGTAGACACGGTGGATCGCGCGCGTTCACCGACTACCTCCGCGGAGGCGCCCGGCAGGGGACACCGTGCGGGTGGCGTTGATGGACCGGTTGGCCCGGTCGGTGACCGGGATGGTCGACCCCACCTGGGATGAGCACGGCCCGGCTGCACGCCCGGTTATTGGGGGTGGTCCCCGGCCGGACCGGGACCGCGTAGCCGGCTGGCTCAAACAACAGCGACCCGGCGTTTATCGCCGGGTTAAGACAAACATCCCTGGACCCGTTCCGTGTGTACGCCAATGCGATCCGCGATGAGCTCCCCGACGCAGTCGCGGTGTTGGACGCGTTCCATGTCGTCAAACTCGGCACCCAAGTCGTGGATGAGGTCCGGCGCCGGGTCCAACGCGCCACCCAGGGGCGACGCGGTCACAAAGACGACCCGTTATACGAGATCCGCGGACTGCTACGCCTCAGGTCCGAACACCTCAGCGACCCGCAAATCGCCACACTCGACGCCTGCCTGTTGGCTGGGGATCCGTCCTGGGAAGTGACGTTGGCGTGGCACTGCTCGCAGCAGGTTCGCTTGATGTATCAAGCCGAGAGGCCCGCGCAGGGCAAAGCATCGCGGCCAAGGCCATCGGATCGTTCCGACGGGCCTCAGCAATGCTGGCACCAAAGGAGTGAACCTCATCATCTAAACGACCCGACGCCTGGCCGACAGCTTCTTCACCTTCGAGCACTAACGCCTCAGGATCGCGCTTGCAGTATCAGGAAAGCCTTCCTACCAAAAAACTCCTGACCACGCCTAGACCCGAACCGCCAAATTAGCGGTAGACGCTGCGGGTGAAAACTGTTGCCCAACCGCAAATGGAAAAACAAGCCAGCAGAAACCCAGCGTGACAATCAAAACAAAAAAAAGGTAAAATTTTGGCAAATACTTTGTCAATTTTTGATCAGATTTTGAGCAAAACCGCTAGGAAAATTCGACGACCAGCATCACCAGTGCTATTCGAGGTTCCTAAAGTCGTTGACTTTGCTGCAGGTGCCATTAAGGGTTGAGCTCAACAAGGCCGCGCCGCGTGCTTTGATTCCTGATAGATAGCCCGCGTGAAAGTCGGTCCACCAGATGGTTACTCCCGTTCGTGTTATCAGCAGCCGACGTCTTCTGGCCAGCCTGGGGGGCGTGATAGTCCTGGTACCGGTGGTGGCAATGACGGGGATAGGCCCTTCGAGTGCGGCGCAAGCAACGGTCGGGTTGGGGACGGCTCAAAGTTTCGCTGTCCTCGGCGGATCAACGGTCACCAACACAGGACCGTCGGTGATCAGTGGTGATGTGGGCGTCAGTCCGGGGAATGCCGTGACTGGATTCCCACCGGGGGTGGTGAACAACGGAACCATCCACCGTGCGGATGCTGTTGCTGCCAAGGCTGAGGCTGACCTGACCACCGGGTACAACGAGGCTGCGGGCCAGCAGGCTACCGCGACCGTCGGTGCCGAACTTGGTGGACAAACTTTTTCACCTGGCGTTTATAAGGGCAACGTCCTGGGACTGACTGGCGCGCTGACACTCAACGCTCAGGGCAACCCCAGCGCAGTCTTCATTTTCCAGTCCGCCTCGACCTTGATCACCGCCTCGGCTAGCAGGGTCGTGCTCATCAACGGCGCCAGCCCCTGCAACATCTACTGGCAAGTTGGTAGCTCTGCGACCCTGGGGACCGGCTCATCCTTCACCGGAAGCGTCCTAGCGCTGACCTCGATCACCGCGCAGACCACAGCCACCATCCAGGGCCGACTTCTTGCACGCAACGGCGCCGTCACCCTGGACACCAACACCATCACCAGGCCGTCCTGCAGCACGGGCCCCACGTCGCCGCCACCGACCAGCACGACCAGCACGACCAGCACTGGTGGCCCCACCACGACGGGTCCTGGCCCCACCACGACCGGTCCTGGCGGCCCCACCACGACGGGTCCTGGCCCCACCACGACCGGTCCTGGCGGCCCCACCACGACCGGTCCTGGCGGCCCCACCACGACCGGTCCTGGCGGCCCCACCACGACGGGTCCTGGCCCCACCACGACCGGTCCTGGCGGCCCCACCACGACGGGTCCTGGCCCCACCACGACGGGTCCTGGCCCCACCACGACCGGTCCTGGCGGCCCCACCACGACGGGTCCGGGTAGCCCCAGCACCACGACCAGCCCTGGCAGTGCCACCACCACGACCAGCCCTGGCAGTGCCACCACCACGACCAGCCCTGGCAGTGCCACCACCACGACCAGCCCTGGCAGTGCCACCACCACGACCAGCCCTGGCAGTGCCACGACGACCGGGCCGGTGGTCGTGACCGATGGGCCGGCTGGCGGCAGCAGCGGTGGTGGCCTGATCGGTTTCGTTCTGCTGGGCGCGGGTGCTGTAGCTCTCGCAGGTGGCGCGTTCTGGCGGATCAGTCGGCGTTAGGCACGGGTCGGTGAACTCCATGGTCAATGGATCGGTCTACGCATCCTGCGCCGTGGTGGCCTGTCTGGTCCTTACAGGTTGCTCATCGGCCGGGGGTACCGCGGCCGACGCCCAGCCCATCGGTGCATCGCCTACGGGTGGTGCACCGGTGGGTGGTGCGCCGATGAGCAGGCCGGGTCAATCCCAGACTGCGACTTCGAGAATGTCTGCTGGTGTCCTGGCGGTAACTACGCAACCAAGGACGTCGCGGCCGTCGGGCGCCGCCATACGCGGCGGATCCACCGGTTCCGGCCCGGCGGTGCGCAGCGTGCCGGATCCGACGGGTGTCAGTACCCCCAGAGCAGCGGGGAACAGCGGGCCAGGTTGCGTGCCTAGTGTGTTGGGGATCCCGTCGATCGGGATCAACGAGGACGTGCGGGCTCTGGGTTTAAACGCGCAGGGGCAGATTTACCCCCCGCAGCGCACCACAATGTGGTACGACGGCTCATCAGTACCTGGCCAGGACGGGATCTCCGTGATCGCCGGGCACGTCACCTACGACGGCCCGGACAACTTTTACAACCTGGTCAAAATCACCACTGGTGGCGCCGTCAATCTGCAATGCACGTCGGGTGGGCCGCTGAGTCTTCGTGTGGTCCGCACAGCATCGGTGCCCAAGACGATCCTGCAGACCGATCAGAGCGTATGGGGAACCTCGACCACACCCGTAGTCGTCCTGATCACCTGCGACCCCTACAGCCGCGTAGTCAACGGACACCACCTCAACAACTTCGTTGTCTGGACCACGCCGACGTGAACTTGTTCTGATTCCTGCCGCATCTTGCACGGGAGGGCTCACTAATTTGAACCACAGGCAACTTCGAGCAGCTTGGTGAAGCTCCCTTTCAGTGTCCCAACGTTAGATTCTGGGACGTTTCACCGCTGGGTGTTGGTGTCGCGTCGTATCTCACGGACCGGGTCCGATGTCTTGCCCCGACGTGGGTCAGGTGGTGGCTAGGAATACCACGGTGGCGGCCAATAGGTCCTGGATTTCGGCGGTCGGGTGGTATCCGGGGCCGACGACCCGGTCCTTGACGATCGCCTCGATGACCCCGACGATGGCCAGACCCCGGTATCGCAGCCGGGTCAGGTCAGGTCAGCTTCGCTGAGATTCGTGCCTGTTCCTGTTCTCGTTCAGAACGAGGGGTCAGGAAGTTCTGAAAGTTCATCCGCTGACACTCCAACACGGGGCTAGCCCTAGACAGGAGGAGGCAAAAATCATCTGATAGACCCGAGGGTCGTCGAGCGTCGGGATGACGCAGGCTAGACATATCGGACTGACGCGTTCGGCGAAGGGTCGGCCCCCGGTTTGGTTGTCGGAAGCCTGGGTACACAAAGCGCCTTACTGGCGCTTAGTGGGCCGTGTTTGAAGTGGCCATGACGGGTGGCCTTCTTCAGGACTTCCTCGGCGGGCTTGTTCCACGCTAACGGGGGATAGCGCTCGTTGCAGCCGTTGACGAAGGCGCGGAGGTTGGCCGTTGAGGTATTTCATGGATCCGGAGTATCCGCGGTGGATTGCTTGTCGCTCGATGATCACGAACCAGACCTCGACCAGGTTCAACCATGACCCGAGGTCGAGGTGAAGTGCACCGTAATTCGTGGGTCCCGCTGGCCAGTCGCGGACCTGCACCGTTTTATGGGTTCTGTAGTTGTCCATCACCAGGTGCAACTCCTTCTCGGGGTAGGCGCGGGCGATCTGCTTCAGGAACGCCAAGAATTCTTCATGGCGATGGCGATGGCGATGGCGATGGCGATGGCGATGGCGATGGCGCGACTTACACGCCCCGGTCCCCGTTCCCGTGGCAATGTCCGATGCGGCGAACAATGTGGTGGTGCCGTGCTGTTTGTAGTCACAAGTACGCCGCTCGGGCAGGCCCGGTTGCATCGGCAACATCGGTGCGGTCCGGTCCAACGCCTGAATCTGGGACTTCTCATCCACACATAACACGATCGCGTTATCTGGCGGAGCCCAATACAACCCGACCACATCGGTCACTTTCGCGACCAGTTGCGCTTCGATAGAGGACTTGAACGTCTCCACCCGCCACGGCGCCACTTCGTAGTTACGCCAAGCCTTGGCGAGCATCGACCCCACCGGAATCACGGTGTCCACATCCCCACCGCCCAGGTTCAGGACCCGCAACCCAGCACCGCGGCTGCGCAGTTGGTCAGCGAACGCGAGCATGTTGTGCGCCGAACGCCCCAGCCCGGTCCAAGGTCGTGACGACCAAAGTGTCCCCGTCAATGCAGCTCCGCCAGGGCAGCCTCTAACTACGGCCACGAAGCCCTGGCGCCGGACACGCCATGGTCGAGGCACAGGTCATCCCTGCGGATCCCCGCAGCGAGCAGATCGGTTTTCCTGCCGATCGGCGTACTGCCTTTGGTGGACACCCGGGCGTACTCAAATCAGGCTGCATGGGGCGGCCGCCACTTCCTCACAGATCCGGGATTTGGTAGGTGGGTGCCGTCGCTCATACGCGGTTGATTTTGGCAACTGGTTAGTTCAAAGATTTTCTGGGGCTATAGTAAACAAATAGTAAAGAAAAGTATTGAACGAGTCTAGAAATCTGGGGAATCCTTCCCTCTGCAGCGACCAGCTTTTACACGCCGTGCCCTGCATCCGGACGACTGAAAGAGCAATCATGCATGTTGTAGAAGCCGATGGAGCTGGGTTCCTGGGGTTGCACCTGGGCGAGCGGCTCACCGCTGAGGGCCACGAAACGGTATGCCACTGGCTGCAACCGTCGAGTGAGGAGAAGCGATGATCAGCAGGATCGGGAAGCTCATAGGAGTACTCCTCACGCTGGTGGCCGGTATGTCACTCGCGTTCGCATCACCGGCCCACGCCAGCATCGAAGGCCCGACGTGGGCGCACACCGCGGGCCACTGGGGCAACGTCAGCGTGGAGGACCACACGAGCGGGGCCTGGCCCGTCAAGACCGCCGTTGCGACCTGGGGGAGTGGGCTTTACTACAGGTCGTGTGGCACTAGCAACCAGTGCGTCAAGGTCTCCGAGAAGAACCAGGGCGACACCGGACAGATCGCCATCACGTCGCAGTCGTGGACTCAAGACGCGAAGGGAAAGACGCACTTCACCCCGCTCACGATCACGATCAACAGCTACTACAACACCCGGACCACCGCCGCCGTGCGGTCGCAGGTCGTCACGCACGAACTCGGCCACGCGCTGGGGCTAGGGCACGACACCTGGAACGACGTCATGAACGCTGACGGCGTGCATTCCTACAACGTGGTCTCGCCGCAAGAACGCGAAGAGTTGCGCAACATCTACGGGGTGGCTGCCTGAAACAGATCACTCAGCACCGTTACGCACGTTGCCGTCCTGCTCGGCCGCAGTGGGCTGGTGTTTCTCATGCCCCAGGTGCTCGGCTATCTCCTCCTCCAGAGCGGCCTGAAGGACAGTGGCCGTGATCATCTTCAGCAGCCCGTCCGGGCCCGTCAGATCATCCCGGCGGGCCCGGGCGGCCTTGACCAACTCCCGCACCGCGGCCCGCTCGGACTCCCCGGGTTTGGCTGTCTTCTTCGCATCCTTGGGCATCGAACTCATGCCCTTGATTGTCTCGGTCATCGGTGACCAGCCTTCCTCGCCGACTCCTTCGGCGTGTTGAGCTAGAAACACAATTCAGCTGACAGTCCCCGTCACCCCAATGTCGCGTTGGCCGCGATTTGCGATACTCCCGTGGTGATACGTCGTAGCGCCGGTGTGGAGGCTGTGGTCGAGCAGTTCTACGACGTGATGCGGGGTGTTGGATCGGCCGAGGAGTTGTTGTCCTCGGATATGACTGTGGCCATCGGTACCGATGAGGAAGAGTGGGACACCGATCACGCTGGTGCTGTGGCTGGGTTTTTCAGCCAGAGTCAAGAGGCTGGCTCCGTCACGGTGCAAGCGGGGTCACCGCGCGGTTTCAGCGATGGCGGGTTCGGGTGGTTCCAGGACCGGGCGCTGGTGACGTTAGCTGATGGGGAATCAGTACCGGTGAGGGTCACTGGGGTCGTCCGATTTGAGGATGGTCGATGGCGACTGGTGCAGGTCCATGTTTCGATCGGGCTGCCTAACGCCGAACTGGGTTTGGACCTGACTACAAACCCGGGCGCTCAACGTGGCGGGTAGCAGGGTAAACCCGGGCCGCGACTGGCCCACGGAGAAATAGATCCCAGAGTCCGTCGTGACAGCGAACGTTCACGAGACACCCTGTATGAAGGGACTGCCCAGAGTTTGGATGCTCCTATTGGTGTCAAGCGGCGTCTGGGAGGGTCAGCGTGCTCAACCATGAGCGGTAGCTCGCGGCGAATTGGTGGTTGGTTCTGATGCCTCGCTCGGTTCGAGAGATGGTCGTCAAGCTGACGCTCAGATGGTCGGCTGCGGCTTGCATCGTGAGGCCGAGGTGTTGACGGGTCGGGCGCAGGTCGCCGACGGTGGGGACGGGTGGTGGCTGGGTCAGGACACGGTAAATGTCGCGGGCTATGTGCCGTTTGAGGCACCGCAGGATGTCGCGGTCTGTCTTTGACTCCCCGCGGCGACGCTGGGCATAGGCCTGGGTTGCGGGATCGGTTTTGAGCCGGATCATGGCGATGCGCCACTGGGCGCTGTTGGCTTGGCGATCGCCCCTCGGTTGAGTCGATGCCGCACGGTGCGCCCGGAAGAGGCTTCAATGGGCGATGCTCCACACAGGGACGCGAACGCGGATTCGCTGTGCATTCGCTCGGGGTTGTCACCTGCGGCCACGAGCAGGGCGCACGCGCTATCGACGCCGATGCCACGGGTTGCCATAAGTTCGGGGTTGGCCGATTCGGCCAGGGTTGTCAGTCCAGCGCGTAGCCGTGCGAGCTCGGTGTCCAGTCCTTGGATGTGGCGGGCCAGGGTCCGTAGTGTTTGTTTCACCGCGACCGCTGGATCGCCCGACGGGCCGGCATCGACCCGCAACCGGGCACACCGAGTGAACAGGACAGTCGGTGTCAATACCTCCAGCTCGTCACGAATATCGGACGGCGCGGTGACCAGTACCGAACGCAGGGTGTTGATCAGCGCGGTGCGACTCTTGCGCAGCGTCGTCAGCATCAGACGGTGAAGACGGATGGATTCCACGATCCCGTCGTGGCTTTTGGGCAGTCCCTGAGCGTTCCCGTTCAACGCTGAGCGGGCTGCTGCTTCGGCGTCAATGGTGTCGGTCTTGCCGTGCCGGCGACGCAGCGCACGGTCAGGGCGATTGACCTCGACTACGGCCAGGCCCCGGCCCGTCAACAGCGCTGCGATTCCGGCCCCGTAGGACCCGGTGCCTTCGATCCCGACAATACTGACCGGGCCGTTGGCCAGGAGCCATTCATGCAGCTGCTCGCACCCTCTGCTGGTCGTCGCAAACGCGGCAGTGGTGATCAATCGACCAATACTGTCGATGACCGCAACGACGTTGGTGTCTTTGTGGGTATCGATACCGGCGTAGTTCAACTCGGCTGATTCTGAAGCCATCTGTTGCCCGTTTCTCCAGGCGCGGATCCGGCGCCGAGACGGGCAGAAGGGCAGAACATCAACGGTGCGAACAAGGCTCCTATCAAGCCACGCCCACCCGAACCCGGCGACAGCAGGATGCTCGAGGGAGCACCTGCACCCCGGAGCCAGGCGGTCGACATATCCAAACGAAGGCACACACAAGGCCAGTAGACATTCGAGTCACACCACCGGACTCCGGGGCACTACCAGTATTGATGTTGGCACCTGACCTGTGAGGATTGCTCCTCGCTGGAAGAATGTCTGTGATGCCCAAGCCCTACCCCAGAGAGTTCCGCAACGACGTCGTGGCCGTCGCCCGTAAGGGCGACGCACCGTTGAATCAGATCGCCAAAGACTTCGGGATCTCCGATAGTTGTTTAGCGAACTGGCTGAAACGGGCCGATGTCGTTGACGGCAACCGCCCCGGTGTCACCGAGAAACAATCGGCGGAGGTGCGCGAGTTGAAGAAGCGCAACCGGTTGCTGGAGCAGGAGAACGAGGTCCTACGCCGCGCAGCGGCGTACTTGTCCCAGGCGAATCTGCCGGGAAAATATTCTTCCCGCTCGTCCGTGAGATGGCCGCGACCGGTGCCCGCATCGGTGGCGTGCAGGGTTCTGGGGTTCTTCACCCAGGGGTACTACAAATGGGTCAGAAACCCGGTGTCGCAACGGGATTGGAACGACGCGCACCTGATCAACACTGCGGTCGATATCCACGGTGATGGCCCAGGGTTCGGGTACCGGTTCATCGCTGATGAGCTGCCCGCCCGTGGGATCACCGCCTCGGAGAACCGGGTATGGCGGCTGTGCTCAGTCCAACGAATTTTCTCCACCCACTCCAAGAAGCGCGGGACCGGGCGTAAACCTGGCCTGTCGGTGCACGATGACCTGCCCGCGATTCCCACCGCCGACCGAAAGGAGGGCGGGCCGGGGCGTGACTTCTCCGTGACCGGGCCGGACCAGAAGTGGTTGACCGATATTCCCCCGCAAGCGGGAGGTGCCCCCTCCGAGCACCCCACCGGTGACGGCAAGCTCTATCTGTGCGCGGTCAAGGACTGCTACTCCGGGCGGATCGTGGGCTACTCCATCGACTCGAGGATGAAATCAGCACTGGTCGCCTCAGCGATCCGCAACGCGATCAGCCTTCGATCACCGCATATGACCATCTTGCACAGCGACCGGGGTAGCCAGGGCCAGTTCCGGTCGAAGAGAGTCGTACGCCTGCTGAAGAAGAACGGGCTACGCGGCTCGATGGGCCGCGTCGGCGCGTGCGGGGACAACGCCGCTATGGAGTCCTTCTTCGCCCTGCTACAAAAAAACGTCCTGAACACCCAGCGCTGGGAAACCCACGAGGAACTGCGCCTGGCGATCGTGACCTGGATCGAAACTAGGCACAACCGACGGCGCCGACAACGACACCTCGGGAAGCTGACACCCGTCGAATTTGAGATGATCTACAAGGCCGCTGACGCGGCCTAAGAACCACCCACCCCTAGTGTCAACCAGACCGGGGGCAGTCCCAAGTGGCCCTCCAGAAGTGCTGTTTGGGGAACCACGAAATGCTTACCGGGCAACCTCATTCGACCTCGGTGCGGCACGGGGCTCAGGCATTCCGTAGCTCAGTTTGACAGTAATCCAGCCGGAACTGGAATGTCGCGGCTGCTCTCAACCCCCATTTCGTCGAGGTGCTGGGATCTGGATACTGGGTACGACGTTGAGGTCAGGGGGCTGCACGACGCTCATAGCCAGTGGCCGCGGGTGTAACGTCAAAGTGCTGAACAGATCAGCTGGTTCGGGAAAGGTCTGGCCGTCCGCTGCCACGCCTTAGGAGTGCTTGCTCCCCGCCCTTTTCGTGATCGCATTCCACTCGTGATGCAGGTTCCCCATGGTGATCCACAAGCTCCCACTCGCTCGGACTGATGTCGATACTGAACCGGCAGCTCGGCTGAATCTTTCGCGCGACCCTCAAACTGGGGTGTCTGACGGCGCATGGTGGCCTCGTAGTTCGTCTCTTCAGGCGGAGCTTCCGAGTCTGGATCTGGCGGTTCACGCGCTGATCGGTTCCCGTGTCGCACGTGTTGCTTATACCCTCGGTCTCTGGTCACCAGCACCTCACAAGTTGTGGACCTCGCTTGGAATAACGAAATTGGGATGGTTCCACGACGGTCGAGGAACCGGCGCGATTGATCTGCAGCTGAGCGACGGCACCACCCTGGTGCTGACCGTGATCCCACCGGACACCGAGCCCTCGCTTGCCCGGCGAATGCTGGGGGACGGTGGTCACACGCTTCTCTCCGCACCCGCGATGACACCGATCGAGCGTGCCCTTGATCGGTGGGACGACGAAGGTGGACACGCCGCGCCGAGGCCGCATCCTGAGATAGCTCACGGGGGATCTAGAGCCGCGCTGATTTGCTCCTGCGGGTGCGGAGAAGTCGAGCAGGCTTATCCCTTTCACGAGGTGTCGGTGCCGTCAGATGAGAGCACAGCGGCAGAGTCGGACAAGCATGCTTTTGCCCAGGCCCTGCTGGCACTTGCGGATCTTGCCGGTGACGTATTCGGTGGTGTCGAGGGGTTGGACCGGGCGTCGTGTTCACCGAATATCAAGTACCTCGCTCAAATCGGCATGGGTGCCGCGGCCCGTGGCTGTTCGCAGGATGGGTGGCGCGCTCAGGTCGCGATCACCCAGGGTCTTGATGCCGCGAGAGAGCTCGATCAAGCCGAGGAATGTATGCGGCATAGCGGTCTGTGGCCGTGGGCCTGATGGTCAATGAAGCGGCCACGAAAAGTCGGCGATGTTGTTCGCGGGGGCGAAGGTCACCCACCTGGGTCTACTACCGCAAGGACAGCCCGAACGGGACTCGCGGGCTTTGTCGATGATCGCCGCTCATGATGCTGAGGGATTCGGTGGGTGCACACAGATCGGGGAATGCACCGCGGTCTGCCCACAGAGCATTCAACTCGACGTCATTTCCCAGTTCAACCACGACGTCCTGCGCGCACTACTACACGGAGAAAACTGAGCCGGGACGAGGACTGGGGGACGAACATGCGCATTATTGTTACGAACGACCGACCGAGGCTCGACACCACTACGCCCAGCACCACGCCAGGCGATCCCACCCTCGACGTGCTTCTCGACAAGATCCCCGCGGGCGGGCGGTTGAGCATCACCCAGGTCAGCATCCCGGTCGGCAGCGGCCTGCGAGAGCATGACCACGGCGATGCCGAAGTGGTCCTGATCCCGATCTTCGGGGAAGTGACCGTACGAAGCAGCAGTCAGCGCGAAACCCTGGTGCCCGGGAGGATCGCATTGCTACCGCGAGGTGAACGCGTCGCACTGGCCAACGAGACCCGCGAACCGGCCACTCTGATCATGGTGCTCACCGATATCGGGGCAGCGGCAGGCGCCCCGGCACCGATAGCGGCGGACAGTTCGAGCACACCCGTCGCACCCACCAGTGTCGCGACCGATGAAACCCATTGGGTGCGGGCCGGTCTTGCCGACGACGTCGAGGACGACAGCGCTGTCCACGTCGACCTGCAAGGGCACGCGCTGTGCATTGCCCGCAGCCGCGGGCTCCTGTACGCGCTACGGGACGAATGCAGCCACGGGCAGGTCCAACTGTCCGAAGGGGAGGTCGACGACGGTTACGTGGAGTGCTGGATGCACGGTTCACGTTTCGACCTGGCCACCGGGATACCCGACTGTCTTCCTGCCACGCAGCCAGTCACGGTCTACCCCGTCCGTGTCATCGATGGCGGCATCGACATCGCTCTGCCATGCTGAATTGTCGCAGCGGCTCAATGGAGTCAGCGCAGTTCGGCAACCGTGAGCAGGGCCGCGAAGCGCTCGAGCTTGAGCAGGCGGTGGCGAGCGTCCGGGATGATCAGCAGGTCACCGGAGCGGGCATCTCGATGTTCTTCTCCAGCACACAACCGGACGTGACCATGCAACACATGCAGCACCCCGCTCATGACCGCCCACCACGGTGCCGGCGGCGTGCGGCTGTGATCGGTGCAGCCTTGGCTGCCTTCCGGCCCCCTGGTGCCCGACTGACCAGCGGGGTGCAGCACTTCGCCGCTGATGCAGTGCTTGCCGCGGTCGCACTGGACGTAAAACCTGGCCTGAGCAAGCAGGGTCATCTCGCGATTGCGACGGCCGGTTTCGCCTTCGGCGCGGCGATCGTGCTCGGGGTACGGCAGCTGGAGAGCCACGGCGCAGCGACCGCTGAGCAGGAAGAGACGGGGACTGCCCACCGCGTTGCTGGTCGCGGTCGGAGTGGACCTGCTGCTGGATGGGATCCTCGTCGGGCTCAGCGTCGCGACCCTCGGACGCACCCAGGGCGTGGTGCTGACGATTGCGCTCACCCTGGTGCTGTTGCCGTTGGCGTTGTCGGTCACCGTGGAGCTGGCCCGTCGTGGCATGAGTGCGGTGCGGGCGGCGCTGCTCCCGCCGCTGATCCCGCAGCTGCTCTCGCTCGCACTGGTCGCTGGCGCGATTGCAGCGGTGCTGCTGCTCGGTTCGGCTCCTGCGGCACTCTTGGCCGCGATCCTCGGCTTCGGTGTGGCCGCACTGTTGTTTCTGGCTTCCGAGGAGTTACTCGTCGAGGCACACGAAACGACCGACACGCCACTGTTAGCGGCGATGTTTTTCATCGGCTTCTTCGCCCTGTACGTCCTGGACGCAAGCCGCTAGCCCCGATCCCTTGATCATCTTCCCCCAGAGTGGCCTCACCGGGCAGAACAGAGAGACATCACATGGGCACCACACCACGAACAGTCGTGATCATCGGGGCCGGGCGGGCCGGTGCAGCGGCGGCTGAGGCACTGCGCGCCCAGGGCTTCGACGGCCAGCTCACGCTCGTCGGGGACGAAGGAGAGCACCCCTACGACCGTCCGCCGCTGTCGAAGGATTATCTGCAGGGATTGTCGGAGAAGGACAAGGTGTTCCTGCAGACGGACGACTGGTACGCCGCGCAGGACATCGATCTGCGCGTGGATACCACCGTCACCGCGATCGACCGGGCCCGGCATCAGGTCAGCACGGCCGATGGCGCGAATCTGCTTTACGACAGGTTGTTACTGGCCACCGGATCCTCTCCCCGCCGGTTGCAGGTGCCTGGCGCCGATCTGGACGGCCTGTTCTATCTACGCACACTCGATGACTGCGAAGCGCTCCGGGCGGCGTTCGCGACGGCCCATCGCGTCGCAATCATCGGGGCAGGGTGGATCGGTCTGGAAACTGCAGCTGCTGCCGTAGCGGCTGGCTGCGAGGTGACGGTGATCGAACGGTCCGACCTGCCACTGCTGCGTGTCCTGGGCCGCGAACTCGCGCAGATCTACACCGCCCTGCACCGGGCGCACGGGGTGCAGTTCCGACTGGCCGCCCCGGTCGCGCAGATCGCCGGTACCGACGGCCGCGCGAGCGGGGTGCAACTGCAGGACGGCACGGTGATCGAAGCTGACGCGATCATCGTCGGTATTGGGATCGCGCCGAATATCGAGCTCGCGCAGGCGGCCGGCCTGGGCATCGACAACGGCGTACTCGTCGACGAATACCTGAGCACCAACGATCCCGACATCTTTGCTGCTGGCGACGTCGCCAATGCGTACTATCCGCATCTAAGGACTCATCTGCGCCTCGAACACTGGCACGCCGCAATCAAGCAGGGCCCGGTCGCGGCGACCAACATGCTCGGCGGCAAGACACCGTACGCGGAGGTGCCCTATTTCTTCTCCGACCAGTACGAGATGGGCATGGAGTACTGCGGTTACGTCGGCCCGGATGGTTACGACGAACTGGTCTTCCGCGGTGAAGTGGCAACAGGTGAGTACCTCGCCTTCTGGCTCGGCAACGGACGTGTACTAGCCGGTATGAACGTCAACATCTGGGACCAGACCGACGCCATCTCAGACCTCGTCCATTCCGGCGCGCAGATCGATCGATCCAAATTGGTCAACCCTGACGTGCCACTCAATGAACTCCACGCAACATCCACCAGAGGAGCACGACAATGACCACACCCTTGCCCACCTCGAAGACCAGCTCTCCGATGAGCACACAGCAACTGCAACTGGCCCGGGACGTCGCCACGCAGCTGCGGGTGGACTCGATCCGGTGCAGCACTCACGCCGGCTCGGGGCACCCCACCTCCTCGCTGTCCGCCGCCGACCTGATGGCGGTGCTGCTTGCCGGCCACCTGCATTACGACTGGGAGCAGCCGGACCTGGCCAACAACGACCATCTGATTTTCTCCAAGGGTCACGCGTCACCGCTGCTCTATTCGATGTTCCGCGCTGTCGGGGCCGTGTCCGAGGAAGAGCTGGTCACGACCTACCGCCAGCTGGGTGCACGCCTGCAAGGCCACCCCACCCCGATCCTGCCGTGGGTGGACGTCGCGACCGGGTCCCTCGGGCAGGGCCTACCCGACGCGGTCGGGGTCGCTCTGGCCGGTAAGTATCTGGATGGCCTCGACTATCACGTATGGGTGCTGTGCGGAGACAGCGAAACCGCTGAGGGTTCGATCTGGGAGGCATTGGACAAGGCCAGCTACTACGGGCTGGGCAACCTGACCGCCATCATCGACATCAACCGTCTCGGCCAACGCGGGCCCACCGAACTGCAATGGGACCTGGACCGTTACGCCGCCCGCATCACTGCCTTCGGCGCCCGCCCGCTGATCGTCGACGGCCATGATCTCGCGGCGATTGATCACGCACTGGCTGAGGCCCGCAACTCCGGCGATCAACCCACCGTGCTGCTGGCCCGCACCATCAAGGCCAAGGGTGTTCCGGAGATCGAGGACAAGAACGGTTGGCACGGCAAGGCCCTGCCTGCGGAGATGGCCGATCGCGCCATCAAGGCTCTCGGCGGCATCACCCACCATCTGATGACGACAATCCACCCCGGGCCCGGTGAATCCGCTGTGGTCGCTGACCCGAGTGCTGCGATCACTCTGCCGACCTGGCAACTCGGGGAGAAAGTCGCGACCAGGGTCGCGTTCGGCGCCGCGGTTGCCGCGCTGGCGGCCCGCCCTGAGGTAGTCGTTGTCGATGGGGAGGTCGGAAACTCTACCCACGCCGAGGAATTTCAGAAGGTCGCTCCGGAGCGCTACTTCGAGATGTACATCTCCGAGTGTCAGCTCGTCGCGACCGCTGTGGGGTTGGCTGTGCGTGGGTACGTGCCATTCGCTGCCACCTTCGCGGTGTTCTTCTCCCGCGCCTACGACTTCATCCGAATGGCCGGCATCTCCGGAGTCAACATCCGCCTTGTCGGTTCGCATGCCGGGGTCGAGATCGGTCAGGACGGGCCCTCACAGATGGCGCTGGAAGACCTGGCCTCGCTGCGCGCCGTGCACGGTTCAGTCGTGCTCTACCCGGCCGACGCACCGAGCACCGCCGCACTGGTCGCCGAGATGGCCGACACCGACGGCATCGTGTATCTACGCACCACCCGCGGCGCATACCCGGTCCTCTACCCGCCGGAAGAAGCGTTCCCGGTCGGTGGGTCCAAGACCCACCGGGCGGAACCGGACGATCAGGTCGCGCTGATCGGTGCCGGGGTCACACTGCACGAATGCCTGGCCGCGGCCGACGAGCTCACCGCCGATGGAATCAGGGTGCGAGTCATCGATGCGTACTCGATCAAACCCATCGACCGGGACGCGCTCATCCAGGCCTGCCGGGTCACCGGTAGTCGCCTGGTCGTAGTCGAGGACCACTACCCCGAGGGCGGCCTCGGCGCCGCCGTCCTGGAAGTACTTGCCGACGCCGCTGTGCCCGCTCTGCACGTCGCGCACCTGGCGGTACGGAGCCTGCCCGGATCCGGCACACCCGCCGAATTATTGAACGAGGCGGGTATCTCAGCCCGGCACATCGCCGACGCCGCCCGCCGTGTGATCACCTCATGACCCATACAGCGAAGGAGACGTCCGGGAGACCGACCCAGTAGATGCATGTGCCGTGCGCCGCTCATCATCGCGGCTTCCAATCAGCTACGGACCAGGTCCACCAGAACGGTAGCTTCGCTGATGTCGGATCGTCTGCTGGCTGTGAGCAGAGTGAGCGGGCGGCGCCGGGCCAGCTGACGTAGATGCTCCAACGCCTCGGCACGCTCTGGCTCGGCCAATTCGATGAGGTATCGACGGGTGAACTCCTCGAACCGTTGCGGGTCGTGGCCGTACCACTTTCGCAGCTCGGTGGACGGCGCGATCTGCTTGCACCACTCGTCCAGGTCAGCCTTCTCTTTACTCAACCCGCGGGGCCAGATGCGGTCGACCAGCACCCGTGCTCCGTCGCCGTAGGAGCGGGGGTCATAGGGGCGCCCGACCTGCACGGTGTGCTTGCTTGCCATCCGGTGGCCTTTCCGCTGTGCCCAAGGGTGTGTCGCTGTGCTCCAAGCTAGTGGGTCAGATCAGTAGAGCAGGGTGGGATGCACTCGATCGAGCAGCTCGTTTCCGGCGAGGTAACGACGTAGATTCTCGGCGAACAGGTCAACGATCCGCTCGTTCTCTCGCACTGAGAGCCCGGCAGTGTGCGGGCTGAGCAGCACGTTGGGCAGGGTCCACAGCGGGCTGTCGTCCGGCAGTGGTTCGGTGGCGAAAACGTCCAGTGCCGCACCGGCCAACTTCCCTTGCTGCAGGGCTTGGACCAGCGCCGCCTCGTCGATAACGCCGCCACGACCGATGTTGACGAGCACGGCTCCCGAATGCATCCGGGCAATCGCCTTCGCATCGATCATTCCGCGTGTCTCGTCGGTCAGCGGCAGAGTGAGGACGACGCCATGCGACACCGGCAACAGATCCCCCAAAAATCGCGACGTGCGGGCCAGGTCCACGTCCGGTGAATCCGTCCGACCAGTGCGATTTACAGCGATGACCCGCATGCCGAACGCCTTGGCCAACCGCGCTACCTGCGCCCCTACCGCCCCGAAACCGACGATCAGCACGGTGCCGCCGGCCAGCTCGGGCACCGGGTAGTGATCCCACCGTTTCGCCTGTTGATCTTGTAGGAGGCGCGGTATGCCCTTGGTGAACGAAAGCAGCCCGAACATCGCGAACTCGGCCAGCGGGACGGCGTGCACCCCAGCGCGGGTGATCAGCACCCGCTCCTGCTCTTCGACGCTCAAGCCGGCGGCTCGCACTTGCTCGCCGGCGCCGCCCGCCGTCGCCTGGACCCACCGCAGCCGCCCGCTGTTTCGCACCGCATCCGTCAGGCCCTGCGGCGAGTCGCCGGGGATACCGAAGAGAACATCGGCCTCAGCGAGCATCGCGCTCCAACGGCCTTCCTGCTGGCGGGTGCGGTCAAATGACGCGATGCCGCGGTGATCACAGATGAACCGTGGTGCCGGGAGCAGATGCGGGTCGTAGCGCACCTGTAGCCGGTCATCGACCGCTGAGATACGCGCGACCAGATCAGCCTCGAGTGGCGTAGCAATCACGACAACTGGACGGGTACCCGGCATCGTCAACTCGTTTCTTGATCGGCGTGGGGATTTCTCGGCAGCGATCTGGTGCGGTCACTCGATTGATCGATGCAGACGTGGTCCGCGCTGATCATGGTGATGGTTCGATGGGTAGCAGCGTTCTAGATGTGCCCATGCCGAGGAATCCAGAGTGCTCGACCACCACGAAACGGACTTTCTGCTCTCGGTCGTCGACCAGTAGATCGGTGACCCTCCCAATTTCAGCGTGGTCCTTCTCTTGCACCATGCGACCGGGGACGGCGCCGACTATGCCGTCGATCGTCCTGCCCCGGCGACCCAGCGAGTGGAAGGTCGCAATCTCGTCGTCGGTCATGGGGGTCATCTCCTGGAAGGTGGTCTCGTCAGCTATCGACGGTTTGCGGCCGTCACAGCATCAGGTAGTGCGCCGGGTGCACCTGGTGGTGAGTGACGGCTCGTCGCGGCGGCCGTGGGGCAGACCGCGAGATCCAGGCTGGCTGCGAAGCAGCTGCTTTTCACCGTACGCGCGCGGGCGGAGCAAGTACACAGCGCGCGTTCGATGGCTGGACCGCTCGCTGGGTGTAGCGTCGAAGTGCTGAGTGATTCAGCCATTTCGGGAAGGGTGCGGCCGTCCGCCGTTGCACCGCAGGAGCAATCGCTTCGGGTCCCTCACAACGGTTCGATGACCGTCTCGTAGGTTCCCATGATTCAGTGCCAGTCGTTTCGACGTGTTCGCCGATTGCCCCGACCATCGCCAAGCTCACGGGTCGACATCAGCATTCAACGGTGCCCGCGAGTGGCATCCCATCAAGCACTGCTGACCGAGCCACGTCAATGGATGATCCATCGCGGCGATGTTCCTGGCTCAGACGCGGTGCAGGGGTAGACCAGGCGATTCGTGTCCCAAGACTGGGTCATTTCCATCCCACCAGCACCCGAGAGGTTTTCATGAGCACCACTGATGTCTCCACCGTTCACACCATTTTGCGAGCAGAGGGCTTTTCGTGTCCTTCCTGCGTATCGAAGATCGAGAAGAAGGTCAGCCGAGTCACGGGCGTCACCGCGGTGAAGGTGGGCTACGCGTCGGCTCGGATAGAGATCGACCATGACCCAGAGGTCGTAAGCGTCGAAGAGCTTGTGGCAGTGGTGGCCAAGGCCGGCTACAAGTCCGTACCCGCCGCGTACTGACGCCCGCGCGATCCGAAAGGAATGGTGCAGATCTGATGTTCGTTCGATTGCGTAGTACAGCGCAGAACGCGTGGTTCACCACCACGGCCGCAGGGCTGGGCATCATCGCGGCCCTTGTCGCCCAGCATGTTCTCAGCCTGGTCACGACAGGTCGGGCCCTGATGGTGGCCGCGGCTCTGATCGGCGGAACACCCATCGCTGTCCGCGCGGGCCGGTTCCTGTTGGACCGCACCGTCGGGATCGAACTTCTCGTCGCGGTCGCGTTCATCGGGGCTATCATCATCGGCCAGTTCTGGGAAGCCGCCGCGGTGACCTTCCTGTTTGCGCTCGGTGGCGCATTGGAGACGGCGACCCTGGCCCGGACCCGGCGGGCGCTGGGGGAGCTGCTGGACATGGCGCCCTCGGTCGCGGTGGTCCTGCGCGGGGGTCAGCAGGTGGAGGTCCCCGTCACCCAGGTCGTCGTGGGTGAGGCGGTCGTGGTCAAGAACGGCGCCAAGGTCCCAGTCGACGGCGAGGTGTGCGAGGGGCACGCAGCGCTGGACGAGTCAACGATCACCGGCGAGTCGATGCCGGTGGAGAAGGGACCGGGAGCGAGGGTCTTCGCCGGCACAGTGAGCATGGGTGGCCTCATCACAGTCCAAGCCGTCGGGATCGGCGCAGACACCACCCTGGCTCGGGTGATCCACCGCGTGGAGGACGCCCAGGACGAGAAGGCACCCACCGAACAGTTCATCGACCGGTTCTCGCGCTGGTACACCCCTGGCATCATCGCGTTGGCACTGATCATGGGTCTGGTCACCCGCGACGTCGTGCTCGCGTTGACGTTGCTGGTGATCGGATGCCCCGGGGCCCTGGTCATCTCCATCCCGGTGTCCATCGTCGCCGGTATCGGGCGCGCGGCGCGCACCGGAATTCTGATCAAGGGTGGGGAATACCTAGAGACCACGGCCAAGATCACCGCCGTGGCCCTGGACAAGACCGGCACCCTGACGGTGGGCCGCCCCCGGCTGACTGACCTGGTTGTCACGGGCGCTCACAGCAAGGACGAGCTCCTTCACTGGGCGGCGGTGGCCGAGATTGGCTCAGAACACCCGTTGGCTGCCTCCGTGCTCGACGCGGCACGCGAGGCCGGCTCGCCCACCCCGCAACTTCCTGTACGAGTCGTCTCCCACCCGGGGAAGGGCATCGAAGCCCACACCGACAGTCACCGGGTGCTGGTCGGGACGCTGGCCCTGCTGGCGGACTTCGACGTCGACCCTGGGTCACGCGCCACCGAGGTGCTCGCCGATCTCGCTGAAGGTGGGCGCACCCCCATGGTGGTGGCGCTTGACTGCGTGACTCTCGGGGTGATTGCCGTCGCTGACCAGCTGCGCCCCGACGCCGCTGCCATGGTTACCGCGCTACACCGCAACGGGGTTGACCGGATCGTGATGTTGACCGGCGACGATGCACGGGTAGCCCGCGCAGTGGGCGGGGCCACCGGCATCGACGACATTCGCGCCGGCCTGCTACCGGAGGCCAAGCTCGATGCAGTACGTGCGCTGCAGGACGAGGGGTATGTCGTCGCGATGGTCGGCGACGGGGTCAACGACTCTCCCGCGCTGGCCACCGCGGACGTCGGGGTCGCTATGGGGGCCGCGGGCAGCGACGTCGCCATGGAAACTGCTGACCTGGCCCTGATGAGCGACAACATGCTGCACCTGCCCGATGCGATCCGGTTGGCCCGCCTGACGGTGCGCAACATGCGCCAGAACCTGGTCATCGCTCTGGTCACTGTTGCCCTGCTGCTCGCCGGTGTTCTCGCCGGCGGGGTCACGATGGCCATCGGAATGTTCGTCCATGAGGCCTCTGTGCTGGTCGTCATCCTGAACGCTATGCGGCTGCTGCGCGTCCCCAGGGCAGATCACGAAACCCCGCCCGATTCCCGCATTCACCGCGACAGCCAACCGCAGTCCCTCACCACAGGAGGAAGAGCATGAGCAACGCCGACAGCTACACCATCAGCGACAACATCAAACACTTCACTATCGCGGCAGTTGCTGCCGACAATCACGACTTTCGTCGTGTGTTGTGGACTGGCGAACACGCCCAGATCGTCGTCATGACGATTCCGCCCGGCGGGCAGATCGGGAACGAGGTCCATCCGCACACCGACCAGGTGCTTACCTTCGTCAGCGGCACTGGCGAGGCAGACCTGGCTGGCGAAACCCATCAGATTGACCAGGGCGACCAGTGCTGTGTGCCGGCCGGCACCGAGCACAACTTTCGCAACACCGGTCAGCAACCACTGGTGCTTTACACGATCTACAGCCCGCCCGAGCACAGCGTTGACGCCGTACACCCCACCAAGGCTGACGCTGACGATGCCGAGGAGACGGGCGGGGAGCCCAGCCGACGACCCGCACCCAAGCTCCACAACACGAGGACAGCGCTCTCATGACCGACACCACAGTCCGAACGGTGGTCTACGGCGATTTCACCTGCTGGAGATGTGCCCTGGCCAACCGGCGGGCTGACCTGCTACGCGGCTCGGGGTACACCGTCGAATGGCGAGCGGTCGAGAATGAGCATGGACTGCCGGTCCGCGGGCGACGCCGCACTGCGCACGAATCGGAACGGGTGCTGGCGGTGCGTAGTGAGTTCAGCCCGCAGCTACGGGCAGGAGAGATATTGCCGCAGGGTTTGCCCGACCTGGTGCCGAAGACCACCGCTGCGGTCTCCGCATACGCCGAAGCAGTGGTCGCAAACGTGGCGGATCAGGTGCGGGGGCTGCTATTTGCCTCCTACTGGAGGGACGGGACCGATATCGGCGACCCGGAGATCCTGCGCACCCTGCTGGCGGCCGAATTCATGAGCAGTGACGCCACCAGCGATCCCATCGCCAGGTTCGGGTACGCCGTCGCGATGACCCGGGAACCCATCACCACTGCAGCGTGGCGACTCATCCGTGAATGGCGCGACGGCTGGGCGCAGTTGCAGCGTGCGCAACTACCCCTCGTCGTCGATTCGTCAGGAACGTACTGCGGCGACGCAGCCCTTCAACGGCTCGCAGAACTCCTGAAGGCGACCCACCCGGCGGTCGACGGCGAGCATCCTCGCGTTGTTTCCACCATGCAGGACTGGGAACCGCTGACGGCCGTAGACCCACCAGAAGCATGGACCTCCCAGGTAGGCGACCCATGGCGGCGCGCAGGAATCATCCGGCGAGCCGGGCTGCGACGCTGACACCCCGTGGACTGGCGCGATCAAGCAGCCTGCCGCGACGAGGACCCCGAACTGTTCTTTCCCATCGGCACCACCGGGCCAGCCGTGCAGCAGGTCGAGGACGCCAAGGCCGTGTGCCGTCGATGCCCAGTGATCGGTCCCTGCCTGGAGTTCGCGATGGAGACTGGTCAGGACGAGGGGATCTGGGGTGCAACCACCAAAGATGAACGACGTGCGCTCAAGAGGCAGCGCGCGGGCTCATCGGGTCAGTCTCTGTCATCGACGGCGCGGGATGGTGTCGACCTTGTCCCAGCCGCGCCGACGTGAGCGGGAGCCTTCATGATCATCACGGCTGCGGTACAGGATGTAGGGCCGGAAGAGGTAGCTCAATGGGGCGGTAAAGACATGCACCAGGCGGGTGAAGGGCCACACGGCGAACAACGAGATGGCCAGGATGCCGTGAAGTTGGAAGCTCAGCGGTGCGCCGACCATCAGTGCGGGGTGCGGGTCGAAGTAGAAGATGCTGCGGAACCAGATGGAGACGCCTTCGCGATAGTTGTATTCCCCGAAGGCGCCTGAGCCAGTGTTGATCAGACCCGTCAGGATCACGGCGGCGAGCATGAGATACATCAACTTGTCCATCTTGGTCGTTGCTCCCAGCACGGCCTTGGTGAACCGGCGCCGATAGAGCAGCCCGATAAATCCCACGATGGTGAAGATGCCGGCCACCGCACCTACGGAGACCGCCATGAAGTGATACATGCCGTTGGAGATGCCGACGGCATCGGTCCAGCTCTTCGGGATGCCCAGACCCATTACATGACCGAGAAACACGGCCAAGATGCCGAAATGGAACATCGGGTTGGCCCACCGCAGAATGCGGTCTTCATACATCTGACTTGAGCGTGAGGTCCACCCGAACTTGTCGTAGCGGTATCGCCCGATGTGGCCCAGGACGAAGATGGTCAGGCAGATGTAGGGGAAGATCAGCCACAGAAACGTGTCCAGTGTGCTGTTCATCATCCGCCCCCGGGCATCGGCGCCAGGTCCGGCATTCCGTAGGGGTTGAGCCCAACTTGTTCATCTTCGGGTCCTTCGGCGATCAACCGTTCTACGGCTTCGTGATCTTTGCCCTTCAACGCCGGCAGGGTTGCGCAGACTGATTCCAGCGCTCCCTTCCACGGTGAGCCGATCTCGACGAGGTGCAGGCGCAGCAGTTCCAGGCCCGCACGGTTGTCCAGAATGATTTTGAGGCCGGCCTGTTGATCGGTTGTAGCAGCGAACTCCAGCACGACGCACAGGTGGTCAGGGAGTTGATCTTCGGTCAGGACGAGCCCGGCTTTGGTGTAAACCTGTTTGATCCGTAGCAGGGCCAGACCTCGCTTGCGCGTTTCGCCGTTGGAGAAATAGGTCAGGAAGAGGCAACCGCGGCGGCGGGTGTCGAAGGTGTCGACATAGTCGCTGCGCGAATCCCACAGTGACTGGCGTCGAAGGTGGTCGATCGTTGACTGCAGGCCTGCGCCGAGTTCGGCCGGCAGGGAGGCTGCGACCTCGCTGAGAAGATCGAGGCGTTCGAAGAGTCGCGCGCCGGGGTAATCCATCAAGAGGGAGGCGGATTGCCAGGCGCGGGCCAACTGGTCCGCCGAATACTTCAGAGCGGGAACGCGCGGTGTCATAGCTGGTCTCCGGATTGGCTCGGCGATCCGGACGCCGTTTCGGAGGTGGGGAAAAGCCCATTGGGGGTGCCCTGCCCGTTCCAGTTGAGCAGATTGATCCGCACCCCTTCGGGTCGTCCGTGACCGTCAGATGTGCTCGCGGTGGGGCTTCCCGTGGCGGGGTCGGTGCCGAACGATCCACCCATCGAGCCGTCCATGCCGCCCATGCCGGGCCCGCCGTCGACGTTCAGTGAGCACTCGGTCGCAACATTCTCCAGCTTGTGGGCATCTTCGTAATGTGCTGGTGGGATGACATAGCGCTCTTCGTATTTAGCGATCGCGAGTAGCCGGTACATGTCTTTGATTTCTTGCCCGGTCATACCCACGGATGCTGGGATGGACTCGTTCGTCTCCCAGCCCATGTTGATGTCGCGCATGTAGGAACGCATCGCGGCCAGTTTGCGCAGCACCTTGTCGACCGGCGCAGTGTCGCCAGCGGTGAAGAGTCCCGCAAGGTATTCGATCGGGATCCTGAGACGGTCGATCGCGTTGAACAGATTGTCCTTACGCTCCCCGTCCTCGCCGGTCTCGCTGACGGCGTCTACGACCGGTGACAGCGGCGGGATGTACCAGACCATCGGCATGGTGCGATATTCCGGATGCAGCGGCAGAGCGACCTTGTACTCGTTGATCAGCGCCCAGATCGGTGAGCGTTGGGCGGCCGTGATCCAGTCTTCGGGGATGCCTGCGAGTCGTGCCTCGCGGATCACCTCTGGGTCTTTGGGGTCCAGGAACACATCTCGCTGCGCTTCGTAGAGACCGTGCTCCTCAGGGGTGGTCGCAGCCTGCATGACACGGTCCTGGTCGTAGAACATCAACCCGAGGTACCGCAACCGTCCCACGCAGGTTTCGGAGCAGATCGTGGGCTGGCCGACCTCGATACGCGGATAGCAGAAGGTGCACTTCTCGACTTTGCCGGTTTTGTGATTGAAGTACATCTTCTTGTACGGGCATCCGCTGACGCACTGTCGCCAACCGCGGCAGCGGTCCTGGTCGACCAGGACGATGCCGTCTTCTTCGCGTTTGTAGATGGCCCCCGTGGGGCACGCGGCTACACATGCCGGGTTCAGGCAATGTTCACAAATCCGCGGCAGGTAGAACATGAATGCCTGCTCATACTCGAACTTGACCTTGTCGCCGATCTTTCCGACTATCGGGTCTTTGTGGCCGTGCTCGACCGAGCCGGCGAGGTCGTCGTCCCAGTTCGAGGACCATTTGATTTTGGTGTTCTGGCCGGTCAAGAGCGATTTAGGACGCGCTACCGGCATGTGTTCCTGAGCCGGGGCCGTTGTGAGGTTTTCGTAGTCGTAGGTCCATGGCTCGTAGTAGTCGTTGATGCCGGGAAGGTTCGGGTTCGCGAAGATGGTGGCGAGGTTCTTCAAGCGACCACCAGCTTTGAGCTTCAGTTTTCCGCGCTTGTTGAGCGTCCATCCACCTTTCCATTTTTCCTGGTTTTCATAGGTTTTCGGGTAACCCTGCCCAGGTCGTGTCTCCACATTGTTGAACCAGACATGTTCGGATCCGGACTTGTTGGTCCACACCTGCTTGCAGGTGACCGAACAGGTATGGCAACCGATGCACTTGTCCAGGTTCATCACCATGGCCATCTGAGCCATGACCTTCATCAGTACCTCACCTCCTGGTCACGGCGCCGGATGACAGTTACTTCATCGCGTTGATTACCGGTCGGGCCCATGTAGTTGAAGGCATACGTCTGTTGGGCATAACCACCGATCATGTGGGTGGGTTTGATCATCAGCCGGGTCAGCGAGTTGTGGTTGCCTCCGCGCTGGCCGGTTGTTTCAGAGATCGGCATGTCGATGAGGCGGTCTTGTGCGTGGTACATGTAGACCGTCCCCTCGGGCATCCGGTGGGAGATGATCGCGCGGGCATTGACCACCCCGTTGCGGTTGGTCGCTTCGATCCACTCGTTGTCCTTCACGCCGATCTTGTCCGCATCCTGCGGGCTCATCCAGATGCCGGGTCCGCCGCGAAAAAGGGACAGCATGAACAGGTTGTCCTGGTACTCCGAGTGGATCGACCACTTGTTGTGTGGCGTGAGGTAGCGCACGGAGATGCCGTTGCTGGGCGTGGCGCCGATGGCGGGTTCATCGAAGAGCGCTGTCATGTCCAGTGGTGGGCGGAACGTCGGCAACCCCTCACCGAGCTCGGTCATCCAGTCGTGATCGAGGTAAAAGTGTTGCCGCCCGGTCAGCGTGTGCCACGGTTTGAGTCGCTCCACATTGATCGTGAAGGGCGAATATCTGCGCCCGCCGCTTTCCGAACCTGACCATTCGGGTGAGGTGATCACTGGAACGGGACCGTGCTGGGTATCAGCGAAGGTGATGCGTTTGCCTTCGTGCTCCGAGGCCAGATCGTGCAACGGCCGACCGGTGCGTTTTTCCAGCGTCTTGAACCCTTGAGTGGCCAGATGCCCGTTTGTGGTTCCAGACAGCGCCAGGATCATCTCGCAAGCCTGGATATCGCGGAGGATATCGGGCCGCCCGTCAGCCGGGCCACCTCGCACGACGCCGTTCTTCGCCTTGAGTTCAGCTATCTCGCGCCCTAACTCGAAGGTGACGCCCTTGGTGGTGGCACCCAACGTGTCCATCAGTGGACCAACGGCGCGCATCATGTCGCCAATGGCCGTGTAGTCGCGCTCGACTTCGACGATCTTAGGCATCGTCACGCCGGGGATCGGCTCACAGTCGCCGTACTTCCAATCGCGCACCCGCCCGTGGGGCGAGGCCATCGCGTCAGGGGTATCGTGCGTCAGCGGTACGGCGACCACGTCTGTCTGTTTTCCGAGATGCCGCACGGCCAATTGGCTGAAAACCTGGGAGATCTGCTGCCATGCATCCCAATCGGTGCGCGATTCCCAGGGCGGCGAAATCGCCGGATTGAACGAGTTGACGAACGGATGCATATCGGTCGTGGACAAGTCATATTTCTCGTACCACGTCGCAGCCGGCAGCACGATGTCTGACAGCAACGTCGAGGTCGTCATCCGGAAATCGAGCGTCGTCAGCAGATCGAGTTTGCCGATCGGTGCCTCGTCATGCCACTTGACTTCTTTGGGGCGGAACCGTTCGGCGGTCTCGGTGGCACTGACGGTGTGAGAGGTCCCGAGTAGATGATTGTAGAAATACTCATTGCCCTTGGCCGATGAACCAAACAGGTTGGTCCGCCACAGTGACAGCACCCGGGGAAAATTCTCCGGCGCGTCGGGGTCTTCGGCGGCAAAGTTCAGTCGCCCGGCCTTCAATTCCTCGACCACATACTCCTTGGTCGTCTTACCTTCTTGGAGGGCCTGGGGGGCAATCAGCAGTGGGTTACGGTCGAAGGTCGGATAGGAGGGCATCCAACCCAGACGGGCCGACTGGGCGATCACGTCAGCGGTCGTCTTACCGGCCAACTGACCCTTCCCGGTCTGGGCTGTGAGCGTGTCAGCGCCGAACTGGTCATACCGGAATTGGTCAGTGTGCAAGTACCAGTAAGCGGTCTGCACCATATTCCGAGGTGGTCGAAGCCAGTCCAGACCGTTGGCCAACTGGTTGTAACCGGTGAGTGGGCGAACTTTCTCTTGACCGACATAGTGGGCCCAGCCGCCACCGTTGACGCCTTGACAGCCGGTGATGGTGGTCATCATCAGAAAGGTGCGGTAGATGGTGTCTGAATGGAACCAGTGATTTGTGCCGGCACCCATCAGGATCATCGACCGGCCCTTGGAGTCCTCGGCGTTCTGCGCGAATTCGCGCCCGATGCGTTCAGCCTGCTCCGCGGTGACGCCGGTGATATTTGCCTGCCAGGCCGGAGTGTAGGGAGACTCCGCGTCGTCGTAACCGCTGGGCCAGACCCCCGGTAGGCCGGGACGGCCGACGCCATATTGCGCCAACATCAGGTCGAATACCGTGGTGACTAGTCGTCCGGCCACCCGGCGTGCTGGCACACCGCGGCGGATGACTCCCACGTTTCCCTGACCGCCAGCATCGAAACGGGGCATGTCAACGGGAACGCACTCATCGGCGTCGTCGATCAGTGAAAGTTTGGGATCGATGTCGCCGAGGTCGAGGTTCCATTTGCCCTCCCCGGTTTGGCCATACCGGTGGCCCAGGGTGCCCGGGGGTATGACCAGTTGGTTGGTGCGTGAGTCGATCAACACCGTTTTGAAGTCGGCGTTCTCCTGCTCGGTCTCTACTTCGACGGTGAGGTCGGATGCGGTCAAGAATTTGCCTGCAGTGAAGGTGGTGTCACCGGCCGCATCGACTGCTTCGTCCAGAGTGACCAGGAACGGTAGGTCGGTGTACTTCTTGACGTAGTCGGTGAAGTAAGGGGTTTGCCGATCGACATAGAACTCCTTGAGGATTACATGACCCATCGCCATCGCAAGCGCGCCGTCGGTGCCCGGCTCGGCAGGTAACCATTCGTCGGCGAACTTGGTGGCGTCGGCGAAGTCGGGGGAGACGACAATGACCTTCTGGCCTCGGTAACGGGCCTCGATCATCCAGTGCGCATCTGGTGTACGGGTCACTGGAACGTTGGTGCCCCAGATCATCAGATAGCTGGCATCCCACCAGTCACCGGATTCGGGTACATCGGTCTGGTCGCCGAATACCTGTGGAGAAGCAACGGGCATATCGGCATACCAGTCGTAGAAGCTCAGCATCGACCCACCGATCAGGTTCACGAACCTCGCCCCAGAAGCGTGCGAAACCATGGACATGGCCGGGATGGGTGAGAATCCTGCAACCCGATCTGGCCCCCACTTGCGGATCGTGTGCACGTGGGCGGCAGCAACGATCTCGATGGCTTCATCCCAGGAGGCGCGCACAAGACCACCCTTGCCGCGGGCGCGTTTGTACCGGGTTGACCGCTCCGGATCTTCGGTGATGTCTGCCCACGCCAGGACCGGGTCCTTCAGACGTTCCTTCGCCTCTTGATACATCTCAAGTAGGACAGCACGGATGTAGGGGTAGCGGGTGCGGGTCGGGGAGTAGGTATACCACGAGAACGAGGCACCCCTGGGGCAGCCCCGTGGCTCATATTCGGGCTTGTCGGGCCCGGTTGTCGGGTAGTCGACGGCTTGGGTCTCCCACGTGATGATGCCGTCCTTGACGTAGACGTTCCATGAGCAGGAGCCGGTGCAGTTCACTCCGTGCGTCGATCGCACGATCTTGTCGTGGCTCCAACGATCGCGGTAGAACGAGTCCCCTGTCCGTCCACCCACCTTCAGGAGGGTGCGCCCGTCGGCAGAGACGGGCTGATTCTTAGTGAAGAAGTGCCGGGTCTTGATGAGAGCATCGGTCAGCGGACTGTTCATTGTGTCGCCCATAAAAACCTCGGTGCGCCAGTGATGAAATGGAAGTTAAGGCAGGTCGACATCGAGTTCGGCCGCCCTGGGCGGAAATCTAGGCCGGTTTCCGTTAGGACAGCACGCTAGCAGGAGTGACGTGGTCGAGCCGGAATTTTTTTATTTTAAGTGTTGGCGCAGTCCTGTACCCGAGGTCACCACACAATGCACGAGCAGAATGTCCCAATACATAAAGGGCAGCCGTAGATAAACCCTGCTCGCTCTACACGTGAAGGGCTCGGTAAGGGCGCGAGAATTAGCTGGCCTTCACCTTTCGCCGTCGAGGAGATTACGAAGTACGTATTGCAGAATTCCTCCATGTTGGAAATATGCAGCCTCCGCTGGCGTGTCGATGCGCACGATGGCGGAAAACTCCCGCACCTGCGCACCGTCTCGGAGGCGAACCGTGACCTTGTCGGGAACACCTTGGGCGTCTGCCATCCCGGTTATCGAATAAAACTCCCGTCCGGTCAGGCCGAGGCTTTGCGCCGACTCGCCGGCCTCGAACTGCAGCGGCAAAACGCCCATGCCGATCAGGTTGGAACGGTGAATCCGCTCGAACGACGTCGCGAGTACGGCTTTGACTCCAAGTAGTAGCGTGCCCTTGGCCGCCCAGTCGCGCGAAGAACCCGAGCCGTAGTCCGCGCCGGCGATCACGATCAGCGGCACGCGGTCAGCCGCGTACGACATCGCAGCGTCAAAGATCGTTGTCTGCTGCCCATCGGCAGGATGACGCGTGAAGCCGCCTTCTACTCCGGGGACGAGTTGGTTGCGCAGCCGGATATTGGCGAAGGTTCCGCGGATCATGACTTCGTGATTTCCACGCCGGGAACCATAGGAATTGAAATCAGCGGGAGCAACACCCTGCTCCATCAGATAGCGGCCCGCCGGCGAGTCCTTCTTGATGGCGCCGGCCGGCGAGATGTGGTCGGTGGTCACCGAGTCGCCCAGCAGCACCAGGACACGAGCGTCGACGATGTCTTCAAGGGGTGCGGGCGCTGCGGGCATGCCGTCGAAGAATGGCGGTGAGCGAACGTAGGTCGAGGTGCCCTGCCAGGCGAACCTGTCGCCTGAGGGAACATCAAGACTGTTCCAATTCTCATCGCCGGCGAAGACGTCGCTGTAACCCTTGGTGAACATCTCTGCCTGTACGAACGCATCGACCACCTCGGATACCTCACCGGTGGTCGGCCAGATGTCACGCAGATAGACCGGCGTGCCGTCCGGGTCCTGCCCGAGCGGATCAGTGGTGAGATTGACATGCATGCTGCCCGCAAGGGCATACGCGACAACCAGTGGCGGCGACATGAGGAAATTCATCTTCACCTCGGCGTGGATTCGGCCCTCGAAGTTTCGGTTGCCGGACAGGACCGAACTGACATTGAGGTCGTTCTCGTTGACGGCGGCGCTGACCTGTGGGATGAGCGGCCCGGAGTTGCCGATGCACGTCGTGCACCCGTAGCCCACCAGGTTGAAACCGAGCTCTTCGAGGTAGGGGGTCAGACCTGACTTGTTGTAGTAGTCGGTGACGACTCGCGACCCGGGCGCCAGCGAGGTCTTCACCCACGGTTTGCTTCGCAGTCCTCGCTCGACGGCCTTCTTGGCAACCAGGCCCGCAGCGATCATCACCGACGGATTCGATGTGTTGGTGCACGAGGTGATCGCCGCGATCACTACTGAACCGTTGTCGATCGTGGCCTGGCTACCGTCCTCGAAAGTGACCGGTGTTGGCCGGGAGGGCCATTGCTGCCCAGCATCGGTGGAGCACGCCGGGCTCGGGAGGTCGATCGTGTGGTCCGCGCTGATCGAGACCGGATCGCTTGCTGGGAACGACTCCGCGGATGCTTCGTCCAGACCGGTAGGCCCTGGCCTTGTCGGTGAGCCTGGCAGGTCCGCTAACAGGCACTCCACCTGCCGGGGTACCGATTTCAGCGCGATGCGATCCTGTGGCCGGGCTGGCCCCGCGATCGACGGCTCAACAGTGCTCAGATCCAGTTCCACGCTCTGGGAGTAGGTTGCCTCGCGCGCAGGGTCATGCCAGAGTCCCTGTTCTTTCGCGTAGGCCTGTACGAGCGCGATCTGCTGTGAGGTGCGTCCGGTGAGGCGCAGGTAGTCCAGGGTGACCTGGTCGATCGGGAAGATCGCACACGTCGAGCCGTACTCAGGGCTCATATTGCCCAACGTGGCTCGGTTGGCCAGTGGAACGTTGGCCACGCCCGGCCCGTAGAACTCCACGAACTTTCCGACCACCCCGGTCTGGCGCAGCACCTGCGCAACCGTAAGCACCAGGTCGGTGGCCGTAGCACCCTCAGGAAGTTCGCCGGTCAGCTTGAACCCGAGCACCGGCGGGATCAGCATGCTCATCGGTTGACCGAGCATTGCGGCCTCCGCCTCGATGCCGCCCACGCCCCAACCGAGGACTCCCAGACCATTGACCATCGGCGTGTGCGAGTCGGTGCCCACGAGCGTGTCCGGATAAGCCATCGTGCTGCCTTCGGACTCTCGGGTGAAGACCACGCGGGCCAGGTATTCCAGGTTGACCTGGTGGCAGATTCCGGTGTCCGGAGGTACTACCAGGAAATCATCGAATGACTGCTGGGACCACCGAAGCAACTGGTAGCGCTCCTGGTTGCGTTCGAACTCCAGGGCCGCGTTGCGCCCGAAGGCGTCCGATCGCCCGAACACGTCGGCGATCACGGAATGGTCGATGACCAGCTCAACCGGCACCAGTGGATTGATTTTCTGCGGGTCCCCGCCGAACGACGTCATCGCATCGCGCATCGCCACGAGGTCAACCGCACACGGCACACCCGTGAAGTCCTGCAGCAGTACGCGCGCCGGTGTGAACTGGACTTCGCTGCCGTGTTCTGCCGCTGGGTCCCACGCTGCGAGCGCGCGTACCTGATCAGCGGTGACCAGGACACCGTCCTCGTTGCGTAGCAAATTCTCCAGCAAAACCTTGAGGCTGTAAGGCAGTCGTTCCGAACCAGCTATTCGATCGAGTCGATAGATGGTGTAGGACATGTCGCCTACCGTCAGTTGGCTCCGTGCATCGAAACTGTTCGCGTGCATAACGACTTCCTTACATTGGGGCTGAGCAGCTTATTCGGTAAAAGCACTGTGGATCACCAGTAGTACGTCCCGCCCATTCGTGGCTCGAAGCCGATCATCGAGGGCGCAAGCCTGAAGTGGGCATTGTTTTTCCCGTGGTGCGACACAGTATTGATCGATTGATGGCAGGAGAAGCGCGCGATTCTACCGGTTCGCATGATTGATCGCTCTGCGCCATCGAATATCGTCTCCGTGAATTAGGTAATACTCTGAGTATTCGCTGCCCTATTTGATGCTTGTTCGTCGCGTCGGCTTGATCAGGCATCGGGTCGATTGCGGGTCGTCCGACGTAGTCCATCTCGGCCGGTCTTGCCGCCGATCAGCAGGAACACGGGAGTGCCCACGGCGTAGCTCAGCTCGGCTCACTGTGCGCTGGATTCTTGCTGCAGCGCCAGGACGCGCGTGCAGGACGTCCCGCCGGTGATGCCTGACCATGAGCGAAAACTCCTCGCGACGGCGATAAGGCAGACCGCGAGTTTCAGGCTGGCTGCGAAGCAACTACCCGTCAACCTACGCCAATCGCCAACGTGCGTACAGAACAGCAGGCCGAAGATGAGACATGGTCACCAGGAGGGGCCAATCGACACCGGTAGGCGGCGCCGTTGATCGAGTCGCAGGGCATTTCTCCGCCATCACAGGATGATGGTGAACCGAGCCCGCGCAGGGGTCGGTGCTGGTAGGTGTGTCAGGAGATATTGATCCCCGCGGTCATCGTTCGAAGCAGTCCCGGCGCGTGGCACCGCCGGTCCATCGTGACCGGGCCGGCCGCTACAGCGCGAGCATCACTGCGATCCGGACCACCACATCTCCAGTTGGATATTGTCCGGGTCCCGGAACACCAGCGCGGTTCCAGATCCTGAGGGTGCATCCGTCACGGGGGAGTGCTGCACCCCACGGTCAGCGAAGTGAGCCTGCCACGAATCCAGATCGACTCGTTGCGCGACAGTGAACCCGATGTGATCCAGCCCTGGGCGGCGCTCATCGAATCGGTCAGCGGTAGGTCGCGCGTGTTGATTCAAACCGATGATCAGCCCGCTGTTCTCGTGTCGAAGGACGACCATGATGCGGTCTTCGAACTCTGCACGGGTAACTCGGTGCAGTCCCAGGACCTGGCAATACCAGGTGGCACTGGCTTCCACATCGGACACTGACAAATCAACGTGTGACGTACTCATGAACTCCGGCATGGTGGCCTTCCCGACGTTGTTGGCGATGCGCGACCACCCGGCCGCGCGGCAGCCGTTCGTACAGCGTGTCACGGCCGGCACTATGTCGTTCGACTACTTTCCTGCGGGAGGGGAGGTGGGCCGGCGAGATGTCCGGTGCAAGGGATGTCTGAGACCGCCCATCTGTTACGAACGACGCGCGGCTGCGGCCGCACCCGCAGCGCTTCAGGTCGTTCTTACGACACCGGAGGTGAGAACGGAATAGTCTGAACGGTCATGGGCCAATCACAGTCCTACACCGCAGAGCCGGCTGCCGCGACAGCCGGCGAGATCATGTCGGCCCCGGTATATACCGTGTCGCCGGACGACACGGTTGGACATGTCGCGAATCTGATGCGATCCAAAGGAATCAGCGGGGTTCCGGTCGTTGATGCTGCCGGGGTACTGCTCGGGCTGGTCAGTGAATTCGACCTGCTGGCCAAGATCGGGTCCGTCGCCGCCGATGTGATGACGACGAACGTCATCAGCGTCAGTACTGGTACACCTATCGCTGATGTGCGGCACCTGCTCGTGGATCGGCGCATCCGCCGGGTGCCTGTCGTCGTCCACGGTGAGCTGGTGGGGGTCGTCAGCCGCGGTGACGTCGTGGCCCTGCTCGCTACCGAGTGGGTGTGTCAGGTCTGCGGCGAGGCAGTCCGCGCAGACCACTCACCGCAGGCCTGCCCGCGCTGCCATGCGGGAGGCGACCGCTTCACCCTGGAGGAGCAGTCTCCCGGTTTTTGAACCAGCAGCTCGCAACGCGCAGCGAGGCCACGTCGGAGTACGGACAGGAGAGAGGCCATGGCTGGTAGCACCGGTAGCCCCGCGACGGGCATTCAGGAGGCGGGGGGCGACGTCGCTGCGGAGACGCTGAAGGACTACTACCGCCAGATGGTCCTGATCCGCTCGTTTGAATTGCGGGCGAGTGAGATGTATCAACGAGCCAAGATCGGCGGCTACTGCCACCTCAATCTTGGCGAGGAAGCGACGGTAGTTGGGCTGATGGCGGCGCTGCGCCGCAGCGACTACCTTTTCACCACATATCGCGACCATGGATATGCCCTGTCGCGGGGCCTGGAGCCGGGACGGGTCATGGCCGAGCTGTTCGGCAAGGTGACCGGCGTCTCGGGCGGACGCGGTGGGTCGATGCACTTGTTCGACCAGAAGGCTCGGATGCTGGGTGGTTACGGAATCGTCGGCGGGCAGATTCCGCCCGCGACCGGTGCCGCGCTGGCGCTGACGTACCGGGGCGAGCCCGGTCCGGATGCCGAAGCCGTGATGTGCCTGATGGGCGATGGCACCACGAATATCGGCGCGTTCCACGAGTCCCTGAACCTGGCGGCACTGTGGCGCCTGCCGATCGTCTACGTCATCATCAACAACCGGCTCGGCATGGGCACCCCTGTGGAGAAGGCCGCGGCCGAACCCGAGCTCTACAAGCGTGGTTGCTCCTACCGGATGCCAGGGGTGCGGGTAGATGGTGACGACGTCGTGGCCGTGCGCGAGGCGGCCGCTGCGGCGCTGGACCAGGCCCGGACGCAGCGCCAGCCGAGCCTGGTCGAGGCGATGAGCTACCGGCTTCGCGGTCACTCTGTCGTTGATCCCGCGAAGTACCGGTCGAAGGAGGACACCCAGCAGGCGCGCGAACTGGACCCGGTGCCGGCCTTGCGGGCTCAGCTCATCGGGTCCGGGGTCCTGGATGACGACGCTGCGACTGCGATCGAAGCCGACGCGGAGGAGCGGGTCGCCGCTGCAGTCGCGTTCGCCGATGTGAGCCCCGATCCCGAGGTGGCCGACCTGTTCGTTCACGCCTACGCCACGCCGGTGGCGGGCACCCCGCACCAGCTACCCGGCGACCCGGTGATCTGCGTCCCGAGTGACGCGTCGGACGACGGGGAGCGGTCATGAGCGAGATGACGTATCGCGAGGCACTGCGCTCCACCTTGCGTGCCGAGTTGGTCCGCGATGACTCGGTGGTTCTGCTCGGTGAGGAGATCGGCATTTTCGAGGGCTCGTACAAGATCACCGCCGGTCTCCTCGCGGAATTCGGTCCGACGCGAGTGAGGGACACCCCGATCGCCGAGGAGGGATTCATCGGCGTCGGGATCGGCATGGCCATGCTCGGCATGCGACCGGTGGTCGAGGTCATGACGATCAACTTCACGTTGCTCGCGATCGACCAGATCGTCAACCATGCCGCCAAGATGCACGCGATGTTCGGTGGTCAGGTGTCGGTGCCGATGGTCATCCGAACCCCCGGTGGCGGCGGTCAGCAGCTGGGCGCTACGCACTCGCAGAACCTGGAGGTCTGGTACGCCCATATCCCTGGTCTCAAGGTCGTGGCTCCGTCGAGCCCCGCCGATGCCAAGGCGCTGCTCACTGCATCGATTCGGGACGACGACCCGGTCCTGTTCCTGGAGAATCTCGCGCTGTACAACACCAAGGGCGAGGTGCCGGACGGTGAGCAGGTCGGCGAGATCGGCAAAGCCGCCGTAGCCAAGATCGGCACCGACATCACCGTCATCAGTTACTCGCGCGCCACCCTCATCGCGCTCCAAGTGGCCCGCCAGTTCCAGGAGCAGGGCGTCTCAGTCGAGGTCATCGATCTGCGCAGCTTGCGACCACTCGACCGGGAAACGGTGTGCGCATCAGTGCGCAAGACCAGTCGCGCCGTCGTGCTCGAAGACGACTGGCTCAGCTACGGCATCGGAGCCGAACTCGCGGCCACGATCCAAGAGGGAGCCTTCGACTACCTCGATGCCCCTGTGCGTCGGGTAGCCGCAGCAGAGATCCCGCTGCCCTACGCCAAACCACTGGAAAACGCAGCCCTGCCCGATGCCAAGGACCTGACCAAAGTGATCAACGAGGTCCTCGACGCCACCCGGTTCACCCGCTAGGAAGCCAGCCATGCCAGACGTCATCATGCCCCGCCTCTCCGACACGATGACCGAGGGGATCCTTTCCAGCTGGCTCAAAAACGAAGGCGACGAGGTCCACCGGGGTGATGTCCTCGCCGAGATCGAAACCGACAAGGCCACGATGGAACTGGAGGCCTACGAGGACGGGATCCTCACCAAGATCGTCGTCCAGGAGGGCGCCACCGTGCCCATCGGTGAGGTGATCGCGACGATTGGCGAACCAGGCGACTCGGTCGGGTCCGCTGCAGCTGAGCCACCTGAGAAGTTCGACGCCGCAGCGCCGGATGTCGCTGGGCACGGGCCTGACTCCTCAACCCCGGTCGCGCCCAGCGACGTCCGGGTGCGGGCGACGCCGCTGGTGCGTTCCCTTGCCCGCGAGCAGGGGATCGACCTGTCCACGGTCCACGGCTCCGGGCCCGGCGGGCGGATCATTCGGGCCGACCTCGCGGACCTGGACACCACAAGCGCCGTGGCCCAGCCGACGTTACCGGCCCCAAAGCATCCTTCAGCCCTGGTGGATAAGTCAGCCCCGGTGGATAAGCCAGCCTCGGCTGCTCAGCAGACCCCCGCAGCGGCGGTCCTGCCAGCGGGAAAGGACGACGAAAAGATCCCCCTCACCGCGATCCGGCGGATCACTGCCGAGCGCCTCACACAGAGTGCGGCCGCACCGCACTTCCACCTCACCGTCGTCGTCGACGTCGCCCCGTTGCTGCGTTTCCGCGCCGAGGTCAACACGCAACTTGCCGCAGACGGCGTCAAGATCACCATTACCGACCTGCTCATCCGGGCGTGCGCCGTGGTCCTGCGGGCGCATCCGGAGGTGAACGCCGCGTGGGGCGGGGATCACATCGTGCGCCGTGGGCACGTCAACATCGGGATCGCCGTGGCCATCGACGATGGTCTGATAGTCCCGGTCGTTCGCGACGCCGACCGCAAGACTGCCCGCGAGATCGGGGTTGAAGCTCGCGAGCTCGCAGGCCGTGCTCGTGCTGGCCGACTCACCCCCGATGAATTCTCGGGTGGCACCTTCACAATCAGCAACCTCGGCATGTTCGGGATCAGTGAGTTCACCGCGGTCATCAATCCGCCAGAGGCGGCGATCCTCGCGGTTGGTTCGTCCGTCGAGACCCCTGTTGTGAGGGACGGGCAGGTGACGGTGACAACGACCATGCGGCTGACCCTGACCGTCGACCATCGCGTCATCGATGGAGCGACCGGGGCACAGTTTCTGCGGGACATGGTCCGAGTCATCGAAGAGCCGCTGCGGATCGTTGTCTGAGGACTTCGAGTACGCAGCAGCCGTGGGGTGTCTGGCCGGGAACGCAGTCGCGAAGTCGGCAAGCCAAGGCAACCAGCCGTGACGGCATCTGAATGTCAGCAGCCCGATTGGCCATGTGAATGGGTTCTGACGCTCACCAGAATGAGCCGTCCGCCTATCGAACGACCGATGGGCTGAGCCGCCCGCGAGTGCCTGTCGTGGCGGGCTTTGGGCTAGCCGGCAGGCACTCAGAGGCGATTCAAACTCTCACGGGGGAGGGGAGCTCAACCTCGATCCACCGGTGAGCTGAGCGGTGCGAGCACGTCGTGAAGTGAGAATGCCCTTGCGTGCTAAGAAAATCGGACGTCCGCAGGGTCCGGATTTCACCACATCACGAAGGGCATCTCGTATCGGGCGCCGAGCTGGTCCCGGTCCTTGCACTGGCCCGATCTGCTGGGCTGCACCAGTTGGCCGGGCGCCACCTGACAGTGCCGACCGATACGGGCGCGAACGCGGGGTTGAAGGTCGCCTCATTGGTCACCTTGATGCGGTCGCCTCCCGGTTCTTGACCGGGCCGGCGCCTCGGGTCCCCGTGATCGGGGTACGGCTATTCCGGGGTCCGCAGACTGAACGCGCTCCAAAACACGTGACCAGCTGCCCACCAGCCACGCGAAGAAGCCGCTCCTGCACGCATATTCAGCGTTCGTGGTGCATTACTGGAATACCCGCCATAACGTCCTCACCGACGGCCCCCACTACATGTTGACCCCGCTCTGATAGCTGTAAACCCGTGACTCAGTCCCCGAAAAGCAGGATCGGCGAACAACGTGTAATCATCGAACGGTGACCGCCGACGACCAAGGAGGCCGCGACAATGCCTACATCTACTACCGGGCATGACCCGCACACGACCCCCCAGCTCGACCGATCCGCGTTGATCGTCATTGACACCCAGGTCGACTTCTGCGACGGTGGAGCCAGTCCGATCCCCGGCACTACCGACGTGCTGCCCGCGATCGGCCAACTCCTCGCGGCATACCGCATCGCGAAGCGGCCCATCATCCACGTAGTCCGCCTCTACGACGGTGACGACGTCGATCTTGCCCGCCGCACTGCGATTGCGTCCGGCGCACCGATAGTGCGACCCCACTCCACCGGCTCTCAAATCGCACCGACACTGCTGGAGAACGACACCCCTCTGGATCCCGCCGCCCTGCTCGCCGGGCACCCCCAGCAACTCGGCGAGCGGGAATGGGTCATGTGGAAACCCCGATGGAACGCCTTCCACCGCACCCCCCTCGAGCACCACCTCCGCACCGAAGGCGTCACCACCGTCGTCCTGACCGGATGCAACTACCCCAACTGCCCCCGCGCCACCCTCTACGGAGCCAGCGAACGCGACTTCCGGGTCCTACTCATCAACGACGCCATTTCCGGGGTAAATCCTCACCACCTCGAAGAAGCCGCCTACCTCGGCGTCGGCCACGCCGCGGCCTCGGAGGCCGCTGCCGCGCTCACTGCGACTCTCAAAGCCAGATAGAACGGACGACACCCGTGGAGCACACACCATCACCGGTAGTGGAGGGCGAGTGCTATCGGTCGTTGGAACACCACAACGGCCTCGTGGTCATCGGCAGACGCGCCCCTCGGCTACCGAAGCGTCGTCCGCGCCGCGCCGTCAGCGCCAGTAGGGTCCCTGAGGATCAGAACACCGCTGCAACGGCGCTCATGACGATCGCCAGGACCACATCGTCATGCTGACACCGATCCACGTCGGCGGCGATGGTTGAAGGTCGCCGATCTGACCTCGACCGTCGGTAATCCGATGGTGAGCTCAATTGGTCGTTGCGACACCCGTTTTGTGTGTGAGGTGTTATGCCGTGTGGTCCAAGAAGGAATTGATTGATAATGAGGCCCGACTGAGCGAGGCCGGCTGCTGGCCATAAACTTTCTGCGCGATGCCTGGCGCGGGGTCAGGGGAGTAGCGGGTCGCATTGCGGCGAATTCTTCGGACTCTCGATCCTGAGCATCCTGGTTCCTGCATCAGCGAGCACTGGCCCACCCCAGCGGGCCACCAGTGGTCGCGCGATGCGACCACCTCTAGTGGCTCTTTACAATCGAGGGTGTCGTTGAGGTCTGAATCCTCCGCTCTCGAGTAGGGATTTGGCGATGGTCGAGATCACCCTGGAGCACGCCACCGCTGTGTATCGGGCATCCAGCCGGATCACGTCGTCGAGTGCCAGGAACTCGCAACCCGCGCTGAGGACGCGCCCACCGCTCGGTGTCGATGCTGTACCCAATACACGCATAACGTCTCCGTCGGCAGCCTGCTTCACGTTGTTAGCACCGCCCCTCTGCGCAGACTTTCCGGCACTACGTACGTCCGTGGGTGCGGCATTGCGGACATCGCGATGCCTTCGTGGTCGGGGACAGCGAACAACAGAGGATTGCTGGTCGGCAATGCCAACCCCGCGCACCGCACACCATTGACCTCGCATTCTGGTCCGCTACGATTCGCGCGAAGCGCAATCATCCTGGCTAATGAGTGGCTAACCAGCGGCGAGCCGGTCGTTTCGGGCATAGGTCGTGGTCGTTCAGGGGATTCTGACCGGGCGGCAGCAGTGTCCATGGTGAAGAGAAGGGGCAACTGCGTGGCGCGCAGCAGTGAGACGGGTGGAGTCCAGTCCGTCAGTCGTGCTTTCATCATTCTGGAAAGCCTGGCTGATTCCGGTGGATTCGCGACCATTTCGCAGCTGGCCGCCACGACCCGGATTCCGCTGGCCACTATCCACCGACTGCTGCAAACTCTGGTGGACGAGGGATACATTCGCCAGGAGCCCTCCCATCGTTACGCACTTGGCTCCCGACTGATCCGAATGGGAGACGCTGCCCGACGGGCCCACAGTGTCTGGGCGCAACCGAGGTTGCAGGACCTGGTGGCCGAGATCGGTGAGACCGCCAATCTCGCCAGTCTCGAGGGAGATGCCGTGGTCTACGTTGCGCAGGCGCCGTCCCCGTACGCGGTTCGTATGTTCACCGAAGTGGGTCGGCGTGTCTCTGCTCATTCCACCGGTGTCGGCAAGGTGCTGTTGGCGCGGCTCGACGACGACGACGTACGCCGACTCGTGCAACGCACCGGCATGCCGGCCAGCACTGAGCACACCATCACAACCACGGCAGGGTTGATCCAGGAGCTGGACCGGATTCGGCAACTGGGCTACGGGGTGGATGAGGACGAGCACGAACTGGGTGTGCGTTGTGTCGCGGTCGCGCTACAGGACGCGCCGGGCAACGTCGCCATCTCGGTGTCCGGACCGTCAGGGCGGCTGACGAGAGAGCGCGTCGCGCAGATCGTTCCAGCCCTTCAACTCGTCGCCGCAGAGCTGGGCAACGAACTGCGCCACGACAGGCCGGCCTGATTGCCGCACTGCGCCGGTAGTGCATGCGCGCTCTTCACCAGGCTCAACTCCAGCGCTGATCCGGTAGTTCTACAGCTCGTACAACTGTGTCCGAAATGGGACTTCAGGCCATTGACGTGACCTACATCACGACCTAATGTTTCGCCTGGCGGGAAAATGTTCCCGCCTAGTGGAAACATTCGAGGAGTTGCTCGATGAGCGTCGATACTCCGGTCGCGCGACCAAAGACCATCACCACCCAGCTTCGTCGCCAGTTCGTCGCTGCGGTCGGGGAATCTGGTGTCATCAGCGAGCCTGCTCAGCTGCGTACCTATGAATGCGACGGCCTGACCGGTTACCGCATGACCCCTGCGCTGGTCGTCCTGCCTCAGTCCACCGAAGAGGTCTCTGCGGCCGTGCGGTTGTGCGCCGCGCACGGTGTGCCGTTCGTGGCGCGGGGTGCCGGAACGGGCCTGTCCGGTGGGGCTCTGCCGGTGGCCGACGGCATCGTGATTGGGCTGTCACGGATGCGTGATGTCATCGGTATCGACCCGGACAACGAGCGGATGACCGTCCAGCCGGGTGTCACCAACTCCGGTATCTCAGTGCTCGCCTCTCCCTACGGTCTCTACTTCGCGCCGGACCCCTCCAGCCAGATCGTCTGCACGGTGGGCGGGAACGTCGCCGAGAACAGTGGTGGCGCGCATTGCCTGAAGTACGGATTCACCTCCAACCACGTCCTGGGGGTCACCCTGGTCACCCCCGACGGCAGCATCATGCACCTCGGCGGCGACACCACCGACTCGATCGGCCCGGACCTACTCGGAGTCGTCGTTGGTTCCGAGGGAACCCTCGGCATCGTCACCGAAGTCACCGTCCGGTTGCTGCGACGACCGGAGTCCGTGCGCACCCTCGTTGCTGATTTTGATTCGGTCGAGGACGCCGGCCAGGCCGTGAGCGGACTCGTCGCTGCCGGGGTCATCCCTGCGGCGGTGGAGATGTTGGACAAGCTGGCCATCGAAGCCTGCGAGCAGGCCACCGGTGCCGGATTCTCCCGCGACGCCGCCGCCGCGCTGATCGTCGAACTGGACGGTTTCGACACCGAGTGCGAAGCCGACTTCGACACGGCACGGAGGCTGTGCGAATCCAACGCAGCCACCGGCATCCGGATACCCACGAGCACAGCCGAGCGTGCCCTGATCTGGCAGGGCCGTAAGTCGGCCTTCGCAGCAATGGGCCGCATCAGCCCGGACTACTTCGTCCAGGATGGCGTCATCCCGCGCAGCAAACTCGGCCCGGTACTGACCCAGATCGCCCAGATGGCCGACGACGCCGGGCTACGGGTGGCCAACGTCTTCCACGCCGGGGACGGCAACCTGCACCCGTTGGTGCTGTACGACGCACGACACGTTGGTGAGGCGGAGCACGCTGAAGAACTGGCGACCGCGATCGTCGAACTCTGCGTCAGCAGCGGTGGGTCGATCAGTGGTGAACATGGCGTCGGAGCGGATAAGGCCTGCTCGATGATGAAGATGTTCACCCCCGATGACCTGGCCGTGATGAAGCGGGTGCGTGATGCGTTCGACCCGGACGGCATCTGCAATCCGGGCAAGCTCTTCCCCACGCCGCGGTTGTGCGGTGAGCTGCCCGGCCCCTACCGGCCGCATCCGCTGGAAACAGCAGGCGTCATAGGGAGAGGGTGACCGCAGGTGAGTGATACAGCGCAGACCGAGCAGATCGCACCCCACGATCTGGACGACGCAAGCAGGGCTCTGGGCGAAGGCCAAGCAACCGGCCGCACGGTTCTCTTCAGCGGGGCCGACACCAAGTCCCAGTGGGGCGGGGTGGTCGATCCGACCGACCTGCGGATCAGCACGGATGGCCTGAACGACCTCATCAGTCACCAGCCCGGTGACATGACTGCGGTCGTCGGCGCTGGAATGCCGCTGCGTACGTTGCAGACCTCGCTGGCCGAGCAGGGCCAGTGGCTGGCCCTGGACCCCGCTACCGAGCAAGCCGGCGCAACCATCGGCGGGCTGCTCGCCACCGGCGACGCCGGTCCGCGGCGGCTGCGCTACGGCACGATGCGCGACCTCGCCATTGGGGCCACCATCGTGCTCGCGGACGGCACGATCGTGCACAGCGGCAGCCATGTCATCAAGAACGTCGCTGGTTACGACCTGACCAAACTGTTCCACGGCTCCCTCGGCAGCCTCGGACTGATCGCCGAGGTCATCCTTCGGCTGCACCCGCTGCCCGCCACCAGCTCAACACTTCGCGCGACCGCAACCGTCAGCGAGGCCACCATCGCCGCGTCAGCGCTGAGTCGCAGCGGAGTGGAGCCGACCGCTATCGAGTGGAGTCAGCCAGGCACCGGCGACGGATCAGGAACGCTGCTGGTCCGGATCGACGGGAGTGCCAGTGGGACCTCAGCGGGGTCGAGTCGCCTCGCGAAGGTCCTGTCCGACCAGGGACTGTCTGCGCATCTGTTGGACCCAGACGTCGCTGACCGACACTGGGCCACGTTCGCGGAAGCCACCCGCGGCTCGACCGAGGAGACCGTCGTACGGGCAGGCGCACTGCCCGATCGGTCACCCCAGGCCATCCAGGCACTACGCACACTTGCTGATGAGCACGGCGTGCAGGCAGCGGTCGCCAGCAGCATCGCACTCGGCCTGCATACCGCCGTCCTCAGCGGCTCGGCCGACGCCCAGATGGAGGTCGCAGATCAGTGGCGGCGCAGGGTCGAGACCCTCGGCGGCAGCTGCTCACTACGCAACCGACCGGCAGTGGTCGCCGACCAGCTGTCTGCCTTCGGTACCCCGCCGTCAAGCGCGCCGCTGCTGAGAGCTGTGAAGCACAAACTCGATCCGTACGAGCGTTGTGCACCCGGTCGTTTCCGGGGTTGGTACTGAACCTCGTAAGCACGGCATCCGACCCTGCCAGCCCATCGTGCTTCGTGCACACCGGCCCTGAACGGAATCTCGCATGACTGAACAGACAACTTCCTCCAACCCCATCGACATGGCTCGCGCCGGGCAGACCCCGGACACCGTCCTGCAGGTGGACGACCACGGCGGCACCGGCGTCTTCGATGCGTTCCACCCCCCGGCCGACGAGTTGATCTCGGACTGTGTGCACTGCGGGTTCTGCCTGCCCGCCTGCCCGACGTACAGCCTGTGGGGAGAGGAGATGGACTCTCCTCGTGGCCGCATCTACCTGATGAAGGCCGGCCGCGAAGGCACCGTGGAGATGGACGAGACATTCGCCGGCCACTTCGACGCGTGCCTGGGCTGTATGGCGTGCGTGACGGCCTGCCCCAGCGGGGTCAAGTACGACCAGTTGTTGGAGGCGGTCCGACCGCAGATCGAGCGAAACTATTCACGCTCCCGCAGCGATCGGTGGTTCCGCGAAGCCATCTTCGCGCTCTTCCCCTTTCCGAACCGGCTACGGGCGGCAGCGGTGTTCGGAACGCTCTACCAGCGCAGCCTGCGCAAGCCGCTGCAAAAGTCCGGACTTCTGCAGAAGCTGCCCGCCCGACTGCAGGCGATGGAGGCGCTACTGCCACCAATGGCATTGCGCGACATCAGGGTCCGCCTGCCCGAGTACACACCGGCGATCGGTCCCGTCCGTCATCGGGTGGCCATGTTGACGGGATGCGCCCAGCAGGTCTTCTTCTCAGACGTCAACGCAGCCACGGCAAGGGTCCTCGCGGCGGAGGGGTGCGATGTCCTTGCGCCGGCGGATCAGAAATGCTGCGGCGCATTGTCCGTGCATGCAGGACGTGAACCGGAAGCGCTTGATCGGGCCCGAGCACTGATCGACCGCTTCCTTGCCCTCGACGTCGACAGCATCGTGGTCAATGTGGCCGGTTGCGGATCGACGATGAAGGACTACGGCCTGCTGCTGCGCGATGACAAGGAGTATGCCGACAAGGCCGTGCAGTTCTCCGCCAAGGTCCGCGATATCAACGAGCTGCTCTACGACCTCGGCCCGGTCGCGCCCCGTCATCCCATCCCTGGCCGGGTGGCGTACCACGATGCATGTCACCTCTCGCACGCCCAGAAGATCCGATCCCAGCCGCGGGCAGTGCTACGCACGATCCCCGACCTGGAGGTCGTCGACATCCCCGAAACCGACCTGTGCTGCGGGTCAGCAGGTATCTACAACCTCGTCCAACCCGAGCCCGCCGAAGAACTCGGCCGGCGCAAGGTTGCCAACATCGTCAGCGTCGCACCCGACATGATCGCCACCGCGAACCCAGGGTGCCTGCTGCAGATCCGCCGGTATCTCGACCCACCCGTCCCGCTGTACCACCCGGTCCAGCTCATCGACTTCTCGCTGCGGGGGATCAACCCACTCGCACCCTGAACCAACCGCACGTAGCACGGCACCCCGTTTTGCCGTTTGTCTCTTCAGCTGGTTCCGAACCCGGAGGTCCACTTATGTATGACCAGATCTATGACCCGATAAGACACTCTCTCGGCCTGTCGACCATCTTCGCTGTCTTGCCGCTGCTGACCGTTTTCGTGCTGCTCGCGGTGTTCAAGGTGCGTGCCCAGTGGGCCGCACTCATCGCCCTGGCCGTCTCGATCATCGTGGCGATCGTCGTCTACTCGATGCCAGTGGGTCAGACCTTCTCCGCCGCCGGGGAGGGAGCAGTCTTCGGCCTCTTCCCGATCATGTGGATTGTGGTCAACGCCATCTGGGTGTACACAATGACGGTGACGACCGGGCACTTCGACGTGCTCCGGCGGTCATTCGGCACGGTGTCGTCGGACCAACGGATTCAGGCCATCATCATCGCGTTCTGTTTCGGTGCGCTGCTGGAGGCCCTGGCCGGCTTCGGCACCCCGGTCGCCATTACCTCGGTGATGCTGCTGGCACTCGGCTTCTCCAAGATCAAGGCAGCCTCCGTGGCCCTGGTGGCGAACACCGCGCCTGTCGCTTATGGAGCAATCGCCGTGCCGATCACCACGCTGGCCAAGATCACCAACCTACCGGAGCACGACATCGCCTCCACGGTGGGACGCCAGACTCCCGTCCTGGCCCTGATCGTGCCGCTCGCGCTGGTGTTCATGGTGGACGGCAAGCGCGGGATCAAGCAGACCTGGCCGGTTGCCCTCCTCGCGGGCGTCGTTTTCGGCCTGCTGCAGTTCCTGTGCTCCAACTACATCTCCATTCCGCTGACCGACATCGTGGCGTCGCTCGGCTCGGCGCTGGCCATCGTGATCTTCCTGCGGGTGTGGCAGCCCAGCGAGGTGCTCCATGTGGATGCACTCTCCGAGGAGGACGTGAAGTCCCACCTGAGCGCTGCGACCGAGTCCGCGCACGCGGTAGAACTCGGTGGCAGCCGCGGTACCGGTCGCCGTTCCGGTAGGACAGCCGAGGGCAGTACCGCCGGCCGCGCGGCGTCTGCGGCAGGGGGAGCGACGAGCGTGTCGGGAGCTTCAGGGCTGACCGACGCGGCGGGACCCGACTCCCGCTCGGACATCTTCAAGGCATATGCGCCCTACCTGATCATCATCGTGGTCTTCTCCGTCGCCCAGATCGGATTCATCGCGAAGCTGCTGGCCAAGGGCGCGACCAAGTTCACCTGGCCCGGGCTGGACATCCAGACCCCGGCCGGGAAGTCTCCGTCCGCTGTCACGTTCGCGTTCGGCTGGCTCCCCGCAGGCGGCACGCTGCTGCTGATCTCCGGAATCATCACCATGCTGGTGTTGGGGCTGGGCCCGATCACCGCACTGCGTGACTACCTCAAGACCCTCGACCAGCTCAAGTGGGCCATCGTGACGGTCGCCGGAGTGCTCGCCCTCGCCTATGTGATGAACCTGTCCGGACAGACCATCACGATCGGTAAGTGGATGGCCGGCGCCGGAGCGGCATTCGCCTTCCTGTCGCCCATCCTCGGGTGGCTCGGTGTTGCCGTGACAGGGTCGGACACGTCCTCGAACGCGTTGTTCGGCACCCTGCAGACGTCCGCTGCCCAGTCGGCACACCTGCCGCCGGTGCTGATGGCTTCCGCGAACAGTTCCGGTGGTGTCCTCGGGAAGATGATCTCCCCGCAGAACCTCGCCATTGCCGCGGCTGCCGTCGGCCTGGCGGGAGACGAGGGCGTGATCCTGCGCAAGGTCCTCGGATGGACACTCGGCTTCCTGCTGTTCATGTGTGTGCTGGTGTATCTGCAATCCACCAGCGTCCTGTCCTGGATGCTGCCGTGAGCTGACGCCGCCCAGTACCCGTCAAACGCCCACTGCCCTCATCGGCAGTGGGCGTTTGACGTTCCCCGACATGCAGGTGGGTCAGGACAAGGCCTGCGCTGTGACCACGAGGCCGGAGAGTAGAGCGAATCCGAGGACGGTGTAGCGCATCAGCGGACCGGTCAGTCGGTGATGCACGAGGTGGCTCAGCAAAGCGCCGATGGCCACTGCCGGTAGCAGCAGAACCGCTGATCTGATCTGATCCGATCCGATCCTGCCGGTCAGGGCCAGAATGACCAGCGAGATCACCTCACCTATGACGAAGCACGCGGCGACGGACGAACGCAGCGTGGGCGCCGGGCGATGTTGAAAGACGAGCGCCAGTGGTGGACCGCCGATGCCCGTCGAGGTTTCCGTCACGCCGGTCACCACCCCGGCGATCACGAACGCAACCCGCTTCGGGTCGAACGACGGCGCGAGCAGCGTCGTGATGACAGCGAGGATGATTGACAACCCGATGAGCAACTGCAGCTGGTGCGCGGTCACCAACAGCAGCACACCCAACCCCCCGAATGTTCCGAGGAGCCTCCCGGCGCTGACCCAGGTGATCCCAGGCCTGTCGATCCCTCCGCGTTCGCGCCACAGGATGTAGCTGTTCAGCGGGATCATCTGGATCAGCAGGAAGCCTGGCAGGAGTGCTGGTTCCACAATTCCGATGACAGGCCCCGCCAGCAGAGCGAAGCCGAAACCTGTCGCGCCTTGGACGAAGGCAGCTATCAGCACGGCTGCCGCCAGGATCAACAGGTCGGTCATTCGTCCTTCGGGGTTGACCTCATTCAGTGGATATCGACCGAGCAGCTTTCTGGGAGGCTGGAATCACCATTGGCGGAGATGGCAACCAATCAGGGTGCGCGTCACTCGGTTTGGGGGACCAGTCCTGCCGACTCGATCCCTGCGATGGCTGCTGACTCGTCGTTGTCCGAGGTGTCACCGGTCACCCCGACCGCTCCCAAGAGGACGCCGGCAGAGTCTCGCACGAGCACCCCACCGGGAACTGGCAGCAACGCTCCGCCGACGGCATGGGAGACCGCTGCGATGAAGTAGGGCTGTTGCTCGGCCCGAGCCATGATGGCTCGTGACCCTATGCCGAGCGAGAGCGCACCGTGGGCCTTGGCGAAGGCGATCTCGAAGCGCTTGTTGGACGAGCCGTCCTCGCGCTCGGCTGCTACGACGTGACCACCAGCATCGAGAACCACGATTGTGAGCGGCTTGAATCCCACTGACGAGGAGTGGTCACGAGCACTGGCAATGATCCTCCGGGAAGTTTTCAGGTCCAGTGTCATGAAGCGACGTCCTCGTTGATGAGTTTGCGGGCTGCCCGTCGCCGGTGCAGGATCGGTTCGGTGTAGCCACTCGGCTGGAGGATCCCCTCCAAGATGAGGTCCCGGGCGGCGAGGAACGCCTGGCCGTCGAAGTCGGGCGCCATCGGTACGTAGGTCCTGTCGTCGGCATTCTGGCTGTCCACGACGACAGCCATCCGGCGTAACGTTTCTTCGATCTGCTCCTTGGTCACGACCCCGTGCAGCAGCCAGTTAGCAACGTGCTGGGACGAGATTCGACACGTCGCACGGTCCTCCATGAGGTTCACGCCGTGGATGTCGGGGACTTTCGAGCAACCGATGCCTGCATCGATCCACCGCACCACGTAGCCGAGCGCACTCTGCACGTTGTTGTCCAGCTCTGCCTGCCGGTCCTGCGGCGTCCACTCAGCCGCATCACCCAACGGAATTGTGAGCAACTGGTCTCTGGTCGATCGTCGTCCGCCAGCAGCCAACTCGCTCTGTCGCTGCGACACATCCACCTGGTGGTAGTGAATAGCGTGCAATGTCGCAGCGGTAGGGGAAGGGACCCAGGCGCAGGTTGCACCGGCCTGTGGGTGCTCGATCTTCTTCTCCAGCATTTCGGCCAGGTTGTCAGGTGCGGCCCACATGCCTTTGCCGATCTGAGCTCTACCCTGCAACCCGCATTCGAGGCCGATGTCCATGTTGGAGGCTTCGTACGCCGTGATCCACGGCTCGTTGCGCATGTCATTTTTGCGCACCATCGGTCCGGCCTGCATGGACGTGTGGATCTCGTCGCCGGTCCTGTCGAGAAATCCGGTGTTGATGAACGCAACGCGATCACTGGCGGCCATGATGGCTGCTTTGAGGTTCAGCGACGTGCGACGCTCCTCGTCCATGATCCCGACCTTGATCGTCAGTGCGGGCAGGCCCAGGGTCTGTTCGACTCGCGCGAACAGTTCACAGGCGAACGCGACTTCGTCGGGTCCGTGCATCTTGGGCTTCACCACATACATTGAGCCTGTTCGCGAGTTCCCCCGTGTTGTGTCGCCTCTGAGGTCATGCGTGCTTCCCAGCCCCGTGACGAGAGCGTCGAGGATCCCTTCCGGAACCTCGTGGCCCTCGCCATCCAGCACCGCATCGGTCGTCATGAGGTGGCCCGTCTGACGAATGAAAAGCAACGAACGCCCGTGCAGGGTCACCGCATCTCCAGCCGGAGACGTGTAAATACGATCGGGGTTCAACTCGCGGACGAATGTGCGTCCGTTCTTCGATACCTCTTGCGACAACGTCCCCTGCATCAGGTGAAGCCAGTTTCGATAACCGAGCACCTTGTCTGCAGCGTCAACCGCAGCAACGGAGTCCTCCAGATCCATGATCGTTGAGACCGCCGCCTCGAGGATGATGTCCTTCACGCCGGCCGAGTCCGTGGCTCCGATGGGGTTCTGATGGTCGATGGCTATTTCCAGGTGCAGCCCATGGTGTTCGAGCAGAACGGCGTCGGGTGCGTCTGCCGAACCCCTGTAGCCGGTGAGCTGTGCGGGATCTTCCAGCCGGAGGATTTCTTCCTTGACGGACACGGCCAGTCCCTGAGCATCGACCGCGTACGAAGTGGCGTCGACATGAGAACCGCCAGAGAGCGGCACGTACTCATCGAGCAGTGCACGTCCCCGGGCGATGACCTCAGCGCCTCGTACGGTGTTGTAAGAGGTGCCTCGGGCCAGGTCGCCACCCTCCGGAATGACATCGGTGCCGTAGAACGCGTCGTACAGGGATCCCCAGCGGGCATTGGCCGCGTTGGTGGCGAACCGGGCGTTGAGCAGTGGTACAACCAGCTGAGGACCCGCAATTTCGCAGACCTCTGCGTCAACGCCCGCTGTTGTGATTGTGAAATCTTCGGGCTCCTCCAGCAGGTACCCGATCTCCCCTAAGAACGAGGAGTATGCGTCTGGCTCAGGAGTGCCTGGGTGGGCGCGGTGGTAGTCGTCAATTTGCTGCTGCAACGTGTCACGTTTTGCCAACAGTGCAGCATTTCGAGGCGCAAGATCATGAATGATCGCGTCGGTGCCGGCCCAGAAGCGGTCCGCATCGACTCCCGACCCAGGCAGGGCCTCCTGCACGATGAACGTATAGAGCTCCTCTGCCACGCTCAGCCGACCGACCTGCACACGCTTCGTCATGTGGATCCCTCACTCGTTTTTCCACTAGATGAACAAAAGTTTCCGTACGTCGAAAATATCGTCCCATGTGCCGACACCGAGCGAAAACTGACGCGACGTGAGCGGGAACGGGTTTCCTGCCCACCAGAGCGGGCACGGCAGGAGAGCGCCGGGGTCAGTCGTGGTGGTCGCGTGGTGTCAGCTGCCGTAGCTGGGTGACGTGTGCGGGTTGGAGGTCGGCGATCGTAGGCACCTGTAGGAGTTTCATGGTCCGCTCAATCTGCTCGGCGAGAATCTCGATGGCCCGGTCGACACCGGCTCGTCCTCCGGCCATCAGCCCGTAGAGGTAGGCGCGTCCTATCAGGGTGAAATTGGCGCCGAGGGCTAGCGCAGCAACGATGTCCGCACCGTTCATGATTCCGGTGTCCAGAATGATCTCGACGTCTTTTCCCACTTCTTTCACGACCGATGGCAGCAGGTAGAAGGGCACTGGTGCGCGGTCCAGCTGACGACCACCGTGGTTTGACAGCACGATCCCGTCGACGCCGAGGTCCACCAGCTTGCGCGCGTCCTGCACGGTCTGAACGCCCTTGACGGCGAGCTTCCCAGGCCACAGGTCCCGGATGATTTTCAGATCCTCGAAGCCGATCGTGGGGTCCATGGCCGAGTCGAGCAGCTGGGCCACGGTGCCACCGGTTGATGTCAGGGAAGCGAACTGCAACGTCGGTGTGGTGAGAAAATCAAACCACCACTGTGGCCGCCGCGCCGTGTCGAGCACGGTGCGGGCGGTCAGTTGCGGCGGGATGGAGAACCCGTTGCGGACGTCTCGCAGGCGCGCCCCGGCCACTGGGGTGTCCACGGTGAAGAAGAGCGTGTCGAAACCTGCCTGGGCCGCGCGGTGCACCAGGTCGTAGGAGATCTCCCGTTGGCGCATGACATACAGCTGGAACCAGTTACGACCTGCCGGGTTGGCGGCCCGCACCGCTTCGATCGACGTCGTGCCGAGCGTCGATAGGGTGAAAGGGATTCCGGCCGCGCCGGCCGCACCGGCCCCGGCCGTTTCTCCCTCGGTCTGCATCAATCGGGTGAACCCCGTCGGGGCGATCCCGAACGGCAACATCGACGGGCCGCCAAGAACCGTGGTGGACATGTCGACCGTTGAGACATCCCGCAGGATCGCCGGATGGAACTCGATGTCCTCGAATGCCCTGCGCGCCCGGGCCAGGCTGAACTCCGCCTCAGCGGCACCGTCGGTGTAGTCGAATGCTGCCCGTGGGGTGCGCCGCTTGGCGATCTGGCGCAGATCGTAGATCGTCAACGCTCGGGAGAGCCGGCGGTGGGTTGCGTCCAGATCCGGCCGACGGAACTGCATCAGCTCGCGGATCTCCGCCGGTCGAGGGACTTGCCGAGAAACCATGATCAACACCGCGATCCATCCAGAAAAAGCCCTTCCGGGCCTGGCACCAGGCGCGAACTCCTGGTAACCCAATCGAGAGCTGGATACCGCAGGTCAACGCACCGTCGACCACCAGGCTAGCCGCGCAACCGCTCTTGGGACCTCGGTCGGCCGCCCGGTGAGGCCCGTCCTAGGGAGGGGGGCCTGCAGAAGCGGTCATCGTCGTCTCGTAGAGGCGTGGGTTGCACGCGGGCAGAACACGCCGCGGCGCACCTGTCCTTGGCTACGCAACCGTGGGATCCACACCTTTGGCACGCGATGTTCTCGGTTTAGTAGCAGATGAACCGCCAGCCGGAGCCGGCCATTTCGAACAGGGCCAGTGGGAGAAGTGCGCGCCAAGCACGATGTGCCAGGTGACCAGCCCGCGCACGTCGAGCAGCGTCAGGAGTTCGACCCCGCACAGTCGTGGGCGTGTCGAGGCGGGCGATCACGCTGTCGACGGTGGGGTCGACCCGTCCACCCGAAACTTCTGCCCCATCCAACTGACAGGGCTTCCATTGCACCCGGTCAATGAGACGGTCCTGTAGTTGTTTCTCGTGGAAGCTGTCTTCTTCGCGCTGCGCGGTTGGTGGAGTGGGCATCCCCCTTGTCTCGGGTCTGTCGTGACGTCGCTGGAGCAGGCACAGTACGCGATCAACAAGCCCTCGACGGGTGGGACCATGGCCGGTGGTATTTCCACCATCGGGACCGTCGGTGGGTCTGCGACGACTCCATCGAACTCCACTGCCGTCCCGCCCACCCATCGGCAGAAGACCACCGCCGTTCCCGTATGGATCACGCCACCGGCCCAGTCGAGATTGCGACCCGAGGGCAAGGGCACGACCTGTTCTCCGTCAGGTGCGCCGGGGCAGCCCGAACTGCACTGTTGACGCCCGGACACTTTTCAGGCGTCCTCGATCACGGGGTGTGCAGGTCACCGTCACTGTCTTGTTCGACGCCCGGGGTTTGTGATCTTCGGTCGCCGGGTGCTGTCAGCTTGGAGAGTGCGTCGGGTGCCGCAGCGACGGACAGTGCCGCCACTTCAGGGTGGTGCAGGTCGAACGCGGGGCGTTCGGAGCGGATGCGGGGGATGGAGTCGAAGTTGTGCCGCGGGGGTGGGCAGGAGGTTGCCCATTCCAGGGAGGCCCCGTAGCCCCAGGGGTCATCGGTTTCGACCAGGGGTGCGGTGCGCGCCGTTTTGTACACGTTGTACAGGAATGGCAGCATCGAGACGCCCAGGATGAACGAGCCCACGGTGGATACATCGTTCATCCACTGGAAACCGTCTTGGGGTAGGTAGTCCGCGTAGCGCCGTGGCATGCCGTCCACGCCGAGCCAGTGCTGGATCAGGAACGTGGTGTGGAACCCGATGAAAAGCAACCAGAAGTGAATCTTCCCCAGCCGTTCATCTAACATCCGGCCGGTGAATTTGGGCCACCAGAAATAAAACCCGGCGAACATCGCGAAGACCACGGTGCCAAAGACGACGTAGTGGAAGTGCGCGACCACAAAGTAGGAGTCCGTCAACGACAGGTCCAGGGCCGGACTGGCCAGGATGACACCGGTCAGGCCGCCGTACAGGAACGTCACCAGGAAACCGATCGCCCAGATCATCGGCGTCTCGAACGAGAGCGACCCGCCCCACATGGTGCCGGCCCAGTTGAAGAACTTCAGACCGGTAGGCACCGCGATCAGCATCGACATGACCGCGAAGAACGGCAGCAGCACTTGCCCGGTGGCGTACATGTGATGGGCCCATACACTCACCGACAGCGCTGCGATGGCGATCGTCGCGAACGCCATGGTCTTGTACCCGAACAGTGGTTTGCGGGAGAAGACCGGCAGGATCTCGGAGATGATCCCGAAGAACGGCAACGCGATGATGTAAACCTCCGGGTGGCCGAAGAACCAGAACATGTGCTCCCAGAGCATGGCTCCGCCGGTTTGGGCATCGAAGACGTGCGCGCCCATCACCCGGTCGGCACCTAAGGCGAAGAGCGCTGCCGCGAGCACGGGAAACACCACGATCACCAGGATCGAGGTGATCAGCACTGTCCAGACGAACATCGACATCCGGAACATCGTCATACCGGGGGCGCGCATGCAGATGATCGTGGTGATGAAGTTGACCGATCCCAGGATGGTGCCGAACCCGGCCAGCGCCAGCCCGAAGACCCACAGGTTCCCGCCCAGGCCGGGGCTGTAGACCGAGCTACTGAGCGGCGAGTAGGCGAACCAGCCGAACGACGCGGCGCCTTGTGGGGTGAGGAAACCACCTGCCGCGATGAGCCCACCAAACAAGTAGAGCCAGTAGGCGAACATGTTCAACCGTGGGAACGCCACGTCCGGCGCGCCGATCTGCAACGGCATCAAAGCGTTTGCGAAACCCGCGAACAGTGGCGTCGCGAACAACAGCAACATGATGGTGCCGTGCATTGTGAACAACTGGTTGTACTGCTCAGGGTTGTCCACGATCTGCAGACCCGGCGCCCACAACTCCGCGCGGATCAACAGCGCCAACAGGCCACCGATCAGGAACCAGGCGAACGAGGTGATGAGGTAGAGGTCGCCGATGACCTTGTGGTCTGTCGTCGTCATCCACTTGACTGCCGCGCGGCCGGGGTGGCGGAGGGGCGCGGGTGGTGGGTTCTGGCGACCATCCGACCTCGTCGGTGGCGCTTGGGTGGTTGCCATCGGGGTGGCCTCCTAGAATTTTTGTGAACTGGATCAGAAGCAGAGGGGCGGTCGGACAACCCGAGATATCTGCGCCTTCTAACGCGCTTTTTAACGCGCCTTCAGCGGCAGGTCTGAACGGTGGGGCACGGGTATCGCCAGCGGCGATCTGGGGCCGCGCGAATCCTTGATCTGACCGTCGCGGCGGTCCGGCTCACCCGGGGGACAGAAAGGCTGTCCGAGAGGAGCGCAGGATCGGGAGCAGGGCCAGTGGCCCAGAGCATGCTCATGGGGTGGGGCATCGCGGTCCTGACGAGAACAGCAATCGCCGTGGTGTCCGGTTGGGAGCGTGCGCTCCAGAAGGCGGCAGCGGACGGCCGGTCTTCGTTCGAACCTGCTGTGGTCTCAGCACTAAAGACGTTACCTGGGCGGGCCCAGTGTTGTCACCCTTACTCGAACCGACCCGTTATCCACTGCTACAGTAATTGCAAGATTGTGCAAGTCTTCATATTCGTGCCCGAGACTCCAGGTAGTTGAGGGCGGCCATCGTTCAGGACCACTCCGGGAGGTAACGCATGGTGACCCCTCTGCATCAGGTAAAGGCCGAGTTCTTCAAGACCCTCGGCCATCCGCAGCGAATCCGGGTGTTGGAGGTTCTGTCCGATGGTGAGCACTCAGTGGGCCAGATGCTTCGTGCGATCGAGATCGAGGCCTCGAACCTCTCGCAACAACTGGCAGTCCTGCGCCGTGCCGGCCTGGTCACGACGCGCAAGGAGGGGTCGACGGTCTACTACTCCCTGGTCAGCAGCCAGATCGCGGACCTGATGGGTGTTGCTCGCTCGATCTTGACCAGCGTGCTTTCCGAGCAGACCCAGCTGCTCACCACACTCCAGTCTGATGCGGAACCTGCACGTCGCGACACGGTCCGCCGGGGCGGGTCGTGAGAGATCTGCTGCGCCTGGTCCACCGGACCGGACGGATAGCGGAACCGGCGCCGCCAAGGCCCCCGGTCGCCAGAGGAAACAGCAGCGCCGACGCTGTTTTCGGTGGCTCGATCCAGGTGCGGCACGTGGATGCGGGCTCCTGCAACGGATGCGAGATCGAGATCGCGTCGGCCTTCGGACCCGTCTACGACCTGGAGCGGTACGGCGTGCGACTGGTGGCCTCACCTCGGCACGCGGACGTCCTGCTGGTCACCGGGCCGGTAACCCGCAACATGGTGGATCCGCTCATCAAGGCCTATGAGGCGATGCCGTCGCCGAAGCGCGTCGTCGCTCTGGGTGACTGCGCGCGCGACTGTGGGATCTTCGCGACCGCCTACGGGGTGCTGGGGGCGGTCAGCGATTTCGTCCCTGTTGACATCACCATCGCGGGGTGCCCACCCGAGCCTGAAGTCATCATCGCCGCGCTGCGCGGGTTGAGCGGCCGATGAGCCTGATCGCATCCGGTCTTCTGCTTGTCGCGGGCGCCACAGCCCTGGCATGCGCGGGTGCGGCCTTGGCCTCACGCATTTCGCACCGGTGGCGGCCACTTCTCTCGGGGGCGCTGACCTGTCTGGTCGGCCTCGGCGGCGTACTCGCCGGCATGGGTGCGCTGAGTGGCGCGTCGTGGTCGGTGACTATGCCGCGCCTGCTGCCGTTGAGCCAGGCGGTGCTCGTGGTCGACCCGTTGGCTGGGCTCTTCATGACCCTGGTGGGTGTCGTCGCCATCGCGGCGGGCATCTACAGCGTCGGTTACCCCCATCCGCACGGCGATGAACATAAGGCTGCCGAAGGGGTCGGGTCGCGGACCGTGCAGGCAGCCCTGCCAGTTTTCGTGGCCGCTATGGTGGCCGTTCCCGCGGCCGGGAACGTGACGACCTTCCTGGTGATGTGGGAAGTGATGGCGCTGGCTTCGCTGGTGCTCGTGCTCGCCGAGCACCGGGCGCGACCCGAAGTGGGCCAGGCCGGGGTCTGGTACGCGGGAATGACCCACGCCGGCCTCGTGGCCATCCTGCTCGGCCTTGTAGTGTTCGCGAACGCTGCCGGCACTGAGTCGTTCGCAGGGATGCGGGCGGCGTCCTCGGGCCTGTCGTCGAGCACGCGTTCGCTGGTGTTCCTGCTCGTGTTCGTCGGGTTCGGGTCGAAAGCCGGGCTGGTGCCGCTACATGTCTGGCTGCCGCGAGCCCATCCCGAGGCACCGAGTTACGTCTCGGCGCTGATGTCCGCGGCGATGGTCAACCTGGGGCTGTACGGCGTGTTGCGGGTCGGGTTCGATCTGCTCGGTGGCGGCCAGCGGTGGTGGTGGATCCTGGTCCTCGCCGTGGGTGCGCTCTCCGCGTTGTACGGGGTCCTGCAGGCCGGGGCGGCCACCGATCTCAAGCGGCTGCTGGCGTACTCGACCACCGAGAACATGGGCCTGATCTTCATCGGTGTGGGTGCCGCCGGCATGTTCGCCGCCGCGGACAACGCGACGCTGGCCAGCCTCCTGATGATCGCTGCCCTGTTGCACACGGTGAACCACGCGGGTTTCAAGACGTTGTTGTTCCTGGGCGCCGGGGCTGTTCTGCGTAGCACCGGGCTGCGCGATCTGGACAAGATGGGTGGCCTCGCACACCGGATGCCGGCCACCGCCCTGCTCTTCGGGCTCGGTGCGCTCGGCGCCTCGGGCCTGCCCCCGGGCAACGGATTCGTCTCCGAATGGTTGCTTCTGCAGGGGCTGATCCACAGCCTGTCGCCATCCGGCTCGCCCGATGTCGCCACGGCCATCGCCATGCCGCTCGCCGTGGGCGCCGTCGCACTGACCGCCGGACTCGGTGTCGCCATGTTCGTGAAGGCTTTCGGGGTGGGGTTCCTGGCTCGGCCACGATCGGCCGAGGCGGCCGCAGCCACCGAGGTCCCTCGCACCATGCGTGCGGGCATGGTGCTCGCAGCGGTGTTCTGCGCGATCCTGGCGCTGGCGCCGCTGGCCCTGGTCCGCTCACTCCAGCGGGCGCTGCGCGCGCTGCCCTCCATCAGGCAGGAACGACCTGTTCACGGTGCCCTGGAACTGCAACTGTCGGGCATCCGAGGGTCGATGTCCCCGGTACTCATCGCGCTCGCCCTGACCGGGGGAGCGCTGCTCATTGCGTTTCTGGTGCGCCGTACAAGTGGTCAGCAGCGACGTACTGCTCTGGTCTGGGGGTGTGGAGGCACCCGACTGAGCCCGCGCATGCAGTACACCGCCACGGCGTATGCCGAGCCACTCACCCGGGTCTTCGACGACGTGCTCGGTCCCGAGCAGGACATTGACGTCACCCATCACGCCGAGTCGTCCTATCTCGTGCAGAGCATCCACTATCGCCAGCGCGTCGCCGACCGCATCGAGAATCGTCTCTATCCGCCCCTGTTCGCTGCGGCATTGTGGTGGGCGACCGTGGCACGACGCCTGCAGAACGGCAGCGTGCACCGATACCTCGCGTACGGACTGGTGGGTCTGCTGGTCGTGCTGATCGTGGTCGGGGTGTCGTGGTGAACGGGGCCACGACGTCATGGTCGGTGCTCGGCGTGGTCGTGCAGGTCATGCTGGTCATCGCCGGCGCCCCGGTCCTGGTTGCGCTGATGCGTCAGGTCCGGGCGAGGCTCGAGGGTCGCGTCGGCGCCGGACTGGGGCAGCCTTGGCGGGACTTGCGCAAGCAGCTGAGGAAAGAATCCATCGCGCCCGACGGTTCGACGATGGTTTTCGCCGCTGCGCCGGCCGTGGCGCTGAGTTCCATGGTGCTGATCGTGTGCGCCGCCCCGTTCATCACGACGACCTCCCCGCTCGACGGGGTGGCAGACCTGTTCGCGGTGGTGTCGTTGTTGCTGGTCGCGTCGATCGCTTTGGCCTTGGCCGGGCTCGACACCGGTTCGGCCTTCGGTGGCATGGGATCGAGCCGCACTGTCACCGTGGCCGCACTGGCCGAGCCGACGCTACTGGTGGCGGGCTTCGCTCTTTCGGTGCAGGTCGGGTCCTCGAACCTGGCAAGCCTGGTCGAGCACGGCCAGCGGGTACCAGGCACGATCTTGTCGCCGGCCAGCCTGCTGGCTGCGGTCGCGCTGTGGATCGTCGTCGTTGCCGAAGCTGGTCGACTGCCCGTGGACAACCCGTCGACCCACCTCGAGCTGACCATGATTCACGAGGCGACGATCCTGGAGTACGCGGGCCCAGACCTCGCCATGGTGGAGCTTGGTTCCGCCATGCGTCTGGCGGTCCTGCTCGGTCTATGGGGAAACCTGTTCCTGCCCTGGGGAGTGGCGACCACAGCCGGACCCGGCACGCTGGCTCTCGGTGCCATCGTCTTCGTCGTCAAGGTCGCTGCCCTCGGTGCTGTTCTTGCCGCGAGCGAGGTCTTCATGGCGAAGTGGCGTCTTTTCCGGGTGCCCGAACTGCTCGCGGGATCCTTCCTCTTCAGTGTCCTGGCCGTCTCGTCCTCCTTCTTCCTCTCATGACCTGCCCTCTCACAACCGCCACGGGAAGGAGATAGCTCGTGTCCGTCGCGCTGTTTTCACAGCTTCTCTACCTCCTTTGCGGTGGCTTGCTGCTGTCCTCGGTGCTGATGCTGTGGCGCCGGCAGCTGTCGGCACTGGTCGGCCTGCTGGCCGCCCAGGGTGTGCTGCTGGCGGGGATGGCCGCGCTGCTGGGGACCCAGGACGGCGGCCTGGAGCTGTACGTGGTCGCTCTGGGCATTCTCGTGCTCAAGGGTGGTGTGCTGCCCGCAGTATTGCGCCGTGTGCTGGCCAATAGTGGTGCAGCGCGGGAGACGCAGCCACTGGTCAATGTTCCTGCCTCGCTGCTTGCGGCAGCCATGTTGACCCTGCTGGCCTACGCGGTGAGCAGGCCGCTGGTGGAGCTGGACCCGACGCCGATCACGCACGCGGCGCCGGTCGGTATAGCCATGGTCCTGCTGGGGTTCTTCATGTTGGTCACCCGCCGCCGCGCACTGTCTCAGGTAGCGGGGTTCCTGCTGCTGGACAACGGCATCGCCGCCACTGCCTTCCTGGTCACGTCGGGGGTTCCGTTGATCGTCGAACTCGCAGTGTCGATGGACCTGCTGCTGGTCGTTCTGGTCCTGCAGGTCCTGACTGTCCGGCTCAGAACGGCCTTCGGCGACACGGACATCGGCGAACTACGGGAGCTGAAGGACTGATGCTCGAGATGGTCGGGGCTCCCGCCACCGGACAGGGCGGTTTTGTGGACGCCCTGCTCATCGGGGCTCCCGTGGCTGCCCCCGCACTCGCCGCCGTGGTGGCCCTCGCTCGCCGTACGCCGAGCCGCGCGACCGGCTGGATGAGCGTCGCTGCCGCATTCGTCATCCTGGGCAGTGGCGTGTTCGCTGCGGTGCTCACCGTCGACGGGTACGCCCTGAGAGCCGGTTCCCTGCTGCGCGTGGACGCCCTCTCCGCCGTGATGCTGATCGTGATCGGATCGGTGAGCGTGATCGCAACCTGGGCCAACGTCGACTTCGTGGGCAACGAACTGGCCTCCGGGAAGGCATCGAGCGCCGACCTTCGTCGCTACACCACTCTCGTGCCGACGTTCCTGGCGGCGATGGTCCTGGCGGTGTTGGCCAACAACCTCGGACTTCTGTGGGCTGCGGTCGAGGCGACCACCATCGTCACCGCGTTCCTCGTCGGCCACCGACGCAGCCGCGGCTCGGTCGAGGCGACCTGGAAGTACGTGATCATCTGCTCGGTCGGGATCGCACTGGCCTACCTCGGCACCATCCTCGTCTACTACGCGGCACAGCAGACCACCATTCCTGCCGGTGCCGCGCTGGAGTGGGATCAGCTGGTCGCCCACTCGACCGAGCTCGACCCAGGCGTGATGCGGATCGCGTTCGCGCTGCTGTTGATCGGGTACGGCGCGAAAGCAGGCATGATCCCGCTGCACAGCTGGCTACCGGATGCGCACAGCCAGGCCCCGGCCCCGGTCTCCGCACTGATGTCCGGCGTCCTGTTGCCGGTGGCGGTCTACGCCCTGATCCGCTACCGGGTGATCGCCGTGCACAGCTTGGACCCGTCGTTCGTGCGGGCGCTCCTGCTGGTGGTGGCGCTGGCGTCGCTGGTCCTGGCGACCTCGCTGATCATCGCCCAAGGCAACTACAAGCGGCTGCTCGCCTATTCGAGCATCGAACACATGAGCCTGATCGTGATCGGTCTGGCGATCGGCACGCCATTGGCGATCGCTGCGAGCCTGCTGCATATCATGGGACACGGGCTCGGCAAGGCTGTGCTTTTCTGCAGCGCCGGTCAGGTGCTACTTCTCGAGGGGACCTCCAAGATCGCCGGCGTCCGTGGGATCCTCGCGCGACGCCCGGTGCTCGCTGCTGTGTTCGGCGTAGGTTTCCTGGCACTGCTCGGTCTGCCGCCGTTCAGCCTCTTCGTCAGTGAGCTCGGTCTGGCGCGCGCCGCGTCCGCCGATGGCCTCACCTGGGTGATTGCCCTGGCCCTGATGATGGTGGTGATCGTCTTCGTAGCCATCACCACCCAGTTGGCTCCGATGATCCTGGGGTCGGGCAGTGGCTCGAGCGCTGCTGGGCGCGATACCGGCTCCACCACCCCGTTGGTCGTGGGCCTGGTGGCGCTGGCCACATTGGGCATCGTTGCCTGGCCGGTGGACCAGCTCCTGCATGCTGCCAGTCTGATCGCGGGCACACCGTGACCTGCCGCCGCCACCATGATCGCCACCAGGTCGAGGTGACCGTGGAGAGCCTGAGCGTCCGGGCACAGGAGTTACTTGACGACGGTTTCCGCCTGGCTCTGATCGCCGCCCACGAGGACGAGGACCGTTTCCGCATCGTCTACGTCTTCATCGCGCCCGGACCCGACCGCCGCGTCGAGCTCGTGCTGCCCACCGACCGCGAAGCACCCTCGATTCCCAGCCTGGCGGGGCTATCGTTCCCGGCGGGACGTTTCGAGCGGGAAATGCGGGACCTCTACGGCATTACGCCGATCGGTCATCCCCTGCCACGGCGCCTGGTGCGACACCAGCACTGGCCGCAGGGCTGGTACCCGATGCGCAGTGACGCCGGCCCGCCCCCACCATTCGGCTCGACGGAGGAGCCGTTCCCCTTCCTCACAGTGCAGGGCCCAGGTGTCTTCGAGATCCCCGTCGGACCCATCCACGCCGGCCTCATCGAACCTGGCCACTTCCGACTCTCGGTCGTGGGGGAGACCGTCCTCAAGCTCAAGGCCCGCCTGTGGTTCGTGCACCGAGGCATCGAAAAACTCGCTGAGGGACGTGACCTGCCAGACGTGGTGCCGCTGATGGAACGGGTATCGGGCGACACGGCTGTCGGGCACGCGTTGGCGTACTGCCTCGCCGTTGAAGAGGCCATGGGCTGGCCGGTGCCGGCCCAGGCCCAGGTGACGCGCGCAGCGCTGTTGGAGCTGGAGCGGCTCTACAACCACGTCACGGATATCGGTGCCTTGTGCAATGACGCTGGTCAAGGGTTGTTGAACACCCATGCCCAGCGGGTCCGGGAGCGGCTGCTGCGGCTGAATGCCGTCGTCACCGGCCACCGGCTGCTGAGGGGCGCGGTCTTCCCCGGAGGGGTGCATATCCGGGACTGGCCGGATGCGCGCGAATTACTCGAGATCGCCGCCGATGTCGCCGAGATCGTCGATCTCGCGTTGACCCACAGCGGCGTCCACGACCGCTTCGCCGGCACTGCGGTCCTCACCGCCGCACAGGTCAGGGACATCGGTGCGGTTGGTTACGCCGCCCGCGCGAGCGGCGTCGATCTCGATGCCCGCCGTGATCACCCTTTTACCGAGGCGACATCCGCGTTGACGGTGGTCACTGAAACGGGCGGGGACGTGCTGGCCCGGTTTATGGTGCGAGCCAGGGAGGTCCAGGCATCAATGGCCGTGCTGTTGCCGCTGATCGACGACGTCAGTGCCGGGGAGGTCGCGTGCGACAAACCCGTGCGGCAGCTTCGAGGAGCGTCCGGGTTGGGTCTGGTCGAGGGGTGGCGCGGCACCATCGCCCACCGCGTCGAGATCGGTCCGGACCATCGTCTGAGCCGGCTCAAGATTGTGGACCCGTCGTTCCTCAACTGGCCGGCGGTGCCCCTCGCGATGGTGGATACCATCGTCCCTGACTTCCCCCTGACCAACAAGAGTTTCAACCTCTCCTACGCAGGCAACGATCTATGAGCGCTTCTCGCGCAATAGTGCGGTGTGTGCACAGTTCCTCGACAGTCGCTTCGCGCCCGACCAGCGAGTTTGCCCACATCCGCACCCGCCCACTGTTGATTCACTGCACTAGCTGGTGGTGCAGGCTCGGCATGTGGTGTGGGCACAGCCAGAGCATGGGGGTGATCCATCGCGATTCAGGTGGCAGAGAACGGTCGGTTGCGCGAGATGTGAGGGCCCCTATTCGGCGGTGGTTCCCCGAGCGGCATTGCTCAACAACCGTGTCAGTTGCAGGTCATCCAGGGCGCTCCACGCCAACTCGTCCCGGTTGCCGGTGGGGGTCACCACTACGCCTGAAGGTGCCGTGACTGCTGGTGGTGCTGGGGTACGTCGCGGTAGGCAGGCGCGTACGAGGAGTGCACAGACCGCGGTGAAGCCCTTCGCCTGCCGGGTCGGGGTGGACGTGGCGCGGGCGTGTCGAGCTGGACCCAGTAGCCAGATGGCCGTCCAGAATGCTGCGTAGATCCCTAGCGCGATGAGGGTGACCATGGGTGGTGCTCGATTCAGCTCGGGTAGGTCGATACGTGGCATTGCCGACCGGAGGTGATCGGCGCAGCTGACCATGCTCGCGTATCACCGGATGATCTGAGCAGTGTCCAGATCAGTGCGGTGTACGCGTAGAAGGTGGATCTCGCGGTGTGCCCGATGGTGAGCTCATGCTCGTCGCGGTGGCCGTGGGGCAGGCCGCGATGTCCAGGCCGGCTGCGATGCAGCCAGATGTGAATCTACGCCCCTACGGGGCCCACGTACAGCGGCGCCAGGACGTCGGGTTCGCAGGTCAGATCACGATCCAGGTCGGCGCGAATGCGCAGGTTCAGGCCTTACCGCTGCTCACCGGTTCATGGCCGGCGGTTCATGCTGGCGCCTGCGATGTAGCTCTTGGGTGATGGTCTCTTCTCGTTGCCTCAGTGCGGCGCGGCGGGCAACCCCACCTGGTGAGGGCCGGTACCCGCTGGCAGCTGCGTCGGCGCTCACGGTGTTCTGCAGCCTGGTCAGATCCTGCAGTAGTTCTCGAATGCTCAGCCCGGTCAGGTCGTTGACCTCCGGTGCGCTCAGGGTGCTCATCGCGACCTGGTGACCGGGCAACCGTGCAGCGTGAACGCACCCGTTCGCGCACGCCGATGATGGTGGGTCACTGGGTGAAGGGGAACCGCGTCGCGGTGGAAATTCGTCATAACAGCTCCTTGCATCTGACGACGTGGGTGGGGCGGTGCAAAAGTTGCGTTCCCTGGTGGGAGGCCGCACTGTTCGGGACCGGTTCGAGCAGATCGGTGGTCGTTGCTGACGTCCAGGATCGCGCGAATGTCCATGTTGATCCGGTCGGTCTCGGACAAGGTTTCATCCAGGGTGTGCTGGCCGACCACCCGGCCCAGACAGAACAGCACCCCTTCCTCGTACTGCTTCACAATCTTCAGCGCAGTGACCACCACCGCGATGAGGAGCACGAGGAGGATGACGATGGTCAGGGAAAGAGTGGAAGAAGACACGAGAACCTACTCAGAGGCAGTGGTGACGTGCGAGGGGGCTTGAGGCTTGTGCCCCAGCGGCGCGGCGGCGGACGGCCACACCATTCCCGAACTGGCTGAACTGATCAGCAACTCGAACGCTACACCCGAAGGGATGACATCGAGTCCGGCTGCGGTGAGTGTTGGTGAGCGGCGTCGTCGCCACCATTGATCTGTCGCAACGAGAAGTTCTGGATGCCGGCCAGGGGTGGTTCTCGGTGGTTGGCGGTATCTTTGAAAAGGACCAGTCTCGCGGCGAGTGTCTCCTACCGGCGTTCCACCGCCAGCTGTGCCCATTGTGTCTCCAGCAAGAGGGGAACGGCAATGAGTGATCAGCCGCCGCATGTAGGTTCGATCAAGCCAGCCACCGAAACGCAACACCAGCAGATCGACGAAGACGACGCGGATCTACACACCAGCCTCGCCGATCTGGCCGCGTTGGTGACCAGTTCTCATGGTTTGGATCGGTTACTGGAACTGGTGGCGACGTATGCGGCCAAGGCGATTCCTGGCGCGGATGGTGCGGGGGTGACCTTGTTGCGGATTGACCGCCCGGATAACAGGGTGCAGGCGTTGGCTGCCAGTGACCCGTTCGTTGCCTAGATCGACCATATTCAGTACGTGACGGTGAACGAGGGCCCGTGTATTACTGCCGCGTTGGAGGGGCGCACGGTGCGTTCGGGGTCGCTGGGTGGGGAGAAGATGTGGCCTCATTTCGGGCCGCGGGTCGGGCGTCTGGGTGATGATCACGCCCAGGAGTTGGGTGAGTTGTTTGCCGCACCGGCGGCGGTGCGGTGCACAACGCGCACACCCTGTCTCAGGCGGTTGCGTTGACCACCCAGTTACAGACCGCGTTGGCCGACCGGCCTGTCATTGATGAGGCGATCGGGTTGATCCGCAGTCGCACGGGAGTCAGTTCGGTCCAGGCCCGTGAACGGTTGCAGACGATGAGCCAGCACGAGCACGTGAAAATGGTCGATATCGCCGCACACATGGTCGATGAAGCGGTACGACGCGCCCGCGCCCGCCACGCGGGCAGCTGACGTGACGGCGCGGAGGACATACGGACGGGCGGCAGCAGGCTCGTTAGCTCTGCGCTCGGGAGCGCTATCGGAGCAGATGCCGGATGGAAATCACTACCGCGCTGAGCGCAGATCTCGCTCTTTTGAGTGCCGCCCTGGGTGACCCAGTGACCGGCCCCAGGATTGACACTGCAGGGCTGGTCGCGGAGTCAGATATCCAGTTAGTGCTCGACGCGGCAACACCGGGCGCGTTCGTAGACCTGGCTGCTGACGAGCAAAATCTTGACGGTCCTGCGACCGGACGGCATGGATCTAGCGCGCCGGTGATGCGCCGTTGGCGCGTCACGCGCCCCTGATTGCCGTGGGCGGTAGCCGCCGCTAGGGGGGCTTCTCGGAAGGGATCGTGGTGTAGAGCATCGATCAGAGCACGTGAAACGCCGTAGTGTTGGTATTGCTGGGATCCCAGCAGGTCCGAATACCGGTCGGCCGTCCGCTGCCGCCGCAGGAGCATCCGCTCCGATCCGGACACCACGGCGATCGCTTTTCGTCAGGATCACCATGTCCACCACATCAGCACATCGCACAACAGTGCAGCAGGTTCGCCCCGATGCCCTTCAGACCGCAGGGCGGGCACGTGTGCCGGGCAAAGTCCCGGGTGTTCTCCGACCCCTCGGATGGAATCGGTAAAAGCACACCGGGGACACGCGGGGCGCGCAGGCGGGTCCTCACGTTTGAGGCATGGCTGGGCGGCGCCGGGATTCGGACCACCACCGAAGGACCGTCTCGCACGGCCGGGGGTCAGCACGTCCTGGTGGCCGTTGCCTCACCCGCAGTGCGCCCTGTTCCGTCGGGGCTCGGTGGACCAGACCGGCAGGAGTTTCGGTGATGAAGGCAGTTCAGTTCAGCGAGTATGGCGGTCCTGAGGTTCTGACGGTCGTCCAGGTGGCCGAGCCGCACGCCGGGGGCGCGCAGGTGCGTATCGCGGTGCGCGCGGCCGGGGTCAACGCGTGGGACTGGAAATTGCGGCAGGGTTTGATGAGGGAGCAGATGCCGCTGGATCTGCCGGCGGGTGTGGGCCTGGACGCATCTGGTGTTGTTGATGAGGTGGGCGAAGGAGCGCACGGTGTCGCTGTGGGCGATGCCGTGTTCGGTAGTGGCCCGGGCGTTGGTGGCTCGGGTGCGTACGCACAGTTTGCGGTGCTGGATCATTGGGTCGCGAAACCTGCGCGGATGGCCTTTGAGGAGGCTGCCGGGTACGGGGTGCCGGTGGAGACCGCTGTGCGGATCTTGGACCAGGTCGGTGTGCGGTGGGGACAGGTTCTGCTGGTCAGTGGCGCGTCGGGCGGGGTGGGGTCGGCGGTTTTACAGATCGCTATCGACCGTGGGATCACGGTGATCGCCACGGGTAGCCCCGCAAATCAGGATTATTTGCGCGGGTTCGGTGCTATTCCCACGACGTATGGGCAGGGATTGGTCCAGCGGGTGCGTGGAATTACCCCGGACACGATCGACGCGGCGCTGGACATCGCCGGGTCGGGGGTTATCGATGAGCTCATCGAGCTCACCGGTGACCCTGCGAAAGTGTTGTCGATCGCGGACTTTGGTGCGGGCGCGAAGGGCGCGAAAGTCTCAACAACTGCGGTGCGCCAGGAGGAGGCATACAACCAGGCCGCTGCGCTGTTCGAGGCCGGGAAGTTCACCCTGCCGGTGGAGCAGACTTTCACCTTGGAGCAGGCAGGCGCGGCACACCAGGCCAGCCAAGCCGGCCATGTCCGCGGCCGGTTCATCATCACGGTCTGAGATCCACCCGCGGCGTCGTGACGGTGAGGAGGTGCTCAGCTTGCCCGGGGGCAGTCCCTGGCTCCTGGGTACGGCGCCCAGATCGGCGCTGAGCGACGTCCGGCGCCAACGGTCTCGGGTGTAGCGTCAAAGTTGCTGATCAGATCAGCTGGTTCGGGAAGGGTATGGCCGTCCGCTGCCATGCCTCAGGAGTCTTTGCTCCGCGCCCTTTCGTCCTGGCATCCCTCTCGTTGTGCAGGTCCCCCATGATGATCAGCAAGCTGCCGTCGGCTCCGACTGATGTCGATACTGAATTGGCCTCCCCGGTCCTGTTCGTCCGGCACTCGATCAACCCAATACATCGTGTGCGCACGAATGATGTTGATGGGGCGGGTGGGCGGTAGCTGATGGCTCAGGACAGTGTTACCCATGTCAGGGCGGTTCGTGCCGGTTCGGGGGTGGCTTTGAAGGCTGCGATGGCGGTGTCGGGTTTGCTGATGGTGGTTTTCCTGGTGGGTCATATGTACGGCAATTTGAAGGCTTTCGCGGGGCGGGGCGCTTTTGATGGGTATGCCCACCACTTGCGGACCGTTGGTGAGCCGTTTTTGCCGTATTCCGGCGCGTTGTGGATTGTCCGGGTCGTGTTGTTGGTCAGTGTGGGGGTGCATGTTTACGCGGCGGTCGTGTTGTGGCGTAGGGCGCGGGTAGCGACTAGCGGGCGTGGCGGGTGGCGTTATGAGACGTCCAGGAACCGCGGCGGGGTTCAACGTACTTACGCATCGTTCACGTTGCGTTGGGGTGGGGTCCTCATTGTGTTGTTCGTGGTGTATCACCTGTTGAATTTGAGCGCGGATGTGATCCACCCTGGTGGTGTGTCCTCGAGCCCGTATGACCGGCTCGTGAATGGGTTCCAGATCTGGTGGGTCACGGCCAGTTACGTGCTGCCGTTGCTTGTCCTGGGTTTTCACCTGCGTCACGGGTTGTGGAGCGCGTTCGCGGATCTGGGGGCGAACACCAGCGTTGCTCGCCGCCGTCACCTGAACGTGTTCGCCACGACTGTGGCGTCGGTTATCACGGTTGGTTTCCTTGCTCCGCCTCTCGCAGTTCTCTTTGGATGGATAGGCCCATGAAGATTTCGCACGAGGTATTTGATGGTCGGGCGCGCTGATGGACTTCACCCTGCGGGTCTGGCGGCAAGCTGATGCGGGCAGTGCTGGTGAGATGGTCAGCTACCAGGTCGGTGATGTTTCTGAGCAGATGTCGTTCTTGGAGATGTTCGATGTGTTGAACGAGCGTCTCGTGCTGGCGGGGCAGGAGCCGGTCGCGTTCGACCACGACTGCCGCGAGGGTATCTGCGGATCGTGCGGGATGGTCATCAACGGCATCGCGCATGGCCCGCAGGCTGCTACGACTACCTGCCAGTTGTACATGCGTAGCTTCAATGATGGTGAGGTGATCGACGTCGAACCGTGGCGCGCGACCCCGTTTCCGATCATCAAGGATCTGGTGGTTGATCGCAGCGCGTTCGACCGGATCATCGCGGCCGGTGGTTACATCAGTGCACCGACCGGGGCGCCTGCTGAGGGCAACGCCATCCTGGTGGCCAAGAAGGCGGCCGACCATGCCTTCGATGCGGCGATCTGCATCGGTTGCGGGGCGTGCGTGGCTGCCTGCCCGAACGGGTCGGCGATGTTGTTCGCGGGGGCGAAGGTCACCCACCTGGGTCTACTACCGCAAGGACAGCCCGAACGGGACTCGCGGGCCTTGTCGATGATCGCCGCCCATGATGCTGAGGGATTCGGTGGGTGCACACAGATCGGGGAATGCACCGCGGTCTGCCCACAGAGCATTCAACTCGACGTCATTTCCCAGTTCAACCACGACGTCCTGCGCGCACTACTACACGGAGAAAACTGACCGGAGGAAGGCACCGACGCACACACCGCGATCGCGACCGATCAGACCCATTGGATGCCGGCCGGTCTTGCCGACAGAAGCAGCCAATCTGCCCCCTCGACCCAACTCCTGCCATCAGCGGGACCGCAATCCGCACCATTCGCACCTTTCGCACCCTGAAAGGATCGAGGAAGACCCAGCACGACCTTCCATCTCGCAGCGGTGAGCAGAGCATCCGCCACCGGCGCGAGTTCAATGCAACATCCGCCCTGGTCCAGAACGCCCACACCGATCCTGAACTCTTCACCGGCTGGATGGGTCCACGCGGCACCACCGTCCACCTTGATCGCTTCGAGGCCGTTACCAGCGGCGCCTTCGACCTGTACATCCAACGAGGCCTGTGACGCGATGCTGGCCGGCGGCCTGGACTCCGGCATGGACGAGGGCGGTTTCACCTGCGGCATGGCCCCGCTGCTGATGGAGGCCGACGTACAGGAAGCCCGCGGGGATCGAACCGCGCACCACGTGCGGCGTGCTGCTCCAGTGCAGACTGCGTCTGAAGATGAGGCGAACTGGCGGGTGGCTTCTGGGTTAAAGCTGCCCCCGGGAACTGCAGAATCAGCGCTCAGCGCAGGTAGCTCAGTGAGGTGGACGGATTCGTCAGGAAATTCGCGGGACCGGCAACCACCCCGTCCTGCGGGTCCCCGTATCCGCTACTTGTCAACCTCGAGCCGTTCGGATAGTCAGCGGTCCACAACTGCGCCCCGGCCGCGAGGGAGAACCCACTGGCGCGGGAATCATTCGTGATCACCACGCTGTCGTGGGTGCAGCGGATCTGCGGATAGGTCCCCCCGTCGAAGACCGTCGCCCACCGGCCGGCACCGCTGGACGGGTCGTAACCGGCGAAGACACCTCTCATGGAGGTCACGATCACGCCCCCGCAGTAGGCGACCGGCTCCTCACCCGTGTGCAGGTGGTGAGCATTGTGAACTGGATCAGTGGGAGCCCGGGTCACGAAGCTGCCCGTGGAGAATTGCGTCGTCAGGACCGGCTCGCCCGGTGATCGGTCGTCGGCGGAGAGTACTGAAACAGCGTTGTCGGCGACCTTGCGGTTACCGATGCTCATCTGACCTCTGCCCACTTGGGTCACGACGCTCTGGTCAATCACAGTCAGCACGTGGCCGGGTGCCGAGCGGATCGGTGTTCCCTTCTGAACCGCGAAGATAGCCGCCCGCCCGCCCACTTCGCTGAGCGAGACCAGCGCCCTACCGGCCAGTTCGTGCACCTGGGGGCTAGCTTCCTCGCCGGTAATCCCCGAGAAGCTCCCCTGCGGCTGGATGACGGTCACCAGGTGATTCCACTGCGGCGTGCCGTTCACCGAGAACCGCACGACCGTGCCCGCGGAGTTTGAGTCGCGGCCGAGGACATAGAACCCACTGGGTCTGACTCCGACTCCAGCGAAGGCAGCAGCGACGCTCGAGCCCGGTATCGGCGAACTCCGCAGGACAACACCGGTGGTCGGGTCCAGCCCGGTCAGCACCGCGCTACGGTAGGCAGCGCTGAGTTGGGGACGGCCGCTGAGGGGCTGATAGGCCAGCGGAACCGTCAGACACCACAGTCGCTTGTTCAGAACCATGCAGTCGTACGTCGAACCGGCGGGTGCGCGTCTGTGCCAGGTGACACCACCATCCGCCTTGCTCAGCCCGACAAGTTCGGCCTGCTGGGAACGTTGCACCGACACCACGACAACGTCGGCCACCGTCGCACTGGCGGTAACGACGCACGGGTCCGCAATCGGAGGGGTCGGTGTAACCACTGTTGGGCATCGCAGGTCCGGTGCGATCTGGGCCAACGGGTGTTGCCACCGCACCTTCGGGCTCGAAGAGACCCGCACCACCCCGTACGCAGCGCCGTCAGGCACGCGGGGCGGCGCAGACCGCAATGCGGCATACGTCGCGCCGAGCGCTAATCCGAGGACCACCACAACCGTCAGAACCAACAGGCGCGCCCGACTCGGGTGCGCCCTGTCGGCCCCCGACCACCTCTGCAACTGATCAAAATCGGCAACCTCTGCGCCACCGCCTGCGGCCTGCTGCAGACCAGCCGTCGGCGCCAGCACCGTAAAGGGGGCCTGCGACGAGGTGGCCCTGATCGGCTCGCCACAAACCCCACACACCCGGGCCTTGCGAGGCAGTCGCTGACCGCATACCGGGCACGACCTCGCCATCAACTCACCTCAGCCTCGGTGCATGCACCCGCCGACCGTACCTTCGATCACTTGATGGAAGATCGGATCAGGTCGTCCACCAGGGACGGACGGTCAGTCGATGCTCGGGACTGGACCTGACTGAGCTGCTTTGCGAGACCCGGTCACTGATCGTCATCTGAGACGATGGCCCTGTGATGATGGCAATGGCGGGGGACCGCCTTCAGCAGACGTGTCTCTGGTTGGGGTGGGTGGTCTGTACCGGTGCGCCCGGCCCGCGCGCTGAGGTCGCACCACGGCATTACCTACGAGGGCGCACCTTCAGATGAACGACGCCTCGGTCGCCACCGACCCGCGCAGTGACAACGAGCCCGACAAACCCAGCGCTGGCGGATTGACTGCAACGTTGGACGGTTTCCAGCGGCGCCATCCCCAAGCTGGATTCCCTCTTGCTGTCCTCTACAAATATTTCGATGACTCCGGGGGGTATCTTGCAGCGCTGATTGCCTACTACGGGTTCTTGTCGCTGTTTCCCCTGCTCCTGCTCCTGTCGACCATCCTGGGGTTCCTGCTGGCCGGCGACCCGCACCTGCAACAACAGATCCTGCACTCGGCGTTGAGCCAGTTCCCCGTCATCGGCAACCAGCTCAACGACCCCAAGAGGGTCGGTGGCGGCGCCACCGGCCTCATCATCGGAATCCTGGGGTCCCTGTACGGCGGCCTGGGAGTGGCCCAAGCCGTCCAATACGCGATGAACACTGCGTGGATGGTCCCCAAGAACAGTCGTCCCAACCCGTTCAAGGCCCGCGGTCGCAGCGTGCTGCTGCTGGGTACCGCTGGCCTGGCCATTGTGGGCACCACGGCGCTGTCCACCCTGGGCGCCAGCAACGTCGGATCCTTCGGGCCGCTGCTGAAGATCGTGGTGCTGGTCGCCTCAGTGCTGGTCAATGCAGCGGTGTTCGTGTTGGCTTTCCGTATTGCCACCGCCCGCAATCTGTCGGTGCGCGACGTCGCGCCTGGTGCGTTGGCCGCTGCCATCGTGTGGCAACTACTGCAAACATTCGGCGTGGTCTACGTCGGGCACGTCGTCAAAGGCGCCAGCGCGACCAACGGAGTGTTCGCCCTGGTCCTTGGACTCATTGCCTTCCTCTACCTCACCGGTGTCGCGGTCGTCCTGTGCGTCGAGATCAACGTCGTGCGGGTAGACCGACTACACCCCCGATCTCTGCTGACCCCCTTCACCGACGACGTCGTCCTGACCGGTGGCGACCGCCGCGCCTACACCGGGCAAGCGACCGCACAACGCAACAAGGGCTTCGAAGACATCGACGTCGAATTCCACCCGCCCGGCCAATAAATGCCGTCACACCAGCTGCCCCCATGTGACCATCGGTGACCCGGATGGTCGGGACTTGACCGGCCCTGTCCGGCGCGTCCCCGGTGCGTTCGTTGAGGCTGCGCCTGCGGCACCGGGGAGAATCTGCAGCGCGGTGTTCTGATGGGATGGACGTGGCGATTTGCCGACCATGGACGCGTGCTGCGGGGCGAGGCTCCTCACTGCACCAGGTTCGTGCCGCCGGGGGTGAGGGTGGTCAAGATTCTGGTTGCTTCGGTGAGTCTGTTGGTGGTTGCTTCCTGCGCGAGGGTGTCCAGTTCGGTGTGGGCCTGTTCACGGGTGTTGCCGCGGCCGATCAGGACCCCAATTGCTTCGCTGATCATCGATTCATCCTGGATGACGCCGGTGATGTCCGGTTCGCGCGCCAAGCGTTGATGCCGGTCCAGGTCGGCGCTATCGAGTTCGTTGCCGGTCAGGAACGCCAGGTCAGCGGCCAGGTCTACGAACGCGCCCGGTGTTGCCGCGTAAAGCACTACCTGGATATCCGGCAGGTCCTGGGTTGTGTCGGCCGGTCCCGGCAGTAGCAGGGATGTCGTGATGTCACCCGGATCAGCGGGATCCTCCAGCAGGGTCAGGCGCAGCAGGACCTGGTCAGCCAGTGCGCGGGTGCGCTCGGTGATGGTGATGCTCAGCCCGACGAACGAATCCACTGCGAGCCGGGTGGTGGCTGCCAGGTCCAGGACTGCCACGGCAACGTCAGTCTTGGGTTCCGCCGCGAAATCGAAAAGTGCGGAGGTGAGTAGGGTCAGGTCGGCGTTCAACGCGGCAGAAATCTTCATCCGGCATCTGCTCCGATAGCGCTCCCGAGCGCAGAGCTAACGAGCCTGGTGCCGCCTGTAACGAGTCGTCGCGGAGCGGTGGGTGCGGATGTGGCAGGCGTCAGGAGCCTGCCAGACTTACACATCCCTTGATCACCGTACGCCACTGGCCGCCTTGTCCGTAGCCCCTGCGGGCAGAAGGGTGGGCCATCCTGTCGCTCACCTGTCGGAGTGGCGAGCGCGGGCGCGTCGTACCGCTTCATCGACCATGTGTGCGGCGATATCGACCATTTTCACGTGCTCGTGCTGGCTCATCGTCTGCAACCGTTCACGGGCCTGGACCGAACTAACTCCCGTGCGACTGCGGATCAACCCGATCGCCTCATCAATAACAGGCCGGTCGGCCAACGCGGTCTGTAACTGGGTGGTCAACGCAACCGCCTGAGACAGGGTGTGCGCGTTGTGCACCGCGACCGCCGCCGGCGCGGCAAACAACTCACCCAACTCCTGGGCGTGATCATCAAAGACGTCCTTACCGCGGGCGTACACATTGATCGCACCCACCACCTGACCGGGAAGTAGCAACGGCAACGACAACGCACTGTGCACACCCAGGCGCCCGACCCGCGGCCCGAAATGAGGCCACATCTTCTCCCCACCCAGCGACCCCGAACGCACCGTGCGCCCCTCCAACGCGGCAGTAATACACGGGCCCTCGTTCACCGTCACGTACTGGATATGGTCGATCTCGGCAACGAACGGGTCACTCGCCGCCAACGCCTGCACCCTGTTATCCGGGCGGTCAACCCGCAACAAGGTCACCCCCGCACCATCCGCGCCAGGAATCGCCTTGGCCGCATACGTCGCCACCAGTTCCAGTAACCGATCCAAACCATGAGAACTGGTCACCAACGCGGCCAGATCGGCCAGGCTCGACTGCAGATCATTGACGTCGTCCTGAATCTGCTGCTGTTCTGCCTCCGTCGCTGGTTTCATCGGATCCGTTTGTTGCGGCTTGTCATTCATTGCCGTTCCCTCTTGTTGGAGACACATGGGCCACAGATGACGAGATCACGCTCGGTATGAAAAAGACACTCGCCGCGAAATGGCCCTACTTTGAAGGTACTGCCAGCAGCTGGGAACCACCCCATTCCCCGCATCCGGGGCCCCACCTTGCGCGAGGTGGCAGGTGGTGAACCCGCCAGTGAACAGGACCGGCCCGGCGGATATGCACATGTCATTCTCCGGCACCGCACGACAGGCATCGCGTGTAGAATTTGATCTGCTGAACCACTTCAGCAAGTCGAAAGAATCCCGCCGTCCGCTGCTGGATTCTCGGGCATCAGCTCGGTGTCGACAACTCGGTGACCACCCGCTCGATCGGGATCATCATGATTGTTCGTTCATCTATTTCCGTTGAATCGTGCCGCGGTTCCGCAGACGCCCCCGACTGTGCGGCAGCGCAGCGATGAGCGCCGAACCGCTAATGCCTCCTGCACGTCACGTGGTCGTCGGTGTCGACGGCTCCGAGTCGAGCAGGCAAGCGCTGCGCTGGGCGCGCGTGTTGGCAGCGCCGGCTGCAAGCACCGTGGAGGCCGTGATGGCCTGGACGCTTCACACGGAGTGGGGTGTCATGAGCGCCGGCATGGACGGGATAGTGCCGACCACGGATCCCGAAGCCGATGCCAAAGAAGTCCTGATAGCGACCGTCCACGAGGTTTTCGGTGATGACCGACCGGCTGGTATGTGCTTGTCCGTCCGAGAGGGCCACCCGGCAGAAGTACTGATCGAGGCCAGTCGGAGCGCATTACTGCTCGTCGTCGGTAGTCGAGGACACGGCGGTTTCGCCGGACTGTTGTTGGGCTCGGTCAGCGCGGCCTGTACGGCGCACGCTTCGTGCCCTGTCGTGGTTCTGCACGGCGACACCCCGCCACCACAAGTCCCCAGCAAGGACGACCATCAGTAGCGTGCGGTGACGACTGATCGGTCCGCTCGAGGTCCTGCTGCGACGTGGGAGGCCGAGACCGCGATAGTCCAGGCGGCCACCCAGGAGACCGGCGTCGTCCTGACGCAGCTCGCCACGTCTGGTGAACGCGGACTATCGGCTGACGACGTCGCCCGGCTTCAAGAGCGATGGGGTCCGAATGCGGTCTCCTCGCACAAAGCACGACTGCTGCCTGTGTTGTGGCACCAGTTGCGCTCGCCGTTACTGGTGTTGCTGCTCACGGCGGCAGCGGCGTCGTATTTCGTCGGTGAGCGCAGCGGCGCCCTCATCATCGGCGCGATCGTCGCGTTGTCGGTGGGGCTGGGATTCGTGAACGAGTACCGTGCCGAAGCGGCGGCCGAGGCTCTGCACGATCAGATCCGGCACGAGACGGTCGTAACACGCGAGGGGTCGCCGCGTTCGGTCGACGTGACGGAGCTGGTGCCTGGCGACGTGCTCGACCTGCGTCTGGGCGACATCGTGCCGGCCGACGTGCGGCTGCTGTCGGTCGTCGGGTTGAGCTGCGATGAGTCAGTGCTGACCGGTGAATCATTGCCGGTCGAGAAGACTGCGGCCACCGTCTCTGCGCAGACGCCGCTGGCCGATCTGATCGGTTGTGCGCTGATGGGCACGGTGGTCAGCGCCGGCAGCGGGCGATGCGTGGTCGTGGCGACCGGCGCGCACACTGAGTTCGGCAAGATCGCCGCCGGTTTGAGTACCCACCAACTCGATACGGAATTTCAGCTGGGATTGCGCAGGTTCTCGATGCTGCTCGTATATGTCGCCGGCGCGTTGACCACCTCGATCTTCGTGCTGAACGTGGCCCTGCACAAGCCGATCATGGATGCGCTGCTCTTCTCGCTGGCGATTGCTGTCGGAATAACGCCGCAGCTGCTACCGGCGGTCGTGTCCAGCAGCCTGGCTGCCGGGTCGCGGCGGATGAGCAGGCGCAAGGTGCTCGTGAAACGGCTGGTGTGCATCGAGGACCTGGGCAACGTGGATGTGCTGTTCACCGACAAGACCGGCACCCTGACCGCGGGACGCATCGACTTCACCCGTGCGGTTGTCGCAGGCGAGTCGGACGCCGAATCGGTCGTGCGGTGGGGCCTGCTCGCCACCGAGAACGGCGGCACGAACGGCGCAGCAGTCGGCGGCAATCCCCTTGACCAGGCCCTGTGGCGAGCACCGTCAGCCGATGGGCTGAAGGCTCGACTGGCGACCTTCGAACGGCTCGGCACGGTGCCGTTCGATCATGAACGCAATATGGTCTCGACACTGGTGGGGGACACCTCGCGGCAGCTGACACTGGTCACCAAGGGCGCGCCGGAAGCTGTGCTGGATCGTTGTGTCGATGTCTGCAACACGGCCCGCGAGGCACTGGCCCGGGAGTTCGCTGCGGGGAACCGAGTCGTCGCAGTAGCCACCCGGAGCGTCACCTCGACCACGGCTCCGACCACGGCCGACGAGCAGGGAATGCAGTTGGCCGGCTTCCTCGTCTTCCTGGACCCACCGAAGGCGGACGCCGCTGCGGCGCTGGCCCGGCTGGCCACTTTGGGCATCGCGGTCAAAGTCGTCACGGGTGACAATGCGGCCGTGGCTGTCAAGGTGTGCCAAGAACTCGGACTTGACGTCGGCGGGACGCTCACGGGTGCGCAAATCAGCGCCCTGGACGACGACGCGCTGCAGGCATCGATTGCGACGACGACGGTGTTTGCACGCGTCAGTCCGCAGGACAAGGCGCGGATCGTGCGGGTCCAACGGCGCAGTGGTGGCGGTGTCGCCTTCCTCGGTGACGGCGTCAACGATGCGCTAGCGCTACACGCCGCCGACGTCGGCATCTCGGTGGACTCCGCAACCGATGTCGCCAAGGACGCCGCGGACGTCATCCTGTTGGAGAAAGATCTGGACGTGCTCGCCGACGGTGTTGCCGAAGGGCGGCGCATCTTTGCGAACACGATCAAATACGTGCTGATGGGCACGTCGAGCAACTTCGGCAATATGTTCTCCGCGGCTGGTGCCTCTGTCTTCCTGTCGTTCCTGCCGATGCTGCCCTCCCAGATTTTGTTAAACAACCTGCTCTACGACACCAGTCAGCTCGCGATTCCCACCGACAACGTCGATGAGGAACAACTGCGCCGCCCCTCCCACTGGGATATCGCCTTCATCCGACGCTTCATGATCTTCTTCGGACCCCTGAGCTCGGTCTTCGACTTCGTGACCTTCGGGGTGATGTTGTGGGTCTTCCATGCTGGCGCCGCAGAATTCCGATCCGGCTGGTTCGTAGAATCCCTCGCGACGCAGACTCTGGTCATCTTCGCGATACGGACCCGGCGTATCCCGTTCTTCCGCAGCCATCCGAGCCTGCCGCTCACCCTCGCGGCGCTGAGTGTGGTGGTGGTGGGGGCGGTGCTACCGGCCACCCCGCTGGCCCACATGCTCGGATTCAGCCCGCTACCCGTAGCTTTCTTTGCGGCGCTAATCGCCATGGTGCTCGGCTACCTCGTGCTGATCGAATTCGGGAAGCGGCTCTTCTACCGCACCGGGCCCGTACCCGCCGGTCGTCGACAGAACAATCGCAGGCACACGCTGCGCCGCAGGGCCGGTCGGTTCAGTACTTCGGCTGCACGTCGCTGAGAAGTACCGGCCACGTGTATGGGGACGTTCGCCTCTACCTTGCGTTGCCTGCTTGCAGGAGCGTTGTGGCAACAACTCAGGAGGTCCCCGTCATGACTATTTCCCGATCACTGCATCGGTCCGACACTCATCCAGAACGGCCGCCGCTGCCGGTGGCCACGCTCACCTCGGCCGCCGCAAAGGCGCTGGCGGTGCTGCGTATTGCGATCGGTTTCGTATTCCTGTGGGCCTTCCTCGACAAGACCTTCGGGCTGCACTATTCGACACCGTCGGCCAAAGCGTGGATACACGGTGGCTCACCTACGAAGGGGTTCCTCAGCGGTGTCGCGGTCGGCCCGTTCCAGTCCGAGTTCCACTCGATCGCCGGCACCTGGTGGGCGGACGGGTTGTTCATGCTGGGCCTGCTCGGCGTCGGTGTCGCGTTGATGGCAGGCGTGGCCGTGCGAATCGGTGCTGTCTCAGGAGTCCTGCTGGTGGCCGGAATGTGGCTGGCGACCTACCCGCTGGCGCAGTTCGACGCCACCGGAGCGGCAACCCACTCCACCAATCCGCTCATCGATGACCACGTGCTGGAAGCTCTCATCCTGATTGCTGTTGCCCTCACCTGCGCGGGAACGACATGGGGCTTCGGGCGGATGTGGGCGCGGATACCGTTTGTCAGCCGCCACCACTGGGCACTATGAGCTGACAGGTGGCTACAGCCGCCAGGCCGCGGGTCAGGACAGCTACTGCGTTGCAGCTGTCCTGACTGCACGGCTGTCGTCATCACCGTCCGCGACGCGCGCGGCGCAATCGACCGTGACCCTTGCGGCAGTGTGCGATTCCTCGGCAGTTATGACCCTTCACCGTGAGGTCGTCCGGGTGCTCGACAGCATGTGATGCCAATCGCGCCGTGGCGCCATTGAGCGAGGCCCGCCACCTCGTCTAGGTAGGTCGCTCGGTCGACTCCCTCTGCCGCGAACGCTGCACGGGCGGCGCGATGAAGCGTTGCCGTGAACTAGAAGTTCACACGATGAGTGCAGGAGGTTTTCGTGGGCACCACCGGTCGCGTTACCGACGTGGTGATCCAGGCCGTGGACCTGCGCAAGAATTTCGGCAAAGTAATTGCGCTGGGCGGTTTGGACCTGTCGGTCCGCCGCGGTGAGGTGCATGGCTTCCTCGGCCCCAACGGTTCCGGCAAGTCGAGCGCCATCCGGATTTCGCTCGGCCTCGTCCGAGCCACTGGCGGCACGGTTCGGCTCTTCGCCGACGATCCGTGGCGTGCGGCGATCGAGCTGCATCGGCGGCTCGCCCATGTGCCCGGTGACGTGTCTGTGGTCCGGTTGACCGGTGGCGAGTCCCTGTCAATGGACTTCGTCGTGTGAACCGGCCTTGCGGGTGGTTTCCTCGTCAGCAAGCTCGCCGTCGGCGGGACCCCATCCAGTGTGGGTGCGGCCGCTTTCGTACCCGCCTCCGTCGCCCTGACTTTGTCCGCTGGAGGCTGCCATTCCTCCCGGTTGGGAGCGACGATCATGATCTCGCCACGCGTCGCCGTCACCGTGGTGCCGCCCCCCGGAGGAGGCCGACTCTTCCTCAGCGAGCTCGCCGTCGGCGGGACCCCACCCGGTGTGTGTGCGGCCACTTTCGTAACCCTCGCCGCCGCCCTCGCTCTGTTCACCGGAGGCTGCCATTCCTCCCGGCTGGGACTGGCGCATGTCATCTCGCCACGCATCGTTTCCACGGGCCTGTTCTTCGTGGACCTCCGCGTCGCCGGCCCGGTCTTCGTCGCTCATGGTCGAACCTCCATCGAGTAGCAGGTGGATGAGGCGGCGCCTGTTGTCTGTCCAGTACATGCCTGCCGGGTCACAGGTGGTACATCCCGGTGTGGTCCGGTAGGTAGCCATGACCCCAGTGCGACACGTAGCCGAAGTGGTCGGCGATATTCGCGTGGTACACCCGGTCATCGACCAGATGGGGAACATACCCGGGCGCCGAGGCGACCCGTTCGCGCGTCTGGTCGATGAGCACCTTGTCGTGAGTGATCTTCGTGACGGCTTCGACCGGTAGCAACGTCTTCGATTCGCCCATCCCGAGGAATCCGCCATGCTCGATCACCAGGAAACGGACCTTGTGCTCCTGGTCGTCGACGAGCAGGTCGGACACTTTGCCGATATCGGTGCCGTCGGTGTCTTCGACCGTGTAGCCACGGACGTCGTTGACGGTGCCGTCGATGGTTTCACCGCGGTCACCGAGCGTGTAGAGGGTGGCGATGGGCTTTTTCTCTGTCATCGGTGTTCAGCTCCTGGCGTTCTGAGGCATGGTCTCGAGCAGCTCGTGGGCCCGAGCGGCTTGCTTGTGCTCTACGAGGACCTCGTATTTGGTGGCCACGATCTGCTTGACGGAGGCGAAGTCGCGAGTGCCTCGCCGGGTGGTGGTGCTGTAACCAATCTGGCTCCAGGCCAGACCGAAGGCCGCTCCGAGCAGCGGCGTGGTCGCGAGGTAGCCGACCTGGTTCTGGGTGCTGAAAAGACTGAAGACGATCCCGACGAACAACCCGATCCAGAGCCCCGAGAGGGCGCCGGCAAGGGCGATCCTGCCTCGGGTCAGGCGGCCGGTGACGCGCTCGACGGAGCGTAACTCGGTGCCTACGATTTCCAGGTTCTGCACTGCGAATCCCTGATCGGCGAGGTAGTCCACACATCGTTGAGCCTGGTCGTACTGCCCGTACACACCCAAGGGCATCGGGTATTCCAGTTGGATGCCGGCGGAGTCGAGTAGTTGATTCTTCAGCATGGCAGGGGTCCTATTCGGGGTCGGTGCGTCGTGCGGACTCGGTCAGGAGCCGGGTCAGCTGAAGATCGTCCAACGCCGTCCAGCGCATCCCGGCCGCGTGGCTGCCGCCGGGCATCATGTCGTCCTGGAGCGGTGAGCCAGCAGGCCCGCCAGGGGCAGGGCTGCGATCGTGCCGATTTCGGTGCATCAGTTGACGTGCCAGGTAGGCCGTGGAACACACGGAGGCGATTACCACAGTGATGAAGATGATCATGAGTTGTGCTCGATTCACTTCGGGTTGTTGATCGCCGATCGAACGGGTCGGCGCAGCTGGTGCTCACGTGGTGCCTGATCGCTGGTGCGGCGAGGTGAACGTGGCTGAGGTGATTCCCCGAAGTACCCGGTGGTGAGCGCATGCTCGTCGTGGTGGCTAGGGCAAACCACGAGGTCCGGGCTGGCTGCGATGCAGCTACCTGTGACGTTACGCCGGTGCTGCTGGCAAGTACAGGGCAGATCGGGTTGGTCGAGTCGGTCATCGCCGTGCCTCCACGTCAAGGACATGCCGCGTCGTCTTGACCACCGTGTCAGGGTTGAGCGATATCGATTCGATGCCCAATTCAACGAGGAACTCGGCTATCTCGGGGTAGTCCGACGGGGCTTGGCCGCAGATCCCGGAGTGGATGCCGTTACGCGCGCAGCCCTGCACCGCGAGTCGGATCATCTCCTTGACGCCTTCGTCGCGCTCGTCGAAGTCGAAGGCGACGATGGCGCTGTCGCGATCAACGCCAAGGGTGAGCTGGGTCAGGTCGTTGGAGCCGATCGAGAAGCCGTCGAAATGCTCTGCGAATCGGTCGATGAAGATGACGTTGTTCGGGATTTCGCACATCGCGTAGACCTTCAGGCCATTCTCGCCACGCCGTAGGCCGAGCTCAGCCATCGTCTTCAGCACCTGAATTGCCTCGGCGACACGGCGCACGAACGGCAGCATCAGGATGACGTTGGTGAGCCCCATTTCCTCCCGCACCCGCCGCATTGCCGCGCATTCCAACGCGAAACCCTCCGCGTAGGAAGGATGCGCGTAGCGCGATGCGCCGCGGAAGCCCAACATCGGGTTGTCCTCGACCGGCTCGAAGTCGGCTCCACCGGTCAGGCTCGCGTATTCGTTGGTCTTGAAGTCCGACATCCGCACGACCACCGGCTTCGGCCAGAACGCAGCAGCGATCGTGCCGATGCCCTCGGAGAGCCGCTCGACGAAAAAAGTCCCGCCGTCGACGTAACCCGCAGTGAGCCGCGCGATCGCCGCCCGCGCGACCGGATCGGAAACCTTCTCGGGGTGGATCAGAGCCATGGGGTGGGCCCTGATCGAGCTGGAGATGATGAATTCCATCCGCGCCAGGCCGACGCCGTCGTTCGGCAGGAACGAGCTCTTGAAGGCAAGATCCGGGTCGGCGAGGTTGACCATGATCTGCGTTTTCGGCCGCGGCATACCCGCGATCTCGGAGTGCTCGACGTGGAAGCTCAGTTCACCCGCGTAGACCCGGCCGGTGTCGCCCTGCGCGCACGACACGGTGACGGGCACCCCGTCCGCGAGGGCGGTGGTCGCGTCACCCACGCCGACGACAGCGGGGATGCCGAGCTCACGCGCGATGATCGCCGCGTGGCAGGTGCGACCGCCCCGGTTGGTCACGATCGCCGCAGCCGTCTTCATCACCGGTTCCCAGTCCGGCGTCGTGGTGTCGGTGACGAGGACCTCTCCCGGTTTGAACTCCGATAGACGCGCCACCTTGTCGAGCACGCGGGTGGTGCCCGAGGCGATCTTCTCGCCGACGGCGCGACCCTCGATCAGCACTTCATCGGGATTGTCGAGGGTGTAGGTATCGAGGGTGTCGGCCGCGCGCCGCGAGGCGACGGTCTCCGGTCTTGCCTGCACGATGTAGAGCAGATCGTCAGTGCCGTCCTTGGCCCACTCCATGTCCATCGGGTGCCCGTAGTGGGCTTCGATCGCGATCGCGCTTCCTGCGAGTTCGAGCACATCGTCGTCGGTGAGGCAGAACCGCGCGCGGTCGACCTTGGGGGTCGGAATGTTGCGCGTGGTGCGCTTGGTCTCGCCCTCGACGAAGATCATTTTGACGGCCTTGTCGCCGAGCAATCGACGAAGTACCGTGCGATGGCCCAAGGCGAAGGTGGGCTTGTGTACGTAGAACTCGTCGGGGTCAACGGAGCCCTGCACCACGTTCTCGCCGAGGCCGTAGGCGCCCGTGACGAACACGACGTCGCGAAATCCCGACTCGGTGTCGAGGGAGAACATCACCCCCGACGATGCGAGGTCGGAGCGCACCATCTTCATGATTCCGATCGAGAGGGCCACTTTGAAGTGGTCGAACCCGTTGTCGAGTCGATAATGGATGGCCCGGTCGGTGAACAGGCTCGCGAAACAGCGCCGGCAGGCGTCCAGCAGACTCTGCTCGCCCTGGACGTTCAGGAACGAGTCCTGCTGACCCGCGAAGCTGGCGGTGGGCAGGTCTTCGGCGGTCGCTGAAGACCGCACCGCGAGGCTCACGTCGTCGCCGTACTCATCCCGCAGCCGTCGGTAACCGTCGAGGATCTCGGCCCCGAAGTCTTTCGGCAGCCCTGCTCCGTAGACGATCTCCCGCGCTTGCTTGGCGCGACGTGCGAGATCATGCACGTCGGAGGGGTCGAGGTCATCGAGCGCGGCGTGCAGTGGCCCCCACGCGTCGGCTTCCGCCAGCATGTAGCGGTACCCGTCGGACGTCGTCGCGAAGCCGTGGGGTACGCGCACCCCCTGGTCGGAGAGCTTCTGGTACATCTCACCCAGAGAGGCGTTCTTGCCTCCGACGATCGCCACGTCCCCGACCCCGAACTCCTCGAAGAACTTCACATAGCTCAATGGGTTCACGCGCACGGATTTCTCCTGGAAACCCTGCGGGCGTCGCGGCCGGTCGTCCCGCCGGTCCCCGAGGGCACGCCGGCTTCCACCGTCGGTCCATCGGGGAAATTCAGGGTCACAGCGAGCGTCGACCGGGACCAGGGGTCCAGGATCTGCAACGCATCGGGCGTCACGGGTGCGCAAGCCATAGGGGCCTCCTTGAGGTAGCCGATCTGATCCTCCGCTGCTACCGACCCGTCTCACCAGGGCACAACGTCACGACGTCTGTCATTTTTTCGGTTGACGTCGTTTGCGTGGGTTACGCGGCGGGACCCCGGCGGCGCTCAGCCGCGGGCGAGGGCACGTCGTACGGCTTCGTCGACGACGTGTTGGGCAACCACAATCATTTTGAGCTGTTGTTGTTGGCTCATGGCTTGCAACCGTTCGCGTGCCTGCACAGAACTGAGGCCGGTGCGGGCCCGGATCAGACCGATGGCTTCGTCGATGACCGGGCGAGCGGCCAAGCTCGTTTGCAGCTGGGTGGCCAGTGCAATCGCCTGCGACAGGACGTGCGCATTGTGCACAGCCACGGCAGCGGGTGCGGCGAACAACTCTCCAAGTTCCTGGGCGTGGTCATCGAAAGCATCCTCGGCGCGGGCGTACACACTGATCGCTCCTATGACCTGCCCCGGAATGAGCAGCGGAAGCGACATCGCGCTCTGGATGCCCGATCGCGCAATGCGTGGCCCGAATTGCGGCCATTTGGTGTCCTCACGGAGGGAACCAGATCGCACCGTGTGGCGTTCGCGCGTCGCAGTGATGCACGGACCTTCGTTCACCCGCCGGTGCTGTATCTGATCGATCTGCGTAACGAACGGGTCGCTGGCTGCCGATGCCTGCAGCCGGTTGTCGGGGCGCCCGGCATCCAGGAGGGTGATCCCGGCCCCATCTGCGCCAGGGATCGCGTGGGCTGCATAGGTCGCTACCCGTTCGAGAATGTCCGATAGGCCACCGGGGACCGTCACCATCGCTGCGAGGTCGGTAAGGCTGGCGCTCAAGGCTTCCGTGGCCTGCAGGTGTTGCCGTGGTGGCTGGGGCCGCTGCGTGGCGGGACAATTCGATGTTGTCTGCAGAGGGGTCGGTGACAGTGATGTCGGGTCCATGGGATGTCCTTCGTCGGTCGGTAGGTGGCCGATCTGACCGGGGTGCAGGTTGCCTGTGCGGCGACCTGGTCGCACCTCGCGGCGGGTGGACGTGTTCCTGAGAGGTGATGGGCGGTAGGTCAATCTTTCGATGCTGCTGCATGGGGCGCACGGTGCTCAGCGGAGCCCGCGGTGGGCAGCCCGCGCGATGCCTGGCGGTGAGTGATCTCGCACCGGGTGCGGCGTACGCGGCACTCGGGCTCCAGGCCGGCTGATTCCCAGCGATCACGACCCTATCGTCGATCCAGGGCACCGACGAGTGTGTATCCCGCTTTTTGCCCAGTGCGAACTGCAGCTCTCTGGCCGTCCGCCGCCGCACGGTCGCGTGGGCGCAGAGAGTGCACCGACCGCGCCGGAGATCGGGCCGGGCCCGGGCCGAGTAGCCACCAAATTCTGCGAAATCTGACGGGGCGCCGGTGTTGCGGGGACGTTCGGCCCTAGCTCACGGGACCGTCCGGCGACGATCCTAGGGAAGGGGAACTGCGACCCTCGAGGGAGGCCACGGTGCAGGAGCTACCGACGCCGGAGGACGTGTGCAGCCACCTCGCGTTGACTGAATCAAGAGAAGGACTGACATGACGACACGTATTGCCATCAACGGATTCGGCCGCACCGGACGGGCGCTCTACCGGGCGATTCTGGAGCGTCATCTCGACATCCAGATCGTGGCGATCAACGACCTGGGGGCCCCGGAGGCGCTGGCCAGGCTGGTCCGGCGCGACTCCGTACACGGCCGGTTCCCCGGGACGATCACGGTGCAGGGTGATGACCTCGTTGCGGACGGACACCACAGCCGTCTGCTGCGGGAACCGGATGTCGAGCAGCTGCCGTGGAAAGAACTCGGGGTTCAGGTCGTCGCGGAGTGCACCGGCCGGCATCGGACTCGCGACGCCGCTGCCGCGCACCTGGGCGCAGGCGCCGAGCGGGTCGTGGTCTCGGCGCCGTGCAAGGAAGCGGACGCGACCTTCGTCATCGGCGTGAACGACCACGAGTTCGATCCTGAGCGCCACATCGTGGTGTCCAATGCCTCGTGCACCACCAACTGCTTCGCGCCGATGGCCAAGGTGCTGCAGGATGCTTTCGGGATCGAGTCGGGCCTGATGACCACGGTGCACGCGTACACCGGCGACCAGCTCCTGATCGACGGGCTACACAAGGATCCTCGTCGTGCCCGGTCGGCCGCACTGAACATCGTGCCGACCTCGACGGGCGCCGCGCGTGCCGCAAGCCTCGTACTTCCGTCACTGGAAGGGCGCTTCGAGGGAGTCTCGCTGCGGGTGCCGATTCCGGATGGCTCGATCACCGACTTCGTCGCGCTTCTCGCGAGGCCCGCCTCGGCAGCGCAGGTCAACGCGGCGTTCCTCGATGCGGCCAGCGGACCGCTCGGTCACGTCCTGGAGTACTCGCAGGAGCCGCTGGTCTCCACTGATGTGGTGGGGTCGGCTGCTTCGTGCATCTTCGACTCATCGCTCACGCTGGGCCACGACCGGCTCGTCAAGGTGTTTGGTTGGTACGACAACGAGTGGGGATACTCCAACCGCCTCGCCGAGATGTGCATGCTGGTGGGTGGTGGCGGGCAGTAGGTACCCGATCGGGCGTACCGGAAGCCACGGACATTGGTTTTGTGCTGCCCGTCCTCTTGTGCACTGATGGTGGATCCGCGATGACATAGGAGGGCGGGCGACGCAACGCCTAGCTGCGGGTGTCGCAGGCACGGGCGTGTCCTACTGCGTCATCGACCAGGTGTTGCGCGACGTCGATCAGTTTCAGGTACTCGCCGTGACTCACCGCGCGTAACCGTTCGCGTGCCTGTTCCGAAGTGAGGCCGGTACGGGCACGCATCAGGCCGACCGCCTCGTCGGTGATAAGAGGGGCGGTCAGTGGCGTCTGCAGCCGGGTGGTCAGTGCGATCGCCTGGGTCAGGGTGTGCGCGTTGTTCAGCGCGACGGCAGCGGGCGCGGTGAACAACTCCGCGAGTTCCTGTGCGTGGTCGTCGAAGACGTCCGTGGCGCGGGCGTACACACTGATCGTGCCGATGATCTGGTCTGCTGTCACCAGCGGAAGCGCCATCACGCTCTGGATGCCTGCCCGCCCCGCGCGCGGCCCGAACCGTGGCCACCTCGGCTCGCTCTCAAGATCGCCCGAACACGCCGTCCGGCCCTCCAGTGCAGTGGTGATGCAGGGGCCCTCATGCACGCTTCGATACTGGATCTGGTCGATCCTGGCGATGAACGGGTCACTCGCGGCGGACGACTCCACCCGGACGTGCGGGTGATCGACGGACAGCAGCGTCACCACGGCTGCGTCGGCGCCTGGAATGGTGCGTGCCGCGTAGGTCGCGACCTCGTCGAGCATGTCGGGCAGGCCGCCGGCGCCGGTTACGAGCGCTGCCAACTCGATCAGGCCGGCGTGCAGCGTCTGCAAGGCTGGCGAGGCCCGTACTTCTTCTTGTGTCGGTGAGCTCTGATCCATGGCCCGTGTCCTTCGCTGGTCGAGTCTGACGGCGGTAAGCCCTGCAACATCGAGGCCATCCAGGTCGTGGCGTCCGGCCGGTTCAGTCGCGGGCAGGACAGGCCGACGTTCGGAATCTACGAGTTCGGATGGGCGGGAAGTCCGCCTATGGTCATCTGCCTACGTCCCGACCTCAGGGCGGGCCTTGGGCGGCGATTTCCTGCTGTCGGGGCCACTTACATCTGCAAGCTCACGGTCGCTCTGACCGCTGATCGAGCGTCCCCCTGAGTGCCTGGCGGTGAGTGATCACTCTGCCGGGAGCGGCGTACGCGGCCTACCCGGATCCAGACTGGCTGGTTACCAGCACTTCTCAACCTACCGCCGGCCCTGGGCTTTGACCAGAGCACATACCGATGGCGCACCGCGTGAATTCGGGACCTAGGACACTGTGCCGCTACCCGCGTCAGCGTCATGGTGGAAGTGCGCGAGCCCGCGCCGACGAAAGGCATCATTGTGACCACCAGCGCGTTCGTGAGAAGTGACCTCCAGATCCAGGAGTCAGTGCGAGAGGAACTGGCCTGGACCCCCGATGTCGACGACGCGGGTATCGGGGTGGCTGTCCGGGATGGCGTTGTTGCCCTGTCCGGAGAGGTCGACGATTACGCCCAGCGCTTGGCTGCCAATCAGGCGGCCTTCCGCACCTCGGGGGTGACCACCGTCGTCGATGACCTGGAGATTCACCCGGCGTCCTACGCGTGGACGGTCACCGAGACCGATATCGCCAAGAATGTCCAGGACGTGATTGACGAAAGCATCCAGCCGCCAAATTCGGTGCGTGCCACCGTGCAGAATCACACCGTCGTCCTCAAGGGCGTGGTGCGGTGGAACTACCAGCGTGAGGCTGCTCGTAGTGCGGTCGAACGCATCAAGGGCGTCGTCCTCGTGGTCAACGACATCACCCTCAGCAGTCGCCCGTCGGCTGCAGATACCGAGGGCAATATTCGTAAGGCTCTGATCCGCAGTGCGACCGTGGACGGCAATCGGGTCCATGTCACCGTGAGCGGCAACACCGCCACTTTGAGCGGCCACGTGCGTTCCTATATCGAACGCACAGAGGCCGAGACCGCTGCCTGGGCCTCCCCGCACGTCACGCACGTGACCAACAACATCGAAATGACCTTCTAGCACCAAGATCGGAGACGTTCTGTGCAGGACATGGCGGCATGGGCTGCGGGAGGTGTACCCGGACAGATCAGACTGGTGACGAAGCCCCGTCCCACGCCGGGCCCGGATGAAGTCGTCGTCCGTGTCGAGGCGTGCGGACTGTGCAGGACCGACCTGCACATCGTCGACCACGAGCTCGAACGCCATCTGGTCGACGTGACCCCCGGCCATCAGATCGTCGGGACGGTGACTGCGCTCGGCGATCGCGTGCAGCAGCTGCGCGAAGGCGACACGGTTGGAATTGCCTGGCTTCGACGTACCTGCGGGGTATGCCCGTGGTGCCGGAGTGGTCGCGAGAACCTCTGCCCAGAATCGCAATACACGGGTTGGGATGTCGATGGGGGCCTCGCCGAGTACACGACCGTGCCGGAGGCATTCGCGTATGTACTGCCAAGGACAGCTGATGCTGTCGAACTCGCTCCGCTGTTGTGCGCCGGGATCATCGGGTACCGCGCGCTGTCCCGGGCCGCCGTGCCTGCCGGTGGCATTCTGGGAATTTACGGTTACGGGTCCAGCGGCCACATCACTGCTCAGATCGCGCAGGCTGCGGGGGCCACCATCAACGCGATGACCCGAGGCGAAGCAAACCGGGATCTCGCGTGCAGCATCGGCGCGGCCTTCGTCGGCGGCGCGATGGACGAGCCACCCGCGAAGCTCGACTCCGCAATTGTCTTCGCACCTGCGGGAGAACTCGTCCCGGTCGCGCTCGGCGCAACCAAACGTGGCGGCACAGTGGTCCTGGCCGGCATCCACATGTCCGAAATCCCCGCGATGAACTACGACACTGAGCTTTTCAACGAACGTGATCTGCGCACCGTCACGGCCAACACGCGCGCCGACGGGGCGACCTTCCTCGCGTTAGCGCACAACTTGGCGATCAAACCGACCGTGACGACCTACCCATTCGACAGCGTTGACAAGGCTCTGAGCGACCTCCGTGTCGGAAACGCCTCAGGATCGATTGTCATCACCACGCTCTAACCGAAGACGCTTGAGCTGGAGAACGAGAAATCAGCTGAAGATTCAGGTTCATACCGACTTGAATGTCGATGTCGACGAAGCACACAGCGAGCAGATCGATACGCAGATCGCGGATGCGCTGGAGCGGTGTGAAGATCGCGTGACGCGCATGATCGCGCTTTTGGTGAGCAATTATTTTGCGTGCTGCCGTAGTGTCAATTTGCGTGCTTCGCTGACCCAGAGGACGGCGCTGGCCAGCGCGATACATACCCCCCACTGGCTGAGCGTGAGGGGTGTGGTGGTGAAGGCGGTTTGGAGCACTGGCGTCTGAACGACCGCGACCTGAAGGGCTATTGCGATGCCGATAGCAGCCCAGAGCCACCGATTCGCGAACGGCTTGTGGAAGGCGCTGCGGGTCTCTGAGCGGGCGTTCAACGCATTGAACAGCTGCGCCAGGACGAGCACGGTGAATCCCGCGGTCCGGGCGTTGTCGAGTGTCTGAGTTCCTGGGATCAGTCCGCCCGGTAGGTAGAAGTCGATCGCTGTGAGCGTGGCGATCGCGATGACGAGACCGATCATCACGACACCGGCCCACATCCGTCCGTCGATGAGCCGGTCGTTCAGTCGGCGCGGTGGGCGGTCCATCACGTCTTCGGTTTCCGGGTCGACTCCCATGGCGAGGGCTGTTCCGCTGTCGGTGAGCAGGTTGATCCACAGGATCTGGGTGGCCAGTAGCGGCAGCGCAGTCGTGCCCAAGTCGTCGCTCAGCCCGATCACCCCCGCGAAGACGACGCCGAGAAACACGGTCAGCACCTCGCCGGTGTTGGAGGACAGTAAATAGCGAAGGAACTTGCGAATGTTGCCGAAGATGATCCGGCCCTCGCGGACCGACCGGACGATCGTCGCGAAGTTGTCGTCGGTGAGGATCATGTTGGCGGCTTCTTTGGCGACCTCCGTCCCGGCCAGGCCCATCGCCACGCCGATATCGGCGGCCTTCAACGCCGGAGCGTCGTTGACTCCGTCCCCGGTCATCGCGACGACCTGACCTTGCGCTTTCAATGCTGTGACGATGCGTAGTTTGCTACGCGGCGAGACCCTGGCGTACACCGTCGTGGTCGGGACGATGCGCCGCAACTGCGCGTCATCGAGTGACTCCAGCTCGGTACCGGAAACCGCAACTGTGCCGGGATCGGTGATGCCGAGGTCGGTAGCGATCCGTGCCGCCGTGCTGGGGTGGTCACCGGTGATCATGACGACCCGGATACCGGCGCGATGTGCTTCCTCGATGGCGGTGGCCGCCTCCTGCCTGGGCGGGTCGATGATCCCGACAACCCCCGCGTAGATGAGGTCCTGTTCGAGTCCGTCGCCGTCGCCGTCACCAGCACGGAATGCGTCCGCAGCATCGTCCCCCAGCGGCCGGTACCCGACGGCGATCGTGCGAAAGGCTTGACTCGAGAGGCGTTCGACATCCCCCAGGAGCTTGCTGCGCCACGCAGCGTCCAATGGCTCGGTGCGATCACCAACCTGGACGCGTGAACATCGCTGCACCAGTACGTCCGGTGCCCCCTTGGTGACCAGGGTAAGCTTTCCGTCCCGCTCGCAGTCGGCTTCGATACTGCTCATCATCTTGCGTTCAGACGTGAACGGGACCTCGCCGACGCGGTCGAAACGCCTGGCCCGGTGTTCTCGAAGGCCCATCTTCGCCTCGGCGACCAGGAAGGCGGCCTCGGTCGGATCTCCGTGGATCAGCCACTCGCCATCTGTCTCGAACAGGGCGGAGTCGTTCGCCAGGCTCCCACCGGACAGCACGAGAGCAGTTTGCTTCCACACCCCGCTACCGGCCTCGATCGGCGACCCGTCGCACTCCACCTGGCCCTCGGGGCGGTATCCGGTCCCGGACACGACGACCTCACCGGCTGCGGTGACAACACGGCCGATGCTCATTTCACCGCGAGTCAACGTGCCGGTCTTGTCGGTGCAGATCACTGAGGCTGAGCCGAGCGTCTCCACCGAGGACAGGTCTTTCACGATGGCGTTGCGCCCGGCCATCCGTCGCACCCCGAGCGCAAGAACGACCGACAGGATCGCCGGAAGTCCCTCCGGGACGGCTGCAACGGCAAGCGCCACACCGAGCAGCAGCGCCGTCACCGCACCCTCGACAGAGTGGACCTTGAACACCAGGAACACCGTGCCTATGACGGCGACCGCGATGAGGATGACGGCCCCGCCGAGCATCCGGCCGACCCTGGTGATCTCACGCTGCAACGGGGTCGGGTCCTGGTGTGTGGTCTCCAGCAGATCGGCGATCTGGCCCGTCTGCGTTGCCATCCCGGTTGCTGTGACCACTGCCCGGCCGACGCCCTGGGTCACCGCGGTGCCGCTGAAGATCATGTTCTGCCGATCCCCGAGCGAGGCAGGCCGCTGCAACGGCGCGCTGTCCTTGATCACCGGGGCGCTCTCCCCGGTCAAGGAGGCCTCCGACACCTGTAACGCCGAGGCGCTCAGCAGCCGAGCGTCGGCGGCGACCGAGTCGCCCTCGCCCAGCACCAGAACATCCCCGGGGACGAGATCGCGGGCGGGTATCTGCGCGGGCGCACCGTCACGCAGCACGGTCGCCATCGGAGCGCCCATCCGGCGCAGAGCGGCTACGGCCCGCTCGGCTCCCGACTCCTGCAGGTAACCCAGGACGGCATTCAGCACGATGATGACCGCGATCACGATCGCGTCATAGGGCCATTCAGCCGTGCCCTCGAGCCACCATGCCGCGAGTGAGATAACGATCGCGGCGAACAGCAGATAGATGAGCGGATCCTGGAACTGCTGGAGCACCTTGCGCCAGACGGGCACCGGCAGCGACTGACGCACCTCGTTGGGACCAGACCAGATCAACCGATCAGATGCTTCGGTGGCCGTCAGGCCGCGCTGTGCATCCGTCTCCAGCCCGCTCAGAACTTCGACCACGTCCAGGATTGAAGGGTCCTCCAATTTCGGCTCCGGCATCTGGGGGGCCCACTCTTCTGCTAGGAAATGCGAACCTGTCTGGCCGGGCGGGGGTCGAACGACTCGTCGGCTACAGCACCGATCCAACCGCGATCATGGCCGTACACAAAACCACCAGGAGCAGGATCAATGGTGCGACGAAGCGCAGGTACTGGTCGTAGCGAACCTTGGCCAGGGCCAGTCCGCCCATCACGACCGCCGACGTGGGGGTGATCAGATTGACGACTCCTGAGGCCGACTGGAAGGCCGTGATCACCATCGACCGGGGGACGCCGGCGAAGTCGGCCAGGGGCGCCAGGATCGGCATGGCCAGTGCGGCGTGGCCGGAAGTTGATGGCACCAGGAATGCCAGCGGCAGATTGATCAGGAACATCAGTCCGCCGAACACTCCTGAAGAGGTGCTATGAACGATGTTCTCCATGGAGTGCAGCACGGTGTCAGTGATCTGTGAGTTGTTCATGATCACGGTCACGCCGCGGGCGAGCACGATGATCAGACCGACCCCGACGAAGTCACCGGCACCTTTGACCAGCGTGTCGGTCAGGCCCTTCTCGCCCAGGCCGCCGATCAGGCCGACCACGATCGACATCACGAGGAAGAGAGCAGCCAGTTCAGGGAAGTACCAGTCCAGCTGCCAGCTGAAGCTGGCCGCGTCCGGTCCCTTGAAGACCTGCGCCCAGGGCACGATCGAGAAGATCATGAACGCGAAGGTGAACGCGATGATCGCCAACACGCTCTTGTGCTTGCCGGTCAGGTCGGGCACCTCACCGATGCCGGCAGCGGCAATCGTCGCGTCCCCCTCCTTCGCGCCGACCATCGATTTCGTCGGATCCTTCTTGACCTTCCTCGCGTATCGCAGGACAAATCCGACGCCGATGGGTACGAGGACGACATACATCAGCAGACGGAAACCGATCCCGTTGCCGATCGATACGCCGGCCGACGCGGAGGCGACACCGGTGGCGAACGGATTGACGGTCGAGGCCAGCACCCCGATGCCCGCACCGATCAGGATGGTCGCGGCGGCGACCATCCTGTCGTATCCCAGCGACAGCATCAACGGGATCACCAGCGCGTAGAACCCGAGAGTCTCCTCGGCCATGCCCTCGGTGGTGCCGCCGATCGAGAACAGGATCATCAGAATCGCGATCACGACCGCGCCGCGGCCGGCGAAACGTTTGGCAATGTGCGCCACACCCACGTCGATGGCGCCGGTCTTCATCGACATGGTGATGAAGATCCCGATGGCCAGCACGAACAGGAACACTCCGGCAGCGCCGAACAGTTCGCCGCTTTCATTGGGACCGATGAAGCCGCCGTCCGTGGCCTTGATCCCGTAGAGCCCGTTCACCGGCGCCATGAACAGTTGCATCAAGCGGTCGTAGAACGACAGTCCGGACGCGACGTGGTGGTAGCTGCCTGGGATGGGGCCACCGGTCTTCTTACTGACGGTGTAGGCGCCGGTGGGTACGGCGAAGGCGAGCAGCCACACCGCGATGGTGACCCCGTACAGAATGGTGAACGCACTGGGGAAACTGAACTTGCGTGGTGTATCGCCCGGGTCCGTCTGTTTGACCGTAGCCGTCTGAGTGGCCATGGGGCTCCCTTGCCGAGTCCGATGTATGCCGTGTCAGCCAAGCAGCGCCCAAGGTCGCCTGCCAGGGTCCTTCGTCCCCCTTGGCGGGGGACCTTGGGCCCTCAGCCGGAACCCCCAGTGGGCCCAGACTTCGGTCATCCGGATAGGAGTAGCTATATGCCCACCAGCACGCTCGAAGCTCAGGTTGCCGAGCTCATGCCGCAGTGCAGAGCAGATCTCGGCGAACTCGTCGCTCTGAAATCTGTTGCAGATGCAGCCGAACAACCGATCTCCGAATGCCATCAGGCAGCCGATTGGATTGTGCGCAAGTTCACCGACGCCGGCCTGCAGGAGATGACCCGTCATCGGACGTCGGACGGTAGTGACTGCGTCACCGGCTATGCGCCCGGGCCGATCGGCGCCCCTACCGTGCTGCTCTACTGCCACTACGACGTACAGCCGCCCCTCGGGGAAGGCAGCTGGCGGACCCCGGTGTGGGCCCTGACCGTGGGTCAGGACGGTCGATGGTACGGAAGGGGCACTGCTGATTCCAAAGGCAACATCGTGGCCCACCTGACCGCCCTTCGCGCCCTGAGAGCCGTCGGTGGGTCATTTCCGCTGAATGTGAAATTCGTTGCCGAGGGGTCAGAGGAACAAGGCACTGGCGGTCTCGAAGCGTTCGTTCCGCAACATCCCGACCTGCTGCGCGCGGACGCGATCTGCGTCGTCGACGTGGGCAACGAGGCCGTCGGCCATCCCACTCTCACCACCTCGTTGCGTGGGATCACCACCGTGGACATCACGCTCGCAGCCCTCACCAGCCCGCTGCACTCCGGCCTCTTCGGCGGGCCTGCACCAGATGCCCTCGCGGGTCTCATCGCCGTCCTCGCCTCGTTGCACGACAAGAATGGCAACACGACAATCGACGGGTTGGACAACGACAACGTCTGGCAGGGGGCGGAATACCCGACCCAGCAGTTCCGCAACGACGCGAACGTCTTGGACGGGGTGGACCTCACCGGCAGTGGATGCGTCGCCGACATGCTCTGGTCACGCCTCACCGCAACGGTGCTGGGCATCGATGTGCCGGCTGTGGAGAGTTCGGTCAGCGCGATTCAGGCATCAGTCCGCGCCCGTATCTCCCTACGCGTGCCGCCGCTGATAAGCGCGTCCGACGCGCAGGAGGCGCTCGTTTCCCATCTGCAGGCACGCATCCCGTGGCACCTACGCTCGAGCATCGAGAAGATCGACGTGAGCGAACCGTTCACCGGCTCGCTCACCGGCCCGGCCTTCGATGCCATGAAGGCCGCCATGCGGGAGTCTTACGGCCGGCCCATCGTGACGCGAGGCCAAGGCGCATCGATTCCGCTCTGCAACGTCTTTCAACAGACCTTTCCAGATGCCGAGATCATGCTCTACGGCGTGGAGGAACCGCTGTGCCTGATCCACGTACCGAACGAAAGTGTCTCTCCGACCGAGATCGAGCACACGGCTCTCGCCGAGGCGCTGTTCATGCGTAACTACGGCAGGTGGCAGGCAGAACCGGCCGTGCCCAGTTGAGGACGGGCGAACCGAACCGCAGTCCCAGTGCATCCGACCGCGACGCTGTCGGCACGGGCGGGCTCACGGCGCTCGTGGCCGGGGCCGGTGTGGTCAGCTGCCGCGCCTACGACAACGGCGTCCTGGACACCGGCGACGGCCGCCTCACGAGGCGTGACGTCACTGGCGCGACGATCCGAGCCCCCTAGCCGTCAGTTCCAACCCTACGCAAGTCGCCTCGGCGGGGCTGGGCCCCGGCTGGACCAGCATCGCGACACCCTGCGTCGCCCTGCTGGAAATCCCGCTGATTCGCGATTTATCGCGAGTGGATTACGCAGTGTGCGCGTCGTGAAGACGGGGTGGCAGGGAGTCACCATGCAGCACCACGACGGGGCATTTGGCGTGCTGGGCGCATGCGAGGCTGACCGAGCCGAGCAGAAGTTCGGCGAAGCCGCCATGCCCCCGATTGCCCACCACGAGCAGTTGGGCGCTCTGGCTGGCCTGTATCAGGGCCTGCGCCGGATTGCCATGCCATACGGTCAGCTGCAGTCGGTCGGGTCGTTCATCGCCGAAAACGTCGGTGACGATCGCGGCCAGCGCCTTCTTCGCACCCTGATCGGGAGTCCAGCTCGGCGCGAGCCCGGCCAGTCCGGCGTTCATCATGGTGTACTCGCTCGGGGGCGTCCAGACGATGACGGCTTCCACGGTGCTTGCACTGGCACGTGCCAGGAACGCAGCCCAGCGGAGTGCTCTCTTACTCGAGTCGGAGCCGTCTACGCCGACCACCACACGACGCGAGGAGGTAGCGGCCGGATCGGCATTCACGAGCGCGGCCGCGAACGCGTCGAGGTTCGGATACAGGGACCAGGCGATTTAAAGGCGGAAACTGGAAGAACATTCATAATCATCCGAATCTTCCTGTGGTCACTGGGTGTCGGTGTCGAGCGCATGCTCGCGCCTGCAACGTCGGATCGCTGAACCAATCTCGACAGGTTCAATCGGCGGGAGTCTCAGAGCTGCAGCGGATGCCGACGCCATTCATCCAGGCCTCGAAGCTGAGGACTCTGCGGCGCGCTCCGCCGGTTCCGTGGGCTGGGGCGGCAAGAACGGGGGATTCGCTGGGGTTCTTCGGGATGCAAGAAGGACCGACGTTGATGCTTGGGAGTGTGAAGACGGTGGGATTCATGGTGATCCTGACGCGCAGGAAATCGCCGGTGTGTCCGCGTCGGAGCTCGTGCTCCGGGAGGCGGCAGCGGACGGCCGGCCTCTTGAGGACCTGCTGGGTTCTCCAGCACCTACAGACTACAGGGTTACTGCGGCTGAAACGAGGTCTGGTCGACCCCGGATCAGGCTGTTTCGATGGTGGTTGGCAACTCGCCAACAACTGCCGTGCTGAGGACAGCCGGGGAGCGGAAATGACGTGTGTCCGGCCGCAGCACACCGACAGTATGAGCGGGTGCACATTGAGGATTCCTGGCTCGGTAGGTCCCCGTTCATCCCATCCGACTGGCGTCGAGACGGCGGGCGCAGGCAGCGCAGCGGCAGTAGGCCGAGGACCATTCCTCACCCATTTGCGGCCAGGGACCGTCGAGAAATGGCGTGTCGATTCCGCACAGCGAAGTACTTTGCCCGGCTTCGGTCGCGTGTGCCATACCCGTCGCGTTGTTTGCTGGGTCCAGGCTCCATGCAATCCGCATTGACCTAGTGCCTTGGGAAGTCATTTGGGTCATAAGTGGCGCCCGCCATCCATGTTCGGTCGGTACCCGACACCCCAGTACGGCGCGTATCCGTAATGTTGGTAGACGCCCGCGTGATGGAGCCCGTCGTCAATCAGCTTCGGGTCGTAAGCGGGAGCAGCGGTGACCCTCTCACGTGACTGGTCGATCAGCACGTGGTGCTCGGTAATCTTTGTAATGGCTTCGACGGGGATCAGGCTCTTCGTCTCTCCGAATCCCAAAAACCCGCCGTGTTCGACCAGCATGAACCTGACCTTCTTCTCCCGTTCGTCGATCAGCAGGTCCGCAATCGTGCCGATGCCGGTGCCATTCGGGTCTTTGACCTCGCGGCCGCGGACGTCGTTGACCAAGCCGTCGATCATCTGGCCGCGGTCGCTGAGCATGTAGAGCGTCGAGCGTCCGGTGAACGTGGGTTCGGTAACGGTGGATTCGGCGGTCGTGGATTCGGCGGTTGTCGTGTCGTCGATGGTCATTGCGTATCGTCTCCGTGGGCTTCGTAGATGCGGGTCGCGAGATTGCGGTCGAACTCAGTCAGCAACAGGTGCGGTGATCGTGTTTGCCGATTTCCAGCGCGACGCGGTACCCGACAAAGGAGCGGTCCCGGTACTACCTGACGGTGAGCGAATGCTCCTCGTGGCGGCCGTGAGGCAGGCCGCGAGATTCAGGCTGGCTGCGATGCAGCTGTTCATCACCGTACGCGCATCAAGCAGCGCCGTACAGGGCTGCTGCGGGGCCATCTGCAAGGACGTCGCGGGGTGCCCGGCCCGCTCTATTTCGCGTCTGTTGCTGCAGAGACCGGATTGACGTCGGGGAGGCCGGGAGGCGCGGTGTCACCGCGCATCACAACGACAGGGCAGGCCGCATGTGCCGAGCAGACCGAGCTGACCGAGCCGAGCAGGAGCCCCGCGAACCCACCGTGGCCCCGGTTGCCCACTACGAGCAGCCGTGCGTTCTGACTGGCTTCGATCAGCACCTGAGCCGCGTTGCCCTCGTGCACGCTCAGACGCAGTCCGGCCGGGCGATGGTCACCGAAGACCTCGTCGACCGTCGCCCTCAAAGCTGTACTGGCATCCTCGGCAGGATTCCAGTCGGGTGGGATTGCGGCCAGTCCAGCGCCCATCGCGCCGTAGGTGGTGAAATGGGCCCAGGCCGCGACTGCCTCGAGGGTGGCGCCGGTCGCCTGGGCAAGGAACTGCCCCCACAAAAGCGCATTCTTACTCGGTTCGGAACCATCAACGCCAACCACGATGAGATCCCGCTCCGGGCTGATCATCGGTTCGTCAGCCATCGACCCGCTGCTGCAGCGCACGAGGCGCCCGCGTCATCGCGACATGGTTCAAGCAGTGGAAAATGGAAGATGATCATGATGGTCCCGATCGAGCGGGTAGTCACCGAGTGTCGACAACGAGTGAATACTCGGGAACGCAGCGGCGGACAGCTGAATTCTTTCGACTGGCTGATGCAGTCAGCGGTTCAAACCTACCGGCCGGCTCGATGCATCGCCAGGCACGCGGCCTGAGTTTCTTTCTCGACCAGCTCCCCGTCCGAGGTTCCCAACCCGTACAGGTGCGGCCACCTGCGCAGTTGTCGAACGTGATCCGGTTTTTGAGAGCACAGTTTTCGACGGCGCGTACGCGGGTCCGGATAGCTGGTCCAACCCGACGTCGATGTCAGACTTCGGGTGTAGCGTTGAAGTCGCTGATCAGTTCAGCCAGTTCGGGAATGGTGTGGCCGTCCGCCGCCGCGCCGCTGGGGCACAAGCCTCAAGCCCCCTCACACGTCACCACTGCCTCTGAGTAGGTTCTCGTGTCTTCTTCAACCCTTTCCCTGACCATTGCCATCCTCCTCGTGCTCCTCATCGCGGTGGTGATCGCTGCGCTGAAAATCGTGAAGCAGTACGAAGAAGGGGTGCTGTTCCGTCTGGGTCGGGTGGTCGGGCAGCGCAAACCTGGGCTGCGTCTGATCATCCCGTTCGTGGATGTGATGCACCGGGTCTCGTTGCGGATCGTGACGATGCCGATCCAGTCCCAGGGCATCATTACCCGCGACAACGTCAGCGTTGATGTGTCGGCGGTGGCGTACTTCAAGGTCGTTGACCCGGTCAAGTCCGTGGTCGCTATCGAGAACGTGTACTCCGCGATCGACCAGATCGCCCAGACCACCCTGCGTAAAGTCGTTGGCCAGCACACCCTGGATGAAACCTTGTCCGAGACCGACCGGATCAACAAGGACATTCGCGCGATCCTGGACGTCAGCACAGTGGACTGGGGGGTCGAGGTCACCCTGGTAGAGCTGAAAGACATCCAGCTGCCGGACAGCATGAAACGGGCGATGGCCCGCCAGGCCGAAGCCGAGCGGGAGAAACGTGCCAAGATCATCAACGCCGAGGGCGAATCGTTGGCCGCGGCAGCGTTGGGTGATGCGTCCGACACGATGATGAAACACCCGTTAGCGCTGCAACTGCGCAACCTGCAGAGCATGGTCGAGATCGGTGTCGACAAGAACACCACCGTCGTGTTCCCCGCACCACTGATGAGCACTATCGGCGAACTCGGCGCCTTCCTGGCCCGAGAATCCAAATCCGCGACGGACCTGGTGTCCAGCCACCCGGAACCACCAAAAGATCCTGCGACCGATCTGACGAAAACGCCGGTGGACCTGCCAGAGCCCGTCCCGAACGGTGTGGCCTCCCACTGAGTCGGACGCTCGGCTGCCTACGCCGCACCCCGTTCACCCCGCTTCGCCCGTTCGTTCAGGAGTGATGATGAAGAACATCGACGACGACCCGGTCGACACGCCGACCCCCGCCGGTCCGGGGTCGGCGCCCGCTTCCAGGCGGACAGCACCGGCCGGGGATCGCGGGATGGGCCTGACCCAGTCCACCGCGCTGATCGTCGGCAGCATCATCGGCGTCGGGATCTTCAGCCTCCCGTACTCACTCGCGGCCTACGGTCCGATCAGTCTCGTCGCGCTGGGCATAGCGACCGTCGGAGCGCTGGCTTTCGCGGTCCTGTTCGCTGCTCTGACCCGGCGGATGCCGGCTGACGGCGGCCCCTACGCGTACGCCCGGACCGCCTTCGGCAATGTCATCGGTTTCGGAAATGCGTGGACCTACTGGATCACCGCGTGGGCGGGTAACGCGGCAATCGCGGTGGGCTGGGTCTACTACGTGGAGAAGTTCATCAACCAGGGTGGCGGGAAATTCTGGACCATTGTGATCGCCCTGTCGGCGCTGTGGATCCCAGCATTGGTGAACCTCACGGGCATCCGCAACGTGGGCAGTTTCCAGGTGGTCACCACGGTGCTGAAGTTCATCCCGCTGCTGATCATGGCGACCGTTGGCCTGTTCTTCATCCACGGCGGCAACTTCACCCCGTGGAACACCAGCGGGGGCTCGAGTCTGTCGGCGATCGGTGGCGCAATGGCGATCTGCCTCTTCAGTTACCTCGGCGTCGAAACGGCTGCGGTTGCCGCCGCCCGGGTCCGTGATCCGTCGCGCAACGTGCCGCGTGCCACCGTCTACGGCACATTGGCCAGTGCTGCCGTCTATCTGCTCTCGATGATCGCGGTTTTCGGCATCCTGCCCACCAGCGAGTTGGCCAAGGGCGCGAACAAGGCGTCCTACTCGGTCGCTGCCGACACGATGGTCGGTGGCTCCTGGGCGGGCGACCTGGTCGCAGTGGCCGTCATCGTCTCCGGTATCGGCGCCTTGAACGGCTGGACGATGATCTGCGCCCAGATGCCGCTGGCGGCGGCCAATGACGGCTTGTTCCCCCGTAGGTTCGCGGGCCTGAGCTCGCGGGGTGCGCCCGCATTCGGCATTGTCTCCTCGACGGCTCTTGCCTCGGTGGCTGCGGTGGTCTCCTACCTCGGCACCAGCGGCTCCACGGTCTTCACGACCCTGGTGTTGATGACCGGGATCACCGCGGCCGTCCCGTTCGGTTTCTCCGCTCTGGCGCAGATCGTCTGGCGCATGCGGGACCGCGGCCACTCGATCAGTACACCGCGGCTCGTGCGTGACCTCGTGGTCGCCGGGGTCTCCCTGGTGTTCGCGATCGCGTTCATCTACTTCTCGACCAACACAGGTAATACCTGGTACGTCGTGTGGGGGCCGTTCCTGATGACCGGCGCCGCACTGGTGATCGGGGTGCCGGTTTACCTGATCCAGCGCAAACACATGACCGCACCCGAGCCGGTGCCGGCGTATCGGTAACCCGCCCGCGCAGCCATCCGCCCGCCCGCCGACTCCACCCCCGAAAGGAAGCAACCATGAACTTCTCCGTCAACTCCGAGGTCGGCACTCTGCGCCAGGCCATCGTGCATCGCCCCGGTCTGGAGCTGGACCGGCTCACTCCGCTGAACGTCGACGACCTGCTCTTCGACGACGTGATGTGGGCCTCGCGCGCGAAGGAGGAGCACGATCTCTTCTCCGGTCAGCTGCGATCGCACGGTGTCGTCGTCCATGAGTTCTCCCAGTTGCTCCGCGAGGCGCTCGATATGCCGGGTGCCCGGGAGTTTCTGATCGAACGGCTGACGATCGCGACCCGCTTCGGTCCAGCGCTGGACAAGCCGCTGGATCTGCTGGTCTCCTCCACCCCGGCGGCCGAACTGGCCGACATCCTCATCGGGGGGTTGCTCAAGCGCGAGATCCTGCCTTTGCTGCATACCTCGAGCCTGCTCATCGACCACCTCGAGGACAACGATTTCCTGCTCACCCCACTGCCGAATCACCTTTTCCAGCGGGACAACTCGGCCTGGGTGTACGACGGGCTCTCGATCAACCCGATGACCAAACAGGCCCGTAAGCGCGAGACGGTCAATTCCCAGGTCGTCTACAACTTCCACCCGATGTTCGTCGGCGCGATCAACACCTTCCTCTACGGCAACGACGGACTGAATCACGAGCCGGCCAACATCGAGGGCGGCGATGTCACCGTGATCGGTAACGGCGCGGTGCTGATCGGGATGGGCGAGCGCACCACACCGCAAGGGCTGGAGTTCCTCACCAGACGGCTGTTCGAGACCGGCACCGCGACGAAGGTGATCGTCGTCGAACTGCCCAAGTCACGCGCTTTCATGCACCTGGACACGGTGATGACGATGATTGATCAGGAGACGTTCTGCGTCTACCCGTTCCTACCGGGGGAGTTGCGCTCATTCCTGCTCAGCCCGGTCGGAAACGGCGGCGACTACAAGGTCGAGGAGAACAAGACTCTCTTCCCCGTTGTAGCCGATGCGCTCGGTCTGGAGAAGGTCAGAGTGCTGCGTACCCCGATCGACGAGATGGGCGCTCAGCGCGAGCAGTGGAACGACGGCAACAACTTCCTCGCCCTCTCGCCCGGCGTGATCATGGGTTACGAACGCAACACCACCACCAACAGCTACCTCACCGATCACGGCATCACCATCATCCCGGTCGTGGGGTCGGAGCTGGGCCGAGGTCGCGGCGGACCACGCTGTATGACCTGCCCCATCGAGCGCGATGCGGTGTCGTCATGACCAGCGCCCAGACGATGCCGAGCACGGGCGCGCCGGTGACGTGGGAGTCACTCGCGGGCGCCAGTTTCCTCAAAGAGCTCGATCTCACTGTGCCGCAGTGGCAGGCGCTGCTGGACCTGGCTCGGCAGTTGAAGGCGGACAAGAAGGCCGGGCGCGAGCATCGGCATCTGAGCGGTAAGAACATCGCGTTGATCTTCGAGAAGGCCTCCACGCGCACCCGCTGCGCTTTCGAGGTTGCAGCCCACGACCAGGGCGCCCACGTGACCTATCTGGATCCGACGGGCTCGCACATCGGTCACAAGGAGTCCATTCGGGACACCGCGCGGGTGCTGGGGCGGATGTACGACGGGATCGAGTACCGCGGCTTTGCGCACGCAACCGTCGAGACGTTGTCCGAGGCGGCCGGTGTACCGGTCTGGAACGGTCTGACCGATCTGTGGCATCCGACGCAGTCGTTGTGCGACATGCTCACGATGACCGAGCACGCTGGTAAGCCCGCATCTGAGATCTCGTTCGCCTATGTAGGCGATGCCCGCGACAACACCGCAAATTCGCTGCTGGTCGCCGGGGCGATGATGGGTATGGACGTGCGCATCGTCGGTCCGGACTCGCTGCGAAACCCTGACGACGTGGTTGAGGCTGCCAGACGGATCGCCACGCAGACCGGCGCCCAGATCACCCAGACCGACGATGTCGGAACAGGGGTGCTCGGTGTCGACTTCGTCTACACCGACGTCTGGGTATCCATGGGTGAGCCGGACAAGGAGTGGGACCAACGCATTGCGCTCCTGGGGGAATACCGGGTCACATCCCAGATGCTCAATCTCTGCCGCAACCCCGCCGTCAAGTTCATGCACTGCCTGCCCGCCTTCCACAACCGCGAGACAGAGGTCGGTGAGGCGCTCTTCAAGCGGACCGGCATCTCCGAGCTCGAGGTCACCGAGGAGGTGTTCGAGTCGGAGCACTCGATCGTCTTCGACCAGGCCGAGAACAGGTTGCACACCATCAAGGCAGTGCTCGTCGCCACGCTGGCCGGCCCACAGGGTGGCTGACATGCTGACCGTGGTTGCGCTCGGCGGCAACGCACTGCTGCAGCGTGAGGACAAGCCCGACGCCGTCATCCAACGCCACCACATCCGCGCCGCTGCCGCGTCGCTCGCACCACTGGCAGCGCAGGACCAGCTGCTCATCTGCCACGGCAACGGCCCGCAGATCGGGTTGCTCGCGATGGAGAGCGCGGACGATCCGGCGTTGAGCAGTCCCTACCCGCTGGATGCCCTCGGCGCCCAGACGCAGGGGATGATCGGATACTGGCTGGCTCAGGAGCTGCACAACGCGGGGGTGGCCCGGCCCATCATCACCGTGGTAACGCAGACGCTCGTGGATGCGGCAGACCCCGCGTTCGCCGCGCCGTCGAAGTTCATCGGTCGCGTCTATCCCCGCGCGGAGGCTGAGCGACTGGCGGAACAACACCACTGGACGATCCGCGCCGACGGGTCGTCCTGGCGCCGCGTTGTGCCCTCCCCGCGACCACTGGGCATCGTCGAACAGGGCTGTGTGCAGAGTCTGCTCGAGACCGGAGCGGTCGTCATCTGTGCTGGTGGGGGCGGTGCACCTGTCACCCGGGACGGGTCCGGTGCACTCATGGGGGTCGAGGCAGTGGTCGACAAGGACTACGTCAGCGCTCGTATCGCCCTGGACCTCGGCGCCCAGCGCCTGCTCATCCTCACCGACGTGTCGGCCGTGATGCGCGACTTCGGCACCTCGGATGCTTCCGCGATCACGCGCCTCAGCATCGAGCAGGCAGCAGCGCTGCACTTCCCGAACGGCTCCATGGGCCCGAAGGTCGACGCGTGTGTCCAATTCACCAAAACCTCCGGTCGGCCGTCGGCCATCGGCTCGCTCACCGAGGCTGCCGCCGTTCTGCGCGGCGAGGCCGGCACCACCATCAGGGAAGAGACCACCTCATGACCACCACCATCAGACCGCAGCACTCGGCTGCCACCCCTGGCGAGAGTCCGACGCTCAGCCCGGAGTTGCTGCAGGCAATGAACGCATACTGGCGCGCGGCGAACTACCTCTCGGTCGGCCAGATCTACCTGTACAACAACCCGCTGCTGCGGCGGCCGTTGGCGCTGACCGACGTGAAACCGCTGGTGGTAGGGCACTGGGGCACCACACCGGGCCAGAACTTCATCTATGTGCACCTCAACCGGGTCATCAAGTCCGGCGACCTGAACATGATCTATGTCGCCGGGCCCGGCCACGGCGGTCCGGCGCTGGTCGCCCACACCTACCTGGAGGGCAGCTACAGCGAGATCTACCCCGACGTCAGCCAGGACGAAGCCGGGATGAAGAAACTCTTCACCCAGTTCTCTTTCCCCGGCGGGATCTCCAGTCACGTCGCCCCCACCACACCGGGTTCGATCCACGAAGGCGGCGAGCTCGGGTACTCCCTGAGCCACTCGTTCGGGGCAGTGTTCGACAACCCCGACCTGATCGTCGCGTGCGTCATCGGTGATGGCGAGGCTGAGACCGGTCCGCTGGCCACCGCCTGGCACTCCACCAAATTCCTCAGCCCGGTCGGTGATGGTGCGGTGCTGCCGATCCTGCACCTGAACGGTTACAAGATCAGCAATCCGACCGTGCTCGCCAGGATCGAGCCGGAGGAGTTGGACCAGTTCCTACGCGGCTGCGGATGGGACCCGCGCTACGTCGAGGGCGAGGACCCGGAGACGATGCACGAGCTGATGGCATCGGTGCTGGACGGCGCGATCGAGACCATCCAGAACATTCAGACAGCTGCTCGTACGGGCGGTAGCACCACGCGGCCGCGCTGGCCGATGATCGTGCTGCGGTCGCCAAAGGGGTGGACGGGCCCGAAGGTGGTCGACGGCCTTGCTGTGGAGGGCACTTTCCGGTCCCACCAGGTGCCACTGCTGGTGAACGACGCGCACCCGGGTCACGTCGAGCAGCTGGACGCGTGGATGCGCAGCTACCGGCCGCAGGAGCTGTTCGACGAGGAGGGGCGACTGGTGCCCGAGCTGGCTGCCCTCGCTCCAGAGGGTCAACGGCGGATGGGCGCCAACCCGCACGCCAATGGCGGACTGCTGCTGCGCGATCTGCGGATGCCCGACTTCCGCGAGCACGCGGTTGCGGTCCCAGTACCCGGCGCTGTGCAGGCGAAGGACACCCTCGTGCTGGGGGAGTTCCTGCGGGACGTCGTCACCCTGAACGGACAGGAGCGCAACTTCCGGATCTTCGGTCCGGACGAGACGCTGTCCAACCAGCTCGGTGCGGTCTTCGAGGTCACCGACCGGCAGTGGGAGGCCCGCACCGTAGAGAACGACGAGTGGCTGGCCCCTCAGGGCAGGGTGCTCGATTCGATGCTGTCCGAGCACCAGTCGCAGGGATGGCTCGAGGGCTACCTCCTGACAGGTAGACACGGACTGTTCAACTGTTACGAGGCGTTCATCCACATCGTTGACTCGATGTTCAACCAGCATGCGAAATGGCTGAAGATCACCAAGGACCTGCCGTGGCGACGCGATATTTCATCGCTGAACTACCTGCTGGCCTCGCACGTCTGGCAGCAGGACCACAACGGCTTCACCCACCAGGACCCCGGATTCCTGGACCACGTGGTGAACAAGAAGGCCGACATCGTGCGGGTCTACCTACCGCCGGACGCGAACTGCCTGCTGTCGGTCGCCGACCACTGCCTGCGCAGCCGGCACTACGTCAATGTGATTGTTGCCGGAAAGCGCGATATGCCGCAGTGGCTGACCATGGCGCAAGCGGAGGTGCACTGCACCGAAGGCATCGGCATCTGGGAGTGGGCGGGCAACGACCGCGGCAGTGAGCCGGACGTCGTGCTGGCCTGCTGCGGTGACACGCCGACCCTGGAGGTGCTGGCCGCCGTCACGATCCTGCGCGAGCACCTGCCGCAGCTGAAGGTGCGGGTCGTGAACGTGGTCGACCTGATGAAGCTGCAGTCCGCCAGCGAACACCCACACGGGCTGTCCGATGCGGACTTCGACGCGTTGTTCACCCGCGACAAGCACATCGTCTTCGCCTTCCACGGCTATCCCACCCTGATCCACCGCCTAACCTACCGCCGCACCAACCGCAACATGCACGTGCGCGGATACGTCGAGGAAGGCACCATCACCACGACATTCGATATGCGGGTGCAGAACCGGCTCGACCGGTTCCACCTCGTGCAGGACGTCCTGGAACGGCTGCCGCAACTCGGGGCAACCGGGGACTACCTCAAGCAGACGATGGCCGACAAGCTCGTCCAGCACAATCTCTATATCAACCAGCACGGCCAGGATCTACCCGAGATCCGCGACTGGACCTGGACGTCGCTGCAGTGAGCACCCCCAGTGCGTCATCGCAGTCTGCTGACATGTATTGGCTGGTGGCCGCCGCGCATGCACTGGTCGCTGGCGACAGGGGACTGCTCGCGGCCGATGAATCCATTCCCACCTGCAACAGACGATTCGCCCGGCTGGGCATCGCGCAGGACGAACCCGCCCGCCGCGCCTACCGCGAGATGATCGTGACAACTCCCGGTCTTGGTGACTTCATCAGCGGGGTCATCCTGTGCGATGAGACCATCCGGGAGGCCACCAGCGACAGCGTCCCGTTCCTGGAGGTGTTGGCCAACGCGGCAATCCTGGCAGGAATCAAGGTGGACCTCGGTGCGAAACCGTTGACCGGCCATCCTGGGGAGAAGGTGACCGAGGGGCTGGACGGACTGCGGGAGCGACTGGTCGAGTACGCCGCCATGGGTGCGCGCTTCGCGAAATGGCGGGCCGTTTTCGGTATCGGCGACGCGATCCCGAGCCGAGCGTGCATCGAGGCGAATGCGCAGGCACTCGCGCGCTACGCGTCCCTGTGCCAGGAGGGTGGTCTGGTGCCCATCGTGGAGGCTGAGGTGCTGATGGCCGGTGACCACTCGCTGGCTGAATGCGACCGGACCACCGAGGCGGTGCTGCGAGAGGTCTTCGCCCAACTTCGTGCCGAGGGGGTGGTGCTGGAGGCGATGCTGCTCAAACCCAACATGGTCATCTCCGGTGCGGACTACCCGGTCCAACAGCCGGCTGATTCCGTGGCCGCAGCGACCCTTGACTGCCTGCGGGAGGTGGTGCCGGCCGCCGTCGCAGGTATCGCGTTCCTGTCCGGTGGGCAGACCGGCGACCTCGCAACCGCCCGGTTGGCGGCAATGAACGCCCCTGGACTGACCCCGGCGCCATGGCCGCTCGCATTCTCGTTCGGCCGCGCTATTCAAGAACCGGCACTCACCATCTGGGGCGGCGACGACGCCCAGGTGAGGAGGGCGCAACAAGCCCTCCTTCAGCGGGCCGGTTCCAATCGCGATGCACGCCGAGGGATACATCAATGAGCACCCATTTAGCCGACCCCTCCGCCAGCACGGCGTCTGGCAGTACACCCGACCTGAAGAAGATACCCATAGCCGAGGTCGAGAAGCAGCTCGACTGCACCTCGGACGGGCTGACCAAGGCTGAGGCGACGAAGCGCCTGGCCACATACGGCCCGAACGAGATTGCCGAGCACAAGACCAACCCGCTGCTCAAGTTCCTGTCTTATTTCTGGGGCCCGATCCCATGGATGATAGAAATTGCGGTAATCCTGTCCGGTGCCGTGGGGCACTGGCCCGATTTCTTCATCATCCTGGTACTGCTGTTTGCCAACGCATTGGTGGGATTTACCGAGGAGCGCCAGGCCGGTAGCGCGATCGAGGCGCTGAAAGCCAAGCTCGCGATCAACGCGCGCGTACGACGCGACGGCAAGTGGAGCACTCCCGCTGCCCGCGAGTTGGTGCCAGGCGACGTGATCCGGCTGCGCCTTGGTGACGTCGTACCCGCCGATGCCCGGTTGCTGGACGGGGATGAGATCGAAGTCGATCAGTCCGCCCTCACGGGGGAGTCACTACCCACGACATGTGCTGCAGGGGACGCGGTCTTTTCCGGATCGATCATCCGCCGCGGCGAGATCGGCGCGTTGGTCTACGCCACCGGCACGCACACCTACTTCGGCGAGACGGCCGAGCTGGTGCAGGACGCGCATACGGTCAGCCACTTCCAGAAGGCCGTCCTCAAGATCGGCAACTACCTCATCATCCTTGCGGTCGCCCTGGTCAGCGTGATCGTGGTCGTTGCGGTCCTGCGGGGCGACAAGATTCTGACCACACTTCAATTCGCGCTGGTGCTTACCGTCGCCGCGATCCCTGTTGCAATGCCGACCGTGCTGTCGGTCACGATGGCGGTCGGTGCCCGGTTGCTGGCCAAGCAGAAGGCCATCGTCAGCAAGCTCGTCGCGATCGAAGAGCTCGCCGGCGTCGACATCCTGTGCGCGGACAAGACCGGCACCCTGACACAGAACTCCCTGACCCTCGGTGACCCGTTCAGCGTCGGCGACATGGCGCCCGCTGACGTGATCCTTGCGGGTGCGCTGGCTTCCCGCGGCGACAATGACGACCCGATCGACCTTGCGGTACTGGGCGGACTGCAGGATGAGACGAGCCTGGACAAGTACACCGTGACCCACTTCGAGCCGTTCGATCCAGTGCACAAACGCACCGAAGCCACGGTCACCGACGCCGACGGATCGACGCTCAAGGTCAGCAAGGGCGCTCCGCAGGTCATCCTTGCGCTCGCCGACACCGACTCCACCACGACCGCATCGATCAAACCGGCCGTCGATACGGCGGTGAACGACTTCGCTGCCCGCGGCTTCCGTTCGCTGGGGGTGGCGCGATCAGACGGTGACGGTCCGTGGCGGATGCTCGGCGTGCTGCCGCTGTTCGACCCGCCCCGTACAGATGCGAAAGAAACCATCGCGACTGCGCGGTCGATGGGCGTGACCGTCAAGATGGTCACCGGCGACGCGATCGCGATTGCCAAGGAGACAGCGTCCAAAGTCGGTCTCGGCACCAAGATTCTGGACGCGGCAGGGCTGGGCGACGTGAAAAAGAAGGAAACGCCGCAGGTGGCCGAATCGATCGAGGTCGCAGATGGATTCGCTCAGGTCTTCCCCGAGCACAAGTACCACATCATCGACGTCCTGCAGCAGCGTGGACACATCGTCGGGATGACCGGCGACGGGGTCAATGATGCGCCCGCGCTGAAGAAGGCCGACTGCGGTATCGCTGTGTCCGGGGCGACCGATGCTGCGCGCGCTGCTGCCGCGATCGTGCTGCTCACCCCCGGCCTGTCGGTGATCGTCGACGCGATCAAGGAGAGCCGCAAGATCTTCCAGCGGATGAACTCCTACGCGATGTACCGCATCGCGGAGACCCTGCGGGTGCTGCTGTTCATGACGGTGGCGATTCTCGTCTTCAACTTCTACCCGGTCACCGCAATCATGATCGTGATGCTCGCGCTGCTCAACGACGGCGCGATCTTGTCGATCGCCTATGACAACGTGCACTACCGGATGAAACCCGAAGCCTGGAACATGCGCGTCGTGCTGGGCATCTCCACGGTGTTGGGAGTCGTCGGCCCGATTGCCGCTTTCGGGCTTTTCTACCTCGGCGACAAGGTCTTCGATCTGGGGCACCCGCGGTTGCAGACCATGATGTATCTGATGCTGTCCGTCGCCGGACACCTGACGATCTTCCTGACCCGCACCCGCGGCCCGTTCTGGTCGATCCGCCCGGCGCGCATCCTGCTCTTCGCCGTCCTCGGCACCCAGGCCATCGCCACCCTCATCGCCGTCTACGGGTTGTTCATGCACCCGCTCGGTTGGGGTTGGGCAGCCTTCGTATGGGGTTACGCCATCATCTGGGCGCTACTCAGCGACCGGATCAAACTGGTCGCCTACCGCGTCTTGGACCGCACGGGCGCTCCCGATCAGCACACGGCGTCCGATACCGATCTCGCCCACCCTGACGGTGTTCGCGTCGGTTGACGGTGCCTGAACACCGTCAACCGTGCTGAACGCCGTCACCGTCCAGGAACGCGAGGAATGCCCGTGTCAGGGCTGAATCCGAGCGCTGCCAGTTGTGGCTGTTCGCGCAGGCTGCGTTTGAGCTCGGCGAACCCGGGGAAGCTGGCCAGTGCGACCACGTGATCCCACAGCTGGCCGGCCTGCTCCTCGGCCGGCAGTCGGCTGATGACGGGACCGAAGAAGGCCACGCCTGCGGGGGGCTCGAAGTGGATGATCGGCGTGCCCACGTCTTTGCCCGTCAAGGCCAGCCCCTCGTCGCCTTCTGTGCGGATCTGCTCGTCCCACGACTCGTCATCCAGGGCGTCGGTCAGTCCGATCGGCAGACCCGCCTCGGCGAGGATCGGCTCCACGAAAGCCCGTGACCCGCGCCGTTGATGAAGGTCGCGCTGGGTCTCGTGGTCATCGGCGGGGGCGGTGTCGAAGATGTGTGCTCCGAAAGCGGCGTACAGCGGCCCCATCGCCTCTCGCCCGTGTTCGGCTCGTGCCCGTGCGGCTACCCGCAGCAACCGCAGGCCAGCGGTATGTCCGGCGTCGTACTCGGGTGGGAAGTGCGCGTCGTAATCGACCGCGGCGTTGATCAGACGTAATGAGATGAATCGCCAGTCCACGGTGTAGTCACGCTGGGACTGCACCTGGCGCACCCACTTGCTGGTCATCCAGGCGAAGGGGCATACGGGGTCGAAGTAGAAATTGATGTCTGCATCCATTCCTTCACCCTAAGGTCGATACCGAGGCGAGTTGTGCTTCTTCGTCTGCTCGGGACGTGCCCTTCACCATGACCAGGAGCATCCATGCATGAACCGCGATCCACGTCTGGCCACCCCGTCGAACTGCGCGGTTCCCGTCGCCCGCAACTGCTGATCTTCGATGTCAACGAGACGCTCTCCGACCTGGCGCCACTCGGCGCACGTTTCGTTCAGCTAGGGCTACCCGAGCATTCAGCCGGTACCTGGTTCGCCGGTCTGTTGCGTGACGGGTTCGCGTTGACCGCAGCCGGTGCGAGCGCACCGTTCGCCCAGATTGCCGCGGAATCGCTACGGGTTCTGCTCGGTGCGCACCAGCTGAACCGCGGACTGGAAGAGGCCGTCGGGCACGTCATGCACGGGTTCGCCGACCTGGGCGTGCACGCCGACGTCCCGGCCGGGTTGACTGCGTTGGCCCAGCTGGATGTTCGCGTCGTGACACTCAGCAACGGCTCGACGGCCGTGGCCGAGGAACTGCTGAGCGCGGCGGGCGTACGTCATCACTTCGAACGGCTGCTCTCTGTGCAGGACGCCGGCGCATGGAAGCCCGACTCCCGCTCCTACGCCTACGCGCTGCGGCAATGCCAGGTCGACCCATTGGATGCCATGCTCGTAGCAGTCCACCCCTGGGATACTGACGGAGCCCGCAGAGCCGGTCTGTCCAGCGCCTGGATCAACCGCAGCGCTGATCGGTACCCCGCGTACTTCCTTGCCCCTGACGTGGAAGCCGACTCGATAATCAGCCTGGTCGAGCAACTGCACTGACACGCACCAATCACCGCAGCAGACCGCTCAACTCAGGGCGCGATAGTGCCCGCTGGTTCTTCTGCTCGCGGGTCGTTGACATTGCTGGTTTCAGACGGGTCTGCTGTGGGGCCTTTTGGCCCTTACGGCGGCGATGGTGCGCATTTAGCGTCTTCAGTAGGGAAGTGCGTCCTCAGATCGCTCCGGGTGACGTGCCCGCCACACGACATACGGTCTGCCTCCTCGCGGGCCTGTTCTGGAGTCCCGAATGACGATCACCCGAGAACGCAGTTCAGCTGAGATCGATGCCCTGACTGATGGGGACGCGGTGGCGCGGGCTGAGCATCTGTGCAAGGTCTATGGGGTGGGCGATGCGTAGGTCGTGGCCCTGGACGATGTCACGGTGGAGTTCGGTCGTGGCCGGCTTACTGCGATCATGGGCCCGTCGGGGTCGGGTAAGTCCACGCTGATGCACTGTATGGCAGCGCTGGATGCGCCGACGTCGGGTCAGGTGATCATCGACGGTGTCGATATCCGGGGTCTGAAGGACAAGGCGCTGACGATGTTGCGTCGCGACCGGCTCGGGTTCGTATTCCAGGCCTACAACCTGGTGCCGACTCTGACGGCGCGCGAGAATATCACCCTGCCGGTCGATATCGCGGGCGCGAAACTCGACAGCGCCTGGTTCGACACGGTCGTGGATACCCTCGGTATTGAAGATCGGCTGACGCACCGGCCGGGTGAGTTGTCCGGTGGACAGCAGCAACGGGTCGCCTGCGCGCGTGCCCTGGTACGTCGACCTGCGATCGTGTTCGCCGACGAACCGACCGGCAACCTGGATTCTGCTGCGGGCGCGGAGATCCTGGCGTTCCTGCGTCGCTCGGTCGACGACTTCGGGCAGAGCATCGTGATGGTTACCCACGACCCGGTCGCGGCGTCGTTTGCCGACCGGGTGCTCTTCCTCGTCGACGGTCGCATTGTTGATGAGATCCTCGCCCCGACGACCACGTCGGTCCTGGAGCGGATGAAGAGCTTCGAGCTCGCCCGCCGGAAGGCCTGAGATGTTGCATGTCACCCTTCGGGGTCTGCAGGGCCACGTGATGCGGTTGCTGCTGACGGCGTTCGCGGTGATGCTCGGGGTATCGGTCGTGGCCGGCACCTTCGTGTTGAGCGACAGTATTAACAACACCCTGGGTGGCCTGGTTTCCCAGGCGTCCAAGGGGTTGGACGTCCAAGTCCGTAGCGTAGGGAACGCGGCCGTGTCTCCGGTCTCCGCAGGTGGATCCACCGTCAAGCCCGGCATACCTCTGACCCTCGTCCCGGTTGTCGCGGCCGTGCCTGGGGTCGCGCGCGTGGCGCCGGACCTGCAGGGCACCGCCCTGCTGGCCGGGAAGGACGGGCTCGCTGTCCGCAACGGCGGCGCGCCATCGCTGGGTTTCGCCTTCACCAAGGACGACCCGGCGTTCGTCCTGGTCTCCGGCCGCGGACCCACAGGCCCCACTGAGGTCGCGGTCGAGAGCAGCACCCTGGCTCGGGCGCATTTGAAGGTGGGGGACCGCACCCGCGCTGTGATCGGTGACCAGGCCAGGTCGGTCATCATCACCGGCGAGGTGGCTTTCGGATCGCTTTTCGGTGCCACGGCCGTTCTCGTCGACGATGCCACCGCCCGACGGGCCTTCGCGCCCGACGGCACGGTCCCGTCACTGTCGGTCACCGCCGCCCCGGGAGTCAGTCAGGCGACGTTGCGGGCAGCCGTCGCGAAAGCCCTACCCGCCCAGTTGGAGGCGGTGACCGGTGCGACCGTGCAGGCCGAGACCGAGACCTCGGTGCAGCAGGGATTGTCGTTCTTCACCACGTTCTTGCTGGTGTTCGCCGGTGTCGCGCTCTTCGTCGGTTCGTTCATCATCGTCAATACCTTCTCCATGCTGGTCGCGCAGCGCGCCCGCGAGCTGGCCCTGCTGCGAGCCGTTGGAGCGACCAGGGCCCAGGTGATCCGGATGGTGCTGGGTGAAGCGGTCGTCGTTGGCCTGGTGGGTTCGGCGTTCGGCATCCTTTTCGGGCTGCTGATCGCGGCCGGCGCCAAAGCGGTCATCAGCACCTTCCTCAATACCGATCTCGGATCGGGCCTGCCCGTTCACCCCACCACCATCGTGCTCAGCGTGCTGGTCGGGGTCGTAGTCACCGTCATCTCTGCGGTGCTGCCCGCACGTCGTGCCTCGCGCGTCGCGCCGGTCGCCGGGATGCGCGGCGATGACGGGTCGAACGCCGGTGGCCTGGGCAGGCGTGGCCTGATCGGCGTGGCCATGGTGATCTGCGGCGCTCTGGTGCTCGGCGTCGCGGTGACCCGCGCACAAGTGTCGTGGCCGGTAGCGGCCGTGGGAGCAGTGGCGACTGTGCTCGGCATGTTGGTCGCGGCGCCGCTGGCGACCCGCCCGGTCGTCCGGGTGATCGCCTGGCCATTCGTTGCCCTTCTCGGAGCTGTGGGGCGGCTCGCCCGCGAGAACGCGCTGCGGGTCCCACGTCGTACGGCAACCACAGCGAGTGCCCTGATGATCGGACTGGCCCTGATCGCCGGTATCTCGGTGCTGGCGCAGAGCGTCAAAGCCAGTGTGAGCAGTGGAGTCGCCGACGAGCTGACCTCCAACTTCGTGCTCAACAGCGGCAATATCGCCCCGGTGCCGGCACCCGTGGCTGCCGCTGCCCGCGACTTGCCGTCGGTGCGCTCGGTAGCCGCGGTGAGTTTCGTGGATGTCCGGATCGGGACCTTCCACACCAGCGCTTCGGCCACCAGTGCCGCCGACGTCGCGGACAACTTCCGGGTGCCGATGAAGAACGGCGCCCTGGCAGCACTGGGTCGACACACCGTCCTGGTCGATCAGACCACCGCCACCGCACGCGGCTGGCACGTCGGAGAGCCCCTGTCCGCAACGGTCGGCACCCTCAGGGGCGAACCCCTGGTCGTGGGCGGCATCTACAAGGACAGTCAGGCGTTCGGCTCGCACCTGATCATCGACCGGTCTCTGTACGACGCCGCACTTCCGGTGAGTCAACGGGCCGATGCCCGACTCTTCGTGCGGGCCGTACCGGGGGCCGACCTCCCGGCCCTGCGAGTCGCGCTGAGCGATCTCGTGCGTCCCTACCTGATCGTCTCGGTCCAGGACGGCACGGAATTCGCCAACGCCCAAGGCGCCTCGATCGACCTGCTGATCAACCTGCTCTACGTCCTGCTGCTCTTCAGCATCGTGGTCGCCGTCCTGGGAATCATCAACACCCTGGCCCTGTCGGTGTTCGAGCGAACCCGAGAGATCGGGCTGCTGCGGGCGATCGGCCTGCGCCGTCAACAGCTGGGCGCGATGATCACCATCGAGGCCGTGACCACCGCAGTATTCGGCGCCGTGCTCGGCACCGGCCTCGGCCTCGGGCTGGGGGTGGCGCTGCAGCGTGGCCTGGTCTCTCAAGGGCTGACCCAGCTCGCGATCCCCTGGCCGCTCATCCTCGCCATGCTGCTGGCTGCTGGCGTGGTCGGAGTCCTCGCCGCAGGCCTACCGGCCCTGCGCGCTGTCCGCCTGAACATCCTGCAGGCAATCGTCACCTCCTGAGGATCCACACCAAAAGGGACGTCTTGAACCGAAAGGCAGTGCCGCGGAGGGCGACAGGGGCGACGACCGCGCTACTGGCGTTGGAGTCGATCACGTCGGTGACCGCACTGTTTGGCGGGTTCCTGCTGGTAGCGGCGCCCGACGGCAGGTTGCTGGCCTCTGGTCCGGCATGGCTGTCCTGGTCCTGGCTTCGCTACCCCCGCAACCCCAGCAGTTCGATCTCAATCATCCTGTCCGCCTCACCTATCCTGCGAACCGAGAGAGCTGATTCCTATGACCACCACACTGCGCTGGGTGCTCGTTGTCGTGCTCACGGGGCACGGTCTGATTCACCTGCTGGGCGCCGCAAAAGGATTCGGGGTGGCCGATGTTCCCCAGCTCACCAAGCCGATCGGAGTCGTCGAAGGCGGGCTCTGGCTGCTCGCTGCCATCTGCGTGCTCACCGCCGCGGCATTCCTCGCCGCCGGCGCGCCCACCTGGTGGTGGGCCGGTGCGCTCGGTGCAGCGGTCATCTCACAGATCGCCATTGCCACCTCCTGGCACGACGCGCGGGCCGGGACCATCGTGAACCTCATCCTGGTCCTCGCCGCCAGCTACGGCTTCGCCGCTGAGGGACCGACGAGTTTCCACGCTCAATACCGCCAGCATGTCGCGCAGGAGCGGGCCGATGTCGACCCCTCCCCAACAGTGCTGGCCGAATCGGATCTCGTAGGCCTACCAGCCCCGTTGGCGGCCTACATCCGAGGTTCCGGCGCAATCGGGCGACCCCGGGTGGTCAGCTTCCACGCCGACTTCCACGGACGTATCCGCAGTGGCCCGCACGCAGCATGGATGCCGTTCACCGGTCAACAGGTCAACACCTACGGACCACGACCACAGCGGATCTTCCTGATGGACGCCACCAAATCTGGGTTCCCCGTCACCGTCCTGCACGTCTTTGCTGACACCACGGCCACCATGCGGGTGAAGCTGCTTTCGGTGTTCACCATGGTCAACGCATCCGGCCCCGAGATGAACCGAGGGGAGACCATCACCGTGTTCAACGACCTGGTCGTCATGGCCCCTGGCGCGATCGCCGACGCTCCTGCCAAGTGGAGCGCCATTGACGCTTTGCACCTCCGTGGGGAATTCACCGACGGCAACCAGACCGTCTCCGCCGTCCTGACCTTCGACGCACAGCACGATCTGGTCGATTTCGTCTCCGACGACCGAGCGGCAGCATCCGCCGACGGGAAAACATTCACTCCACAGCGCTGGTCGACCCCGCTCGCAGGCCACCGTGACACCGGCGGACGCCGGGTCCTGACCTCCGGCGAAGGGGTATGGCACGCCGCAGGAATGGACGGCACGTTTACCTACCTGGAGTACCACCTCGACGCCATCACCTACAACCCGCGCAACGGTGCGACAAAGGCCGCCGCACCCCGGTCCACACCCGCAGTCATCAACCGCGCCCGCCGCTAATTAACCGCCGTCCACGCGGGGACGACAGCCCCGGGCGCGGCGTCCCTCTCCGCGACAGCGAATCGTCGCCCAGCACGGTCGATGCAGCAGGACGCACCCTGCCTGCCTCCCCAGCGGGGCAGGCCACCTCGGGTCCGGTCAGGGCATTGGGCAGGACCAGGGGAGGAAGCGGGCCCTGCTGACAACGTGGGTAGGGCCCGCGTGGGCCCTGCCGGAACCCCAGCTGCGCTCGGCCAGGGGTGTCCCACGGTTATCTGTTCGACGGATAGCTCAATCGCCCTGGCCGCGGTTTGCCCATGCCGTTGCTCGGACGCACCTTCGGAACGCTGTGGGAGTTTCCGCATGCGCGATGCTCCGAATTTGCGATAGTCCCAGGGCTCGGCCCAGGTATCGATTTCCGGCAGGTCGTGGGACGTGGTCGGGACTGTGAGCGTCATCCTCAGGTCGTGCTGTCCGGCAACTGGATTCGAGAGTCCCGGTCAGCTGGATTGGTCTGATTCCGGCTGATGATGGACCTCGATTTCCCAGTCGCTGGCCAAGGCGGCGATTGCTGCAACTGCTGTCAGAGCAGGTGCTGCGATGGCGGCGACGATCCCGGCGGTGACTGGGATCTCGATCACGGTGTGGCCCTGGTCGTTTTTGACCGTGATGCGTCGAACGTTGCCCTCGTGCAGGAGGTCTTTGACCTTCGCGGTCATCGCCTCGCCGCGCAACTTGGTCTTCGGAGTGAATGGTCCGTTAGCCCGGTCTGGAGAGTTGGGACCTTCGTGGCTCGTTGTGTCGTCGTTGTTCATGGCTGCCTTTCGTCCTTCAAGTTGTCGTGCGCGTGGTGTGTCTAGCGATGAGTTCTGCACCGGATACGACTGGATTCCGGCCGTAGGTTTTGCCGTCGGGGTGGAGTTTCGCGAATTGTCAGCGCCGCATGAGAGTGCACGGCAGCGTTGGGGTGCGAGCAGAGGTGCCACAAGGAATCCAGGGTTGGAACCCTAGGGCTGGTGTTAGGGAGTGATGTGGCGGTGTTGCTCGCGACGGTGACATGGACCTGGTTGGTAGTGATTCCACCGCACCTCTCCTTTGGGGTCCACGGTGTGTTGTGGACGGTCGCGCGCACGGAGTCTGGGAGTTTCGCGACCCATTTGATGGCTTCTTCGACGGTTACCCCGATTCTGGCGTCGTCTCGATCTCCCGGACCCGACCAGCTCTTCCTGGACGGACTCTCGGATTTGGTAGTCGCCCTTGATGATGGTGCTGGGGATGGTGCTGGCTTTCGTTGGCGCTTTCGCGCGGTGGACAATGTGCCGTAGTGGTCAGTGGGTGAGACATTCGAAGTGGGATGCGGCACACGGGGATGCGTGAAGGATCGGTGACCTTCCTCCCGCGAGCGCCGTTGGGTACGCAAGGAAGACCTGAGGCGTCGAAACTCGAATGTGACGCTGCTGGCCTGGTGCAAAGCTGGAGCTCTTCCAGGTCGGCGGCGGACGGCTTCCGTGGCGAGCGCGCGATGTTCATAGACAGCGGAGCTGGTTATCGATGTGCTGGTGATCGGCGAGGTAGGTGACGGCGACCTCGACCGCAAGTAGGTCACCGGCAGATGAGGCTACCCCGGTGAGGGTGATGACGTCGACGTCGATCTGCACGCTGATAGTGGGCAGGGGTAATCGAAAGATGTGCTCAATGGCCAGGTGAGCGGTTGCCGTGGCGAGACTGATGACAGGGGTAGTTGCCGGACCAACTGGGCAGAGCGCACCACGAGCGGCATTGACATCATCTGCAACAAGGCGAACATCGCATAAGAAGTTCACCGCAGCCTGGACACTGAGCCCGGTTTGGGGGGTTGCGCTCGCCCGGATGGGGTAGGTTCTGTGGCCGTCCTGAGTGGTGACCATGGTCGGTGGCGCGTGCCGATCTGAGCCGGCCCAACGGGCCGGTGTATTGATCCTCATCGGGCGCGCTCCAGTTCCACCAGCCGGCGGCGAGTTGCTCGATGGACGGAGCTCACCACACTGTCCGCGACCCGAGAGCGAGGCCGCCCGTTGGGATCACCGATGGTGAAATGTCCGCGTTGTAGCGGGAATGTAATGGCAGCCAGGGCGCGCCCTCGGTCATCGATGCCGCGGGTCCGCACGCGGATGCGGTCTTTGTGGGCGCAATTGTTGACCGCATGCACCAGCGGGCTGAGCATGCTGGAATCGTTGGATTCAAGGACGACCAGTGTAGTGGCGAGCCCGTTGCGATGCCAGGTAAACCACACGTCTCCCAGCGCGGGAGACAGTAGACCGCAGGGCCCGGCGCAGCAGTGACCTAGACCGCACAGCACCACGGCGAGGCAGGGAGAGCGATTCGGTTGTGCCGAGCCGAGCGGGCGTGAATGGGCGCACATGAAGGTAGTCCCGACTTTTCGGTGACCCCGTACGTTCCGGCTGCGAGCTGAACATGCTCTGAAGCGCGCAGCAGACGGCAACGCTTCTTCCGGTGGGCTGACCTCTCAGCGTTGCCTACGCTAGCAGTTGGGGCAGCAGTCCGCTCCCTGGGCGTGAACACGTCGGTCTGCGGGCCTTCGACGTGGCTGCGAACAGGATCAGCTCGTCTTGGGGGGTGGGGGATGAGCAGAACCTGTAGCGTGGGCACGCTGAGAGAATCAGCCAGTCGAAAGGGATTCAGCCGTCCGCTGCTGGATTCGTGAGCCTTTGCTCGGTGTCGACGCCCCGGTGACTACCCGCTCGATCGGGATCATCATGAATGTGTTTTTTGTTTCTCTGTGTGAATCGTGCCGTAGTGGTGCGATCACCTCGACCTCATCGGCAGCGCGCTGATGGGCGCCGCGCCCGGGACTGGCTCAGGTCGGGGGGTTGTGGTGGTGGGTGTCGATGGTTCGGATGCTAGTAAGCAGGCGCTGGTGTGGGCCCAGTTCTTTGCCCACGCGACCGGCGACACCCTCGAGGTGGTCGCGGCGTGGGTGCCGTTGACTTCCTACGGGGTGATGGGCGCCGGGGTAGCAGTTGTCCCACCGGCCTGGGATCCCCGCGCCGATACCGCCAAAGCCTTGACCGCGACCATCAGCGAGGTTTTTGGACAGCACCCACCTGTCGGTTTGCGCCAGTCTGTGCGGGAGGGTCATGCGGCGCAGGTGTTGATCGAGGCCAGCCGGGGCGCTCAACTGCTCGTGGTCGGCAGCCGGGGCCATGGTGGCTTTGCTGGGCTTCTGCTGGGATCGGTCAGTTCAGCGTGTTCCGAGCACGCAGAGTGCCCGGTTGTGGTCGTACGCGGTGACACCCCGCCACCGGGCGTACCTGAGGAAGACCGGGCCAGCCGGGATAAGTAGCGGCCTGGCACAACATGCCAGATGGGCGGGACCACCTCGAGGGTCGCGGCGTCGGGCTCAGGGCCTCCGCAGAGCACTACCCCGCAGAAGCGCGGCGCCGACCTGCATTGGGATCGCGATCCGCACGAATTGCTAGCGGACGTCGCCACTCCCGACCTGATCCACGGGAGTACCGACCGTGCCTGCAAGAGCCGGAGGAACCGGAGGGCTTCCCAGGTCTGCAAGGTTGAGCCCGGCCTCAGGAAGTCGGACGACAGGTTCGATGATCCCCTCGAATCCGCTCGTCTGGCTCGCGAACGCCGTGAGGTTGGCCGGCGCGTACCCACCCTCCTGGTAGTGGCTGACCGCGGAGGACGCCACTCGCACGGACAGGGCGTGTTTGTCGGTCAGCAGACGCAGCCGGTGGCTGAACTCGCTCTCCTGCTCATGCCAGGGGAGATGCTCTTTCACCCCAAGAATCGCGTTGTCGACCTTGTATATCAGGCTGAGGGGGTTGTGACAGATGGGGTCGGACCCGCTGTTGACATAAAATCCCAACAACTCCGTGTCGAAGACCAGGCCCGCGGCGTGGGCCTCGCGCGCCATCCACAGCAGCGACGTGTCGGACAGGCCGGTCTGGGCATAGCCCCCTCCGACATCGGAGTGTGCCCCCTCGAACCACACCTGCTTGACCCGCGGGTCCTCTGTTGCGTCGTCCGAAGGATCGCTGGGGGCCTCCCAGAAGGTGGGCGCGAACTTCAACCTGGTCTCGTCGATCGCCAGCGCCTGTCGAGCACACAGCACCTGGTCGCTCAGTTGGACGTCGTGGAAGCGTGGTGTGTCGCGCTCGAAGCCGGGCACCCCCAGGGCGCCTACGGTGTCGAAGACGCCGAGGAAGGTCACTTGTGTAGCGTGGCAGTGGTCGTGCTTGAACTCATCCACACTCTCCCCGAAGGCGCCCTCGGGCATCTTGGTCCGTGTGTAGAGGTGAACGGCCTCGGGCAGTCTTTCCTGAACCAGCGCCATCTTGGTGAGCAGCCCCACGCGTGCGAGCATCCCGGCCACCGAACGTGCGGTGTATGAGCCCCGACTGAAGCCGATAATGAAGATCTCGTCGCCGGGTTCGTAGTTTTGTGCCAAGAACCGGTAGCAGGCAATTACATTGTGTAACAGCCCGAATCCAAAGGCCCCACCCAACACCCGGTCAGCGCCGTAACTGCCGGCACCGACCCCGCTGATGTAATACACCAGCTGGTGGACGCCTCCGGTCGCCAACGGGTCAGTCTGTACCGTGCGGGCAATCTTCTCGACGTTGGTGACGTTCTCATTGTCCGGCTTGTTCCACGTTCCGTCGCAGCAGACGACCAACCTTTTCATATTGTCATCGTGGCACCGCTGGTGCCGTTGCGCATCGGTTCGCAACGAAACTTTGAGCTGATCTCTGACCCGGACGATGTGGTCCACGATGAGCCGACCGGACGAGAGAAACAACCGACGTCGCTACAACAGGCGATGATGGCGGCTGGGCCCACACCCTTCATCCACCCGACGATCTGGAGACGACATGACGCAGTACGAGAGCAAGCAGGTCCACCTTCGTGAACGCCCTGTCGGATTACCCTGTGACGACACCTGGGACGTCGTCAGGGTCGATATTCCGGAGCCGGTGGACGGGCAGTTCGTTGTCAAGGTCGACTACATATCGCTCGATCCAGCGATGCGGGGATGGTTGAACGACGTCCGCTCCTACATCCGCCCCGTGGCAATCGGGGAGGTCATGCGGGCTGCGGCAGTGGGCGTGGTGGTCAGCTCCAAACACCCGCAGTTCCCCGAAGGGGTGGCCGTGTCCGGTCCGTTCGGAGTCACGGAGTACGCACTCAGTGACGGCTCCGGGGTGTCCGCGATCGACCTCGAGGTAGCGCCCGCGCCGACCTGGCTCGGTGCCCTGGGGATGCCCGGTATGACCGCATACTTCGGTCTGCGGGACGTCGGCGCACTGAAGGAGGGTGACACCGTCCTGGTATCCGCCGCCGCCGGCGCGGTAGGCAGCGTGGTGGGGCAGATCGCCAAGGCTGCCGGGTGCACCGTCATCGGTATCGCCGGAAGCAACGAGAAATGCGGATGGCTCACCGAGCTCGGTTTCGACGCTGCGATCAACTACCGCGACGGCGATGTGTTGCGCAAGGTTCGAGCGGCCGCCCCCAAGGGAATCGATGTCTTCTTCGACAACGTCGGTGGCGACATCCTGGACGCAGGGTTGGCCAACCTGCGTCGTGGAGCGCGCGTGGTGCTGTGCGGCGCGATCTCCACCTACAACGACACCGAACTCGCTCCCGGGCCGCGGCGGTACATGTCGCTGCTGGTCTTCCGAGCATCGATGACCGGCTTCGTTGTCTTCGACTTCCAGGACCGTTATTCCGAGGCCGTCGAACAGATCAGCGAATGGATCGCGGCCGGGAAGCTGAGCGCCCGCGAGACCATCGTCCCCGGTGGGGTTGAGGCATTCGGGCAGACTCTCCTCGGTCTCTACAGCGGGATCAACACCGGCAAACTGGTGCTCCAGATCTGAACGTCTCGACGATCGTGCAGCCGTAGAACCTACCGAAGGGCAATCCGATGGACACCAGCACACTGTTCTCGCTCGCAGGACGCACCGCTCTCGTGACCGGGGGGTCCCGCGGCATCGGCCGGATGATCGCTGAGGGATTCCTGGCCCAGGGTGCGCGCGTCTACATCTCCTCCCGCAAGGCAGCGGTGTGTGATGCCACCGCCTCGGAGCTCTCCGCGTTCGGCGACTGCCTCTCGCTGCCGGCTGATGTCTCGACGCTGGATGGTGTGAACGACCTGGTACAGCGGTACGCCGATCGTGAGTCCCACCTCGACATCCTGGTCAACAATGCCGGAGCCGCCTGGGGCGCACCACTGAGCGAATTTCCCGAGTCCGGGTGGGACAAGGTGATGGACCTCAACGTCAAGGCCCCTTTCTTCCTGACCCAGCAGTTCCTACCGCTGCTGCAACGGGCCAACAGCTCGCACCTCGCCAAGGTCATCAATATCGCCTCGATCGACGGCATCGCCGTCAACCCGGGGGAGACGTACTCCTACCAGGCGAGCAAAGCGGCGATCATCCAACTGACCCGCCGGATGGGGATCGAACTCGCCGTGAAGGGCGTCGTGGTGAGTGCCATCGCGCCCGGCGCGTTTGCCTCCAGCATGAATCGGGACGCGCGGGACCACGAGCAGGAGGTCGCAGCCCAGATCCCGGCGGGTCGGATCGGCACTCCGGAGGACATGGCGGCCGCCGCCATCTACCTGGCCTCTCGGGCCGGTGACTATGTCGTCGGGTCGACTGTCATCGTCGACGGTGGGATCGCGCATACGAGGGGATGATCAGCGAGTCTCTCCATCGCTGAGGTCGATCGCGCGCTTCAGGATTTTCCCGGTCGCGCCCTTGGGCAGCGTCGGAACGAAGCGGACGATCCGCGGGATCTTGTAGGCGGACATCCGCTCGCGCGACCATGCGGTGATTTCCTCGCCGGTTACTGACGCGCCGTCCCGCAGGGTGATGACCGCTGCCACTTCCTGGCCGTAGTACTCATCCGGCACACCCACCACAGCCACCTCGATGATGTCGGGGTGGCCGTAGAGCACCTCTTCCACCTCGCCGGGGTAGACGTTGTAACCACCGCGGATGATCAGATCCTTCAGCCGGTCCACGATGCGTAGATCGCCATCGGCATCGAGTGCGCCGAGGTCACCGGTGCGGAACCATCCGTCGACGAATGCTTCTGCGGTGGCTTCGGGTCGATTCCAGTAGCCCTTCATCACCTGGGGGCCCCGCATGAAGACCTCGCCCACCTCGCCCTGGGCGACGACCTGGCCGTCCAGTGACCGGATCTGGATTTCCGAGCGGGGGATCGGTGCTCCTGTCGACCCGATCTTGGGGCCACGATCCAGATCGTTGAAGGTGCCCAGGGCGCTGGATTCGGTCAGTCCGTAGCCCTCGATGACCGGGCATCCGAAACGTCGTTCGAAAGCTCTGGAGACCTCCGCCGGCAGGGACGCACCCCCGGAGACGGCCGCCCGCACGCCCGCAAAGTCACCATCACCGGCACCTTCAGCGGCGCGCAGCATCGCGTTCCACATCGTCGGTACGCCGAGCACGATGGAGATCTGGTCCCGTCGGATGAGTTCGAGCATTCGATTGGGCTCGAACGGTGACAGGAGCGACAGCGAAGCCCCCGCTGTCAGAGCCGACATCATCACCGCGATCTGACCGAAGACGTGGAACAGGGGCAGTCCAGTGGCGAAGCGGTCCTGGGGAGTGCTACGGCCGATCTGCACCGAGATCTCTGCGGAGTCCAGGATGTTGGCGACGCTCAGCTCGGCGCCCTTGGGGCGACCAGTGGTACCCGACGTATAGAGAATTGCCGCGGTATCACTGCGATCCCGTGGACAGATGGCGCTCTCTGACCCAACCGGCCGATGCGCACCGGGGGTGAGCTGCCTGAGCACCTGCAGGGGGACACCGAGGTCGTCGGCTGCCTCCCGCGCAGCAGCGCCCAGTGCATCCCACGCAATGATGCGCGCAGCGCCCGAATCGTTCAGCACGTACCGGATCTCGTCGCGCACCGACATCGTGTTCATCGGGATCACCACGCACCCCGCCGCTGCGATGCCAAGGTAGGCGACCACGAATTCCGGTACCGACGGGGCGATCACACCATGTGGGTACCGGGCGCCATACCGAAGGCCTGCAGGTCCGCCCCGAATGCCTCGGCGGCGCCGGCCACGTCGCCGTAGGTCCAGTCGCCCCGTTCGTCGCGGAGCGCGATGCGGCCACGCTCTTCTGCAGCATGACGGAGAATCGGGTCCAATACGCTCGCCATCGCTTAGAACCAGGCCTCGTCCAGATCAAGAGTCGAGCGGTCCAGGGTGGCCAGGAGCGCCAGTTGAGCATCGACTTTGGGCAGTTCGAACAGGTAGAAGTAGCCCGCCGCAGCACGTTTGCCGTCGTAGAAGCTGCCGGTCCTGCCATCGGCTGCCAGACATTGCTCGAGCCACAGCCAGGCCACCACGATGTGGCCCATGGCTTCGAGGTAGACGCTGGAGTGGGCCAAGGCAACCTCGGGGTCGCCGCCACGCCACAGCGTGTCCGTCGTTTCGACCAGTGCCTCGATGCGAGGCCTCAGCTGATCGGCACGCTGGCTGAGGACTCCACCCGCGCTGGACGCGACCTCGACGGTCGCCGACATCCGGTCGACGAGGAATTTGAAATCGAGGCCGCCCCTGGAACGGACCTTGCGACCCAGCAGGTCCAGGCCCTGAATCCCGTGGGTCCCTTCATGGATGGAGTTGAGTCGGTTGTCGCGGTAGTACTGCTCCACGTCGTAGTCACGGGTGTACCCGTATCCGCCGTGTACCTGGATCGCAAGATCGTTGGCCGCGACGCACCACTGGGACGGAAAGGACTTGGCGATCGGGGTCAGGATCCCGAGCAGGGACTCAGCGGAATCCCGCGTCGATGCCTCCGGCGCGGTGCCCGCCTCATCTACCAGTCGCGCGCAGTAGAGCACGAGTGCCAGACCGCCTTCGACGTACGCCTTCTGCGCGAGCAGCATGCGTCGGACGTCCGGGTGGTTGATGATCGGGACCGGAGCCGAGCTGGGGTCCCGCTGGCTCACCGGGCGGCCCTGCAGACGGGTCCGTGCGTAATCCAGCGCATGCAGGTACCCGGCGTACCCGAGGGCCACTGCGGTGGTGCCCACCCCGATCCGAGCCTCGTTCATCATGTGGAACATGTAGGCCAGGCCGGCGTGTTCTTCACCGACCAGGTAGCCCACGGCCCCCCGCACCTCATCGACGGCATGCGTGCCATCTCCGAAACTGAGCAACGTATTGGTCGTGCCGCGGTAACCCATCTTGTGGTTGAGACCCACCAGCGTCACGTCGTTGCGTACACCGACCGCGCCGTCATCGGCGACGAGAAACTTGGGCACCACGAACAGCGACAGCCCTTTGACACCGGCCGGTGCGCCAGGCGTCTTGGCCAGCACGAGGTGCACGATGTTGTCACCGAGTTCGTGGTCGCCACCGGAGATCCACATTTTCGAGCCCCGGATGCGCCACGTGCCGTCGGCTTGCCCCTCGGCGGTCGTGCGGGTGTCCGCCAGCGAGGAACCGGCGTCCGGCTCCGAAAGGCACATCGTCCCGTAGAAGCGGCCTTCGATGATGGGGCGCGCATAGGTGTCGATCATCTCCGGTGACGCATGCGCCACCAGCAGATTGGCTGCAGCAGACGCGAGGAACGGGTAACTGGTGGTGGCCGCGTTTCCGGCTGCCAGCCAGGCGGCACAGGCGGTGCGGATTGTCTCGGGCAGCTGCATACCGCCCAGCTCCACGGGGAAGGATGACGCCTGCAGACCGGACTCGTTGTAGCGATCGAGCGCCTGCTTGATCTGTGGAATCAGCTGGACCGAACCGTCTGCTGACATCACCGGCTCGCAGCTGTCCGAGGCCTTGTTGTGTGGCGCAAACTCATTCACCGCGATGTCTTCGCTCAGATCCAGGACCGCGGCGAAGGTCTCCGCCGAGTGATCCGCGAAACGAGGCCGCTCGAGCAGGTCGTTCACCTGCAGCCACTCATTCAGCAGGAAGTCCAGATCGCGACGCGACAGATGAAGTGCTGACACCGTAGTTACCTCGTTCGGACGTGCGTTGGTGGTGGAACGCCGCTCAACCGGCGCAGCGCAGCTCTCATGATGGACCTGCTCCACCAACCTAGCCAGTGTCGCGCCCTGGGGACCGACGCCACCCGGCGCACTTGATGACTGCTGCTCGTCAGCCGCGGCGCGCGAAGTGATCGTACAGATCCGGTCGGCGGTCGGTGTGGACGTTGCTGTGCTGGCCGATGTTCTTGTCCAGAGCATCGGCCAGGCGGCATTCAGCGATCGTGGTGATGGCCTCGGTGGTCGCGGATCCGCCGGCAATGGGCCACCCGTCGGCGTCGACGATGACCGACCCGCCGACCCATTCGGCGCCACGTTCCGGGCCGGTTCGGTCGCAGGCAGCGATGTACATCCGGTTCGCGCCGGCATCGGCTTGCACCCTGACGACTTCCGCGGGGCGTTCGCCGTCCGGGCGGGGATAGGCCGGCCAGTTGACCGGGGCACAGAGCAGCTGGGCACCGGCCAGCGCCGGAAGCCGAACCCATTCGGGAAATTCGAGGTCGTAACAGATCATCATCGCGATCGCACCGAATCTGGTGTCGAACACGGGTGGTGCTTGGCCGCCAGGGGTGAAGATGAAGCGTTCGGCGTCCCACAGGTGTGCTTTCCGGTAGGTCCCGCGCAGGCCGTCCGGGTCGAGGAGTGGGGCACTGTTGTAGACCTCTGCGTCGGACCCCAGTTCGCAGAATCCGCCGACGATCACGATCGCATGCTCGCGAGCGAGACGCGCCCACAGGGCCAAGGTTTCTCCATCAACGGTTTCCGCACTGCCTGCCGCTTCAGCGGTGTCGGTGAACATGTATCCGCTGGACATCAGCTCCGGAAGCACGATGATCTGGGCGCCCGAGACGACCGCTTCGGTCACCGCGTCTGCCACACATTCCCGGTTGGCGGCTGGATCACCAAGGGTGGGGGCAAGTTGACAGCAGGCTACGACGACAGCCGATCCGGTTTGGGTGTCCACCATCTCAGTATCCGCGGACTCAGCCACGGTTGGTCAGATCCCTGTCGACGGTTGCCGGTGGGTATTAGGGTCGGTGGGTATCCCACACCTGGACGTTAAGAGGCTCGGCATGGATACTTCCCGACCACCAGTCACCACTGAGCTGACCCGCGCGCTCGCGGAACACGCCAGGTTGCCGCTGGCGGAGGAGCGGATTGCCGGCGCAGCGCAGGTACTCCAGGGAGTTCAAGGGCTGATCGACCAGCTGTACGAGGTCGAGCTCGGCGACACAGCGCTGGCTGCAACCTTCGACCCACGGTGGACGTGATGGAGTCCTACGAGCTGACCCTGAGCGCCGCTGCCGACGCCATCGCGGCCAAGCAGCTCTCCCCGGTCGAGCTGACGGAATCGGTCATCGGGCAGATTGAACGCCACGAGACTCAGGTATGCGCGTTTGCGGCACTCACTCTCGATCAGGCTCGCGAATCCGCCCGGATCGCCGAGGCCGAGATCGCAATATCGGGGCCGCGTAGCCGACTGCACGGGATACCGATGGGCGTCAAAGACCTGTTCGACACGCAGGGCGTCCTGTCCACGTCGAGCTCACAGACCAGGGCGGGGCGGGTCGCAGCCTCGGACTCGGCCGTCTCGGCACGGTTACGCGCAGCGGGCAGCGTCCTGATCGGCCAGACACACACCCATGAGTACGCCTACGGCGTCCTGACCCCGACAACCCACAACCCCTGGGATCTGACGCGTACGCCCGGTGGATCCAGTGGTGGCTCCGGTGCCGCATTGGCTGCCCGGATGGTGCTCGGGGCGGTCGGCACCGACACGGGAGGATCCATCCGGATCCCCTCAGCACTCAATGGCATTACCGGGCTAAAGCCCACGTTCGGGCGAGTATCCCGACACGGTGTCACGCCTCTGTGTTGGGCGCTGGACCACGCCGGCCCGATGGCTCGGACCGTTCTCGATACCGCGGAGCTGCTTCAGGTCATCGCGGGTTACGACCCGCGTGATCCGGGGAGCTTGGATGTACCGGTGCCCGACTACACCACCGGGTTGGGCAACGGGGTGAAGCACATGACGCTCGGGGTGCCGACCAACTACTTCTTCGACCACATCGAGCCGGATGTCGAGGCCGCCTTCCGGGCCGCCCTCACGGTGCTCGAGTCGTCGGGCGCCACTATTCGCCAGGTCGAGCTTCCGTTGTCACAGACCTACCTAGCCACCGAGTACGCATTGTTCGTGGCGGAGGCGAGCAGCTACCACCAGGGCACTCTGCGCGCCAAGGCCGACCTCTATCAGCCCGACGTGCGGGCACTGTTGGAGGCCGGTGAGCTGCTGTACGCGACCGACTACATCCGCGCGCAGCGCGTCCGCGAGCTGATCAAGCAGGGCTGGAGACAGATGTTCCAGGATTACGGCATCGACGCGGTGCTCGCGCCGACCCTCCCCGCCGTAGCGGTACGCGCAGACGACCCGACCGTGCGGTGGTCTGACGGCAGTGCGGACTCGGCGATCAACGCGTACGTCATCACATCGGCGCCAGGTAACCTCACCGGGCTGCCGTCGCTGTCGGTGCCGTGCGGATTCGACAGGCAGGGCCTACCGATCGGCATTCAGATCATCGGCAGACCGTTCGACGAGCCGCTGGTGCTGCGTGTCGGGTCGACATTCGAGTCAGACACCGACTTCGCCAACCGGATGCCGACCGGCCTGGGCTGACCGGTTGCTGCGGCATAGGGGGAGCAACAGGTCTCGTGCTGCTCTCGCGTACCGTTCGAAATGTGACACCGACAGATGACAATGACGGGCCGACGTCAACTCTCGCTTGTGAGATGTGCGGCGAGCAGATCGCTGTATAACGGATTGCAGCGCTGCCCCGCGCGACGACCTGCATCCGATGCGCCAGCAGGCACAAGCGACCGTCGCGTGGTCGCACCTGCTCGTGACCCGGGACTGCGAGGCTCGAGGTCACCCGGGCAACAGGTACAGCTGTCGGGACGTCAGGCGAAGCGTGCGACCAGTGCCTCAAGGGTTTTGGTGATGCCGACCTTGTTCTTCTGGTCGGTCTTCGTCAAACGGATGACCGCGGGGATCTTCGTGGTCGAGTAGTCGAACGTTTCGGTGACCATCGTCATGCCCGGTCCGGCAGATTCAAACTCCCAACGCCACAGGTGGCCCATCGGGTGCTGCCACTCCACGAGGTGATCATCCTCGAGTGCGGTGCAGGTCGAGGTGATGGCGTAGGGAATACCGTACATTTTCATTCCCACCCCAAATTTCGCACCGACCGACAGCCGGTCGGGGCCTTTGACGTCGCGGGCGCGGACGGTGCCCGACCCGTCGAGCTCGGGGTGACGGTGCGGGTCGGCTACCAGGTCGAAAATTACGCTCGCTTCGGCGGGCACCAGCACCTGGCAGGAGACTTGCTCAGGACCGGTGCTGACGGACGTCACGGGGGATTGGCTCACGCCGTCACTGTACTGAGGTCGCCACGGCGTTCAGGCCGGCCAACGAGCCATGCCGGCCACGCAACGGACTCAGCGCGTCCAGGTGCCGTGCTTCTGAGCGTCGAAGAATTGCAGGGTCACCGCGGAGGCCTTGCCGTGGGAGACCACGAATTTGGCCGAGGACAGCGAGCCGGCTGGTGCGTTCTCGCCGGTCGGTATGAAGGAGAAGGTACTGCCGTCCCAGTGGTTGAGGGTGAAGGTGTACCGGTGCCGGGGGCCGAGTTCCATCGTCAAGATACCTCCGTGCCGACGCACGACCGCCGTTCCGTAGTAGTGGTTCCGGTAGGTGCCGACCAGAGCGTTCGTGGGTGCGGACGGTGCTGGGTGCTTCGGTGGCTTGACGCCGACCAGGTCGCCGACGGGGTCCATCAGACCGGCCAGGGCCGGTTGGTAGGTCTTCCACCAGTCGCGGGTGAGGTAGCCGAACTGCACGATGTCCAGGAACGACGCGATGAGTGATTCAGCGGCTCCCACGGGCGAACCGTTGGTGAGTACGACGATGCCGATGTCGGCGCTGGGGATCATGGTGAACGCGGTGCCGACTCCTTGGGCGAAGGCTCCGGAGTGACCCATCGTCACTCGACCACCGGGTTGGACCCCGACGTTGAAGCCGTAGCCGTACTGACCGGGACGAGCCAATACGTCGTTGGCCGGGTGTTGGATCATCTCGGCGCTGATGGCGGGCAGCAGGGCGGTGGTTTCGATCCACTGGTTGTGACCGATTTTGCCCTGGGCCAGGACCATTTTCATCCAGGCGGCCATGTCGATGACGTTGGAGGAGACCCCGCCGGCGGGGGACTGTGGGTCGGCGTCGCGTTGGTAGAGCGGTAGGAACCGTTTGCCGACCTTTGCGTGCATGGCGGCCCGGTTGGTCCGTGCAATGAAGTCGCGGTACCGGGAGCTGGTCGAGGTCATCCCCAGCGGTCCGTACAGCTGCTGTTGGGACAGGGTGTCCCAGTCGATACCGGCCGCCCGCGCTACCGCTTCGGCGCCGATCGTCAGCCCGAAGTTCGCGTAGGCGTAGGAGCTACGGAAGGGGGCCAAAGGTTCGTCCCGCAGGTGGTGCAGCACGTAGTCCCGGCCGTACCCGATGTCCTCCAGCAGGTCTCCGGCTGCCGGTGGCAGACCGCTGCGGTGGGCGTAGCAGTCACCGATGGTCAGGTGGGAGGTGACCCACGGGTCGGCGAGGGCGAAGTGGGGCAACAGCGCCGTCACTGGCGTGTCCCACTTCACCTGCGAGCGTGAGACCTGCCTGGCCACGACGGTGGCACCGATGGGCTTTGACAGCGACGCCAGCTGGAAGACGGTGCGGGTATCGACCCGGCCGGGTTTACCGATCTGGCGGACGCCGTATCCCTGCGCGAACACCGTTTTGCCCTGGTGAACCACGGCGATCGCCAGGCCGGGAACCCTGCTCGCTATCAGTGTCGAGCCGGTCAGCCATGGCAGCATTCTCAGCGCTTCGCTGACGCCGCCTGCGGGTGACTCCACGACAGCCGTGCCTGGATTCGGCGGGGACGTGACTCGGATGCGGGTGTCCACGGGTAGTGGTCGAGGTTTCCCGGCCGCCGGCTGCGACGCCGGTTCTGTCGCTGATGCGGAACCCGTGACTGCTGCGGCGGCGACGCTCAGGCCGGCGCCGATGAGAAATTCACTGCGTTTCATGACGGTTTCTCCATGTCAATGTTGCTGGGGCGGGGTGAAGGTGTGACCGAGCGCCGTCGACAGGGCGACGAAGATGCGCACGGCCGGGGAGGAGCAGACCAGCTCGCGCGGGTGATCGGTGAGAGTCGGTGGTAGGCCGCTTCGAGGGCCCGGCCGGTCACGTTCTGGACGGCCATGACCAGCAGGGCGCTGTTGGTATTGGCGTAGTTGAACTTCGCGCCGGGGGCGAACAGCGGCGACTCGCTGGGGCCAACCTTCAGGAGTTGCCGCGGGGTGAACACCGTCTGGGGCTTGGCGAAGTAGGTGTCGGTAAAAGGTGGTGCTCTGCGTGTAACTGGCGACACCGCTGGTCATATCCGCGAGCTGACGCAACGTGATCTCGTCCCCGTTGAGGACCCCTGGCACGTACTTACCGGTCGTGTCGTCCAGCGACAGTTTGCCCCGCTGCGCGAGCTGCATCAGCACGGTGCCGGTGACGGTTTTGGTGATCGAGCGGATACGGGTGTCGATGATGACGGTCATCGATGTAACTGTCGTGGGTCGGCTTTGCCGTAGGTCTTGGTCCAGGTGCCTTGCGGTGTCCGCACACGAACCACTACGCCAGGGGCGGATGCCCGCCCTAACGGCTCCGTGGCAGCAACGTCAGGCCGGGCGATGAGACCGGTGGGCAATGCAGCCTTCGTCGTGTGCGGGGTCGGTTTCCTGGCGATGACCTGCGCGACATGTGCGATACACGGCTTCGCTGTCGTCGCTGATCCGGCCGTTGTCGCGGCCGAGGTGCTGCTGGCCTGTGAGGGGGACGGTGTGCTGGTGGCGGTCTTCGCGCCAGCGGTCGTGGACGACGCAGTAGTGGTGGTTGTGGAGCATGTGCTCACGCCGGCCGGCGAAATCGCCGCCGTCGCGGCCACTACAACGCGGACACCACCCTGGGGTGGTACTCCAGCTCCCAGCACGATGCGGTCCCTTCTGAGGCGGAAGTACGAACACCATCCACGCTAGGCAAACGCGGACAGCGCGTCTGTAGACCCAGGTCCACACTTTGTGCCCGCGACAGTGCCCGAAATGTGCAGCTGTCTCCTGTCTGATGCTTTTGTTGATAGATCGCTTCGCGTCGGATGCAACATAAGGGCCTGCGTGCAGGTCGGACTCTCCTCGCGAAACCCCCCAGGCTGGACGTCACCACCGCCACAGCCCAACAGCATCCTGCAGCTGAAGCAGCCCATGCAATCCACCACCACCAGGAAACCCGGCGGGTTCAGGACGTTCGTTCTCGACATCCCCAACGACCTCATCATCGGCGACCTCATCATCCGCTCCATCAGGTTGACCCGATGATGACGCCCGTCGGCACGCTCTTCGTCATCCTGCTGGTGATCGGCACATCGTTCTCGATCGGTTCGTCGGGGTCCCGCGCGTGGCCGGTACTGCTGTGGTACGTACATCCGCGCTGTACCTGGCCGCCAGAATGATCGCCTGGCGGCGACGCCCACACAACCGCATCGGCCTCACGTGCGGGGACGGTTCGCGCGTTTTCCCGTCCTGGCCGACTATGTAGCGTCTGCGGTTCTGCAGGTACCGCTTCTCCTGGTCGGCGACGGACCGATGGCCATCTGGGGTTCGAACGAGGAAGCAACGGGCGTTGATCTCCGAGCTACGTACCCGTGAATCGTAGTTGTACCGGTCGCGTCGACGGCTGCTCCAGGCCGAAGACGTGGAGCGTCGGAGAATTGCGCGCGACCTGCACGATGGGGCGCAGCAACACATCGTCTTCCGGGGGCTGATGGCTCGACAGCTGAGTCTCAGTGCCACCGACCCGGACGTGGCAGCGTCGGCTGCCGGTATCGCCGACGGTATGACCGGTCTCCTGGCCGGGTTCCGCGACCTGATCGCGGGAATCATGCCTGCACCGTTGCTCGATCGGGGACTACTACCAGCGGTGCATTTGCTGGCCGAGAGAATGCCGATTCCAACGACTGTGACAGCGTACGTACCGGCCGGTGAGCTGCCCACGGACGCCGAATCGACGCTGTACTTCACGGTCTCTGAAGCCTTGACGAACGTCGTGAAGCTCGCAGCGGCCACGTCGACGCAGGTCGGCATCAACAGGGTCGGTGATAACCCTCGGTGGTGAACAGCATGATCCGGCGTCAACGCCGCGACAACCCGATCGACCGGCTCAGCCCACGTCGACGAGAAGCGCTCGCACTGATGGCGCAAGGCATGAGCAACGCGCATCGCTGAGGAGCTCGTCGTGACAGAGCACGCCGTCGCACGGAACATCTCGGCCATCTTCGACACGCTCGGTCTCCCACCATCCACCGACGACCACCGCAGGGTGCGCGCGGTCATCCAATACCTCAATCGGCAGGAGAGCTAGCGCGATCGGGAGACAGTCGAGCGAGCAGATACGGCGCCGTCGCGCTGGCTGCCGTGCGGGCAACAGTTTCCGGGGTGCCGGTCGCCATCACGCAGCCGCCCTTGTCCCCACCGCCGGGCCCGAGGTCGATGACCCAGTCCGCGCTGATGATCGTGTCCAGATCGTGCTCGACCAGCACCACGGTGTTTCCGGCGTCGACCAGCCGGTGCAGCTGATGCACCAGCAATGCGATGTCGGCAGGATGTAGTCCCGCCGTGGGTTCATCGAGTAGGTAGAGCGCGTGCCCCCGGCGGGCGCGCTGCAGCTCGGTCGCCAGCTTGATCCGCTGCGCTTCACCGCCACTGAGTTCAGTCGCCGGCTGGCCGAGGCGCAGATAGCCGAGGCCGACTTCGCGCAGCGTGGTGAGGCTGCGCGCGGCGGTCGGCACATCGGCGAGGAAATCGGCTGCCTCTTCGACCGACAGGGCGAGGACATCAGCGACATTTTTGCCGCGGTATTCGATCTGCAGCGTCTCCGGGTTGTAGCGCGTTCCGTGGCAGGTTGGGCAGGGCGCGTAGGTGCCGGGCAGGAAGATCAACTCCACCGAGACGAACCCTTCCCCCTGGCAGGTCACGCAGCGTCCCTCTGCAACGTTGAAAGAGAAGCGACCGGCGCCGTACCCACGAGCCTGGGCCTCCGGCGTCGCGGCGTACAGCTTGCGGACGGCGTCGAAGAGGCCGGTGTAGGTCGCCAGATTGGAGCGCGGCGTACGACCGATCGGGCGTTGGTCGACCCGCACGAGTCGGTCGAAGGCGTCCAGGCCGGTGGCGTCGTCGACGTCGACCTCGAATCCGTGGTCCTCGGGACCATCGCCCGCCTGGCCGAGGTGCTGTCGCACCAACTCGGCGAGCACCTGGGTGACCAGCGTCGACTTGCCTGACCCCGACACTCCGGTGACCGCTGTCAGCACGCACAGCGGTATGTCGACGCAGAGGTCGGTGAGGTTGTGCCGACTGACTCCGGTCAGCCGCAGCCAACCGTGCGGGGTGCGCTGGGGGCGCGCAAGTGGCTCCGCACGGCCGAAGAGGTACCTACCCGTGACCGAGGCCTCCACGTGTTCGAGGCCGGCAACCGGCCCGGAGTAGAGGACGTGTCCGCCCCCTTCACCCGCTTCGGGGCCGATGTCGACGATCCAGTCCGCACGGCGTACGACGTCCATGTCGTGTTCGACCACGAAGAGTGAGTTGCCAGAGCTCTTCAGCTTGTCCAGCACGTCCAGGAGCGGCTCGGCATCGGCCGGGTGCAGCCCCGCCGACGGCTCATCGAGGACGTAGACGACTCCGAAGAGACCCGACCGCAGCTGAGTGGCGATCCGAAGTCGCTGCGCCTCACCGGGGGAAAGAGTGGTGGAGTTGCGGCCGAGCGATAGGTAGCCCAGGCCCAGGTCGAGCAATACCTGGATGCGGTCCACGAGGTCGGTACAGATGCGCACCGCCACCTCGGTGACTTCTCCGGAATCAGCAAAGGACGTCGCTGCGCCCGCATGGGTCAGTTCGGCCACCGGTCGGAGCAGCTCCACCAGGTCGGTGAACGACAACGCGCTCAGCTGTCCGATGTTCAGGCCTCGTACGGTGACCGTCAGCGCATCCACCCGTAGCCCGGTGCCACCACAGACCGGACAGGTGTCGCTGCGCACGAAGCGCATCGCCTTGTCCCGCATCATCTGACTCTTGGTGTCGGCCAGCGTGTGTCGGATGTACTTGCGGGCACTCCAGAAGGTGCCGTAGTAGTCCCGGCCGGTGGAGTCGTCGGGCTCTCCGCGTCGGTCGATGAGCACTCGCGGCTGCTCGTCGGTGTAGAGCAGCCAGTCGCGGTCCTTCTTGGGGAGGTCGCGCCAGGGGACGTCGACGTCGATACCGACGGTGTTGGTGACCCGCAGCAGATTTTTGCCCTGCCAGGCGCCCGGCCACGCGGCGATCGCACCGTCGCGGATGCTGAGCGAATGGTCGGGTACGAGCAGGTCCTCGGCGACGTCGTGGGCCTCGCCGAGGCCGTGGCACTCGGCGCAGGCTCCGGCTGCGGTGTTCGGCGAGAATGCCTCAGCCAGTAGCCGTTCCATGCCATCGGGGTAGGTGCCAGCGCGCGAGTAGAGAATCCGTACCAGGTTCGACAAGGTGGTCAGCGTGCCTACTGTCGAGCGGGAACTGGGTGCACCGCGCCGCTGCTGCAGCGCGACCGCGGGCGGCAGGCCGGTGATCTCCTGTACGTGCGGTGCACCGACCTGCTGCAGCAACCTGCGGGCGTAGGGCGCCACCGATTCGAAGTAGCGACGCTGGGCCTCGGCGTACAGCGTGCCGAAGGCGAGCGAGGACTTGCCGGAGCCCGATACACCGGTGAAGGCGACCATCGCGTTGCGCGGCAGGTCGACGTCGATGTTCTTGAGATTGTTCTCGCTGGCTCCGCGGACGTGAACGAAGTGATCGTTGAGGTCATGGGGCACACCACTGTCTAGCCGCTCGTCGGGCTCGGTGCAATATCCGGCTGCAAGGCACGCCGCCGCTGTGTGCAATCGGCAGAGCGTGGGACAGAATCACGCGCTGCGCCTCGCGTCGGGCCGTACACAGCAGAGCCACAGAATGATCGGCTTACGAGGCATGGTCGTCATGCCGGGTGCCCTCAAGAAAACGCGCCCACGCGTGTCATAAATACCGCCAAGCCCAGCCCAAACGCTCGTTCAGCCATTCATTTTCTACTACCGTTCATCCACCGCACTGAACACGTTTGGCCAACGAAGGGCAGGCGACCATGGCGCTCAACGCCCTGATCCGGTTCCAACGCCGTGTTGCGGTCAAGATCATTGAGGTCAGCGCGGCTAATGCCAACGCGGTCGACGAAGACACGGAAAACTCCCTGATCCTGGATCTAGCCCTCTCCCTGTCAAAAGACTGCCGCCACGACATCGCCCGCAAAACCAAGAACGGTCTGGAAGCAGCCCGTCGCCGCGGCTATCTCGGCGGACGATGGCAAGTACTCGATGATGAGGAATGCGCCTCGATCCTCGCCCGCCGTGAACGCGGGCAGTCCATTCCCGCTATCGCCGCCGGACTCAACGTCTCCATCGAGGCCGTTCAGAAGACCCTCACAGACACCAAAATTCTTTAGGTCCGAGCCGGCCACCGGCATCAGCGTTGACGTGCTCTGCGATCGGCCCGCGCGGTCCTAGATCGCTTCATCCTTCGCCGTGCCCTTTTGAAAATCATCCGGTCGAGTACTGCGTGGCGAATGTTGCGGCCTTCGTCGTTATTTTGATCGTGAGATCCCCCTTTTTTGCTACTTCGTCGACTCCGGCGGGGGGCCGGCCAAAGCGACTCTGCGAGCACATAGGGATGGTCGAGCGAGACCGGCTGCGTCGGGTGAGGTCGATTATGGCTGAGATGGCTGCCCGATGATTGATCGCCGCTCTTCGGCAGGAAGCCGGTCCTGTCCCTGTCATCCATCCTGCAGTGAAACGGGTTCTGTTGTGTCCCTGGGCGTGTTGGACGCATTTGATTCCAAAGATCATGCCCCGTGGGGATAATTCGCTTATGACGTGGCGCAGGGTGGTGCTGGCGGTCGTTCTCACCGTTGCGGTCTCGATCGGTGGGCTGTGGCTGTGGGGAAAACCGCGTTCTTCGCACGTGATGCCCACAGCGCAGACGTCGCCAGTCGACGTCGTGATGACGTACGTGCGCGCGTTGAATGATCGAGACTTCGCAGCGTCCGTTCGGATGGGGGCCGATAGCCGTGGCGACATCAGCGCGGATTGGTTCACCGTTCATGCGCCCAACATGACGAACGTGACGATCGACCACGTCGATGCCGTGATGCCTGGGCCCCGGGCAGCCACCTACCTTTCCAACTCCGAGTTGGCGGGCTGGGAGCAGACCGTCCACGTCGATACGACCGTCACCTTGAACAACTTCGAGGGATTTCACGGACCTGAAACCGACCAGCCGTGGTCATACGAACTCGTGCGACACAACAACTCGAAACCGTGGCGCATCTTTGACCAGGGTGAAGGGTGAGTCGTGTGACCAGAGCGTTACCTGCGGGCCCCTCAGACGAGAGTGATGCGGCGACGACAGGCAGTTGCTCGCGCCTCGTGCCGAGGCGTCCCGAAACGGTGTCCCGTATGAAGCGCCCGTCGGCGCGGCCCGAATTGCAGCTGCTGTCGCCGGATCCCGTTCGACCTGCGAGTCGTCGCCAACCCGGTTGTGGCCGTGCCGGCTTGTATCGTCCAGCCATGGGTGAAGATCTCGGGCCGCCCCAACACGAGGATCATCGTGACCGCGGCATGATCACCGGTGCTGATGGGCGCGGATACAGCCGGCGGGGAACCAAAGCCAAGCGCCGCGCTGCCGATGCTCTTGTGGCCTCAGGTGCGCCGTTGGTTCTTGAGATGTACAGCAGCGGTCAATTCGAATGGTTCGAAGGCGATGCGGCGATAAAGAAGTGGGCAGAGGTTCGCCCATACGTGATCTCTACCGAACCCACCAGCAAGCAACTGGTCAAGCACGAGGCATGGAATGCCGGGGTTTGGGAGTGCGAGACGGGTGGGCAGTTGCTGCACCTGACGGGATTCTGTTGACTCGCTCAGGAGCCAGACTTCGGTTCGGCACACCGGTCATCGATCGGGATGGCGGGCGTCGTGGGCTCGGCGTTTCGCTCGCAGTGCCTTGTCAGGCACTCCTTGGGCGGGCTGGTGGCCCGCCCTACCCCGCCACGTCGATCCTCCGCCGAAGCCCGCAGGTGTTCTGCCGTTCGTGAGTGTGCCTGACGAACTCACCCTTGACCTTCACGACCTTGATCCCGTAGTCATTGGGTCGAGCCACCACCGTGGGCGAAGGATGCCCGGAGAACAACGAAAGTTTTTCGCTGCTGTCCACCGCCTCCTCAGCCATGGCCCGGCCTCGCATAACCAGGACTGCGCGGGCGATCCGACCTCGTCGCGGCACGTGGCCCGGTTCAGGATCCGTGACCGGTGCCGAGTGGTCAGTGACGTGGCCTAGCCGGGGTTAATCTCCGGACACTACCTGCCCGTAGTCGTACCCGAGTGTGTCCAGCATCGGTGCCGAGTTGACCTGGGTGGGTGTGTCGCCCCGTAGGCCGGCGGTCTTGGTGGTGGCAAGGTAAGAGACGTCATACCCGGCCCGACCCGGGGCCACGAAACACGCGTTGTCGGCGCTGATCAGATGAGTATGGGGATTGGTCTCCACCAGGTTGCCGAACCACTGCAACCAGCCCGTGCAGTTGCGCAGGGTTGCTGAGGGTCCTCTGGTGTCGACGTGATGGTTGTAGTACCAGATGTTGTCGGCATCAACCGGATTCTTGGCGGGTCCGTAACTGGCGCGGTGGGTGGTCTCAACGAACCGGTCGCTAGTGGCGATAGGTGCACCCGTGGTGGAGGTGTACCCCACCAGGTAGCTCCATTGCGCGCCTTGGACCGGGTAACAGGTGAACCGTAGATCGCCGCCATTCTTGGACTCGACGTTCAACTCCGGCAGAAGCGCAGCGCTGCGAGACTTCTTGACCTGGGCAACTTCCCATGAAGCGTGTGCCGCGCAGTCACTGCGCGCCCAGAAATGCGCCATTCCTCTGGTGCCGTGTACGAAGACCGACCCCGCCGGGTGCGACTCGGCGGCCGGGGCCGGGACGGCCTGGGCTGGGGTGGCCAATGCCATCACCGAGCCTGCCACGGTCAGACCCAACGGCATTGCGATCAGTGCGAGCTTCTTCATTAGTTTCCCCACGTTCACGGGCGACGACGCCGCCATGAATGTGTCTGAATTCCTAGCAAGCCGCGGCGCATGCGCCGTGTTCTCGGGCGCCTGCAGTAACTCCGCTCGAACCCCTGCTGTTGGACCGGATCTGTTCTTCCAGGTCAGTGTCAACGCACGTCTTGAACTGCGTGCCGCACTGGTGACCGCCTCCCATCCCGGGCAAACCAACAACACCCGGCTACCCCTTCAATATCGCCGGTCTCACCACCTTGTTCCTATCGGGCTCAGTCGCAGCTTTGAAAACATCGGAGGCCTAGGCCCTGCCCACACGGCGCAGTGGAACCCCCAGCAAATCCTGCGTCAGACCCGCCACGTGTGGTGTTGCGCGTCACACCAGATACCCCAATGCAATCGTCGCGCTGAGCGATATCTGCGCGCGAGGCTCGCTTCGCGCCCACGACCCTGCCCCAAGGAGCAACACACATTCTGGTCGCCCGCTACCCGCGCGCCCCCACAATCAGCCACCCGCCGTAGACAGCCTCGCGCGAGATGGCCCACCCGACCCGGCGGTCGCCCTGATCGGGCATCCCGTGAGGGTGAAAAGTGGTTGCACGCGTCAGGCGAGACTGTTGCGATGGCCCAGTGGCCGACCTGCATACGGAGCGATTGATCCTGCACCCCATCACTACCGATGAGGCCGAACGCATGATCGCCCGCCAACCGGGCCCACAAGACGCATGGGCAGACGACTTTCCCTTCGACGGCGAACTCATCGCCGCCACGATGTTCCTGCGCGCGACCATCGCGCTCGGTGACCAACAACCCTTCGGTCACTACGTGATCATCCGAACCGCAGACGGCCTGGCGGTGGGCGGAACCGGATTCAAGAGTCAGCCGAGCAACGGAACAGTCGAGATCGGCTATGGGCTCGCCCCATCCGCCCGTGGGAAAGGCTTCGCTGCGGAGGCCGCACGAGCCCTCGTCGAACTCGCTGGCGAGCAGGGAATCCTGCGCGTCGTCGCCGACACGGACATGGGCAACACCGCCTCCCAACAGACCCTTGAGAACGCCGGCTTCACCAACACCGGCATCGATGGAGATCTCCTCCTTTACGAGCGGATCACCTGAGCGCGCCGTATTCGACAATGGCGGCCGCCAGAACGCCCACAGATTGCGGGACAGGACATTGGGCGAAACGCCGATGACGGAGCATCCAGGTGAAGGACGTCCAGCGCGGCCTTCTGCTCGTGGTGATCAACTCGTCTGCTTCGTGATCGTCGGTGCGCAGGAATACACCTGGCGCGACGACGATGACACCCGTGACAGTCAGATCACGGTTCGCTGGGCTCATCTCGTCCATGAATCGGGTGGAGCCGCAGATGCAGACAATCTCGGGTCGGTTGGGCACGGCAAGCGTGGGTGCTCGCGTGCCGAGAGGCCTCAGGGTGCGACCCGGTAGAGCGTGCAGGCGTTATCGCGTAGCACCCCGGCGGTGAGGTGTTCTCCGAGGACGTTGATGATCAGGTCGAGATCGGCATCCCGGAAGGGTCGGGGTGCTCGAGTGGAGGGCAGGTCTGTACCGGCGATCAGCGTTGAGGGGTTGGCGTGTGCCAAATCTCGCAGGGCGGTGGGTACGTCCAGGTCGCCGCGGCTGAACCCGGTTGCTTTGACGTAGGCGCCGTGTTCGGCCAGGCGCAGTAGGGCCGGAAACCCATGGCGGGACAGGCCGAGGTGATCGATGCTGATCTGGGGCAGTGCCGTCAAGATGGGTTCCAGTTCTGGCAGGTCGCGGGCGTCGAGGTAGAGCTCGGTGTGCCAGCCGGCGGTCTCGTGGACCCGTTGGGCAAGGTCCGCGAGGTGGTTCAGTGTCTCTCCGCCACCGCGGAACAGATTGAACCGCACCGCGCGCACCCCGGCGCTGGTGAGGGATTCAATCTGACCGGTCGTGGCCGAGGCTGGCAGTTGGGTGACGCCGACGAAGCCGGGCCCGAGACGGGTAAGGGCATCGAGCAGGTAGGTCTGATCGAAACCCTGGAAGGAGCCCGATATGACTGCGCCTCCCACGACGTTCAGATGCCTCGTCCGGCTGCGGTAGTCCTGCACGGTAAAGGCCGGCGGTAGATACCCGTGGTTGGCCGTCAAGGGGAAACGGGGATCAATGATGTGCAGGTGCGCATCGAACAAGGCCGGCCGCTTGCGTTGTGTGTCGTCATTTGTGCCATCGGAGACCATTGGGGTAACCAGCATGGTCCATCCTCGCCCGCGATTGACGGGTTCTCAGGACACGGCGGCCGGGCACTGCCTCCACGCCGGGAAGCGGAATCGAAGCACAGCACCTGACCCGCTGCTGCCATCGTGGCCAGCACGAGCACCACGCATTCAACCGCAGACCGCCCCTCAGGGCGACACAGGCAAAGCAACTCCAGATAAGCGACGGCATGTGGCGACAAACTGGCCCTCCGTGAGAGTCGATCGCGGCCGTCCCGCCATTGCTGTAACGGGATCGGTGATCGGTCACTGGAGGTCCGGTAGGTATTCGTTCGACATGGTGGCTCGTACCCGGTGGGATGTTCCCGTGACCTTTCATGAGGATGAACTCGGGATCGACGAGCCACTGGTGCGTGCGCTGGTTGATCGGTACTTTCCCCGATTCGCCGGGCTACCCCTTCGGCGGATGCGCGCTTCGGGATCCAGCAACGCGCTCTTCCGGCTCGGTGTTGACTTCCTGGTTCGGTTGCCTCGCCAGCCCGGCGGGTCGCAGACCATCGCAAAGGAAGCGCGTTGGGTTCCGCACATGGCGCCCGAGCTGACGGTGTCGATCCCGGAGATCGTGGGTGTTGGCGAGCCTGACCTTGGGTACCCGGAGTCTTGGTCGATCGTGCACTGGATCGATGGAAAAACACCTGCCGCGCCGTCCCATACCGGTGGGACGACCGATCGGCTTGCTCGTGACCTGGCGGGTGTCGTGCGCGCCCTGGGCGAGGTGACCGTGCCGACCACGGCGATGACTGACACGTCGTTGAGCTGGTATCGGGGCGGCCCGCTGGCGGCGATGGACGAGATCATTCGGCATTACCTTGGTCAGTGCCGCACGCTGCACGGCCTGCATCTTGATCTAGATGCGTGCCTGCAGGTCTGGGAAGAGGCAATGACAATGCCCGGTGCCAGCGAGGTGACTACGCCGCGATGGCTCCACGGTGACCTGCTCGCTGAGAACCTGCTCGTGCACGAAGACCGATTGGTCGCGGTGCTCGATTTCGGTGGCCTTGCGGTCGGCGACCCCACCGTCGATCTGATGGTGGGATGGGAACTGCTCGATCCAGCCGGACGCGAAAAGTTCCGCTCAGCTTTGCAGGTCGAGGAGTCGACCTGGTTGCGTGGGCGGGCCTGGGCCCTCGCCATCGCGATCATGACCTTTCCGTACTACTGGTCGAGCATGCCCGAGCGATGCGCAAGCCGGCTGGTGATGGCCCGCTCGGTGCTCGCCGATACCGGCCTGCTCGCGGAATGAAGACGCTGACATGCGCAGACACGACCCCATCAACGAACTCAAGGACGAGGAATGACTCGCCTCCAGCCTGACGCCGCGATCCTGGGCAAAGCGACCGATGGTGGATCACCTATCGGGCGCAGGGAAGTACTTCAAAATCGGCAGGCTGGTCAGCCCAGTGACCCGATACTGGGGTCGTGGTGTTCTCGGGAGACTGGCCCCGTGACCCCAGGCTGGATCCATTCCGCGATGCAGTGTGGGAGTTGAGTCGTGACGGATGTGTCGAGGCGTTTCTGACGACCGCGGTGAGCCGGATGCGCGGGCTTCCGTTCTTCTGGGTGAAGCGAGAGTGACTTTGGTACCAGGTCAACTGGCGGGACGACCGGCGTGATGAGAGTAATGATCAGAACCTGTGGATGGAGTTCGGCGAGGTGACGTGAAGAGGGCGTACCTCCCGAGCAAGATCTGAAGCCCATGCAAGTTCTGATCGGGGTCGGCGTTGGCGCGCCGGCTCGGGAAGGTACGCCCATGCTCAAGGTAGCTCAGGAGAACCGCGGGTCCAGCGAGGACAGTAACGAAAAGATCGCCGTGGTTGAGGGCGGGTCGTTGCTGGATCAGATTGTGCGTGATGGTGCCCGGCAGATGCTTGCGGCAGCGTTGCAGGGTGAGGTCGCCGCGTATATCGACGCGTTCGCGGACCAGCTCGACGTTGATGGTCACCGGTTGGTGGTGCGTAACGGGTTCCACGAGCCGCGGGAGGTGAGCACTGCGGCGGGCGCGGTGCCGGTCCGGGCACCTCGGGTCAACGACAAGAGGATTCAGGAGGGCACTGGGGCGCGGGCCCGGTTCGCCTCAGCGATCCTGCCCGCGTGGGCGCGTAAGTCCCCGCAGGTCGCTGAAGTGCTGCCGTTGTTGTACCTACACGGTCTGTCGTCGAATGATTTCGCTCCGGCGTTGGAGCAGTTTCTAGGCAGTAGCCATGGCCTGTCACCGGCAACGATCACCCGGTTAACGACCGCGTGGCAAGGCGAGGCGGACGCGTTCACCAAGCGGTCCCTGTCCGGCACCGACTACGTGTACATGTGGGTGGACGGGATCCACCTCAAAGTTCGCCTGGCCCAGGACAAGGTGTGCCTGTTGGTGATGATTGGGGTCCGCGCTGATGGGACCAAAGAGTTGATCGCGTTGGAGGACGGGCACCGCGAATCGACCGAGTCCTGGGCGGACCTGCTGCGCTCGTGTAAACGCCGCGGGATGGCCGCCCCGGTCCTGGCAGCAGGCGATGGGGCGTTGGGGTTCTGGGCTGCTGTGCGCGAGGTGTTCCCCGAAACACGTGAGCAGCGGTGCTGGTTCCACAAGATCGCCAACGTCCTAAATTGCCTGCCGGAGTCCGCTCAGCCGGGCGCGAAAGCCGCACTGGCCGAAATTTGGAACGCCGAGGACAAGACGCACGCCCAGGCCGCGGCCAGGTCGTTCGCGAAGGAGTACGGCACGAAATGGCCCAAGGCTGCCGCGAAGATCACCGATGATCTGGACGTGTTGCTCGCGTTCTATGACTATCCGGCCGAGCATTGGGTCCACCTACGCACCACCAACCCCATCGAATCAACTTTCGCGACCGTCCGGTTGCGCCAACGGGTGACGAAAGGACCCGGCTCGAGGGCCGCGGGGGTCGCGATGGCCTTCAAGCTCATCCAGTCCGCCCAAACCAGATGGCGAGCAGTCAACGCACCCCACCTCGTCGCCCTCGTCCGAGCCGGCGCCACCTTCAAAAACGGCATCCTGATCGAACGACCCAGCGACCACGAATCAGGCGGTGATCAACACGTCGCGTGACACGCCCATCCACAGGATTTGACTATTACTCGCGTGATGAGCCGAATGAGGACTACGGGCCGCGCTGGTGTGTGGTGGCCGAGCTCGAACAGGGCAGGTTCGAGCACGACAATGTGAACGGGCTCGTATTTGACGCCAAACCGGTCGGGAGACCGGAGCGCGATGAGTTGTGGCAGCGGTACGGGCCGCCGTGAGCGCGGCCATGACCGCAGCCCGCCGGTCTGTAGGCCGATCGACTACCGGTGTGCGGCACAGGGTCAGCGTCCTTGACGACGGGGATGACCCGTAGAAGCCCGCTCGTTCCCGTGCTTGTAATTGCCGGTCACGCGCGCCATGAGTTGTTGAGGATCTCGATTCTCGACATCACTCAAGAACCGGGTCATGGCGGCACCTCGAAGGATCGTCGCCTGCCGGCCATGGTGGTCGATCACGATCTCTTCGCCGACGCGTGTGTAGCTGAAACCATGTGGGGATCTCGCCATGGTCACCAGCATGCCCTGCAGAGATGATCTGGGCATTCGTTTGATTCGAGCGTAAAGGCCGACGTCCGCCCATCTCCATCCTCGACCGGTGATCAGCCCAGTGCCCGACATCGACCGCCAATCGGGATGCTTCGGGAGGGTGCGTCTGTTCCGTCTTCAGGCTGGAAAGGGCGCGAAGGACCCGTCGGCAAGTTGGCGATGTTGCATTCGGAAGTGAACGGGCCCGTCCGCCCATTCAGACTCCTGCGCACGAATCAGAGGGTGCAGGAAGCTGCTGACCTGATCCAGATTGAGAGTCAGCGGATTTCGCCACGCGGCCGCGACGACCTCTGGTTCCTCGGGGCGGACCCTAGGCTGGGATGCCTCGTCGATAGGGACTGCTGCAAAGAAGCAGATGATTTTGCGCGTCCGTCGCTCGGGCCACTCGTGCACGCAGGTAGCCATCAACCGGTCGACGCGAACGACGACACCAGCCTCCTCGAGAGTTTCGCGTGCAGCTGTCTGTTCCAGACTTTCACCGGACTCGACATGGCCGCCGGGTAACTCCCAACGGACGGCGCCACCTCGCTGGTGTTGCAACATCAGCCAATCGCTGTCGCGTCGCGTCATCGTGAACGCCGTGACGCGGGTTTGCCAGTCGGTCATCAACGAATCGTAAGTTCTCTGCAGACCGCGCGATGATCCGCAATTGGGACCAGATTCCGCTGGGATTACCGCTGGGTCGGACCGCCGGACGGCGGTAATGCTGTCACAAGCTCGACGGGCACCGCTCGAACAACCGGACGACTGCGCGGCAGCAGCGTGTCCGCCTATAATACGATCTAACTTTAGCTGGGTGCCGTGTTGGTTGCTGGCGCAACAGGTTGCAAAAATGTTCGGCGCATGAATTTTTGGGGGAATACCATCGACCGTATGCCTGCTAGTCCCGCCAAACATCCATAGAAACTTCGCCAAAGAGACCCAGTTCGAGAAAGGCCCTTGATGTGGTGGTACTGGGTCGTGCCGATCATTGTCTCGCTGATGTGGTTCTTCCACTTGGCTGATGCGTGGTTACAACCGCAACGAGTAGGTCTTGCCGGCTGGCTTGTCTTAGTAGGGCCACCTGCGACGATCTTGATTATTGCCGTGTCATCTACAATTTTAACTGACACGCCAGATAGCCCTGGAACTCAAGGGAGTGATTCGACGCACGGACTATTTTCCTGGCCTATTCTCGTAATTGGTGAATTGTTGCTAGCGTGGGTCGCGTGTCTCTTTTTGGAATCGATCCTCATCGTCATCCGGGCATTCCGCAGAAGAAATGGCGCCCCGCCTGTATCTGATGTGACCAGCCCGAGCAACTGAGAGCGCGAGATCCACTCATTTCTGCAGGCATCACCATTGATGACGTCCTGGTTTGCCCTCTGACCATGTCAAGAGACCAGAACTACGCACAGTGACCCACCGCGCCGGTCTGTGTTGCTCGCTGACTGCTGTTCACTTCGCCGTGAGGCAGACGCTCCGAACAACCACACCGCACCAAGCGAAAGAAACACCCACATGTTGGCAGTTCTTCAAGTTCTATTGGCTATCGGGACCGTCTTCATCCTGCTCGGCGCCCTCCTACCCGGCCTGTTGTGGCTACTGATCGTCGGCGTGGTGCTGGTCCTCGCGACCGGCTCCATCAGATTCGTCAAACGGGAGGCACCAGGTCGACGGCGTTAGATTCGAGCCGCCGCAGCTAGCCAGAAGTCAGGTCCTAAAGTGAACCTGAAATTCCAGTGCCTCGGCTTCTGAAGTGAGACCGGGGTGCCGTCAGCCGTTGCTGAGGTAAATGTAGATCGTGGTGCCGCTTACGACGTTCCCCTTCCGAGCTAGGGCTCGGGGCGACGTCCAAGGCCCGTTTTCCGTACTTATTTGCGGCGGAGATCGCGAAGGTGAAGGAGAGACCTGAGCTTCAACGCACGCCGATCAGCGGAGTTCTCCAAGCCGTCGACGATGACGGCAGCACCCGATCGTCGGTCCGAAGAACAGAACGACGGATCGCCATCTCCAACTGCCGATCTCGGTAGTCAGGCGGCGTATTGCGCCGCAGCCACACGTCATCATCCGATGCTCGATCAGCCTCTTTCCGAACTTCTGCGAAACCGACGCCCAGCTGCATGGCGACAAGCGGCCCCAGCAAAGAGCCGCGCGACTCCGGACCCATCACCACAGTCGATGTCTCTTCCTCAAACAACGTCGCGAGGGCACTGCCGATTTCACTAAGAATGGTGGGTTCGCGCCACCACCCGCTGTTATCCGCGTAGTAGATCCGGTGCTCGGGCCAAACAGGTGGATCGGAGTGCCAGTGAAACGCTGAGATCAGCTGAGTTCGTACATCCCGCATTTGCGACAGTCTGACAGTCCCTACGGAATGGCCGGTCAGCGATTGGCAATACCGCTACGAGGGAGCGAGGAGCTTCTGAATCTGGTGGAGGAGGTCGAGCGGGTACGGATGTCGAGCCCACATCTTGGCGTAACCATCACGATCGTGCTCGTCCAAGACGGCCTGGGGTCCGTCCACAATGGCGCGAGCAACGGCAAGGATCAGGGCGTAGAGAGTGCTTTGACGGTGCTGGTCCAAACGTAGACGGGAATCGCGGAGTCGCGTGGTATCGGTCCTGCTAGTCCAGTACCGCCGCCACGACGCTATGACTCCACCCACACGCCTTCTTTCATAAAGCCCAGTCAGCCCTGCCTGGTGCCTCCACGCCCATGTGCAGGTGTAAAGAAATTCATGTGTGGGTGACCGGCCCCGCCGGCCCGAGAACTACCGACGCTCGCGGCGACGCTGGGGTCGGTCGTATCGGGTATCAGAACCTGGCTGGTCGACTTGGTCCCGTACCCAGTCAAGGGCACCGCCACGCAGGTTGGACCGCGACCTGCGAAGGCTTTCTGGGGTGTTACCAGCGTGCAGGGCAGTGGGTCGGATGGCGTCATTGGTGTATGTCGAATCGGAAAAGGGGGTCTCGGAGTTGGCCCTTTCCTTCCTGCGCGGTTGTCCTGACTGTGTTGTTCCATTTCCGCTGGTGTCCAACAGGCCTGTCGCTCCCCCAGAGCGCATGAACAACACGATCGCCTCACCGACCAGGGTGAGTCCAAGGGTAAAAACAAGCGAGTTCCCAACGGTGGAGAAACTCATGCCTGCTGCTACTCCAACTGCGTCGAGGATCACCTTGACCACGAGGTTGGCCGCGAACAGCCCGAACGACATCACGCCCCACTGTACGTACTGGCCCCCGTCGCGGATGGAGATCTTGTCCGCCCGTCCACGCATGACTCCTAGCACGAGCGAAATAACCGAACCAATAGCGATCAACGCGATCTCGAAGGGCTTGATCGTGCCGCGGGTAGCGTCGCCATAACCGATTACGACAATGACGATGGGCAGCGCGAAGAGCTTCTTCGGCGCTTTCATCGGCCACCCCTTCGCCTTTCCGTAAAGGACATACGCGATCAAAACAACATATAATACGACGTTCGCGAAATTCATTACATCTCCTTCTCTTTTTCGAACTTGTGGCCAGGGTCAATAACTCCTGGCAGGCGTTGGGGTTCTTAGACCGATTCGAGCCGGCGCACGACGCCGCCAAATCGACGACGATTGATGTGGTGGGCTCGGCTTGCCATAGCAACAGTGCGTGTGAGCAGCACGGCGACAGCCACGAAGATAAGGGCGTTCGTGATGGCGTCAAACATCAGACTGTTGGTAAGCATCCGCTGGTTCGACTGCGAACTGAACTAAAGTGTTGAACCGTAGGAAACGCCGGATCGGGCGCCGATGGCGGTCGTCCACGGGGCTGCACACGAAAGGCCAACCCGGCTGACGGCCCGCGAGGTTCGGGGACTGCGATGGATGCCCATCAGCGAGGTAGCCGCCAGCCCGAGTCCATTCTGGTGTTCTCCGCTGCATCATGTGACTCCAATACGGGAAACGGGTTGTCTGTACCCATTGATCGTGTATCGGATCCGGGCTGACCGAATCGGCGCAAAGACGGCATTCGTAGGGGACAAATGACGGCCTGCACCTCGGCCTTATGATGTAGACACCCCTCGGAACGGGCGTGCGGTGAAGGCCTGGGTCCGGTGCAAGCACCGGAGGGGTCACGGTTTCTCGGCTTCGCTGTTCCTGTGACCGGTGAGCACCTGAAGCGAGATGCTGGCCTTGGTTTGACAGCGCTTGGGGCACCACCAGTATTGATGTTGACACCTTGACCCGACGCCATTGGTTCCAGATGTGGTGGTGTGTCGATGGCCTTCCTGAAGGGCTGAGTTCGCTGCAGGAAAATCGATCAGCCAACGGACACCAACGCGGGCGACCTGACACGTGTGCCTGCCAGATCCGCTCAGCTACTGCCAACCCAACAAGCCTCCTTGGCATCGCCCGCACCAACGGCGCTGGTAGAGCTCCGCATCCGCCTAGCCCGTCCCGCAGCCGTACCGATGTCTCGGACAGTCCGTGCGGTCGGTGAGCGCAACGGCGTACGACGACAAATCAGCACCATCGTGGTCGTCGATCAACCGGACTCAACGAATTGTCGTAACGGGATCCCGTTACGGCGATCCCCCGATGGGCGCGACAGGCGCCCATCGGGGAATCTGATCTGTTGTCGCATGCATTTCGGCCTACGGGACCCAGGTTGTGACTGCCAATGTGGGCATCTGCTCTCGCCTGTCATACGAGGCGCCGGCGAACACCGTTACTCGCTCCAGAGCCGCGCACCAGTTCACCACCGCGGGTCCATCGTGGCCGCCACCGCGCGGGGGACTGTCCGACGAACGGGGACGGGATCGACTTTCGGCGCGTGTGGGCTGGTGCTGTCGGAGGTCTCAGCAAATTCTCAGAACATCTCTATTCAATGTGGGCTCCATGTAGCGCCGGGTCGGTGCTTGCGATGGCTGCTATGTGTGCGCCGTTGCATTGGTGAGCGACACGCAGCGCGAAAGATTTATTCATGCGAACCACGTCAGGGAGTAGATCTGTGGATATCAGTCGTCGCGGGTTGCTGGTGGGTTCGGGGTTGGGTGTTCTGGGGGCTGTTGGTGGCCTCACTATGGGTGTTGAGCCGTCGGCGTCGGCGGCCACGGTGCGGGCGCCGTTCCGGCTGCAGTCGCGGGCGGCGACGGTCGCGAAGTTCGCGGGGCAGCGCCCGTCGTATTGGGGTTTTTACGCCCCTGGGGTGCATTCCACGTTCTCGACTGCGACCGCCGCCGGGAAGGATGCGATCGCGTTGGCGTTCGACGCGTGTGGTGGGACGGTCACCTACTACGACGCGGCGTTGATCGCGACGTTGCGTAAGTACCAGGCGCCGGCGACGTTGTTCATCAACCGGGTCTGGGCTACCAACAACCAGGCCACTTTCAAAGAGCTCCTTGCGGACCCATTGTTCGAGATCGAGTCCCACGGGTGGGCCCATATCCCACTCTCGGTGACGGGCCGGTCCGCGTACGGGATCCGGGGCACGTCCAACGTGGCCGGCGTGTGGGAAGAAGTCGCGGCTGATTACTGGTGGATGGGGTACAACTGCAACCACGCCACCCGGTTCATGCGCGTCGGGACGTGTTTCACCGACGACGTATCCGCACGGGCAGCGACGTGGATGGGACAAGAGTTGGTCAGTTTCGCGGTCAACGGTGACGCTGGGGCAACGTTCCCCGCAGACGTGGTGTATTCCCAAGTGATGACCTCCCAACCCGGAGACATCCTGATCAGCCACATGAACCGCCCCGGCAGTGGCACCAACCCCGGCTACCAACGGGCCATCCCCGCCCTGAAAGCCAAAGGGTTCGCGTTCCGTCATCTGAACCAAGTGGTGGGCGCCACCACCGTTACCACGCAGCCGGCCGGGTGGGCCACGATCTCCCAGGGCAGCCACGGGAGCGAAGTAGCGCAAGTACAACGTGTGGTGCACGTCACCGCGGACGGCTACTTCGGGCCGCTCACCAAGGCTGCAGTCGTGCGGTACCAGAGCGCGCACCACCTGACCCCCGACGGCATCGTTGGCCCATTGACCGCAACCGCGATGGGACTCACGACCTAGCCGGTAGTGCGCGTCCTCGCGGTCAGCGCGTCACCGGCCGGCGATCCCGTTCCGGAGATGACGGAACAGAGTTCGTCCAAGGGCTGCCGCTCCAGCGCCGAAGACTTCTGACATCAGTGCGGACGACTTCTCAAGCTGACACCAGCCCCGGTGAGTACTGGGCCCGAGCGTCCCGTAGGCCGTATTCAGTGAACTATTCCGCTCAATGGGAGACCTACGGCACGACGGTCCCGGACGGTCGCGCGCGCTTCCAAATCCTAAGAATCGTGTCAGCGACCCTGCTTACCAGCGCGAGGTGGCCAGCAGAGCCTCGTCTCGCGAGCTCCAGATGGTGCGCGACGCTCGAGATCGCGAACCGAGAAGGCCTCTGCCATCGCTTCTTTCCTGCCCTGCGAGCGCCTCGTTGCGCCGCTACCGAGGTGAGCCAGGATTGGATGCATCAGTGTCTCGAAGTCAAGGATTTCCATGCTGCTGGGTGCCTTGATGCGAGGGAGCACAGCGCATCCCACCGGCGCCTCGCGACGCCGTGGTGACGCAGTAGAGCGAGGTCCCTGATGTCCTGCACCGCCCAACGGGATAACCACCTGCCTCAGGCGCGACTCGGCGACCCGGGGGGCCGCGTTGTTTGCACCGGTTCTTCAGCTGGAGGGGCTTGTCGGTGGTGGATGCTTTGATGGGTACATGGGTTCGAGGCGGGATGTCGCGGCTGTCAGTGACAGCGGAGATTCCGTTGCGCCGGTGAGGCTTTCGGTCGTGACTGGTGCGGATCCATTGGACGTGGTCGGGGCGATCTGTGGGCGGTTGAACGCCGCACACGCGGAGCTGATCGCGCTGGTCGCGCGCTTAGTGGCCGATGATTTGTGGGCGATCCGGGGTGTGCGTTCGGTGGAGCATTGGTTGACGTGTTTCGCGGGGGTTTCACCCTCAACGGCTCGGGATCTGGTGCGGATCGCAACAAGGTCGGGGGAGTTGCCGGCGTTGGGTCGGGAGGTGGCTTCGGGTCGGTTGTCGTTGGGGCAGGCCGCCGTCGTCGCCGCGCATACGCCGGTGGGGTACGACACGGATGTGGTCGATCTAGCAGTTCACGCGACGGTTCCGCAGTTACGGCGGGCGTTGGTGAAGTACGACTTCACCGAGACCCCACCCGGTCGCGATATCGACGCACCCCAGCAGGTGCCCGACGCGTTGTCGGTTGCGGCGCAACCGGCGGAGTTGGTGATGCGGTGGGAGCGTGACCGGTTCCACCTGGAGTACTCCGCGCCCGCTGATATCGGTGCCCTGGTCGAACGGGCCCTGGTGGAGGCCAAGGATGCGTTGTTTCTGGCCACCCAGGGTGGCGACGCCGTCTCGGGCGCGTCCGGCATGGCCAGCGCTGGGTCCTCGGGCCAGGGCAGTGACCGCAGGGTGCGGATGGCTGATGCGATGGAGCAACTCGCGACCCGATCCCTACACGTTGGCACCGAGAGTGTGGCGGGTCGGGCCAGCAAATTCCGGATCTACCTGCACCTGGACACCAACGGCCAAGGCTGGGTCACCAAACGTGGTGCGCTCCCGGGCCACTTGTTGCGTAAGTGGACCTGTGACGGGCTGCTGCAGCCGATCTGGGAGACCGAAGGGTCCCCGGTCAATGTCGGTCGTTCGCAACGGATCGTGCCCGACCGGACCCGCCGTTTGGTGGAGGACCGCGATCGTGGCTGCGCGTTCCCCGGTTGTCTGAGCCTGCATCATGTGGAGTGTCACCACATCACTCATTGGGCTGATGGTGGCGCCACAGCTTTGGACAACCTGATCAGCCTGTGTCCGCATCATCACGACCGTCACCACATCGGTGATTTCAGTATCCATCCGGTGCCGTGGGGCCAGGGCGACTCCAATGGTTCTGGTCGGCGCGGTCGTTTTGAATTTCGGGCCCGGGCCGGGTGGGTGATCGAACCTGTCACCGCACCACCACCACCGCCCGCACCGTCCGCAGTACCTGCTGGACCCGATCACAGACCCGATAATGGGTCGGCGCATGTAACGGATCAGCCGGATCGACCCATGCCACCGCGATACATCGGGCCTACCAACGAAGTGCTGCACCTGGACTGGGTCCGATTCCACCGTCGACCACCACGCGTATCCGCCGATGAGGACCCGGCAGAAGATCCACTGTCTGACCAGACGGTCGTGCAGCCGGACGCGACTGACTGAGAAACCCCGATCACAGCGGCCGCACGAACGGAGCATCGCGCAGCCTCCCGTTTCGCGCCGTCCGTGAATGCCGTGGGGGTTGTATCGCTACCGAAAAAACTGGACAGTAGGGTCCAGCACCCGAGATCTCCATGAGGTTGCCGTGCCGCCCAGCGGAGTCGCCTGTGTGGTACGGCCCGCATGCCGACGCACGCCGAAGGTAAACCGTGACCAACCTGGCCGAAAATTTGACTCACACCGCCGAGCAGCACGGCGACCGCCCCGCGATCAAGCTCGACGACTTGGCACTGACCTACACACAGTTGCAGGACGGTGCACGGCGGGTTGCAGCCCTGTTGAAGTCCAAGGGAGTGGCTCCGGGCGACCGGGTCGGTCTCGTGATGCCCAACGTGCCGCCCTTCCCGGTGCTGTTCTACGGTGCCGTGGCCATGGGTGCTGTCGTGGTGCCGATGAATCCGCTGCTCAAGGGCCGCGAGGTGAAGTACTACCTCGAAGACTCCGGTGCCTCGATCGTCTTCGCGTGGAAGGACATGGCCGCAGAAGCCGAGAAGGGCGCGTCGGAGGTCGGGATCGAGTGCATAGAGGTCGGGCTCGACTTCGCCGAGATGCTCGGTCAGCACCAGCCCGACGACGAGGTCGTGGACCGCGAGGACGACGAGACCGTTGTTCTCTTGTACACCTCAGGCACCACTGGTCAGCCCAAGGGCGCAGAGCTGACCCACCACAACCTGCACACCAACGCGGTCACCAGCGCCGAGACACTGGTCGAGCTCACCGAGACCGACGTCGTGATGGGCTGTCTACCGCTGTTCCACGTCTTCGGTCTCACCTGCGGCCTCAACGCATCCGTCTTCAAGGGGTCATGTCTGACCCTGATCCCGCGCTTCGATGCGGAGAAGGCACTGCAGATCGTGGCGCGCGATCACGTCACCGTCTTCGAGGGCGTCCCGACGATGTACGCCGGCCTGTTGCATGCCGAGGGAGCCGACAAGGCGGACATGTCGAGCCTACGTACCTGCATCTCCGGGGGGTCGGCAATGCCGGTGGAGGTTATGAAGAACTTCGAGGAGAAATTCGACTGCATCGTCCTCGAGGGGTACGGCCTGTCCGAGACCTCTCCCGCCGCTTCCTTCAACCAACCGGGCCAGCAGCGCAAGCCGGGCTCGATCGGGAATGAGGTGCGCAATGTGCAGATGAAACTGATCGACGACGACGGCCAGGACGTCGCGCAGGGTGAGGTCGGCGAGATCGTCGTCAAGGGCGAAAACGTCATGAAGGGCTACTGGGGCCGCGCAGAGGCCACTGCCGAGGCAATCAAGGACGGCTGGTTCCGCACGGGCGATCTTGCGAAGGTGGACGAGGACGGGTACTTCTTCATCGTCGACCGCAAAAAGGACCTGATCATCCGCGGCGGTTACAACGTCTACCCGCGCGAGGTCGAGGAGGCCCTGTACGAGCATGAGTCAGTCGCGGAGGTGGCCGTCATCGGCATACCCCACGACAGCCTGGGTGAGGAGGTGGGCGCCGCCGTAGCGCTCAAATCCGGCACGAACATCAGTGAAAAGGACTTGCAGGCGTTTGCCAAAGAGCGGTTGGCCGCCTACAAATACCCGCGGTCGGTATGGATCGTCGACGAGTTGCCCAAAGGTCCCACCGGCAAGATTCTGCGGCGCGAGGTCAGGTCGCCGCAGAAAGATTCGAAGTGACTAACGCGTCCAAGCAGGCTCCTGATCAGGCCGAGCGCCGGATGCATGCCCAGGACGAAACGCAGGAATCGGCGGACCTGTCGGCCGACACTGCGCTGGCAACTCCACTGGACCTGCTGCTGGCCAAAGCGGGGGAGGGCCCGTTCCGGCAATTCGTCCCGGGGATGGCGGGGGTGAAGTTCGCCGCAGGACTGCTGAAGCACCCCCGGGTGGTCACCAGACGCGCGGCCGGACTGGCCTATGAACTGACTCGGGTCGGCCTGCGCCGTTCACTGCTGGAACCCGGTGCGAAAGACCGACGCTTCGGTGAGGAGGCGTGGGCGACGAACCCGGTCTTCAAGGCGACCCTGCAGAGCTATCTGGCAGTCGGGTCAGCAGCCCGTGGGCTGGTCGACGACGCCGACCTGGACTGGGCTGATGATCAGCGGATGCGTTTTATCGTCGATAACCTGGTCGAGGCAGCTGCGCCCAGCAACAATCCGTTCCTGAATCCAAAGGTCATCAAGCGGACGCTCGACACCGGTGGAGGCAACCTGCTCGCGGGCGGGCGGCGGTTCGCGCAGGACTTCGCCACCACCCCGCGCGTGCCGTCGATGGTGGAGGCCGACGCGTTCGAGGTGGGCCGCGACGTCGCAGTGACGCCGGGTGCCGTCGTGCTGCGTACCGATGTCTTCGAACTGATTCAGTACACCCCGCAGACTCCCAAGGTCCGCTCCGTGCCGATGTTGATCGTGCCGCCGACGATCAACAAGTACTACGTGATCGACCTGGCGAAGCAACGCTCACTGGTGGAGCACCTCGTGCAGCACGGTCAGCAGGTCTTCTGTATCTCCTGGCGTAACCCGGACGTACGGCACGCCGACTGGGGTCTGGATACCTACGGTCAGGCAATCCTGGAAGCGATGAAGGCCTGCGAGGACATCACGCGGCAACGGAAAACCGCGATCTTCGCGATCTGCTCCGGCGGTCTCATCACCTCCATGCTGATGGCCCACCTGGTCCAGCTCGGTGAGCAGGACCGTGTCGCGTCGTACAGCCTGGCCGTGACCGTCCTCGACCAGAAGCGGGCCGGTGTCACCAGCGCACTGCTCTCGCAGAAGGTGGCCGCCGCCGCGACCCTCGCCTCGAGCGAGAAGGGATATCTCGACGGGCGCACCCTGGCGGAGATCTTTGCCTGGTTGCGACCCAACGACCTGATCTGGAACTACTGGGTGAACAACTACCTGATGGGTTACGCCCCCAAGGCGTTCGACATCCTCTACTGGAACGCCGACCCGGTTCGAATGAGTGCGGCCATGCATCGCGACTTCATGGACCTCGCCTTGCGTAACGCATTGGTGCAGCCGGGCGCCTCGACCATGCTCGGTACGAAGGTCGACCTCGGCACGGTCTCGACCGACTCCTACGTGGTGGCCGGAATCGCCGATCACCTCTGTAAGTGGCAGTCGTGTTATCAGACCACCCAGCTACTGAGCGGCGACACCAAATTCGTGCTGTCCACCAGCGGTCATATTGCCGCGATGGTCAACCCGCCCGGCAACCCCAAGGCCAGCTTCCAGACCTCGCCGTCGGGCGAAGGGAAACAAGGAACAGACAACCCGAAGGACGCGCAGGAGTGGTTGACGGCGGCGGTCAAGGTCAAGGGCAGCTGGTGGGAGGACTGGGTGCCGTGGCTCGCGCTACGCAGTGGCGCGTTGCGCACCGCACCACGCAAGCTGGGTAACGCTGCATACAAACCGTTGGACCCGGCACCGGGCACGTATGTCCATGACCGCTGAGCCCGCGAAAGGCGCTGGGTCACGAGCCGAGGACCGGGTGCGTAACGTAACGGTCCGCGGTATCACCGCCCGCGTCTCGGTGCGCCCGGGTGTCGGTGCCTACACCGACAAGCCGCCCCTGCTGCTCTGCAACGGCATCGGCGTCAGCCTGGAAGCGCTGCAACCGCTGGTCGATGAGCTGCATCCTGACCGGGGACTGGTGCGATTCGATGTGCCCGGCATCGGCGGTTCCGCTTTGCCGCCGTTCCCATATGCCATCGCGGCGCTGTCTTCCTGGGTGACCGCGCTGATGGCGAAACTGGGTCACCGCCGGTTCGACGTCTTCGGTCTCTCCTGGGGTGGCGGCCTCGCACAGCACCTCGCTGTGCAGTCCCCACGCCGGGTACGGCGGGTGGTGTTGGTCGCGACCGGCACCGGGACGCTCATGGTGCCGGCCCACCCACGCGTGCTGAAGATCATGTCGACGCCGCGCCGGCACCGCGATCCCGCCTACGCGGCGGAAGTGGCGCCGCAGATCTACGGCGGATCGATGCGCACCGACCCCGCGCACGGGGCGGCGCTGCTGCACGCCGCGACCCGCTCCGGGCCCAAGCGGGGCTACTACTACCAGCTGACCGCGATGACCGGGTGGACGAGTCTGCCGTTCCTGGGTCTGTTGCGGCAGCCGACGCTGGTGATGGGCGGCGACGACGACCCGATCATCCCGGTTGCCAACCCGAAGATGCAGGCCGCGCTCATCCCGCATTCGCAGTTGCACGTCTACCACGGCGGGCACCTCGCGATTCTGACCGAGGCCGATGCGCTGGCACCCGTCATCGACGCGTTTCTGGACCGTGGCAGCATCAATGCGACAAGCCCCGATGAGGAGAACCCACGATGAGCGAACTAGACGGCAGCCGTCTTGCTGACCGCAGCCTGGAGGATTCCCCTTTCTCCGATTTCCTCGGCTTCGAGCTTCTCCTGGAAGACCAGGACCGCGACCTGCTGAACCGGGTACGCGCGTTCATGAACCGCGAGGTCGAGCCGATCATCAATGACTACTGGACCCGTGCGGAGTTTCCGCATGAGCTCGTTCCGGGCCTGGCGAAGCTCGGCATCGCTGGCCTGGCGTACGACGGCCCCGGATGTCCGGATCGCGGAGCCCTGGTCGACGGCATGATTGCAATGGAACTGGGCCGGGTCGACCCGTCGATAGCCACCTTCATGGGCGTGCACGGCGGGCTGGCAATGGGTTCGATCCAGTTGTGCGGCTCGCAGGAGCAGCGCGAGCGGTGGCTGCCCGCGATGGCGCGAATGGACCTCATCGGTGCGTTTGGTCTGACCGAGCCGGATGTCGGCTCCGCGATCTCGAACGGGCTGGCCACCAGCGCCCGCCGCGACGGGGACGAGTGGGTGCTCAACGGGGAGAAGAAGTGGATCGGCAACGCGGCGTTCGCCGATCTCGTCGTCATCTGGGCTCGCGATGAGGACGATGGTCAGGTCAAGGGTTTCGTGGTGGAAAAAGAGACCGAGGGGATGGTCTTCGACAAGCAGGAGGACAAGATCGCCCTGCGTGTCGTCCAGAATGCCGAGATCCACCTGCACGACGTCCGGGTGCCCGAGGCAAACCGGCTACAGAACGCCCGTAATTTCCGGTCCACCGCCGACGTGCTGCGCGTGACTCGAATGGGCGTGGCGTGGCAGGCGACCGGATGCGCGCGCGGGGCATACGAGCACGCACTGCGGTACACCAAGGCTCGTCAACAGTTCGGTAAGCCGATCGCGTCCTTTCAGCTGGTACAGGACCTGCTGGTCAAGATGCTCAGTAACGTCACGGCCTCTACCGCTATGAACGTGCGGGCATCGCAGCTGCAGGATGCGGGGCTGCTCAAGGATGAGCACGCATCGCTGTGCAAGGTGCATTCGACGGTGCGGATGCGCGAGGCGGTCGGGTGGGCACGCGAGGTACTCGGTGGCAACGGCATCCTGCTGGAGCACCACGTGGGTCGGTTCGTTGCAGACGCAGAGGCGATCTACTCCTACGAGGGCACCCGCGAGATCAACACGTTGATCGTGGGTCGCGCCATCACCGGCGAGAGTGCCTTCGTCTGACCCGGACACGAGGGCTGTGTGGTCTGCGGTGCAGTGGTGCTGCTGGAACGCGGACCGACAGCTACCGTTTCGTTGTGCACTCATTTCGTAACCAGACCCTGCCGATCTCATGAGCAGTGGATCTGGCGGATCGGACAGCATTGCCCCGCCGAAAGGCTCTCGCAAGGAGCCCGCGCTTGAGGAGACCTACGAGCGGCTGGTCGATGAAGGTCACGAGCGGTTGGACCGACCTCTGCTCCCGCTGGTGTCGACAGGCCTTCTGGGCGGTGTCGATGTCGGGGTAGGAGTGTTGATCTACCTCGTGGTGGAGGCCAAGACGGGCGACGCGCTCCTCGCATCGCTGGCGTTCACGGTCGGCTTCGTGGCGCTGCTGCTGGCCAACAGTGAGTTGTTCACCGAGAACTTCCTGGTGCCCGTGATCGCCGCGGTCGCCAAAGTGGGTACGTTCACGCAGCTGATCAGACTGTGGGTCATCACGCTGGGAGCAAATCTGATCGCGGGCTTCGCGATGGCCGGAATGGTTGTGGTGGCCTTCCCTGACGTCCACGACGCCGCGGTGAAGGCCGGGTCCCATTACGCGCACCTCGGCGTCTCGTGGCGCTCCTTCTTCCTCGCCGTGCTTGCGGGCGCAGTCATCACGTTGTTGACGCGGATGCAGCACGCGACCGAGAACCTCGGCGTACGCATAGTGGCTGCCGTGCTGATGTCCTTCGTACTGGTCGGCGCCCAGCTCTTCCACTCGGTGTTGGATTCGATCCTGATGTTTGCCGGGCTGCTGACCGGCAGGGCGGACTACGGGTATCTCGATTGGTTGGGCGCCCTGGGGTGGTCCGTCTTCGGCAACCTGGTGGGTGGGCTCGTCCTCGTTACCGGCCTGCGACTGCTGCGTATCCCGCATCGGATCGCCGAGAGCCGCGACGATGGCCAGACCGGCTGAGATCGCTGCGGTCCGTTCGGACAGCAAAATCGGGCAGCCCATGCCTGGGCTGCCCGATCACCTGACTGACGAGCTGTTCAGCGAGGTCCGGTAAGGCGCCATGCTGTGGGCAACGCCCCGGATGCCGCGACAATCTTGAGCAGGTCACCGATCAGGAAGGGCAGCACGCCGAGTGCCATCGCTTTTCCCAGTCCGAGGTGGGCAAAGGCCATCAGCCACGGCACCCCGATCGCGTAGATGGCGAGGTTGCCCGCGATCATCAGGCCCGCAGTGTGCAGCGGTCGCCGGGTTGCGCCGCCCTGGGCAAGCCGGCCGACCAGCGGCGCGGCGATCAGGAACCCGAGCACGTAACCGAAGGACGCGGACGAGATGCCGGAGCTGCCGTCGCTGAGCCAGGGCATACCTGCAGCGCCGGCGGCCACGTACAGAAGCATTGACGCAAACCCACGTGCCGTTCCCAGGCTCGCACCGACCAGCAGCACGGCAAGGGTCTGCAGAGTCAATGGGACGGGCGTGAACGGCAGCGGAAGCGCGATCTGGGCAGCGATCCCGGTCAGCCCGGCACCGCCGGCCACCAGCGCGATATCGCGGACCAGGCCGCCGGGGATCGCGTCACCGAGGACGCGGGGGGTAGGGACGGTCATCGACATAGGTCGAACTCCTCGAAGTCGTAAGGAACAGGGTGCTTGTTCGCACAAGGGGGAGTGCTCGCGCACCATTGTGGCGGTAGATGCGGCACGGAGCCACCCGAGTTCGCCGCGTGTTGCTGCGACTGCTGCATCACAGCACGCGACCGGCATAGAGGTGATGCGCGCATGAGGAGCAACGACTGTACGGACGGTCCCACACTTTGCCTGGCAGCGGCCACGAGTCGCCCAGGTAGGGAGTGGCGATCCCGCACAGCGCGGTGGACTGCCCACGGTAGGTCGCGTGCGCCATCCCGATTTTTCCGCTACCCCGCGGATCGGATACCCAGCCGATTCTCGGTGCTGTATTCGTCGTATCCATCTGGTTGGCCTCCACCGTCAAACCTGCACTGAAATATTGTCTTATAGCAACAATAGGGCATGCACTACCTGCAGGTAGGTTGCCGGGACGGATGATCGGCGTGGGTAGTGATCAGGCCGAGTGACGGATGGCTTTCTCGGATGCGACGGCGGTGGCTACGTCGCGTGGATAGGTGCGTCGGCCGACGAGGAGCAGGAGAAGGCCGGAGATCGCCAGTGGGATCAGCATGAGTAGCAGGGTGCGGTCCAGCCCGATTGCGTGGTACGGCTGGGTGGCATCCGGGTGGCCGAATCCGCCGCCACTGCCGCCGAGTTGAGTGGATACCCACCCGAACAGCAGGGGTGCGCCGGCCTCCAGTGCTTTTCGTAGGACGCTGCGGACGCTTTCAGCACGCCCCCACAAGGGGGAGGGCATGATGTCCAGCCGGGCGGCGTCCAGCGGTGGGTTCGCTCCGCCAATCCCCATGATGCCCAGGAAGATCAGCGGGAACGCGATCCACAGCGTGGTGGTCAGTAGGGCGGGTATGAAGAAAGCCACAGCTGTCAGGAAGCCGACAGCGGCCACGAGGGGTCGGGCGGCGATGTGGTGGCGTGCAATGAGTGAGTCACTGAGCCGGCCGGCGATCAGTAACCCGACGATCGATCCGCCGCCGATCAGGACCAGCATCAGACTGGCTTGGTTTTGGGTCAATCCGAAGCGGCCGCGGGCGAAAAGGATGGCGTAGGTCTGCATCCCGGACAGGAAGAAGTACCCCAGCGATGAGGCGATGATCAGGACGACGTTGGTCCGCACCGACAGCACGTAACGCGCGGCCCACCAGATGGATCGATGCTCGGGTGTATGACGTAATTGCAAGTTTTCGCGGGGCGGGATGTGTGCGCGGCGGACTTCGGTGTCCAGGACGGTTTCCTTGGCGACAACAGATTGCTCGCCGGCGGGGGAGTGCGCGATGTCCTGTGCGGTGGGTATGTCGCTGGCGCCGACGGCAAGCCTGCTCGCGCCACCTCTGGCGGGCTCGGGGAGCACACCTCGGATCGTCCACGCCAACCCCAGACCGAGTACGGCCATCAGAGCGAACGGTGCGCGCCAGCTGACCGCAGCGGACAGGTCCCCGCAGATCAGTAGTCCGAAGCCGGCGCCCACCAGTTCCCCACTGAGAATGTACCCGTAGATCCTGCCGCGTTCGGCGGGCTCGAACAGGTCACCTGTCAACGAGGCGATCAGCGGGCTGGCTCCCGCGATGGCGGCCCCGAGCAGAAGCCGGGAGATCAGAAGCCAGGTGTAGGTCGGCGCGGCCGCGCAGGCTGCCACCATCACGCTCCAGGCCACGATGCTGATCAACAGCAGCCGCACCCGTCGGACACGATCGGCAAGCACCCCGAACGGGATCGTGGTCAGTACTCCGATGCCGCTGGAGGCGGTGACCAGAAGGCCGATGTCGGTGTTGTTGATGTGCAGCGCCATTTCCAACTGTGGCGCGGTCGCGCCGATCGTCGACAGGTCTGCGGTGGTCAGCGAGAGCACTGCGGCCAGTAGCACGATCACCTTCAGCCGGGCAGCCCCACCGACCATGCCCTCCGCACGGATTCGCATACGCGCGGCGACCTTCGTGCGCTGCCCCTGATGTTGCTGCTCTTTCATGGCACCGATCCTGGATGTCGTAGTGGGGTTGTCGGTGCTCCTTGCCGCCAGTGGGACAGGTGCGGTAAGACAGTTGCTGTAGGACAACAATAACGCCCATGTTCGAAATCAAAGGAATCCTATGGGAATGCGCAGTACGACCGACCTGGCCGACCCGCAGTTACTCCAGCCGCAGTTACTCCAGGAGGCCTTGGCTCAGCGGGTCGACGGGGAGGTGCGGTTCGACACGGGGACGCTCGCGGCGTACTCCACCGATGCCTCGAACTACCGGCAGATCCCGATCGCCGTCGTGATTCCGCGCAGCGTGGAGGCGGGAGTTGATGCCATCGCCGTCTGCCGCGAGCATGACGTGCCGGTCGCTTCCCGCGGCGGCGGCACCAGTCTGGCCGGGCAGGCGACCAATGCTGCGGTGATGATCGACTGGGCGAAGTATTGCCACCGGCTGATCAGCGTGGATGCCGACGCGCGCACCTGTGTGGTCGAGCCGGGGATCGTGCTGGACGTGCTCAACGAACAGCTTCGGGAGTACGGCCTGGGCTACGGCCCCAGACCGGCGACGCACCCCAACTGCACCCTCGGCGGAATGATCGGCAACAACTCCTGCGGCGCGACGGCGCAGCGCACCGGGAAAGTTGTCGACAACATCGCTCGGCTGGAGGTGCTGCTCTACGACGGCACCCGCTTCTGGTGCGGCGAGACCACTGACGAGGAATACGTCGACATCGAGAGGCACGGCGACCGTCGCGCCCACGTCTACCGTCAGTTGCGCGCGCTGCGCGACGACCATGCCGACCAGATACGCGAGCGCTACCCGCACATCCCGCGTCGAGTGTCCGGTTACAACCTGGACTCGCTGCTGCCGGAATTCGACTTCGACGTCGCGGGGCTGCTGGTGGGTTCGGAATCCACCCTGGTCACCGTGCTGCGGGCGGAGCTGGAGTTACTGCCCATCGTGAAGCATCGCTCGCTGGTGGTCCTCGGCTACGACACGATCGCCGATGCGGCTGACGCGGTGCCCGACATCGTGTCGCATGACCCGATTGCGCTGGAGGGATTCGGGGATCGGCTGGTCAAGGATGAGCAACTGCAGCACCTCAACGCCGGCGGGTTGGCACAACTGCCGGACGGCAGCGGCTACCTGATGGTGCAGTTCGGGGGCGACACCGCGCAGGAGGCCGACCAGGCCGCGCATGCCGTGGTGGAGGCGTTGGGCAGGTCGGCCGACGACGCGAATGTGGTGTTCATGGACACGGCCGAGCACGCCGATCAGCTGTGGGAGGCGCGCGAGTCCGGCCTCGGTGCGGCAGCGCACGTGCCTGATCACCCGTCCACCTGGCCCGGCTGGGAGGACGCCGCCGTCGACCCCAGCCGACTGGGGGACTATCTGCGCGAGTTGGAGCAGCTGTTCGAGGATTTCGGGTATGCCGACGACACTGCGCCCAGCCTCTACGGTCACTTCGGCCAGGGCTGCGTGCATACCCGCATCCCCTTCGATCTACGCAGCGCCGAGGGGATTGCCGACATGCGCCGGTTCGCGGGGCAAGCCGCTGAGCTGGTGGTCAAGTACAACGGGTCGCTGTCAGGCGAACACGGCGACGGCCAGGCCCGCGGTGAGTTGCTGACCACGATGTTCGGGCAGGACATCGTCGATGCCTTTGGGCAGCTCAAGGCGATCTTCGACTCCACCAACCGGATGAACCCTGGCAAGGTCGTGGATCCCAACCCGCTGGATCAGCAACTGCGTCTCGGTGCCGAGTGGGCGCCGACCTACAACGGCGAGCTGTACTTCTCCTACGTCAACGACGGCGGCTCGTTCGTGAACGCTGCGACCCGTTGTGTCGGCGTCGGCAAGTGCCGCCAGCACACCCATGAGGGCGGGTCGGTGATGTGCCCGTCGTACCAGGTCACCGGGGAGGAGCAGGACGCAACGCGCGGCCGCGCACGACTGCTTTTCGAGATGCTGAACGGCCACCCCGACTCACCGATCACCGACGGGTGGCGTTCGACCGAGGTCCGCGACGCGCTCGATCTGTGCCTGTCGTGCAAGGGCTGCAAGAGCGACTGCCCGGTTGATGTCGACATGGCAACCTACAAGGCGGAGTTCCTCGCCCACCATTACGAGGGCAGGTTACGTCCACGCTCGCACTACGCACTCGGTTGGCTGCCGCTGCTGTCCGCCGGAGTGACCCGCGGCCGGCTGTCGAAAATCGTCAATGCGCTGGCGCATGCGCCGCTCCTTCCGGGTCTCGCGACCCGGGCAGCCGGTCTGGAGCCACGGGAGATCCCGCTCTTCGCAGACGAAACACTGCAGCAGTGGTGGCTGCGCCGCGGGGGGTCGCGCCCCGGATCACTGGGGCGGGTGCTGCTGTGGCCGGACACCTTTACCAACGATTTCCATCCGCACGTCGGGCAGGCTGCGGTCGCGGTGCTGGAGGATGCCGGCTGGGAGGTCGTGATACCCACCGAGCCGCTGTGCTGTGGGTTGACCTGGATCTCGACCGGCCAACTCGACATGGCCAAGAAGGTGCTGCGGCGCACTGCCGCACAACTGGCGGACCACGTGCGGGCCGGTGGGTTGGTGGTGGGCCTGGAACCCAGCTGTACCGCAGTCTTCCGCTCGGATGCACCCGATCTGCTGCCGGAGGATCTCGACATCGCGCGGCTGCACGACCAGACGGTCACTCTGGCCGAGCTGCTCACCGAGCACACTCCGGGCTGGTCACCGCCCCGGCTGGACGACGTACACACCATCACCCAGGTCCACTGTCACCAGCATGCCGTGCTGGACGACTGGGCTGCCGACGAGAAATTGTTGTCCGATGCGGGCGCCACGCGGGAGCGGTTGGATTCCGGCTGCTGCGGGTTGGCGGGCAACTTCGGCTTTGAAGCGGGCCACCTGGAAGTCAGCGTGGCGTGCGCGGAGAGTGTTCTTCTACCCGCGCTACGCAAGGCCGACCCGGCCGCGGTCGTGCTTGCTGACGGGTTCAGCTGCCGCACCCAGATCCATGAGCTCGACAGTGGCGGCCGGGAGGGTTTGCATCTGGCCGAGTTGCTGCATCGGGCTCAGCTCGGACAGCTCACCGGCGGGACCAGCACAGACCTGGAGCAGGGGGATCGCCCCCGTCTGCCGGGTAAGGCCGCACAGATGGTCGCTCTGGCGGGTGTCGCAGCAGTAGCAGTCGCAGGTGCCTGGTCGTCGGTCGTCGCGGGGCGGCGGTGCCTCAAAGCGGCCATCGACGTGGGTCGCGGGTGGTAGCCGGCTGCAGAAATTGGCAATGAAGTCGATAGCCGCTAAAATTTGCAGTAAAGCAATAGTTGCGTAGTGCTGCAGAGGGTGTCTCAATCCTGTGCCGCGGTCCATTCGGACGGCACACGCACCACGTCCCGACCTAGGAGAAGTAGATGACTGACACCGGTAACCGTCCCATCGTCGTAATCACCGGAGGCAGTGCGGGGGTGGGTCGAGCCACCGTCCGCGAGTTCGCAGGTGCGGGGTACAACGTAGCGATCCTGGCTCGTGGTGCTGCGGGGCTGGCAGGGGCCGCAAAAGATGTCGAAGCCGCGGGTGGAAAGTCGTTCACCGTCGAGTGCGATGTCGCCGACCATGAGGCGGTGGATGCAGCGACGGATCGGGTCGAGTCGGAGTTCGGGCCGATCGACGTGTGGGTCAATGTGGCGTTCGTCGGCTCGCTCGCGTTCTTCTGGGACACCGAGCCGCAGGAGTACGAGCGGATGACTCAGGTGACGTATTTCGGTCAGGTCAACGGGGTGCGCTCGGCGTTGCGGGTGATGCGCCCACGGGATCGTGGGGCGATCGTGAACGTGTCCTCGGCGATGGCCTACCGCTCGATTCCGTTGCAGTCGGCGTATTGCGGCGCGAAGCATGCGATCAAGGGGATGACCGAGTCGGTGATCACGGAGTTGAAGGCGACCGGAAGCAATGTGACGATCGGGTTGGTGACGTTGCCGGGGGTCAATACAACGCAGTTCAACTGGAACCTGAACAAGATGGGCAATCACCCGCGGCCGGTACCGCCGATTGTGCAACCGGAGGTGTGCGCGAGCGCGATTCGCTTCTCGGCCGAGCACCCACGCCGGAATATGTGGGTAGGCATCTCCACGGCCTACACGGTCATGGGTAACCGGGTTGCCCCGGCGTTCGTGGACTGGTACCTCGGCAAGACCGGGGTGAAATCCCAGCAGGTGAAGAAGGACTACCCGCGCTGGGGTTCCAATGTGTTCGAGCCCCAGGACACCGAGCACGACCGCGGCGCACGGGGCGAGTTCAACTCCAAGGCCGTGATCCACGACCCGGTCTCGTTCGTCGCCAAGAACCGCCTTGCGACGCTCGCCGGTGCCACGGCAGCGGTTGCCGCGGGTGTCGCGACCATCGCACGCCGCGCCGGCCGGTCCTGATGGGTGATCGGCTGGTCCGTGACGCGGACGGGTACGCGCCGATCGGTGAGTACGCCGTGTTGGGCGACGGGCGTGGGGTGGCGTTGCTGGCATCCGATGGTTCGATCGACTGGTGGGCCGTACCCCGGCTGGACTCCACGCCGCCGGTAGCGGCATTGCTGGACCCTGAGCGTGGTGGTCGAATCCGGTTGTGTCCCAGCGACCCTGACGCGACGTATGAGTGGCGTTACCTGCCACACACCAACCTTGTCGAAACCACGTGGAGTACCGACTCCGGCCGGGTCCGGGTGACCGACTCGCTGAATTCCGGACGCGCGGGGGCGCTGCCGTGGGGTGAGTTGGGGCGCCGCATCGAGGGGCTGCAAGGCAGTGTCGAGATGACGCTGCTGGTCCAGCCCGGCGACGGCATGCGCGAGTGGGAGCCCTGGGTCAAGGATGACGATCGCGGCCCGATCATGCACGCGGGAGCGCTGATCATGGGCGTACGCGCCAGTGAGCAGATCGCTCTGCGGGTCTCGCATGCTCAAGTCGACGCCGCCTTTGAGGTGGCTGCGGGTGAGCGCCGCGTGGTCGGCGTGGTCGCAGCCGACGGCGATCCGCTCTTCATGTGCGACATCGATGCCATCGACCATCGGATCGACGTCAGTGCCGACGCGTGGCGTGAATGGGCCACCTCGGTGCAGTGGGAGGGCGCAGGGCGCGAGCAGATCGTCCGCAGTGCGCTGGCCTTGAAGACCCTCGTCATCGCCGAGACCGGCGCTGTCGCCGCAGCCGCGACGACCTCACTCCCGGAAAGCATCGGCGGCCCCAAGAACTGGGACTACCGCTACTCCTGGATCCGCGATGCGGCGTTCACCATCGACTCCCTCTCGCTGCTGGGACTGCAGGAAGAAGTGCACGCTGCTGTGGCCTGGCTGCTGAACGCAATTCACGACAACGGGCCCGACGTACACGTGATGTACACGTTGAGCGGCGGTGAGCCGGCCGGTGTTCGAAAACCGGACCTGCCGGGATATCAACACAGCCTGCCGGTGCAACTCGGCAACAGCGCCTCGGGTCAGACCCAGCTCGGCGTGTACGGAGACTTGTTCGGCACGGTCGCGAAATGGGTCTTCGACGGGCATGTGCTCGACGTGGGGTCCAATCGCGAGTTGGCCGACCTCGCCGACCGGTGCGCGGACGAATGGCGACACGCGGATGCCGGTATCTGGGAACTACACACGAACCGCCAGTACACCTCGTCCAAGATGAACTGCTGGCGCGCGCTGGATTCCGCCGCGAAACTCGCCGAAGCCGGCCACCTCATCGGGTCCGGCATCCGGTGGCGCGATGAAGCCGACGTCATCAAGGACTGGGTCAACGAGAACTGCTGGTCAGCTGAGAAACAGGCCTACACCTTCTATGCGGGTAGTGAAGAACTGGACGCGTCGGTGTTGTTGGGCGCTCAGATCGGCTTCGACAGCGGTCACCGGATGTCCAGCACCATCGACGCGCTCAGCGCCGAATTGGGCGCCGGGCCGATGCTCTACCGGTACACCGGGGCGCACCGGGAGGAGGGGACGTTCACTGCCTGCGGTTTCTGGCGGGTGCACGCCCTGGCCATGGTCGGTCGGGCCGACGAGGCGGAACACCTACTCGACGAGATGATGACCGTCGCCGGGCCGCTCGGTCTGATGTCCGAAATGTGCGACCCCGGCACGCATGAGCAACTCGGCAACCTGCCGCAGGCTCTCAGCCACCTCAGCCACGTCGAAGCGACTGCCGCGGTTCGAGCGGCAGCAGCAGCAAAATAACTGGTGCAGCGATATGACAGCAGCTCATAGCGGAAGGTATTTACATGCAGCACAGAGCAATTGAAATCGGTCGAGCAGTCTGGGGTGCCGGCCTGCTGGTGGCCCCTTCGGCGACTCTCAGCACGTTCCAGGGTCTGCAGGTCGACACCAAAAGCACTGTCGTCACCCGGATACTGGGCGCCCGGCAACTCGCCCAGGCGGGCCTGTCCGGGGTTGCGCCCAGCCCGGAGGTTCTCGCGATGGGCGTGTGGGTCGACGTGGCGCATGCCGCGACAGCATTCGGGCTGGCGATTGCTGATCGCTCGCGCGCGCGTGCCGGGATCATCGACGGTGTCGTGGCCCTCGGCTGGGCCGGTATGGGATATCGCGATCTGCTGCACGACAAGGCCACCCCACCGAGTCACGACCGCTATCGCGACCAGCTGGCCCGCGCGGTGCTCGAGCTCGCGCCTGGTGGCGGACCACTACTGCGTATCAGTCAGCGCGCCCGACACGCATGAGTGCGGGTGGCGGCTTAGTGATCGAGGCTCTACAGTTGTCATATGACAACTGTAGAGCCCGATGAGAAAGTGACGGCCCGACCGAGCGCGATGGACGTGGACGGCCTGCGGCGTGCTCGTGCGGAACTGATGGGTGGACGTGGTCCCGGAGCCGATGACGAAGAGGTCGCGGCACACACCCGTAACCGTGTAGTGGTGGCCGGAATGTCGGCCACCCGCCGGCTGGAGTTGGCCGCTCGGGATACGGCGCGCGCCCGAGGGGATGAATCGCAGCTGGCGGGTATTCTCCAGCGGGCGCACGTAGAACGGACCCACCCGAAGCAGAGTCTCGGCTGGGACCACCCGGTCAGTGCACAGGCACCTGTCGGGTACGAACTTCGCCGACGACCGGCCGGCGGCCGCCCCGCACCAGGTAAGAAGCACGTTCTCCTCGGTGCGGTAGGACTGTTGATCGGGTGGGGACTGCGGCGCAGGTCCTGAACCAGCGCCCATTCAGGCGCTCGGTGGAGCCGCGTTGCCAAGGTGACCTGGCAAGGCCGCGGGTCAGCTCCGCAGATGGGCGCGGCCTTGGACGTTGAGGGCCTGCAAGATCGTTGCGGGCTCACCCGCATCTCCGCCCGGCCAGTGAACGTCCCCATTTGCGGCTGACCGCGGCTGAGGGACGCTCGCATGCCCGCGCGATCGCTCGCACAACGTGGCCCGCCCAGGTGGGAGATCCGCGATCCGTACCGCACCCTCACGCTCATGCACCGACCCGAAGATAGTGGCTCCTTCCGGGAGATCTGTCCGCCCGTTGCTCGTTGCCATCGGCGTCCGGTTGCGGATCTCGGGGGTTCTCCAGCGTGGGGGGCGTTTCAGCGCGTGCAATCCGCTCAGATGCCAGCTGCGTTGGAGTAGTACTGCTGGTCTTCGCGCCACCCGCCCTGGCCCTGGCCGATGTCCTTGGTGTCGGCAACCAGCTCAATGGCTTTGACCCATTTGACCATCTTGAATCCGAGCTGGGTCTCCAGGCGGACCCTGATCGGCGCGCCGTGCTCCACCGGCAGCGGGACACCGTTCATCTCCATGGCGAGGATGCTCTGCGGGTTGGTCGCGATGTAGAGCGGGATCGACCCGTAGAAGTAGCCGTACCGTCCTTCGCCTTCGGTCAGTCCCTTGTCATCCCATGCGTAGAAGACGATGTGCTTGGCCTCGGCGGTCGGTTTGACCAGCTCCAGGACTCGCGCGATCGGCACACCCTCCCACTCTGCGACAGCACTCCACCCCTGGATGCACTGGTGCTTGGTGATCTGCTCACTGGTGCCGAGATCACGCAGCTGCGCCAGAGACAACGTCACGGGATTCTCGACCAGCCCACCAATCGGTAGCTGGTAATCCTCGAAACCGCCGGATGCCAGCTCGTTGTACTCCTGCGACGGTGGGGGATAACCGTTGACGCGGTGGAAAGAGGAGATCTGATCTCGGGTGTAGTGCTCGCGAGAGGTGAAGGTGCGGGATATGCCGGCTTCGAACGGGTTGACCACCAGTCCCAGTGCCCGCTGGGTCGTGCGCGGTCGTCGGATGGAGAACATGGTGACCGCAATGTTGAAGAAGACGATGAAAAGCAGCGCGGCCAGTCCGATCCACAGGGCGAGGGTCTCGTTGTCGTGGCCGGCGAGGACTGCGTTGGTGAACTCGTGCGGCAGTCCGTGCACGATCACCATGAAGACGTGGATCGCGATAAATGCCGCGAACGAGCACAACCCCAGGAAATGCAGACTTCGGGCGCCTTGTTTGCCGCCGAAGATCTTGCCGTACCAGGGGAAGCGCGCCAGGACGGACGGCGACATCGCGGCGCCGGTTGCGATCTGCAGTGGTGAGAGCACGAAGATGACCAGAAAATAGGTGAGCTTCTGTGCCGGTTCGAAGGGTTGGCCAGGGATTTTGGCTGGGATCTTGAACTGCAGATAGGTCCCCACCGAACGGATCGAGTCCGGGATGATCGACCAGCTGGTCGGGATCAGATAGTGCCAGTAACCGGTCGCGAAGACCATCACGACGTAGACGATGCCGGTCAGGATCCAGAACTGGATCGTCAGAAAATGCCAGTGCCGACCCAGCCCCAGTTGTTTGCGTCCCGGCAGCGCCACCACCGGTGACCAGGACTCCTCCTCATCCAGCGATGACCAGGGCTGACGGGAGTCGGCGCCAAAGGTCTTCTTGCTGAGCCGGAGCCATTCGTGCCCTGGTGCGCAGTCATCGCGCCAGTAGAACTTCGGGAACGCCGACAGCACCTCCAGACCGCTGCGGAACAACAGCACCATAAAGAAGATGTTCAGGAAGTGGGTGATCACCACCCACCAGGGGAAGAAGCTAGGCATCTGACGTTTGCCCTCCGTAGCAATAATTGCAGTACAGCAATTATTGTGCATTCGCGGAAGCGAGAACGCAAGATGCGCAGGAGGTTTGCAGCAGTGCACTCCCACATGACGGCGTTGTGGACGGCGAGTGCGTGGCGGAGCCGGCAGATTCGCGCTAACGTTTGCCGCATAGCAACTATTTGAGGTCCTGGTACCTCACTACTTCACGAGGAGAACTCGGCTATGGCCATGAACGTCAGCGACTTCATCATCCAGCGCATCAGGGACTGGGGTGTCAGCCGTGTCTTCGCCTTCCCTGGGGATGGGATCGGTGAGTTCGACGGCGCGCTCGGGGCGGCGCAGCGGGAAGGGGACGGGCTGGACTACATCCGTCCGACCCATGAGGAAATCTGCTCGCTGATGGCGACGGCCCACGCGAAATTCACCGGTGAGATCGGTGTCTGCATCGCCACGTCGTCCCCGGGTGCTTTCCACATGCTGAACGGGTTGTACGACGCCAAGAGTGATAACCAACCCGTCGTCGCGATCGTCGGTCAGCAGGCGCTGACGTCGCTGGGCACATTCGAGCAGCAGGAAGACAATCTCGAGCGCACGATGGAGGATGTGGCGGTCTACGTCCAGACGATCGTCACGCCGCAGCAGGCGCAGGCCGTCGTCGACACGGCGTTCCGCACCGCCCTGGTGCACCTTGGTCCGGCCGTGATCGTGCTGCCGCACGACGTGCAGAGCATGGAGATGCCAGAGCTCGAACCGGCGAACGGCGTATCACGTTCGAGCGCCGTCGCTCCGTCCCGTTCGATCGTGCCGCCTGACTCGGTCATCCAGCAGGCTGCCGAGATCATCAACGCTGGAAACAAAGTCACCTTCCTGGTGGGCCACGGTTCGAACGGTGCAGGCGAGGAGGTGCTGGCCGCCGCGAAACTATGCGGTGCGGGCATCATCACCGCGTTGCGCGCCAAGCAGGTCATTTCCTCCGACGTGCCCTTCCACACCCAACAGCTGGGGTTGCTCGGCACTCGCGCGAGTCAACATCAGATGGACGGTTGCGACACGCTCGTCATGCTCGGTACCAACTACCCGTATTCGCAGTTCCTGCCCGAAAGCGGCCAGGCCCGCGCGATCCAGGTCGACCTCAAACCTGAACAGATGGGTCTGCGCTACCCGACCGAGCTGAACATCTGGGGCGACGTCAAGCAGACGCTGCTCGCGCTCATCCCGCATCTGGAGCGCAAGTCCGATCTGTCCTGGCAGAAGGGCGTGGCCAAGGACATGGTGGAGTGGGAAAACGAGATGCACGCCCAGGCGATGGTGAACTACTCCGACGGGGTAAACCCCCGCCGCGTCTACCACGAGCTGAACAAGCGGCTACCCGCGAAGGCCGTGGTCACCTGTGACGCCGGCTCCACCGCCGACTGGTACGGCCACCACATCCGCCTGCGTGACGGGATGACCGGGGACCTGTCCGGCCGGTTGGCAAGTATGGCGGCCGCGATGCCGTATGCGACGGCGGCCAAGTTCGCCCATTCCGACCGGTGCGTCGTGTGCACGATCGGCGATGGCGCCTTCCAGATGCTCGGGATGAACGAGCTGATCACGGTCAAGAAGTACCTGAGCAAGTGGGACAACCCGCAGTTCATCGTCATGGTGCTGCACAACAACGACCTGACCCAGGTGTCCTGGGAGATGCGCACCGAGGACGCCAACCCCGTCTGGTCCACGTCCCAGGACGTCGAGTCGGTGGACTACGCCGGTTGGGCCGAACTGCTGGGCTTCAAGGGCATTCGGGTCAAGAGCGACGACGATGTCGCGGCGGCCTGGGACGAGGCGTTCGCGTATCAGGGCGTCACCCTGATCGACGCCTACACCAGCAAGAATGTGCCGCCCCTGCCGCCGAAGATCACCATGGAGTTCGCCAAGAACACCGCCACGGCTCTACTGCACCGCGATCCTGACGAGGTCGCGGTCGTGAAGGACTCCGCCAAGGCACTGGCAACCGAGGGAATCGAGCGGGTCAAGGGCAAGCTGCACATCGGTCAGGACGGGGCATGAGGCTCCTGGGACGGGCGATTCGCCGCTGAGTCACCCCGTCAGCACTGTCGAAGTTCGACGCTGCGCGTCGTCACCTACTGGTGACGGCGCGCAGTTTTGGTCCCCACGCGGCTAATTCGACCGGTGACTCCAGCGACGTCGACTCGGCCCCTGCCAACGCACTTCCGGGTCCCGACCAGTCCAGGCACAACACGACCGCGTCGTCGTCGAGGTCGTTCTCGCCCCGGTGCTCATACAGCTCATCGACGACCCGGCGCACCACTTGTTCAGCCGAGCCCTGAGCCGTCGCCGACATCAGATCGGACAGTCGCACATCGCCGAAACGATCACTGCCGGTCGAGCGGGCGTCGTGCACGCCGTCGGACACCATCAGGACTCTGTCGCCATGCGCGAACGCGAGGTACTGCTCGACGTAGTCGTTGTCCTCGAACATGCCCAGCGGGACCTGCTCGGTCAGCCGCGGCTCATAGACCTGACCATCGCGCAAGATCAACAGGCGCGGTGAACCGGCCAGCACAACGTCCGCGAGGCCGGTGCTCAGGTCGATGCGCAGCAACAGGGCACTGACGCATTGATTGCCCTGGTGGTGGGCGTACACAGCCTGATCAGCCAGCAGCGCCTGGTCGGCGATTGACAGCCCTGCCCGACGCGCGTTGCGCAATGCGGTCAGGGTGAGGGTGGACAGCAGTGCATGGACCCCCTCGCCGTTCGAACCGTCGACGAGGGTGAGCGTGAGGTGGTCATCGTCCTGGGACCAGTCGAATGCGTCCGCATGTACGTGGTACGCGGGCTCCAGGTGCCCCGCGATGTTGTATTCAGGCGCTCGGCAGCCGCGTCCGGGAAGCAACTGCCACTGCAGCTCAGCGGCGAGGGTCAGCCGCTGGGTGCGCCCGGATCTCTCCAGTGCGTCCGTCTGTCGGCTGGCTGCACGCAGCGACAGCGCGATCGTCCGCGCCAGGCTGACCAGTTCAGCCAGCTGCGTCGGGTCTGGATGCGATGGCAGCAGGAGCTGGAGTACGCCCATCCTGTCGCCGCGGGTGCTCATCGGCAGATAGACCTCGACCCCCTGCTCAGGGACATCGCGTGTCACCGGCTCCTGGTCGACAAAAGCGCTTCCTGCAGGCGTGTCGCTGAACGCGACAGAATTCTCTCGGTCGTGGATCGGGTGCAGGGCGGTCAACTGATAGTTCGCCATGAGCAGGCGCACTTCGGTGGCCTGCAGGTGCTGCGCCAGAAGCGGTTGCAGAACAGCCAGTGCCGCAGTCGGACGGGCTATCTCAAGAGCTTCGAGGACTATGTCGCACAGGTCGACTGAACGCATCCGGCACCACCTCAGGAAAGGACTAGGTGGTAAGTATCGCGACTTCTGCCATCGAGTGCACGGCGAGGTGGCACAATACATGATGTAGGTCAATATTTCCTGTGAGCAACCATCAGGGTCTGCCCACAACTGGATGGAGTGATCATGCCCTCGAATTTCGGTCGAGCAGCGACTGGTTCGCCATTAGCTTCTGCAACTGCGGCCGAGGTGATTACCCAGGCGCAGGACCTGGTGTTGCTCTGGGACCGCGCAGAGGACTGGGCAACGCCCCGAATCCCACCCCTCCAGGTGCGGGTGCTCACGGTTTTGGACCGGCAGGGTTCGATGAACCTCACCCAACTGTCCCGGGCGGTCGGTGCCATCCCGTCATCGGCCAGTCGATTGTGCGACCGGCTGGAAGCGGCCGGACTGCTGGAACGACAGGTCAGCGCGGATAGTCGCCGTGAGGTCACCTTGCGCCTCAGCGTCGTCGGTCGTCATCGACTGGAGGCTTTCGCCGAGACGCGACGCCGTGATTTTGCGCAGGTCCTGGACCGGATGAGCCCGCAGTCGCGCGATGCGCTGGTGGCGGGCCTGCGTGGTTTTGGCGAAGCGAGTGCCGAAGTCGCGCAGGGGCAGAGCCAGGGCGCCTGAAAAGGACTACAGTTGTCATATGACAACTGTCGAAGAACCTACGATCGATGCAGTGACCGCACAGGTCTACACCTTCCCCACCGATCAGCCGGAAGCTGACGGCACCCTGGCGTGGTCCTCCACCACCATGGTCCTGGTGCAGATCCGCTCCGGGGACCGGACTGGTACCGGTTACACGTACGCGGCCGGGGCCTGTAAAACGCTGATCGATGACGTATTGGCCGACGCGGTCATCGGGCGTGCGGCGATGGACGTCAACGGTGCGTGGGAGGCGATGGTCCGGCAGATCCGCAACCTGGGCCGCCCCGGTCTTGTGTCATGCGCGATCAGCGCGGTCGACACCGCGCTGTGGGACCTCAAAGGCAAGCTGCTGCAGACCCCTGTATGCCGGCTGCTCGGTGTCATTCATCCAGCCGTGCCGGTCTACGGCAGCGGCGGCTTCACGACCTACGACGAGCACGCGACCCGCGCGCAACTCGCACAGTGGGTAGGGGAGTGGGAGCTACCCCGGGTGAAGATCAAGATCGGCGAATCCTGGGGCAACGATGTCGCCCGGGATCTGTCCCGGATCGCACTGTGCCGCGAGGTCATCGGCGCGGATGTCGAACTGTTCGTCGACGCCAACGGGGGCTACACCCGCAAGCAGGCGATTCGGGCGGGTGAGGCAATGGCGCAGTACGACGTGCGGTGGTTCGAAGAGCCGGTGTCATCCGATGACCTGGCCGGGCTCAAAGAGGTGCGCGACCAGTTGCGTATCGACGTCACGGCGGGGGAGTACGGCTTCGACCTGGTTTATTTCGCCCGAATGATCGCCGCCCAGGCAGTGGACTGTCTCCAGGTCGACGTCACCCGCTGCGGGGGTATCACCGAGTGGGTGCGGGTAGCTGCCGTCGCCGCAGCGGCAGGTCTGTCGGTCTCGGGCCACTGTGCACCGAACCTGCACGCGCACGTGGCAGCCTCGGTGCCCAACCTGCGCCACCTGGAGTATTTCCACGATCACGTCCGCATCGAAGATCTCATCTTCGATGGGGCGCTGTCGCCGCTGGGTGGGGCAATGCACCCCGACCAGTCACGGCCCGGGTTGGGTCTGGAGTTCAAGGAGTCCGCTGCTCAGCCCTACCGCGTGAACTGATCGCCCTTGGCTCGGTCATCGCGAGCGGTGTGATCGTCAATGCTTGCGATGATCATCAGGGCTCGAACCAACCAGGGTCCGCAGGCCACGACGGGCCAGTAGGGCGCAAAGTGCGGCGATGGGCAGTTCCAGCAGTAGGGCGGACAGAATTGCCCGGGTGCGGTCCGATCCGGTGGCTGCGGTGGTCACGTCGAACCACGCGTCGGTCACCAGGAGCGTGGCACCCACCATGAAGGTCAACACAACGTTGGGGGTTCGGCGGTGGGCGTACCAGCCGATACGAGCCATCACCAGGATCAACAGAACGTCGAAACCAACCCAGGTCAGGCGGTAGTGCGCGCTGATACTGCGTCTCGGCAGGCTGATGGCGAGATACACGTCCCAGGGGATCAGCACGGCGGCCATACCCAGATACACCCACGGTAGCCATTTGTTGAGCGCCGACGTCAAGCCGTCACCGGGTGACGATGTTTCAGCCATCTCGTTCCTCCTCGCCACCGCGTCATCACCCGTCGTCATCGCCTGCCCTTGGGTGGTAGGGAGATCAGAACGTTGATACCGCTGGCACGGATCGTAAGGGTGGTCCGGCCAGGGCTGATGCTCGTGACCTGCTGGCCGAACGGGAACATCGCTGTGGGGATGGCCAGGGTCAGCCGTTGTCCCAGGAGCACCCGACTGGCTGCATCCAAGGAAGAGCCGGTGTCCAACTGGGTGGGGGTGATCTGCAGATAACCCGGCACCGGACGAACCGTGGCGTCGGCCGATACCGCGAATGACTTTCCCAAGACTGTGGCGTGACCGGTCACCTTCACCTGACCGGTCGGTCCGGCTGCCAGGGTGAACGGGCTGCCCTGCGCCTTGAGATAGGTATCGAGGGCGGCGTAGGTGAAGACCAGCGTCTCGCGGGATTGTTCCACCAGGATCGTGCTCACCCCATTGGTCACCACGGAGTGCAACGGTACGTGCGTTCCCTGCAGGTGTGCCGTGACGCTGGAAAGCCGCAGGGTGCCTTCGCGCAGGTTGCGCAGGGTGATGTCGACCTTGTCGTACCGCCCGGTGACCACCTGAGGCAGGAAGAACCACCCGTGGACGTCGACATTGGGCCGTTGCGTCAGCTGTTGCGCGTGTTGCACGCTGCGTGCCACGACGCCCTCCGCACTGATACGTGCTGCCCAGTCCAGCCCCCAGGCAGTGAGCGCGAGGACCACCAAGGAAATCACCAGGTCGGTCAGCAACGTGCCGGTCCGGCGTATCGCTCGGTGACGGTCGTTCATTGCGGCGCCTCGGGCCTACGGCGCTCGCTGAGGCGATGACCGGGCCACCCGCTGATCGGCCCGACCAGGCTCAGTAACGCAGGGGTCAGCAGCGTTCTGACGATGAAGGTATCCACGAGGAGTCCGACGCACATTGCGAATGCAAGTTCGGCGAACGTCTGCAGCGGAATCAACGCGACAAGAGCGAATGAGCCGGCGAGCGTCACTCCTGCCGCAGTGATCGCCTTCGTCGACCGCGGTAGCGCGACCCGGATTGCCTCCCGCAACGACTGGGTGGCGGCCTGCTCCCAGATCCGGCCGACACCGAAGACGTTGTAGTCCGATCCGAGTGCGAGCAACAGGACGGCGCTGGCGAACGGGACGTAGAACGTCAGACCCGGCGCGCCGAGCCAATGCTGGAAAACGGTCACCGTCAGCCCGAGAGCGACCGCGACGGTCAGCACACTGCAGGCCAGCAGGTACAGCGGAGCGACCAACGAGCGCAGATAGATCGCGAGCAACATCAACTCGACCACGATTGCTGCACTCAGGATCACCGCCAGATTGCGGAACGTCAGACGTGCCATGCCGGAGGCGAGGGCCGTCTCTCCGGCGTAGGCGAACTGCACGTTCTTCAATCCCGCCGCCCGCGCCAACTGCTCATCTCGATCTTGGAGCGTGCGCAGGGTGGCGGTGGCCCGGGCGCCGAGGGGGTCGCTGTCGTAGACGATTGCCAGTCGCGTCGTGTCGGCACCTGCGGCGAAGATCACGCCGTGTGAGCCGGGGAACGGATCGTCGGCCGGTCCGAACACCGTCGCGACTCCCGGTTGGGTTGCCACGGAGCGTTGGAACGCGGCGAGCGCTGGGCGTTGCTGGTTCACGTTCTTGCCTTCGATCAGTAGCTCGGTCGGCGACGTACTTCCGCGCGGGAATGCCGTTGTCATCGCTGTGACCCCTTGTTGGACCGGGTTGGCTGCCGGAAGTGCGCCCGTGGTCGACAGGCTCAGCCGTAGACCGGACACCGGCAACGCCAGCAGGATGAGCCCGATGGAGCAGACGAGCGCGGTGACGGTGGCCCGGCGGCGAGTGTCGACCGCCCGCACCGCCCATGGCGTGCGCTGATCGGCCGATGTCGGTGCGTCTGCTGCATGGTGCTGCTGTGGGTGACTGGGCCAGAAGAGGTGCGGCCCCACGATGGCGATCATCGCGGGGATCAGGGTAAGGGCGGTGAAGAGGCCGACCAGAACGGTGATGGCCAGACCCGGCCCGAACGCGCTGAACAGTTTGGTAGGTGCGACGTACAGCGCGCCGCAACCGGCGGCAACCGTGAGACCTGCAACAGCGATGATCGGTGCATTCAGTGCGATCGCGGACCGTGCTGCATCCCGCCAGTCTCTTCCCGAACGTAGTTGTTCCTGGAAACCGGAGATGAAGAACACCGTGTAGTCGGTCAGCACCCCGAGCAGCAACGCGATGATCAGCGGGGACAGCTCGCTCGGGACGCTGATCCCGGCTGCGCGGCTCAACCAGCCCAGCAGTCTCTCGTCGGTGACGTAGGCCAGCGCGGCAGAGGTCAGCGCCAGTAGCGGGGCTACCACAGAACGGAACGTCGCCGCGACGATCAGCGTAATGAGCGCGAGGGTCGCGTACTCAACGAGAGCTATCTTGCTGGTGAGGTATCCCGCCTCAGCGTTATGAGCGGGTACCACGCCGGTCACATACGAGCGCACCCCCGGATCCATCTGGAAATGTGCGGCGTACGCGTCGGACATCCGCTGCTGAGCTCCGGTCGACGCGCTCGGCGCGAAGTAGAGGTAGGTCAAGGCCGTGCTGCGGTCGCGGGGGTTGAACACCGGTAATGCGCCGAGGACCTGGTCACGTGGATACGGCCGGTGCAGCCCCGGAAGCTGCTGATCGATCGATGCAGCATAGAGCGTGATGTCGGCCAACGTGCCGGCAGACAACCCCCCTGGTTTGTGCAGCACCAGCACCGTTCCAGTGGTCAGCGGCACATCGAACGCGCTGAGTGAACGCTGCTGAGCGACGATCGCCGGACTGGTGGCAGGCAGGAAGTCACCGATAGTTCCCCCGGTGGAGGGCCTGGGAAGCATCGTGTACGCCGCGCAGACCAACGCCAACCAGCCGAGCACAACGGCCCACCGCAGCCGAAACACCATCCGCGCGTAGAGCTGCGCTCCGCGGCCGCCGCCCGGTGCATCAGCTGCGCCCTTCTTCGGTCGCCCGAGCATGATGTCGACCCACTTGCCGTAATAGATGCAACATGACGACTATTACCCTATGACAATAAACTGGTTCAGCGCATGACACACCCGGACGCCCCAGACCCGCGACCGCCATCCGCTGGACGCGGGCGTGCCGGCCGGCACGCCCGCGGGTTGCTTGCGGTACTTGTCGCGCTCATCGTCGGAGTCGTTGTCGGCGGGGCCATCGTGGCGGTCTACAGCGGCAGCAACGAAGTCGCCGTGCCCGCGACGAGCGTAAGCGGGTCGGCCGGGTCGCCTACGGCGCCGGGCACCACGGCATCCGCGACATCGCCCACGGGGGGCGCCGACGTGCAACTCAGCGCCGCGTGTGTGCGGGCGGTGAACGACGCCCAGGATGCCTATACCGCGATCGGTGGGTTGGATGCGGCGGTCCAAAAACTGGACCTCACGAAAGTGGACGGCATCATTCGCCAGGTGCAGGTCATCCAGCGCAGGCTGAAGGTCGATGTTCCTGCCTGTCACGCTGGAATCCAGCTGCCGAGCGACTCGGTCCGTCCAACGCCCACCGCAACCGTCACAACCGGTTGAGACCACGACCGGCGGCGCTCGCGGGCGCAGGCGAGTCCGATGAACACCAGTGCAGGTGCCGAGAGGGAGGGGCGGCGTTTTCAATCTGCCCGTTGGACAGGCATGGGGCGGGTTCTGTCCAGCCACCAGACGGCGGCGGCGTGCGGGACGGTCAGGGCTGCGAGGATCGCCAGGTCCTGCGCGACGAATTGGTGCAGGTGCCCGTGCGCAGCGCCGAACCAGACGAAGGTGATGACCGTCAATGCTGCGACGGTGGGCAGGGCAGCAGCGATTGCAAATCGGCTCATGGGGCGGGTCAACCGGCCACGTGACAGGTCTCGGCGGTTGGCAGGGTTCTCGGCGAGCAGGACCATCAGGTGCCGCACGGAGTGCCAGGCCCCGAAGTACACCCCCAACGAGACGGCTGGAGGTGCGAGCGCCATCAATGCCACCAGGAGGGCCGTTTCGCCGGCTTGGAGGTAGGTCCTGTTCCTCAGGTGCATCACAATGACCCCGGCCGTCACCACGAGGACGATCCCGCTCGCAACCGTGGCAGCAGTGGGAGTCAACCCCCAGTGAGTGTTGGGTGCGAACGCGCGCAGGTAGGGGATGACCTGGTTCTGGTGGGTGGTGATGGGTAAGACGACGACCGCGCCCCCGGCCAGTACCCACCCCCACTGGCCGGCTGCTCGGTACCCGTCGCGGATCTTGGCAAAGGTGGCCTCGCCCGTCCCGAAGTGCACTGCGGAAAGAACCAGGAACACACTCAGGCCGACGGTCCGGAACCTGGCGATCATTACCCAGGAAAGGGCTGCGAGCAGGGCGTAACCCAGGGCCGTTACCGCCAACCTCGCGGTGCTGGTGGCGCGCCGGCGGTACAGGGGCAGCAGGTGGTCCACGGCGCCGTGCGGGACCCCTATCAGTAATCCAACCACCAGGACGCCCGTACCAGCCCTGTCCCACAGGTGTGGTGCGGCCACGGTGATGACCAACGCGGCAGTGGCGATGGTGATGCTCGCAATGCTTCCGGCGCGGGTGGTCGCTGCGAAGGCTGGGCCGTTGGTGGCGTCCGCTGTCACCGCCCTGGGCGTAGCGGCCCAGGGCGGTGACAGCGGAGGCTGGGCGTGGCCCAGGTCGCTCATGTGCTCACAGACCGCGGCGGGTGCGGTGTGTCCCATCCGTCTCGGTGCCTGCGTCTTGCACACCACGGTGGGGGCTCAGGAGTTCGTCATTGACCCAGATCGGTTCATCTGAGCCGGGCAGTCCCTCGGCCATATCGGCGGCGGTGCGCATTTTGGCCACCTTGTGGATCAATGCTCCGAAGCCGACCTTGGCGATGATGTCTGCCGCGGAGAACGCGAGCTGGATGACGACGGTCCACCAGCCACCATGGAAGAAGATCGGAATCAGGTACACGATCGGGTAAACCACGAACGTGGACAACAGGACCGTCATGGCCAGTACGAGGGTTCTGCCGGTGACCTCGGGTAGTTCTTTGGCCGATTTCAACACTGCCGGTACCAGCGCGACGTACAGGTAGATGAAGAAGACCATGCTGATGGCCCACCACAGCCACAACCAGCCGGTACTGCCACCGTGGTCGAAGACCTGTGAGCCGAGGTACCCGGTGATGATCATCAGGAACGAGGCGGCGATGGTGCTGGCGCGCAGCGTGCTGAGTTTTTTGCCAACCAGGGTCGTGACGGCCAACAGTTCGATCGTCAGCAGTGGAACGGTAACGGTCCAGTCGAAGTAGCGCGGGGAGATGCTGAACAAGGCACCGGGGTTGGGCAGGTAGCGCCCACCGGCGAAGGTGTACCCGGTGTCGACCTTGAGCAGGATCACCGCGTAGGACAGTGTCGCGATCGCGGTAATGCACATGCTGGCCAGTACCGCGGGGCGGTAGCGGGAGCTGACCTCGCCTTTGGTGCACACCGAGTGCAGGAAGGACGCGAACAACGCGAACGCTGTCACGACCACGGCGTAGAAGATCAGGTCGTACTGATTGGAGGACAACACCGCTGTCTCTGGCGGTGTGCCCGTCATAAGTGAACTAAATCCCATCAGGGATATCCCTTCGAAACAAGTGGTTTACGGAGCCACCCATTAATACTTCAAATATTGTTGTACAGCAACTTACTCGAACGAAACCCCCTCTCCCCCAGGGGGACCGGATCCGTTTCAACGTGGCCGTCTTACGCCGATCACGTCGAGGCCTTCAGGGTGCTGAGTGACCAGTGGATCAGACCGAGCGCGACAAGACTCCAGACGGCAAAGGCATCCCAGAAGATCACCAGGGAGACCGTGTGCAGTGCGGGCATCCCCAGTGACCGGGCGACGGCCTGGGTTGCCGTCGCGTACATGCCGAGCGGAAAAACTGCTGACCACCACGCTCTCGCGAAGCGCAATCCAGCCCGACGATGGTCCAGGCTCCACATTTCGGCGTAGAGCAGCACCGGGATCCACGCACTGGCCAGGATCCAGGCCAGTAGGGTCACCGTGCGCGCGGCGGGTAGGAGCGGGTGCAGCGATCCCGTGACGTGCAGTGCTGTCATCGCGGTGATGATTTTCGCGCCCGCCAAGGCGTTGATGGCCAGCGCTCCCATCAGGATCCAGCTGTCCGGCGTTACGTCCCTAGGAGCCAGCCGTGCGCAGATCGCCCGACTCAGGATCAAGCCGGTCGTTACGCCATAGAGGAGTATGGCCAGCAGCCATGCAGCGGCGGCCAGCACGATCCAGCCATCCCAGTGATGCTGGACCGTGAGGTCGGATGCGGTGATCGCCAGGCCGGCGGTGCCTACGCTGGGCAGCAGCCATCCGCCGTGTGCGTGCTGACGCAGTGCGCGCAGCGGGCGCGAACGCACGTCACCGGCAGCCAGTGGCGCGAGAATGAGCCACCCCAGCGCCGCCGCGCCGCCGAGCAGCGCCATCACGACATGATGCTGCGTCAACCGGGTGCCCAGAACGGCGCAGGCAGCCACGAAAGTGAACGACAACACGGCGACATCGGGGGAGCGAGCATGACGCACGGCCTGGCCGGGATCGATCAGGGCCCGCCACGCCGCATCGAGGGACAACATGAGGAACGCCAGAGCCGCCACGACGGTGAGGGAATCGTCGATCACGTTGTACCCGTGATCACGTGCGGCAATGGCGACGATCCCGGTAGCCATGACGACCGCGAAGACGTCAGGGGGCAGTTCGAGACGCTTCATCATGCGGGCTCCTCACGATGGCGGTGCAGTGATGCCCCATGTCGAACTGGTCGACTGCCCGGGTGCGAGCATCAACAGCCCCTCACCCGACCGGCGTGCACCCGGCGCGCAGGTTGCCGGCTTCACCCCAAGAGAAGTGCGGAAGTGAGGTGGAGCCTGCGTATGAGAGGTGTAGACCTCGATGAACGGGTAGCTCTGGTCCACCCACAGTGCGGTCGTTGCGCCGCAGCGATCGGTCAACCACAACCACGCCCGACCGTCCGCGTCGCGATGAAATCCCGTGAACGCAACCTCCAGATTCTGCCGACCGATAGCGGCTGCCGATGAGAAGTCGAACTCTGATCCGCACGAGGCTTGCGTGGTGAGCGCTGCGCTGTGCGGATCGGTCGAAATGTAGCGATCGGCTGCGATGCGCAGGTGGCACGCGTCGATCCTGGATCCGAACTTCAGATAGGGCTGGTGGGCGGCAGCGTAGGAGCAGGTCTGGATCCCGGTATTGACGGCCGTCGTGCATACGGTGAGTCCGCTGCGGCTCAATTGGTATTCGACGCTCACGTCGAGACAATCGGCTCCATTTCGGGTCGATCTGACATCCACGCCCAGCAGCACATGATGATCACTCTGCTCTCGGCAGATCCAGCGCTGCGACCGCGGCAGGTGTACCTCGTCCGTGCCCGCCGTGCCCGCCGTGCCCGCCGTGCCCACCGTTCGCACAGGTGACCGGTCCAGCGACGTGATGAGCGGGAGCCCGCGCGCGCCCGTGCACCCGACGTGACGCGAGTACCCGTCCAGAACTTCCCGCCCGTCGACGCTGAGCATGCGCAGGCCCGCGCCTACTTCGACGACCGTCGCCCGCCACGGGCCTCGGGTCAGCTGGAACTGCCGACCCGAGGGTGACTCGTCCTCGGCCCCGTGATCGCGCACTGCCTACCTACGCGCCGACTCCGGCGCGCGCGACCCCGCTCGGACAACCGGGTCATCGCTCATCGCGACGCCGGACGCCATCTGCTGGGCCAGTCGGGAGGCCAACGACATGATCGTCAAGGCGGGATTGGCGGAGCCCTGCGTCGGGCATACCGAACCGTCGGCGATGAACAGGTTGGGCACGGCCCAGCTGCGGTGGTTGGCATCGACCACGCTGTTGCTCGGGGCCGAACCCATCCGCGCTCCGCCCACCAGGTGCGCGTACCGGTGGATCGTCAGAATGTCCTGGCTGCCGGCGGCGTGCAGGATGTCCTTGATGATCTTGGTGGAGTACTCAACGTTGGCGTGGTCGTTGTCGCACAGCGAATAGTCCATCCGTGCGATCGGAATCCCGTAGGGATCCGTCTCGTCGGCAATGGTGATCCGGTTGTCCGGTTGGGGCAGTAGCTCGTTCAGCACGCCAATCGTGGTCCAGTGGTTGTAGTCGCGCATGTATTCGCGCATTGCCCGTCCCCAGTGCCCGTCGGCCAGAACGTGTTCGGCCCAACCGATCGGCAGCGGTGAGACCGTCTGGATGGAGAAGCCGCGCTTGAAGCCTCGCGAGGAGTCGGTCTCGTAGAACTGTTCGGAGGAGATCTCCGGTGGCGGCGCTTTGTACATCCGCAGCTCTTCAGGGAATCGTCCGGCGGTCTGGCTGGCGCCCTGCACCATGATGTAGCGCCCGACCTGGTCCTCGTTGTTGCACAGGCCATTGGGGAACCGCGCGGACGTGGAGTTCAGTAACAGGCGCGGTGTCTCGATCGAGTAGCCCGCGACGGCGACGAACTTCGCGCGCTGGATGATCTCCTTTCCACCGATTTCCTGGTGGTAGATGACTCCTTTGGCCTTGCCGGTGGACTGGTCTATCTCGATGCGGGAGGCCATGCAGTTCGCCCGGATCTCCACCGAGTGCGACAACGCGTCGGGCAGGTGGGTGACGTACGGGCTGGCCTTGGCGTTGACCTTGCAGCCCTGCAGGCAGTACCCGCGGTAGATGCAGTGCGGGCGGTTGCCGAAAGTGCCGTTGACGATGCCGACCGGACCGACCCGCATCTCGATACCGGCTTTGCGGGCGCCCTCCCACAGTTTGGCAGCGGCGCCGGACACCGGGTGCGGGGAGAACGGATACTTGTGCGGATATCCCCACGGCCAGTTCTGCCCGGCCACGGGTAGTTCGGCCTCGACCTGCTCGTAGTGCGGGCGTAGGTCCTCGTAGCGGATCGGCCAGTCGGCGCCGACACCGTCATCGGTCAGGGTGGAGAAGTCGCTGGGGTGGAAGCGCGGGGTGTATCCCGCGTAGTGCACCATCGACCCACCGACGCCGCGACCGGAGTTGTTCTTACCGAGTTCGATCGGGTCGGACCCGCCGATGATGCGCTTCTGGGTCCAGTACAACTCGTGCGAGCCGGCCTCGTCGGAGACCCAGTCCTCGTCGGGGTGCCAGAACGGACCGGCCTCCAGGATGACTACCTTCCACCCTTGGCGGGCCAGTCGTTGAGCGAGCACAGACCCGCCCGCGCCCGCACCGATCACGACCAGGTCGACCTCCTCGTCCGGGGAGTACTGCCGCATCGTGTCCTGACCCGGCAGGTCGCGCGAGTGCACGTCCAGCAGGAACCGGGAGTCATTGTCCTTAGGTCCTACCGCGCCCTTGAGCAGGCCGCGTAGTAAATCGCTCATGAATCTCCCCTGACAACGTCGGACGGGTCTTCGCTGGTCGAGCCGTGTGTCTCGAATGGTTCGGTCGTGCTCGTCGGGCCCAGTCGCATGTAGCCGCGTGGGTAGGCGGGGCCGCCGAAACCGATCTCGTTCCACGCCCACGGGTGGGAGTAGAACCCGGAGAGGATGGCACGCAGGCAGACGCTCCAGGCCCGCGACGGATCCATCTGGTCCCAGGGGCCGCCGGACAGCTTGCCGCCTGCGAAGTCGGCGATGATGGCTTCCTGCTCGGGCAGTGTCGCGGCGGCGAAGCTGTCGGCGCCATGTGCCGAGGCTGCATGGTCCAACCCGCGCAGGGCTGCCTTCCACGTGTCGCGGTCATCGGGCATATCGGCGTACTGGTAACCGTCCAGTTGGCCGGTCGCCATCTTCTGGTCGATCGATTCGGCGACCGGCACGCGTGGTTCGCCGTCCTGGGCGAGTACGACATCGCAGAACGCGCGGAGGGTTTGCTCCTCGTCGGTGTCGAAGAACTGCATCGGACCGGTGGGCTCCAACCGGGCAAGCACCACCTTCGTCGTTGCGTGGTCCCACGTATCGACCGCCGACAGCACGTCGAAGTCGGGGTATCGCCCGATCATCTGCGGGCTGACGCCGACCCGTTGTCGCGGCAGCCACGAAGGGTGTGGCGGCTGACCGTCAGCGCGTAAATTGGGTAGGTGGGAGGGTTTGCGGAAGTCGGGCACGACGGCCTACTTCTCGCGGCGCAGGACGGATGCCAGCAGGCCCATCCCGCCGACCATGGCCATCAGTCCGGGGGCTGAAATCGGTGGCCCCATCGGCAGGTTGTACGTCCACAACGCGAAGCCGCCCGGCTTCCGAGCGACACCCCGTGCGTGGTAGTACTCGCCGACCAGTCCGTTCAGCATGAAGATTCCCGAGGTGATCGGCAGAGCAGTCTTGGCCCACTTCTTACTGAAGACGCCGCCGATACCGGCGATGACAAGCGGCGGGGTCACCAGGATCGGACTCCACATCACCTTGTTCCCGAAACTGGCCTTGTAATGCGACAGATAAACCTCCGAGCACGTCACCACGGCGGCGAACGCGGTCAACCCCGACAGGGAGCGTTCGAACCTTCCGTACTCGACATTGGTCAACAGTGTGTCGAGCAGATGCTCGGCTGCGGGTGCCAGCGCAGTGGTGTTGTCTGACAGAGCGACCGGTGTGTGCATGCGATCTCCTTCGTCGTCGACATGACCTGTGCGGGGCGCCGTCGTAGAGCGGTGGAGAGGCACAGCAGGCACTGATCAGGACGTTTGCTATATCGCAACTATCATTGCCCAATGACCACGGAAGCGCAACACGCAGCGCTCAGAATCTGTGCGAATGTGCCGCTGAGGCCCGCTCATTCGCCGGTTCGCTGACGCAGGCGTTGAGCGCTGTCGCGAAAGCGATCCACCCTGCGTAGGGCGCCAGCAGGGCTGCTGACGCGGGGTCTTCTTTACGGATGGCCCACAACTCGGCAGCGACAAGCGCGTCGAGGGTGGCGATCACGGCGAGGGACTTGCGCTTGTCCTTGACGGTGAAGAACACCCACGACCACGACGCGTTCACCGTCATCTGCGCGAGGTGCAGTCGTTTCGCGCGGTCGGAGACCTTCGGGTACATCCGCCAGCCTGCTGTGCCGATCAGGCCGTAGAGAGTCGTCCACGCCGGCCCGAACAGCTCGGCCGGCGGTGCCCACGTCGGCTTGTCCAACCGTGCGTAGACCACGGGAGCATCTTTCGAGCCGATGCCGCCGATGACAGCAGCAGCGACGGGTGGGACGGCAGCGAACAGCACACGTTTGAGGTCCATCGCAGCAGTATGCCCGGCACGGATGAAGAAGCGCCGCTCGCCGTTGTCAGATGGCGGCTGCTTCATCGGGTAACGCAGTTGCGCGGGGTGGACGCTTCGTAGCGTCCACCCCGCGGTCCTCGATGAGAAGAGTCAGGAGTCCCCGCCGGCGTTACCCGTGGTACCTGCAGTCACGTCGAGCAGGCGGTACTTCGCGGCCGCCTCGCGCGCCAGCGATGCGTCGATCTGGCCGTCCTGCGCCAGCGTCTGCAGCGTGCGTACCACGATCGACTCGATGTCGATGTGGAAGAACCGGCGTGCCGCGGCGCGGGTGTCGGAGAAGCCATGCCCGTCCGCGCCCAGCGTTGCGAAACGGTTCGGCAGGAACTGCCGGATCTGGTCCGGCACCTCTGAGACGAAGTCCGTCGAGGCGATGATCGGGTAGGGCGAGTCGGCCAGTTTGGCGGTCACGTACGGCACTCGAACCTCGCGGTCCGGGTGCAGGAATGCCTCTTCCTCAGCGGCCAGGCCGTCGCGCCGCAGCTCGTTCCACGACGTCACCGACCACACGTCAGCCGAGACACCCCAGTCCTTCGCCAACACCTCGGCGGCCTCCAGTACCCAGAGCACGGATACCCCGGAGCCCATCAGGTTGGCGCGTGCGCCCTCGCCGGATCCGGTATGGATGCGGTGCAGGCCGCGCACGATTCCGTCGATGTCGACGTCGTCGGGCTCCTTCGGCTGCAGCATCGGCTCGTTGTAGACGGTGATGTAGTACATCCAGTTGCGGTCGGTGGAGTCCTTGCCGTACATGGTCTCCAGACCATCACGCACGATGTGCGCAATTTCGTAACCGAACGCCGGGTCGTACACCTTGGTGCCCGGGTTGGTCGCCGCGAGTACGGGGGAGTGCCCGTCCGCATGCTGCAGCCCCTCACCGGTCAGCGTCGTGCGGCCGGCGGTCGCGCCGATGATGAATCCACGTGTCATCTGGTCCATCGCGGCCCACATCGAGTCGCCGGTGCGCTGGTACCCGAACATCGAGTAGAAGACGTAGATCGGGATCAGCGGCTCACCGTGCGTCGCATAGGACGTACCGGCCGCCGTGAACGCCGCGACCGAGCCGGCCTCGTTGATGCCGGTGTGCAGAATCTGCCCCTGCTCGGACTCCTTGTAGGCCAGCAGCAGCGCACGGTCGACCGGCGTGTAGTTCTGCCCGTTCGGGTTGTAGATCTTCGCCGTCGGGAAGAAGCTGTCCATGCCGAAAGTACGCGCCTCGTCTGGCACGATCGGCACGATACGGTTGCCGATCCCCTTGTCCCGCAGCAACTCCCGCATCAATCGTACGAACGCCATCGTCGTGGCGGCCATCTGCTTGCCCGAGCCCTTACGCGCGATGTCGTAGGTCTTCTCCGGCGGCAGCTCCAGCTCACGAGGGGAGTTGCGCCGTTCCGGCACGAAGCCGCCCAGCTCGCGCCGACGCGCCATCATGTACTTGATCTCGGGGGAATCCGGCCCGGGCGTGTAGTACGGCACTTTGTACGGGTCGGCGTCGATCTGCTCATCGGTGACCGGGATGTGCAGGAGGTCGCGAAAGGTCTTCAGATCCGCGACCGTCAGCTTCTTCATCTGGTGGGTGGCGTTGCGCGCCTCGAAGTTGGCACCCAGGCCGTACCCCTTGACGGTCTTGGCGAGGATCACGGTCGGCCGACCGGTCGTGTTGCCGGTGGTCGCGGCGCGGTAGGCGGCGTAGACCTTCTGGTAGTCGTGCCCGCCTCGCTTCAGACTCCAGATCTGGTCGTCGGTGAGGTGCTGCACCAGCTCTTTGGCAGCCGCTGATTTACCGAAGAAGTGCTCACGGATGTATTCCCCCGATTCACCCTTGTACGTCTGGTAGTCCCCGTCCGGGGTCTCGTTCATGACCCGCACCAGCTCGCCGTCGTGGTCCTGCGCCAACAACGCGTCCCACTCCCGACCCCACAGCACCTTCACGACATTCCACCCCGCACCCCGGAAGAAGCCTTCCAGCTCCTGCACGATCTTGCCGTTGCCGCGCACCGGTCCGTCCAAGCGCTGCAGATTGCAGTTGATGACGAACGTCAGGTTGTCGAGGTTGTCGTTGGCGGCCAACTGCAGGAAGCCGCGCGACTCCGCCTCATCCATCTCACCGTCGCCGAGGAAGGCCCACACGTGCTGGTCGCTGGTGTCCTTGATGCCACGGTTCTGCAGATAGCGATTCAGCTGCGCCTGATAGATCGCGTTCATCGGGCCGATACCCATCGACACGGTCGGGAACTGCCAGAAGTGCGGCATCAACCGGGGGTGCGGGTAGGAGGACAGCGCGTGCCCTTCCTTGGACTTCTCCTGACGGAACCCGTCCAGGTCCTCCTCGGTCAGTCGGCCTTCGAGATAGGCCCGCGCGTACATGCCGGGGGACGCGTGCCCCTGGAAGAAGACCTGATCGCCTCCGCCGGGGTGGTCCGGCCCGCGGAAGAAGTGGTTGAGACCCACCTCGTAAAGCGTCGCGGCACCGGCGTAGGTCGAGATGTGCCCACCGACTCCGATGTCGGGGCGCTGGGCGCGGTGCACCATCACTGCTGCGTTCCAACGCAGCAACCGACGGTAGGCCCGCTCGGTGTTCTCATCGCCGGGGTACTCCGGCTCTTGCGCGGGGGCGATGGTGTTGATGTAGTCCGTGGTCACCGTCTCCCGCGGAGAGAGCCCGGACATCGCTCCCTTCTCGCCCAACATCCGCAGCACGGCACCCGCTCGGCCCGGTCCGCCCTGATTCAGTAGCTGATCGAAAGACTCGCCCCACTCCTGCATTTCCTCGGGGTCTGAGTGATCGCCATTGATGGCTGCATCGGGTGTGGGGGCAGTACTCATGTGTCGACTTCTCCTCGGTGGTGGCACGACGGTTCGGATCCCGCGGGTGTGGTGCGGGTGCTGGGGACAGCGTTGCAGAGAATGACTGAAGGTGATGCGGGTCAGATGACGTGTTCGTAGGCGGGAAGGGTGAGGAAGTCCACGAAGTGATCGTTCAGGCAGAGGTCGGAGATCAAACCAAGCGCAGGGCGGTTGTACTGCTCGAAGCGCTCGGCGCTCACCTCGCCACGCAACCGTTCGGATTCTTCGCCGAGCAGCCGCTGCACCAGGGGGCGGGTCACTTTCTCACCGGTGTCGGCCAGGGTCTCGCCATTGGCTATCAGCTGCCACACCTGAGAGCGTGAAATCTCCGCGGTAGCAGCATCTTCCATCAGATTGTGGATGGCTACCGCGCCGTTGCCGGAGAGCCATACAGCGGTGTAGGCCAGCGCGACATACAGGTTGTTTCGCAGCCCGACCTCGGTATTGCTGCCCTGCGCGGACCGTACGTCGAGCAGTTGATCGGCAGTGACCCAGACGTCTTCGCGCAGTCGGTCCAACTGGTTGGGTCGTTCACCCAGTACGCCGTCGAAGACCTCTTCGCAGACCGGTACCAGCGCGGGGTGGGCCACCCAGGAACCGTCGAAGCCGTCGCCGGCTTCACGCGTCTTGTCCGCGCGCACCTTGTCGAAGGCGATTGCGTTCGATTCCGCGTCATGGGTGGGGATGACGGCGGCCATCCCGCCCATCGCGTAGGCACCGCGGCGGTGGCAGGTGCGCACCAGCAGCTCGGTGTAGGCCCGCATGAACGGAGCGGTCATCGTGATATCTGCGCGGTCGGCCAGCACGAACTCGTGACCTGTGTCGCGGAAGTACTTGATGATGCTGAAGAGGTAGTCCCAGCGACCGGCGTTCAGACCCGATGCATGCTTGCGCAGCTCGTAGAGCATCTCGTCCATCTCGAACGCGGCCGGGATCGTCTCGATCAACATCGTTGCCCGGATCGTTCCGTGAGCGATACCGAGCTCATGCTGAGCAAAGGTGAAGACGTCATTCCACAACCGCGCCTCCAGATGACTCTCCATCTTGGGCAGGTAGTAGTAGGGGCCGTTGCCGTTGTCGATCAGTTGCTGCGCGATGTGGAAGAAATGCAGCCCGAAGTCGACCAGTGCGCCGACCGCGCGCTTCCCGTCGATGAGCACATGCGCCTCGTCCAGGTGCCAGCCCCGTGGTCGAGTGACGACGACGGCGCGCGGTGCGTCCTCGCGCAGGCGGTACTCGCGCCCATCGGGGCTGTCGAAAGACAAGGTGCCTCGCGCCGCATCGCGTAGGTTGCGCACGGCGGCAACGACATTCGGCCAGGTCGGACAACTGGCATCCTCCATGTCGGCGAGCCACACTTTGGCGCCCGAGCTCAGCGCGTTGATCGCCATCTTGGCGGGCACTGCGGGGCCGGTCATCTCCACGCGGCGGTCCCGCAGCGCCTCGGGTGCGGGTGCGACGTTCCAGTCGGCATCTCTGATCGCCCGGGTTTCGGGCAGGAAATCAAGGCGGCCGGTACTGGCGGTCTCAGCCTGGCGCTGCACACGCGCGGCGAGCAGCTCATCGCGACGACCGGCGAAGCGGGTATGCAGCGCCTCGACGAAAGCCATCGCCTGCGTGGTCAGGATCTCCTGTGCGCCCTCGACGGGATGGGCATCGGTCAGTTCGATCACGGTTTCAGCCTTTCGGTGCGCAGCGAATCAGACGACTGGCGTGCTGTTGGCGACGACGGCCGCTGCCACCTTGCCGGCGACATCGGGGTCGAAGACACTGGGGATGATGTAGCTGGCATTCAGTTCATCGGGGTTGACGCAGTCGGCGATCGCCTGGGCGGCTGCCACGAGCATCGGGGTGGTGATGTCGCTGGCGTTGGCGTCGAGCAGTCCGCGGAACAGCCCCGGGAACGCGAGCACGTTGTTGATCTGGTTGGGGAAGTCGCTACGCCCGGTCGCCACTACGGTTGCGTGCTTCGCGGCGTCGAGCGGGTGGATCTCCGGGTCGGGGTTGGCCAGCGCCAGCACGATGGCCCCCGGCGCCATCGTGGCGACGTGCTGCTCCTCGATCACGCCAGGCGCCGAGACGCCGATGAAGACATCGGCACCGGACATCGCGTCGTGCAGGCTGCCGGAGAAGTTCTCCGGGTTGGTGTTGTCCGCGATCCACTGACGGTGCGGGTCCTCATAGGTGCGGGTGCGATCAATGGCGCCCTTGCGGTCACACGCCACGATCGGACCGGCGCCCTGAGCATGCAGCAACTGGATGATCGCGTGCCCCGCAGCGCCGGCGCCGCTGACAACGATGCGGGCGTTCTCGATGGTCTTGTCGACCACGCGCAATGCGTTGATCAGCGCAGCGAGCACGACGATCGCCGTCCCGTGCTGGTCGTCGTGGAACACCGGGATGTCGAGCTCATCGCGTAGTCGGCGCTCGATCTCGAAGCAGCGCGGCGCAGAGATGTCCTCGAGGTTGATGCCGCCGTAGACCGGCGCCATTGCCTTGACGATCATGATGATCTCTTCGGTGTCCTTGGTGTCCAGGCAGACCGGCCATGCGTCGACGTCGGCGAACCGCTTGAAGAGCGCGGCCTTACCCTCCATGACGGGCAGCGCAGCGGCCGGGCCGATATCGCCCAGGCCGAGGACAGCGGTGCCGTCGGTGACGACGGCGACGGTGTTGCGTTTGATCGTCAGGCGACGGGCGTCGGCGGGGTTCGCAGCGATCGCCAGGCAGACTCGCGCGACACCGGGGGTGTAGGCACGGGACAGGTCATCGCGCGTGCGCAGCTCAACCTTCGGCTCGACCGACAGCTTGCCGCCCAGATGCATCAGGAATGTCCGGTCGCTGACCTTGCCGACGCTCACTCCGGGCAGCGCGTCAACGGCCGCGGCGACCTGCGCCGCGTGCGCGTCGCCCTCGGTGTTGCAGGTGAGGTCGACGATCACGTTCTCGTGAGTGGATTCGATGACGTCCAGAGCGGTGATCTCCGCGCCGGCTGCTGCTGCCGCTGCAGTCAGCTCCGAAGTCGCGCTGAAGCCCGTGGGCGCGCTGACTCGCATCGTGATGGCGTGACCTGGGGTGGGGCGCGACATAGGCGGTCCTCTCATGGTTATGATTTCGTTAAGTGGACTCTAGATTCCACCAGGCGGAATAACAAGTGATTCTGAGTCTCCGCTGGGATATATCTTCGCCCCTCGGCGGGTATCTCCCCGGGGTGGTCGTGGATCGCGCGCGGGCAAGGCGCACAGTGGGGGTATGACGGTGCAGCCGGTGAGCTCGATCGCCCCCGCTCTGCGCGGGTTTCAGATCATGAGTCAGGACTGGCTCGACCTGACATTTCTGCACTGGCGGGTCCCTGCGGACGTCGTAGCGCCGCTTCTCCCGCCGGGAACCCATCCGGACCTCTACGACGGGTCGAGTTGGGTGGGACTCATCCCATTCCGGATGGTCGACGCCGGCATCGCCAAGGGTCCGGCGGTTCCGTGGTTCGGCACCTTCGCCGAGACCAATGTGCGGCTCTACTCCGTGGATGACCAAGGCCGGCGCGGCATTGTTTTCCGCACCCTCGAAGCGTCCCGGTTGGCGGTGGTCCTCGGCGCGCGCGCGGCGTTCGCGCTGCCCTACACCTGGTCGCGGATGCGGGTCGCCGAGACCGGGGGAGTGCTGACCTACACGTCCACGAGGCGCTGGCCCGGCCCTCGATCGGCGCGCACCACCATCGTCGTCAGGCCGGGCGCCATGCTGCCGCAGGAGGATCCGATGGCCGAGTTCCTTACCGCACGGTGGGGACTGCACACCCGGGCCTTCGGCCGCACGCTCTACGTGCCCAACGAACACCCGACCTGGTCGCTACAGAACGCTGAGCTGTTGCACCTGGACGACACCCTGGTCGAAGCATCCGGACTACCCGGCGTAGCGGCGCGTCCGCCGGACTCGGTTCTCTTCTCCCGGGGCGTCACCACCCAGTTCGCGTTCCCGTTCACTGCCTCGCGCCCACTCGCGCCGCCGGTCCGCTGACCGGCCAGGCCCCCATGACGGGCACATCTGATCCGGATCGTGCACCATTGCGTGCTCACTGACCTTGGATGAGCCGGTGCTCGGACCCGAGCCCGCGCGTCGAGGTGGCCGGATAGAGGTCGACTTCGCCATCGCTCCAGGTGACCAACGCATCGTCGGCCTGCGCCGGACTGGTGTATCGGCCCACGGTCAGAGTACGAAAGTATCGTGACCAGGTGGCGTCGTGTTTGGGCACCAGCGTTGTTTCCGTAAGGCGCGCGCCCGGACCGATGTTGCTGTCGATGGTGACTTGCCCGTCCAGCCACTCGGTCATGATGCCCCAGCCGGTACCGGGAAAGAGTCCGGCGGAAAGAGAATGTGCGTACTTCCACGACGAACCTTCTGCGGCGACCCGCCGCTCCTGGCCCAGGTGCAGACCGCAATCGACATATTGTGAGACCTGTCCATCGACCCACTGGACAATTAAGTCGTTTGCGTTCCCTGTGCCGACAAATGCGCCAGCAGCGATTGCTCGCGCGTACTTGAAAACGGAACCTTTGGCCGCGAGTTGAACCTGGTGGCTCAATCTCGAAGAGGGGCTCACCGACCGGTAGAGGGTCAGCGTTCCATCGCCGAAGTTCACCACGAGGTCTGAAGCGGTGGATGTGAACCCAGCAGCGGTGATACTGATCGCGCGGGTGAAGGCAGAACCGCTGTTGGCCAAGCGAATCTCACCGCCGAACTGCTCGTTCCCGAGGTTCGGGTATGCGTCGACCTCACCATTCTTCCAGACCACGAGCAGGTCACTGAAGCTGGAAGTCGTACCCGCGAATCGGCCGCTTGCGGTGAGTCGGGCGTTCGCCCACGCCTTTCCTGGGGTGTGCAGCCCCACGGGTGGAAGTGCTGTCGGTGCGGTCGAATTGAAGAGGTTGATGGTGTTCTGGTCGAAAAGGGGGCTGTAACTGACCCAGTCGTCATCGGCAGAATTCCCACCACCGCCCAAACCCCCGGTGACCCCGATGAGGTCGCCCAGGTGCGTTGTTGAGTTGTAGTTTGCTATCCACGGACCCCCGGAGACGCCGTCGTGGAAGTAGTCGCAGGTCATCTGCATCTGTCGGTACCCGGGCAGTGGTTTCGTGTCAACTGCGCATTGCACGGGTGCCCCCTGGGGGTCCTGCAGTATTCCATTACGCACCCACGAACCCGGATAGCCCGATGCCAGGACGTGATTGGTCGCGCTCGGTGCGGCCGTCAACGTCAGCCCGCCGTGCACCACGTTCTCGAGTTGACCTTTTTCACCGGTCGCTACTGTGGCAAAAGCCTCATCAAAGTTCGATGCCTGCGCCGTGTTCTGGTAGTACCGCGGATCAATTGTCCAGTGCGTCACCGTGAACGCCCCGAACGGCTGATGCGCCATATCAGCACCGCTCTTGTACATAGGAACGAAGATTGCAGATACACCCTGCTTGCAGTGTGCAGCGGTGGAGATCACATCTTTTGCTGCACTGTGCACGACGCTCGCAGAACAGAACATGGCGTTGCCCGATATGTCGAGCATGAAGAGCCGCCCGACCGCCGGGATTCCCGCGGTATAGGTGCCTGCCAAAGTGCCGGCAGGGGGGCTGGTGGTGCTTGATTCTCGCGGTGGTATCGAGTGGGAGCCGTCGGTGCGGGCCCTGAGTGCATCTACTGGTGCAGCCGAAGCCATCCGAGCAGCCGTCCAGGTTTCACCGGTGTTTTCCTGGGTATTTTCTGAGACTTTACTGAAATTGGGTACGGCGGCCCCGCTGCCATTTGTGACGGCAAAAATCATTGTTGACGCCAACGTGATAAACAGCGCGCGCAGCCCGTTGGGCATCGTCCTCATAATCGGAAATTACCACGCGACAACCGCAGATCGGGCGGGCCGGCAGGTGATGTAGGCGCACGTTGAAGTTGGCCGGATAGCGCACTCGATCGAACGACCGTCCTGTACCGGTCGTGGGCAGCACGGCCGGGGCAGGTGTGACCGTCGGCGGCGGGGTCAGCGACAATCGGCTGCATGGCATGGGCGCGCAACACCGGATTGGCACTCGCGGTGGTGTCGGGCTGCGCGGGCTGCGGTGTGCCCGCGGTTCTACAACCAGGGCGCAGCGTTCAGCAGTCCCCGCAAACTCTGGTCCATCGCACGACCAAAGCATTCCCCGAAGGGGCGGTTTTCGACTACCAGATCGGCGGCCCGTACCAACCCGCAGTCGATGTGGGGATTGTCGACCGGGACCGCTCGCAGAAGGGGGTGCCTGGGCGCTTCAACATCTGCTATGTCAACGCCTACCAGGCGCAGCCGGATGAACTCCAGTGGTGGCGCAAAGAGCATTCCACCCTGCTACTGCGGGACAAGGCCGGTGCACTGGTCATCGACAAAGTCTGGAACGAGGCCCTGTTGGACATCAGCACACCTGCCAAGCGGACCCAGCTCGCCAAGATCGTGGGTACCTGGTTTGCCGGATGCGCACGATTCGGACACGATGCCGTCGAGCCGGACAACCTCGATTCATACACCCGTTCCACGGGCCTGATCAGCAGAGGTGACGCAATTGCATTCGCGGCGGACCTGGCGCGCGAAGCACACATCTACCAATTGCTGGTCGCGCAGAAGAACTCCTCTGAGCTCGCCCCGAAGCTGCGCACTGCGGGCTACGACTTTGCGATCGTCGAGGACTGCCAGGAATTCGGTGAGTGCGCGGCGTACACCTCGGCGTACGGCAGGAAAGTCATCGAGATCGAATACGACGCGAAGCGATTCGCTACAGCGTGCAAAATGCGTAGCGGCAAGGTGTCCTTACTGCTGCGGGATGTGGATGTAGTGCCCAGAGGGAAACCCGGGTACGTCAACAAGACCTGTTGACCCGGTGGCAGTGAATCAGAAGTAGGGCGGGTACCCGCACTGCATACGTCCATTTACGGCAGGCCCGGTGTCAGTCGTGGTTGCGAGCTCGGATCTGACGTGCCGGCGAGCTGTCGTCCAACTGCGCCACCTCGCCGCGTGAGGTCACGAAATCCGAGAAAGACCGGAAACCCAGCGCCTTTTCACTGAACGACGGGTCCATTCGTTTCATCTGACTTTTCACCGCCGAGCTGTGCAGCCACTCGTCGTCATTCTTCTCATGTCCGAGGCGAAGTGCTCGCTCCAACAATCGACTCGCAGCGACCTGCGGGTCGTCCTCGTCCTTCCTGGTCTGTTTGCGGGTCGCGCGCTTGCGCTTGGCGGGAATGCTTTTGTCTTCAGTGCCAACCTCGTCAGAGTCCACACCCGGTTCGGTCGGGCCGGCGGAAGCCGTCGGCGCGGCTGGTGCCTTCTGCGGCTCGGGGATGGGCTCGACGCCAGGCAGCGCGTCATAGGTGACCAGTTCATCGCACGCAGCCGCGAGTGAACGACTGGTGGAACCGGCGACACCCACGCCGACGACGTAACGTCCGAGACGCTTGCAGCGCTGAGCGAGCGCGATGTAGTCCGAATCACCGGCGACGAGCACCACATGGGTCAGATCCGGCAGCCGGAACATGTCTTCGACGGCGTCCACGGCGAGCCGGATGTCTGCGCCGTTCTTGCCGTAGGCCGCGGCCGGGAAGAGCTGGACCAGGTCCACTGCCCGCCCGACGAGTTGGCCCCGATAGTCCGCGTTCACGTCGGCCGACCAGTCCGCGTAGGCCCGAGTCAGGACCAGCGTGCCGAACGAGGATGCGAAATCGATGATGGCGCCGACGTCCACCGTGGCGGCGGCCAGCTTTTCGGCTATTTCACTGCCCGGCTCCCGGTCCGCCGTGCGGACCTTGTCCTTGGAGAAGCGCTGCCGCCCATGCACCTGGTCGTAGCGGGAGATGACGATGTTGTCGAAGTCGAGGTACACAGCGACACGGGTGTCACCTTGTTCCGGCATGGGAATCCTTTCGCAGGTGCGGTTATCGAACGGCCGCCAGTCTGCCGCATCGGCCCTGTCCCACCAGTTCGAGGCTGCAGGCGCAGCCCCGACTGACAGCTCAGACCTGGTAGACGTCGCCCAGATGTACGGGCTGCAGGTGCCGTGCCCTGATGATCTCCACCAACTTGCCGTAGACCTTGCTCACCGGATCGTGATTTGCGTGCCCAATCACGATATGACCCGGGTGGATCCACTTCTCGGCGTTCTGGACGATCTTTTCCGGTGTGATGACGGTCGAATCGCCCAGGCTGCCGTACCACATCGTGACTGCTGGATACCCCAGATCAGCCACCTGGCGGTCGACGCGCGCATTGCGGTACCCGTAGGGCGGTCGGAGGAACGGACGGCCGGTGACCCCATAGGTGTTCTGCAGAAATCGCTCGTTGCGATGCACCTGATCGGCAAGTGCTGAACTGCTGAGGCTCAGCAGGCTTGGGTGTGACCAGGTGTGGTTGGCGATGAAGATCTGCCCGTCATCCAGTAGCGGTCGCAGGATCGGCGCGGATTCGGTCCAGCTGCGCATGTATCCATTACAGAAGAATGTCAGTCGTATCCCGGTGTCCTTGGCCAGTTTCGCGTAGCCCGCGACGACGCCTGCGTCGGTGCCGTCATCGACGGTAAGCGCTACGTTGTCGCCTCTGCCGGGCAGGCCGTAAAGCGTGCCATGAGGAACCGGCACCTTCACGATGCCTACGGGAGCATGGAAGGGCTTCGTTGAGGCCGTGTCGGAGGGTGCGGTGCCTGCTTTCGTGCCCTTGGGATCAGTGATCGTCGGCGCAGCGGGGCTGCGGGCCTCGCTGCATCCCGCGAGTCCGGCTGCGACGCCTGCCGCCAAGGTGATGAGTAGATTTCTTCGTTCCACGTATTCATTTATTGCATACCTATCTGTCGGCACTGTGCAGGCGCACCGGCACGTCCCCCAACTCTTCTTCCAACAACATCGACCGGCCATCGATACCGAGTCTGGAGCCCCTTGCTGCGGAACGAGGGGAAACCAGTAGGACGGGTGTTCGGTTCACCCGGTCGGGGAGGTTCCCAAGACGCCGTTCGTTGGGGCAGGATGAAGGCCGACCCCGAGGCAAGGATGACCTGATGAACTTCATGGACAAGGCGAAAGACGCCCTCGAGAAGGCCACTAAAGTCGCCGAAGAAAATATCGAGAAGGCCAAGAAAGCCACTGTCGACAACCCCGACAAGGTGCGCGGCGGCATCGACAAGGTCGGCGGACTGGTGAACAACGCGACCAAGGGCAAATACGCCGACAAGATCAAAGCCGCGAGTGACAAGACCGAGCAGACCATTCAGCAGCAGGCCGGTGGAACGACATCCTCGACCAAGGCTGACTTCAAGGGTTCCCCTCAACCTGATGCGGATGCGCCGTTCAACCCCGCCGCATCTCCGATCGACCCGGCAACGCCCCTGCACGACCCGTTGGCCCCAGGTCAGTAGTCACAACATGCCGGCACGACGCGAAGGCCCCCTCACCGACTGCGGTGAGGGGGCCTTTCCGCAGCCGGTCGTTAAGCCACTTGGCACAGTCGGCATCACGTCACGGTCCTCAGGTCTGGTTGTCGTCGCCCATGAGCTCGCAGTTGCGGGCTTTGACTCGGGCAGCACGTTCGCAGAGGTCGCGTTGTTCTTTGGTGGGCGGTTTCGCTGCCGCCGAGAGTCGTCTCTCGACTGGTTTGCCGCTCAGAGTGGCCAACTGCTCGACGTACGCGGCGGGTAGGCCTGTTGGCAGGTCTTTGCCCGCTGTGGTCCGTAGATGGACGCTCGCATCCCATCGGCCCGGCTCGATGATTCTCTCGATCCCAGCCCAGGATGTGATACGCAGCGTTTGGCGTCGCCTGATTCCGTTGCGGTCGGCCCGGACGGCACGGAAACGGAGCCAGAGCATGATCCACCACCCCACCATGAGCACGGTCTGGAAGATCGAGTTCTCAGCGGGTTCGGTGATCGCTGCAATTGCCGCGAGGGTGGCGAAGAGCGCCAGCAACGCCAGCCCAGCAAGCCACCAATGACGTTTCGCGCCTGTCAGGCCGATCACCAGGTCACCATCAGCCGGATCAGCCACTGGAGCCTCGCGGAGTCTCGGTCTCGCCCAGGAGTTCTGCGTTGCGCGCCTCGACACGGGCGGCGCGGGCCGCGAAATCGTCCTGCTCCTGCTGCCAGGTCTTGCGGACTTCAACCTTGGGCATCGGGTGTTGCATCACCTTCTCGGTCTGGATCGGTCTGCCACTGACCCTGCTCAGCTCGTCGGCGTGCGCCACCACAACCACCCAGAAAACCATCGAGACGATGAACAGGACCATGTCCGTGCGCGTTCCGGTCGGAGATGGTCGAAAAGCGATTCGGCTGTTCGCAGGCTGTTGAGTCATCAGCGGTGCTCCCCTATCAACTCAGCAGTGCGGGCGCGCATGTGCGTGATGTGCTCCTGGACAGCAACCGCGGAACTGCCGTCCCTCGGACCACTGCTCCACGGTTGGATAGTACGGCGAAGCAGCTGGGTTGTACCCAGTTCGCTGCGCTCAGATGTGGTCGTCTTCGTCGTCGAGGGCTCGGCGGGAGACCGTTGCCGCCAGATGCATGGCCATTGTGCTGCTGTGGACTGCGGCCCGATCCAAGACCTGCTCAATCTGCGCGCGGGTCAGCCCGGTTCGACATGCGGTTCGGACTTCGGCGGCGAACTCCTGCTGGCTGCCAGCCTCCAGGAGAACGGCCCGTGCAGTGAGGTCGACGATCGATCGGGTGTGTTCGTCCTCGCCGGATCTGCTGTCGCGTTGGCGCGGGAGTTTCTGCGTCTCGTCCTGCCCGGTCATCGATTCGGAGTCGCTGCGGATGATCTGCGCGATCTGCTGGGGCGCTTCGGCCACGGCCAGATGAGCGACGTCATCCAGCACGACCAGTTCACCGGTGCGCACGCTGTCCGCGATCTCCCGGAGCCCGGCAACAGGAGTGGATTCGTCAAGTGATCCCGCGACGGCGACGACCGGGTTGCGGATGCGATCCAGTCTGTCCCGCACGTCGAACCGCGCCAATGCGCCGCATACCTGGGCGTACCCCTCGTCGTCGGCATCCCGCAACGCTTGCAGTAGTTCGGCTGCGACGGACGGCTCGAGGTGTAGAAAACCGGGGGAGAACCAGGTGTGGGTAGCGCGCTCGATGGTCGTCTCGGTGCCCGAGGCGCGAACCATTGCTGCTCGCTCCGCCCAGGATTGCGGCGTACCGATGATGGCGCCCGTACAGACCAGCACCGCGCGATCTACCCGCAGCGGCACGTCGAGCAGCAGCTGCAGTCCGACCGCGCCGCCTACCGAGTCACCGGCATAGGTGAAGGAACCGCCAGGCTCACCGCGCGCGGTGAGCACGTCATCGACCAGCGAACGCACCCCGGCAGCCAGATCTGCTATCGAAAACGGTTCTGCCACCTCGGTGTTCGAGCCGTGGCCGGGTAGGTCCCAGGCGAGGACCTCGAAACGGTCGGTGAGGTGGACCGCGCAGCGCGACCAGAGCGCGCGAGCGCTCGTGCCGAGGGCCGGGCCGAGGACGAGCAGCGGTAGCGCGGACGAGCCGCCGAGGCGTACGGCGCTGATGTAGGGCGTGGTCACCCGTCGTTCATACACGCTTGGGTTGCATCTTTTGGTGAGGGACGTGCAATAGCGACACCCTCACCAAAAGATGCAGCCAATGGGGCGGGAGGAGTTCGGCGCAAACGCAGGTGAAGCGGGTGGGGCTGGACCATTAGCCTTGACCGCGCAGCAGTCGGCAGCCCGCCGACGCGCGTCGCAAGAGGAGATCCACGTGTCAGCCCAACTCACCATCCACGTCGGTACAGACGAGCGATCGGTGGACCAGGGCACGACGGGCACCGATTTGTTCGGTGCCGACAAGGGCGTGGTGGCAATGCACGTCGACGGGGCGCTGCAGGACCTTTTCCGCGAGATTCCGGAAGGCGCACGAGTCGACCCAGTCGACATCGGCTCGCCTGACGGGCTCAATGTGCTGCGGCACAGTGCCGCCCACGTGCTCGCACAGGCCGTCCAGCAGATCAACCCGAGCGCAAAGCTGGGCATCGGTCCGCCGATTGTTGATGGGTTCTACTACGACTTCGACGTTGAAACGCCCTTCACCCCTGAGGATCTGAAGGCCCTCGAAAAGGCGATGCAGCGCATCGTCAACGAAGGCCAGACCTTCGTCCGACGAGTCGTCAGTGACGACCAAGCGCGCGCGGAACTCGCGGACGAGCCGTTCAAGCTGGAGCTGATCGGCCTCAAGGGCGGCGCGGCAGACGCCGCGGACGGCGCCGAGAACGAAGTGGGCGCCGGTGAACTCACCATCTACGACAACATCCGGCGCGACGGATCCCGCGCCTGGGGCGACCTGTGCCGGGGGCCGCACCTTCCGTCTACCAAGCTGCTCGGCAACGCGTTCAAGGTGATGCGGTCGGCGGCGGCGTACTGGCGGGGGAATGAGAAGAACCCCTCACTACAGCGCATCTACGGCACCGCGTGGCCGAGCAAGGACGAACTACGGGCGCACATCGAGCGGTTGGCCGAGGCGGAGAAGCGCGACCACCGCAAGCTCGGCGCCGAGCTGGACCTGTACTCCTTCCCGGAGGAGCTGGGGTCGGGGTTGCCGCTCTTCCACCCCAAGGGTGGCGTTATCAAGCGCGAGATGGAGGACTACTCCCGCCGCCGGCATATAGAGGAGGGTTTCGAGTACGTCGGTACCCCGCACATCACCAAGGACGGGCTGTTCCACACCTCGGGACACCTGCCCTACTACGCCGACACGATGTTCCCGCCGATGGAACTGGAAGGCGCGAAGTATCAGCTGAAGGCGATGAACTGCCCGATGCACAACTTGATCTACCGGTCGCGGGGGCGCTCCTACCGGGAGTTGCCGCTTCGGCTGTTTGAATTCGGGTCGGTGTACCGGTACGAGAAGTCTGGTGTGGTGCATGGGCTGACCCGGGTCCGTGGCCTGGAGATGGACGATTCGCACTCCTACGTCACCCGCGAGCAGGCGCCGGGGGAGATCAAGCACCTGTTGAATTTTGTGTTGTCCCTGCTGCGCGATTTTGGGCTCGACGACTTCTACCTGGAGCTGTCGACCCGTGATGACGGGAAGAAGAAGGACAAGTTCATCGGCAGTGATGAGCAGTGGGCGGAAGCGACGGCGATCCTGGAGAAGGTCGCGACCGACTCGGGCCTGGATCTGGTGGCCGACCCGGGCGGCGCAGCGTTCTACGGCCCGAAGATCTCAGTGCAGGCCCGCGACGCAATCGGTCGGACCTGGCAGATGTCGACGATTCAGTACGACTTCAATCAGCCGGAGCGGTTCGGCCTGGAATACCAGGCGGCGGACGGCACCCGGCAGGAACCGGTGATGATCCACTCCGCGAAGTTCGGCTCCATCGAGCGCTTCCTCGGTGTGTTGGTGGAGCACTATGCGGGGGCCTTCCCGCCGTGGCTTTCCCCGGTGCAGGTATTGGGCGTGCCCGTTGCGTCGGAATATGACGACTACCTGCAGGGTGTGCTGGACCAGATGCGGGAGAGAGGAATTCGCACTGAGCTCGACACCTCGGACGACCGTTTCCCGAAGAAGATTCGTAACGCGTCCAAGTCAAAGGTGCCGTTCACACTGATCGCCGGCGAGGAAGACAGGGAGGCTGGGGCCGTGTCGTTCCGCTTCCGAGACGGGTCGCAGCAGAACGGCGTGCCTGTCGATGAGGCGATCGAGTTGGTCCGCACGGCGATCGAGTCGCGCGCCCAGGTTTAAGCCCTGCTCCTCCCGATTTGGACATGCTGAGCGGGGCATATTCGCCCCGCTCAGCATGTCCAAAGACTGGGATGATCCACATCCACCGATCGACACCTCGCTCACCCACAGATTGACTGCAGTCTCTCGCCCGGGCGGCGCCACGATGCTGACATCTGGCTATGGCAATCGCGGAAGTTTTCACCGATCTCGCACCACCAAGGCAGCGAGGCACGTCGCGAACTGGACGCGCGGCGATATTTGCACGGCTAGCCGTCCTGCATGACGGGGTAGTGCACCGCGATGACCTGCGGCGTGCGGGGGTGACTCGGGCGGACCTGCGAACAGAGGTCAGAGCAGGTCGATGGCGCCTCGCAGGGCGCTACACGGTGCTTCTTGTCGGGACCGAACTCTCCGGCCGCGCTCGCTGGCAATGGGCGATCTGGGAAAGCGGCTCGGGCGCTGCACTCGATGGTGTCACCGCGCTGCAGGCCGCCGGTCTGGAGAACTTCGACGAGCCAGCCGTGCACATCAGCGTGCCGTCTGCCAACGCAACACACGACCTGCACGGGGTGACCCTTCATCGACCAAATGACGTCGGGGCAACCATCGGTGGTCCGGTCACTCGCGTGATGCCTGTAATCGCCTGTCTGCGGGCCGCCGGGTGGGCCGTCACCGACCGCACAGCGGCCCTCATCATCGCCATGGCTGTGCAGCAAGGGGTCGTGCACGGCGAGAGGTTGCAGGCAGAGTGGGCGAAAGTCGGCTACACAGCTCGGCGCGGGACCATCGCACAGTCGATCCAGGACGTGTGCGACGGCGCGGAATCGCTCGGCGAACTCGACTTCGCAGCCCTGTGCGCGTCATACGGTGTACCCTCACCCGAGCGGCAGATTCATCGTCAGCGACCGAACGGTGTCGCCTACATCGATGCGGGATGGGAACACATTGGGCTGCTGGTCGAGATCGACGGCTCGCAGCACTTCACGACAGAGGGCATCACCAGCGATGCGCTACGTCAGAACGATGTGATGTTGGGTAACGAGCGGGTACTGCGGATTCCGCTATTCGGATTGCGCCACCATCCTGAGAAGTTCATGGATCAGGTGGTGCGGGCGCACCGAGAGGCGATGGGTCGCACCTGACCACGATTTGGACATGCTGAACGGGGCACATATGCCCCGTTGAGCATGTCCAAACCGTGAGAAGGGTGGTTGACTGCCTGCGTGGACGACGTGCGTGTGCGGATCGCTGAGCGAGATGACGCACTGGCGCTCGGGGCTCTACAACTGCGCTGGGATTTGGAACGCGGGGGTGTTCCTCAAGGGGACTTCATCAGTCGGTATGCCGACGCGTGGCTGACCGACTGCCACAGCCGTCCGGCGTGGGTCGCCACGACTGTTGATGGCAACCCGATCGGGTTTGTTGTGGGGGCGCACGTTGAGAAGCTGCCGAGTCTGTTTCGGCCCCGCAACGGCTGGCTGCATCTGTCAGCGGTGTACGTCGATGTACTCCGACGCCGACAGGGGGTTGGCGAACAGTTACTGCGTGCTGTCCTCGGGTGGTGTTGGGAGCATGACATCACTCGTATCCAGCTCAACGCCGACGATGCCGCGCGTGGACTGTACGAGCGCATCGGTTTCACCCGGCCGAGCGACCGGCTGATGGAGCTCAATTTGGCCATGGCGCAGCAGCCGCCCTTGAAACTCTTCTAAGGATTGAGATTTGGACATGCTGACCGGGGCATATATGCCCCGGTCAGCATGTCCAAATCGCGAGATGCGGGATAGCAGGTCGGGTCAGACGGGCTCGACGAGGAAGACGGGAATCTGCCGGTCGGTCTTGGTCTGGTACTCCGCGTAGGGCGGGAATGCCGCGACACCACGCTCCCACCACACTGCACGTTCTTCGCCGTCGATCACCCGCGCGACACCGTCATGGTGGGATGCACCGTCATGAACCTCGACGTGAGGGTTAGCCACGAAGTTGTAGTACCAGGCCGGATGCTTCGGTGCGCCACCGTACGAGGCCACCGCGGCATACACACCGTCGTGCTCCACCCGCATGAGCGGCACCCGACGCAGCAACCCGGTCTTGGCACTACGCACCGTGAAGACCACGATCTGCAGGCCATGAACCGATGCGGCCTCCGTGGTGCCGGCTTCGTCGATCGTTGCGAGCTGGTCGCGTACCCAGCCGGTCTTCTCCGTGGCGTACTCACCCGTAAGTGGCATCGATATCTCCTCATCGTCGGTCGTCATGAGCCAATCCACCTCGCAGGGATCGTGCACATCAAAACTACCCACCGCGGCTGGGAGCGCCGGAGAATCAGGGCGCGAGTGTCACGCCTGCACCAGTACCGCGTGCAACCGGGCCAGCTCGGCGGCGGGATCGAACGTCAGGCCGCCATGGCGCGGCCCGGGACGCAGCACGGTGGAGCGCGGCGCCGCCAGCCAGCCGAACCGCGGGCCCAGGCCGGACAACTCCGGATGACCCTCGAGGCTGCCTTCCCGGCAGGTCGCCTCGGCGCCGGCCAATGCTGCCCGTACCTCGGCACAGTCCAGGGCGGGCCACAGCGCTCGAACCCGGTCCTCCTGCACCGACCAGGCAACACGGAGGAACTGCGCCTGCTGGCAGTAGAGCACGACTCCGACGTTGACGAACTCCTCGCGCACCGCCGAGGGCACGACCCTCAGCACGACGTACTGATACCCCATCAGCTCACTCATGACGGGTCCTGCGGCAGCCACGGCGAGGGTGTGGCCATCCGCGCGAGCAGATGCTCGACGTAGATCGACCGCACGCCGACCGGGTCGGACAGGTTGCCCGGCCCCATCGCGGTCTCGAGCCATTCGTCGGGCACCAGCTCCAGGACCCTTCGCAGCATCGGCTCGGCAATGGTCGCGGCGAAGCGCTCATGGATCGGCACAAGCCCGCGCGCCACCGGTCGTAGTACATGCGTGGACGCGTCGAACTTCTGTGCCGCGAATCGGGCAGGATCCGTGCCACGCGAGGGCCAGGAATGGTGGAAGTACAACGCCGCGCCATGGTCGATGCACCATGTATTACCGTGCCAGCGAAGCAGATTCGGGTTGTGCGGGGTGCGGTCGATGTTCGCGGTGTAAGCGTCCAGCCAGAGAATCTGCGCGGCGACCTCGGCAGTTGGCGGCCTCGCCGGGTCGTAGTTGAACGCCGAGGGCAGCAGGTCCACCCCGAGGTTGCGCCCGATGCTGGCGACGAGCAGGTCCTGCACTTCTTCGTCGGCTTCGTACCGGGCGATCTGGGCGGGCAGTTCGACGACCTTCAACTCCGGCACCCTGATGCCGAGCGCGCGCGCCAGCTCACCGACGATGACCTCTGCCACCAGGGCCTTGACACCCTGACCGGCCCCGCGGAACTTCAGCACCCAGGTGCCCAGATCTTCTGCCTCCACGATGCCGGGCAGCGATCCGCCCTCCCGCAGCGGGACGACATATCGGATGGCACGGGTAGTGGGCAGCACGAACGTGAGGCTACTCACCTGTCGCCTAGGATCAGGCGCATGCCTGACGAAGTCCACGATGAGCGCGAGTTCGCCCGTGTGCCGGACGGTTTCGAGCGGTTGTGGACGCCGCACCGGATGGCCTACATCCAGGATCAGAAGCCTGCCGAGGATGACGACAGCGGGTGCCCGTTCTGCGCCTCACCGATCAGATCGGACAGCGACGGGCTGATCGTTTACCGCGGCGAGACGTGTTTCGTGGTGCTGAACCTGTTCCCGTACAACCCTGGTCACCTGCTGGTCTGCCCCTACCGGCATGTGGCGCGGTACCTGGACCTGACGCCCGCCGAGCTGGTCGAGTTCACTGCGCTGACCCAGGCCGCGATCCGGACTCTGACGACGGTTTCGGAACCGCACGGCTTCAACCTGGGGATGAATCAGGGCGCGGTGGCCGGCGCCGGGGTGGCCGCGCACCTGCATCAGCATGTTGTGCCGCGCTGGGGAGGCGATGCCAATTTCCTGCCCATCATCGCTCAGACCAAGGCACTGCCGGAGCTGTTGGAGGACACCCGCACGCGCCTCGCGGACGCCTGGGAAGCGGAGATCGGCGCCAGCCCCCGGTAGTCTCGGCCTCACCATGCTCAACCGATTCGCGCGCGCCTTCTTCACCACCCTCCTCACACCGACTGCTCGGTTCTTCATCAAATGCGGCATCAGCCCGGATGTCATTACGATCGTCGGCACCCTGGGTGTCATGGTCGGCGCGCTGGCCTTCTACCCGCTCGGTGAGTTCTTCTGGGGCACACTTTTCATTACCGCGTTTGTTTTCTCTGACCTGATCGACGGCAACATGGCCCGTCAACTGGGTCGCTCCAGTAAATGGGGTGCCTACCTCGATTCGACCCTGGACCGATTCGGGGATTCTGCGATCTTCGGTGGGCTGGTTCTCTTCTACGCCGGCCGGGGCGACAACATCCTGATCGCCGCACTCGCACTGGCCTGTCTGATCCTGGGCAGTGTCGTGTCCTACGCCAAGGCCCGCGCCGAAGGCCTCGGCATGACGGCGAATGTCGGTATCGCCGAGCGCGCGGACCGGCTCGTGGCGATACTGATCGTCACTGGGCTGGTCGGTATCGGCAACTTGTTCTCGCAGGGCAATGCGATTGGTAACTGGGCCGAGGGCATCGTGCTGGCGGTTCTCGCCGTGCTCAGCTTGGTGACCGTCCTGCAGCGGATGCTTACCGTCCGCAAGCAGGCATTCGCCGCGGACGAGTCTGCGGCCGCCCTGTGACAGGACACCGACGAGGCTCCCGCGGGAAGGGTGCCGCAGCGAAAGGTGGCGCAGCGAGCATCGCCGACCGGTTGACGTTGGCCGGGTTCCGGACCGGTTGGGCACTGGTACAACGGTTACCGGAGCGTTCCGCGTACGCGCTGTTCGACAAGATCGCCGACCGCCTCACCGCCCGCGCCGGCAAAGATGTGCAGCGGTTGCGCGCCAACTATGCGCGGGTCCGCCCCGAGCTCGACGACGCAGCCCTGGATGAGCTGGTGCGCGCCGGTATGCGCTCATATTTTCGGTACTGGTGCGACGCGTTCCGGTTGGAGCAGATTGCCGGCGGTCCCGCTATCGATCAGATGTTGCGACTGGCAGGAAATGGAGAAGAGGCCAAGGCAGTTCTCGATCGCGGTGAGGCCGTCATCCTCTTCCTCGGTCATCTGGGCAACTGGGACATGTGCGGGGCGTGGGCCACCCGCAACTTTGCGCCGGTCACCACGGTCGCCGAGCGGCTGAAGCCCGAGGCGTTGTTCGAACAGTTCGTGGCGTACCGCGCGAGCCTGGGGATCCGTATTCTGGCGCTGACCGGTGCCGGGAACCCCTACCCGGAGCTGGTGAAGGCAGTCCGCGCGGGTGGGTTCGTGCCGTTGCTGTCCGACCGTGATCTGACCTCGCGGGGGGTGAAGGTGCAGCTGTGCGGGCACCCGGCGCGGATGGCTGCCGGACCGGCACGGCTCGCCCTGGAGACCGGCGCTGCGCTCTACCCGCTGAGCGTCACCTACGAGAAGCTGCCGGGCCGTTCGATGCAGCGGGTGGTCGCGGACTTCGGTCCGCGCGTGATGGTTCCGGAGCACGGAAGCGACCGGGAGAAGGTCGTCGCGATGACCCAGCAGTGCGCCGACGCGCTGAGCGGAACAATCCGTGCCAGCACGCAGGACTGGCACATGATGCAGCGGGTCTTCCTGGACGATCTGCGATGAGGATCGGGATGGTCAGCCCGTACTCCTTCGATGTGCCGGGCGGGGTGCAGCTGCACATCCGCGACCTGGCGGAGTACTTCATCGCAGACGGCCACGACGTCAGCGTCCTGGCCCCCGCCGACGAGGACACCCCGCTCCCGCCGTATGTCACGAGCGCCGGTCGTGCGGTGCCCGTTCCGTACAACGGATCGGTCGCGCGGCTGCTCTTCGGCCCGGTGACGGCCTCGCGGGTCGGCAAATGGATCGAGCGCAGCGACTTCGACATCATCCACGTGCACGAACCGGTCAGCCCGAGCCTGTCGATGCTCGCGATGTGGGCATCGGAGGATCCCCTGGTCGCGACGTTCCACACCGCGACGATGCGGTCGCGGGTGATGCACGCGGCCCAGCCGATCCTGCAGCCCGGTTTGGAGAAGGTTGCCGGACGGATCGCGGTCTCCCAGGAAGCGCGCAGCACGGTGCGGCGACACCTGGGTGGGGACGCGGTCGTCATACCGAACGGCGTATACGTCGACCGGTTCGCCGAGGCGGCGATCGCGCCGTGGTGGCAGGGCACTGCGCAGCGGCCGACGCTGGCCTTCCTGGGCCGGATCAACGAGTCGCGCAAGGGTCTGCCGGTGTTGTTGGCAGCGATGCCGCGGTTGTTGGCTGCCCGGCCTGGCCTACGGTTGCTGATAGCGGGTCCCGGCGACAGCCACGAAGCGCTGCGTGGGGTGCCCGACCAGGTCGCCGAGGCGTGCGAATTTCTCGGCGCGGTGACCGATCAGGAGAAGGCCAGCCTGCTGGCCTCGACCGACGCCTACATTGCGCCCAATACCGGCGGCGAAAGTTTCGGGATCATCCTGATCGAAGCGATGAGCGCCGGCGCACCGGTGCTGGCCAGCGACCTGGAGGCCTTCCAGGCGGTGTTGCGCAACGGGCAGGACGGTCGGCTCTTCCGGGTGGGGGATTCAACCGACCTGGCCACTCAGGCGCTGGCGTTGTTGGATGATGCCGCCGCCCGGGCCGCCTACCGCGTCGCGGGACCGCAACGATCCGGTGAGTTCGACTGGTCCCGGGTGGGCTCGCAGGTGATGAATGTCTACGAAACTGTTATCTCGGCCGGTCCGCCCGTTGTGACACCGCGCCGCGCGATCGCCCGACGTCGAGGAGTGCGCTGATGATTCTCTGGTTCTGGGTTGCCCTGACTGTTGCCGTGCTCGCGCTGATCGCCTGGTACCTGTCCTACAGTGCGGCGCGACTGGATCGACTGCACGGCCGCGTGGAGGGGTCGGTGTCCGCGTTGGACGCGCAACTGGTGCGTCGGGCCGAGACCAGCATGGAGCTGGCCAACTCGGGCCTGCTGGACCCTGCGAGCTCGATGCTCCTGGCCGAGGCCGCTGGGTCCTCCTTGGATGCATCCGATGCTGCTGAAGTCGCCTCGGAGGTGCAGGAGCACGGTGTCGATCAGGGACGGGCCGCCATCGAAACAGATCTTACGACGACGCTGCTCGCGCTGCTGACTCCGCAAATCGTTGTCACCGACGGGGTGGAGGACTACGCCCACCGGGTGCGACAGGCGGGGGAACGGGTGCAGTTGGCCCGGCGGTTTCATGACGACGCGGTGCGTGACGTACGCCGGGTGCGCGGTAAGCCGGTTGTGCGGTTGTTCCGGTTGGCCGGGCGCACCCATCTGCCCGAGATGGTGCAGTTCGACGACCGGCTGCCGGACGTCGAATAGCCGGCCGGTCCCAAGGTCGGCAGCGGCGCTAGTAAGCTGGGGAGCACCCCAAGTCGCCCGGTTTCAGCGGGCATTTTCCGCTCAGCAAGGAGCTCACTATGACCCCGCAGACCACCGACGCGGCCGATCAGGGCGCTGGGGCTACCGGCACCGCCCGCGTCAAGCGCGGGATGGCCGAAATGCTCAAGGGCGGCGTCATCATGGACGTTGTCACGGCCGAGCAGGCCAAGATCGCCGAGGACGCCGGTGCGGTGGCCGTGATGGCCCTCGAGCGGGTGCCGGCCGACATCCGCGCGCAGGGCGGGGTATCGCGGATGTCTGACCCGGACATGATCGACAGCATCATTGCGACGGTGTCCATCCCGGTCATGGCCAAGGCACGCATCGGCCACTTCGTGGAGGCGCAGATCCTGCAGAGCCTCGGTGTGGACTACATCGACGAGTCCGAAGTACTCACCCCCGCGGACTACGCCAACCACATCGAGAAATGGAACTTCACTGCGCCGTTCGTGTGCGGCGCCACCAACCTGGGCGAGGCGCTGCGCCGGATCACCGAGGGCGCGGCGATGATCCGCTCCAAGGGCGAGGCCGGCACCGGCGACGTGTCCAACGCGACGACGCACATGCGCACCATCCGTGCCGAGATCCGCCGACTGACGACGATGGCCGAGGACGAGCTCTACGTCGCAGCCAAGGAGCTGCAGGCGCCGTACGACCTGGTCAAGGAGGTCGCGAAATTGGGCAAGCTACCCGTCGTCCTCTTCACCGCCGGCGGCATCGCGACACCGGCGGACGCCGCGATGATGATGCAGCTGGGTGCCGACGGTGTCTTCGTCGGCTCCGGCATCTTCAAGTCCGGCAACCCGGCGCAACGCGCCGAGGCAATCGTCAAGGCCACGACCTTCTTCGACGACCCCGACGTGCTCGCGAAGGTCTCGCGCGGCCTGGGTGAGGCAATGGTCGGTATCAATGTCGAGGAGATCCCGCAGCCGCACCGGCTCGCCGAGCGCGGCTGGTAACAACGACACGGTCACCGCAGGATGGCGGCAGTCGGCACGCGGGCGCCCGGACGAAGTGGGTGGCCGGCACCGACGTAGGCGTGAGCGCCCAGCACGACGTCTTGCAGCGAGGCCGGTCCGTCAACCTGGGCGCTCGGGCCGAACGCGCATGAGTCAGCCACGACTCCTGCGTCGAGCCGTGCTCCTGCCATCACGATGGTGCCCCGCACATCGCAGTTTGCTGCGATGACGGCGCCCGGTCCGACGTACGAGCCGTCCCGCACACGGGCAGACGGGTCGACTGAGGCGGCAGGGTCAATGATCGCGGGCCCATGACGTAGCACCGCATCGCGGGAGGCGGCGATCAGGGTTGCCGGGGTCCCGATGTCCATGCTGTACGCGTCTTCGACGTACGCGGTGAGAACACCCCCGGCTCGCAGCAGGGCTGGGATCACTTCACGCTCGAAGCTGACCGGTTGCCGACGGGATACCCCGTCCAGGCAACTCGGGTCGAGCAGATAAGTGCCGGCGTTCACGATGCCACCGACAAGCTCCTCCGGTTTCTCGCGGAACGCGGTGATGCGGCCGGCGGCGCCCACCTCGATCAGTCCGTAGGCACGCGCATCCGCGACGGGCTTGGCGTGCAGTGTGCCCACCGCCCCGAGCCGCGATCTGGCGGCCGCGAAGGCGTTCAGCTGAGCAGCGACATCATGTGCGCTGAGCTGATCACCGTTCAGCACCAGCAGCACGTCGCCATTTGCCGGGGCAAGGCGATCGACGGCCGCCGCCAGCGCGCCACCGGTGCCGAGCGGGGCGTCCTCGCGGCAGTAGTCCAGTTCCAGTCCCCACGCCCCGCCGGTGCCGAGGACATCGCGGAACTGCTGCGCTCGATACGACGTCGTGAGCAGCACCCGGGAGACATCCAGGGCCGCGAGCATCACGAGTTGATGGGCCACAACGGGCAACCCCGCGACGGGGAGCAGCGGTTTCGGAGTGCGGTCGGTCAACGGCGCGAGGCGGGTGCCGCGGCCGCCCGCGAGGATGACCGCGTGGAGGGTCATTTTTTGCGGAGGATCTGTTGCAGCTGCGGGGCGAACCACGTCCAGAACACCGCACCGGAGGCGGCCGAGAAGTGCAGTCCGTCGGGGTAGAGAGGCGTCCCGTTGATCGTGGGGTGATATCCGCCGGTGCAGAGGAAGCCGAATTGGTCGATGACCGCAACGCCGCGTTCGCGGGCCCAGGCGCGTACGTCGCGGTTGGTGCGCTCGACTCTCTTGATGTCGTTGACCAGGGCGACTTTCGGGGATGTGTTGGCGAATGGTTGGTTGTGACAGGCAAGCGTCACGACAGCGAAGCGCGCTACTCCCGCCGACGCAGCCCCCCGTTTCGCTTCGTCAAGAGCCGATCGGATGAAGGCCGAGTACGCCGGCGTCCCGAACGTCACTGTGCGGCCATCGGCTTCGTGGTCCAGCACCATCGTCTGCGGGATGAAGAAAGCTGCCAGATCCGGTTTGTCGGTTTGTAGTTTTGTGGTCCACGAGCGACGGAACGCCGAACAGTTCGCAAGGGGGTCCTCCCGCTTGCCGTCGACCACGATCGATCCTGCGAAGGTGTCACATCCGAAACTGGCATCGGGTCGAAGATCGATGTCGGGGTATCGCGACGGACGGAAGGCGCTGTCGACGCTCGCCGGAATCGAGTTGCCGATGAGGGACACCTTGTGAACGGCCGCCAGCGGCGTGTATCCGGCCGGTAGGTACGTCAGCGGCGCGACGGGTGTGTCAGCGCCTGCGGCGAATGAGGGACCTACTGCATTCGCCGTCTGCGCGACCAGGACGCTGGCGACCACCAGTGCAGGGACGGCAGCGATACCGACCAGTCGTCCGAAAGATGGGGCAACGGGCAGCAGCGCACGGAGCCCCCCTGCACGCACGGGTCGCTCGATGAACCAATATGACCCGGCCGCCAGCACCAGCGAGACGACAACCTGCAGCGGACTGAGGATTGCGCTACGCAGCGGCAGGCGCGACGGCCCGAGGAACACCACGACCGGCCAGTGCCACAGGTAGAGGGAATAGCTGATGAGTCCGAGCCTCCGTAGCGGCTCGAACGCGAGCAGCTGCGAGGCCCGGCTCGGTATCTGGGCGGCACCGCCGCATACCGGTACGGCGGCTACGACGCAGACCAGTACCAGTCCGCCCGGGAAAAGGATCGCGGAGTCGAAACGCAGCACGGCGAAGGCGAACAGCAGCAACGCCAGGGCGGGCCAGGTCAACCAACCCATCAGCCGGTCGAAAAGCACCCGGCGTTCGCCGCGGAACTCCCGGGTGCCGACCCAGACTCCTGCCGCCGCGCCGATGAACAGTTCGAAGATCCGGGTGTCGGTGCCGTAGTAGATGCGGTTGGGATCGGACCCCGGAACGTACAACGCACCCATCCGCCAGGCGGACAGAGCAGCCAGCACCAGCAGCGCTGCACCCAAGACGTTTCGACGGCGGTGCGGGGATAGTCCGCGCGTCAGCGCGAGAAGGAGGAGCAGCAACAGGGGGAAGAGGAGGTAGTACTGCTCTTCGATGGCCAACGACCAGGTATGGAGGACGGGGGACGGAAGGCCGACCGTATCGGCAAAATACTGCTCGTCCGAGAACAGCATCCGCCAGTTTGCGACGTAGAACAACGCGGAGATCACGTCGAGACTGACCGGTAGCCGACGGCTCGGTATCGTCCAGAAGTAGGACGCCACCGATACCGCGAGCAGCATTGCGACCAGCGCCGGTAGGAGACGGCGAGCGCGGGCGGCCCAGAATCCCAACAGGCTGATGGTCCCCCACGAGTTCCATTCGGCGACGAGCAAAGAGGTGATCAGAAAACCGGACAGGACGAAGAAGACATCGACCCCCAGCCAGCCGCCGGGCAGGGCGTCGGGCCAGACGTGAAAGACCACGACGGCCGCTACGGCGATGCCCCGCAGGCCGTCGAGGGCCGGTCGATACGAGAGCGACCGGTGCCGATCAGAAGTCACCAGGAACCCTTCCGCGGAGCCGGCTGCGATGTCGCCCGAGTATAGATACCGTCTGGTAACCAAGGCATCCGCATCGCGGTTATCATGACGGCATGTCTGCAGATGAGCCCGGTGAGACCCGCACGCAGTACCTGCCGCGGACCGGGAGCAAGATCACCATTCTGATCGGTTTGGCGCTGCTCGTTGCCGCGGTTTACGCAGCGGTAGTGCCGTTGTCAGTCGCATCTCAGACCGGTGTGCAGTTCGGGTGTGGGACTGCGCTCAGCCCCAACGTGAGCTCGTTCGGCAAGGGCTACTGCTCGGCCGTCGACCAAGAGGCGCAATACCGGGCGATTGCCTTGTTGATCGCAGCTCTGCTGATCGCGGGAGTCGGATCGGCGCTCTTCGGCTTCGACAAACGCAGCCGTACCCGGGTCATCCGCGAGGACCTCGGCAACGACTACGACGACGAGGATCTTGCGACGGACAAGGGCGGCCGCGACAGCCGCGGGAACACCTCTGTGCATGCTCGTCCCGGGCGCAGTGCCATCGCCGCGAAGAGCCGCAGCGCTCGCTCCAGGAACGTTCCGGGCACCGACCGCCTGGGCTATGACGATCTGGACCGCGATGATCGGGACCACGGCGATCCGGGCCATGACGATCTGGGCCATGACGATCAACAACGCGATGATCGGGACCACGATGACGTCGATGATCGGGACCCCGGCGTCTCCGATGACCGGCCACGCAGATCTCGGGGTCCACGCGACCGTCGGTGAGTGAACGTCCATGACCTGTTGCGGTAGCGGGCGCTGCACTGAAACGGGCCGGTTCCCCTGATGTCACGACGCACCCGGTACCGCTACTCGCCGGCTCTGGATGGTGTGCGGGGCACGGCCATGGTGCTTTTCATGGCCTTCCACTTCGGGGTGGCCGCCCTGCAGGGTGCCTGGGTCGGGATCAACCTCTTCTTCGTGCTCTCGGCCTACCTGATCACCCGGCTACTGATCGAGGAGCACGCCAGATCCGGGCGGCTGGATCTTCTCGCGTTCTACCGCCGACGCGCGCGACGGCTGCTGCCGGCGTTGTTCGTGTTGCTCGCTGCGCTCGGGATCTACGGCGCGTTGATCGCCCCGCCCTCGGTGCGCGGCGCTCTGCGCGGCGATATGTTGGCCACCCTGTTGTTCGTCCAGAACTGGCACCTGATCCTGCAGGGCGACCAGTATTTCGATCTCTTCGGTGCGCCCTCCTTTCTCCGTCAGGCCTGGACCTTGGCGGTCGAAGAGCAGTTCTACCTCCTTGTTCCGCTCGTGGTGCTGGCTCTCGTGCGATGGGTCCGTCGGCGAGAGGTGCAAGCGGGAATTCTGCTGACGCTCGGGCTGGCCGGTGCACTGTGGACCGCACACATCGGGGTCGCGACCACAGAGGCACAGACGCATGCCTACTACGGCACCGACACCAGGGCGCAGGCACTGTGCATAGGTGCCGCGCTGGCGTTCTGGACAGGACTACGTACCCGGCGGGCGGACCAGGTAAGACTGCCGGCACCGGTTGTTGCCGCGCTGGGCTGGGGCGGGCTCGTCGCGATGGGCTACGCGTTCTTCGCGATCGCGCCTTTCCAGGGTTTCATGTACGACGACGGCGGGATCTTTCTCTTCGCGCTGGCCGCTGCCGCCCTGGTCCTCGCGTGCGCTGACGAGCGGGCATCCCGGCCCCGTGCCGTGCTCGGCTGGCGGCCGTTCGCCTACCTCGGCCGGATCTCCTACGGGCTCTACCTGTGGCACTGGCCGATCCTGCTCTGGATGCGGCGTGTCGACCCGCGGCTGGGCACCAGCCTGACGGTGGGCATCGGGATCTGCACGACGCTCGCGATCGCCGCAGCTTCCTATCACTTCGTGGAGCGCCCGGTCATTAATGGGGGAATACGGGCGTTGCTTCCGCGCCCGCGCAAGGACCGCAGTGCCCGGGGCGTCCTCGGGTGCGTGGTGTCGGCCATCGTCGCGTTGGCCTTCGCCGCCGGTCACGGTGCGACGCCCGCGGTCGCTGCAGGGGCCGCGGCTGTGGGGACGGGTGCGGATCCGGCGAAGACCCCGATGCTGGTGTCGGGCACGCCGGCGTATGTTCCCGCCTCGGTGCAGACCAGGGTGGCGATCTTCGGTGACTCCGTGCCGTACGTACTGGTGCGCGACAAGCCGCCCGGCAGCTACCCCGATCTGGTGATCACCGACCTCTCACAACCCGGTTGCGACCTGATGCAGTCGCGCTACGCGAATCGCAGTACCTCGGTTCAGCCGGCGGCCTGCCTGCACACCAAGCGCGACCTGGGAACGTTGTTGCGAGGATCCGGTGCCCGGCGTTTCGTGCTCTTTGCCTCAATGACGATGGCCTTTCCGCACGCGGCGCAGGACGGGTCGACGCTTGATCTGGACGATCCCGGTTACCGCGCCCTCGTCGCGTCGACCCTGTCGGAATACCGGGCGACGGCCCGTGCGGCCGGGGTCACCTCGATGAGCGTGGTGACCGTGCCCTGCCGCGACAGCGATCTGTCACAGTGGCCGATCGAGTTCAGGTCTGCCTTCGCGGGCTCGCGGACGGTGGCGCAGGTGACCGATCCCACCCGGCTGAACTCGGTGATCACCGGGTGGGCGGCCCGTAACGGTGTCGGGGTCATCGATCTGTACCACGCCGTCTGCCCGGACGGCAGGTTCCAGCCCCGGATACACGGCATTCAGCTGTACCAGGATCAGGTGCACCCCTCCGTGCCCGGTTCGTGGATGATGTGGACCTGGCTGGCGCCGCAGATGCGCGACGCGGCGATGACCACGACGGGGTCCGCCCGGCCGGCCGCCTCGAACTCGGCGGGTCGCCCGTGACGAGAGTCCTCCGATGAGGGTCCTGGAGACGGCGCGCGCCGCCGTCAGCACCGACCTGCAGCATCGGGGCCGCAACTACCGCCCGGCGATCGACGGGTACCGCGGTCTGTTCATCGTGCTGGTGGTCGCCTACCACTTCGGGGCGACGGCGCTGGCCGGCGGTTGGATCGGGATCAACCACTTTTTTGTCTTCTCCGGATTCCTGATCGGCAAGCTGCTGATCAAGGAACGGGAGCGCACCGGTCGGATCGACTTCGTGCGCTTTTATCTCCGGCGCGCACGGCGGATCCTTCCAGCATTGGCGATCCTGGTGACCGCCGTGCTGATCCGCGTGGTGCTTGTGCCGGGCCAGCACCGGCCACAGACCGCCGGGGACAGCTTCGCCGCCATGACGTTTTGGCTCAACTGGCGGCTGATCGCCCGCAATGACCAGTACTTCGACCTCTTCGACGAGCCGTCGCCGCTGCGTCACGTCTGGACGCTGTCGGTCGAGGAACAGTTCTACGTTCTGATCCCGATGATCGTCCTGATGCTCTACATCGCCGCGCGCCGCCAATGGATGCGGGTCGCGCTGGTCGCCGCGGCGGCGTGCGGGTCGGCGCTGTGGACGGCCCATCTGGTCGGGACACCGACCGCGACGTTCAGCAGGCTCTACTACGGAACCGACATCCGTGCGCAGGCGCTGCTGGTCGGAGTCGCCGCCGCGTTCGTACACACCAAGGTGCGCGGCGGTAGACCGTTCCGGATATCCCGACTGACCGCCAACCTGTTCGGATGGGTCGGGACCATTGCCTCGCTGACCGCGTTCTTCCTGTTGGGCTCCTCCAGCGTGGGGGTGTTCCGGTACGGCGGGCTGCTCGCCTTCGCGGTCCTGGCCGCGATGATGGGCGCCAGCGCGCTGGACCCGCGTGATCTGCTGATCAACAAGGTGATGAGTAACCGGGTGCTGGTCCACCTCGGTCAGATCTCGTATGGCATCTATCTCTACCACTGGCCGATCGGCCTGTGGCTGCCGATGCCGGGGCTGCCCAGAGTGCTGAGCGGGACTCTGCAGTTCGCGGTCACCTGGGTTTGCGCGGTGCTGTCCTACCGTCTGGTCGAGATGCCCGTGATGGCGCACGGGGTGCGCGGACTGGTCCGGCCGCTACGGTTCGTGGGCCCTGGCGTGGTGGCCTTCCTGGCGGTTGCTGCGCTGGTCGTCCAACAGGTGGTGCCGGCCGCTGCGGCCTCGATGTGGAACGGTGCGGCGTTGAATCCTGCCGTCCGGTACCTGCCGCCCCGGACACCGCTGAAGGTGGCCATCGTCGGGGACTCGATACCCGCCTCCATCGCGGATGGTTTCAAAGGATCCTCCTACCCGGGTCTGGACCTGCTGCGGCACGCCGAGTACGCCGGGTGCGATTTCGTGCCCGTCACGCTGGCGGTCGGGGACCGGCTCATCCCCGAGGACGCGCACTGCCCCGGGTGGCGCTCCTCGTGGCCGAAGTCCGTCCGTAAGGAGGGGACACAGGTGGTGCTTGCTCCCGCCGGCCTGGGATTCACCCTTCCGCAGCAGATCGACGGCAAGGTGGCCCCGCTGCGCTCGCCGCAGGTCCGTACCGCCCTGACCGCCAGCCTGGACGCCTTGCTGGCGGCGTTCCGGTCATCGGGAGCTCGCCAGCTCGACATCATCAATGTGCCGTGCCGGGTACTGCGGCCGGGGAGTCTGCCGGTGTCCGCGCAACTGCAGATCGGGACCGCGGCCATCCCGCTGGACACGACCTGGGTGAACGCGATCATCGCGACCTGGGTCCGCGAGCACGCGGCCAGCGGGGCACGACTTGTTGATCTGGACGGGCAGCTGTGCCGCGGCGGTTACCGAGCGCGCATCAACAACGCGCAGCTCTACCAGGACGGGATCCATTTCACGGTTACCGGTGCCGCGCTGGTCTGGAGCTGGCTTGCGCCGACCGTCGTCGACACATGGCAGCAGGACCGGTGACCAGCGTGCTCACCGGTCCTTGCGGTAGTTCCAGTTACCACTGATCTGACCGAGCATCCAGCGCCACACCATCGGTGTCGCGGCGGGGGAGAAGTGCAGTCCGTCATTGAAGACCGGCAGGTTGTTGATGACCGGCTGATACCCGGCCGGCGAGCACAGTGCGCCGTACAGATCGACCAGTTTTGCGTCGGTGTGTTCGCCGACCCACCGGGCCAACAGCCGGTTGATCTGCACCGGGTCGTTGAACTCATCGATGTATCCCGGCGTACGGGCCTGGATCTCCTTGTACTGCTCGGAATCCTTGGACTCCCCGAACTCACGGCAGGGAACGTTGACGATCTGGATCTGGGTGACTCCCGCAGCGCGGGCCCGTGCGTCGATGCCCGACAGAGTCCGCAGCACGAAGTCGTCGTAGACCGGCTGGCCGATGTGTGCCGAGCTGCCGTCGGGCATCACGTGCGGCACGGCGAGCAGGGGAGAACCGAACACGAGCAGGACCTTGGCGCCCGCGGCGCGTAGTACCGAAGGCCAGGTGCGTTCGGTCTCGGCGCACATGGCGTGCTGGTCCTTCACCCCGAATGCCGTGGCGAGCTTCAATGGGAGCAGGTCGCAACCCTCATGGGCGACGTTCACCGGGTGGACGCCGGGGAACAGTCGCGCCGGGAAGCGTTTGGCCAGATACCACGGCACCGAGTCGCCGAGGACGCCGAAATCCGGTGGCGCACCCGGTACGTAGCTGAGCTGGTTCGGGACCAGTGTGGGTGGCAGTCTGGTGCTGGCCGACGCTACCGGGCCGGCATTGGCCGGAAGCATCACGGCCGAGGTGAGCGCCACCACCAGGGCCACTGGAGCGATGACCGCGAGCGAGGCACGGCGCAGCCTGGGGAAGAGTGCGCGCACGCCGTCGTGCAGGACCGGTTCCTCCACGAACCGGTTGGACAGGTAGGCCAGCACCGTGGAGATCGCGAACCCGATGCATCCGGTGACCAGTGTCGAGTGCAGGATGCCGCTGGTGCCCAGCAGCAGATGCACGGGCCAGTGCCACAGGTAGAGCGAATACGACAACCGGCCGAACTGGCGCACGATCCGCAGCGAGAACAACGCCTTCAGCCGACTGGGCGAAGGGTCATCCAGAGCGACGATGAGCGCCGCAGATCCGATGGCGCCGAAGAGTGCGCCGCCCCGGTCCCACATCCAGGTGGTGTAGGGGTCGATGAACAGGAACAGCAGGACATTCGAGGCAAGCCCTGCCCACCCGACCACGAACACCGTGCGCCTCGACAGGGTCGGCACTCCGCCACGCGGGGACCACCCGAAGGCAATCCCGATTGCCGTGCCGATCAGCAGAGAGGTGACCCGGGTGTCGGTCCCGTAGTAGAGCCGACTGAAGTCTCCGGGGTTGCTGTCCGCGACGTAGGCCGTCCAGACCGTCATCACCACAGCTGCCGCGAGCACGGCCGCGACGCGGGCCCGCCGGCTGCGCCACACCCAGCAGAGCGCTGCCACGATCACCGGGATGACGACGTAGTACTGCTCTTCGATGGCCAGGGTCCAGGCGTGTCGCAACGGGGGGGTGATCAGGCTGTTGCCGAAATACTGGTCATTGAGGGCGATCAGCCGCCAGTTCATCGAAAAACCGAGCGTGGCGAGGGTGTCCAGCCCGAAGCGGTGCCGCACGGCCTGTGGCGCGAAAAAACATCCGTAGATCGTGACTGCGGTCAGCAGCAGGAACAGTCCGGGCAGCACCCGTCTGCCGCGGCGACGGTAGAAGGCGAGGAAATCAATACGACCCGTGCGCTGCTTCTCGGCGAACAGCAACCGGGTGATGAGGAACCCGGAGAGCACGAAGAAGAGGTTGATGGCGATCCACATCCCGGACAGGAACGTCGCGCCGAAGTGGAACGCCAGGAAGCAGGCCATGAAGACCCCGCGGAGGCCATCGAGCGCTGGACTGCGCCCGTACCGGGACCGTGGCACCCGCAACTCCTTCGTCTCGACATCACCCCTGACCGCACAGAGTTGCAACGGCGATATGTTACCCAGCCGTAAGGCGCAGGAGAGGCTATCGGCAGCAGATGGTCATGACCCGGACCGGCGAGACCGGCGTCGGCCACACGGCGGCGGCCTCAACTCTTGATGAAGACCTGAATGCCCTGGGGGGAGCCGCTGATCGCCGAACTGCCGGGGAAGGTCAACATCGTGGCGCCGGGTGGTATGTCGCCGATCGACCACAAACCACTGCTTGTGCGTTGACGTACCCAGATGCGCACGGCGGTGGCGGGGGCCTTGTCAGGATCGTGTCGAAAGCTGCTCTCGCCCTCAGGCCACAGGCGCGGAAAGTACACATCGTGGCCCCGTGACAGCAGATGCAGTTCCAGAGCCGGCGCGAGGCTGCCCTGAACGGTGCCGTAGGCGGCGCGGATCAGGATCGGTGCGTGGTCGACTCCGCGCCGATCTAGCTCCCGATCGACCGAAGTCGCCACGGTGCGGGCGAACCGCTCGTGCTGCGACCATTCGACCGTCCCGCTGACCAGGGAATTACGGGGCGCGGCGCTGAAGATCGCGACAGCAGCCAACGCGGCAACCGGTACGAGGAGCCCGCGCGGGGGACCGACCGAGGCGGTCGGGCGCAGGGCGCGCAATCGCGCCCCAGTACCCCAGATGGCGAGGCAGGTCAGCCCGACTGGTGCGGCGACGCCGATTTCGGAGTACCAGAGCTGCAGACCGCCAGTGACGTGCGACGTGGTCACTGTCAATGCCGCGGTGCACAGTGCAGTGACCGCAATCCCGGCTGCGGCGGCACGGTGATGTCGCTGGGCACGGGTCAGTTCCTGGACGCGCCGACCTGCCCGGTGGCTGTCGATCTGGGACTTCCATACCGTCAGATAGCCGGTGCAGACCCACCCGGCGGCGGCTGCCACCCCCGCAGCGGCCGTCCACTGCAGGACGCTGGCCGAGCCGAGGTGGAACGCATCGACATGCCCGGTGGGCACCATGAGCTGCACCGTGCGGCCCAGCGCTGAGCCGAGACTGAGATGCGGGTTGTCGCGGAATCCGAACTGGATCAGCTTCACGGTGTTGCCGGGGAAGTAGATCACGGCGTCGGCGATCACCGGTGCCCACACGACAAGCGCGACAGCCGTTGTCACCCACCCGGGTCGCGTTCGGCGAGGCCGTCGGCGCAGCCGGTGCGGGACGTAGCCGGGCATCGGCCATATCGCGTCGCGTCTGCGGTACCACCGAGTCACCCCCACGACCGAGAGCAGGATCGTCAGCAGGCCGACGATGGGCAGTTGCAGCAGATGCGCCTGGGCGGTCATCGACGCCGTGAGCGCGAACCACGGCATCGCCCACAGCTGTCCCAGCATCAGGCGCCACGCCAGCATCATCGTGACCAGCAGGCCGAGCATGGGCGGGAAGGTGTTCCAGGGGTGCACCAGGAACGATCGGTTCGCGCCCTCCACGAAGAGGATGGCGAAGAAGACAGCCGTCGCGGCTGCGAGACCACCCGCCTGGCGCGCCGAACGAATCGCCAGTACCGCGCATCCCGCAACGATCAGCAGCGAACCCAACGCCAACCCCACAGGATGCCAACCGGTCAATGCGTAGGGAACTGCCAACAGGTAGTACTGCAGGGGACCGGGATGGTGGGCATACAGACCGGGGTCGCTGAAGCTGGTATCGGCCCGCTGGCCTTCCAACGGTGGATTGACCGAGAACACGTCGCGGGTATGGATCCCGATGATGGCTTCGTCGCCCTGCGGCACCCAGTGGTGACCGGCGAGTTGGACCAGGTACCAGAGCAGCGGCAGCACGACGACCAGCTGCATCGCGCGCTCGCATCGACGGCCGTCCGGCACCCGCACCGTGCCGGTTCGCCCTCGACGGGCCATCAGTCCTGCTGCAGGCACGGACCGGCCTCCCCCTGAACGTGGGCGCTGGACCCGGTCGTCTGGAGCATAAAAGTACAGCAAGGGCAGCGGCCACGTGCGCCCTCGACGCAGCCACCACCCGACCGGCGATCCGTCGGGCAGAAACGCTACCGATCAGTACAGTGGGCCATCTCGAACATCCCTGCGGCACACGTCGCACCGACCCGGAAGTAGTCGATGGACACCGCCGCGTTCCTTACCCAGCTCGCAGATGCGTTCCCGGGCGACCCGCAGGACACCGATCCGACGGACCCGCGTTGGGCGCAACTGGCGCAGGACGTCACCGGGTTCACCGGACCCAATGAGCTCGCCGTGCTCAATGTCGCGGCTCGCGTTCTCCCGGCCGACGAGTCCTACCTGGAGGTCGGCACCTTCAAAGGACGCTCGCTCTGTGCCGCCGCGCAGGACAACGACGACAAGACGTTCCTCGCGATGGAGAACTTCATGGAGTTCGGGATGGCCGGCCGCGAGGCACGGGCGGAACTGGAGGGCAACATCCGTCGCTACACCAGCGAGCGCTCGGTCACCCTCATGGAAGGAGACTGCTTCGAGTTGATGACCGAGCTCGGTAGCGACACGAAACCGGTCGGCGTCTACTTCTACGACGGTGAACACACCCTGCTCGCGCAGTACCTCGCGCTCGCGGTCGTCGAACCGCTGCTCGCCGATGAAGCACTGGTGCTGGTCGACGACGCCAGTTGGCCTGTCGTGCAGCGGGCCCACCGGCTGTTTCTACGCCGTCACGCCGGGTGGAGCATCGCCGCAACCTGGGACGCAGCGCACGCCGACGACCCGCGGTGGGCGAATGGACTCCACGCACTGGTCTTTCGCAGAACGACACCGAACCGTGGTTTGTCCAGGTCGGACGAGGCGTTGCGGCGCTACCAGACGCGGGTACAGGAGCGCCTGAACGCGGCACTGTGGAAAGGCGCCGGCATCTTCCCCGGACCGTTCAAGGCAGTGGCAAAACTGGTGCTGTCACGTTCCCGCGCGATCGGCCGCGACCAGGGCTGAGCCCCGATCCATCGGCAGCACCCGCCGGCGGTGCTGGGCGATGGCGCGGACCAGTCCCGCGATCGCGACGGCCATTGCGCACACAGTGCAGACCGCGACGATCTGCACCGCACTGCCGTGCCACAACAGAACGACGGCCAGGATCTCGATGACGACGGCCGCCCACGTCAGCGCACCGAGCAGATGTTCGCCCGCGCCCATCTCGGAGAAGAGCCACACCTGGGCCAGTGCCCAGGCGATCCCCAGCAGCACACAGGCCTGCGCGACATGGCCGTACTCCGAATACTGACCGCCGCCCGCGATTCGTACCCAGAACCCGGGGTCGATGCTGACGACAACCAATCCCAGGATCCCGATTCCGAGCACGAGTGCACTGGCCCGAAGCAGCGTGCGGGACGCGTCCTGCCCGCGCATCCGCGGTACCAGGATGAGGGCGATGAACTGGGTGCCCCAGCAGATCGCCCGCCCGAAGGTGGAGGCGAGCGCGTACCCACCGGAGTTGTGCGGCGACAGGTAGTGCCGGGCCAGGAGCACGTCGACGCTGGTCAGGGAGATCAGGGCCGCGAGTGAGGAGTTGGATCGCCATAGTTCGCCGGCGAGGCCGGACCCGCTCGCGCCCATCGACCTGGTCTCGGAGCGGCACAGATATCCGCCGAGCACGGCGGTGAGCAGCACCGCCACCAGCATGGCCGCGAAGACCTGCACCACGGAGAAGCCGGCCACGGTTGCCACCACTGCTGCCACCAGCCGGCTGAGCGCGGTGACGACGTAGAGCAGCGACAGCGCGCGTAACCGTTGGGCACCCAGCAGGATGCCCTGAAAACAACCGGTCACCGTCATCGGTAGCAGCATCGCGCCCATCAGGATCGGCGACCACGGGGTATCGAGGTTGAAGAGGTCTGCGAGACCGCCGGAGGCCAGCACTGTGCCCGCAAAGAGGACGACGGCCACGATCGTCCCCAGCCTCAGACCAGTCGTGAGCTCGGTCCGGTCCCCTCCGGCGACCCGTCGGGCGATGACCACCTGGAACGCACCGGCGGGGATGGCGAGCAGCACCCCGAAGGTGCTGAGGGCCGTATAGCCGCCGAAATCCGCAGGGCCCAGGGTGCGCGACAACAGCAGTACCAGCAGATAACCCAGGGCATTGGAGATGCCCATCGCGACACCGAGCAGGGCACCGAGAACGGTGGTCGAGACCGGGCCGCGCTGCTGTCGACTGCTTCGGGCACCGTGTTCGAGGGGCGTGCTGGCGTCGGTCGACACAGAAGTTCAGGCCTTCGACGAGGGAGTGGCACGCAGGGCGCCGTAGCGGATGTGACCTAGGTTACTCGCGGGTTATATTAGCGTCGCCGTACCTCGGATCAGCGGGTCTCGGCAGGCATCCGAAGCTCGTTCCCGCTCGCGAAAGTTTTCACCCCGTGCGTCGACCAGCAGTGTCCATCCGTCGGCGTGTGCCCGACGGAGCGGGCAGGGCGTACCCCGCAACCGTCATCGCGTTGCTGGTGGTGCTCGCAGCGGTGGTCTTCCTCAACGGTTTCGGGCACTTCTATACCGACATCAAGCCGGAGGTGTACCTCGCCCCGGGCCGGATGATCCGCGCCTACCTGTCCTCGTGGACGCAGTCGCCCTACCTCGGAGCGCCGAGTTTCAATGTCGGCCTGGTGCCGGTGCTGGGGGTGCTGGCGCCGCTTCGCGCCATCGGCCTCAGCCCGGAACTCACCTACAAGCTCTTCCACTTCGCGTTGTGGGCGCTGACCGCATGGGGTGCCGCCAGGCTGCTGCGGGCGACCTACGCGCGGGCCGACAGATGGACCGGTCTGGCTGCCGGTGTTCTCTACGTCGCGAACCCGTACACGATCCAGGCCGGTTCCACACTCGCGATCGCGCTGCCGATGGCGCTGTTGCCGTGGATGATGCTCGCGTTCCTGCGTGCGTTGCAGGATCCGCGGGGATGGCGCTGGCCGGCCATTTTCGGGCTGATCTTCTTCGCGATGAGCGGGATGAACGTCGCGGTCGTGCCGATTCTGCAGCTGTTCGCACTGGTCCCGCTGATGGTGGCTGCCCGGTGCAGCTGGCGTATCGGATGGCTGGATATCGCGCGGGCGCTGGCCAAATGCGCGCTGTTCACCGTCGGCGTCTCGCTCTACTGGTTGGTTCCGGCCGCGGCCGCGCTGTCGACCGGGTCTCAGATCGTCAGTTCGTCCGAGACGATCACGGGTATCGCCAAGACCGGTTCGTTCCCGGAGGTGTTGCGCGGGCTGGGCCTGTGGCCGCTCTACGGCAGGGACGCGAACGGGCCGTGGGAGGGCCAGTACGCGGGGTATATCACCAGCCCGTTGCTGATCCTGATGACGGCGCTGTGGCCGGTCCTGGGGATGCTGGCGCTGCGCTGGTGCCGGGGATTCGTGCGCGGGCTGGTCATCGGGTTGCTCGCGATCGCAGCGGTGGTGTCGGTCGGTGCGTTCCCGACGCAGAGCGCACCGGCTTCGCCCTTCGGGCACGTCGTCGTCGCCTTCCTGCAGCTGCCGGGAATGGGCGCGTTCCGCACCACCAACAAGATCGGGGCACTGCTCGCCCTCGGCATCGCGATGGCCCTCGGGGTGGCGGCCCGCGAAGTGTGGCGGCGTCTGAGTACCGTGGATTTTTGGGCGCCGGTGGCGGCGATGGTGGCCGTGGTGCTGGTCACCGCCTGGGTCTCACCGGCCCTGACCAATCGGCTCTACCTGTCACCGATGGACATCCCCGGTTACTGGCACCAGGCGGCGAGCGCCATCGACAAGGGCGATCCCAACGCTGCTGTGCTCTTCCTCCCGGGACAGACCCGTCCGCAGTACCGCTGGACGGTGCCGCGTCCCGACGACGTCGCCAATTCTCTGTTCAGCCGCACCGTGATCATCCCCGAGACCACACCGAATGCGTCGGCTCCCGGTGCCAACTATCTGACGGCGCTCAACTCCACTCTGCAGAACGGGGTCGTCCCGCCCGCTGCGATATCGGCGTACGCACGCTATCTGGGTGCCGACACGATCCTGTTGCGGCACGACATCGACTGGGAGGACACCGGGGGTGCGCGGCCGGCCGTCACCAGCAAGGTCCTCGCCGCTGACCCCGGCCTGGTCGGGGTGGCCAACTACGGCGTGGACGGCGAGTTCACCCAGGCACCCGGCTACGACCCCGCGGCCTACGGAGAAGACCGCCTTCCGCCGCTGCAGCGTTACGCAGTTACCGACCCGTTGCGCTCTGTGCGCGCCGAGCCCACCGCAAACTCGGTACTGGTGGCCGGCGACGGTTCTTCGGTCGCTCAGCTGTCGTCGGCCGGACTGCTGCGGGCCGCACCCTCCTTCCAGTACGCGCTCGACGTCGGAGCGGCCCAGTTGCCGGGGATGCTCGGGCGCGGGCACCGATTGGTCATCACCGACACCAACGCCCGCCGATCTGCGGTCACCAACCGGTTGAGCAACGGCACCGGACCGTTGCTGACGGCGCGTCAGCCGCTCACCCAGAGCTACGCGCTCGGCACTGATCCAGCTGATCAGACGGTGCTGGTTCCCTCGGGTGCGAAAGTCACGGCGTCCTCGGAGGGCGGGGCATTCTTCGACCTGCCCTACGCCGCTGCCCAGAATGCGCTGGACGGCGATCCGTCGACCTCCTGGCTCTTCGGTGATTTCGGGCGCGCAGCCGGGCAGACGCTGACCATCACCGAACCGTCCCCGATCACCCCCGGCACCGTGCGTATCGCCCAATCCTCGGTCGGGGCCGCCAAGATCGACCGGCTGACCGTCACCGCCGGGGATCGATCGGTGACCAGACGGATGCCGGACACCGGTTACGCCTCCTTCGATATGGGCACAACTCGGACCACGACTGTGACCGTCCGGATCGATTCCGAGCGGGGAAACGGATACAACCTGGTCGGGCTCTCCGATATCAAAATGGCCGGGCCACTCGCGCTCGGCGCTGCGCGCACCCCCACGACATTCTCCGACCGGTACGCGTCCCTGGATGCGGCGGGCCGGGCGGCGTTCGCTGCGACGCCCCTGTCGGTACTGCTGACCAGATTGCAGGGCACGCCGGCGCCCGGCGACGACGAACAGACCGGTCTACATCGCATCGTCACCCTGCCCGACGCCCGCACCTTCACCGGCGCTGCTGCGGTGCGGGTCGACGGCCCGGTGGAGCCGGTGTACGACCAGGTCGCGGGATATTCCGCGGCGGTTCGCGCGACCTCGTCCCGTTTCTACTTCGACGACCCGGCCGTCCGCGCCTCCCAGGCGGCCGACCCGGGGCCGTCGAAGAACAGCACGGCGTGGGTGCCCGGCGACGGGGTGCGCGGCTCCTGGTGGCAGGTGGCCGGCCCGGTCAGGTCGATCGACAGCGTCGCCGTCACTCAGGCAGCCGGGCCCGGTGACCAGACCCCGGACGCCGCGCGTACCCAGTGGGCCACCAGCGCCGTAGTCACCGTCGACGGCCGACGGGTCGCGAGCACCGATCTGAGGCAGGGCGGCACGACGAAGGTGGCGTTTCCCAAGGTCACCGGTCGCGTTGTACGCGTCACCTTCACCGGGGCAACCGAGCCGCCACAGGGCATTCCGGCCCGGTTCCCCAGCATCGACACGGGCATTTCGATGCGCGTCGGCTCATCGGGTCGGCTCGGCCCCGTGGGGGGTGCCGCAGCACGGTGCCTGACGGTCGCGACGATCGACGGTCGTGCCATGACGATGCGTCCGACCACCACCCGGTTGGCCGGGGCGACCGCGCAGGGGACCCGGTGGACCGGATGCGCGGACACCTCGATGACGGCAGGCGTGCATCGGATCGAGCAGGCGCCCGGATTCACCCTTGACTCCTTTGCGTTGACCGATGCACGCACCGCACCCGCGGGTGTGCCGGCAGACACGATCGTCTCGGACGTACACGACGGCGCTACCTCAAAGTCGTTGCGGGTGCGCGCCGGTGGGGCGTTCGCCGTCGTCATCAGCGAAAGTTACGACCCGCGGTGGCAGGCCACCGCGAACGGAAAGAATCTCGGAGTACCGCAGATTCTCGACGGTTTCTCAGTCGGGTGGAAGCTGCCGGCAGGTGGGACCTACGACATCGTGGTGCGCTACGGTCCGCAACGCTGGTCCACCGTCGCACTCGTCATCTCATCCGCAGTCCTGCTCTTCGCGGTCCTGCTCGGCACCGGTCTCGGGCACCGGTTGGCCGTGAGCTGGTCGCGGCGCAGGCGGGCGCGTCAGGCAAGGGGAATGGAGGAGGACACGGATCCGGAGCGCGACGCGGTCACCGATCCGGTGACTGCGGACGCTTCTGCAATGGTCTCCGCGGAGGTACCGCGAGCTGGTGCCGCTGCCGGTGCCTGGCCGGGGCCGATGCCGCGGATCGGCGTCGAGATCGCGCTCGTGCTCGCGGGCGTGTTCTTCCTCGGATACGCAGGTCTGGTCGCCTCGGTCGCTGTGGTCGCCGTACTGCGGTGGGCGCCGGTGCCATCGCAGTGGCTGATCACGGCGGGCGCGGTGTTGGTCGCCGTTTCAGTGGTGGTCTACGTGATCGTGCTGTGGTCCGAAGGTCTGACCGGGCAGGTCAGCGCCGACGCCGTGTCCGCGAGTCTGTGGCCGCACTATCTGGGCGCGGCGGGTCTGCTGATCGCGCTCGTGGGAGCGTTGCGCGATCATGTGCCACTGACCACATCACCGCCCGCACCCCACACTGCACCCGATGATCGGTTGGAGCATCCCGTTGACAGCCACCACTGAAGCACCGCAGCAGCTGGTCAGCGTCGTCGTGCCGACGCGCAACAACACCCGGACGCTGGCTGCCTGTCTGGCGTCGGTCCGCGAGCAGACCTATGGTGCGGTCGAGCTGATCGTGGTCGACAACTACAGCAGCGACGACACCGCAGACATCGCCCGGCGGTACGCCGACCGGGTGATCACAGCGGGGCCGGAGCGGTCAGCACAACGCAATACAGGTGTGGATGCAGCGCAGGGGGATTGGGTGCTGTGGCTGGACAGCGACATGGTCCTGCCGCCGGGCAGTATCGAGGCGGCCGTCGGCACCGCGCACGTATCGGGAGCAACGGGTGTCGCGTTGCCTGAGCGCACCATCGGTGACGGCTTCTGGACGAAGTGCCGTGCGCTGGAGCGGGAGTGCTATCTGACCCAGCCGTGGTTACACAATCCCCGCCTGGTGCGGCGTGACTTCCTGGCCGGCGACGGTGGCTTCCGCCTCGACATGTCCGGCCCCGAGGACGCCGACCTACGGCTGAGGATGCACGCTGTGGGCGCGCGCATCGAGTTGGCCGACATCGTGGTGGATCACGACGAGGGTCACCTGACCCTGCCCGATGTGCTGCGCAAGCGCTATTACTATGGGCGCAGCATCCCCGCGCTGCAGGACAACCACGACGGTGCGGTGGGCAGCCAGGGCAGGGCGCTGCTCAAGTCCTACGTCGACGGGCGTGGACTGCTGGTACGCGATCCGGCCCACGCGGCCGGCATGGTGCTGATGCGGGGTATGGAAGTAGTGGGGTACGCCCTCGGCGCGCGGCGTGGACGTAGGGACCGCCGAACGGCGACGCAGGCCCCCGCGTGACCCGACGGATGCTGTGGGTCTCGCTGCCGGACCAGCGGGCCCGGCGCGAGCTCTACTGGATGTCGCGGATGCCGCGTACGACGGTCACGGCGCTGGCGGCGCAGCAACCGGTCGGCGACATCGAGTGGGTGCCGAGCAGCTACCGGCGCCCGGTCAAACGTTTTGTGGAGGCCGGGGCACTGGCCTGGGTGCACGGTCTTGACCAACAGGACCCGGCGCGTTTCGACTGGGTCACCACGCTCGAACTCTGCTCGCTCGTGACCGGCCAGGCAGCCCGCTGGCGCGGCCGGTCCGCTCCGGGCGCGCATCGGCCTCTGCAGGCCGTCATCACCTGGGAGAACCTGCCCAACCAGCCGCTCTACAAGATCCCGCCCTACCGGCAGGCGCTACGTGCAAGCAGGGGCGCCGACCTGTGGCTGTGTATGGTCGACGCGGCACGGGAACACCTGCTGCAGAACGGTTTCGACGAGTCGCGCATCCGGGTGGTCAAACCCGGCGTCGATACCGATCTCTTTGTGCCTGCTGCGCGCCCCCCGGCTGAGCCGACAGTGGTGTTCACCTCTCCACTGGCGACCAACAAAGGCATCGACCGGGTGCTGGAAGCAATGCGTCTCGTGCGTCGATCGATGCCGGACGCCCGGTTGATCGTGGCCGGAAACGGACCGCTACGCGACATGGTGGAGCAGGAAGCGCGCGCTGTCCCGGGCCGAGTGCAGCTGTGCGGGCACCTGGACGCGGCGGGCGTGGCCCAGCTACTCACTTCGGGCGCCGTCTTCTGCACTGCGCCCAGGGCGACCTGGAAATGGACCGAGCAACTGGGGCTCGCCTACCTGGAGGCGCAGGCCTGCGGGCTGCCGGTCGTCACGACGCGCTGCGGCACCAACGACGAGGCCGTGCACGCGCCCAATCTGCTGGTCGACGACAACGCTGCGCAGCTCGCCGAAGGACTGCTGCACTTTCTGGCCGACCCGACCGAGGCTGCCCGGGTCGGTGCGGCGAACCGGGCGCGGATGACCGCCGAGCACGACCTGGCAACGCAGTGCACGCGGATGGGTGCGGCCTTCGACTCGATCGAGGCGCAGCACCGGTGACCTGGCCCCGATCCGGCGCGCACCGGCGATACCGGCCCGGCGTCAGAGGCACCGGCGCGCTCATCGGTCTCGCCAGCGCGCTGCTGGCGCTCGGCCCGGCGTTACGCCCGGGCTACCTGCTGTTCTACGACATGGTCTTCGTTCCCGGACTGGGTTTCTCAGACCGGACCCTCGGCGTCGACGGGAGCGTGCCCCGGGCGGTGCCCAACGACCTGGTGGTCGCGCTCGCCTCACACGTCGTACCGGGCTGGGTCGTGCAGAAGGCCCTGCTGATCCTGGTCTTCGTCGGTGTCGGAGCCGGTGTCGGTGCGTTGATGGGCAGCAGGCTCGGCGCTGCAGCAGCCGCGATGTTCGCGACCTGGAACCCCTACCTGGCCGAGCGTCTGGCCATCGGGCACTGGGGATTTCTGCTCGGGTACGCGTGCCTGCCATTCCTGGCCACGGCCGCGTCGGCAGTACGACGCGGCGAGCCACGGGGACGCTTCCGGTTGGGTTTGTGGACCGTCGTGGTGGCCCTGACCGGGTCCACGGGTGCCGTGCTCGGTCTGCTGCTCGTCCTGGCCGTGCTGACCGTTCCGGTGGCTGGGACGCACAGCCGTGCGCAGGTCCGCCGCGGCCGGGAAACACTGTGGGTGCTGGCGATCTTCGCGTTGGCGAATGCCGCCTGGTGGTTCCCGTCGATCTTTGTCGGCTCGGTCGGCACCGGCGACAAGGGCGGAGTCGAGGCGTTCATGGCGCGCGCCGACACCCCGTGGGGGGTCTTCGGATCGTTGATCACCGGCGGCGGTATCTGGAACCGGGCGACCTGGACTCCCGGCCGCTCGTCCGTGCTGATCAGCGCGACGATGCTGCTCGTGGTGCTGGTCTGCGTCGGATATGCCGCCTGGTGTCGGGCGTGGCGGGCCTCTGCGGCACACGCCGGTCTGTCGGTTGCAGGCGTCGCCGGCCTGCTCATTGCAGGTGCGGGAGCGATCCCGGGCGGCTCCGCCCTCGTCGATGTCGCGGTCGAGCACGTGCCCGGCGCGGGTTTGTTGCGTGACTCTCAGAAATTCGTGGCCCTGTGGGTGGTGCTCGTCGCTGTCTGCGCAGGTCTGGGCGCCGAGCGGCTACGGGCGATCGGAGTGGCGTGGGGAGTGGACCGGGGCAGTGCCCTGGCGGTGGCAGGCACCTCGGCACTGTGGCCCCTGGTACTGCTGACCGGTCTGGCCTGGGGACTCGGTGGACAGTGGAGCGCGGTGTCCTACCCCGCCTCGTTCGAGTCGATGCGCGCCACGATCTCAGCGCAGCCGCCCGGCGCGGTCGCGATCTTCCCCTGGACGCTGTACCGGCGGTATGCGTTCGACAATGACCAGGTACTGCTGGACCCGTGGCAGCGATTGTCCGGCCGAAACGTACTCGTCAACGACGATCTGCCGCTGTCGAATCGGGTGGTGCGCGGCGAGAGCCTGGATGCCGCCCGGATCACCGCTGCACTGGCGGGCAGCGGTGACGTCCGGGCAGCACTGCGGTCCGCGGGTGTCCGATACGCGCTCGACCAGACCGGTCAGGGCGGTGACCGGGCGACGATGCTGCCAGCGCTGTTGCGTACGGATGTGGTCGCCCGGTCGGGCGATCTGGTGCTGTACGACCTGGGTTCCGTGCCGCCGTCCGGGCTCCCTCAACATGACCCCGGACCGTGGCGCTACCTCGGTCTCGCGGGTCTCGTTCTTGCACCCACGGTCGTGCTGGTGGATGAAATGAGACGCCGACGACGCGAGGTTACCGAAGAGTCACCTCGGTCAGCCGACTGTGGTTAAGATGAGCGAAACAGACCCGCTGCCTGAGCTGCCAGAAAGAATGTGACACGCGATGGACGAGACCAACAAGAAGCTCGCCTACAACGTCGGCGGCGCCGTGATCGGGGTCCTGCTGGCGCTGATCGCCATCTTCGCGCTGATCGCCCAGCAGGGTTCGGTCACTCAACCGCAGAAGTTCAACTCGACCATCAGCTACGACAGCTCCAACTGAGTCCGTAGCACCCACACGTCAGCCGGTCGGACCTTCGGGTCTGGCCGGTTCTGTGTTTTCTGGCTCCGGCCAAGTACACCCGGGTTCAGCGCCGAACGGGGACCGGTTCTCCCGCGTCGCGATCGGCAGCGGGCATACACACCACGGGAGCAGAGGCCACAGCTACTTCGGCGGTCGTTGCCCGTCGCGACTGCACCGGGTGCAGCTCGAGGGTGTGCGGACCCAGCGTCGCCGGCTGGTCAGGCCGCGCGCGGCGGCCGAGCACGGACAGCAGAGTGTGTTCCAGACGTTCGGTGGCCGAGGCCCAACTGAAACTTCGTGCATGGTCGCGGGCGGCTGCCCCGAGCTGGCCGCGCAGCTCCTCGTCCTGCAGCAGCAGCCGGACCTGGGCGCGCATGTCTGCATAATCGCGGGCCAGCAGCCCGGTCAGTCCGTGCAGGATGGATTCGCTGGGGCCGCCGGCGTCTGCGAAGGCGACGCTCGGCGTTGCGTGCAGCCCGGCCTCGACGATGATCAGGCCCCAGCCCTCTTTGTGAGAAGGCACGAGCATCAACCACGACGCCGCGAGGAGGGTGTGCTTCTGCGATTCCTGGACGAACCCGTGCAGGCGCACCCGGTCGCTGACTCCTCGGTCGGCGGCGTGCTGGCGCAACTGCGGCTCCCAGTAACCGGTGCCGACGATATCGAGGGTGAGCGTGGGTAGTACCGAGGCGAGGTCGGCGAGCAGGTCGATACCGAGCTCGACCTGTTTGTGCGGCACGAGACGGCCCAGCACCACCAGCGACGGGTTGGCCGTCCTGGGTACGTCACCGTAGGACGCGAGATCGGCCGGGTGGTCGTTACCGGAGTAGACGAGGTCGATCCGTCCCGGGTCAACACCCAGCGACGCCAACTCCGACCGGGTCGCCTGGGACACCGTGACGTACCGGCACTTGCGATAGACCCGCGGAGCGAGCCTGCTCTCCGCGAACCAGCCGACTGCGGCGAGGTACCTGGGGAACAACGACGTCCACTGGTCACGATGTACGTGATGGGTGATGTTCACGACGGGAATCCGGGCCAGCAGCGGCGACCAGAACGGCACGCCGTTCTGTACGTCCAGCACCACATCGAACTTCGACCGGTTCCGGGCGGCGTACAGCAGGCCACGCAGGTAGCAGGTGAATCGTCCGCCACGGCGGACGACGTCCACCTGACCGTGAGCAGTGGACGAGGCGGCACCCTTGAACCGGCTGGTGAAGATGGTCACGGTGTGACCGCGCTCGGTAAGGATCTGCGCAGTGCGCTCGGTAAATGTTTCGGCGCCGCCGGCCTCCGGGTTCTCGCGGTCGCGCCAGGACAGGTAGAGGACACGCATGGGTGTCTCGACGTCGAACATGCTGCGCGCTACCTCTTTCTCGTTGGCCGATACTGGTGCTGCCCATGCCCGCGGCATCCGCCGACAAACCAGTGGTCAACGCGCCGACGGCTAGGGTAACCCGAAGTTACTGCAAAGTAGAGAGACGAAGGGGACGCGTCGAAATGGACTCCGGCAATGTCGTCCCACTCGGCAGTACCGATGACGTCGATGAGGCCGCCGAAGCCCGCGCCCGCTGTGAGATCTGTACCGGGCGGTGTGACTTCTACGAGCTGCGCGGTGGCGGTTCTTTGCAACGCTGTCGGGAGTGCGGTCACCTCACCCGTGACCTCGCCCTCGCTCCGGCCGGACATCGAGACCTGGCCTACGGCGGCGAACCGACCTTGGACCGACTCAGACTGGGTCTGACCTACCGCTCGATGGTGCGAGCCGGCCGCGGCGCTCCGCCGGCATCGGTGTTCGAGGTGGGATACGGCGCCGGATCGATGCTGCGACGGTTTCACGACGGGGGATCCACCATTTCCGGCGCGGACCCGGACCAGCTCGGTGTCCATGTCGACGCCCAGGTCCTGCGGCATGGTCAGCTGTTCCACGGCGGCGTCGAGGACATCCCGCTCCAGGGCCGCGACGGAGTCGACCTGGTCTACGGAATCCACGTACTCGAGCACGTCGTCGACCCGATGCAGACGCTGCGCGTTGCCTTCGATCTGCTCACTCCCGGTGGCACGGCGCAGTTCCTGACACCGGCGGGTGACAGCGACGGCGTGCGGCTCTACGGATCGGCATGGTGGATGCTGGAAGATCCCACCCATGTCAGATTCTTCACGTCCGCCAGTCTGCACGCAGCGGCGCGGGCCGCGGGTTTCGTTGATGTGCAGGTGCGTCGGCCGATCCTGGACAGCATGGTGACCGATGTCGGGAGCCTCGCCCGACGAATGAGCCCGGCGCAGCGACCACGGGGAGTCCTGGCCTCGAGGAAAGTCATCGCCGTCGGTGTGGCCAGCGCGCCGTTGGTGCTCGCCGGCAGAGCTGCGCGAGCCTCGCTACGACCCACCCTGCACGTCATCGCGCGTCGTCCACGCACCGCTCGGGTGCCGTCGTGAGCCCGGCGCGTCGCGGCATCCGTCGCTCGGCGAATCTGTTCCGTGCGTTCCGGCTGGAACAGAGTCGGCCCGAAGTGTTCTACGGGGCATTGGCTGCCGACTCCGTCGACCTGGTCAGCGAATGGACCGATCTGCACGGCGCGACCGTGTTGGACGTGGGAGCCGGACCCGCCGAGTTCGCCAGGGCGTTCCGCGCTGCCGGATCTCACTACGTGCCCATCGACCACGACGGCTCGGTCGCCTCGATCCGTGACGGCGGTCTGGTCGCCACCGCGGCAGCCCTGCCGATCGCCGACCGGTGCGTCGATGTCGTGTTCAGCAGCAACCTGTGGGAGCACGTGGCCGACCCCGAGCCGGTCGCGGACGAGCTCGTCCGGGTGCTGCGACCGGGCGGTCTGCTTTTCCTGTCCTACACGAACTGGCTCTCACCGTGGGGCGGGCACGAGACATCTCCATGGCACTGGCTGGGTGGCGAGCGGGCGGTACGCCGCTACACCCGACGTCACGGGCACCGACCGAAGAATGTCGTGGACGAATCGCTTTACCGCATCAGTGTGGCCCGCGGGCTGCGTTGGGCTAACGCTCAACCTGAGGTCGAGGTGCTCGTCGCGCGTCCGCGGTATCTTCCCGACGCGGCGCGCCACCTGCTGCGGGTGCCGGGGCTGCGCGAGATCCTGACCTGGAACCTGCTGCTGGTGCTGCGCCGACGATGACGGCGCCGACCGCTCCATCGCCGCCTGCATCCTCAGGACCCGCGCAGGGGCCGGCCTCTCGATCGGCTCCCGACCGCGCTGTGGCGACCTACTGGTTGGCGGTTCTCGCGATGGCGCTGGTGCCGTGGTTGATCGCTCCCGGCCGAGTGCAACCGGACACCAAGGTCGACCTGACGATCTCGCCGTGGTCCTATCTGGCGCGATCGGTGGACGCGTGGAACGGCCATGCCGGTCTCGGCGAACTGCAGAACCAGGCCTACGGGTATCTGTTCCCGATGGGACCGGTCTTCGGGATCGCGCACTCGGCGGGTGTGCCACCGTGGGCTGCGCAACGCATCTGGTGGACGATCCTGGTGGTGGTCGCCTTTTGCGGGGCGGTCCAGCTGATGCAGGTCCTGCGGGTGGGTGGACCGGGCGTCATCCTGATTGCCGGCGCCGCGTACGCCCTCAGTCCGCGAATCCTGACATTACTGGCGGAGAACTCCAGCGAGGCGTGGCCGATGGCAGTAGCGCCATGGTTGGTGGTCGTCGCGCATCGACTGCTGCAGCCCGATCTGCAACGTCGTGAGTTGCTGCGCACTCTGGCGCTCAGTGGGTTGCTCACCGCAGCGCTCGGAGGGGTGAATGCAGCCGCGTCGGGGCTGATGCTGGTGCTACCCGGTCTGTACCTGGTGACCCATCGCCTGGGACGTCGGCGGTTGGGGCCGTGGCTGCTTGCCGTCCTGCTCGGCGCGTCGTGGTGGCTGCTACCGCTGCTGATACTGGGTGGTTACGCCTACCCGTTCCTGGATTTCATCGAGACGGCCTCGATGACCACAGCCGTGACCTCGGTGCCCAACGTGCTGCGCGGTGACTCCGACTGGATCGCCTACATCCTGGACTCCGCTGGACATCCCGTGTGGCAGTCCGGGTGGACCAGCGCCCAGTCGACCATCTCGATCCTGGCGACCACTGCGGTGGCGGGCCTCGGACTGGTCGGCCTGTCGCGGATACGGGGACATCTCCGCCGGTCCGCACTGGCGAGTGTGCTGGTCGGTGTGCTGTTCATGACGATCGGCCACCGGGGCATCGTGGGCAGCCCGATCGCCGCGGAGGTCCGGGCCCTGCTGGACGGCCCGTTGGCTCCATTGCGCAATGTGCACAAGGCGGACGCGTTGATCCGGCTACCGGTCGTGCTGGGCCTTGCGGTACTGCTGGAGGGGTTGCGTCGTTCCGTTGCAGTGCGCAACCGGCTGCTTGGCATGTCGGTGGCGCTCCTCGTCGTCGCGGCGATGACCCCGCTGTGGCAGGGCCGGGTCGGCGACTCGGGCAGCTACCGCGCCGTACCGGCGTCCTGGCCCGCGATGGCACACCGGCTGGACCGGGAGGCGGCCACAGCGGGTGGCAGCACGCTGCTGTGGCCCGATGCGCGCACGGCGACCTACGACTGGGGGACCACCGGCGACGACCCGATGAGCGCCCTGACCCGGTCGCCGGTCGTCTTCCGGGCGGCTGCGCCGCTGGGCGACCCGTCGGCCACCAGGATGCTCGATACTGCCGACCAACTTGCTGCATCGGGCCAGGTGCAGCCGGGCCTCGCGCCCGGACTGGCCCGGATGGGTATCGCCCGGATCGTCGTGCGGCATTCGATCGCGGCGGCGGTCCAAGCCCAACCGTGGCGTGCGGTGGAGCGCACCTTGTCCAGCTCTCCCGGTTTCAGCTACGTCGGCTCGACGGGCAGCGGCAGCAATCTGCTGACCCTGTGGTCGGTCAAGGGTTCGGCCACCGCAGCTGCCTACGCGCGAGACGCGGCAGTGACGGTCGCGGGCGGGCCCGAGTCGGTCTTCGACCTCGCGACCGTCGGTGCGCTCGGTCCGCACGACTGGATGAAGGTGGTCGCCGGCGGCGCCGTGCCGGGCGACCCACCGCCGCGCATCATTACCGACAGCCTCAGGTGGCGCACGCTCAACAGCGGGGTCCCGACCGCCGACGGCTACAGCCCGACGCTGCCCGCCGCGGACAACGCACCGGACCGGGTCGGCGGCAAGGACCTGCCGCCTGCCGGTGGTGTCGCGACCCAACCCGTGCGCTCCCTGATCGGCATGACGTCGTGGTCTGCCTCGTCCTCGGGAGGCGATCCGTTCGCGCGGGTCTACGCCGGCCCGGGCGCCGGTATCGCGGCGGCTTTCGACGGCGATCCTGCGACCGCGTGGCGCACCGGAGACGGACAACCGCATGCCGAGCTGTCGTTCACGCCGACCCCCGCGACCGCGATTCGCGAGGTCGACGTCACTCTTGCGGCAGGCGCAGGTCTGGACCGGGTCGGGAAGCTACGGTTGTCTGTCGGCGGGGTCACCGGCCCGTCCGTCCAGGTCGCCTTCGGCCAACAGCGCGTGAGACTGACGTTGCCGCGCGCTGCGATTGGGCCGGTGCGGATCGATCTGGACGTTGCCGGCACTCCGACCGGTCCGGTGATGGGCATCACCGATGTACGCATCGCGGGGCATCGACTGGGCAGCGTGATCAGCCTTCCCGGCATCATCGACCCGAGCGCCACCTCCGTGTTGGTGCGCCGCGACCCCCGTGAGCACAGCTCTGACCCGACTCAGGGCGAGGACCCTTCCACGCTGACCCGACGACTGCGCTTCGCACGCAACGGTCAGGTCGTACCGACCGTCTGGTTGCGGACGTCGTCGGCAGGCGCAGTGAATTCAGCAGGCGCAGCGGGTACAGCGGATGGGCGCTGCGGAGCTGCCGGCACGTTGCACATCGGTAGCGAGTCGATCCCGTTGCGGTTCGCCGCGACCGCAGTTACCACCGAGCCCGCTGCGAGCCGCGCACAGACGACGATCGGCGCACTGCGCAAAGCCGAGGCGTGCACCGGTCGGGTCCCGGTGCAGGCAGGCCGTCAGGAGGTATCGGTAGCCGCGACGAAGAGCCTCCGGGCCGAACTGGTGTACCTGCACTCGTGGCCGGTACCGGGGAACGGTGCCTCCCACGGCGCTGTGATCGTCGTGCAGCGACCAGACGCGGCGCAGATCCCCGCCCGTACCTTCGGTGATGTCCGCGGTGGTGGTGGCGAGCTGCGGATCGGCGCCGGTCCGGCGCGGGTCGCCGCGTTGACCCAGGGGTTCAACAAGGGCTGGCACGGCACGGTCGGGGGTCGGGACGTGGCTGCGGTGCGGGTCGACGGTTGGCGTCAGGGCTTCCTGGTGCCCGCCGGCCCGGCGGCCGTGGTGCGGGTGCAGTTCGGGCCCACCTGGTGGCAACGTGCCGGACTACTCACGGGGGCAGGTGCGGTGCTGCTGCTCGCACTGTTGTTCCTGAGCTGTTCGCGCATCCGGACCGCCCGGGATGCAGGCGACGGCGCGCCGGCCGCTGCCCTGATGCAGAGCATGCAGATGCAGAGCAGGCGGGCGCCGACCGTCGGTGCCACGGCCGTGCGGGCCACGACACTCACGTGGATCCTGCCGCTTGTCGTCGGTACTGCCGTGAGCGGCGTATCCGGGTTCGTCGTCGGTGCCCTGATGCTGCTGCTGCCCCAGCGACTGATCGGGTGGGGGATCGGTGTGTCCATGGTGCTGTCGGGTGTGTTCCTCGCCGGGTTCGGCGTCGTCGACGAGTTGTCGGTCGGCGCGGTGCTCGGTCAGGCGGCCGGGACCATCACGGTATGTCTGCTGGCGCGGCGTTTCGGGTCCACCGATGCGCCAGGGTCAGAGCCGGACGCTCCAGCAGCGTCACCGATACCCGGGTCACCATCACCGAGATGACGGTGGTCGCGATCAGCGTCCACGTGAATCCACCGGAAAATAGTGCTCGGCCGGTCAGCAGATACAGCACCTGCAGCACGAGTACGTGCCACAGGAACACGGGGTAGGACGCGTCGCCCAGCCATCGCGCCGCGGGTGATCCGGCGGCTGCGCGCGCCAGCACACCACGCACCGGGCTGGTGGCCGCGAGGACGAGCAGACCGGCGATCAGGGTGTAGAGCACTTCTTTGACAACGGACTGCGCGACGCTCGACGCCCGCAGATCGACGGGTCCCGCCAGCGGGGTGGACGCGAGCAGGTAGAGCAGGCCAGAAGCCAGAAAAACGACACCCGGATTGCCGCGCGCAAAAACAATCCAACGGTGCCTTGTCGGCGACGCGATGCCCGATGCTCGGTCAAACTCGGCGAGGACGGCAAGTGCCGCACCCGCAGCGAACCACGCGGCGTGACCCAGCACCGAGGTCGCGAGCACGCCGGAGATCGACTGCGGATCCGCGCGCGTCCACGCGCTGCTGCCCGCCTGGGTGGCGACACCGACCCCGGCAATTGCCGCGAGCAGTACCCATCCGTTGCGTGCGTTGCGCGCCACGGTGCCGATCACCCACCCGATGGCCGGCACGAACGCGTAGAAGGTGACCTCGGTGGTCAGGCTCCACGTCTGGGAGAAGGACTGGTAGGCGTGTCCGGAGTATCCCTGCAGCAGGACGATGTGCAGCACGACATCCAGACCCGAACCCAGGCCACCGGTCCGACCCGGCGCGAGGCCCGCGACGAGCAAAACCGCGGTGAGTGCTAGCCAGTACGCGGGAAGGATGCGTGCGGCGCGTCGGATCGTGTACCGCCGTAGGCCGGGTGTGGCGGTCTGTTGCAGCCCGGCGCGGACATACGGTCGCAACAGCAGGAACGCCGAGATCGCGAAGAAGACTGCTACTCCGGCGTCTCCACGGGCCAGGAGCGGACCCGACACATCCACGTCCCCGGCGCCCGTCCAGAACGTCACGTGACTCAGCAGCACCAGGGCCGCCGCGAGCGCGCGCAACAGGTCGAGCATGCGATAGCGCTGCATCTGCCGGTAGTCCCTGCCTACTCTCGAGTAGTCTGCTCGGCGTTCACGGTAGGCGATGCCGCCGACCGCCTGTGCGGACCCGTGCCGATGCTGCGAAATTGGGTATCGGGCCGCCGGTCCAACACCTCCAGGAGGCTAGTCGCCGATGACGACGAGCGAGTTCGCACCGACCGACGAATCGGTGATCGACACCTCGCGGCCCGTGCTGCGTGCGCGGGCGCCGCTGCGGATTTCTTTCGCGGGTGGCGGTACTGACGTGGCGCCCTTTCCGCAGCGTGAGGGTGGTGCGGTGCTGTCCGCCACCATCTCCAGCTTCGCCTACGCCACGCTGCGCCCGCGCCTGGACGGTCAGATCACTGTGCAGTCCCTCGACTTCGGCACCTCGATCGGTTTTGCGGTCGACGGACCGGTGGAGTACGACGGCGAGCTGGATCTGCCGAAGGCGGCCATCTCCCGGATCAAGGACATGGGCGGGGCGATGCCGACCGGGGGATTCGACCTGTTCCTGCACACCCAGGCACCGCCGGGTTCGGGGTTGGGCTCCTCCAGTGCGGTCATGGTCGCGGTCATCGGGCTGGTCGCCCAACATTGCGGGGTCGACCTGACCCCGTACGAGATCGCCGAGCTGGCCTACCGCCTCGAGCGGGAGGATCTGGCGATCCCCGGCGGATCGCAGGATCAGTACGCAGCGGCATTCGGGGGTTTCAACTACATCGAGTTCCGGCCCGACCAGGTGGTCGTGAACCCGTTGCGGGTGCGCGACGCGACCGTGCACGAGCTGGAACACAACATGCTGCTGGCGTTCACCGGTGCGACCCGGGCCAGTGATCACATCATCGCCGACCAGCGCAGCCGGTACGAGACCGGCAATCGTGAGGCGGTGGAGGGTTTGCGTGCCCAGAAAGAACTGGCCGAGCGGATGAAGGTCGCACTGGTGCGCGGCGAGGTGGACCATTTCGGCCGGCTGCTGGGTGAGGCGTGGACCCAGAAACGCAAGATGTCCGCACGGATCAGCACCCCGCTCATCGACGATGCTGTCGCTGCGGCACTGGACTGCGGTGCGCTGGGCGGGAAGGTGACGGGTGCCGGCGGGGGTGGGCATCTGATTTTCGTGTGCGAGTTCGAACGCAAGCACATCGTTGCGGACACCCTGCTGGGGATGGGTCTGACGCTTTCGGAGATCACCTTCAGCAGGGAGGGGGTGACGACATGGCGCGCGCAGAAATAGGCAGGGGTCAGCCGGGCAGGCAGCAGATGGACGACGGATCGGTCCCCGTGCACGGCTCATCGCGGTTAGGCCCACCCACCCATCCGTTGCACGAGGCCACCGCCGGACAGGTCGCGGACGAAGTGACCGCCCGGCTGAGGGCGGGGGTGGATTCGTGGGCAGTTCTGGCGCGTGCGTTGGGTGACGCCGACCTGCAGCGGGCGGTGAGCTGCGCCGGTACGGCACTGGTGCAGGCGCTGGTTGACGGGGGCACCCTGCTGATTGCCGGCAACGGCGGAAGTGCAGCCATTGCCAGCCACATCGCCGCGGAGTTCATCGGTAAGTGCGTGCATGACCGTGAACCGCTTCCGGCGATCAACCTCGCCGAATCGCTGTCATCGGTAACCGCGGTGGGCAACGACTACGGCTTCGATCAGGTCTTCCGGCGCGGTGTCGCCGCTCATGCCAGACCCGGCGATGTACTCCTCGCGATGAGTACGAGCGGCAGTAGTCCGAACGTCCTGGCGGCGTTGGAACTGGCCCGTGAACGCGGCGTACTCACCGTTGCGTTGACCGGGGCGCACGGCCACGCGATGAGTGGAAGCGCCGATCACGTGCTGGCTGTTCCATCGGTTCAGACGCCCCGGATTCAGGAAGTTCACCTGTTGTGGGCGCATGCGTGGTGCGAAGCGGTCGACCACCTGGCCAACCCGCATCTCGCGTCGAGCTGAGGATTGTCCGCAAAGTCGTCAGTCATGTGATGAACATCGCATTTTTCCTGCTACTCTCCGGTAAGTTTGCCCTTGTCCCCACCCCCTGCCCCGGAGGTTGCCGTGCGGAAGTCCGCCATCGTCATTGGTTTTGGAGCATTTTTCCTGACCCTGGCGTTGCTCCTGAAGTTCTACGCCTACGACAAGCTGACGGTGATCCCCGCCGACACCAACGTGCAGCAGGTGCTCAGCGATCCGAACGCCAAGTTCTTCGACGCTGACACACTCAGTCCGAAGCAGGGCAAGGTCTCCACCATCCAGACGGTGGTGGCCGACAAGAAGGGATCCGAAGCCCAGGGCGGCAACTCCATCGTCCTGAACATCAACCAGGTCACCGACAACAACAACCAGGCTCCGCCGATCGACGCGTTCAGCTCGCACCTCGGTCTGAACCGGCACACCGGCCTGCCGCTCGACTGCTGCGACGACAGCATGACCCGGCTACAGGGCACCAAGGTGGTGACGAAACCGGTCCAGCATCAGGGATACACGATCAAATTCCCGTTCGGGGCCGGCAAGGGGAGTTACGACTACTGGGACAACACCCTGCAGAAGTCGATGACGATGAAGTACGTCGGCACCGACACGATCGAGGGCCTCGCGGTCAACAGGTACGAGGGGTCGGTCCCCGACACCAAATACACCCAGCAGGCGCTGCCCGGCGTGCTCTTCGGTGGCGCGAAGACCAGCCCCGGTGTGCTGGCCGACCGCTCCTACAAGAACGACCGCACGATCTGGGCCGAGCCGACGACCGGTGCCTTTATCAAGGTTGCCGAACACCAGGTCATCACATTGACCGACCCGGCGACGGGCAAGACCGTTATCGGTATCGACACCAACCAGGTGATGAACGACGCCACCGTCAAGAAGAACGTCGACGAGTACAAGGGCAAGGCCAGCCAGCTGAAGCTGCTCCAGCTGATGCCCTGGGTGCTCGGCATCCTGGGTCTGCTGCTGATCATCGCCGGGATCGCGATCCTCTTGGTGAGCGGGCGTAACGGTGGCGGTCAGCACGGCGATGGCGCCCATCAGGGCGGATCGACTCCCGTCGATGACGGCGATGACTTTGCGCGAGCCTGACACCGCCCCGATGCGGGTTGTCGTCACGGGTGGCGCCGGATTCCTCGGCTCCCATCTGTGCGAGACCCTGATCGGCCAGGGTGCCGAGGTGGTCGCGGTTGACAACCTGTGCACCGGGCGCGCCGCCAACGTGCAGCACCTGCACGGCTCTGGCCGTTTCACCCTGCTCAGTCAGGACGTGAGCCTGGACCTGCAGGTCGATGGCCCCGTCGATCTGATCCTGCACTTCGCGAGTCCGGCGTCACCGATCGACTACCTGCGAATGCCGATCGAGACGCTGTTGGTGGGCTCCCAGGGCACCCGGCACGCGCTGGAACTGGCAAAGGACAAGGGTGCGCGGCTGGTGCTCGCCTCCACGTCGGAGGTCTACGGCGACCCGCTGGTGCACCCTCAGCGCGAGGACTACTGGGGCAACGTCAACCCGGTCGGGCCACGCGGGGTCTACGACGAGGCGAAGCGGTTCGCGGAGGCGTTGACGCTCGCGTACCGCCAGACCCACGGTGTCGACACCGGGATCGTCCGGATCTTCAATACGTTCGGACCCCGGATGCGTCCCGACGACGGTCGCGCGATACCCAACTTCATGCGGCAGTCCCTCGCCGGTGAACCGGTCACCGTGTCCGGTGACGGGTTGCAGACCCGGTCCATCTGTTATGTCGACGATCTGGTCGCCGGCGTTCTGGCGATGGGTCGCAGCGACCACCCGGGACCCATCAACATCGGCAACCCGCATGAGATCTCGATGCTGGACCTCGCCCACTGGGTCGTGAAGCTCGCGGACTCGCCATCACCCGTGGTGCATATTGAGCGACCGATCGACGACCCGACGGTGCGTCGCCCGGACACCTCGCTGGCGCAGGAGGTACTGAACTGGGCACCGCAGGTCATGATCGAGGACGCCCTGATGCGGACGCTGGCATGGTTCAGCGGGCACACCGACTCCACGCCCCCACTGACCGCAGCGGCCACCCAGGAGATCTTGGCCGGTCCGTAACCGCACGTCCGTAAGTTCCCCCACCCCAAGTCTCCCGACACTCGCGGTGCAATCCGACACTCGACCGGCGAGTGGGTATCGGCAGGGTGGCCGCACTCAGTCGAACGTACTGCGGAGGTAACCCGCCGGGACGGTTCCGTCCACAGCGAGTGCCACCGCAGCGCGGGCCGCGACCGGCCCCACCAGATTGCCCGAGCCGCTGTATCCACCGCACGCCACGACCCCGTCGTCGACTTCGATGCAGAGCGCCCGTCGGTCGGCCGTGTAGCCGACCGAGGCAGCCCACCGGTGGGTGATCTGCACCGGTTGCCCCGCAACCCGTGACGCGGCCCGCTCGATCCAGCGCTGCACCTGTTCGGTCGGCTGGTCGTCGAGAGATTCTTCCGCTGCGGCGAAGCGATCACGGCCACCGCCGATCAGCAGCCGCCCCGCCGGATCCTGCTGGGCCCACTCGAAATCGTCGCGGTAGCTCACGCCACACGACAGTCTCCCGACCGCGATCGGAGCCGTTGTGAGCATCTGCAACCGCACCGTGCGTACCAGCTCCGCAAGTTGCGGAAGCAGCACATCGAGTCTGCCGTCCACCGCCACCACGATCACCGGCGCGCGCACAACACCGTCGCGGGTGGTGACCGCACCGGCCCGCACATCGGTCACGGGGGAGTGTTCGTACAACCGCACCGAGCGTGGCAGCGCCGCCGCCACCTGGAACGCCCGACGTACCGGGTTCACCGAGGCCGTGTCCGGGTTGAAATACCCCTGGCCCAGCTCGCCCTCGTAGTCCTGGACGGCGATACCGATCGACGCCAGCGCATCGCGTTCCGCGCGCAGGTGATCCAGGTAGACCGCTGCATCCCGGGCGTGACCGTCATACATGGGTGCGCCCGGGAGACCCGCCAGTGAGAGCGACCCCGTCCGCCGCACGACGGAGGGGCCGAGACGGTCCAGGAGTCGTTCGAGCTCAGCACGTGTTGCCAGATACAACTGCTCGCGCGATTCCAGCGGGACGGTTGAGCCTGCCTCGAAAGAAGCCAACCCCATCGCGCCACCACACGACAGGAAGCCGCCGTTGCGTCCCGCCGCCCCACCCGCAATGCGGTGCGCATCGATCCCCACGACGGCGAGCCCGCGAGCGGCAAGGTCCTCAGCGGCCGCCAGCCCGCTACCGCCCAGGCCGATGACACAGGCATCTGCGTGCACGGTGCCGGTCAGTGGTGCCCGGCTTTCCCAGGCCGGCAGCTGCGGATCGTCATCCCATCCGGGTCGGCCGAGTCCCGCGAGCGAGGTGATCGAGCCGTGCGTCATGCGTTCCTCCGGTGGTCCTCGTAGCGGCGGGCGAGAAAGATCGCCGTTCCCGGCAGAATTCTGCCCCGAGTCGGGCTCCACCCGCCCCATACGTCGGTGTTCGACTCCGGCCACTCCGGCTCGATGAGACGTTCGAGCACCAGGCCGGCTTCGGTCAGCTCGCGCACCCTGTCGCCGAGGGTGCGGTGGTGTTCGGCGTACAGCGCCCTGCCCGACCGGTCGTATTCGGCGTACGGCGTCCGGTCGAAGTACGAGCGGTCGGCGCGTAGACCCTCCGGCCCCGGGGTGTCAGGGAACGCCCATCGGATGGGGTGGGTCGTGGAGAAAGCAAAGCGCCCGCCCGGGCGCAACACGCGCGCCGCTTCGTGCATCACCGCCCGTGAGTCCGCGACAAACGGCACGACCCCGTATGCGGTGAAGACAAGATCAAAGGATGCCGACGCGAACGGAAGGCCTGTCCCGTCGCACTGCACCAGCGGCAGGGGGCTGTGATGGCGCCCGTTCAGCGTCCGTGCCGTGTTCAGCATCCCGCTGGACAGATCACTGGCGACGACCCGCACCCCCTGGGCGGCGACCCATCGTGCCCCTTGGGCGGCACCGGCCCCTATCTCCAGGACGTCCAGCCCGGCGAGCGAGCCCGGGTCACCGAACACCCGCAGATCCTCCTCGCGGCAGCCCTCGGGGCCCCACACCAGGTCGGTGTCACCCAGGAACTCACCATGCTCGAGGTAGTACTGGGCGGCCTGATCGTCCCACCACCGCCGGTTGGCGCGGGTGTGACCGTGCCCGTGCACCCGGCGTTGACGAGGTGACAACTGGTCGTCATGAGCAGCACCGTTTTGACCGTCCTGCCCGGCACTCGATAAGATGTTCGAGCGCATGACTGTGCTGTGCACTTCCTCTCTCGCTGATTGCTCGAGTCGTCCTCCGGACACGTTCTCGGAGTTCATTCGGTCCTCTCTGGAGAGGTCGGCATCCGGCTCACTCATGGCGATCTGATTTCACTGTTCGGCTTCCGCATATTCCTACTGTCACCCACCTAAGGTTTCCTACTACATGACTGCCACCACCGCCTCACCGATCGCGATCAACGACATCGGATCGGAAGAGGATTTGCTCGCCGCGATCGACGCGACGATCAAGCACTTCAATGACGGAGACATCGTCGAGGGTGTCATCGTCAAGGTCGACCGGGACGAGGTCCTGCTCGACATCGGCTACAAGACCGAGGGTGTGATCCCCTCTCGCGAGTTGTCCATCAAGCACGATGTGGACCCCGGCGAAGTCGTCTCCGTAGGCGATCAGATCGAGGCCCTTGTCCTCCAGAAGGAGGACAAGGAAGGCCGCCTGATCCTGTCCAAGAAGCGCGCGCAGTACGAGCGGGCATGGGGCACGATCGAGAAGATCAAGGAAGAGGACGGCGTCGTCACCGGTACGGTGATCGAGGTCGTCAAGGGTGGTCTGATCATGGACATCGGGCTGCGCGGCTTCCTGCCGGCGTCGCTGGTCGAAATGCGTCGGGTCCGCGATCTGCAGCCGTACGTCGGCAAAGAGATCGAAGCCAAGATCATCGAGTTGGACAAGAACCGCAACAACGTGGTGCTGTCCCGCCGTGCATGGCTCGAGCAGACCCAGTCCGAGGTGCGGTCCTCCTTCCTCAAGGAGCTGCAGAAGGGCCAGGTCCGCTCCGGCGTCGTCTCCAGCATCGTCAACTTCGGTGCGTTCGTCGACCTCGGCGGGGTCGATGGCCTGGTCCACGTCTCCGAGTTGTCCTGGAAGCACATCGACCACCCGAGTGAGGTTGTCGAGGTCGGTCAGGAAGTCACCGTCGAGGTGCTCGACGTCGACATGGACCGCGAGCGCGTCTCGCTGTCGTTGAAGGCGACGCAGGAAGACCCGTGGCAGCACTTCGCCCGGACCCACTCGATCGGTCAGATCGTGCCGGGCAAGGTCACCAAGCTGGTTCCGTTCGGTGCGTTCGTGCGCGTCGAAGACGGCATCGAGGGTCTGGTGCACATCTCCGAGCTCGCCGAGCGTCACGTGGAGTTCCCCGAGCAGGTCGTCACCGTGGGCCGCGACGTCTTCGTCAAGGTCATCGACATCGACCTGGAGCGTCGCCGCATCTCGCTGTCGCTCAAGCAGGCCAACGACGCCGGTGCCGGCGCCGCCGAGTTCGACCCGACGCTGTACGGCATGGCGGCGGAGTACGACGAGGCGGGCAACTACAAGTACCCGGAGGGCTTCGACCCGGAGACCAACGAGTGGCTCGAAGGCTTCGACACCCAGCGCGAGAAGTGGGAGTTGCAGTACGCCGAGGCGCACGCTCGTTTCGAGGCCCACCAGGCCCAGATCGAGCAGGCCCGTAAGGACGATGCGGACGCTGCTGCGGGTGCGGCAACCTCCACGTCGTACTCCTCGGACAGCGCGGATGACCGTGGCGACGACCACGGCGATGACGCCGGCTCCTCCTCATCCAGCAGCAGCACCCCGGCCCCGGCCGAGGGCACGCTGGCTTCGGATGAGGCCCTGGCGGCACTGCGCGAGAAGTTGACCGGTAACTGACCCAGTCAGTAACCCCGAAGGGCCCCGGCGTTTATTCGCCGGGGCCCTTTTCGTTATCGATTCGTACCGAACTTCACCCGTTGGTCATCGATATGTCGGTTACTGTTCGATTCGTGGTCATCTGGTCAACGAAGACTGTCCGACTGTGACAGACGTAGCGGTTCGTCCCGCGCCTCCCGCCCCGGTGGGTGATCCGCCGCGCCGTCGTGGCCGTCCTATAGGGGAGTGGTGGCTCGCCGGCCTCCTGCTGCTGCCCAATCTCGTGCTGCTGACGATCTTCACCTACCGCCCGCTGATCGATAACTTCCGGCTGTCCTTCACCAGCTGGAACATCGCGGCCCCCGTCGCTAAGTACATCGGGTTTGCCAACTACACGCGGTGGTGGCACGACCCGAACTCCCACCAGGTGCTGATCAACACTGCGATCTTCACAGTGGCTACCGTCGGTGTCTCGATGATCCTCGGACTGGGTCTGGCGATGTTGCTGGACCAGAAGCTGCGCGGGCGAAATGTAGTGCGCTCGGTGCTCTTCGCGCCGTTCGTGATCTCCGGTGCGGCAGTCGGCATTGCCTTCCAGTTCGTCTTCGACCCGAACTTCGGCTTGATCCGTGACCTGCTGCACCGAGTCGGCCTGAGTACTCCGGACTTCTATCAGCAACCGCACTGGGCGCTGTTCATGGTCACGGTGACCTATATATGGAAGAACCTGGGCTACACCTTCGTCATCTACCTGGCCGCGTTGCAGGGCCGACGGGCGGATCTGGACGAAGCGGCCGAGATCGACGGTGCGTCGCCGTGGCGGCGGTTCTCCAAAGTGCTGTTACCCCAGTTGCGGCCCACGACCTACTTCCTGTCGATCACCGTGTTGCTGAACTCGGTGCAGGTGTTCGACATCATCTACACGATGACCCGCGGCGGGCCTCAGTTGTATGGCACCTCGACGTTGGTATTCCAGGTCTACCAGGAGACGTTCAAGAACAGTCAGGCCGGTTACGGTGCGACGATAGCAACGATCATGTTCGCCATTTTGCTGGTGGTCACGCTGGTACAGGTGCGGCTGATGGACAAGGGACGCCAGTCATGACGGTACTGATGAAGCCCGAGAAGAAGAACCAGGGCGGCAAGCAGGCGCACAACGTCGAGGCAATGAGCCATGGTGGTCGCGGATCGAAAGCATTCGCCTACGCCGCGATGGTGCTGGCGTTCCTCATCGTTGCGGTGCCGTTGTTCTGGATTGTGGTGACATCGTTCAAGGAACGGCCTGACATCTTCACCCAGCCGGCGGAGTGGTGGCCGAAGCGCGCCACCGGTGACGGTTATCACACCGCGCTTTTCGGCATCCCATTCAGCAGCTACCTCAAAAATTCACTGATCATCACTGCCATTTTGTCGATCACGAAGATCATCCTCGGCGTTATATCGGCCTATGCGTTGTCGCTGCTGCGCTTCCCAGGTCGGAATCTGGTATTCATCGTGGTGATCGCGGCGCTGATGGTGCCCAACCAGATCACGGTGATCTCCAACTATGCGCTGGTCAGCCAACTCGGCTGGTTGAACACGTATCAAGGCATCATCATCCCGCTCGCGGGAGTTGCTTTCGGTACGTTCCTGATGCGCAACCAGTTCCTGTCGATACCCACCGAGATCATCGAAGCCGCTCGGCTGGATGGCGCCGGGCCGCTGAAGCTGCTCTGGCGGGTCGCCCTGCCGATGTCCTGGCCGACCCTGGTGGCGTTCTCCATCATCACCATCGTCACCGAATGGAACGAATACCTCTGGCCGTTCCTGATCTCCGAGGATTCCCGCACCGCTACCCTCCCGATCGGCTTGACCTTCCTGCAGCAGAATGACGGCATTACCAACTGGGGACCGGTGATGGCGGCCACCGTGCTGACCATGCTGCCGATGCTGCTCATTTTCCTCGTCCTTCAACGTCAAATGATCAAAGGTCTGACCGCCGGTGCGGTCAAGGGCTGATCGCACTTCAATGAAAAGGAACTGACTGACATGACTGACATCAATCGCCGCGGACTCCTGACCGCAGCCGGTGGAATTGCCGTTGCGGCCGGTCTCTCGGCATGCGCTGGATCCGGTGGCAGCACCAGCCCGAAGAGCGGTGGCGGCAGCGGAGGTGGCGGCGGCGGTACCAACCAGATCGAGTTCTGGAGCAACCACCCCGCCACGTCCAAGCCAACTGAGCAGAAGCTCATTGCCGGTTTCGAGAAGGCGAACCCCGGCTTGAAGGTCAAGCTGGTCGATGCCGGCAAAAACTATGAGGAGGTCGGCCAGAAGTTCAACGCTGCCCTCGGCGGCGGCAACCAACCGGATGTCGTCGTTGTCTCCGACGTCACCTGGTTCAACTTCGCTCTCAACAAGCGGCTGGCTGACGTCGCGACCCTGTTGACGAGCAACGGCCTGAAGTCCGACGACTACGTCGACTCGCTCTATGCGGACTACAACTTCCAGGGCACCGAGCACTACGCGCTGCCCTACGCGCGCTCGACCCCGCTCTTCTACTACAACAAGGATGTCTGGAAGAAGGCCGGCCTGCCCGACCGTGGCCCCAAGGACTGGGACGAGATGACATCCTGGTGCCCCGCACTTCAGAAGGCTCTCGGTTCGGGCAAGGCGCCGATCATCCTGGACGACGGCTCGGATTACCTCGACTGGACCTTCCAGTGCATTGCCTGGTCCTACGGCGGCGGTTACTCCGACAAGTGGACGCCCACCTTCTCCAAGGCCGGCACGGTAAAGGCCGGAAAGGTGCTGCAGGGCTGGGCGAAGAACAAGTACCTCAAGACGTCCGCGGACTCCCAGAGCGACTTCTCAGCAGGACTCGGTGCGGTGCTCCTGGAATCCACCGGTGACATCTCCGGTATCCAGAAAGACGGCAAGTTCGAGTTCGGAGTGGCATTCGTGCCCGCACCGAACGGCATCAAGACCTGCCCGACAGGTGGGGCCGGTCTGGCGATTCCACAGGGCATTTCCGATGCTCGCAAGAAGAACGCGATCAAGTTCGCCGAGTTCATGACCAACGCCCAGAGCACCATTACCTTCAGCCAGGCGACCGGGTACATGCCTGTCCGTAAATCGGCTCTGGAAGACCCGGCTGAGAAGGCCTACCTGGCCAAAGACCCCAAGTACGCCCTTGCGGTCAAGCAGTTGCCGCAGACCCGCCCGCAGGCTTACGCGCGGGTGTTCGTGCCCGGTGGCGGCGCGAAGATCGGGCAGGCACTGGACAAGATCGTCGCGGGCGCCGACGTTGAATCCACCTTCAAGGGTCTGGACTCGTTGATCACGACGACCTACAACACCCAAGTCAAGCCCCTGCTGAAGTCCTGATCAGATGGCCAGCGTCTATTTCGACGAAGCAGTCCGGCTGCACAAAGGCAATGAGCGGCCCTCGGTCGATGCGTTGACCCTGGACATCCAGGACGGGGAATTCCTCGTCCTGGTGGGGCCCTCGGGGTGTGGCAAGTCCACCACCCTGCGGATGCTCGCCGGTCTCGAACCGGTGGATGGCGGACGCATCCTGATCAACGGTCACGATCAGGCCGGCGTCCGTCCCCGCGATCGCGACATCGCGATGGTGTTCCAGAGCTACGCGCTGTACCCGAACATGTCGACGGGCGACAATATGGGTTTCGCGCTGCGTAATGCAGGCGTGAGTAAGAGCGAGACTGCGGCGCGCGTGCTCGAGGCGGCAAAGATTCTCGAGCTGGACGAGATGCTGGACCGCAAACCTGGCCAGATGTCTGGTGGGCAACGACAGCGGGTGGCGATGGGTCGCGCGATCGTGCGTGACCCGAAGGTGTTCTGTATGGACGAGCCGCTGTCCAACCTGGACGCCAAATTGCGGGTCTCCACCCGAGCTCAGATCGCTGCGCTGCAGCGTCGGCTCGGTGTGACCACCGTCTACGTGACCCACGACCAGGTGGAGGCCATGACCATGGGCCACCGGGTTGCAGTGCTCAAGGACGGCGTCCTGCAGCAGGTGGCGACACCCGATGAGTTGTACTCCGAGCCGGTCAACACGTTCGTCGCCGGGTTCATCGGATCTCCGTCGATCAACCTGGTGGAGTGCGACGTGCGGGAGGGGTTCGCCGACGTCTATGGGATTTCAACACCTCTGGACCGAAACATGCTCGGTGATCGCAGCGCAGTGGATATCGGTATTCGCCCCGAGTCGTGGTCGCTGGCCGGTAATGACACCAGCAATGCGCTGGAGCTCGTGGTCGACATCGTGGAGTCACTCGGTTCGGAGTCGTTCGTCTACGGCCACCCGGCACACGACACGAAGGCCCGGGCGGTGAGCACGCAGGACCATGAAGAAGGCGATGCTGCGAAGGTCGGCAACGTCGTCGGCCCGAGTGTCACCGTGCGGCTCGGACCGGGCTTCCGGCCCTCGGTCGGGGACCGGCTTCAGGTAGTGACCCGACCGGAGGGGATGCTGCTGTTCGACAGCGCGAGTGGGCAACGGTTGACCTCCCATGGCACACCCAGTGGTCCGACGCCGACGAACCAGTCGACGGGCGCCACCCGGGTCTGATCCGGCGCGGTTCCCGCAGTCATGGCGGGCACCCTGCTCAGCCTCGGCCGAGCAGGGTGCCTCCATTGACCTGCAGGATCTGGCCGGTCGTCCATCCCGCGTCCGGATCCGCGAGGTAGGCCACGGCCGCAGCGATTTCCTGCGGCGTGCCCGCTCGCCCCATCGGGATCGGTGCGATCCGGTCGGCGACGATATCCGGGTCGGTTGCGATCCGCGTGCGCCAGAAGTCGGTATCCGGCACAAAACCAGGGGCGACCACATTGACGGTTATCCCGTCGCGAGCGAGGCGCCCCGACATCCACAGGGCCCATGCGTCGATCGCTGCTTTCGCGCCGCCGTAGGAGCTGCTTCCACGAAGCGCGGCAATTGAGCTCATCGCCACGATGCGCCCACCGGGCCGGACGAAATGGGCCAGCAGGGCTTCGGTGAGGAGCACTGTCGGCAACACGTTGCCGTCGAAGTCGGCCCGCCAGTTGGCTGCAACCTGGTGCAGATCTCCCTTAGCCAGGCCGAAGTTGCCCCCGGCATTCGCGACGAGCACGTCGATCGGTGCGCCTTTGACAATGGTGTCTGCCAGCTGTTGCACCGCGTCCGGGTCCATCAGGTCACCTGTCAAGGTCGTCACCATGCTCCGTGGATCCTCGCTCCGCAGGGCCTCGGCTGCCTTTTCGAGGGGCTGCTCGCGCCGACCGATGAGGATGAGCTCAGGGTGCTCGGACAGGAAGCGCGTCGCGACTGCACGTCCGATCCCGGTGCCACCGCCGGTCACAATGATTCGTCTGGTCATATCTGCCATTGAATCAGCGTGACCTCGGGCCCGGATACGCTGCGGGCGTGCTGAGAGTGGGACTGACCGGAGGCATCGGATCGGGTAAGTCGGCAGTTGCTGCGCTGTTGGCCGGATGCGGTGCGGTAGTGGTCGACGCGGACCTGATCGCCCGGGAGGTCGTCAAGCCGGGCACTGCCGGTCTGCGTCAGGTCGCGGATCGTTTCGGCTCCGGCGTGCTGAGCGCGGACGGATCGTTGGACCGGCCGGCACTCGGAGCGATCGTCTTCGCCGACACCGCCGCCCGGCGCGATCTGGAGGCGATCACCCACCCACTCATCGGTGCCCGGACGCTGGAGTTGATCGAAGCGGCCGGTCCAGCCGCCGTCGTCATCCACGACCAGCCGCTGCTGGTCGAGATGGGTCTGTCGGCGATCAACCACCTCAACATTGTCGTGAGCGCGCCCGTCGATGTCAGGGTGGCGCGTGTTGCCCAGAACCGGGGGATGAGCGAGGCCGATGCCCGTTCCCGCATCGCCGCACAGGCCGATGACAACGCGAGACGTGCAATAGCCGATGTCTGGCTCGACAACGACAGCGCCCACGCGGATCTGGCCCAGCGGGTGGTTCGGCTCTGGGGAGAGCGGCTGCTGCCCTTCGACGAAAATCTACGCGCCGATCGACGCGTGCGCCGTGACACGTCGATCCCTGTCGCACTGGTCGAGCATGACGCTGCATGGGCCGATCAGGCGGTGCGGATCATGGCGAGGGTGCGTTACCAGCTCGACGCGGCTCAGGTGGCCTATGCCGGGATCGACCACATCGGTTCGACAGCCGTGCCCGGGTTGATGGCCGAGGGCGTCATCGACCTGCAGTTGCGTCTGCCACGCCTGGATGCGCCGGGCGCAGAATTTGCGGCTGCGCTGCGGGCAGCCGGCGTGGTGGGTCTGCAACCTCTCCAAGACCATCCGCACGCGTGGGCTCCGGACCAGGCCGACTGGCAGAAGCTGTTTGCCGGGGGTGCGGACCCCGAGGTCCTGCTGCACCTGCACATCCGTGCGGAGGGATCGCCCGGTGCGCAGGCTGCGCTGTACTTCCGGGACTGCCTGCGCGCGGTCCCGGTCGAGCGGTCCGCCTACGCTGCGCTGAAGACATCCGTGGCGCAGCAGTATTCGTCGGCGGACTACCCGGAGGCCAAAGAACCCTGGCTCGCAGAGGCATTCCCCAGGGCTCGCGCGTGGGCAATGTCCTCGGGATGGACATCGCCCTGAGCGCCGCCGCCGAGGTGTCACCTTCGGAGGGTGTTCGAGCTCCCGGACCCTCCGAAGGTGACACCTCGGGCATGACAGGTTGATGGCATAGCCTGTCTATGTGGAGATGGGTCGGCGTCGCCGGATGCTGGTGCTCGGAATCTGCTGCATGAGCCTTTTCGTCGTCGGTATTGACGTCACCGCGGTCAACCTCGCGTTACCTTCGATCAGTCGTGATCTGCACGCGTCGTTCGCACAGCTGCAGTGGGTGCTGGACGCGTACACGTTGGTGCTCGCCAGCCTGCTGATGCTGTCGGGGTCGGTCGCTGACCGGATAGGGCGCCGCAAGGTGTTCCAGGCCGGACTCATCCTCTTCGGGCTCGGCTCCCTGCTCTGTTCGGTATCGGTGAGCGCCCCGATGCTGATCGGCGCGCGAGGGCTGCAGGCGGTCGGGGGTTCGATGCTGAACCCCGTCGCTATGTCGATCATCGTCAATACATTCACCACACCACGCGAGCGCGCCCAGGCCATCGGTGTATGGGGTGGTGTGGTCGGGCTGAGCATGGCGCTCGGGCCGGTGGTCGGCGGCGCGCTGGTCGACGCAGTGAGCTGGAAGGCCATCTTCTGGATCAACGTGCCCATCGTGATCCTCGCGGCGGCGCTGGCGGCGCGGTTCATCCCAGAATCCAAAGCACCCCACCCGCGGGAGCTGGATCCGATCGGGCAGGTGCTGGTCGTCGGTCTGCTCGCCAGCCTCGTCTACGGGATCATCGAGGGTCGCGGGCTGGGCTGGACCTCGGCGACAGTGATCGGCTGTGGACTGGTCGCGGTGGCCTGCACCGTTGCGATCGCCGTGGTGGAGCCGAAGCGGGCCCAACCACTGATCGATTTCGGATTTTTCCGCAGTGTCTCCTTCTCCGGTGCCGTCGTATGCGCCATCGTCGGGTTTGCCGGCCTCGGCGGATTCCTGTTCGTCAACACGCTCTACCTGCAGCAGGTACGAGGGCTGTCCCCGCTGGATGCCGGCCTGATGACATTGCCGATGGCCGGGATGATCGCCGTGTGCGCGCCCATCTCGGGCAAGGTGGTGGCGCACATCGGACCGCGCATACCGATGGTGATCGCCGGGGTGGGTTTCTCGGCCAGTGCCCTGATCCTGATCGCTCTTCGCAGCGACACGTCACTGGTGGTCCTCGCCGTGTCGTATGCGCTGTTCGGCGCCGGATTCGGTTTCCTGAACGCACCGATCACCAATTCAGCGGTCTCGGGGATGCCACGTGAGCAGGCAGGGGTTGCCGCGGCCATCGCCTCCACCAGTCGCCAGATCGGATCTGCGCTCGGTGTTGCCGTGTTCGGTGCGCTGGTCTCTTCCAGGTTGACCGGTCCGGTGAAGATGTCGCTGGCCACAGCAAGTCACGCGGGCTGGTGGGTGATGGCCGGCTGCGGCGTCGTGCTGCTGGGAATGGCCTTCGTGACTACCGGCCAACGGGCGCGACGCACCGCCTATGAACCCTCGACTGCCTGATCGCCCCGCTGCTACCGACTCGCCGATCGAGTGTCGGGAAACTGGGGAGGGGGCTCAGGCTGCTCCGTAGCCGATCACACCGGTCGCGTTCAGGTCGGATTCTCTGACTGAAATCGTCTGTATGCCGATTCCGGCGTTTTGATTACCGCCGACAGTGGTGATCCGGTTTCCTCTGGTGCTGACCACGAGATTCGTGTGCTGCCCCCACGAGCCACCGTCGTAGATCACGATGTCAGCCGGTTGCGGGCGGTAGCCGTCACCGACCGGGTGGAAGCGTCCGGTCGTGGTCAGGTAGGACTGCAGTGTCAGGACGCCTGGGATCCGCCACGATCCGGAGTTGGGGTTGCTCATCGGGTACCCCGCCTTGCGCACGACCCAACTGACGAAATCGGCGCACCACTCCTCTTCGACGCCCTGCGAGTACCGGGTCGGCGCACCGGGCGTCTGCCACTCGGTGCGCGCCACGGCGAGGATCGATTTCTGCCGGGCGCTCAGGCCGGCGGACAGACCGGGGAACTCTCCCCGCCCGGGATTCAGCCGCTGCCAGCCGAGATAGCCGGCAACCCCGAAGATGAGGACGACCACCATGGCGGACGCGCTGAGGGCAAGGCATCGACCGGCGCTGCGCTGTGCGGGAACGGCCATCGGCGCAGCATACGTTCCGGATCTTTGTGGGCCCGGTACAGCTGCTGCCCGATCAGTCGAGGTGAGCCGATCCGGGTGGCGAGAACGGCGCGAGCGCACCGACGTACTCCTTGGCGATGGGTTGCGCGAGCTCACCGTGCGATGCAGGACGTAGCGTCAGCCGAATCAGCGCTTCAGCCATCGCCGTGGCGGCACCGACGCCGTCGATGACAGGAACCCCGAGAGCCGCGGTCAGGCGCGCGGGCAGCCACGCCATTCCCGCGCAACCCAGGACTATCGAATCCGAGCCGTCAACGCGCAACGCGTTCTGCGAGCTGCTGAGCACGCGCTGAAACGTCTGCTCGCGGTCCGCGTCGAGCGATAGGACCTCCATCTCGCAGGCCCACACGCCTGCGCACTGCCGCTCCAGGCCGTAGGTACGGGCCAGCGAGCGGGCCCGGCCGATCGTGCGCGCCAGGGAGGTCACCACGGAGAAGGAGTTGCCGAGCAGGGTGGCCGTCTTCATGGCGACCTCGGCGATGCCGAGCACCGGGACGGTGGCCAGTTCACGGGCAGCCTCCAGACCGGGGTCGCCGAAACACGCAATGACGAACGCATCGGCAGTCGGGTCGGCAGTGATCGCCTGCAGCAGACCCGGCACGCTCAGCGCTTCGTCGTAATGACCTTCGATCGAGGGTGGACCCATTGACGAGGTCACCCCGAGCACCTCGGCCCGGGCGACGGCATCGCGGGCGCTGGTCATCATCGCCCGCGTCATTGCCACCGTGGTGTTCGGATTGATCAGCACGATGCGGGCACGCCGGGTGTTGTCGCCCGGCCGATCCGACCTGCCGGAGCCGTAGGACGGTAGCCCATCGACAACGCTCACGGTGCGTAGTCTTCGGCAGGTTCCGGCGCCGTCGGAGGAGCTGTCCAGGTGTCCAGCGCAGTAGTGAGGCGCTTATGATGCTCCTCGCCGGCCGCCCGCAACGCCGACGCATCGCGGGCGATGAAAGCCGCAAGCATCTGTTCGTGATCCCGCCGCAATTCCTGCTGGGTGTCGGCGTCCACCCGGCTCATCGCCTGTGCCGGTTCCGTGAGGTTCCACGCAGTCTTCAGCATGCTCAACAACCGCGGCATCCTGCACGGGTGCAACAGCGCGAGGTGGAACTGTCTGCTGGTGCGCTGAAATCCGCGGGAGTCGTGGGAGTCGACCGCGCTCGTCAATTCCTCATGGATGCGCTGCGCATGAGCGTCATCGTCGGGGGTCGCGTGCCGCACGGCAGCCTCAATGGCAGCCGCCTCCAATGAGCCGCGTACGACGTAGAGCTCGTGCAGCTCAGCCTCGGACAATCTAGTAACCAGGAAGCCGAAGCGCGGCTGGTGGGTGATCAACCCTTCGCCGATGAGTGTCTTCAGCGCCTCGCGCACCGGGATGCGGCTCAGACTGAAGAGGGCGGCGACATCGTCGACAGGTACCGGCGTATCCGGTGCGATCCGGCCCGAGGCGATCACCCGGCGCAACTCACGCAGCACGTCCGGTCCGCTCGGCGGGCCGTCGGGAGGACGCAGGAGACTCAGAAATGCTGCTTTCGAGGGCGGCATGGCCATTGGTGTGCACCCTTCAGGCCGATGAGGAATCGGATGAACTTGACCAGACCGATGATGCCGTAGACCGCGGTCGTTGTCCCGTGATGTGCCGGCCTGTTACCTGTTGCTTACCCCTGATGCGGCGAGGACGGCGTCCCGACGTCTGTCCATCCTGCCGATGACCGGGCTCGCGGCGATTCCGTGCACGGCCACCGACAACACGATGGTGAAGGCGACGATCGACCAGAGGCTCTCGGCTGCGGGGAAATTGTGATGCCCGGTTGCATACGCGAGGTAATAGATGCTGCCTACCCCCCGTACCCCGAAGAAGGCCGTCACGAGACGTTCACGTGGTCCGAGCAGCGGTTTCTGGTTGAAATCGCCGCCCCGCCTGCCCCACAGTGCGACCCACGCGGTGATCGGTCGCACGACAAAGATCAGCAGAACCGCCAACCCGGCTCCGCGCCAGCTCAGCGAGGCCAACAACCCGTTGGTCAACGCCGCACCGAGCAGGAGCAACAGCATGAGCGTGAACAACCGCTCCAAGCGCTCGATCACCCCGTGCATCGCCTCGTGATACTGATGGCCCCGGTCGCTGCTGCGCAGGGTGACCGCGCAGACGAACACCGACAGGAAGCCCCAGCCCTGCAGGAGCTCACCGACGCCGTACGCGATCAACGGAGCAGCCACGATCAGCAGCGGGTCGCCGAGTCGCGCCACCTGGAACGATTCGCGAATCCGGAAGGCGACCAACGACAGCATCCGACCGATGACCCAGCCGGCGGCGATCCCGATCAGGGTCTTGCCGATGACCTCCCACGCCAGCCACCGTGCCCACCACTGTGCCACCGGACCCACTGTCAGTAGGAAGATCGCTGCGTAGACGAAGGGGAATGCAGCACCGTCGTTGAGGCCGGCCTCGGACGTCAGCGCGAACCGCACCTCGTCCCGTTCGTCGATGTCCTCCGGTTGGGTGCCGTCATGAGCAAGGGTCGTCGGACCCGCCACCTGGACGTCTGCGGCCAGGACCGGGTCGGTCGGCGCGAGGACGGCGGCCAGGAGCAGCGCCGCGGCTGGGACCAGACCGAGCAGGACATGACCCAGGAATGCGCTGACTGCGATTGCCAGCGGCATCCCGATGAACAGCAGCCGCCAGGTCGAAGCCCAGCGTCGCCAGCTCGAGCGCAGGTGCGTGAGCGGTCGGTCAAGCGCGAGGCCCACCCCGGTCAGTGCCACCAGAATCGTCACGGCGCTGAACTGTTCGGTCAGACGGGGATGTTCCATGGGGTTCAGGGTCAGGCCCCTCGGAAACGGCAGCAGGCCAACAGCTGCGCCGGCGCAGACCAGGATGAGGGGCGCCGAAACGGCTCGCTCGTCGGTGAACGCCGGCAGCAGGACGCCCAGCAGGAGCGCGACCCCGAAAATCAGGTAGACCACGGGGATGAGCACGGCCCATCCTCGCAGGCGAGCCGTGTCGCAGGCGTTGTCGGTACCCCGACGTACGGTTGAGCCATGCGCCCCATCACTGACCTGAAGCGTCGCGTAGCGCCGTTCGAGGTCATCTCCGAGTTCACACCGAGTGGCGACCAGCCGACCGCAATCGCCGACCTGACCAGACGGGTCAAAGCGGGGGAGCAGGACGTGGTGCTGCTGGGCGCGACCGGCACCGGTAAGTCCGCGACAACGGCCTGGATGATCGAGCAGGTGCAGCGGCCGACCCTGGTCATGGCCCCCAACAAGACGCTCGCTGCCCAACTTGCCAACGAATTTCGTGAGCTGTTGCCCAACAACGCGGTCGAGTACTTCGTCTCCTATTACGACTACTACCAGCCTGAGGCGTACATAGCGCAGACCGACACCTACATCGAGAAGGACTCCTCGGTCAACGAAGAGGTCGAGCGGTTGCGGCACAGCGCGACCAACTCGCTGCTCACCCGCCGCGACGCGATCGTGGTCGCCTCGGTGTCGTGTATCTACGGTCTGGGCACGCCCCAGGAGTACGTCGACCGGATGGCTCGGCTACGCGTCGGGCAGGCGCAGGACCGCGACGACCTACTGCGCCGTTTCGTGCAGATGCAGTACACCCGCAACGACCTGGCCTTCACCCGTGGCACATTCCGGGTGCGCGGTGACACCGTGGAGATCATCCCGGTGTACGAGGAGCTGGCAATCCGTATCGAGTTCTTCGGCGACGAGATCGAGCGGATCTACACGCTGCACCCGCTGACCGGGGAGGTGGTGCGCGAGGAGGAGGAGATGTACGTCTTCCCGGCATCGCACTATGTGGCCGGTCCGGAGCGGATGGAGCGGGCCATCAACAGCATCGAGGCAGAACTGGAGGCGCAGCTGGCTTCGTTCGAGAAGCAGGGCAAGCTGTTGGAGGCCCAACGGTTACGGATGCGCACCACCTACGACATCGAGATGATGCGCCAGATCGGGTCGTGCTCCGGCATCGAGAACTACTCCCGCCATATCGACGGCCGAGGTCCGGGCACGGCACCGAACTGTCTGCTCGATTACTTCCCCGAGGATTTCCTGCTGGTCATCGACGAGTCGCACCAGACGGTGCCGCAGATCGGCGCGATGTACGAGGGCGACATGTCGCGCAAACGTCAGCTGGTCGATCACGGCTTCCGGCTGCCCAGCGCCATGGACAACCGGCCACTGAAATGGGAGGAGTTCCTGGAACGAACCGGCCAGACCGTTTATCTGTCCGCGACTCCCGGCAACTACGAGGTAGCCAAAGCCGACGGCGTGGTGGAGCAGGTCATCCGGCCGACAGGTCTGATCGACCCGGAGATCGTCCTGAAGCCCACGAAGGGGCAGATCGACGATCTCGTGCACGAGATCCGCGGACGAACCGCCAAGAACGAGCGGGTCCTGGTCACGACCCTGACCAAGAAGATGGCCGAGGATCTGACGGACTACCTGCTCGAGAAGGACATCCGGGTGCGCTATCTGCACTCCGAGGTCGACACGTTGCGTCGGGTGGAGTTGCTGCGCGAATTGCGGCTTGGCGAGTACGACGTACTGGTCGGCATCAACCTGCTGCGCGAGGGCCTGGACCTGCCCGAGGTGTCACTTGTCAGCATTCTGGACGCCGACAAGGAAGGCTTCCTGCGGTCCGCGCGCTCGCTGATCCAGACGATCGGGCGTGCCGCTCGCAACGTCTCCGGCGAGGTCCACATGTACGCCGACAAGGTCACTCCGTCGATGCGCGAGGCGATCGATGAGACGGGCCGACGACGGGAGAAGCAAGTTGCCTACAACAAGGCGGCAGGTGTCGATCCCCAACCGTTGCGCAAGAAGATCGCCGACATCACCGATCTGCTGCAACGCGAGGATGCGGACACCGACGCATTGATGGGCAGTGGACGCGTGCAGTCACGTGGAAAGACCGCGAAGGGCGGTAAGCGCGGCGCAGCGGGCCGCGCCGATACCGGTACGAGCGGTCCCAAGATCACCGGGGTTCCGGCCGGTGAACTGGCGATGTTGATCCAGGACCTCACTGATCAGATGCACCTGGCCGCGACCGACCTGCATTTCGAATTGGCTGCCAGGCTGCGAGACGAACTAGGTGATCTCAAGAAGGAGTTGCGGCAGATGACGGCCGCTACCAGCTGACCCACCCATCCAGAGGTCAGGAATCGAAGCCGAGCCCGGCTCTGTCCAGGGCCCGCAGCCAGAGGTTTCGTCTGCCGTCATTGCGGTCCGCTGCGGCCAGCGCCATCCGGGTGGCCTGGATGCCGACGAATGCTGCCGGCTCGGGCGGAAAGGGCAGCGGCTTCCTACGTACCATCTCCAGTTCGGTGAGCTCGGTCTTGGTACCGCTCAACAGGTCGAGCATGACCTCTGCGCCGAATCGGGTCGCTCCGACCCCTAGGCCGGTGTAACCGACGGCGTAGGAGACCCGCCCGTCGTACGCCGTACCGAAGAAGGCAAAGAAGCGGGTGCACGTGTCGATTGCGCCGCCCCAGCGGTGGCTGAATTCCAATCCCTGCAGTTGTGGGAACGTGTCGAAGAACTGCTGCGCCAGCAGTTCATACGTCTCGAACCGGTGGTCGTACTCCGGGCGCACCTGGCGGCCGAAGTGGTAGACCGCGTCATAGCCGCCCCACAGGATGCGATGATCCGCGGTCATCCGGTAGTAGTGGAACTGGTTGGCGGCATCGTCGAGGCCCTCCTGGCCGCTCCATCCGACAGCCTCCAGTTGCGCGTCGGTCAGCGGCTCCGTCATCAGCACATAGTCGTAGACAGGCACCGTATGCAGTCGGACCCGTTTGACCAGGGCGGGGAACGCATTGGTGCCGAGCGCGACGTGGGCAGCGCTGACGGTAGGGCCACGTTCGGACTGCAGCACGATCCGGTCGCCGTCCTTGGACAGACCGTTGATCTTGGTGTGCTCCACGATGCGCACCCCGAGGTCCTCGGCAGCCCGCGCGAGTCCCCAGGCCAGTTTGGCCGGATCGAGCAGGGCGACGTCGCCGTGCTCGAGGTACCCGGCCAGGTAGGTGGGGGAATGCACGCGTGATCGCACGGCTTCCTGATCCAGGAATCCCGGCCCGGCGTTGCGTAGCTCTTCGACCTGGTAGTTCTCGGTCGCGACGGTGAGGGAATCGCTCATCCGGAAGTCACAATCGATTCCATAACGTTCGACGGCAGCTGCGATCTGCTCGAGATTTGCTGCGCCGAGTCGGTCGAGGGTGTCGATCTCATCGGGGAAACGTTGCTCGCCATTATCGCGTCCGTGGGTCAGGCTCGCGGAGCAGAACCCACCGTTGCGACCGGTCGCGGCCCAGCCGATGCGGTCGCCCTCGATGAGTACGACATCGCGTTCGGGGTCGCGTTCCTTGGCGATCAGGGCCGTCCACAGACCGGAGAAACCGCCGCCGACAATGGCCAGGTCGCACTGGGTATCTACCGACAAGGAGGACCGCGCGTCAGGTCGGTCGGGGGTATCCAGCCAATACGAGATCGTGCGTGCCTCGCGCCAGTTGCCGAGATTCGTCGCGTCGGTCATCGATCAGGCTCCCGTCGTATGACGATCGGCCACGTCCAACGCAGCATCCAGGATGCGCAGGCCCTCCGCGACTTCGTTTGCGGTGCTGGTGCAGGGCGGCACGACGTGCGTGCGGTTGAAGTGGATGAACGGCCACAGCCCGGACTTCTTGCACGCCGCTGCGAACTGCACCATCGGGGCGGCATCGGCGCCACTGGCGTTGAAAGGGACGAGCGGTTCGCGCGTCTGTCGATCACGGACCAATTCCAGGGCCCAGAAGACGCCGAGCCCGCGCACCTGGCCGATGCTGGGGTGCTTCGCAGCCAGCTGCGCCAGGCCCGGCCCAATGACGTCCGCACCGAGCATCCGGGCGTTCTCGATGATGCCCTCGTCCTCAAAGATGCGCATCGAGGCGACGGCGGACGCGCAGGCCAGAGGGTGTCCGGAATAGGTGAGCCCGCCGGGGAACACCCGGTCCGCGAAGGTCGCCGCGACGGCATCGCTGATGATGACGCCGCCCATCGGAACATACCCGGAATTGACGCCCTTTGCGAAGGTGATCAGGTCGGGGGTGACGCCCCAGTGCTGCATGGCGAACCACTCGCCACACCGGCCGAAACCAGACATGACCTCATCCGCGATCAACACGATGCCGTGCTCGTCGCAGATCGCCCGGACGCCTTGCAGGTAGTCCGCCGGGGGCACCAGAATCCCGTTTGTTCCCACCACCGGTTCCAGGATCATCGCGGCAATGGTGTGCGGGCCTTCCAGCATGATCAACTCCCGCAGGTGCGCGAGGGCCCGGTCGCTCTCCTCCTGTTCGGTGCTGGCATGGAATGCCGACCGGTACAGGTAGGGGCCGAAGAAGTGCACCGTGCCGGGCACCGCCGGCTCCGACGGCCAGCGGCGGGGGTCACCGGTCAGTGAGATAGCTCCGGCGGTCGAGCCGTGGTAGCTGCGATACGCGGCAAGCACCTTGTGGCGGCCGGTGTGCAGCCGGGCCATCCGGACGGCGTTCTCGTTGGCGTCCGCCCCGCCGTTGGTGAAGAAGACGGTGTTCAGACCATCGGGCGCACGCTCGGCGATCATCCTGGCGGCCTCACCGCGGACGTCGCTGGCGAGCCCCGGAGCGAGCGCGCACATTCGCTGCGCCTGCTCCACGATTGCGGCGACCAACCGCGGGTGCTGGTGGCCGATATTGAGGTTGACCAATTGACTGGAGAAGTCCAGATACCGGTTGCCGTCGTAGTCCCAGAAGTAGGAACCCAGCCCGTGCCCGACGGGCATCGGATCGATGGCGCCCTGCGCGGACCACGAATGGAACACATGGGTGCGGTCGTCGCTGCGCACCTGCTTCTGCGAGCCGTGCTGAAGCAGGCTCTGCGAGCCTGCCGCCAGATCGCTGTGCGTGGTGGTGCTGGGGGAGATGGTGTCAGTCATGGGGTCCTCGGTATCAACGGGTGGTCGGGAAACCTAGATCGATCGTGGAGGTGGCCGGGTCGGGCCACCGGGAGGTGACGACCTTCCCGCGGGTGTAGAAAGCCAGCCCTTCCGGTCCGTACATGTGATTGTCGCCGAAGAGCGAAGCCTTCCAGCCGCCGAAGGAGTAGTAGGCGACCGGGACGGGGATCGGTACGTTGATGCCGACCATGCCGACCTGGACGTCGTACTGGAACCGCCGGGCGGCGCCACCGTCCCGGGTGAAGATCGCGGTGCCATTGCCGAATTCGTGATCGTTGACCAACTGCAGCGCCTCCTCGTAGCTGTCCACCCGCACGACCGACAGGACCGGCCCGAAGATCTCGTCGGTATAGACCGACATCTGCGGAGTTACGTGGTCAAGCAGCGTGGTGCCGAGGAAGAAGCCGTCCTTCGGTACGTCTGCTGCACGACCGTCGACCACAACGGTGGCCCCCGCGTCCGCGCCCGCCCCGATGTAGGACGTCACCTTGTCGCGGTGCGCGGCGGTGATCAGTGGTCCCATCTGGGTGTCCGGGTCGGAGCCGTCTCCGATGGTCAGATCCGGTAGTCGTCGCGCGATCGCCTCGACCAGCGGATCCGCGGATTCACCGACGGCAAGGACCACGGAGATGGACATGCAGCGTTCGCCCGCCGCGCCGTACGCCGCTGACACGGCCGCATCGGCGGCCATGTCGATGTCCGCGTCGGGCAGGACGACCATGTGGTTCTTGGCGCCGCCGAGCGCCTGCACCCGTTTACCGGCGGCCGTGCCTGCTTCGTAGATGGATCGGGCGATGGGGGTGGACCCCACGAAGCTGACGGCCTCGACATCGGGGTGCGTCAGCAGCGCGTCGACGGCCTCCTTGTCACCCTGCAGGACGGTGAAGACGCCGTCCGGTAGACCGGCTTCCTGCCACAACCGCGCCAGGAACAGCGCCGCCGACGGATCCTTCTCCGACGGTTTGAGGATGAACGCATTGCCTGCGGCAATGGCACCCGCGCACATCCACATCGGCACCATCACCGGAAAATTGAACGGGGTGATGCCCGCGACGACGCCGAGCGGCTGGCGGATGGAGTAGACGTCGACTCCGGTCGAGACCTGCTCTGAGAATCCGCCTTTGAGCAGGCTCGGCACTCCCGTCGCGTACTCGACGTTCTCCAGTCCTCGGGCGATCTCACCGAGCGCATCGCTGTGCACCTTGCCGTGCTCGGCGGTCACGATCTCGGCGAGCTCGTCACTGTGGCGGTGCAGCAGTTCGCGGAATGCGAAGAGGACGGCGCAGCGGGTGGACAACGACGCGTTGCGCCACTCACGGGCCGCCCGGCCGGCACTGGCAACGGCGAGTTGGACATCTGCGGCATTGGCGAGTTCGACCTCACCTGTCTGGACTCCGGTCGCAGGGTTGTAGACCGGGCCGAGCCGCTCGGAGCTGCCGTGGGCGCTGGCACCGTCGATCCAGTGTGAAATACGTGTTGTCATAGTTGTGACACTAGGACATTTTGATCGGCATACAGTCGCGGGAATGTTACGTTACATAAATGTCGATTGCAGCCGTGCTTGATCTGCAGGACTTCTCGCACCGTGGCTTGACCCGGGCGGTGACAGCCGCGATCGAAGCCGGCCTGCTGCGCGAGGGCGAGCGACTGCCGCCCATTCGTTCCGTGGCGAAGGAGCTGCAGCTGTCCCCGACGACGGTCAGCGCCGCATGGTCCACGCTCGTCCGACACGGAGTCATCCGCACCGACGGGCGACGGGGCACAACAGTCGCCACCCCTGGAACGCACGGGCCCACCCGTTACCGCAGGGCACTGGAGAGCCGGGCCGGGTTCGTGTGGGACGTCGCGACGGGGATGCCCGATCCGGCCCTGCTACCCGCGCTGGACGGGGCGCTGCAACGCGTGCCGCAGGAGAGTAGGCAGCACAGCTATCTCGATGATCCTGTGCTCCCGCAGTTGCGGGAGGCGCTGCGCGGCTCATGGCCCTACGACGCTGAGGAGCTCACCGTCACCGACGGTGCGATGGACGCGATGGACCTGATCTGCGCGGTGTTCCTGCAGCCGGGGGACACCGTCGCTGTTGAACATCCGTGCTTCCCACCGCTTCTGGATCTGCTCGAAGCATGCGGAATCCGTACCCGGGGGTTGGCAATGGACGAACAGGGTCTGACCGTTGCCGCGGCACGTGGCGCAGTTGCGGCCCGGGTACGGGCGGTCTTCCTGCAACCGCGAGCGCACAACCCCACCGGCATCTGTATGAGTGGTCAGCGCGCGGTTGACCTCGCCGACGTCTTCGCCGACACCCAGATCCTGATCGTCGAAGACGACTCAGCAGGCGATGTTGCGTCGTCGCCCGCGGTGAGTCTGGGGCGTTTCATCCCGCAGCGGGTGCTGCACATTCGCAGCTTTTCCAAATCACACGGGCCGGACCTACGCCTCGCGGCGATCAGCGGCCCGTCAGACCGTATCGCGGCTCTGAGCGAACGGCGTCTGCTCGGGCAGGGCTGGACGAGCCGGCTGCTGCAGGCGGTCCTTGTGCAACTGCTGTGCTCGGACGACACCGTGGCGACGATCGATCACGCGCGGGACGAGTACGCGCGTCGCCGTGCGGCCGTGGTGTCGGGATTGGCGGATCGGGGTGTTCCGGTTATCGGCACCGACGGTCTCAACATCTGGCTTCCCGTGCAGGATGAGGCGGCATCGTTGGTGCAGCTTGCCGGGCGCGGAATCGCCGCGGCCGCAGGCAGCCCGTTCCATGTACTTCCTGAGGACGCAGCGCATCTGCGGGTGACGACCGGTCTGGTGGGATCGGACCACGCGCAGTTCGTGCAGGATCTTGCGGATGCGGCGACAGCACTTCCCTGGGCGGGACCACGGTGATCTAGCCCGGTCGGTGCCGTTTAGGCTCGACACGTGACATCCACCCCCGAGCCGACCACGTCAGCACCCACCACGCGTCCGACCGCGTCGCAACCGCCCACCTCTCGTCGGCTCGCATCGCAGGTCTTCATCGCGGTGGCGACGCTGGAGGCGCTGTCCTGGCTCGCTCTGCTGATCGGGATGTACTTCAAGTGGATTGCGCAGTCGACCGACCGGGGAGTGCAGATCTTCGGGATGGTGCACGGGATCGTCTTCATGTGCTACTTAGTGACCCTGGTCTGGGTTGCCAGGTCGCGTAGGTGGGACACCCGCACCGCGCTACTGGGCGCGATCAGCAGCATCCCGCCGTTCATGACGCTGTGGTTCGAGCGTTGGGCGCTGCGCCGCGAGCTGCTGCAGCCGCGCGGCTGACCACCCGGGCAGGAGAATCGACGGACGCCAATGTGATCAGGCGGTCGCGAGGCCTCGGCAGGATCGCCGTTCCCGTCCTTCTCCGGCCGCCCCGCCGCTCCGAGGGTCAAGGAACAACCAAACCAGCGCTTAGCGGTAGGAACGGCTCATGTTTCAGGGTCCGACAATGGGCAGCGCGGAATCTGGCGTTGGTCGAGATCACTCAGCATCGGGGGCGCGCATCTTCGTGTTACGAATGTCCTTTGTTGGTTTCAGTATTTCGGCGCGTTTCAGGGCCCGGTAAAAGGTGGAGCGGGTGATGGAGAACAGTTCCTCGAGTTCGGTAATGGTGCGCCCGCCGCCGTGGTAAAGCTCGACGAGGTGGGCCTCTTGTTGGGGGCTGAGTTTGGGTTGCTTACCGCGCAGCCGCCCCTCGGACCTGGCCACGGCCATACCTTCACGGGTCCGGGCTCGCGCCAGGTCGGCTTCAAACTCAGCGATCATGCTCAAGGTCGTGAACAGCAGCCGCCCGATCGGGTCGGTCGGGTCGCGCAGGGATCCGCCAATGTTGAGCCGCACCCCGTTCGCGGTGAGCTCGTCAATGATGTCGCCGGCGCGGCACGCAGCAAGGGCTTGGCGTAGGCCAGGGCGGTGACGGTTGGTGCCGGTCAGTCCGTGGTCCAGGTAGATCCTTTTCGGGTCCACGCCTTGCGCGGCGAGGGCGTTTTGCTGCGCGGTGAGGTCTTGATCGACGGTAGAGACTCGGCAGTAGCCAATCTTCAGTTCCGGGATACGACCAGTACGCCGCTTGGCACCCCTTGATCGGGACGGATCACCGAACCGGTCTTACGGGACGATCAGTCCCATTGCCCGCCTGGCCTGGGCAGATGGCAGGGGTGCGTCGCATGACGTTCTGCCTACGGGACGGTTTTGAGTTCGATTTTTGCGGGCGGTTTTCGTTCTGCGACCTGGGGTGAGATCACATGTGCGTGTCGGGTCGTGCGGTCGGGCAGGATGGCTGGTATGGATTTGCCAGGTGTGATGTGTCGCTACGCGGACCGGTTTGCTGTGCTGGGCCGGGGGGAGCATCACGTGGGCTCACCGCTGGGTGCCTGGTTGATGCTGGCGTTGGCTGCGCCTGCTGCGACCGGTGAGTTGACCGACCAAATCGTTGAGGCGCTGGGTGTTGATGTGGTCTCCGCGCACCAGGTGGCCACTGAGTTGCTGGGGAACCCGAAGCCGGTGGTATCAGCGGCTGCAGCCGCGTGGACCCGGGAGGGTCTGACGGGGTTGGACCCGTGGCTGGAATCGCTGCCCGTGCGGGTTCAGACCGGCCCGGTGCCGACCCAGGATCAGGCTGATCAGTGGGCGCAGCAATACACCAACGATCTGATCGACCGGTTTCCCCTGGCCACCACACACGCCCTGGTCGTGCTGGCTTCTGCGTTAGCGACCCGGGTCAAGTGGACAACACCGTTTGATACCGCTGACGCCGCCGACCTGAGAGGGCCGTGGAGCACCACCTTGACCCGGGTCCTACGCATGCCCCAGGACACCCACGATCACGACGCCTTCTTCGTCAACACCCAACGTGCCGGTCTGCTAGGGGTACACCGAGCATCGGCCATTGGCATGGACGTCACCTCCGTGATCGCCGACCCGCACGTGGCACCGGCGACCGTGCTTGCTGCAGCTCACCGGGTCGCGGTGGCCCAGGCTCGGCACAGTCGCAACCTGGGACCGGTGTCACTGTTCGACCTACCCCTGGCCGATCACCCGCACTGGAGCATCACCCAGGAATAGGCATCGGAACGCGGTGAGCACGTGGACGCCCTGCTCCCGGCCTGGAACGCCGCCAGCACGCACGACCTGCTGACCGAACCCACCCTCGGCCTCGGCGCCGCAGGCCATGCCCTAGGACAACTTGCCAGAACCAACGGGCCCATTGACGCCGCGCAGAGCGTGGTCGCCCGGTATGGCCGGCACGGATTTCAAGCCGCGGCCCTGACCGCCTTGGACGTAATGGAAAGCTGGTCAGGCCGCAGACCGCCTGGTCCTCACCGCACCGCCACTCTGCGGTTCACCCACCCCTACGCCGTTGTGGCCACCACCCGCGCATCCACATCCCGCGACCCCTGGAACGCACTACCCGTCTTCGGCGCCTGGATCACCGACCCCGACGACACACAGGACTCGCCGTAACGGGATCGGCATACGGGTGTCTTCTCGGTCCAGTATTGGTACCGACCTATCATGGTGCCACAATGGCACCATGAAACGAATGAATCTTCGTGACGTGCCCGATGACGTCTACTCGGCCCTGGTCACGGCAGCTGGGGATCGTCGGCAGTCGCTGAGCGCGTTTGTGGTCGATCGACTCGCCGAGGTGGCACAAACAACGCGCGTTGCTGACTACGTCGCGACCTATCCAGCACCCCGTGGAACCGGCATCACCACCGACGATGCGGTCGCTGCGGTCAGAGGCGTGCGAGAGGCCTCGTGAGCCTGGCCATCATCGACGCGTCCGTTTTTGCTGCTTTTTACGCCGCTGACGATCCACGCCACGCTCTCGTGGCGGAGCGGCTAAGCACCGGGGACGCGTTGTACGCACCCGCTCACCTGGATGTGGAGATTGCCTCCGCCCTGCGCGGCATGGCCCGGAGCAACCCCCGACTTGATCAGATAGCGCCAGATGCATTGGCACACCTCGCGGGTTTTCCGATCCGCCGCATGCCGCTACCCCCGCTGCTGAACCGTGCGTGGGAACTGCGTCACAACCTCACTGTCTACGACGCCGCCTACGTCGCACTGGCCGAACAACTCGACGCTGTGCTGGTCACTTGCGACGCCAGGTTGGCTAACGCGAGTGGACCGCGCTGCAGCTTCGACCACATCGGATGACCAGAGAAGGATCGGCAAGCTCGTCACGGGCGGTGATCCCCGTCCCGCTCACCGATCCCGATACGGACGCGATCACGGCACCCGGCGTCCCGTATGGAGCACCCGTTCGGGACACATCGGCGCGAGACGCGAATTGCGGCTGCTGTCGCCGGTCGGCGTTCCGCTTATGAACCGCGCGGATGCGGGCCGTCCTGGGTGCAGTGGGGTCGGCGTGGTCAGAGCTGGTCCTTTGCAGTAGCACTACGGTAGCATCGTGGTATGAAGATCAGTGTCAGTTTGCCGGACGAGGATGTGGCAGTCCTCGACGACTTTGCCCGCACCACCGGCCTCTCGTCGAGGTCGGCCGCGTTGCACCATGCCGTGCGCATGCTGCGACTTCCTGAGCTGGAGCAGGACTACGAAGCCGCTTGGAAGGAGTGGGAAGCATCGGCCAACCACGCGGCGTGGAGTGGGACTGCTGCTGATGGGCTGGGCGATGCTGCGCGGTGAGATCCGGCTCGTCGACCTGGACCCTGTGCGTGGAAACGAAGCCAACAAACGACGACCAGCAGTGATTGTCAGCAACGAGCGGGCAAACTCGGTCGCGGCGCGGCTTGGGCGCGGAGTTGTCACCGTTGTGCCGGTCACCAGCAACACCGACCGGATCTTCCCGTTCCAAACCCTGCTGCCCGCAGCTGTCACCGGGTTACCTCGAGACTCAAAGGCCCAGGCCGAGCAGGTCCGCTCGATCGCCGTCGAGCGGCTCGGCGCAGTTCTTGGACAAGTCCCCGCGGACGTCATGACGCAGCTCGACGACGCACTGCGCCTCCACCTGCAGCTATAGCCACACTGCCGTCCCGCGGCAGGATCGTCTATCGAGGCAGACCCTTTGGTCACAGGTCGAGGACGAAGCGCAGCGCTTGGTCGATGGCGCTCATCTGATCGGGGGCGATCATTCCCCGACGGGACGACAACCGTGAAGTCGAGATCGCGCGCAGCTGGTCGCAGCGCGCGTAGGAAGTGTGGCCAAGCCCGCTGCTTCCCTGCTCGACCTCGACGTGGCTGCGCAGTCCGTAGGCGGCCGACGTGATGGGCACGACCATGACCAACTGGCCAGGGCTGTTGTTCAAGATGTCGACCGAGACCACGACGGCGGGCCGCCGGAAGGCTGGCTCGTGGCCGACCGGCTGACCCAGGTCGACGTCGTAGACCTCCCTTCGCCAGATCACGCGAGGGAGTCCCACTCCTGTCGTTCGGCCAGGTACTGATCCCAACGCTCGGGGTCATCACGCAGCCGCTGGTAGTCCTGGCCCAGCCCGCGGAGAAATTCTTGCCGCTCTAGTGCGTCGATGGCGGCGTGCAGCACATCGATGACCGCGGTCTGCCTGTCCTTGGCGAGGGACTGCAACCGCTCGGAGTCTGGTCGGCGAACACGAACGGTGGTGGTGTCTACGGAAGCCATAACCCCATTGTAGACGAAATGTAGACAAGTGTCCCGGTTGCCGATCGAGCTGCGGTACGCGCAGGGCGATCGCTATCTGGCAGATCCATAACATTCTGTTCGGCCACTGGGTGAGGCATGGGTGGCCCCTTCAGTGACGAACGTTTTCGAGCAGCCAGGCGACTTATCCGCAGCGACGGCGGGGGAGCGTCCGAAAACCCCGCTCACTGACGACGACGCTCGAAACCTCGAATATGAGTGAGTTTCGAGCAGGCAGGGAGATGACACCGTGACGGTATGGGGGTACGCGCGAGTGAGCACCGTTGACCAAGATCCCGCATTGCAGTTCGACGCGCTACACGCGCACGGCATCGACGAGCTGCACATCGAAACCGACCAAGTATCCGGAGCGAAGCAGGGCCGGCCCGGACTCACCCGCCTACTCGGAAAACTCGAGCGCGGCGACGTGCTCACCGTATGGAAGCTAGACCGGCTCGGCCGCTCGATGTCGCACCTCGTCGCCGTTGTGGACGAACTCGGCCGCCGGGGGATTGAGTTTCGGTCGCTCACCGACGCGATCGACACCACCACCCCAGCAGGCCGATTCACCTTCCACCTCATGGCGAGCGTCGCTCAGTTCGAGCGAGAGATGACCGCCGAACGCACCAAAGCCGCCCTAGCCGCGGCGCGCAGGACCAAGACGCTAGGGCGCCCATCGAAGGTCAACCGTCACCAGTACGCCGCGATACACCGGATGGCCGCCGCAGGAGACGCCCACGGCCGCATCGCCGCAACCACCGGACTATCCCGCGCTGTCGTTGGCCGCGTCCTGCGCGGCGAGATTGCATCCCTAGCCAAGTTCGACCTAAACCCCGATGACGGAGCCCTACCGCTGCACGACGCCGCAGTTACGGACAATTAACTGCGGAACCTCGGCCAGCGGCAGATCGTCTACAGGGTCGCCATATGGGGATCCTCATCCGGCTCATCATGGTGTCACCAGTGATACCATGAGTGTATGCCGATGACTCTGCGACTCTCTGATGCTGAAGCCGATGCGCTGCGCCGTCGTTCCGAACGTGAGTCTCGATCGATGCAGGACATCGCCCGGCAGGCGGTACGGGAGTACGTAGAGAACCACAGTCGCGCCGAACTGCTTAGTCAAGTACTGGACGAGGAACTGCCGCGGTATGCCGAGGCGCTGGAGCGGCTTGGTCAGTGATCTATCTGACCTTGGCCGAACTCATGTACGTCGCCGAGCGGACTTTAGGCAGCGACGTTGGGGTTCGAGACCACGGGCTGCTGCAGTCAGCACTGGCTCGGCCGCAAGCCACGGTGTTCGGGAGCGATGCCTATCCCGAGCTTGAGGAAAAGGCTGCTGCGCTGCTTCACTCACTGGCTCGCAACCATGCCGTGGTCGATGGGAACAAGCGACTGGCGCTGGCTGCCACGATCGCTTTTCTAGGAATCAACGGGCGCAGGCTCACGTCGACCAATGACGAGGCGTATGAGTTGGTGATGAGCATCGCGGCCGGCGAGTTGGACGAGGTCGCTGGAATCGCTGCCCGGATCAGCGCCGGAAGTCAGCCACGTTGATCGACCGACCCAGATAACGATCGGTAATGGGAACGCCGTGGTTATGCCGTCCGTATAGGACACCGTGTGGGACGGCCCAGCTGATGTGAGCTCCAGGCCCGATCTGCGGACTGCTGTCGCCGGTGACCGATCGTCTACCGGCGCGTCGCTGTGGCTCAGTTGAAGCAGTCGACGGCAACGGCGAGGGCGGCGCAGACCTGCCTCATCCGAGCGTCGCTCAGTCGGCCTATTCGGTCGACGAGCACGGCCAGAGACACGCTCTCGACCGAGTCCAGGTTGACCGCCGAACGACGCGGCACGGGGTCGTCTCCGGGATCAAGCACCACTTCACTGACAAGGCCCCGAATTGTCGTCGTGCACGGAGCAATCAATGCGCGGCGATGCCTCGGTATTACTGCATCGCGGGAGAGCACGACGACCGGTCGACGACCTATCTGCGGTATCTCGCACCACCACACATCACCTCGGCCCGCAAGAGCCGTCAAGATGCGGCCGCAGCTTGACGGAACGAGGCGAGGTCGCCCCACTCATCCGGCTCGTCGAGCGGGTGATCGTCGTAGGCGACGTAACTCGCGTCTACCTCGACGGCGCGGTGGCGAGCGAGTAGAGCAGCCAGAGCCTCGTCTACGAGGACCGCGTCGGTGACGCCGGATCGAACACGTCTCGCATCGTCAAGAAGCGTCGCATCCACTGTCGTACTCAATCGTGCGCGATTCATGCCATGAGTATGCCATCTTGGTTTTCCGGGCGCCGACCCGTTCCCGGACAGCGATCTCGTTCCGGTCGAGCACCGCTCCGGCTGATCGGAGGACAGTTTCATCGCCCCTGGAATCGACCGGTGACTCGATACACCTCGTACAGGGCCAGCACCATCCGCGACGGTGGACGGTTGTCGATGCTGCGTGAAAACTGACCCTCTGCCGCCGCTCAGCGACTGGCGTGGCTCGCAATGCAGCGGACTCACCCAGCGGTTCAAGGAACGGACGCACAGCGTTGTACCGGCCGGCCAGCGCGGCCCACAACGCCGAGAGGTCAATCGGCTCGTTCGCTACCTCGGCTGCCGTCAACAGCAGCACCCGACCGGCCCGGGCGATCATTCCAGTGGCCTTTTCAAGCCGTGGCGGACCAGCTGACCGTTGCTCGGCCGAGGTACCCCGGGTCGGGCTGAAAAGGCGGGTGGCCACGAGTAACGCGAACAGGCCGAACGTGTCATCGACCGCGGTTGCCTCGAGATGCCGGAACCGCCATCAGCCTCGCGGTCCACTTCGACTCGCCCAGCCGCGCCAGGGCGGGTTGCCGTCCTCCCAAGCCCGGTCCGGGACAGCAGCTGATCGAGCGCCGAACTCCACCGGCCCGACTCACGACGGTAGACCCGCAACCAGCACCACATTCGCGAGCTACGGACCTTCGCCACCATCGCGCCTACCGTTGACGACTGTTGGGTGGTTTCTCGACGCTGGCTCCGAGCACAATCACGCTCGCGCAGACGACGAGCGCCATACCGACCACCTCCAACCGGTTCAGCCGCTGGCCGAGCACGAGGAGTCCCGCAATGGCGCCGGCCGCCGGCTCGAGGCTGAGCAGGATGCCGAAGATCCGCGCGGACAGTCGTCGTAGTGCGAGCAATTCCAGGGAGTAGGGCAGCACCGTGGACAGGATCGCGATGCCAAGGCCCTTGACCAGCGCATTCCCTGTGAGCAGGGCACCGCCCGCGCGCCAGATGCCGAGGGGGAGCACGACAACGGCACCCATCGCCAGCGCGATGGCCAGGCCGTCGAGAGAAGCGAAGCGGGCGCCCGTGGCGCGCGACGCGACGATGTAGGCAGCCCAGCAACCGCCCGCCGCCAGGGCGAGGAGGATTCCCTGCAGCGGGAGTCGGGACCACGACGTGGTGAGCGCGCCGGAGACGAGCAGGACACCGATGACTGCGAACAGCACCGCGACGCGATCACGCGCCTGGCGCGACAGGACTGCCGCCAGCGTCAGCGGGCCGATGAATTCACAGGTCACCGCAACGCCCAGCGGTAGGTGCGCCAACGAGCCGTACAGGCACAGGTTCATCGTCGCCAAGATCACGGCGAAACCGGTGACCACCATCCAGTCCGCACGGCTGCGCCCGCGGATCGACGGTCGGCCGAGCGCGCACAACACCACAGCGGCGAAGCCCAGCCGCAAGGCGACCGAGCCGGTAGCGCCGATGGCCGGTATCAACGTCGATGCGAGCGCCCCGCCGAATTGCACGGCAACGATCGAGGCAAGGACCAGAGCGATCGGCGACGGCGTCGGCCGGTCGCCCGGCTTCACCTGAGCACGCGGACCCTGCCGACGGTGCGCTTCTGCTGCTGCAACTGCGCGGGCACAGGCTCTTCGAGCACGCGGCCACCCTCCAGCACATGCACGATGTGCAGGGAGTCCATGGAATCGGTCACGACGCCGACGTGCTGTGGAGCGCAGCCGGGGCGGGCGAAGAACACCAGGTCGCCGGGCCGCTCCTGACCCTGCGGGCATGCGTCCGTCGCCTGTTGCTGATCCGCACAGTCACGTGGATAGCGGATCCCGAGTTCGCGCAGGCTCAGATGAACCAGTCCTGCGCCGTCCAGGCCGGTCTCGGACAGACCACCGACGAGGTACGGCTCCCCGATATGACCACGGATCTGCTGGATGAAAGTCGATCGGGCGACCAGCGGCGGAGCGGACATCGGCTCGTCCGCATCGACCGGCAGGTCAGAGAGGTCCAGATGAGCGATGCGCAGGTAGCCCGGGTATCCCCAGGGATTCTTGTGCGACGGCTGCTGGGAGCACGTGACGAAGACCCAGTCACCAGCACGTTCGTGGGTGCGCACCAGCTCACCGGCCAGCACCTGACTGGACATCCTCCCCTCCAGGCCGATGCGGCCTCCCATCGGGTCGATGGCGGCGTCCATGGCGCGCAACCAACCGTCGTGATCAGGGTCATCGACGAGCATCGCGGCATCGATGGGCCGCGGTGAGCTGGGTGTCAGCCACAACCCGCACACCGGCACCCGCACTCTCGCGACCTGACCGGGGCCCGTCACCGGACGCAAAGTGTCGCCCAGACCGCTCACCACCCGCGCGCGCGCCATTCGGGCAGGCCGGCACGCTCGGCGCCGACGGTGGTGTCGTCACCGTGCCCGGGGTAGACCCACGCCGCGTCGTTCTGTCGGCCGAAGATCCGCTCCTGCACATCGTCGATAAGTTGCGGAAACGACTGGTAGTCGAAGTGATCCGTTGCCCCGACTCCACCGGGGAACAGCGTGTCTCCGGTGAAGACGTGCGGATGGCCGGCCGGATCGTCGTAGGTCAGCACGACGGAGCCCGGCGTATGTCCGCGGACCAGTGCCACCGACAACGTGAGGCCGTCCACTTCGACGGCGTCCCCGTCGCGCAGCCGCACGTCGACGGGCACGGGGAGGGCATCTGCGTCGGGGTCGCCCGCATACGTGGGTGCACCGAGTTCGCGCACGGCCTCGACGAGTGCGCCCGTGTGGTCGCCGTGGCGATGCGTCGTCACGATTGCCTGCACCCTGGTGTTGCTCTCGCCGATCATCGCGGCGATCGCCGGCCAGTCCGCAGCGGCATCGATCAGGACCGCGGCACCAGTCGAGACGCAGCTGACCAGGTAGACGTTGTTGTGCATCGGCCCTACGGCCAGCTTGCGGATCACGACATCGGAAAGATCCCGCTGCTGGGCGGGGGAGCCGGGGCTGACGGCGCCGTCATAACTCATCGCGCTCTCCTTCGGTGGGGGTTGCTCCGCAGCGTAACCACTGCAGATCGGCATCGACCGGGTCGGACCTGTCATCGTTGTCGGACCCGACACCTAGCATTGAGCTGTGCCTAGTGCGTCCTCCCGTAACAGCCCGTCATCTGTGTCCACGCCGACCGCTCCCGGCTCGATGCCCGATCCGTCTGCTGCCGAGACCAGCGAGACCGTCTCACTCCTACCTGCCGGTAGGACTTCGGCGGCGTCCGGTCGCGACCGGCTGCGCGTCAAGGGAGCCCGCGAACACAACCTGCGCAATATCTCGGTCGATATTCCCCGCGATTCGCTGGTCGTGTTCACCGGATTGTCCGGTTCGGGTAAGTCCTCCCTGGCTTTCGACACGATTTTCGCCGAGGGCCAACGTCGCTACGTCGAGTCGTTGTCGGCGTACGCCCGTCAGTTCCTGGGGCAGATGGACAAACCGGACGTCGACTTCATCGAGGGACTGTCTCCGGCGGTATCGATCGACCAGAAGTCCACCAACCGCAACCCACGGTCGACCGTGGGCACGGTGACCGAGGTGTACGACTACCTTCGACTGCTGTTCGCCCGTGCCGGGCGTCCGCACTGCCCGGTATGTGGTGAGCCGGTCGGTCGCCAGACCCCACAGGCGATCGTCGATCAGCTGCTGGAGCTGCCGGACCGGACCCGTTTTCAGGTGTTGGCGCCCGTCGTTCGCGCCCGCAAGGGTGAATACGTCGACCTGTTCAGTGAGCTGCAGGGCAAGGGGTATTCGCGTGCCCGGGTCGACGGCGACGTGGTGTCGCTGGCTGAACCGCCGAAGTTGGCCAAGCAGAAGAAACACAGCATCGACGTTGTCGTCGACCGGTTGGTCTCCCGGGAAGGTGACGCATCGTCCAAGCAACGACTGACGGACTCCGTGGAGACCGCGCTACGCCTTGCCGACGGGGTCCTGATCGTGGAGATGGTCGACCTCGAGGCGAAGGACCCGCAGCGCGAGCGCCGCTTCTCCGAGCGGATGGCATGCCCCAACGAGCACCCGCTGGCGATGGACGAGATCGAACCGCGCTCGTTCTCCTTCAACAGCCCGTTCGGCGCCTGCCCGGCGTGCACCGGTATCGGCACCGAATTGGAGGTCGATGCCGAGCTGATCGTCCCGGACGAGGACAAATCGATTCGCGAAGGTGCCATCCTGCCCTGGGCACAGGGTTCGACCTCGGCGGACTACTTCTTGCGGGTCATCGGTGCGCTCGCCGAGGACCTGAAGTTCTCCCTGGACACTCCGTGGCACGCCCTTCCCGACCGGGCCCGCGAGGCTCTGCTGGTGGGTCAGAACCACGAGGTACACGTCCGCTACCGCAACCGGTACGGCCGCGAGCGTAGTTACTCCACCGGTTTCGAAGGCGTCATCCCCTTCGTGAAACGACGTCATTCCGAGACCGACTCGGACTGGAGTCGGGAGCGGTACGAGGGCTACATGCGCGAGGTTCCGTGCCCGACGTGCAAGGGCGCGAGGCTCAAACCCGAATCGCTCGCCGTGACCGTCGGGGGTCAGTCCATTGCGCAGGTGTGCGCGTTGCCGATCAGTGAGGCGGCGCACTTCCTGCCCGGGGTCGACTTCAGCGCGCGTGAGATGAAGATTGCGGAAGGCATCATCAAGGAGGTCGATGCCCGGTTGGGCTTCCTGCTCGACGTGGGTCTGGACTACCTGTCGCTGGATCGGCCGGCTGCCACGTTGTCCGGCGGCGAGGCGCAGCGCATCCGACTGGCCACGCAGATCGGATCGGGTCTGGTCGGCGTGTTGTATGTGTTGGATGAGCCCTCGATCGGGCTGCACCAGCGTGACAATCATCGGCTGATCGAGACGCTCACCAGGTTGCGTGACCTGGGCAACACCCTCATCGTCGTCGAGCACGACGAGGACACGATCGCCACGGCGGACTTCGTCGTGGATATCGGCCCTGGTGCGGGGGAGCACGGGGGGTATGTCGTGCATGCGGGCTCGGTCGCCGGCCTGCTCGCCAATACGGAGTCGATCACCGGCGACTACCTCGCGGGTCGACGCGAGATCCCCGTGCCGGTGCAGCGGCGACCGTTCGACGGTCGCCAGATCGTCGTCCGGGGCGCGCGTGAACACAATCTCAAGAACGTCGACGTCGCGATCCCGCTCGGCAATATGGTCGCTGTGTCAGGGGTGTCGGGTTCCGGGAAATCCTCCCTCGTGAACGGCATCCTCTACAACGTGTTGGCCAACCAGCTGAACGGCGCCCGGCATGTCCCCGGCCGGCACCGCACAGTGGAGGGTCTGGACCAGCTCGACAAGGTGGTGCACGTCGATCAGAGTCCGATCGGTCGTACCCCGCGTAGCAACGCGGCGACCTACACCGGAGTTTTCGATCATGTCCGCAAACTCTTTGCGCAGACCCAGGAGGCGAAGGTCCGGGGTTATCTGCCCGGCCGGTTCTCCTTCAACGTCAAGGGTGGACGATGCGAGGCGTGCACCGGTGACGGGACCCTGAAGATCGAGATGAACTTCCTGCCCGACGTGTACGTGCCCTGCGAGGTCTGCCACGGAGCGCGGTACAACCGCGAGACCCTCGAGGTCCACTTCAAGGGCAAATCGATCGCCGACGTCCTCAACATGCCGATCGAGGAGGCGAAAGACTTCTTCGAAGCTGTTCCGGCCATTGCCCGGCACATGTCGACGCTCGTGGATGTCGGGCTGGGGTACATCCGGCTCGGACAACCTGCCCCGACGCTGTCCGGTGGGGAGGCGCAGCGGGTCAAACTGGCCTCCGAGCTGCAGAAGCGCTCGACCGGACGGACGATCTACGTGTTGGACGAGCCGACCACCGGGTTGCACTTCGAGGACATCCGCAAACTGCTGCTCGTCCTGCAGAGCCTGGTCGACAAGGGCAACACCGTCGTGGTGATCGAGCACAATCTGGACGTGATCAAATCTGCCGACTGGGTCATCGACATGGGCCCGGAGGGCGGTAACGGTGGCGGCGAGGTCGTTGCGACCGGCACCCCTGAGGAAATCTCGCTGGTGGAAGCAAGTCACACGGGGCGCTTCCTCGGCCCGCTGCTGGCCAAGTCTGCGACTGCCGCTCGTCCCTCGACCGGTCGTTCCACAGTCAGCAGGGTCAAAAAGCCGTCGGTGCGTGCCGCACCGGCCAAGCAGAAGACCCGCGCGGCCAGTTAGAGGTGCCACCTCACCGGGGCTGCTCACGGTCGTCACAGCACCGCGGGTGATGATGGTTGCATGGACAAGACTTTGCACGAACAGCATGGCGAGACACCGGTCATACCAGCGGTGCTGGGTCGACGCAGGATGCTCGGCGGAGCGGCCGTCGCCGGGGTGGGTCTCGTCGGGTTGACTGCCTGCGGCTCCGGTTCGTCGTCCCCGGGCACGGGTGGAGGCGGTTCCGACTCTGCAGCGGGCGAGGTGACGTCTTCGTCCGGCGGTAGCGCTGCGGGCGGACAGACTGCTGTCACAGTCCCGGTCGACGAGGTACCGGTCGGTGGCGGCAAGATCCTGGCCAAGCAGGCGGTCGTGGTCACCCAGCCGAGCGCCGGGGTGTTCAAGGCATTTTCCGCCGTCTGCACACATCAGGGGTGCATCGTCGCTCAGATCAAGGACAAGATGATCGGCTGCCCCTGTCACGGGAGTGAGTTCTCGATCACCGACGGTTCGGTGCTGAACGGTCCGGCCACGACCCCTCTACCGGCGAAGACAGTGACCAAGAAGGGACTCGACCTCACCGTCACCTGATCGCTGTCGGTAGCGGTTCGTAGGCTGGGGGGGTGGCTGACCCATCGACGTACCGTCCGAAGCCGGGAGAGATTCCCCTCGACCCCGGCGTCTACCGGTTCCGCGACAAGGACGGCCGGGTCATCTACGTCGGCAAGGCCAAGTCGCTGCGTAGCAGGTTGTCCTCCTATTTCCAGGACATCGGCGCCCTGCACCAACGCACCCGCACCATGGTTACCACCGGTGCAAGTGTCGAGTGGACCGTCGTACGTAACGAGGTCGAGGCGTTGCAGCTGGAGTACTCCTGGATCAAGGAGTACGACCCGCGGTTCAACGTCAAATACCGCGACGACAAGTCTTATCCGTATCTCGCGGTCACCATGGGTGATGCGTTTCCGCGAGCCCAGGTCATGCGCGGGGCCAAACGAAAGGGCACGCGTTACTTCGGTCCGTACGCGCACGCGTGGGCGATCCGGGAAACGCTCGACCAGCTGTTGCGGGTCTTTCCTGTCCGAACCTGCAGCAGCGGTGTCTTCAAACGGGCCGGTCAGGTCGGCCGGCCGTGCCTGCTCGGTTACATCGACAAATGCTCGGCGCCCTGTGTCGGAAAAGTGACCGAGGACGAACACCGCGCTATTGCAGCAGACTTCTGTGACTTCATGGCCGGTAACACCGCGCGCTTCCAGAAGCGGCTGCGTGAGCAGATGCAGTTGGCGAGCTCCGAATTGGATTTCGAGACTGCGGCGCGCCGCCGAGATGATCTGGGCGCACTGGAGAAGGCGCTGGAGAAGTCCGCCATCGTCTTCGGCGATGCGACCGACGCAGACGTGTTCGGAGTCAGCGACGACGAACTGGAAGCTGCCGTGCAGGTGTTCCACGTGCGCGGTGGCCGGATCCGCGGGCAACGGGGCTGGGTGGTGGACAAGCAGTCCGAGGGCGACCTCGGACTGACCGAAGTCATCGAGCGGCTCCTGGGCCAGGTGTACGGCGGGGAGTCCGCGGACGGTGTGCCACGCGAGGTCCTGGTGCCGGTGCTACCCCCGGACCCGGAGCCGATGACGCAGTGGCTGCAGAAACTACGCGGTGCGAATGTGGACCTGCGGGTGCCTCAGCGCGGTGACAAGAAGACCCTGATGGAAACGGTGCAACGCAACGCGAGCCAGTCGCTGGCACGTCACAAGGTGGCCCGAGCCGGTGATCTGACGGCCCGTAGCCAGGCGTTGCAGGATCTGCAGGAAGCCCTGGAACTGGACCAGGCACCGTTGCGGATCGAATGTTTCGACATCAGTCACATCCAGGGCACCAACGTGGTGGCATCGATGGTGGTCTTCGAGGACGGACTGTCCCGCAAGCCGGAGTACCGCCGCTTCATCGTGCGTGGTGTTGCCGATGAGAACGACCCGGACGCTCCGCTGCGGATGGATGACACGGCGGCCATGGACGAGGTGCTCACCCGCCGATTCCGGCGGTACCTGAGTGACCGCGACGACGCGTCTGACGTCGAGGTCGACGTACAGGACCGCGCCGGTCACGACGCGGATTCATCCGCTCGGGCATCCGGACCTGTCGATGAGACGACCGGCAAGCCCCGTCGCTTCGCGTACCCCCCGCAGCTGGTGGTCGTCGACGGTGGAAAACCGCAGGTCAATGCCGCTGTACGGGCTCTGGACAGGCTCGGGATCACCGACGTGGCAGTCGTCGGGCTGGCGAAGCGGCTGGAGGAGGTCTGGGTCGCTGACGACGAGTTCCCGGTGATCCTGCCGCGTACGAGCGAGGGGCTCTACCTCCTGCAGCGGGTACGCGACGAGGCCCACCGGTTTGCCATCACGTTCCACCGGCAGCGTCGTTCCAAGGCAATGACCACCTCGGCCCTGGACGACATCCCAGGGCTGGGGCAGGTCCGGCGTAAGGCACTGCTGAAGGAGTTCGGTTCGGTCAAGAAGATCCGGGCCGCTCCTGTGCAGGAGCTGGCTGCTGTCAAGGGCATCGGTGCGGCTCTCGCGCAGACCGTTCATTCGCGTCTGCGAGATGATGGGGACGTCACACCGGCCGTCAATCTGTCGACCGGTGAAGTCCTGAGTTGATGCCGGACCCGTTGCAGCAGGAGAAGGAGCCTCGATGAGCGAGCGACCCGATCGACCGGGAGCAGGTTCGGGGGAGTTGATCATCGTGACCGGTATGTCCGGCGCGGGCCGCAGCACCGCCGCCAATGTGCTGGAGGACCGCGGCTGGTACGTCATCGACAACCTTCCCCCACAGCTCCTGGTGTCGATGGCGTCCCTGCTGGATGAGCAGGATGCCGGGCCGGTGCAGCGTCCGATCGGTGCGGCCGGCAACAACGGCAAGGGCGAGAGCACCACCGGCGTGGTGGGTGATGCGAGTAGTGGAAGCGCTGGAAGTGAAGGGTCTGTCCACCGCCTCTGTGCCGTGGTCGACGTTCGGTCCCGCACGTTCTTCACCGATTTTCGGGACGGTCTGGACCAATTGCGGGCGGGCAACTACCGCCCGGTCGTGGTGTTCATGGACGCCACCGATGAGGCCCTGGTCCGACGTTTCGAATCGGTCCGCCGACCGCACCCTCTCCAGGGCCAGGGTCGTCTGCTGGACGGCATCGTCGCTGAGCGGGCGGCCCTGCGCGACCTGCGGTCCACCGCCGACGTCCTGATCGATACCAGCGGACTCAACGTGCATCAGCTGAGCACGAAGGTCAGGGAGATGCTCGGCGACGAGAGCTCGATGGACCTTCGTATCGCGGTGATGTCGTTCGGTTTCAAATACGGAATTCCATTGGACGCCGACATCGTCTTCGACATGCGTTTTCTGCCCAACCCGTTCTGGAACCCCGCGCTGCGGCCCTTCTCCGGGCGCGACGCGGTCGTCGCCGATTTCGTCCTGGCCCAACCCGGAGCGCAGGAGTTCCTGGACCGTTCATTGTCGATGCTCGAACCGATGTGTGAGGGATACCGACGCGAAGGTCGTAGCTACATCACCCTCGCTGTGGGCTGCACCGGTGGCAAGCACCGCTCGGTGGCCATGACCGAGGCGCTGTCGGCTCGCCTGGGCACCGACCGCACCCATGCGGTGACCGTGCACCGAGACCTGGGTCGGGAGTGACGGCCCGTCCCGCGGTGGCGGCCCTCGGCGGCGGACACGGGCTGGCAGTCTCCTTGCAGGCGTTGCAGTTGGTGACCGACAAGATCACCGCCATCGTCACGGTCGCCGACGACGGCGGCTCGAGTGGACGGTTACGTGACGAATTCCACATCCTGCCGCCGGGCGACCTGCGGATGGCGCTGGCCGCTCTGTGCGACAACTCCGAGTGGGGACTGCAGTGGCGTGATGCCCTCCAGCATCGATTTGCCGGCGAGGGTCCGTTGGGCGGGCACGCCCTCGGCAATTTGATCATCGCGTCTCTGTGGGATCTGCTGGGCGATCCGGTGGCTGGTCTGGACCTGGTCGGTCGGTTGCTCGGGGCACGCGGACGGGTGCTGCCGATGGCTGCGGAACCGTTACGCATCGAGGCGAGTGTCCTCGGTGCGGACCCCGCGCACCCCACCGACGTCACGGAGGTCATCGGTCAGGTGAAGGTCGCAACAACGCGCGGACGCGTGCTGAGTGTTCGCCTGCATCCAGATCCACCGGCCGCCTGTCAGCCGGCAGTCGATGCGGTTCGTGAGGCCGACTGGGTCATCCTCGGACCGGGATCATGGTTCAGTTCGGTCATGCCGCACCTGTTGGTGCCCGACCTGTGCGACGCGATCGTGCAGACCAAAGCGCGCAAGATGCTGACGCTCAACATGATGCGCCACGACGATGAGACGCAGGGTTTCAGCGCGGCCGATCACCTCGAGGTGCTCGCGTCGCACGCGCCCGACCTGCACCTTGACGTGGTGCTCGCCGATATCTCGCTGCACCGTGATGAGGCGCGGGTCCTGGAGCAGGTCGCCCAGCGTCTCGGCGCGCGGCTCATGCTGGCCCAGGTGGCCGACGTGGACACCCCCGGCAGCCACGATCCGCTGCGCCTGGCTGCGGCATACCGGGATGTCCTGGACTGAGCGCCCGGGAGTCCGGCAATCGCAGCCAGCACCCTCTCGGCAATGCGAGAATACCGCTCATGCCTGCGATGACTGCGTCCGTCAAAGACGAGTTGAGCAGATTCACCGTCACCAAGACCTGCTGCCGCAAGGCTGAGATCTCGGCGGTGCTGCGCTTTGCGGGAGGGTTGCACATCATCGGCGGCAAAGTCGTGGTCGAGGCCGAGTTGGACACCGCAGCCACCGCGCGCCGGCTTCGTCAGGACATCGCCGCGGTGTACGGGCAGAAGTCCGAACTGGTCGTGATGAGTGCCGGCGGCATCAAACGGGGTAGTCGTTACGTGGTGCGGGTCGTTGGAGACGGCGAGGCGCTGGCTCGTCAGACGGGGCTGATCGACACCAGGGGTCGTCCTGTGCGCGGACTTCCCCCCCGGGTGGTCAACGGTCCGGTGTGCGACGCCGAGGCGGCCTGGCGGGGCGCGTTCCTGGCGCGCGGATCGTTGACCGAGCCCGGTCGTTCCTCCTCGATGGAGGTCACATGCCCCGGACCCGAAGCCGCCCTCGCGCTGGTCGGCGCCGCACGACGGATGGGGATCTCGGCCAAGGCCCGTGAGGTGCGGGGGGTGGACCGGGTCGTCATCCGCGACGGGGACGCCATCGGCGCGATGCTGACCCGTCTGGGGGCACACGACGCCGTCCTGACCTGGGAAGAACGCCGGATGCGCCGCGAGGTCCGGGCGACCGCCAACCGCCTCGCAAACTTCGACGACGCAAATCTGCGGCGGTCCGCGCGCGCTGCCGTTGCGGCTGGTGCGCGCGTCGAGCGGGCGATGGAAATTTTGGGCAGGGAGGTTCCGGATCACCTCGCTCAGGCAGGTCGACTCCGCATCGAACACAAGCAGGCCAGCCTGGAGGAGTTGGGTCAATTGGCGCAGCCCCCGATGACCAAGGACGCCGTCGCAGGGCGGATCCGACGGCTACTGGCAATGGCCGACAAGGTCGCCGGGGACCGCGACATCCCGGGCACCGATGCCAACCTCACACCCGACATGCTCGACAGCTGAACACGGCCGACCAAGCCGGCGGGGTCGCTGCGCGTTCGTCGTACCGAGTGGTAATCCCATAGGCTCCAAGCAGCCCTAGACCCCTCACCAGAAGGAATTGAGTGACTGTGACTGTTCGGGTAGGAATCAACGGTTTCGGCCGCATCGGCCGTAACTTCTTCCGCGCTGCGATTGCATCCGGCGCAGACATCGAGATCGTCGGTGTCAACGACCTCACCAGCAATGCCACGCTTGCGCACCTGTTGAAGTACGACACGATCCTGGGTGTCTTCGATGGCGAGATCACGTCTTCAGACGACGAGATCACCGTGGCGGGTAAGTCCTTCAAGGCGTTTGCCGAGCGCGATCCGGCTGCTCTTCCCTGGGGCGAGCTGGGGGCCGACATCGTCATCGAGTCGACCGGTCTGTTCACCGACGCGACGAAGGCGAAGGCGCATATCGACGGCGGGGCCAAGAAGGTCATCGTCTCGGCGCCGGCCTCCAACGAGGACATCACGATCGTGATGGGTGTCAACGACGGCGACTACGACCCGGCCAAGCACCACATCATCTCCAACGCATCCTGCACGACGAACTGCCTGGCCCCGATGGCGAAGGCGCTGGACGACGAGTTCGGCATCGTCAAGGGTCTGATGACCACGATCCACGCCTACACGGCCGATCAGAACCTGCAGGACGGCCCGCACAAGGATCTGCGTCGCGCCCGCGCGGCAGCGGTCAACATCGTCCCGACCTCGACCGGCGCTGCGAAGGCCATCGGCCTGGTGCTGCCGCAGCTGAAGGGCAAGCTGGACGGGTTTGCGCTGCGCGTGCCGACCCCGACCGGTTCCGCGACCGACCTGACGTTCGAGGCCGGCCGCGAGACGACGGTGGCCGAGGTCAATGCAGCGGTGCAGAAGGTGGCCGACGGCCGTTTCCTGAAGTACACCGACGCGCCCATCGTCTCCAGCGACATCGTCACCGACCCGGCCTCCTGCATCTTCGACTCCGGGCTGACCAGGGTCATCGGCAACCAGGTCAAGGTCGTCGGCTGGTACGACAACGAGTGGGGTTACTCCAACCGGCTCGTCGACCTCACCGTCCTTGTCGCGAAGGGCCTCTGAGAACGATGCGCACGATCGAGGATCTCGGCGACCTACGGGGTAAAAAGGTGCTGCTGCGCAGTGACCTGAATGTTCCGCTGGACGGCGAGGGCAACATCACCGACGACGGTCGGGTGCGGGCATCGGTGCCTACCATCCGGCGCCTGGCAGCTGCAGGAGCACGCGTCATCGTGTGCGCCCACCTGGGTCGACCCAAGGGCGCACCGGACGCGAAGTACTCGCTGCGCCCGGCCGCCGACCGTCTCGCCGAGCTCCTCGATCAGCCGGTTCCGCTCGCTGAGGACACCGTCGGTCCGTCAGCGCAGGCAGTTGTGCAGGCGCTGCGTGACGGTGAGGTCGCCATGTTGGAGAATCTGCGTTTCAACGTGGGAGAGACCAGCACGGACGTCGCTGAGCGCGCCGAATTCGCCGATGCCCTCGCCGGACTGGCTGACGTCTTCGTCAGCGACGGATTCGGCGTGGTACACCGCAAGCAGGCCAGTGTGTATGACGTGGCCGAGCGACTACCGCAGGCCGCGGGCGCCCTCATCGAGCAGGAGGTCGAGGTGCTGCAGCGACTGACCAGTCCCGCCCGCCCGTACGCCGTCGTCCTTGGTGGCGCGAAGGTCTCCGACAAACTCGGTGTCATCGAAAACCTGCTGGCGCATGCCGACATGCTGCTCATCGGCGGAGGCATGGTCTTCACCTTCCTGGCTGCCCAGGGGCATGAGGTGGGTAATTCGCTACTTGAGAAGGACCAGATCGATCGGGTCGCTGGGTACCTGGCAGCTGCCGAGAACCGTGGGGTCGACATTGTGCTGCCCACCGATATCGTTGCTGCGTCAGCTTTTTCGGCTGACGCCGACCATGACGTAGTCGCGGCGGACGCGATCCCAGCAGACCGGATGGGACTGGACATCGGCCCAGAATCGGCGAAACTGTTCGCCCGCAAGATTTCCGGTGCGCGGACCGTCTTCTGGAACGGCCCGATGGGTGCGTTCGAGATGGCGCCGTTCGCGGCCGGGACGGAGACGGTGGCCCGCGCACTGGCGGAGAGCACGAAGTCAGGTGCCTACACCGTCATCGGCGGTGGGGATTCCGCCGCTGCGGTCCGCCAGGCCGGTTTCGCCGACGACGACTTCTCGCACATCTCCACCGGTGGTGGCGCGAGTCTGGAATACCTCGAAGGCAAGACCCTTCCCGGGCTTGCGGTGCTGGAGAACTGAAGCGATGGCCGACGTGCCGAGCAGGGTGCCCCTCATGGCGGGCAACTGGAAGATGAACCTGGACCACCAGCAGGCAACGGTGCTGGTGCAGAAACTGGATTGGACGCTGCGCGACAAGCGGCATGACTTCGCGCAGGTCGAGGTCGCCGTCATACCGCCCTTCACAGACATCCGCTCGGTGCAGACGCTGATCGACGGCGACAAGCTGCATTTGAAGTTCGGCGCGCAGGATGTCTCTGTCCATGACGCGGGTGCGTACACCGGGGAGATCTCCGGCGCGTTCCTGGCCAAGCTCGGATGTAGCTACGCCGTGGTCGGACACAGCGAACGTCGCGAGTACCACCACGAGGACGATGCGGTGGTGGCGGCGAAGGTCGCGGCTGCCTACCGGCACGGCGTGACCCCGTTGCTCTGCGTGGGTGAAGCGCTCGACGTGCGGGAGGCCGGTGAACAAGTTCCGTTCGTCATCGGACAGCTGAACGTGGCGCTGGCCGGGCTGAGCGCAGAGCAGGCGGCGTCCATCGTGATCGCCTACGAGCCCGTCTGGGCCATCGGCACCGGTGAGGTCGCAACCCCAGAAGACGCCCAAGAAGTGTGCGCAGCAATCCGCGGGCGGCTGGCACAGCTGTTCTCCAGCGTCGTCGCCGACGGTGTCCGCGTGCTGTACGGCGGCTCGGTGAAGTCCGGGAATGTCGCGTCGATCATGGCGCAGCCTGACGTCGACGGAGCTCTCGTGGGCGGCGCTTCGACCGATGCCTCCGAATTCGCTGCCATCTGCCGCTATCAGTCCCATGTCGGTGGAGCCTGAGCCGCACCGCGTGGGGCGGCGTCGCCCACCGACTCCCGGTGTAAAATTTCTACCGCTGCTCATATCGGGCAGTACCACGCTCGACCGAAGGTGAGTTCCAGACACGTGGATGTCATCCGTTTCACTCTGCAGATCCTCGTCCTGCTCACCAGCGTCCTGCTGGTGCTGCTGATCCTGCTGCACAAGGGTCAGGGCAGTGGCTTGTCCGACATGTTCGGCGGTGGCGTCTCCTCGAACCTGGGCGGATCTTCGGTCGCCGAGCGTAACCTGAACCGACTCACCGTCATTGGTGGGTCTCTATGGATCCTGGCCGTCGTCGGCCTCGGTCTCGTCGCTCGATTCAGCTAGGAGACGTTCGTGGCCGGTGGCAGTGCAATTCGCGGTAGTCGTGTCGGTGCAGGGCCCATGGGGGAGGCTGAGCGTGGCGACGCGGCCCCTCGGGTGACGGTGTCGTTCTACTGTTCCAACAAGCATGAGATCACTCCGAGCTTCGCGCAGGAGCCGGGTATGACCGTGCCGGAGACCTGGGACTGCCCGCGGTGCGGGATGCCCGCCGGTCAGGACAAGGACAACCCACCGTCGGCTCCGGTCGTGACGCCCTACAAGACTCACCTGGCCTACGTCAAAGAGCGACGTAGCGACGAAGAGGGCGCCGTCCTGCTCGATGAGGCGCTCGGTACGCTGCGTGGCCGGGGTCTGATCCGCTGAACCATTCTCAACATCGCTGCACCGCAGCACAGAAGTCGCCCACCGGTCTCTCCTCCGGTGGGCGACTTGCTGTGGGTGGGGTGGGATCAGTTCGTGGATCTGCGATGCGTCCTCGCTGCGCCGGCTTCCCTGGGTGCCCGGGGTTGGGTGATCCGCTCTTCGTCCTCATCGGAGATCGAGGCGGGTTCGGGAGCTTCGGAGAAGATCGGTCCCTCCTCGCCCGCCGGCCGGCCGACGATATTGAAGACGATGTTCAGCAGCACTGCCATCAGCGCAGCAGCGGTGATCCCGGAGTCGAAGATGACGGTGAACCAGGCCGGGAACTTGTCGTAGAAGGTCGGAACGGAGATCGGGATGATGCCGAATCCGAGGGAGAACGCAACGATGACGAGGTTTGCGTTTCCGTCATAGTTGACCTTGCTCAAGGTGCGGATACCACTTGCTGCGACTGTTCCGAAGAGCGCGAGGCCGGCACCACCGAGGACGGGGAGCGGCACCAGGGCGACAACCGCGCCCAGTACGGGGAACAGGCCCAGGAAGACCAGGATTCCGCCACTGACGGCGACCACGAAACGACTCTTGATCCCGGTGATGGCGACCAGTCCGACGTTCTGTGCGAAAGCACTGACGGAGAAGCCACTGAAGACGCTCGCCACAGCGGTGGCCAGCATGTCGGCGCGCAGACCGTTGGTGACCGTCTCCCGATCGGCGGGCTGATCGATGACTTCCCCGATCGCCAGGATGTCGGCGGTCGTCTCCGTCATGATGACGAGCATCACGACGATCATCGAGATGATCGCGCCCACCGCGAAGGTGGGTGCACCGAAGTGGAACGGTGTCGGCACCTGGAAGACGCTTGCATCGGAGATCTTGGAGAAATTCGTCAGCCCGAACGGAATGGCGACAATGGTGCCGAGGACCAGGCCCAGCAGGATAGCGATGCGACTGAAGAACGGCGGAAGGAAGCGGTAGACCAGCACGATCAGCACGATCGTGATGGCGGCGAGTGCAACGTTCTTCGGGTCGCCGAAGGAGGGTGCGCCGACCCCGCCGGCTCCCCATTGGATGGCTACAGGCATTAGTGAGATACCGATGACAGTGATGACTGTGCCGGTCACAACCTCAGGGAAGAAACGCAGCAGTTTCGTGAAGAACGGCGCAATCAGCAAGGCAACCACTCCGGCGACGAGCAGGGCGCCGAAAACCGCATTCAGCCCGGCGGTGCCGCCTTTCTTGTCCAGGCCGACCGCGAGGATGGTCGACACTGCGGCGAAGGAGGTGCCCTGCACGATGGGCTGCCGGGCCCCGACCTTCCAGAACCCCAGCGTCTGTAGCAAGGTTGCCAGGCCGGACATGAAAAGACCGGCGGAGACCAGGTAGGTGATCTGGACACCGGAGAGTTTGAACGCTGAGCCGATGATCAGTGGAACGGCAACGACACCGGCGTACATGCTGAGCACGTGCTGCAGCCCGTAGATGAACATCTGCGGGAACGGCAACACTTCGTCTACGGGGTGCTTCTTCGGGGGTGCGGGCGCTTCGACGGACATCGGCTCTCTCTTTTCAGCGGGGGCTTTCGGTGATCTTGCAGGGCATCTTGCGGGGTGACGTCGATCCTGGTGCAGAAGGACGTGTCAGGGCAGCAGTTATCGCAGCGGGACCTACAGGGTGGGTTCGTCTACTCGGCTGACCGGGCCGTCCAGCTCACCTCGACGGTGACTTCCGGGCCCGGTCGGCCGGATCAGGGACGGATCAGAGGAACTGGCGGCTCAGTCGAGCGTGCCGGTTGACGTCCTTGTAGAGCAGGTAGCGGAAGTTGCCGGGACCGCCGGCGTAACACGCCTGCGGGCAGAAGGCGCGTAGCCACATGAAGTCGCCTGCCTCGACCTCGACCCAGTCCTCGTTCAACCGATAGACGGCCTTGCCCTCCAGGACGTAGAGGCCATGCTCCATAACGTGCGTCTCGGCGAACGGGATGACGGCGCCGGGCTCGAAGGTGACGATGTTGACGTGCATGTCGTGCCGCAGGTCTGTGGGGTCGGCGAAACGGGAGGTGACCCACTTACCATCGGTGTGTTTCATCGGGATCGGCTCCACATCGGCCTCGTTCGTCACGAACGCCGGCGGGATCTCCAGACCTTCGACAACCTCGAACGTCTTACGGATCCAGTGGAACCGGGTAGCCACGTCGCCGTTGTTACGCAGCGTCCAGGTGGTGCCCGGGGGCAGGAAGGCGTATCCGCCTTCCGTCAACTCATGCTCGGTGCCGTCGATAGTGAGCTTGAAACCACCTTCGACGATGAACAGGACACCCTCGGCGTGCGGGTCCAGCTCCGGCTTCTCACTACCGCCACCAGGCCCGACCTCGACGATGTACTGCGAGAAGGTCTCTGCGAACCCAGACAGTGGCCGGGCCAGCACCCACATCCGCATGTCGTCCCAGAAGGGTAGGAAGCTGGTGACGATATCGGTCATCACGCCACGCGGGATGACCGCGTAGGCCTCCTTGAACATGGACCGGTCGGTCGTGAGATCGGTCTGCAGGGGTAGGCCGCCGTGGGGGGCGTAGTAGGGACTTGTCACAGGGTTGCCTTTCGAAAGGTGGAGAGAGAGACGCCGAAGCGTTGCCTTCGTTCACGGACCAGGTGAAACACCTTGGTGGCTGCTCATCGACGTGATGTCGAGCACACCCGATTCCGTATTGTGAACGGTAACTTCCGCATGGCGGAAGAGCAAGGTATATCCAGGCCCAGCCTGCATATATCTCTTTCCACCGGCACCGGGAGATTCTCCTGGTGCCGGACCCTGCGCGTCAGCCCGCGAGGGTCTTGCCCGCTGCGTCCCGATCCAGCCACCAGATCGTCGCATCGGTGCCGCTGGCGCCGGCCGCCGGGAAGTCCCACGGATCCGCGCCCGGCGGGGATGCGTGCGCGACGGCGTCCGCCTTCTCGGGTCCGGCCACCAGGAACCACACCTGACGCGCGCAGTTGATGGCGGTGAAGGTCAGGCTGAGGCGCACAGGGGGCGGCTTGGGGGAGTTACACACCGCGACAACGTTTGCGTCGACCGTCCGGACACCTGGATGGTGCGGGAACAACGAGGCGACGTGGGCGTCCGGACCAACTCCCAGCATGAGGACGTCGAATGCGGGCACGCCGATAACGCCACCGGCACCGGCAGTGGCGTACCCCGCGAGATCGTCCTGATAGGCGAGCGCAGCAGCATTGACGTCGCCGCCGTGTGCGCCGTCACTGGGCGCCATCACGTGCACGTTCTGCTCGGGTATATCGATATGGTCCAGCAGTACTTCACGTGTCTGCGTGTCGTTGCGCTCGTCGCTGCCGAGCGGGACGAACCGTTCATCACCCCACCAGAGGTGAACGCGCGACCAATCCAGTTCGGCGCCTGCATCACGGAGCCCGGCCAGTGAGGTGCCGCCCATCGAGCCTCCGGTGAGCACCACGTGTGCCACACCTCGCAGCTGTACCGCGTCGATGATCTCAGCGAGGAGTCGCGCAGCGACCGCCGCACCCAAAGCGGCCTTGGTGTCGTGCACGACGAACTGCGGGTCGGTCATGAAGTTGCCTTCCTGGTGGGGGTCACGCCTGACGTTGTGCAGTGTGACGAACGAGTGGGAGTCCCTCGAGCAAGGCCTCGCGGTACACGTCGTCAGCATCCAGGCTGCGAAGTTCTTCAGCCAGACACTCGGCGGTGTCGTAGCGGTGCAGGCTGACCTCCTGGTCGGGCTGTCCGAAAAGCTGCAGTCGCGCCGTCCGCCCCGATTGGCGGATGAGTTGCAACGGTCCACTCGCGCGGATCAACGTGACTGCCGCGATACCGGATCCGCTGTCACTGATCGTGCGTTCCACCGGGCATCGCAGGCGGGCAGCCAGCCAACCGGCGAGTAGATCGGAGCTCGCCGAGTCGCGTGCTCCACAGACGATCGCCGAGTCCACCGACTCGTACGGTGGTTGGTCCAGTGCGGTGGTGAGCAGACCGCGCCAACGCGTGGTGCGCGCCCATGCCATGTCGGTATCGCCCGGCACATAGTGCTGCTGCAGGGCCGACAGCCGGGCCGGGGGATCGTCGCTCAGCGATACGTCGGTGATCCGACGGACCGCCATCGCACCGATGGGGGAGCGGGCGGCGTCGGCCTCACAGGTCCTGGGCCACCACGCCACGACGGGTGAATCAGCGAGCATCAACGGAACCGCGACACTCTCAGCGTGATCGGCGAGCTCGCCGTACAACCGACATACGACGATTTCGCTCGCCCCTGCGTCGCCGCCGACTCGGATCTCGGCATCCATCCGTGTCGGGTCGCCCCGATCGGCACGGACCATTGTCAGGATCCGACTCGGGTGCTGACGGCTCGCCTCGCTCGCTGCCTCCAACGCCGCCTCGGCACTCTCCTCCTCGACAACGACGACCAAGGTCATGACGCGACCCAGGGCGATCGCACCGACGTCGCCGCGCAGGCTGACCAGCCGTTTACTCACCTCGCGCGTATTGGTGGACTCCAGCGAGACGATCACGGCATTCTCCATTCACGGCCATCGCGGCGCAGCAGGTCATCGGCGTCGGCCGGTCCCCAGCCACCCGGCGCGTACTGGGTAGGGGCTCCCTGCGTGCCCCAGAATTCCTCGATCGGATCCAGGATCCGCCACGACGTCTCGACCTCTGCGTGGCGCGGGAACAGTGGCGGTTCGCCGAGCAGTACATCCAGGATCAGCCGCTCGTACGCCTCGGGGCTGGCCTCGGTGAACGCATTGCCGTAGCCGAAGTCCATCGTCACGTCGCGCACCTGCATCTCACCTGCCCCGGGCACCTTGGACCCGAATCTGATCGTGATGCCCTCATCGGGCTGGACGCGCATCACGATCGCGTTCTCGCCCAGCTCCGACGTGGAGGTGTCCTTGAACGGCAGGTGCGGTGCCCGCTTGAAGACGACCGCAATCTCGGTGACCCGTTTGCCCAACCGTTTACCGGTCCTCAGATAAAACGGGACTCCGGCCCAGCGCCGGGTATCGACCAGAAGTTTCAGCGCGGCGTAGGTCTCGGTACCGGAGGCCGGGTCGATACCGTCCTCGTCCAGGAAGCCGATGACCTTTTCGCTGCCCTGCCACCCGGCGGCGTACTGACCCCTTGCGGTGGCATGGGAGAGGTCAGCGGGGCTGCGTACTGCGGCCAGCACCTTTTCCTTCTCCGCGCGCAGCGCATCGGCATCGAAGGAGTTGGGCTCCTCCATGGTCGTCAGCGCGAGCAACTGCAGCAGGTGGTTCTGGATGACGTCGCGCGCGGCCCCGATGCCGTCGTAGTAGCCGGCCCGACCGGCGATACCGATGTCCTCGGCCATGGTGATCTGGACATGGTCCACGTAGTGGGAATTCCAGACCGGCTCGAAGATGCCGTTGGCGAACCGCAACGCGAGAATGTTCTGGACCGTCTCCTTGCCCAGGTAGTGGTCGATACGGAAGATCGACCCGGGCGGAAACACGCTCTCCACGATCGCGTTGAGCTCTTGCGCGCTGGCCAGATCATGGCCGAACGGCTTTTCGATGATGACGCGGCGCCAGCTGTCGGAAACTTCGCGGGTCAGACCGCTGCGTTCCAGTTGTCGGGCGACGGGCGCGAATGCTGCCGGAGGGATGGACAGGTAGAAGGCGTGGTTGCCGTCGGTGCCGCGTTCGCGGTCAACCGCCTCGACCTCGACCGCGAGGCGGTCGAAGCCTGCGTCGTCATCGAAACTACCCGATACGAAACGCAGTCCATCGGCCAGCGCGCGCCAGGATTCGTCCCGGAAGGGGGTCCGGGCGCCGGCACGTACGCTGCGCTCCACCTCCTGAACGAAGCGTTCGCGACTCCAGTCGCGGCGCGCGAACCCGATCAGGGTGAAGTTGGGCGGGAGCAGCCCACGGTTTGTCAGGTCGTAGATGGCGGGCAGTAACTTCTTCTGCGCCAGGTCGCCGGTGACACCGAACATCACCATGCTGCATGGCCCGGCGATCAGCGGCAGGCGCCGATCGCCGGGACTCCGTAGCGGATTACTGCCGCGCGCGACGTGCGCGGAGGTCACGAACCTGATGTTCCCTGCGTTGCCTTGGCAATGGCCTCACTGAGCTGCGCCAGACCCTGGTCGTGGTCGGTCAGGTGCAGTTGCAGGACCGGACGGCCATGGTCCGCGAGTACTTTCGCATCCCCGCCGGCCTGTGAGGTGATGAAGTCACCGAAGGTGAAATCTCGCCCCGGTACCGGATAGTCCTCGCGCGGTGTGGTTGTGATCTGCAGGTAGATGCCGATCGCAGGACCGCCCTTGTGGTACTGCCCGGTGGAGTGCAGGAAGCGCGGCGCCCACCCGAAGGTGACAGGGCGCTGCAACCGTTTGGCAAAGGCGACCTGGACGTCAGCCAGCGACTGGTCGGCGATCCGGTCCAGGTAGGCCATCACTGCCAGGTACCCGTCATCGGGAAGTTGAGCCAGCAGGGCTTCGATGGCTGCAGGCACGCTGTCTGCGTCGCCGAGCCAGTCGCCACCGAGGCTGCGTACCTCCACAGCACCGTCGGTGTACGCCGGGGCGTCACCACCTCCGGTACCTGCGTCGAGCAGCTCACGAGAGGCCGCTTTCGCGCTCTCGACATCGGGTTGATCGAACGGGTTGATCGCCAGCAATCGGCCCGCGACCGCGACCGCGGCCTCCCACAACAGCATCGACGCGCCGAGGGACCCGCCCACCGATACAGCGGCCGGGCCTTCGGGTGTTTCATCGGAGTCGTCGGCTACCAGGTAGACGTACAACTCGTCATCGGTCTGCGCAGTCGGAGCCGACGATCCAACGACGACGGGCAGGATGCCCTTGCCCTGCTTTCCGGTGCTCTCTGCAATGAGCTGCTCGGCCCAGTTGCCGAAACCGATGTTCGCAGTGCCCGCATCGAGCAGGACCAACTTGTCCCGTAGCGGTGAGGTCGCGCCCATGGCCGCTGCGAGGCGCAGCGCGGGGTTGGCGTCGTCATCGGCTGCGAGAGCTTCGGTGACGGCCTCTGCCTCGTCGAGCAGGGCGCCGATATCGGCGCCCGCAAGGCCGCTGGGTACCAGCCCGAACGCGGTCAGGGCGGAGTACCGTCCGCCGACTGCTGGGTCGGCGTTGATGACGGTGTAGCCGTTGCCGCGAGCATCTTTGTCCAGCGGGCTGCCGGGGTCGGTCACGATCACGATGCGCTGGGTCGGGTCGATGCCGGCATCGGTGAATGCCTTCTCGAACGCTCTACGCTGCGAATCGGTTTCGACCGTGGAACCGGATTTGGAGGAGACCACGACGACGGTGTTCTCCAGGCGGTCCTCGACGCCCGCCCGGACCATGTCCGGCTGGGAGGAGTCCAGCACCACGAGCGGAACACCCGCGGTCTCGCAGATGACCTCCGGTGCCAACGAGGAACCTCCCATCCCACACAGCACCACGCGGTCCAGACCGTCAGCCGCGAAGTCAGCCCGCAGGCTCTCGATCTGGGCGACCAGCGGTCGAGAGGACCGGGCCAGGCTTACCCAGGACAGCCGCTTGCCCGATTCCTCCTCGGCGTCCGGCCCCCACAGGGTCTTGTCCTGCGCAAAGAGCCGGCTCGCGACCTTGTCGGTTACCAACTGCGCGACATGCGCCTCGATCGCATCGGCTGCTGCACCGACGGCTGTTACCTGTTGGGAGGAAGACACAGTCATCACTTGCCCGCCTTGTCCAGCTCACCCTTGACGGACTCGAGCAGCTCCGCCCACGACTTCTCGAACTTGTCGACACCCTCGTCCTCGAGGACCTTCACGACGTCGGCATAGCTCACACCGATCGCGTCCAGTGCATCCAGGACCGCTTTCGCGTCGTCGTAGTGACCGGTGACCTGATCGCCGGCAATTTCACCGTGGTCCGCGACCGCGTCCATGGTCTTGCCGGGCATCGTGTTGACGGTTTCGTCAGCTGCGAGGTCCACGACGTACATCGTGTCCTTGTACTCGGGGTTCTTGACTCCGGTCGAGGCCCACAGCGGACGCTGTACGTGAGCGCCGTCGGCCTTCAAGGTCTCCCACCGTGAGGTGGAGAAGACCTCTTCGAACGCCTGGTAGGCCAAGCGCGCATTCGCGATACCGGCCTTGCCCTTGAGTGCCTTGGCCTCGTCGTTGTCCAACGCATCCAGCCGGTTGTCGATCTCGGAGTCGACGCGCGAGACGAAGAACGACGCCACCGAACGAATGCTCGACAGGTCGTGCCCGTTCTCTTTTGCCTGCTCGAGCCCGGACAGGTAGGCATTCATCACGGCGCGGTAGCGCTCCAGGGAGAAGATCAAGGTGACATTGACGCTGATCCCCGCAGCGGTGGCCGAGGTGATGGACGGCAGGCCCTCGACGGTTGCCGGGATCTTGATCATCACGTTCTTGCGGTCGACGGTCTCCCACAGTTTGCTCGCCATAGCGGTGGTGGGTTCGGTCTGATGCGCCATCCGGGGATCGACCTCGATGGAGACCCGACCATCCTGACCATTTGTCGCGTCGTAGACGGGCTTCATCACGTCACAGGCATCCCGTACGTCGGTCGTGGTGATGGCGAACGTCGCGTCGTCCACCGAAGCGCCGTCGCTCGCGAGCTGCTTGATCTGCTCGTTGTAGTCATTGCCCTTGGACAGGGCAGCCGCGAAGATCGTGGGGTTGCTGGTCTGACCGACGACGGACTTCTCGTCGATGAGTCGTTGCAGCTCGCCGGAGTGGATCAGACCGCGGGACAGATCGTCCAGCCAGATCGAGACGCCGACATCGGACAGAGCCTTGAGTCGTTCGTTGGTAGCCATCGAAATTTCTCCTGTAGTGATCGCGTTCTTGCTGATCAGGTTGAGTCAGAGTGAGTTGAGGGAGTCTTGCGCAGCAGTCACCATGTGCTCGCTGGTGATGCCGAACTTCTCCAGCAGCAGTGCGCCATCGGCGCTCGCGCCGTAGTGGTCGATACCGATCGCGATTCCCGCGTCACCGACGATGTCGTGCCAGCCGAAGGTCGTTGCGGCTTCGATCGAGACACGTGCCTTCACGCTCGCCGGTAGTACCTGCTCGCGATAGGAGGCGTCCTGAGCGAAGAACCACTCGCGGCACGGGAGCGACACGACGCGCGCGTCGATGTTCTTTTCCTTCAGCGCCTTGCGGGCCTCGACAGCGACACTGACCTCTGAGCCGGTGGCGATCAGGATCACGTCGGGGGTGTCCTTCTCGGAATCCGCCAGGATGTACCCACCGCGGTCGACACCGTCCGCAGATGCGAATTCGGTGCGGTCCAGAGTGGGCAGCGCCTGCCGGGACAGGATGAGTGCGGCCGCTCCACGACGGGTCAGGATCGATTTCCAGGCGATTGCCGTCTCGTTGGCGTCCGAGGGTCGCACGACATCCAACTGGGGGATCGCACGCAACGAAGCGATCTGCTCGATCGGCTGATGGGTCGGGCCGTCCTCGCCGAGGCCGACAGAGTCGTGTGTCCAGACAAAAGTCACCGGAATGTTCTGCAGCGCGGCGAGTCGGACGGCCGGGCGCATGTAGTCCGAGAATGTCAGGAAGGTGCCGCCGTAGGGGCGGGTCAGACCCTCCAGTGCGATGCCGTTCAGCGCCATCCCCATCGCGTTCTCACGGATACCGAAGTGCAGGGTTCGACCGTAGGGGCCGCCCTTCCACTCCTGCGTCTGGCGGTTGTGCGGCAAAAAGCTGGGCGCACCGGTCATGGTGGTGTTGTTGGACCCTGCGAGGTCGGCAGACCCACCCCACAGCTCCGGCATCACATCTGCAAGCGCAGTGAGCACCTTGCCGGAGGCCGCGCGCGAGGCAATGCCCTTGGCGTCGGCCTCGAAGGTCGGGAACGCCTCGCTGAAGCCGTCGGGAAGTTCCTGGGCGACCAGCCGATCCAGCAGTTTTGCGGCATCGGTGTTCGCAGCGCGCCACGCGTCGAAATCCTGCTGCCATGCGGCGTGGGCCTGCGCACCTCGGTCCTTGACCTTGCGGACGTGCGAGATGACCTCATCGGACACCTCGAAGGTTTGCTCGGGATCGAAGCCGAGCAACTTCTTGGTGCCCTCGATCTCCGCGTCGCCGAGTGCAGATCCGTGCGCGTCGCCGGTGCCTTTCTTGTTCGGGGCAGGCCACGCCAGGACCGTCTTCAACGCAATGAACGACGGCTTGTCCGTGACAGCCTTGGCCGCCTCGATCGCGTCGAGCAGGGCATCGATGTCTTCGACGTAGTCGCCATCGCCCTTGCTCGTCGCGCCCAAGCGCCAGTCGACGGTCTGCACGTGCCAGCCGTAGGCCTCGTAGCGGGCGGCGACGTTCTCGCTGAACGACACGTCGGTGTCGTCCTCGATGGAGATCTGGTTCTGGTCGTAGAAGGCGATCAGGTTGCCCAGTTCCTGGGTTCCTGCCAGCGACGCGGACTCGCCTGAGACGCCTTCCATCATGTCGCCGTCGGAGGCGATGGTCCAGATGCGGTGGTCGAAGGGGCTGGTGCCGGGTGCGGCATCTGGGTCGAGCAGACCGCGCTGCCGACGCTGCGCCATGGCCATCCCCACGGCCGAGGCGATGCCCGAGCCCAGGGGTCCGGTGGTGATGTCAACCCCGTCGGTGTGGCCGTACTCAGGGTGGCCGGGGGTCTTGGAACCCCAGGTGCGCAGCGCCTTGAGGTCATCGAGTTCCAGGCCGTAGCCGGAGAAGTAGAGCTGGATGTACTGGGTCAGGCTGGAGTGTCCGCAGGAGAGCACGAACCGGTCGCGGCCGATCCACGTCGCGTCGGCGGGGTCGATCCGCATGACCTGCTGGTAGAGCAGGTAGGCCAGCGGCGCCAGGCTCATCGCGGTGCCGGGGTGGCCGTTACCAGTCTTCTGGACCGCGTCGGCGGCCAGCAGCCGTGCCGTGTCGACGGCACGCACATCGACGGCGGTCCACCCCGCGGTGCTCGCTACAGGCTGGGAAAGGCTGGGATCGCGACGGGTGTCCTGGCTCACGGGAGAAGACTCCTTCAGGTTTGTGGGTATTTGCTGACTGCTTGCGCGTCTGTAGTTAGGACCCTAGACCCGAAATGGCCTGGTTCGCATCTCCATCTCGCGCACTTCTCACATATTACAACAGTGGAACGTGTTGTTTTATGTCCGATTGAGGATGGGCCTTGTACATCCCGGTGCGCGCCGGATCTGCCTGGTGACGGCGCCCGTCAGGTGGGTCGTCAACAGCCCAGCAGCGGCTGCATCGCAGACGGGGTCACTCAGCAGGCAGGTTCACCGCTCAGGCCGCTGCCGGTTTGGCGGCTCGCACGATGGCGGAGTGCATTCCGGGCGCGGCTTCGTGGGTGAAGTCGACCTCGGCGTCGATGAAACCGGCTGCAGTCAACCCCTCCAGGTATTCGGCGCGGGACAGGGCACCGGCGATGCAGCCGACGTAGGAGCCGCGCTCGGCCCGGTCCGCGACACTGAGGTGGTCCTCAGCGACGACATCGGATATTCCGATTCGCCCGCCAGGGACGAGTACGCGGAACATCTCGGCCAACACGGCGGGCTTGTCGGTGGACAAGTTGATCACGCAGTTGGAGATCACGACGTCGACACACGCGTCGGGCAGCGGCACGTCTTCCATCGTTCCTTTCAGGAACTCGACGTTGTCGACGCCGGCCCTGGCCTTGTTCGCGTTGGCCAACGTGAGCATCTCCTGCGTCATGTCCACGCCGTAGGCGAAGCCGCTCGGCCCGACCCGTCGTGCGGAGAGCAGCACGTCGATTCCGCCGCCCGAACCCAGGTCGAGGACCTTCTCACCGGCGCGTAGCTGAGCCACGATCATCGGGTTGCCGCATCCCAGACTGGCGGCTACCGCCTCGGCAGGCAGTTCACTGTGCTCGTCGGTGCTGTACAGGCTGGATCCGAAAGCAGCATCCACGTCGGTGCCACCCCCGCAACAGGACGCGTTCGCCTCGACAACCGAGGAGGACACCCGATTCTGATCGGCGTCCACGACGGCCAGTGCATCCTGGCCGGTGCTGCTGACTGCGGTCGCCGCCTCGGCGTAACGGGCCCGGACCTGTTCACGGATATCAGCCATGGTCACTCCTTGATAGAAGAATATCGATGTATCGACTTTCGCTGATCCATCGATGTATGTCAATCAGTGTGACAAGCTCATCGGGTGATGACCGCGCTACCGATGGCCAATGACGTGACGGACTGCTGCAGTCCGGTCACCGGCGATGTCCTCGATGTGGTCGAGGCCGAACGTCTCGCCCGCATCTTCAAAGCCCTCGGCGACCCGACCCGCGTCCGATTGCTGTCGCGGATCGCAGCTCACTCCGACGAGGAAGCCTGCGTCTGTGATCTCACCGAGCCCGGCGGGCTCAGCCAACCGACGGTCTCCCATCACCTCAAGCAACTCGTCGACGCCGGGCTACTGACCCGCGAGCAACGCGGCCGCTGGTCCTACTACCGAGTGGTGACCAGCACCCTCGACGCGCTGGCCACCGCCCTGAGGCGTCCAGATTTTCTACACCTCGGATAGCTGCCCAGCCTGCCAGTGTTTCGCTCTTACCTGCCGCCTCGCACGGGTCGCAGGATTTGCCGGTTACCTCAGGCTCGCGACGATGAAGAGAATCGCTGCGGCAACGTCGACGCCAACCGCTGTTGCCCTCAGCCCTTTCTTTTGGGACTCGGTCCGGGTATTTCTGGAGGCAGCCACGATCATCACCAACCCGATGCCAAGGAGAGCAATTCCGGCCCAGAGCAATGCTCCGCGCGTCATGACGTCACCACCTGGCTGTATGCGAGAGACCGTGGCGTACGAAAGCCGGCGCTATGTGCTTTGAAGCTCATGCCGGCCAGCTTGGTCGGTCACAGATGTGGAAGCAACCATCGCTCTGGTCGCCTGGGTTGCCGGCGGAAACTTCCAAGTCTCGACAGCCTCGAAATCGGCCGCCAGGTAGATGAAATCCGGAACGCCGGATCTGAACCGAACCAGCTGCGAACATCGGTCCTGTGAATGATCAGCGACCGAGCCCGATCACGCGTGCCAGCGCAGCACTGCTCAGGGTCCGATGGTTTGTACGGGCTCCGATCTGGCTCTATCGCGCCAAGCTCGGTTTCCTGTTCGGGTCACGGCTGTTGATGCTCGAACATGTGGGGCGCACCTCTGGGCTGAGGCGATACGTGGCCTTGGAGATCGTCGACCATCCAGCACCGGGACGCTATGTCGTCGTGTCCGGTTTCGGTGAAAAAGCGCAGTGGTTCCGCAATGTCCGCGCCAATCCGCAGGTCCGCGTCTACCTCGGCAGCCGCCCACCGGCAGTGGCAACTGCGCATCGCCTCGATGAGGCCGACTCCGCCGCGTCACTGGGCCGTTACGCCACCACGCATCCCCGATCCTGGGCGAAGCTGCGACCGGTACTGGAACGAACCTTGGATACACGTATCGACGTGAACCACGCTCGACTACCCATGCTCGCCATCGACCTCGATGCCAGCACCTGACGAGACCCGCAACGATCGATGAGCGATCCACATCCGGATATCGGTGCCCTGCGGTGAAACGGTGCCACCTGTGAGACGGCTTGGCGTCAGTGGTATGTCCGAGCCACCTGTCAGGCTTGGGTGATGAAAGCGTCAGAGGTCATCACCAACCTGCACACCGACGACGTCGAGCGTGCGCGGGAGTTCTTCCACTTCCTCGGGCTCACTCAGGACGGTATGAATCAAGGCTGGGTGGCCCGGTTCAGCTCACCGGATTCGGGCGCATGCGTTCAAGTCGTGACCCGGGACGCAACGGCGCCCGAGGACTCCGTGATGACGATCAGGGTCGACGACGTCGATGCCGCCTATGAGGAAGCGCAGCGACGTGGCTACGAGGTCGTGCATCCACTCACCGACGAACCGTGGGGTATTCGCCGTTTCTTTGTCCGCAGCCCTGATGGGCAGGTGATCAACGTTGCTGCGCATCACCAATGAGGGCGATGCCGTCACCGCACACGGATCGGCAGTCGGTCGGTTCTGCAGCCCCAGGATGTCGTCGTTCACCGCTGCTCATACAACCCTCGGACGTTCGTGCCGTGGATGACCAGGCACTCGAAGCAGTGATCAGGGCCTGCCGCGCACTCATCGAGAGCCGATTCGAGGACCGGGACCATCGGGGAGCAGCCGCGAGGTCGCTCGCGGACGGAACGATCCTGACCGGAACCTCGCCCGATGCCATCAACCCGTCAGTGCAGGTGTGTCACGAAATCGAGCCCTACTGCGGGGCTATCACCCTGGTCAGCAGATCGTGGTTTCGATCTGCCTGCACCGGCATTCGGATGGCCGCTTCCTGGTCTTGAGCCCGTGCGGCGTCTGCCGAGAGCGACTGGCTGTGTATGGGCCTCAGGTGCGGATCGCCGACGCCGGTGTCGTCGTGAAGTCTGCGGTCTGCGACTTCGACCCGACCTGTCGGGTGAACAGGAGCTGTACCGAACCCCGAGTTGATACTGGGTCATGAGCAGTGAGCAGGAACACGCCCACCCGGTCTTCGCACAGGTCTACCGATTGGTCGCCGCGGCCGGGGAACGTGGCGGCTACGGCCGGCTACGTGCGTCGGTGCTGGCAGAAGCAAGTGGTCGGCTGCTGATCCTGGGTCTTGGACCCGGTCACGACCTGGCCCACCTGCCGGCCACGGTGACATCAGTGGTCGCCGTCGAGCCCGACCCCTCGATGCGCGCCCTCGCCCGTGGACGGGTGACGGCCTGCCCGGTACCGGTCATGCTGCTCTCTGCGGACGCCCACGACCTGCCGTTGGCTGACGGTTCGGTCGATGCAGTGCTTTGTGCATGCGTGCTCTGCTCGGTAACACAACCGCCCAGAGTGCTCGCAGAGCTGCGACGGGTCCTGGTACCTGATGGTCGGCTGCTCCTGCTCGAGCACGCCGCAGCCCCACCGGGACACTGGGTCGGTCGCCTTCAGCAACTACTGGAGCCAGTGTGGGGGCGCGCCGCCGGTGGGTGCTCTATCCGCCGCGACACCAGAGGCGCCGTCGCGGCCGCGGGTTTCGACGCCACCGCGGTGCGCGAGGTCATGGTCTGGCCTAACCTGCCACCCGTAGCTCCTACCGTCCTGGGTACCGCCCTCAACCAATGAGTTGAAGAAGCATCCGGCCGTCAGGCACGACGCCGACCCAGTGTGAACCCCGTCCCAGCGGCGAGAACCACCAGTCCGATGGCCGCAACGGCAAGACCGAGGACCTGCCGTCGGTTGACAATCAGCATCGACCCGTTCCACAGGGAGCCGTTCCACAGGGAGCCACTGCTGATGCGCCCGCCGGAGCCGTCGCCCAGGGGTGCGTAGGCGAACCAACCGAAGTTGCTGGGACCGATCTGAGATGCCAGCACTACCGCAACACCACCTCCGAGCAGCACGAGACCGAGGACCCACCAGGTATGACGAAGCACAGGGTGAAGTATCGGCCATCCAGCCGATGGTCGATAGCAGTTGCAGGGAAGCCCCGGTCCGAAACCGATCGGTCCGAAACCGATCCCTGGATGCCGATCCGACGCGAGAGGCTCGGCTGCCTCTGGACCCCGCGATCCGAGCAGGTCGGATGCCCGTCGGCGGCTGGCGCTGCAAACGGGATGAGCGATAACGTCGTGGGCGTCGAAGGGAGACGATCATGATTGTCACAATCTCGGCGTCCTACGGGGCCGGGGGAAGCGCAGTGGGTCCGCGGGTGGCCAAGCAGCTGGGCCTTGAGTTCATCGACCGGGCGGTCCCGGTCGCCGTCGCGAACGAGCTCGGGATCTCAGTGCAGGACGCCGAGGCAATCGAACACGACGCGCCCAGCGGCTTGTGGGGATTTCTGGCCCATATGTCGAGTCTGTCGCCTGGCATGGCAGTCCCGGCCCCCGTCGACCAGGGCGTGACCGACCGCGACGTGATGCGTGGCACGGAGGCCGAGATACGAAAGGTTGCCGACGGCAAGAACGCCGTCATCCTCGGTCACGCAGCGGCAATGGTGCTTGCAGACCATGCAGACGTGTTGCATGTACGGCTCGACGGTCGGCCCGAGGGACGGATCAAGTCGGCAATGCAACAGCACGGGATCGACGAGAAGTCCGCTACTGCGGCACAGCGGGAGAATGACAGGATCCGTTCGGTGTACGCCAAACACTTCTACGGGGTCAATTCCTCCGATGCGCGGCACTACGACCTGGTCCTGGACACGGTTCGGATCGGTTGGGATCTTGCAGAGGAACTCATCGTGTATGCGGCCCGAAGCGGTCACTGAGGACCCTCGCTGCAGCACGGTGGCAGAGGTTTCATGAGTCCGACATCTCAGTTGGGCAGGGATCTTGGCGCAACCAGTGGCCGGGTGCTTTGAATAATTCCGATCCCAATGCACAGCCGCGTTGTTCCCCGACGCGGACCACCGGCCACTGCGCTGTGGTGCCCTCGAGGCGCCGAATGGCGAGGACTACGATCAGGGGACCAGTTCAGGGGCCCAGATTGCCCGGGTTCATCGTGGATGCACAAGCCAAACCTTCAAAGGACACTGTGAAAGCCAGCTCGCCGAATCTTGCGACTGATGGTCAGACGTCGCCCGCACACCCGGGGTCGACCGATCAGGGCGCGACAGGGGTCGCCGACTCCGTAGACGGTCTGGCGGCTCGGTCGAGCCGACAGATCATTGCTGACTACGTGTCGTTGACCAAGCCGCGCATCATTGAACTACTTCTGGTGACGACCTTCCCGGTCATGTTCCTGGCGCAGCGGGGGGTCCCCGCGGTATGGCTGATCGTGGCAACCCTCGTCGGTGGGAGCCTGTCCGCCGGATCGGCGAACGCCTTCAACTGCTGCCTGGACCGTGATATCGACCGGCTGATGCACCGCACCGAGGGTCGACCGATGGCCACCGGCGTCATCGGGCCCCGCGCCGGTTACACGTTCGCCTCCATCCTGGGTCTTCTTTCGGTGGCCTGGCTGGGACTGTTGGTCAATTGGCTGTCCGCCGCGCTCTCGATCGGCGCCATCGTCCTGTACGTCCTCTTCTACACACTCCTGCTGAAGCGTCGGACGTCCCAGAACATCGTGTGGGGCGGGGTCGCAGGCTGTATGCCGGTGCTCATCGGCTGGGCAGCGGTTACTAATTCATTGGCGTGGCCGGCGCTGGTCCTCTTCCTTCTCGTCTTCTTCTGGACGCCGCCGCACTACTGGCCGCTCTCGATGCGTTACAAGGAGGACTACGCCAGCGCGGGCGTGCCGATGCTGCCCGTGGTCGCGCGTGACACGGCGGTCGCTGCACAGGTCGTGCTCTACGCGTGGGCGACCGTGATCACGTCGTTGGTACTCGTGCCGGTTGCCTCAATGGGGGTGCTCTACACGGTGGTTGCGCTCGCCTCGGGCGCGCTCTTCCTCGTCGAAGCGCACCGGCTACGCCGAGCGGCTCAGAACGGAGCCGCCTACGACGTGCTGCGACCGATGCGGTTGTTCCACTACTCGATCAGCTATCTCACGCTGGTCTTCATCGGCGTGGCCCTCGACCCGCTGCTGCACCTGGCCTGGTAGGTACCGGGCACCACCGCGCCGACTACTCCGGTGGGTGGTATCCCGGCCGGCCGCTGGTGCCCAGCGCACGCAGTGCCGTCTGGCCCACCACCTGACCCGCCTTGACGATCCATGGCGGCGGCTCGTGGGTCAGTGCCGGCGGTAGAACGACCACCGGACATCCGGCCGCCGCGATGATCCGGTGCGCCAACATGGACGAAGACGACGGTGTGCGCGCAGCATCGATGACGAGGAGATCCGCACTGCGGGCAGCTGCGAGCAGACATTTACGCGTGCCCCCGTACAGAACTCGGCACTCGGCCTGGTGGGAGGACCCGAGTGTCTCGGCGATGTCGGCAGCAAGATCGGCCTGCTGATATGCCGTGGCCGTATCATGTGCGCTTCGGGACGATAGCGGCTCCGACAGCGGCCGCTGCGACGACACGCTCGTGGGTGCCTCGGGGGAGGGGACTCTTTTGAGTACGCGCACCGCGATCAGGCGCCCGTGGTTGGCGCTGGCCTGAGCCGCTGCCCAGATCACCGCAGCCCGTGACTTCGACGTGCCGCTCACCCCGACCACGACGGTGTACGGCGGGTCGGTTGCTGCTGTAGACATCAGCGCCTCCTCAGACGGGCAGATGGGTGATCGAGTTGCCCTGCTCGTCGTGCTCGGTCAGCGGCGGTGCTATCTCTTCAAGCGACTTGCCCTCGGCATCAACACCCCACACAATGGCCACGGTCGCGCCGATGAGCATGATGGCGGTCGCGATGAGGTAGCCCCAGAACATCGGGGTACGGTCCTTGCCGTCTCCGATCAGCCACCCGTAGAACACCGGCCCCAACGCTCCGAAGACCTGGGCGACCGCGAAGAAGTAGGAGATGGCCTGACCGCGGACCTCCTGCGGGAATATCTCCGACACGGTCAGGTAGCCCGCAGAAGCGCCGGCGGAGGCGAAGAAGAACGCGACGCACCAGAACGCGGTGTGCGTGACGGGGTTGAGGTGATCCCCCAGGAACAACACGGCGGAGATGCCCAGGATCACCCCTGAGATCGAGTAGCAACCACCGATCATCCGGCGCCGACCGACGGTGTCGAAGAACCGGCCGAGGACCAGCGGCCCGAGCAGGTTACCGATCGCGAACGGGAAGAAGTAGACCGCCGCCTGGGAGCTGGACAGGCCGTAGAAGTTCTTCAGGACCAGCGCGTAGGTGAAGAAGATGGCGTTGTAGAGGAAGCTCTGCGTGATCATCAAGGTAGCGCCCAGCACCGTGCGGGTCGGATAGAGCTTGAAGAACACGTAGACCAGCTGCTTGGTCGTCAGGGCCTCGCCGGCCTTGATCCAACGGCCGTCGGACTCTTCGTGATGGGGCAGTTCTCCACCCGCATCACGGATCTCGTGCTCGATGCCGCCGACGATCGTCTCGGCCTCTTCCGCGTGACCGTGCGTCAGCAGCCACCGCGGGCTCTCCGGGATGTGGCGACGAAGGTAGATGATGCCCAGGCCCAGGATCGGGCCGATGAAGAAGGCGATCCGCCAGCCGATGTCCTGCCCGAAGCGGCTGGTGTCGAGCAGGAACGTACTGGCCAGGGCGCCGATGGCCGCACCGCCCCAGTAGGTGCCGTTGATGGCCAGGTCGACGCGGCCTCGCTGCTTACCCGGTATCAGCTCGTCGATCGCTGAGTTCACCGCCGAGTACTCACCGCCGATGCCCATGCCGGAGATGAAACGGAACAACAGGAATACCCACATCGTCGGCGCGAGACCGGACGCCGCGGCTCCCACCAGGTAGACCACGAGGGTGAGGGTGAACATCTTCTTGCGGCCCCAGGAATCAGTGAGCCGACCGAAGAACAATGCGCCGGCTACCTCGCCGAGCAGGTAGACGGTACCCGCGAGGCCGACATCGGAGCTGCTCATGTGCAGCGTCTTCTCGAAGCCGCCGGCGGCGACGATCTGGATCTCGAGTCCATCGAGGATCCATGCGGTGCCGAGCCCGAAAATGACCATCCAGTGGAATCGGGTCCACGGCATGTCATGCATGCGCGCAGGGACCATGCTGCGGATGGGCTTGTCCTGCTTGGTTGACGCAGCAGTCATGCGCGCTCCTCGACCCGTGCGAGATGACCAGTTGTCATAGCCACCGAATGCTCTATCTTTTTAGCATCCTGTAATCCACGACGCAATGACCGCTTCGAGCGACGCGGTACGTGCCACGAACACCCGGCTCATGGGGCGGGTGGATCAGTGGTGAACCGGAGTTGCGGCGCGGACAGCGTCCGTGGTGGCCACGCTCGGAAGCGTCCGCGGGTACAAGCTCAGCACTCCCCAGGTGACGACGACGACCAGCAGGCAGGCCATCAGCATGTGGATGAGGACCAGCGCGCCTGGTACGCCGAGGAAGTACTGGGTGTACCCGATGATGCCCTGCAGCACGGTGACGATCGCCACGAGACGCCAGACCCGCATGGCGCTGCGTGCACCGGCCATCGAGGTGGCGACCAGCATCGCGACCACCAGGCCACTGAAGAGCATCACCATGTCTGCATGCAGCCAGGCTGCAGATTGCGGACTGAAGCTGAATCTCGCCGGGTGTGCTGCATCTCCGGAATGCGGTCCGGCTCCGGTCACGGCCGTGCCGAGGATGAGAACGATGGCGGCAATCGTTGCCGTGCCTGTGCCGAGCCACCGTAGTTCCCGGCGCACCTGGACCAGGCGGTGCGTACGGATCTGCCACACGACCCACGCGGAGGTGGCCACCAGCACCATCGAGATCAGGAAGTGCACCGCCACGATGAAGGGGTTGAGGTCGGTCAGGACCGAGATCCCGCCGACGATCGCCTGCAGCGCGATACCTGCCAGGACGCCGAAAGCAGGCAGCAGGAGGGCCTGCCGGTTGCCGGCGCGTCGGTGACCGAGGATTGCGAGGATCAGCAGCACCGCCACGACGCCCACCACCGAGGTGAGGGTGCGGTTACCGAACTCGACAAACTTGTGCCAGGACTGTTCCTGGTGGGCGACGGGGATGATCGACCCGTTGACGCACTGCGGCCATGTGGGGCACCCGAGCCCACTTCCGGACAGCCGCACCAGTCCGCCGGTGCCGACAATGCCGATCTCGACAGCAAGGTTGATCCACGCCAGGGGCCGTAACCATCCGGCGAGTAGATCGGTCAGCGAGTGCCAGCCGCGCCGGACGACGCCGCCCGGCAGATCTGTGCGTACCGCGGTGCTCATCAGTCACTCCATCGGAAGAATCTAGTCACCAGAAAAGCCCCGAGGCCACCCCAGCAGAGCAGGACGACGATCGGTCCGATCGCACTGACATCGTGGCCGGTGAGAGCGGCACGCAGCCCGTCGCCGAGCGCACCGGAGGGCAGCAACCGGATGACATCTGCAACGCCCGTCGGGAAACGATCGCTCGGGACGAGTAGTCCGCCGCCGGCTGCCAGCAGGACCCAGATCAAGTTTGCGACAGCGAGGGTCGCTTCAGCACGTAGCACCCCCGACAACGCCAGCGCCAACGCGACCCAGACCGCGCTTCCCAGGATCAGCAGCACGGCGGCGACCGCTATGCCGGCGAGCTGGGGATGCCACCCGAACGCCAGACCCAGAGCGCTCAGCAGCACGGTCTGCGCGGCAACCACGGTCAGCACGGCGATTGCTTTTCCGGCCAGCAGACCGCTGCGCCCGAGCGGTGTCGTGCCCAACAGGCGGAGGACGCCGTAACGGCGGTCGAACCCCGTGGAGATGGCCTGGCCGGTGAACGCGGTCGAGACGACGGCCAGCGCGAGTACGCCGGGCACGGCCAGGTCGATGCGCCGACCCGGTCCCAGGCCTGGAGCGGTGGAGATCGCCAGCCCGACCAGCGCCAGCGCCGGTAGCACCAGCGACACCAGGAGCTGCTCCCCATTGGACAGCAGGGTGCGTCCCTCGAACGTGGCCTGAGCTCGAATGCGGGCACCGGGACCGGCGGCAGCGGTCATCGCAGGACCGCGGTCCTGGTGAGCGCGAAGTAGGCCGACTCCAAGGTGCCGGGCGCGTAGGGCGCATCCGGGTCCTTGGTCGCGAGGGCGCTCACATCGGCGACCGAACCGTCCGCGACGACCCGTCCGGCAGCGACGACGACCACCCGATCTGCGAGTCGCTCGGCCTCTTCGAACGAATGGGTCGTCACCAACACGGCCGCACCGCGATCACGGGCCGCCCTGATGAGGTCCCACACGTCCAGGCGGCTGTGCGGATCGAGACCGGCGCTCGGTTCGTCCAGGAAGACGACGTCGGGTCGTCCGATCAACGCTGCCGCGAGCGCCACGCGCTGCCGTTGTCCGCCCGATAGGCGACGAGTGGGCGTCTGCGCGAAATCGGCGATGCCCAGGCATTCGACCAGCATGTTGCGATCGTCCTGCGCATACATCCCGGCGAGATGGCGTAGCAGTCGGTCAGGCGCGACGCTGGCCGGTAGTCCGCCGTCCTGCAGCATCACCCCGACCTGTGCGCGATGCTCAGCGCCGGCTCGCCACGGATCGGTGCCCAGCACCAGCACACTTCCGTCCTGGGGTTCCCGTAGGCCTACCGCGAGCTCGACCGCTGTCGTCTTCCCGGCTCCGTTGGGGCCGAGGACACAGGTGACCTCGGCGGCCTTCGCATCGAAGGACAACCCGTGCAGGGCGTGCTTGGCGCCGTAACGGTGTGAGACATCCCGAAGCTGCACGGGATTCTCGAAGTTCACACCCCGAGTTTAGAGCGTGTCGATATCGGGTCTGTGCGGGGTGTGGTCTCGAGCTTTCGGCGGGTCTATCGTCTCTGTTGACTATCGATAGTTGGGGCCCAGCGGGTTGGACAGGACGTCATTTCATGAACGCACGATGGACGGGTCTGATTGCTGCGACCAGCGCGCTGCTGGGCAGCGGGGTCTGCACGGCCTCGGCCGTGAACGCGGTCTCGCTGCGGCCGACGTCTACCCGGGTTGCCGCGACGGCGCGCGCCGACATTTCACCCGGCGGTGCGAGCGCGTGCAACGCACTCAGCACATTGAACCGGATGTCGCTGGAGCAACGGGTCGGTCAGATGTTCATGGTGGGCACACCGGCGACGGCCGCCAGCGCCACGGTGCTGGACCAGATATCGCGCTACCACGTCGGCAACGTGTTCCTCAGCGGTCGCAGCACCAGCGGTACTGCCACTCCTGCGCGGACGACCGCGGCGTTGCGCGCACGGGTGACCGCGAGCAGCACGGCCGGCACACCGCTGTTCATTGCGACCGATCAGGAAGGCGGTTACGTCCAGGTCCTGCAGGGCGCCGGCTTCAGCAGGATCCCGACTGCGCTCACTCAGGGTTCCTGGTCCTCCTCCACCTTGCAGCGATCGGCCGCGACTTGGGCCCGTCAACTGGCGGGTGTCGGCGTGAACCTCAACCTGGCTCCCGTGGCGGGCACCGTCCCGAGTGCCGCTGCTGCCCGGAACAACCCACCGATCGGGGTTTTCCAGCGGGAGTACGGATACACCTCGTATGCAACGGCCGCTGGGTCGTCTGCATTCGTTCGTGGCATGGACGACGGCGGTGTCGGTGCGACGACCAAGCATTTCCCGGGCCTCGGAATAGTCACCGGCAACACCGACACGACCTATGGAGTCCACGACCGGCAGACAAGCGCATCCAGCGCGTACCTGAATCCGTTCGCGACCGATATCAACGATGGAGCCAGCGCGGTCATGATGTCCTCGGCCATCTACGACAAGATCGACCCGAGCACCCTGGCCGTCTTCTCCCCGAAGGTCGTCAACCTGGTACGACAGAGAGGCTTTACCGGGCCGATCATGTCCGACGACCTCGGAAACGCTGTCCAACCGGGTCGTTGGCCGGTGGCCAATCGGGCCATCAACGCCCTCTACGCCGGGGTGGATCTGATCCTCACCGTCAATCCCGCGGTTGTCCCGGTCATGTACAACGCGATCCTGCAGATGGCCCAGGGCAGCCCCTACTGGTCGAAGAAGGTGGACAACGCCGCCTACGAGGTGCTGCTCGGTAAGGAACGACGTGGTCTGTTGGGCAGCAGCTGCGTGGGCTGACCGGGCGGTCGGCTTCGACAGCTGGGAAAACACGTACCTCCCGGTGACATGATCACGTTCTATCCGTCGTCTGCAGCGGGTAATCAGCACGCCTGATGACCGGTTGCGAAGTGCTCGCGCCGCAGGGTCAGGACAGTTAGGGCAACCTGCCTACTCGATACCCAGGCAATTAGGTCACACTGGTGTGGTGATTATCGCTGAGCACGCGGGAACCCCCGCTTCGATGCGGTGCGACCCCGAGGACGCGCTGAGCGCCGGAGCGCCGTCAGCTGGCACATCGTCAGGTCTGGATGAGTCACCTGCCACCGACCAGGGCAGCACCCGCGACAAGGTTCTGCAGGAGATATCCGAGCACGGCCCGCTGAGCGCGGCCGACCTCGGACTGAGACTCGGTCTCACATCGGCGGCTGTCCGCCGCCATCTGGACGGATTGTCGCAGCACCGCTACATCTCCGAAGCGGCTCCCACCACCCATCGCACCCGCGGTCGGGGACGGCCGGCACGGTCGTACGTGCTCAGTGGTCTCGGTCACACGCATCTACGCGGCTCCTACAACGAGCTCGCCGTCTCGGCGCTCGATTTCCTGGATCGTCGCGGCGGCCCGGGAGCGGTGCGCGCGTTTGCTGCAGAGCGGGCAGCCGATCTTGCGGTCATCGCAGCCCCTGCGGTCACGGCTGCCGGCGATGACCTCGACGCGAAGGTGGCGGCGCTCGCTGAGGTACTCACCAGACAGGGGTATGCGGCCAGCACCCGGCCGGTGGGTGACGGAACATCCCAGGTCGGCATGCAGTTGTGCCAAGGGCACTGTCCGGTCCAGGACGCCGCGGGCCAGTATGCACAGTTCTGCGAGACGGAGACTGAGATGTTCTCGGATCTGCTCGGCGTGCATGTTCAGCGGCTCGCGTCGCTGGCCAACGGCGAACACGTCTGCACCACCTTCATACCTACCGGTCCATCGACGTCGACGAGTTCGGCCGATCGAGCGGTTGCCGGCACGACCACCACTACCCGCAGCACCAGCGAGAGGAACCAACGATGAGCACCATCGAAGAACTGAACCCGGGCCTGGCCGACATCGGCCGCTACGCGTTCGGCTGGTCCGACAGCGACACCGCCGGCGCGACAGCCAAGCGTGGTCTGTCCACGCAGGTCGTGGAGGACATCTCCGGGCGCAAGTCCGAGCCGGAGTGGATGCTCAAGCTGCGTCTGAAGGCCCTGCGACTGTTCGACAAGAAGCCGATGCCCACCTGGGGTAGTGACCTGACCGGTATCGACTTCCAGAACATCAAGTACTTCGTGAAGTCGACCGAGAAGCAGGCCACCACCTGGGAGGAACTGCCCGAGGACATCCGCAACACCTACGACCGCCTCGGCATCCCCGAAGCCGAGAAGCAGCGCCTCGTCGGTGGCGTGGCGGCGCAGTACGAGTCCGAGGTCGTCTACCACCAGATCCGTGAGGACCTGGAGGAAAAGGGTGTCATCTTCGTCGACACCGATACCGGCCTGCGCGAGCACGAAGAACTCTTCCGCGAATATTTCGGCACCGTCATCCCGGTCGGCGACAACAAGTTCGCGTCACTGAACTCTGCGGTCTGGTCCGGCGGGTCGTTCATCTATGTGCCCAAGGGCGTTCACATCGACATCCCGCTGCAGGCCTATTTCCGGATCAACACCGAGAACATGGGCCAGTTCGAGCGCACCCTGATCATTGCCGACGAGGACTCCTACGTGCATTACGTCGAGGGTTGCACCGCGCCGATCTACAAGTCGGACTCGTTGCACTCCGCCGTCGTGGAAATCATCGTGAAGAAGGGTGCCCGCGTCCGCTACACGACGATTCAGAACTGGTCGAACAACGTGTACAACCTGGTCACCAAGCGCGCGACCTGCGAAGCCGGCGCCACCATGGAGTGGATCGACGGCAACATAGGCTCCAAGGTCACCATGAAGTACCCGGCCGTCTACCTGATGGGCGAGCACGCCAAGGGCGAGACGCTGTCGATCGCGTTCGCCGGCGAGGGCCAGCACCAGGACGCCGGCTCCAAGATGGTGCACTGCGCGCCGAACACCTCCAGCTCGATCGTCAGCAAGTCGGTCGCACGTGGTGGTGGACGTACCTCCTACCGCGGGTTGGTCCAGATCCTCGAAGGCGCCAAGAAGTCCAAGTCCAGCGTCGTCTGCGACGCCCTGCTGGTCGATCAGATCAGCCGCTCGGACACCTACCCCTACGTCGATGTGCGTGAAGACGACGTCCAGATGGGCCATGAGGCCACCGTCTCCAAGGTCAGCGAAGACCAGCTCTTCTACCTGCAGTCGCGCGGGATGACCGAGACCGAAGCGATGGCAATGATCGTGCGCGGGTTCGTCGAGCCGATCGCGCGTGAGTTGCCGATGGAGTACGCGCTGGAGCTGAACCGCCTCATCGAACTGCAGATGGAAGGCGCCGTGGGCTGAACCACCCCACCTCAGCCAGCTCGCACCTCTTCCTTGCCGCACCACAGAAAGGCACCCACCACAGATGTCCCTGCTCACCCCCGACGCAACGACGCACACCGACCCCGGTGCGCTCGCCAGCGGAGCCGTCATACCGGACAAGTCCCGCGCCGAGCGGGTCACGTCCTTCGACGTCGCCGACTTCCCGATCCCGCACGGCCGGGAGGAGGAGTGGCGTTTCACTCCCGTCGATCGCCTGGGCGGCATCTTCGCCGACCGGGACGGCGACAGCGACGCGCTGGAACTGTCGTTGGACGGCGTTGCGGATGTCCTGGTCGAACCCCTGGCCATCGGTGAAAGCCCACGCGGTACCGGGCTTGTGCCCGGCGATCGTGCCGCTGTCGTGGCGCACGCCCACAGCCCCAAGGCCATGCACCTGCGCCTGGAAGCGGACCGCGAGTACTCGGAGCCGCAGCGCCTGGGCATTCGTGGCACCGGCGCGGGAAAGCGTTCAGTCGGCCATATCGTGATCGAGGCCGGACGGCACAGCAAGGGCATGGTGATCCTGGACCACACCGGGTCCGCCGATGTCACTGCCAACGTCGAGGTCATCGTCGGAGACGGTGCGAACCTGACCGTGGTGAGCCTGCAGCGCTGGGACAACGACGCCAACCACCTGTCTCAGCACGACGCGCTCGTCGGTCGTGATGCCTCCTACCGCCACATCGCAGTGTCGTTGGGCGGCAGCATCGTGCGGATGAACGCCGGGGTCCGGTACGCCGGGCCGGGTGGATCGGCAACGCTTCTCGGCGTTTATTTCGCCGACGCCGGTCAGCACCTGGAACACCGGTCGTTCGTGGATCACAACACCCCGCACTGTCAGTCGCTGGTGACCTACAAGGGCGCGCTGCAGGGCGATTCAGCGCACACCGTGTGGGTGGGTGATGTGTTGATCCGCGCTGAGGCCGAGGGCATCGAAACCTACGAACTCAACCGGAACCTGGTACTGACCGACGGGGCGCGTGCGGACTCCGTGCCGAACCTGGAGATCGAGACCGGCGAGATCGAAGGCGCCGGGCACGCGTCCTCAACGGGCCGCTTCGACGATGAGCAGCTGTTCTATCTGCAGGCGCGTGGCATTCCCGAAGATCAGGCGCGACGGCTCGTGGTGCGTGGTTTCTTCGCTGATGTGGTGGCCAAGATCGGTGTGCCCGAGGTCATCGAGACCGTCATGGCGGCCATCGAAGAGGAGCTTCGGCAGGCCGGCGAATGACCGCGGAAATGGCGACTGAGAACTTCGTCCGCATCTGCGCCGCCGGTGATCTCGCCCGCGAGACCGCGACCCAGTTCACCGTGCACGACATCGAGATCGCCGTGGTTCGCACCGAAACCGGTGACGTGTATGCGGTCAATGACGTCTGCTCGCACGGTCAGGTCTCACTCTCCGAAGGCGAAGTGGAGGGGTGCATGATCGAGTGCTGGCTGCACGGTTCACGTTTCGACCTGCGCACCGGGCAGCCCGACTGCCTACCAGCGACTGCACCCATTGATATCTACCCCGTGAAAATCGACGGCGACGACGTGCTCGTAGCTGTCCCTACCAACTAGAAGGACACCGAACACCTATGACAACTCTCGAGATTCGCGACCTGCACGTGTCCGTCGACACGGAGCACGGCCCCAAGGAGATATTGAAGGGCGTCGACCTCACCATCGAATCGGGCACCACGCACGCGATCATGGGCCCCAACGGGTCCGGCAAGTCGACGCTTGCCTACAGCATCGCCGGGCACCCCAAGTACAACGTCACCAGCGGAACGGTGACGCTGGACGGTGAGGATGTCCTGGCGATGAAGGTGGACGAACGCGCCCGCGCCGGCCTTTTCCTCGCGATGCAGTACCCCGTGGAAGTACCGGGCGTCAGCGTCTCCAACTTCCTGCGGACGGCAAAGACGGCCGTATCGGGGGAGGCTCCCAAGCTGCGTACCTGGATCAAGGACGTGAAGGGCGCCATGGAAAATCTGCGGATGGACCCTGAGTTTGCCGAGCGCAACGTGAACGAGGGCTTCTCCGGCGGCGAGAAGAAGCGCCATGAAATCCTGCAGATGGAGCTGCTGCAGCCCAAGATCGCGATCCTTGACGAGACCGACTCCGGCCTGGATGTCGATGCGTTGCGTATCGTTTCCGAAGGGGTGAACCGCGCCAAGGAAAACAGTGACATCGGCGTGTTGCTGATCACCCACTACACCCGGATCCTGCAGTACATCAAGCCCGATCACGTCCATGTGTTCGTCAACGGCAGGGTCGCCGAAGAAGGCGGCCCGGAGCTGGCTGACCGCCTCGAGAACGAGGGCTACGACCGCTTCCTCGTCGACGCATCGGTTTGATCGGCATGCCGTTCGATGCGCAGCAGGTGCGAGCGGACTTTCCGCTGCTCGCGCGCACTGTCCGCGACGGCAAACCACTGATCTACCTCGATTCCGGTGCCACCTCGCAAAAGCCGAGCGTGGTGCTGGACGCCGAGCGCGACTTCTATGAGCGTCACAACTCAGCTGTGCACCGGGGTGCCCATCAGATCGCGGAGGAGGCCACCGATGCCTACGAGGGCGCCCGGGCGACGATCGCGGCCTTCATCGGTGCGCGCAGCGACGAGGTGGTGTTCACGAAGAACGCCACGGAGTCGCTGAATCTGGTCGCCTACGCATTCAGTAACGCGGGCGCACCCGGTGCGCTCGACGGGGTGGATCCGGCAGTTGCGCAGCAGTTGCGCATCGGTCCCGGTGACGACGTCGTGGTCACTGAAATGGAGCACCACGCAAATCTCGTGCCGTGGCAGGAGTTGTGTCGTCGCACCGGTGCGACACTGCGGTGGATTCCGGTCACTGCGGACGGTCAGCTCGATCTGGATCAGCTCGACTCGGTGCTGACTGATCGGTGCAAGGTGTTCGCGTTCACGCATGTGTCCAACGTGACCGGGGTGATCAACCCCGTGCACCTGCTCGTCGAACGGGCACGCGCCGTCGGCGCGCTCACCGTGCTGGATGCGTGCCAATCGGTGCCGCACCTACGCGTCGATGTCGTCGACCTGGGAGTGGACTTCGTTGCGTTCAGCGGCCACAAGATGCTCGGCCCGCTGGGAATCGGGGTCCTCTGGGGTCGCTCAGAGCTGTTGGCGGCAATGCCGCCCTTCCTGACGGGCGGCTCGATGATCGAGATGGTCACCATGGAAGGCTCGACCTACGCCCCGCCACCACAACGTTTCGAAGCCGGCGTGCCCGTTGCCGCCCAGGCTGTCGGCCTGGCTGCGGCCTGCGGCTATCTCGCCGGGCTCGGAATGACGAATGTCAGGAATCACGACCAGGCCATCACGCAGCAGGTGCTCGACGTCCTCGCGGAGCGGCCCTGGGTGCGGGTGCTCGGACCGTTGGACGCCACCCAGCGCACCGGCGCCGTTGCCTTGACCGTCGACGGGGTGCACCCACATGATGTCGGGCAGGTGCTCGACGACGGGGGAGTGGCTGTGCGCACCGGACACCACTGCGCATGGCCACTGCATCGGGCACAACGCATCACGGCGTCGACGAGGGTGAGCTTTTCGGTGTACACGACCGAGGCGGACATCACGACTTTCGCCACGACGTTGGACCGGGTGCCGCTGATTTTCGGACTCGAGACGGGAGCCGCCTGATGGACTTGTATCAGGAGCTGATCTTGGAGCACTCCAAACGACCTGTGCACGCTGGGCTTCGAGAGCCGTTCGACGGACAGGTACACCGTGTCAACACCACCTGCGGTGACGAAGTGACGCTTCGAGTGCGGCTGGAGGGCGACCGCGTCGTCGACGTTTCCTACGACGCGCTCGGCTGTTCGATCTCCATCGCGGCAGCGTCCATTCTTGCCGAACAAATCACCGGCGACACCGTCGCGCACTCGATGGACGTCTACGAAGCGACCAAGGAAATGTTGACAAGCCGCGGCACAATTGCCGGCAACGAGGACGTCATCGGTGATTCCGTGGCTCTTTCTGGCGTGTCGAAATACCCGGCTCGGGTCAAGTGCGCATTGCTGCCGTGGACTGCCTACACCGCAGCCCTCGCGGAGTCTCTCCCCGACGACTCAGCACACGAGATACTGGATTCACCGGCACTGAACACATCAATCACCCATGCAACCGGAGGTAGGCCATGACGGACACAGCCACGACCAGTACACCCAATGTCGCCGATGTCGAAGAGGCCCTGCGCGACGTCGTCGATCCCGAACTGGGCATCAACGTCGTCGACCTCGGACTGGTCTACGGGATCACCGTCGATGGCGAATCGAATGCAGTTATCGATATGACGCTGACCAGTGCGGCCTGCCCACTGACCGAGGTGATCGAGGATCAGATCGGCGCCGCCCTGGAGCCGCTGACCACGAGCCACCGGATCAACTGGGTGTGGATGCCGCCGTGGGGACCGGACAAGATCACCGACGACGGCCGCGACCAGTTGCGCGCGCTCGGCTTCAACGTCTGAATCACTTCGACGTCTGAGTTACTTCGACGTCTGAGTCACTTCGACGTCTGAACCGTTCAATACCTGAGTTTTCCAATGCCTGAGCTTTGGCGGCTGAGGTGGGGACCGGACGCGCATCCGCGTCCGGTCCCCACGTCATGTCAGCGCGAACCCTGGTCGCCAACCTTGTGCATGCATGAACGTCCCCCGGTGACAGATTTACTCCAAGCGCGCCGACCGGCCTGGTCCGGCTCTGGGTGGATTACTCGTACAGGACGTAGTCGGGTTGCGGACGCAATGCCAGGACCTGTTTCGGGGTCATCAACGGACCTGCCTTCGCGTCCTCGGAGAAGAACAGTTTGAAGCCCGGGCGGAAGAATTCCGGCGTGCCCTTCATGACACGCTCATAGGTACCGGTCTTGGCCGCCGCACCGCCGATCCCATCGACCGACTTGACCATGGCGACCCCATCGTGTGCCTTCAGCCCAGCGGGGGCGCGCAGGATGTCGGGGCGGAGCACGTGAACAACGAGAGCCTTCTCCGGTAGCCGGTGTTTTTCGACCAGTCCGGACAGATAATTCGCCACCGAGTCCACGACCGCTCCGGTCGTATGACCGAACACCCGACCGGGAATCTGCCCGGGCCCGATGGCCCACTCGGGGTCCAGGGCGAGTCCGACGTCGGGCTCGACCAGCCACTTCTCGTAAGCCTTGGCCTCGTCGATGAAGCGGGCGCGGCCAGGTTGAATATTGAGGATCAACAGCGCTTTTCGTTTACGAGCTGCTTTCAACCAGGTGTCGATGACCGAGTCGTCCATCCGAACCCTGTACATCCCGTCACGGCCTGGAGACCCCTGCACAACAGTTGCGATCAGCTCTGCAACCGGAAGGACCGAGCGTCCGTCGCCCCACCGCGGAGCCACCTTGATCATCTTGTCCATCTCGGTATCAAGATTGCCGATGCCCAGCTGTCCGAGCGCAGGAGCGTTCGGTGCACCGCACCAGCCGAAGAGACGGTTGGCCGGGAAGATCGTGCGACCACCGCCCGGCAGCTCCAGCGGCGGAGGCGGCGCAGAGGTGGTCGATGACGTGGAGCTGGGGCTGGGGGTCGAGGTGGCTGCGCGCGAGGCACCGGGTGTTGTTGCTGCCGGGTTTTTTGCCTGCGCGGCCTTGGTGGGCCCACCGCACGCGGCAATACCGGCCACTCCGAGGGCACCACCGATCACGCTGCGACGGGACGGTACTGGAGAAGTCATGCTCGACATCAGATCACGGGCTCGTGGCCAACCGGAGGACGAAACACGACAGTTTCCAATCCGGATGGCAGGTCGTGACGAATCACACATGGTAGACACACCTGTAGAGACCGCTTCGCGCCCCGGCCTGGCCGAATCCGTCGGACGTAGCGCGGTGCGGCAAGACTTGTTGACGGCCGATGACACGTTGCTATTCGGCAGCGGTCGGGCGTGGCAGAAGGGTTTCTCATGTCGATGAAGAAAACGCTCAGTCTGGCCGCGGCGGGTGCAGCGTGTATCGCGCTGCCGATGACTACCGCTCCCGCAGCGTTCGCGAGCTCGGGCACGACGAACTTGACGGCCAACCTGACCCAGTTGAACCAGTCCGGGGCCAGTGGCAAGGTGATGGCGTCGCTGACCGGTAACCAGCTGCAGATCACGATCACCTCCCAGGGGATGTCCGCGAACCTGCCGCACGCGCAGCACATTCACATCGGCGGCATGAACACCTGCCCGACCGCCAATCAGAAGGGGAAGGGCACCGACGGTCACCTGCGCACCACCGATGCGGCAGATCAGTACGGCGCTGTGAAGGTGTCACTGACGACTTCGGGCGACACCTCTGCCAAGAGCGCGTTGGCAGTGACGCGGTTTCCGGTCGGGAACGCGACCTACAAGGCCACCATCACGCTGTCCGCCGATGACGCGGCACAGGTGCGCGAAGGTCACGGCGTGATCGTGCGCCACGGCATCGACTACAACAAGAACGGCAAGTACGACGGCGCCGGCAAGTCCGACCTGGACCCCGCCCTGCCGGAAGAGGCAACCGACCCGGCTGTCTGCGGTGTACTCAATGTCAGCCAGATGAACACGGTGCCCAAGGGCGGCGTGAACACCGGTTACGCGAGCACCACTGACTCGACCAACTCCGTTGCGATCGGTGGCGGTGCTGCAGCAATCGCTCTCGGCGCTGCGGGTGTGGTGTTGATGCGTCGCCGCAAGCAGAGCAACGTCTGATAGCCAGCTGACGTCGACTCGTGAGTGACCGGACGCCCGCACAGCGCATCACCATTGTCGTGCTGTGTGCGTGTCTGGTCCTCGCGGGGGCTTGGGCCGTCGTGTGGGGTCTGCATCGCCCGCCGCACACGGCCTCAATTCCTCCTCCCAGCGCTACCTCCAGCACAGTGCCGGCCCCCTCGACGGGTTCGACCCGGTCGCCGACGGGCACATCGACGCCGGCCCCCACAAAGTCCACCGCGGCAGCGCAGCCGGCCGGCTCGGCGCCCACCGCGGTCCAGATCCCCAGCACCGATGAAGGCTCCGCCCTGCTGCAGTTGGGGACGGCCGAAGATCAGAGCATCGAGGTGCCCGACGATGCGCATGCCGATCAGGCCGGCTGGTACACCGGTTCGCCGATGCCGGGCCAGGACGGTCCCGCCGTCATCGTCGGCCACTCCACGAGTTCACGCGGAGCCGCAGTCTTCTTCCGGCTGGCGAAGGTCAAGGTAGGGGCTCGCATCGAGGTGTCGACCGCCACGGGGAAACGGTTGGTCTTCACTGTCTACCGGGTCGGTCAGTACGCAAAGACGAACTTCCCCTCGGCCGAGGTCTACGGCAACACCGCTGGCCCGGAGTTGCGCCTCGTCACCTGCGGAGGCACCTTCGATGCCCAGACCGGGCACTTCGAGGACAACACGGTGCTGTACGCCCGCCTGGCGGCATAGTGCCGTGAACTCAACCGCCGGTAGGCAGCCGGCGTCGGTGGAACGGATGCGGGAGGACCTCGGTGGATCGCTGTCCGCTCGCAGCGCCGTCTATCCGGGCCTGACGCATCGCCCGGTAGCGATCGAACAAGGCAATCAGGAGGCTCATCAGCAGCACCAGGAAGAACGCCCGGAACGGATCCGCGTACGCGTCGATGCGGCTACGCAGCAGCACCATCACTTCGACGGTGCTGCAGTTGATGGCCGCCAGGGTCGCGAACTGTGCGGTGGCGGTCCACCAGCGGTGACCGCGTGAGTAGATGACGTGACTGACCGCGGCGTTCACCGACACGAACAGGACAACAGAAATCACGATCTGCGTGGGGGTGGCACGGGCCCCCAGCACCCGGGCGAACACGACGCTGATCATGCCGACGAGCACGATCTTCTCGGCCAGACTGGACCACAACGGAATACCGAGGACGGATCGGGGAGCCGGCGGGGCGACGACCGACGCCGGGCGGTGCCGGTCGACTGCAACGGTGGGTGACCAGTCGCGGGCTGGCAGTCGATGCCAACACGCAGCCAGCGTCGCGCCGGCGATCACGACCAGGCCGATGACGACGGGCAGAATCCAGCCATGCGCTTCCGCCTGATCGGTGAAGTCCAACTTCGCGACATGGATCCACCACTCCTGGGGAAGCTTCACGAAGATCCAGATCGACGCGGCGAGCAGCAGGAGGGCCCGGCGGGACATGCGGGTCGGATCCCAACGAGTACGCACCACTTCGTACGCCATGAAGAAGTACTCGAAGGTGTTCGGGAAGATCAACAGCAACCACCCGGCATCGCTCAACTCGAACATGACCGTGCCGACCAGCCGGAAATACCAGAGGAACCGCCCGATCGCGAAGGCAGCCGGGTCGCTCCAGTTACGCATCATCGACGTGTAGGCGATGACCTGGTAGTACAGATCGAGCGCCTTGTCGTACTGCTCGTAATCGGACGGCAGTCCACCGAAGGTCTGGAAAACCGTCTGATCGACGGCATCGACGAAGAACGCTGCGAGGATTCCGGGCAACGGATATCTGGGGATCGCCAGCGGCACCAGCACCCGTGCGGTGACCACACACAGGAAGACCCAGCTCACGGTGCACCATCCGTCGGGAGGGCCGGCACATCGACCCGCTGACCGGCCGTCACGGCAAGTACGTGGACGGGCGGCTGAACCAGCGTCGCGAACAGGCCAGGATCCTGCCGGCGCCACGCAGCGCGGAACATCCGGCTGCCGGGGATCGCGAACGTCCCCCAGTGGATCGGCAGCACCTGGGTCAACTCCAGCTGGGCGCACAGCTGCGCTGCCTGGGCTGCGTCGAGGTGGTCGGGGCCGAGTGTGAAACCCCATCCGCCGATCGGTACGAGACCGATATCGACCTTGCCGCGCAGCTCGAGGAGTGCATCGACCATTCCGGTGTCGCCCGCGAACCACACGGACTGCGAACCGGAGATGAGGTAGCCCTGCGCGTGCGACTCCCGCCCGGCACGCCACCGGGCCCCGGTGTGCTGGGCGGGGACGGCGCAACAGTGCACCTCGCCGATGGTCGTGCTGTCACCGACCGCGAGCTCCACGACGTTGCGAAAACCCTCGGCCCGTAGCAAGGACCCGCGACCGGTGGGAAGCACGATCGTGGTGTCGCGGTCGATCCGGCGTAGCGACCGCAGGTCCAAATGGTCGTGATGCCCGTGGGAGATGAGGACCGCGTGCAGATCCGAGATCGCGGCGACTGACGGCAGCGGACCGCTGCGCCGCAACGGGCCGATCCAACGTCCCAGCACGGGGTCGGTCAGGATACGGACACCGTCCAGCTCGATCCCCACGGTCGAATGGCCCCACCAGGTGAACGACGCCGAGACGTGGGTGGCCGAGTCCTGCGCGTCGCTCAGCATGGGGAGACGGTAGCCGTCCGGCGGAAGCTGCCGCGCACTGCGTTGTGGTGCGCAGTGAGTGCGACGCCACACGTCATAGTGGTACGCGCCGGTCGACGACGCCGGTAACCTGGAAGCTCATGCCCGATCCATCGCCTTCGATGATCGGGTCGCCCGCGGTCCTCGTAACGACCGGCGCGGCCATTCACCACAACGTTGAGGAGTTCGCAGGTGCTCACCGCGCATGACGTCGAGATTCGCGCTGGCGCCCGGACCCTTCTGGAGCACACGACATTCCGGGTAGCACCGGGGGATCGGGTGGGGCTGGTCGGTCGCAACGGTGCCGGAAAGACCACTTTGACAAAGGTGCTGGCCGGCCAGGCCGCACCCGAAGCGGGGCAGGTCACCCGCTCCGGTGAAGTCGGGTACCTACCCCAGGACCCGCGCACCGGGGATCTGTCGGTTCTGGCGCGGGACAGAATTCTGTCGGCACGCGGACTGGATGTCATCGTCCGCGACCTGCGCAAGGCCGAGATGGACATGGGATCGGATGATGAGGCGCTGAGCGAGAAGGCAATGCGTCGCTACACCCGCTTGGACCACGAATTCCAGGCCCAGGGCGGGTATGCGGCCGAATCCGAAGCGGCCTCCATCGCCTCGGCACTGGCGTTGACGGAGCGACTGCTCGATCAGCCCCTGCAGACCCTCTCCGGTGGTCAACGCCGACGCGTGGAACTGTCCCGCATCCTGTTCTCCGGCGCCGAGACGCTCCTCTTGGACGAACCGACCAACCACCTTGACGCTGATTCGATCGTCTGGTTGCGCGACTACCTGCGTTCCTACAAGGGTGGGCTGATCATCATCAGTCACGACGTCCAGATGCTCGACACCGTCGTGACGCGGGTGTTCCACCTGGACGCCAACCGCGCCGAGCTCGATCAGTACAACATGGGTTGGAAGACCTATCTGCAGCAGCGCGAGACCGACGAGCGACGTCGTCGACGCGAGCGGCAGAATGCCGAGAAGAAGGCCTCCACCCTCTTCGCGCAGGCTGACAAAATGCGCGCCAAAGCCACCAAGGCCACTGCTGCGCAGAACATGGCCAAGCGGGCCGAACGACTACTTGCGGGGCTGGAGACCGAACGCCAACAGGACCGGGTCGCCAAGCTGCGCTTCCCCAAACCGTCGCCGTGCGGGCGGACCCCGCTGATGGCCGAAGGGCTGTCCCGCTCCTACGGGTCGCTGGAGATCTTTACCGGTGTCGACCTGGCAATCGACCGCGGATCGCGCGTCGTCGTGCTCGGCCTGAACGGGGCCGGCAAGACCACCCTGCTGCGAATTCTGGCCGGGGTCGATGATCCGGACACCGGTGAAGTGCAGCCGGGGCACGGGCTGAAACTGGGCTACTACGCTCAGGAGCACGAGAACCTGGACATGGAACGCTCGGTGCTGGAGAACATGAAGTCCGCAGCCCCGGACCTCGGTGAGACCGAGACCCGCAAGGTACTCGGCTCCTTCCTGTTCTCCGGCGAGGACGTGCTCAAACCGACCAAGGTGCTGTCCGGTGGGGAGAAGACGAGGTTGTCGCTGGCGCTGCTGGTCGTCTCCTCGGCGAATGTGCTGCTGCTGGATGAGCCCACCAACAACCTCGATCCTGCCTCGCGTGAGGAGATTCTCGGTGCGTTGAAGGGGTACGAAGGCGCTGTCGTGCTGGTGTCCCACGACGAGGGCGCGGTGTCCGCACTCGAACCCGAACGCGTCCTGCTGCTGCCCGACGGTGTGGAGGACCACTGGGGTCCGGACTACCTGGACCTGGTCACCCTGGCCTAGCCCCGCCACCGGTGTCGGCATACATCGGGGTGACCACGCGTTGATCAGCCGTAAGTAGTTGGAGCGAGCGAAGGTAACTCAGACGTGGCGATGCAGGGCAACTGGATGACGATGAGGTCGCTGACCCAGGATTCGTCGATCAAGAACGCACCGCTCAAACCGGGCACGACCAAACGCGTGCTGCGCTACGCGATCCCGTTCCGTCGGCCGCTGACCGCGTTCATGGTGATCGTCGTCATCGATGCACTGACGGTGATCGCCACTCCGCTCATCCTGCGCGAGATCGTCGACAACGGAGTGCTGCAGAAGGACACCGCCCTGGTCGTCTGGCTGGCAGTGGCTGCTGCGATCGTCTCGGTCTTCGACGCAGCGCTGGGCGTCATGTCTCGGTGGTTGTCCTCCACGATCGGGGAGGGCCTGATCTATGACCTGCGCCGGGAAGTCTTCAGTCACGTCCTGCGCCAGCCCATCGCTTTCTTCACCCGTGCTCAGACCGGGGCACTGGTCACCAGACTGAACTCCGACGTGATCGGCGCGCAGACCGCGTTCACCTCGGTGATGTCCAACGTCGTCTCGAACGCCGTCAGTCTGGTTGTCATCATCATCGCGATGGGGGTGCTGTCCTGGCAGCTCACCCTGGCCGCGCTGGTCCTGGTGCCGTTCTTCCTGATACCCACCCGCATCGTCGGGCGCCGGGTGGCGGGCCTGACCCGTAATCAGATGATCGAGAACGCCGACCTCGGCGCACGGATGACCGAACGGTTCAATGTCGCGGGCGCCCTGCTGGTCAAGTTGTTCGGTCGCCCGGACACCGAGCACCGCGAGTACGCCGAACGCGCCGCCAAGGTGCGTGACTACGGCATCGCCCTCGCGCTGCAACGCAGCGTCTTCCTCGTCGGCCTGACGCTGCTGGCGTCGCTGGCAACTGCCATGGTCTACGGCATCGGGGGAGTGATGGCCGTGCGCGGCGCGCTCACGGTGGGAACGCTGCTCGCGCTCGCGGCGCTGCTCACCCGGCTCTACCTGCCGCTGACGCAACTGTCCAACGTGCGGGTGGACGTCATGGCGGCGCTGGTGTCCTTCGAGCGGGTCTTCGAGATCCTTGACCTGCACCCGATGGTGCGTGAGGCGGACAAGCCGGTCACACTTTCGGACGGACCGTTGGACGTTCGGTTCGAGGATGTCGGGTTCGCCTACCCTGACGCGGCAGCCGTATCGCTGTCCTCCCTGCAGACGGTGACGTCCGGTGACGACGGCGCCAGTGCTGCGGTACTCGACGGAATCTCGTTCACCGCTCGTCCTGGCGAGATGGTCGCGATCGTCGGGCCCTCGGGCGCGGGCAAGACCACGATCAGCGCCCTGGTCGGCCGACTGTACGACCCGACGAGCGGGGAGGTGCTGATCGGCGGGCACAACCTGACCCAGGTCGCCACCGAATCGCTGCGGGACCGGGTCGGCATGGTCACCCAGGACGCACACATGTTCCACGACACCATCGGGGCAAATCTGCGGTATGCGCGTCCGGACGCCACGGACGAAGAACTACACGACGCGCTGCGGGCCGCGAACATCTCAGATCTGGTCGACCGGTTGCCCTACGGTCTGGACACTCTGGTGGGGGACCGCGGCCACCGACTGTCCGGCGGGGAGAAGCAGCGGCTGGCGATCGCCCGACTGCTGCTGAAAGCGCCCTCGGTGGTCGTGCTGGACGAGGCGACGGCCCACCTGGACAGTGAATCCGAGGCAGCCGTCCAGCGCGCCCTGGACACCGCCCTGCAGGGCCGGACCTCGATCGTCATCGCGCACCGCCTGTCCACGGTGCGTGCCGCAGATCAGATTCTGGTGGTGGAGGCCGGTCGCATCGTGGAGCAGGGCCGCCACTCGGAACTGCTCGCAGCCCACGGTCTCTACGCCGAGCTGTACCGGACACAGTTCGCCGAAGCGGCAAGTCCTGCCTGAGTGAGCCTGCTCAGGCGTCTTCCTCGTCCCAGATGCGGACCTTTTTGGGCTTAGTGAGCCGACGCCTGTCCTCCGGTGAGAGTTCACCCGACTCCAGCAGCACATCGCGATGTTCCTGGCGCGCCCGGAACAGGACGAACATCATCCCGCCGACCATCCCGGCCCACCACTGGATCGCGTAGCTGAGGTTGATTCCGGCGTTCGTACCGGGATGAGGCTTGTCCAGCGGCGCCGGTCGTGCTGGGACGGCGCCGGCCGCGGTCCGCTCGCTACGCATCTCCACGTAGGTGTTCTCGTATGTGGCTACCCGGGTCAACGCGGTGACATCGGTGCTGTTGATCGAGTCCACCGAGCCGGAGACCCGGGCCTTGTGTCGGCTGGGTTCGGTCGGGCGCAACCAACCGGTCACGGTGGTGGTACCGGCAGGAGCCCGCGGCACGGGCGCCGAGATCGATGCACTGATCCCGTTGGCCACCCACCCACGATCGACCAAGATCGCCCCCGACCCATCGTCCGGGATGAAGGGCACCAGCACCTCCCAGCCGAAGTAGCCGGCATCGGGCCGGTTGCGGACCAGGACCGTCGCGTCGGGCAGGTAGTGCCCGGTCATCCGGACCTGAGTCCACTGCGCCAGCTTCGGCAGCGGAGCAGCGCGTCCTGGCACGACAGAAGACAGCGCGCGCGGTGTCGCGTTGTAATTCTGCGATACCTCCTGCTGGGAGTTGTGTTTGGATTCCCAACGGTGCCACTGCCAACGACCGAGGAAGAAACACCCGATGCCCCACACGAGTGCCACCAGGATCCAGGCCAGCCAGCGCCTGGTCAGTAGCAAGCGAATCACACCCTGAACGCTACCCGCCGTACTCTGGGCAGTATGACCCGCACACCTGCTTCGGACCTTCCGGCTCTCGGTGACCGCTTCGGCCGGGTCGCGGCCGATCTGCGAGTCTCTGTCACCGATCGCTGCAACCTGCGCTGTACCTACTGCATGCCGGCCGAAGGGCTGGACTGGATGGCCAAGCCGGAGATGCTGACGGACGACGAATTGGTGCGGCTGGTGGGGATCTTCGTCGGCCTGGGAGTGCGCCAGGTGCGCTTCACCGGCGGCGAGCCAATGCTGCGACGCTCACTGGTCGACGTCGTGCGCCGGGTCGGGCAACTGCCGAATGCGCCGCGGATGGCTATGACCACCAACGGGATCGGCCTTGACCGACTCGCGCAACCACTGGCCGATGCGGGCCTGAATCGCGTCAATGTCTCGCTGGATTCCGCATCGCCGGAACGCTTCAAAGAGTTGACACGCCGAGACCGCTTCCATGACGTCGAGCGCGGGCTGAAGGCGGCCGCCGATGCGGGCCTGGCACCGGTGAAGGTCAACGCGGTGGCTATGCACAGCGACGCCGAGAGTCCCGCAGATCTGCTCGCCTGGTGCCTGGACCGCGGGTACCAGTTGCGCTTCATCGAGCAGATGCCGTTGGACGCAGGTCATGTCTGGGACCGCTCCACGATGATGACCGGCGCACAGCTGCATACCGCGATCGAGGAACGCTTCACGCTGACTGCATTACCCGCAGACGCCAGGGGCAGCGCGCCGGCAGAGGAGTTCCTGGTCGACGGCGGACCCGCCACGGTCGGCTTGATCGCCAGTGTGAGTGCGCCGTTCTGCGGAGCGTGCGACCGGGTTCGGCTGACTGCCGACGGGCAGGTCCGTAACTGTCTGTTCGCCCGCAGCGAAGGTGATCTACGCGGGCCGATGAGGGCTGGAGCCACCGATGAGGAGTTGACGAGCATCATCAGTTCAACGATGTGGGCGAAGGCTGCAGGTCACGGAATCGACGGGCCCGGCTTCGTACAGCCGGATCGACCGATGTCGTCCATCGGCGGCTGACCGGCGGTCCGACGCGCTCGACTCAGATTAGATGCGCTCGACTCAGAGGTCGTCGACCGGGATGACATCCTTGAGAAAGCCGCGGAGCGTGAGAAATGAGCTGAGCGATTCTCGATGTTCACCGCAGGCCAACCAGATCTTGCGCCGCTCGGGAGTGTGCAGGGCTGGATTGTTCCACCGCACCGCCCATTGAGCCTGCGCGCGACAGGACTTCGCGCTGCAGATCCGTTCGGGACTTTCGTCCGGACGATCGCCCAGATTTTCTAGGAATCCCACTACGGCGTGGGGTGGCCCGGCTGCAGAATCTTGATCTGGTCTTCGGGTCGCACGACTCCGAGGACATCGATCCGCTTGCTGTTCGACGCGTTCGCAATGACCACTGCGATATACGGCAGGATCACGGCGAGCACGATGAAAATCCACCGCAGTGGTCCGGTGAAGACGACCGCGAGAACAAAGCAGACCGTACGGAAAGTCATCGATATCAGGTACTTACGCATCCGGTCACTCTGGTCGCCCTTGGCCGAAGCTGGCAGGTTGGTGGCAGATCCAACGGGAGGTAGTTCCTTGCGGTAAGCCATGTGAATAGTGTATGTGCCGCCCCTGAGAAGCCTGTAGGCACCGTCCCTGCGAGCGATCGGGTAGCCGGCAGATCATCGGCTGGACGACCGCAGCGGACTACCGCCCGCTACCGGGCGGTAGTCCGATAGCGTCGCTTCTCGAATCTATGAGGGAGATCCATGAGCCAACCCCGCAACGTCCTGGTGACCGGTGGCAACCGCGGCATCGGAGCTGCCATTGCTGTGGCGTTCCTGCAAGCCGGTGATCACGTCGTGGTGACCTCCCGTAACGGAGAGGCACCCGAGGGTGCACATGCAGTGGCCTGCGACGTGACAAGTTCCGAACAGGTCGACGCCGCGTTCACCCAGGCCGAAGAACTGCTCGGAGGACCGATCGAAGTTGTCGTGGCGAACGCGGGCATCACCCGCGACACGCTGCTGATGAGGATGAGTGACGAGGACTTTCAACAGGTCCTCGATACCAACCTGACGGGTGCGTTCCGTTGCGCGCGGCGCGCAAGCAAAGGAATGCTCAAGCTTCGGCGGGGCCGCATCATTTTCGTATCCAGCGTGGTCGGGCTGTACGGCGCGCCGGGGCAGGCCAACTACGCCGCGTCGAAGGCCGGTCTGGTCGGCCTCGCCCGCTCCATCACCCGGGAGCTGGGTAAACGGGGCATCACCGCGAACGTCGTAGCGCCCGGTTTCGTCGAGACCGACATGACGCGCGCACTGCCGCAGAAGCAACAGGCGGAATACCTCGGGGTCATTCCAGCCGGCCGGTTCGCCCAGGCGCAGGAAATTGCACAGGTGGTGCGCTTCGTCGCGAGTGATGAGGCGGCGTACATCAGCGGCGCGGTCATCCCGGTCGATGGTGGCCTCGGAATGGGTCACTGAGCTCCAGCAGGGGATCCGAACAACAGGCCGATCGGAACAACCGCCCCATCCGCGAAACATCGAGAGGACGCCATGGGATTACTCGAAGGTAAGACACTGCTGGTTACCGGAGTGCTGATGGATTCATCCATCGCATTCCACGTGGCCCGCCTGGCACAACAGGAAGGTGCAGAGGTGGTCCTGACCTCCTTCGGACGGACCATGAAGATCACCCGAACCATCTCCCGGCGACTGCCCACAACACCGCAGATCGTGGAACTGGATGTCACCAACGCCGATGACCTGGCCAGCCTTTCCGACCGGCTCAGCGAGCATGTGGACGGGCTTGACGGGGTGCTGCACTCGATCGGATTCGCGCCACCGGGCGCGTTCGATTTCATGGGCGGCACCTGGGAGGATGCCAGCGTCGCGCTGCACGCGTCGGCGTACTCGCTCAAATCCCTCGCGGTCGCCGCGTTGCCGCTGATGCGCGAACGGTCGGCACTGGTCGGTTTGACCTTCGACGCACAGTTCGCCTGGCCGGTCTACGACTGGATGGGGGTCGCGAAGGCCGCGTTCGAATCCACCAACCGTTACCTCGCGCGCGACCTCGGCCCCAGGGGAGTGCGCTGCAACCTGGTGGCAGCCGGGCCGATCCGTACCACCGCCGCAAAGTCGATCCCCGGCTTCGAGACCTTCGAGAACACCTGGGGTAAGCGGGCACCGCTGGGCTGGGATGTCCGTGACGCGGAGCCGGCGGCGCGGGCCTGCGTGGCCCTGATGTCGGACTGGTTCCCCGCAACCACAGGCGAGATCGTGCACGTCGACGGTGGCGTACACGCGATGGGGCAGTAGGGCTTTAGGCTTTCGCACGTGCCCACCGTGACAACTCGACCCGACGCTTCGGTCACTCACATCCGGGTGCTGCAGGGGCCCAATCTGTACTTCACCAAACCCGCGGTCATGCTCACCCTTGAGGTGCCGGGTTATCTCGGGGCTGAGCACGAGGTGCTTGCGGCGCTCGCGGTCCGTCTCGGAGTTCGGCGCGGCGATCCCGGCCTTGCCGATACCGAGACGCGGCAGCGTTTTGTGCTGCGGTTGCTCGAGAGGTGCGTGCGTGCGGTCGGAGCCGGTGTGGGAACTGCCCGGCTCGGTGTCCGGGCCCGGCCCGGTGGTGAACTCTCGCACGCGGTGGTCGCTGTAGTAGTGCGGAACCGCGGTCGGGCAGAAGCGCTGGGCGACGTCTTCGGCCCGCTGCTGACCCGGCTGCTGGACGGCGAGGACGTCGAACAGGCAGTCGCGCACGCGGCCGGTGTCGTGCGCTCGGCTGCGACCGGTGAACCACTGCGACCGCTGCGCCCGAAAATTCCTACGATCTGCGTGACCGGCACCAACGGCAAAACCACGACGACCCGGTTGTTGGCGCATCTCGCGATGACCGCCGGGCGTCGCACGGGGTGGAGCTCGACGGACGGGGTCCTGATCGACGGTGAGCTGATGGAGGGCGGGGACTACTCCGGCCCTGCGGGCGCGCGCACGGTGCTGAGTGACAAGAGCGTTCAGGTCGCGGTCCTGGAGACAGCACGCGGCGGGATGTTGCTCAAGGGCCTGGGTACGGCCTACAACGACGTCAGCGTGGTGACCAACGTCAGCGCGGACCACCTCGGCTCCAACGGCATCGACACCCTGGATCAACTCGCTGAGGTCAAGGCGATCATCACCCGTGTCACCAGGCCGAACGGCTGGGTCGTGCTGAACGGTGAGGATCCCCGGGTGTGGGCGATGCACTCCACCGCCAGTGGCCGGCCGTGGTGTTTCGCGCTGTCACCGGATGCCCCGGCACTGCGGGAGGCGCTGGGTGCAGGCGGTCGCGGAATCACCGTGCTGGACGGCTATCTCACCGTCTTGACGTCCGGTGACTCGCCGCAGTGCCTGCTACCCGTGCTCGATGTGCCGGTGACGCTGAGCGGGCTGTCCGAACACAACATCGCCAATGCTCTCGCTGCGGCGGCGGCCGCGCTGGCCATCGGTCTGCCGGTGGAAGCCGTTGTGCAGGGACTACGCACCTTCCGGCCCGATGTGGAACACAACGCGGGCCGGATGAACATCTACACGGTGCCTCTCGCGGTGGGCGAAGCCAGCGTCATTATCGACATGGCTCACAACGAGGCCGGTCTGGAGGCACTGCTGAGGGTGGCGCGGGGATTGACACCGCCAGGTTCCCGCGTGCTGCTGGGCCTGGGTACCGGGGGTGACCGCACCGACGAGATACTGGTCAATCTCGGCGAGATGGCGGGGCTGGCCGCTGATCGCGTACACATCCAACACAAAGAGCACTACCTGCGCGGACGCACCATGCAGGATTTGGAGGAACGGTTCCGGGAGGGTCTGGGGCGCGTCGGGGTGAGTGCGCTCAGTTCCTCAGAGACCGAATTGGATGGCCTACGCGCCCTGCTCGAGGACGCCCGCGACGGTGACGTACTGGCCGAGATGGTGCACGCGGACCGAGCCCAACTGCATCGGTGGTTGCTCGAGCACGGCGGGCGGATCGACGATGCTGCAGCGATCCGGCGTAAGGCAGCAGTGGCGATCGGACAACACGAGGCGCAGGACCGCATCGACGCGCTCTGGGAGCTGAGTGATGACAATCGTCGGATCGCGGACGCCGAGGCACTGAGACGGCAGTATCCGCACGACGCCCGGGTGATCTACGAACTGGCCGGCGCCTACGACACCGCAGGTGAGGAGTTGGCGGCGCTCACCCGCTACGACGAAGCGCTCGACGGGCGGCTACGCGAACCCTTCCGGCACCGGGCGATGATTCAGAAGGGTTCCACGCTGCGGCATCTGAGACGATTCGAGGAATCGCTCGCCGTGTTCGACGAGTTGCTCGCGGACTGGCCCGATTCTCCTGCGGTCGTGGCGTTTCGGGCCTTTACCCTGCATGACATGGGCCGCGACGCAGACGCTCTGCGCGAGGCGCTGGCGTTGCTGATCGAGTCCGCAGCGGATCCGGACGTGCACCGGTACGCGGGCGCGCTCAGGCGCTTCACCGCCGCCATCGAAAGGTAGGAAAACCGCCGAGGGGTGCAGGTACATTTCCACCCTTCGACGGCATCTCCACCTCTCGATGGAAGCAGGGGTCAGGGTGCCTGCGGTTCGATGGCCTCGCGACGCTCGGCTTCCTGTTCGGCGTAGGTGCTCTGCGCATCGTCGGCCAACTGCTGCGGGTCCAGATCCGGATCCCCGGGCTGCGACTCATCCGTACGGGAACCGGGGTTGGCCTGGTGGGTGAAGTCTTCCAGTTCTGCGAGCACTGCGGCATGCTGGTCGACGCAGAGCATCACCAGGTCGCCGGCGTTGGCCAACAGCACCGCGTGACGCACCGCCTGCGATTCGTTCGTGACGGTGGTGACCTGTCGACAGCGAGCACCCTGGTCCATGGCCCGTCGTGCGCCGCGGACCACCAGTTCGGCTGCTTCACCCGGAGCCCGCCGTCGGAGGTTCTCATCCTCACGCACCACCATGACGTCGAAGTGCTGAGCAGCGATCTCGCCCAATGCCTCGATGTCCTCGTTGCGTCGGTCACCGGCTGCACCGATCATCCCGATGCGGGAGATGCGGTGATCCAGCGCCTTCTGCCGTTGCTCGACGTACCCGTCGACGAATTCGCCCAGTTTCTCCATCCCGGGCGGGTTGTGGCAGTAGTCGACGAACACCTCGGCGCTGTTGACCTCCAGCCGGTTCAACCGTCCGGGGGACAGATAGTAGGACGTGGTGTAGGTCCGCAAACCCTGGCGGATGTCGTGCAGCGGAGCACCGGCGGCGAAGGCGGCGCCGGCGGCTGCGAGCGCATTGGCGACGTTCATCCGGGCAGTGCCCCCGAAGGTGGAGGGCAGCAGGTGGGTCCAGGCCAGCGGCATCCGGCGCCGCCCCTGACGCAGCACGATCATCTCGCCGCGTTCGCTCTGCTCCAACAGCACAGCGCGGGCGCCGCGCCGGCACTGCTCCTCGACGAATTGCCCGATCTGGCTGTCCGGAGCCTGCATCGAGAACCACACGACGGTGCCGGAGCATTTGCGACGCATCGCGCGTACATGCGGGTCGTCGGCGTTGAGTACCGCGAACCCGTTGCGGGGAACGGCCTCGACGATGACGGCCTTGACCGCTGCAAGCTGCTCCAGGGTGTCGACGCCGCGAAGGCCGAGGTGGTCGGCAGCGATGTTGGTGACGACCGCGATGTCGTTGCGGTCATAACCCAGACCTTCGCGCAGGATGCCACCGCGGGCCACTTCCAGCACCGCGAAATCGACCCGCGGGTTCTGCAGCACCATCCGGGCGGACCTCGGCCCGGACGCATCTGCCCGGATCACCAGACGCTCGTCGATGACGATGCCGTCGGTGGACGTCATCCCGACCTTGCGCCCCAGGCCCTTCATGATGTGGGCGAGCATCCGGGACGTGGTGGTCTTGCCGTTGGTGCCGGTGACGGCGACGATGGGCACCCGCGACGGCGCGCCCGGTGGAAAGAGCAGGTCGACCACCGGTTTGGCGATGAACTGAGGTTCGCCGACGGTCGGGTGGGTGTGCATCCGGAAACCGGGCGCCGCGTTGACTTCGCAGATGGCGCCGCCCGTCTCGCGCACCGGCGCGGTGATGTCGGGGCAGATGAAGTCGATGCCCGCGACGTCCAGGCCGATCAGCTGCGCAGCTTCCTCGGCGATCTCGATGTTGTCCGGGTGGGCATCGAAGGTCCGGTCCACGGAGATCCCACCCGTCGACATATTGCCGGTCAGGGCCAGCTTCACGAGCTGATCGGCTGCTGGCACGCTCTCCCACTCCTGCCCCTGCGAGCGGACCAGCTCCAGCGCGCCGTCATCCATCTTGATCCGGGTCAGGACGTTCTCATGGCCTACTCCGCGCCGCGGGTCGGCGTTGGTGATCTCCACCAGTTCGCGCACTGTGTGCTCACCGTCACCAATGACATGGGCTGGGACCCGCTCGGCGATCGCCGCCATCCGACCACCGATGATCAGGCACCGGTAGTCCTTGCCGGTGATGTGCGACTCGACCTGCACAATGCCGCGTCGCGTCTGTTCCTCGGCGATCGGGAAGGCTGCGCGTACCTCGTCCTCGGACCGTAGATTGAGCACCACCCCGCGTCCGTGGTTACCGTCCAACGGCTTGACGACGACCGGGAATCCGATCTCGGTCGCAGCCTGCGCGGCGCCGTCAGCGGTGCGTACCGTCTGCGATCTGGGGACCGGTAGACCGGCCGAGCCGAGCAACGCGTTGGTCAGACTCTTGTCACCGGCGATGTCCACCGCCAGAGCCGAGGTGCGCGAGGTCATCGTCGCCCTGATGCGCTGAGCGTGCACGCCTTGACCCAGCTGAACCAGTGACGCCTGATTGAGGCGGGTCCACGGAATGTCCCTGCTGACGGCCTCTTCGATGATCGCATTGGTCGAGGGTCCGAACGCCGTCCGGCCCGAGGCAACCAGGAAAGCCTCCAACTCGGCCGGAAAATCGAAGTCCGGCTCCGCCTGGACGAGGTGATTGACAAGCCTGATCGCGAGCTGCCCGGCCGCCAGCGCGACACGCTCGTCCAGATACCCGAAGATGACGTTGTAACGACCGGGTACTGACCGGTCCGCTCGGGTCTTACCGCGTCGTAGATCGTGACCGGCCTGCTGCTGCAACTGCAGTGCAACGTGCTCGGCGACGTGGCCCACCCAGGTGCCCTCACGCAGCCGCTCGATGAAGCCGCCGTGATGTCCACGCGAACAGGTGTGCCCCTCCAGACCGGGCAGGAAGTGCAACAGGCCGTCGGTGAAACCGGGGAGCAGGTCCGTGGGGTACTGCTCGAGCACTCCGAGATCGACAACCAGGTGAACAGCCTTGTCGTAGGACCAGATGTTGGGTCCGCGGTAGACGCGCGCGGACACCGTCCTCAGCTCGGGGGCGGCGGGTTCGGTGGGTGTGGCGCGCTCAGTGGACACGGCTGAACCTCCTGGTCGTTGGGGTGGGTGGCGTCAGGGGCGAGTGGGGTTAGTGCCTCAGCATGGTCAGTGCCTTCGCATGGTCAGTGCCTTAGTGCCGCGGCAGCAGTCGCCGTGTCGTGCCGATCGCGACTGGATGAGACCGAGAGATCGGCGTGTTTCTCCACGAATTCGGTGAGCGTTGCACTCGGGAGGTCGAAGGTGGCACCGAAGGGCAAGGTATGCACCACGGCGCCGGTAACCAGCAGGGGAGCATCACGACGGGCCTCATGAGCGTCGGTCACGGCGTTACGGGCGTCGATGACGAACACCGCACCTGACCCAACCACGCGGAGCGTCCGACCGTCGGTGATCTCGGCTGCGGTGTCCTCGTCGATGCCCATGCCGAGCAGGCTCGGTGAGCCGGCCACCAGGGACAACAGCCTTCCGTACCGCGCGCGCTGGTCGAAGTGCTGGTCCACGATGACGCCCGGCAGCAGCCCCAGCCCGGCGGTGAGTTGGCTGGACCGCTGGCGGGGGGTGACACCTTCGTCGCCCATCGAGATCATGAACTGACTCATGATCGAAGCACCTGCAGAGGTACCCGCGACCACGGCGCCACGCTCATAGGCGCGTACCAATGCTGCGCCGAGTGGCGTACCGACGATCAGCTGGCTGAGTTTGAGTTGGTTACCTCCGGACAGGAAGATCCCGGTCGCCTCATCGACATGGGCAACCAGCTCTTCGTCCGCGCTGGCGCGACGGTCCTTGGGATCGACCGACACGATGCCTGCACACCCGAGGCGCTCGAACACGGTGGAGTACACCTCGACGACCTCGTCAGGCACCGATGAAGCGGTCGGTATGACGACCAACCGAGCCTTGCGTCCTCCCGCAAGCCGGACGAACCGTCGCAGGATGGTGACGCGACCCACCTTGTCCTCCGCGCCTCCGATGATAAGCAACGAGCGCGGGGGTGCATCAGACATCAAGAGGGCCTCGAGAAAGAACCTTCATCGGGGCCCCCGCGAAGTATCGGAGCGCAGCGGAGAACTTCGTGGGGTTTTCAGCCATGGCGCGAGTCTAAGGAGTCGGCGTGATCGAGAGAATCGGGCGCATCGAGCAAGTCGGCGTCCTCGACCTCCTCGCGCGAGATACCCAGCAGATACAGAACCGCGTCGAGGTAGGGCACGCTGACCGACGCGTGGGCTTCGGCGCGCACCAACGGTTTCGCATTGAAGGCGATGCCCAGGCCCGCGATGGCCAGCATGTCCAGGTCATTCGCCCCGTCACCGACCGCGACAGTGCGCGACAGTGGCAACCCTTCCTGGTCGGCGAAACGGCGTAATGCGCGGGCTTTCTCAGCGCGATCAACCACAGCTCCGCTGACGCGACCGGTCAACCGGCCGTCCCGGATCTCCAACGCATTGGCGTGCGCGTGATGAATACCGAGTTCGGCAGCCAGCGGGCCGACGATCTCGATGAACCCGCCGGACACGACTGCCACGGTGAATCCGAGCCGCCGCACCGTGCGCACGAGGGTGGCTGCCCCTGGGGTGAGGCGGACCGCGCGGCGCACATCGTCCAGCACCGACTCGGGCAGCCCGGCGAGGGTGGCCACTCGTTCGTGCAGGCTCTGCGCAAAATCCAACTCTCCGGCCATGGCCCGCTCGGTGATCTCGTGGACCTGCGCCTCAACGCCTGCGTGCCGGGCGAGCAGTTCGATCACCTCGTCCTGGATCAGGGTCGAATCGACGTCCATCACGAGCAGCCGTCGACCCCGTCGCTCCAGCCCGCCCGGTGCCACGGCGACGTCCACCGAATGGGTTGCCGCCAGCTTGGCCAGCATCGGTCCCAGGACGGTCACGTCGGCGCCGGACACATCGATCTCCAGTCCGGTGACCGGCATGCTGACCAACCGACGAACCCGGTCCATCCGCGCGCCGTGCGCAGTGATCGCCGAGGTGATCGCACCGAGAGCCGTGGCGTGTAGCGGAGCACCGATGACGACGACCGACACCCGACCGGCCCGGTGCGGCTGCGACAACCCGTCGTCCGAAGGGGACTCGACGTGCACCTGGAGGCTGTGTCGATCGGCGACAGCCTCGACCGCGGACTGCAGTCGGTCCTGTCCGCAGCGCAATGTGGTGGTGACGGACAGGGTCAGCCATCCATGCACCGCACCCTGCGCAAGATCGATCACGTCCTCGTCGAGCTTTGCCACGACCGCCACCAGATCTGCTGTGCAGCTGGGGGAGTCCTGGCCGATCAGGACGAACCGCAGGGCGCTGGCAGCCGGCTGTGCGGTCGTCGCGATGTCGGGCGCGGTCTGCTCGCTCACGCCTGCAGGACGGTGCCCTTACCGACCACCACGAGCCCGCTGTCAGTGACGGTCAGGCCGCGCCTACGGTCCTCGTCGTGATCGACCCCGATGCTGACGCCGTCAGGGACCTCAACGTCCTTGTCGATGATGGCGCGGTGGATCGTGCAGTTGCGTCCGACCTTGACGTTGTCCAACAGCACGGAGTCCTCGATGCGTCCGAAGCTGTGCACATGCACGTTGGGTGACAGGACGGAGCGCTCGACCCTGGAGCCGCTGACAATGCAGCCCGGCGACACCATCGAGTCGACGGCAGTGCCCTGCCGGTCTGCCGAACCATGGACGAACTTGGCCGGCGGATAGCTGCCGGAGTCAGTGAGGATCGGCCATTCGTAGTTGTAGATGTTGAAGATCGGCAGGATCGAGACCATGTCCATGTGGGCTTCGAAGTAGGAGTCCATCGTCCCGACGTCGCGCCAGTACCCGCGGTCGCGGTCCGTGGCTCCGGGGATGACATTGTTCTTGAAGTCATAGGCGTAGGCCTCGCCGCGGCTGACGAAGTCAGGGACGATGTCACCACCCATGTCGTTCTTGCTCCCCTCGCGGTCGCCATCGCGAATCACGGCGTCCACGAGCGCATCGGTGGTGAAGACGTAGTTGCCCATCGACGCGAGGATCTCCTTCGGGCTGTCCTGCAGCGGCTCGGGATCGCTCGGCTTCTCCAGGAATGCCGCAATGCGGTCGCTGCCCTTCTCCAGCTCGATGACGCCGAACTGGTCGGACTGCTCGATCGGCTGGCGGATCGCAGCGACCGAGCACTTTGCGCCCGACTCGATGTGCTGGGCGACCATCTGGGAAAAGTCCATCCGGTAGACGTGGTCGGCGCCCACCACGACGACATAGTCCGGCTTCTCGTCGTAGATCAGGTTCAGGCTCTGGTGGATCGCATCCGCCGATCCGGCAAACCACTGCTTGCCCATCCGCTGTTGGGCGGGAACGGGGGCGACGTAGTTGCCGAGCAAGGTCGACATCCGCCACGACTTGCTGATGTGACGGTCCAGGCTGTGCGACTTGTACTGGGTCAGCACGACCATCTTGAGATAACCGCTGTTCGCGAGATTCGACAGCGCGAAATCGATGAGGCGGTAGATCCCACCGAAGGGAACTGCCGGCTTGGCCCGGTCAGCAGTCAGCGGCATCAGCCGCTTGCCCTCCCCGCCGGCCAACACGATCGCGAGAACTTTAGGACCACCTGTGGCAACCATGGCCCAAACCATAGGCCCATGGAGGTCCGATCGGCAGGTCTGCTCACCGAGCCGTGCGTGAACCACTCAGAGGGACTAGCGTCCCGGGAATGCGCGTCGATCTGCTGACCAAGGAATACCCGCCGAACATCTACGGAGGCGCGGGGGTGCACGTCGCCGAGCTGGTGAAGTCCCTGCGGGCCTCAGGCATCCTGACGAGGGTGCGCGCGTTCGGCGCCCCGGTCGATGAACCGGACACGACCGGCTATCCGAACCTTCCCGAGCTCGCCGACGCGAACGCCACCCTGCAGACACTCGGGGTCGACCTCACGATGAGCGCGGACTGCGTCGGAGCCGACGTCGTGCACTCCCACACCTGGTACGCGAACATGGCCGGCCACCTCGCATCGTTGCTGCACGGGATTCCGCACGTCATCACCGCTCACTCGCTGGAGCCGATGCGGCCGTGGAAGGCCGAGCAGCTGGGCGGTGGGTACCGCGTATCGTCCTATGTCGAGCGCACCGCCTACGAGAACGCTGCCGCCGTCATCGCCGTCTCGCATGGCATGCGGGCGGACGTCCTGCGTAGTTACCCCGCCCTCGACCCGGCGCGGGTACACGTCGTGCACAACGGGATCGACTCGCGACTGTGGGCGCGCGACCAGTCGGAGCAGGCTCTGGAAATCGCCCGCAGGCACGGGATGGACCCCAGCAGGCCGTCGGTCGTGTTCGTCGGGCGGATCACCCGGCAGAAGGGTCTGCCCTACCTGCTCCGCGCGGCCGCGCAGCTGCCGCCGGACGTCCAGCTGGTGCTCTGTGCTGGTGCGCCCGACACCCCTGAGATTCTCGCGGAAGTGCAGGCGCTGGTGGCCGGCCTGCAGGAGTCGCGTGGCGGTGTCGTGTGGATCGACGAGATGCTGCCACGTCAGGAGGTTGTCGCACTCCTGTCGGCCGCGACGGTATTCATCTGCCCGTCCGTCTACGAACCGCTCGGAATCGTCAACCTCGAGGCGATGGCCTGCGAAGCCGCTGTTGTGGGCACCGCTACCGGCGGTATCCCCGAAGTTGTAGCTGACGGTGAGACCGGCTGGCTGGTGCCCATCGATCAGGTCGAGGACGGCACCGGTACACCGAAGGATCCTGATCTGTTCGTGGCGGACCTCGCCCGGGTGATGACCGACGCGGTCTCGGACCCGCAGCGGGCGCGGGCGCGCGGCCGGGCCGGCCGCGAGCGGGCTATCCGCGAGTTCGGCTGGGACGCCATCGCCGAGCAGACCCAGGCTGTATACGACCAGGTACACCGGGAGTGGGCGGCCCGGTAGTGCGGTGCGCTCAGATGTAGGGCACACCTGTGCATAACCCCATGAGGAAGCCGTGCCACCGGGCACGCTGTGGCGATGGCGGATCATCTCAGGCTTCGCGCAGCCATGATCGAGCGCGGCGGGGTCGCACGGTGGGCGGACCTGAAGGCCGCTGTAGGTCGTCGCAGCATCGAGGCGGGCTGCCGTGATGAAGTGGTCGTGCGAATCGGGTACGCCACCTACGTCTCGCCGGGTCTCGATCAGCATGCTGCGCTTCGGGCCCAGACCGGGGGAGTGCTCAGTCATCTCAGTGCCGCAGTCCTGCACGGCTGGTCACTCAAGCATCAGCCGATGTCCGCCTTCATCACCCTCAGGCCGAATGCCCGCAGACCCAGCACCAAGGGAACACAACCTCGTTTCTTCTTTCGCCATGTGGGGATTGAGCAATGTGCCGACGGCGTGACCGAGCCGATCCGCACGGTGCTCGACTGCGCTCGCGACCTGGACTTTGGCGATGCCCTCGCTGTGGCCGACTCGGCGTTGCGGGCGAACGCGGTGACATCACCGGAATTGCTCGAGGTTGACGGGCTGTGCGTGCACCCGCAGTTCAGTATCGAGACGCCGTCCCAGTGGGCTCGCGTCGATCTCGCTGATCCGGCGTTGAGGATTGTGATCGAGGCCGAGGGCTACGAAACACACGGCACAAGAGGTGGGTTCGACAACGACTGTGCTCGCTACACGGCCTTGACGGCTGACGGGTGGTTGGTCTTGCGGTTCACCTGGACTCAGGTGATGCACCGCCCGACGTGGGTCGCTGAGCAGTTGGTTCGCGTGCGGGACCTACGGATGAACGGGTCCCGGCATGAAAACGAGCCTGGCGGAAGGAACGGATGCTGAATAGTGGCCTCTCACCGGGATGCCGACCCACCGCTCCTTCCGCTGGGCTCGGCAGGCAGTCTGCAGCCGTTGCCACCGGGTCAGCGGGCGGGGCGCAGTCCGCCGAGCGCCAGCGCGCACGACGTGGTGGCCTGCGCGAGTGCACGATCGGCGCCGGCACGCAGGCGCAGCAGCAACGCGTGCCGCTCACCGAGGTCATGGACGCCGACGGCAGGGGATTCCTCCAAGGCGATGTCGACCGCGGCACCGATCGATCCGGCCAGCACCAGGATGCGATGCGCCCGCCCAGGTAGACCCGGCGGCAGGCCCCACTCCCGGTCCCGCACCCGGGAGTCGACCTGAGCTCGCGCTGTCGAACCGGCCCACGGGCTGACGTCCAGCGTCTCGAACGCATGGGTTGCCGCACGCACCAGGTCAGCGAGATCACGTTCGATCTGAGATTCCTGCAGGCTCTCCAACTGGTGGACGGGCGTCGGTTCGCAGTCGAATGCCGCCCAGGTGACCCGGGTGCCGGTATCGCCGTCCGGCCCGTAGGTCTCGATCGTGGGCACCAGCGCGCCGCCCAAGGCGGGTACGTAGACGCACTCGCCGACCTCTGCCGCAGCGCCGGTGAACGCGAAGTCCCCTCGCGGCATGCCGGTGAGATCACCGGGTCGAGGCAGGGCACATCCCAGTACCCGCTCGCCGAGGTCCTGCCAGAGGGCCAACCGATCCAGGTCGCCGCCTACGTGGTCGATGTCCGGCATCGAGCGACCGACGGCGTCTTCGAGGTCGAGGTGACCGGCCCATGCTGCGGTCACCCAGAGACTCAGACGCGTGGAGGCCGGGAGTGTTGACACGCCGAACATCGTAGGTCGCCTAGGGTCGGTAGCCATGAGCGATGTGCTGGCCCTGGCTGAAGTAAGCGTGGTCCGCTCGGGCAAGAAGTTGTTGGACCGGGTGAACTGGGAGGTCGAAGAAGGGGAGCGATGGGTCGTACTCGGGCCCAACGGCGCCGGAAAGACGACCCTGCTGCAGATTGCCGCCGGCCGCATGCACCCGAGCAGCGGCGTCGCCGGGGTCCTGTCAGAGGTGTTGGGAGCAGTGGACGTCTTCGAGTTACGCCCGCGCATCGGACTGGCGTCGGCTTCGATCGCCGACCGCATCCCGCCTGCTGAGGTCGTACGCGACGTCGTGGTCACAGCTTCCTACGGGATCGTCGGCCGCTGGCGCGAGTCCTACGACGAACTCGATCACGGTCGCGCCACCGAACTGCTGGGCCTGCTCGGTGCGGGTCATCTGGTCGACCGTCGCTACGGAACGTTGTCCGAAGGCGAACGCAAGCGCGTGCAGATCGCCCGGGCGTTGATGACCGACCCCGAGCTGCTCCTGTTGGACGAGCCGGCGGCCGGGCTGGATCTGGGCGGCAGGGAAGACCTGATCGGTCGCATGTCAGCGCTCGCGCAGGACACCGAGGCTCCGGCGATGGTGCTGGTGACCCACCACGTCGAGGAGATCCCCCCCGGTTTCACCGACGTCCTGATGCTGCGGGAGGGCGCCGTCGTGGCCGCCGGACCCATCGAGACGACGCTGACCGCCGAGAACCTCACCGCCACCTTCGGCCTGAAGCTGGCTCTGGACCGCCACGGCGACCGGTGGTCGGCGCGCGCGACCTCCTGAGGGCACCTACCTAGGTCATTATCGGGTTGTTCTCATAGGGTGCGTCAGTGCCCCTCAGTCATGCCATCTTGATTCTGCTCGCCGGGATGGCTGCGGGCACCATCAACACCGTCGTCGGTTCCGGCACTCTCGTGTCCTTTCCGACCCTGCTCGCCTTTGGAGTGCCGAGCGTGTCGGCGAACGTCTCCAACACGATCGGTCTGGTAGCGGGTGGGCTCTCCGGGACCTACGGCTACCGCAAGGAACTACGCGGCCTGAAGACGCTGTTACGTCGACTTGCGCCGATGTCGTTCTTCGGAGGATTGACCGGCGCCATTCTGCTGATCGTGCTACCGCCGGGCGTTTTCAAAACGGTTGTCCCGGTCTTGATCCTGATCGGTGTGCTGCTGGTCGTTCTCGGACCGTGGCTGAGTCGAAAGCTTCAATCCGCGCCTGCCCACGTCAGTGCCGACACCGGAGCTCGACGTATCGCGTTGTTGGGCGGGGTGTACGCAACGGGTGTCTACGGCGGCTACTTCGGGGCTGCTCAGGGTGTCATCCTGATCGGCATCCTGAGTGCGCTGATGACCGAGTCGCTGCAGCAACTGAACGGCGTCAAGAACGTGCTGGGAACCATCGTCAACGGTGTTGCAGCCATTACGTTCCTGATCATCGCGTGGCACGACGTCGACTGGGCCGCGGCAGGACTGATCGCGGTGGGCTCGTTGATCGGTGGCCTGATCGGTGCCCGGGTGGGCCGTTCGCTGCCTCCGATGGCGCTGCGTGCCTTCATTGTCGTCATCGGTGTGGTCGCCATCGTCAACCTGCTGCGATGAGCGCTGAGATACCCGGGCACGTCACCGTCATCGATGACCCGTCCGACCCTCGGGTACGCGACTACTTCTCCTTGACGGATGTCGCGTTGCGCAAACTGCTGGAGGTGGACGGGGGGCTCTACCTGGCGGAGAGTGAGAAGGTCATCCGGCGCGCACTCGCCGCGGGTCACCGGCCACGATCCTTCCTGATGAGCCGCCGCTGGTTGACCGACCTGTCCGACCTGATCGAAGAGGCGGGCCGGGGCGGTGTGCCCGTCTATATCGCCGATACCGACGTCATCGAGGCGATGATCGGCTTCAACCTGCATCGCGGTGCACTCGCGGCGATGCACCGACCGGCCCCGGTGGCCCATCGCGACCTGCTCGTTGACGCCCGACGCGTCCTGGTGATCGAAGACGTGGTCGATCACACCAACGTCGGCGCGATCTTCCGCTCGGCGGCAGGCCTCGGAGTCGACGCGGTACTGGTGACCCCTCGGTGCGCCGACCCGTTGTACCGGCGCAGTGTGCGGGTATCGATGGGCACAGTGTTCCAGGTGCCGTGGACCCGGATCGAGCCCTGGCCGACGGCACTGGACGAACTACGTCGACAGGGCTGGTTCGTGGCTGCGCTGGCCCTCGGGCACGGTTCGATCGACCTCGACGAGCTGGCTGCGCAGCTGCCCGAGAAACTCGTGCTGGTCGTCGGTACCGAGGGCGACGGTCTGTCGGCGCGGACGCTGGCGTACAGCGACGCAACGGTGCAGATCCCGATGTCAGGAGATGTCGATTCGTTGAATGTCGCCGCTGCCGCTGCAGTGGCGATGTGGGCCACCCGCCGGCCTGCCTGATCATTCACCACCTTCAGATGGTGCTCGGAGCTGACTATCGGAAGTGCTTCATCAGCAGTTCATAGGAGCGCTGACGCTGCGCCGGGTCATGAACGTTCGTGGTCACCATCAACTCGTCCGCCCCACACCTGGTGGCCCGGGCCCGTAGACCGTCGGCGACCTGATCGCCGGTGCCGATGGTGGTGAACCGGGTCATCCGGTCGGCCATGGTCTCCTCCGCCACCGTCCAGTGGTGATCGGCAGCCTCCTTCGGAGACGGGAACGGGCCGGGCCGGTTCTGGCGTAACCGGATCAACGCCAGCGCGGCGGCGCGGCCGTGAGCGTCGGCGGCAGTCTGGTCGTCGGCCACGATCGCCCCTACGGCGAGCATCGAATGCGGTCGGGTCAGCGCACCCGGCCGGCCACTGGGCTGGAACCCGTCGCGATACGCGGACATCGCCTCACTGGGGTCTGCCTCACCGAAGTGGCCCGCGAAGGCGAACGCAGTGCCGAACGCAGCAGCAGCCTGTGCGCCGTACATGCTGGACCCCAGAATCCATACCGGTGGCAACGGCACGTCGGCGGGCTGCGCACTGATCGGCTCGAACGGGTGCCCTTCGGGGAAGCCGTCGACGTAGGCCAGCAACTCGGCATACTGCTGCGGGAAGTCATCTGCTGCCAACGCCTCCCGGCTGCGACGCAAGGCGTAGGCCGTGAGCTGATCGGTACCGGGCGCCCGCCCGATACCGAGGTCGATGCGCCCGGGATGCAATGCTTCCAGCACCCGGAACTGCTCAGCCACCTGCAGCGGCGAGTGGTTGGGCAGCATGATCCCGCCGGCGCCCACCCTGATCCGATCGGTCTGAGCGGCGACAGTCGCGATCATCACCACCGGAGCGCTACTCGTGACGCTCGGCAGGTTGTGGTGCTCGGCAACCCAGAACCGCTCGTATCCCAGGCGTTCGGCGGTCTGCGCGAGGCGAACTGTCTCGCGGAGCGCATCGGCGCCGGTGCGACCGGAACTCACCGGAGACAGATCCAGCACGGACAGGGCGATGTCACTACTACTCATAGTTTGTCGAACATCTTCGGGAAGCCGCTCATTCCATCCCCTACATGCTCGTTAGGCTCCCACCATGCAACTGAAAGACGCCTCGACCGTCATGACCGCCCCCATCGTCGCCACCGGCCTGGTCGGCGGCTACGTCGCCGCCCGCGAGACCGGTATCCGCCCGCTCGGAGGCATCCTCCTCGCCGCGGCCGGAGGTTACGCAGCGCGCACGTGGGTCACCAGGTCCGGCCCTGCGACGGCTGCCGGCCTGGGTGCCATCTACGTGCTCTCGTTCGGCGCCTCGCATCCGCTCGCCAAGAAAGTCGGTGCGTGGCCGGCCGTGCTGGGAGCGGCAGCAGTCAGCGCCGCAAGCGCCTGGGCCTTGTCCGATCGCAGTTAGTCTGACCGGATGGAACCCGTCTACCGACCGATCGTCGCGGCAGCGCGGACGCTGTTCTGGCTGCAGGGTAACGACATCACCCGGATCGGCGCGGACAACATTCCCACTACGGGCGGCGCGGTCATCACGCTGAACCACATCGGATACCTCGACTTCGCCTACGCAGGGATACCTGCCCACGACGTGCACCGGCTGGTCCGGTTCATGGCCAAGAAAGAGGTCTTCGATCACAAGGTGAGCGGTCCTCTGATGCGCGGTATGAAGCACATCCCGGTCGATCGGGAGGCGGGCGCGACCGCGTTCCGGGAAGCCGTCAAAGCACTGCGGGCCGGTGAGTTGATCGGGGTGTTCCCCGAAGCGACCATTTCCCGGTCGTTCGAGTTGAAAGAGTTCAAATCCGGCGCGGCGCGGATGGCGCAGGCCGCCCGGGTACCGGTTATTCCGATGGTGCTCTGGGGCACCCAGCGGACCTGGACCAAAGACCACCCGAAGGCTGTCGGTAAACGGCGTCACGTACCGATCGTCATCAGCGTGGGCACTCCGATCGAGGTGCCACGGGGCACGAATGTCGAAGAGACATCGGTACGCGTCAAGTCGGTGATGGACACGATGTTGCGCGAAGTGCAGGAGTCCTACCCGGCGATGTCCGGCGAAGATCTCGTTTTTCTGCCCGCCCGGCTGGGTGGCAGCGCCCCGACCCTGGAGCGCGCCAAGGAACTGGACGAACGCGAACGGGCCGACCGACTGGCCAGAAAAAGGGCCAGAGCAGCCGCGAAATCTGGCAGGTCCTGAGCACTTGTCAGAGGTCGGGGGCACAATCCGAACCGTGACCCCAGAACCCGCCACCGCGCTCGATCCAGATATCCGTGACGTAGCAGTCGAGGTGCTGACGGCGCTGGCCGGCCCGAACGCGCAGCTGCGGGAGGGTCAGGGGGAGGCGCTGGACGCACTGACCCGGCCCGGCGCTCGTGTGCTGGTCGTGCAGGCCACCGGCTGGGGCAAGTCCGCGGTGTACTGGATAGCCACTGCCTGGAGCCGCCGTGTCGGTCGTGGTCCGACGCTGGTGGTGTCGCCGTTGCTGTCGTTGATGCGCGACCAGGTCGCTGCGGCATCGCGAGCGGGTCTGCGGGCCGCGACCATCAACAGCTCCAACATCGAGCAGTGGAGCTCCATCGAGCAGCAGCTGGGTGCCGACGAGCTCGACTTGATCCTGGTCTCGCCGGAGCGGTTGGCCAACCCGGGTTTCGGCGCCCGGGTGATGCAGTCACTGGCCGGGCGTCTCGGGCTGGTCGTCATCGACGAAGCCCACTCGGTGTCGGACTGGGGACACGACTTCCGACCCGACTACCGGCGGGTTGCCGACATCCTGCAGCGGGTTCATCCCGACCTTCCCGTGCTGGCGACCACGGCGACGGCCAACTCTCGCGTGGTGCAGGACCTCGCGACCCAGTTCGGCGCCGGGACCACGGTCCTACGGGGACCGCTGGCCCGCTCCAGCCTCGAGCTCGCCGTCTTACCCAGCATGGCACCCCTGCAGCGCTACGCGTGGGTGGTGGACCATCTGCCGCGGCTGCCCGGGTCCGGCATCATCTACACCCTCACGGTCGCTGACGCCGAGCGGCTCACGCAGGCGCTGCGCACGCGGTACGCCGACCGAGACGATCTCATCGTCGCGGCCTACACCGGCGCGCTGGAGGCCGGTGAGCGGGAGCGGCTGGAAGATGCCTTACGTGCAGGGCAGGTCAAGGCGCTGGTGGCGACCTCTGCACTCGGGATGGGTTACGACAAGCCGGATCTCGGTTTTGTGGTGCATGTGGGTGCGCCGCCTTCTCCGGTGTCCTACTACCAGCAGGTGGGTCGTGCGGGTCGCGCCATTGAGCACGCCCCGGTCGCATTGCTGCCATCGGCCGGTGACGAGTCGGTCTGGGAGTATTTCGCGACGGCGACGATCCCGCGCGAGCCGGACGTCCGCCAGCTGCTTGCGGCGTTGCGCGAGGCTTCCTCGCCTCGGTCCGTGCCCGCTTTGGAGGCGGAGACGGGCCTTCGACGCGGCAAGATCGAACTGTTGTTGAAACAGCTCGCCGTCGACGAAGTGGTCAGTCGTGGCACCGACGGGTGGAGCGCCACCGGCAAGGACTGGACCTTCGATGCAGCGCATTACGAGGGCGTCCTGGCCGGTCGTCGGCGGGAGGCCGACATCATGCGTTCCTACATCGCCGGCGAGCAGTGCCTGATGGCGCTGCTGCAGGAGTCGCTGGACGACCCGGCGGCGCAACCGTGCGGACGGTGTTCGGTGTGTACAGGGCGGCTGCCACAGGGATGGGTCGAGCAGGCGGAACCGGGCACCGTGCGGGATCTCGCCGTGGTGCTGCGGGCGGACCAGCAACTGCTGGAGCCTCGGAAGATGTGGCCGGGTGGCGCCTTCGGAGCGCGGGGCCGGATCCCGCCGGCACTCGGCGCAGCAGTCGGCCGGGTGCTGGTGCATGCTGACGCAGCGGAGTGGGGCGACCTGATCGCCGGACCGCTACGCCACGACGCTGTTGCCCCGCCGGAGTTGCGGGACGCGGCCATCGCGGTCCTTTCCGGTTGGAAGGGTGACTGGTCGCGCCGTCCCGACGTCATCGTGGGTGCCCCGGTGGCTGGGCATCCTGAGCTGACCGCCTCACTCGCAACAGAGCTCGCCGCCGTGGGCCGGATGGAGTATCTGCACTGGAGCGTCCCGTGCCCCGACGTCAAGGACCTGACATCACCGGACGAAGCGGCGGCATGGCGAACAGCGTTCGCCGCAGGCCCGCCGCCGGCCGTCGACGGGCGCACCGTGCTGCTCGTCGTCGATGCCTCCCGGTCCGGCTGGGCCGTCACTGTCGCCGCGGCGACTCTGCGCGAGGCCGGCGCAGCCGCAGTACTGCCGCTCCTTATCCACCGCACCGTATGAGCCCCGGCTGACGGACAATGGGGTGGTGCGTACGACCGCCAGCATCCTGCATCTTGACCTGGATGCCTTCTTCGCAGCCGTCGAGCAGCGCGACAAGCCGTCGCTGCAGGGTCGGCCGGTCTGCGTGGGCGGCACAGGATACCGAGGTGTCATCGCTACGGCGTCCTACGAGGCGCGTGCCTACGGCGCGCGATCCGCCATGCCCACCGCTGTCGCCCGGCGGTTGTGCCCGTCCGGCACTGCCTTCCTCGCACCGCGCTTCGCTGCCTACACCCGCTCCAGCGAGGCGGTGATGGCGCTGCTGCACGAGTTGTCACCCATCGTGCAGCAGGTCTCGGTCGACGAGGCGTACGTGGACCTGGCCGGCGCCGGCATCGAGCTGACGCTCGACGCGGTGACAGGCCGGGTCCGCCGGTTGCTGGATGACATACCGGGCGCAACCGGCGGACTGACCGCCTCCGCCGGTGTGGCCTCGTCCAAGATGCTCGCGAAGATCGCGTCGGAGTTGGACAAGCCCGACGGGATGGTGGTGGTCGCGCCGGGGGATGAGTTGCGGGTGCTGGAACCACTGTCGGTGCGGGCGATCGGCGGGATCGGTCCCGCCACCGCCGCGCGGTTGCGGACCTTCGGGGTAGAGACGGTGGCCGACCTGCAGCGGATGGGCGAACCGGATCTGGTCAGCATCTTCGGAGCTGCCCATGGTCACGGCATCTTCGGACTTGCGCGGGCGCAGGACGACCGAACGGTCGATGTCGACCGGGAAGCGAAGAGTGTCTCGGCGGAGGAGACTTTCCAGGTCGATGTGACCGACGCGCGGGTGTTGGCTGCAGAGCTGGCAAAAATGGCCGAACGCATCACCGACCGGTTGAGGGCCAGTGGGGCCTTCGCCCGCACCGTGACGATCAAGGTGCGCCAGCACGATTTCACCACCTCGACGCGCTCGGCGACATTGCCGCACCCGACGGGGGAGTTGCCGGTGATCAGCACCACAGCCCAACGGTTGCTGGACGGTGTCGACGTCTCCGACGGATTGCGCCTCCTCGGCGTCGGTGTCTCCGGATTCACGACCCACGCCCAGGAACAGCTCGATTTCGGCACGGGAGATGATGCGGAGCCGGTCAGCGCAGCCGATGTTCACACCGCGGAGCAGCCGGTGGCCACGGCAATGCGCGGCGCTGCAGAATGGCGGACCGGGCACGACGTCCGGCACAGCGTGCACGGCGCGGGATGGGTGTGGGGCAGCGGCGCCGGACGCGTGACGGTGCGGTTCGAAGGACCGCGCACGCCGCCCGGACCGGTCAGAACCTTCGCGACCGACGATCCGGACCTGCACCCTTCAGCTCCTCCCTCGTGGTGAGTGCTGGCGCGCGCCGCGCACAACGCAATGCGCTCATCGGTGCGGTGCGAAGTTGCGCAGCCGCAGCGAATTGGAAATGACCAGCATCGAACTCATCGCCATCGCGGCCGCCGCGATGAGCGGGTTCAACAGACCTGCAGCCGCGATAGGGATCGCCGCCACGTTGTAGGCGAAGGCCCACACCAGGTTGCCGCGAATGGTGCGTTGCGTGCGACGGGCGAGTTGCACGGCGTCCACGACGACCCGTAGTTCGTCCCGGACGAGGATGATGTCAGCCGACTTCATCGCGATGTCCGTTCCGCGGACCAGCGCCATCCCGAGGTCGGCAGTGGCGAGAGCGGCCGAGTCGTTGATGCCGTCACCGACCATCGCGACGCATCGACCTTCGGCTCGCAGTGCCTCGATGCGAGCGGCCTTGTCGTCCGGCAGCACCCGGGCATACACGTCCTGGATACCCAGCTGGCCGGCCACGACGGTCGCCGTCTGCAGTGAGTCGCCGGTCAGGAGCACGGTGTGTAAGCCGATCTCGTGCAGTGCCTGCACTGCGGGTGCTGCCGACGTCCGGACGGTATCGCTGATCGCGAGCACCGCGACGAGACGCCCGTCGACCGCCAGGAGCACCGCGCTGTTTCCCTCGCCGGCAGCCCGTGCAACGGCGAGTTGCGCCGGGCCGGTGAACGCCACCGCATGGCGTTCCAACAGGTCTGCTGTTCCGATGACGCAGCGCAGTCCGTCGATCGTGGCCACGGCTCCCGCACCGGGGAACGCTTCGAACAGTTCCGGGGGAGTGGGGCGTCCGACCATGGGTTCGGCGTACCGCACCACCGCCGCAGCGATCGGATGTTCCGATGCCGATTCCAGCGCGGCGGCGTACCGCACGACATCCACCTGCGACATCTCGTCGAGCAGTTCGACCTGCTGGACCCGCATCCGGCCGGTGGTGAGGGTACCGGTCTTGTCGAAGACCACCGTGTCGATGCGACCGCTGGCCTCCAGTGCGTCGTGACCCTTGATGAGGATGCCCAGTTGTCCACCGCGCCCGATACCGACCATCAACGCGGTGGGTGTTGCCAGACCGAGCGCGCACGGACAGGCAATGATCAGGACTGCCACCCCGTTCGCGAGGGCGGCGTCGGCTCCGGATCCGAACCACCAGCCGATGGCTACTCCCAGCGCGATCAGCATGACGACGGGTACGAAGTAGCCCGTCACCCTGTCCGCCAGCTTCTGGGCCCGGGACTTGCGCCGCTGGGCCTCCTGGGCGATCGCTGCCATCTGCGCGAGCCGGGTGCGCTGTCCCACGGCGGTCGCCTCGATGACCAGCCGGCCGGTCAGATTTGTCGTCCCACCGATGATCTGTTCGCCGTCGGCCACTTCTGAGGGCGTCGACTCGCCGGTCATCGCGCTGGTGTCGATGCTGCCGCCACCGGCCACCAGCACGCCGTCGGCTACCACCCGCTCACCGGGCAGGACCACGAACCGGTCGCCGGTCTGCAGCTGTTCGGTGGGGATGAGACGTTCGATTCCGTCTTTGAGGATGCGTGCTTGCTTGACCGCAAGGGAGGCAAGGGCCTGCATGACATCACCCACCTGGCCCCTGGCGCGGGTTTCGAAATACCGGCCGCCGAGCTGGAAGGTCACCATGCCCGCAGCGACGTCGAGGTAGATGGCGTCGGCGCCGGCGGGGGTCGATCCGAAGCCCAGCCAGTAGCCCGGTGTCGTTGACGGGTGCACCAGCAGGGCGTACAACGCCCACCCGAAGGACACCAGCGCACCCAGTGAGACCAGCGTGTCCATGCTGAGGACGCCGTGCTGCAACCCGCGCCACGTCGCCTTGTGGAACGGCCACGCCGCCCACGTCACGATCGGGATGGCCAGTAGCACGCACAACGCCTGCCACCCGTTGAATCGCAACCCTGGCACGAGCGCGAGCAGGATCGTCAGGTCGCACAGCGGAACGGTGAGCAGGGCCGATACCGCCAGGCGCCGACGAAGCCCGCTCAGGCGCATCTGTGAGGCCCGACGGGTCCACTCGTCGTCGTCCGGGTTGTGCAGGACCGCGGTGTAGCCCGCGCTCTCCACGGCGGCGATAGCGACTGCAGAATCGCCATCCCCCAGGCCGGTTACCACCACACGATCCGTGGCGAGATTGACCGAGGCATAGACACCCGGCAGCTTGTTCAACTTCTGCTCGACCCGGTTCGCGCATGCTGCGCAGGACATGCCGCCGACGTCCAGCTCCAGTCGGTCCTGCTCGACGTCCGGGTGCTGGTCAACGGTCGTCATCGACTGGTCCCTTCGACGGTGCGCCCATCCGGGCGAGCATCTCGTTGTAGGCGTCGAACGATGAGTCGGCCCCTGAGTCGAGGTGTCGGTCGACACGCTTGGCCACCCGCGCATCTTGTCGCGACCACTGCATGACCAGGGCGATGATGATGATGACCAACGGGAACTCGCCTGCAGCCCATGCGATTCCGCCGCCGACGTACTGGTCGTGCGGCAGGTCCGTCATCCACGGTTCGTTCAAAAAGGTGTAGAGGGACTTTGCGATCACGGTGTCGCGGGTCATGACGATGACCCCGAAGAAGGCGTGGAACGGCATGGCGGCCAGGATCAGCCCGAGTTTGCCGAGGTAGGGCACAGTCCGCGGTGGAGGGTCCACCCCGATCGTCAGCCCGTAGAACAGGTAACCGGCCAGGATGAAGTGTAGATAGGCCAGTTGATGGGCCCACTGGAAGCGCAGGGTGTCGGCGAAGAGGGGGCTGAAATAGAGCACATAGTAGGACAGGATGAAGACCGCGAAGACTTCGAGCGGGTTGTAGAGCCAGCTCAGGAAGCGCGACTTCAACAGCACGGTGAGCCATTCGTGCGGCCCCGCCGGCTCGCTCCGCGCGTGGCTCCTGGTGGCACGTAATGCCAGCGTTGTGGGCCCTCCCAGCACCATCAGCAGCGGACCGAGCATGTTCAGGCTCATGTGAAGTGCCATGTGCACGCTGAAGACGGCCCCGGCGTATCGGCCCAGTCCACTGGAGGTCGTCAGGACGACGACGACCCATCCGCAGATCCATGCAACGGTGCGTCCCGGTGGCCAGTGGTCACCCCTTCGGTGCAGTCGGAGCACTCCCAGCAGGTAAGCGACGATCGCCACCACGCTGATCACGAGGAACAAGATGTTGATGCGCCAGTCGAAGACGAGTTCAAACAGATGCGGCGTCGTTCTCAGATCAAAGCCGAAGAACTTCTGAGCGGTGCTGGTCGGCACGAAGTACTGGGGTGAGGGAATGCGCTGACGGACCACGGTGGCCGCGATGGCCAGCAGGATCAGCAGGGCAGCAGCGCCGTCCTGCAGCTGCCCGGTCAGTGACTGTCCGGGCAGTGAGCGGGCAGCGGAGCCGGCCGAATCAGCCGGCTTACCGGGTGATGAGAACCGAGTTCGCCGTACCGCGAAACCTGCGGCGGCGAGGATCAGCAGATCACGGGCGATGAACCACCGGCCGGTGGCATTGGACCACGGGGCGGTGCCTGCCAGTTCGAACCATGCGACGCCGATGTCGGTGAGCACGGTGACGGCGGCGCCGATCAGCACCACGCGTCGCACTCGGACCTGGGCCAGTGGTTCGACGGTGAGGATGTGCCCCCCGCATCTGAGCGCAATCAGTACTCCGGCCAGCACCGTGAAGGTCGGGGTGCCGATGGTTGCCAGATCGCTGCCGTAGTCGTGGTTCGGTCCGATCAGCACCTGGGTGATCACGACCGGTGCGAGGACGGCCACGAACCCCAGGATCACGACGAGCGGTACGAAGTCCCACGATGACATCAGCAGAGCGAGCCCGGCAATCGCGAACGCGCAGACCGCGACCACGATCCAGGCCCGGGGCAGCTCGTTCGCGTGGATCAGTGAGCCGACCGTTCCCCCCCGTGCCAGGGAGCTCAACGGCCGCCCTGCGGCGTCCGAACCGTCGACGACAACCAGGGCGGTGCTGGCTGCACCCCAGAGCAACGCGGTCCAGAACATCGGCCTGAATTCGCGGTGCGCCCCCAGGACCATCCGGTCCCGTCCACGGCGGGGGGTGATGAAGACGACCAGGACCCACCAGCCGAGGCAGCAGGCTGCTGAGACACCCGCAACGAGCTGCAGGGCGGCGCTGGTCAACGCAGTCGCCGTGCCTGGAAAGTGCAACTCGATGGGCAGATACCCCGCCGCGCCGAGCCGGGCCACAGACAGGAGTACGAGAGCCAGAGGTATGACCAGGAGCGCCAACACCCGCACTGCGGAGAAGGTCGGTATTACCGGGGCAGACGCGGACTCAGTCACGCGTGCGCGGCACCGATCGAACGATCCTCAGGCGGGTCCGAAACATTCATTAACTGTACAACTCCCGTCGCGCAAGCCCTCGGCGCGCACACGCCGCAACCCTGCGGGCCTCAGATCACCGGACCCGGTCCAATTCCAGTTGACTGACCTCCTGGTTGCCTGCGCAGTGGCTGGTCATGCAACACGAGGACTTCGTCCGGGCCGGGAACCAGGCAGCAGACCCATCGCTCTACGACGTGGAGAACGCTGCGATGGATCGAGACGGCGTCCTGTGGTCGGCCGTGTGTCGCCACGCCCCCTGGTCCGAGCGGGTACTGCTGGACCTGGGGTGCGGAGCCGGCTTCTGGGACCGCGAGGGTGAGTCCCGGTTCCGCCGAGCACCTGCCACTACCGGACGGCTCCGTGGACGTCGTGCACGCCAGGTTTGCCTACTTCTTCCCGCACCCTGAGTTCGATCCATCTGCCGGGCTTACAGAAGTGGCACGAGTGCTGCGCCCCGGCGGCAGAGTTGCCGTCATCGACAACGACACCGAGGAGTGGTTCTGCAACCATCCGGACCGTACCCACGTGAGCTATGGCTATCTGCTGCACGTATGGATCACCCACTGACTCCATCGACGACACAACGAGGCTGTGATGGGCGTAGGGCAGGGCGGCGGTCGAGTTGCGCGCCGCTTGGAGGGAGATAGAGATCGGTGTCCGGAGGGGGACTTGAACCCCCACCCTCCTGAGAGGACTAGCACCTCAAGCTAGCGCGTCTGCCTATTCCGCCACCCGGACAGGGTGTTCGGCGACCTCCTGCGTAGGGGGCCGACGACGCGAAAGATTAGCACGCACATGGCCGGTGGCCTGCATTCACGATCCGTGCTCGGCAATTGCGGTGGCATCGGTCGGAACCGTCAGGCAGCGGGCGCGCGGGGGGCTACCCGGAGCACCCTGTCCTGCCCGTCCCCGTTGTCCGTCGTCACGTAGAGCGACCCACCAGGACCGGTCTGGACGGTGCGGATCCGGCCATATTTCTGCGTGAGCTCCGACATCCGTTCATCGCGGATGACGTTGCCGGCCAGGTCCAGCGACAGGATGCGCACGCCTTTGTTCTTCAGTTCGGCGACGGCGATGGCGCCTTGCCAACGACCCCACGCTGCACCTTCCAGGAACGTGATGCCGCAGGTGGCGACCGTCGAGGCCCCGGAAGACCACCGCGCGGGTATGGCGTCGGGGAACTTGACCGTGTCCGTCATCGGCACCGATTCGTCGTAACCCGGCACCGGGTCCCAACCGTAGTTACCGCCCGCTCGCAGCAGGTTCGTCTCGTCATCCCTGCTGCTGCCCTGTTCCTGGGTCCACACCTGGGTTGTCCCGGGACGCACCGCTATGCCCTGCAGGTTGCGGTGCCCGTAGCTCGTCACGTACCGCGCGTTGCCGCCCCGCGAATAGAACGGGTTGTCCGTGGGGATCTGACCGTCGGTGCCCACCCGGAGCGTTTTCCCGCCGAGCGAGTTCAGATCCTGCGGGTTCGTGCCATCCGCAGCGTCACCGGTCGCAACCGCCAAGAGGTTGCCCGGCACGAAACGCAGCCGACAGCCGCTGTGCCGCCCACTGGTCACCGGCAACCCGGTGAGAATTGCTTTCTCGCGACGGGCAGACCGGCCGTCTGCCGACAGTGCCCACCGGATCACCCGCGCGTCTATCGGCTTGCCGCCACGCTGGTGGGTCTGACACGTGTAGAAGGTCGTGTGCTCGGTGGTCGGATCAATCACCAGTCCCTCAAGACCGCCCTCGCTCTGTACGAAGAGATCGTCCAGCGGAGCCTGCACCGGGGTCACTTTGCCGGCCGCTGTGCGCAGGGTGATCTTCCCGGGCCTCTGCGTGGTCAGCATGTCGCCGTTCTTGAAGAACGACACATCCCACGGATGGTCCAGGCCCGACATCACCGTTTGGACGCCCGGGGAGGAGGCAGTTGCAGTTGTGGCTGCGGCCCCCGATCCGGGTCCTGTGGACCCCGACGAGCAACCACCCAGCAAAACACCGACAACAGTGAGCTTCGCGCCGTTGCGGACGGATGCTGCCGGCCCGAAGCGAAGGAATCGGCGGTGGGCTGCAGCAGGCTTGCGTCGGTCCATGGATCAACGCTACCCAATGGGATCTGCTCGCCGATCGCTGAGCAGATCCCACTGGGGGGTGCAGGTTGCATCTCGTGGTGAGGGGCGCGCAATTGCAGCACCGTCGGCACAATATGCACCCACTGCCGATGTGACCCCCGATCGTCGGTGGTCGGCGGCACACTGGATGGATGCTGCTCAACGATCTCGTCGAGACCTCCTCCCGCATCGGTGCGACCCGATCTCGTAACGCCAAGACGGAGCTCGTAGCTGCCCTGCTGCGAGCGGCTTTTCCGAGCGAGGTGGAGATTGTCGCCGCCTATCTGGCGGGAGTTCTTCCGCAGCGGCGGGTGGGCGTGGGATACCGCGCGCTCGCAGACGTCCCGCCGGCGCGCGACGATCCGAGTCTCACGATCGGACAGACCGATGCCGCGATGCAGCGACTGGCCGACGCATCCGGGCCTGGGTCGGCGGGCGTGCGCGAGCAGGAACTGAGCGACCTGCTGGCATCCGCGACGACATCTGAACAACGCTTCCTGAAGGGTCTGATCACCGGGGAGTTACGTCAGGGCGCGCAAGACGGTGTCATGCTCGCTGCGATCGCTGTTGCCGCAGCAGTACCGACGGCGGATGTACGACGGGCCGTCATGCTCACCGGTTTCGCCGCGCCCGTGGCAGCGGTGGCAATGACCGGGGGAGTGGCGGCGCTCGCTGAGATCGAGTTGGTACCCGGACGGCCCCTGCGACCGATGCTCGCCGCCTCCGACACCAGTGTCGCCGACGCGCTGGCGACCGTCGCGGCGCCGGGAGAAGCGGGCGCAGTGGAGTGCAAACTGGACGGCATCCGCATCCAGGCGCACAAGAACGGCAACGAAATCCAGCTGTTCACCCGCAGCCTGGAGGACATCACCGACCGACTACCCGAGGTGGTCGAGATCGTGATGGCAATCGATGCCGGCTGCATCGTGCTCGACGGGGAGGTCATCGCACTACGCGCGGACGGTGTGCCGCACCCCTTCCAGGTCACCGGTGCGCGAACGGCGAGTCGCAAAGACCCGGCGCGGCTGCGACGCGAAACCCCGGTCACACCGTGGTTCTTCGACCTGCTCCATCTGGACGGCGAGAACCTCATCGACCTACCCGCGAGTGCACGGTGGGAACGGCTCGCCGCGCTCGTTCCCGATACCTGCCTGGTCCCTCGCATCGTGACCGCTGACGCATTCGAGGGCGACCGGTTCTTCGCGGAAAAGGTGGGTACCGGGCACGAAGGCGTCGTCGTGAAGTCGCTGTCGGCGCCGTATGCGGCGGGACGTCGCGGAGCCGGGTGGGTCAAGGTCAAGCCCCGCCACACTCTGGATCTGGTGGTGCTGGCCGTTGAACGGGGCAGCGGCCGACGATCCGGCCTGCTGTCCAATATCCATCTTGGCGCCCGCGACCCGGAGACCGGCGGTTTTGTGATGCTGGGCAAGACCTTCAAGGGAATGACGGACGAAATGCTCGCCTGGCAGACGCAGCGATTCGGCGAGCTCGCCACCTCGGACGACGGCTGGACGCTGACACTGCGCCCCGAGCAGGTCGTCGAGATCGCCTTCGACGGTATCCAACGTTCCACCCGTTACCCCGGTGGCATGGCGCTGCGATTCGCGCGGGTGCTGCGCTACCGCGACGACAAACGCGCCGACGAGGCCGACACGGTGAAGGTGGTGCGCGAGATGGCACAGTGGGACGCATGACGGATCAGCAGCCCGAAGACGAAGTCGTACAACTCTGCCAAGACCTGATCGGCATCGACACCAGCAACTACGGCGACGGCAGCGGCCCAGGGGAGCGCAAGGCCGCCGAGTACGTCCTGGGCAGGCTGCAAGAGGTCGGCCTCGAGCCCGAACTGGTCGAGAGTGAGCCGGGTCGCGCCAGTGTGATGGTGCGTATAGAGGGCGAAGACTCCTCACGCGGTGCGCTGTGCGTGCACGGCCACCTCGACGTCGTCCCCGCCAACGCCGACGACTGGGCCGCTGATCCGTTCGGTGCCGAGCTCCGCGACGGGTGCGTATGGGGCCGTGGAGCTGTCGACATGAAAGACATGGACGCGATGATTCTGGCGTGCGTGCGCGATCTCGCTCGCACTGGTAGAAAGCCCGCCCGCGACCTGGTGATCGGGTTCCTCGCCGACGAGGAGGCCGGGGGACTCAAGGGTTCGCACTGGCTCGCACAGCACCGCCCCGACTTCTTCGAGGGGGTCACCGAGGCCATCAGCGAAGTCGGTGGCTACTCGGTCACGGTACGTAACAAACAGGGCCAGGATCAGCGGGCCTACCTGCTGCAGACCGCCGAAAAGGGGATTGCCTGGTTGACCCTGCGAGCCCACGGGCGCGCCGGGCACGGTTCGTTGGTTGCCGATGACAACGCGGTCGTGCGTCTCGCCGAAGCCATTGCGCGCATCGATGCGCACCGTTGGCCTCGTGAGTTCCTTGCCTCGGTCCGGGATCTCTTCGACGGTCTGTCGCAGCTCACCGGCAAGCCCTACGACGGCGACGATGTCGACCATCTGCTGCCCGACCTCGCGGGTGCGTCCGCTTTCGTGAAGGCGACGTTGCAGAACACTGCCAACTTCACCATGTTGAACTCCGGGTACAAGCACAACGTCATCCCGCAGAGCGCGAGCGCATCTCTGGACTGCCGGTTCCTGCCCGGCCATGAGGCGGAGATGATGGCGATCATCTCCGAGCTGGCGGGCGAGCACGTCGAAGTCATTGTGGTCCACCGGGACATCGCGCTGGAAGCGCCGTACGACGCACCGTTGGTGGAGAAGATGAAGCAGGCGCTCCTTGTCGAAGACCCCGGTGCGGCAATCCTTCCCTACTGCCTGTCCGGCGGCACCGACAACAAGGCGCTCGCCACCCTTGGCATCACCGGGTACGGCTTCGCACCGCTGCGACTACCGGCCGGTCTGGACTTCTCGTCGATGTTTCACGGCGTCAACGAACGGGTCCCCGTGGAGGCGTTGACATTCGGCGCCAGGGTGCTGAGCGGGTTCCTCGCCGACTGCTGAACGCCGACTGTGTGGCGCGACCACGTTGCGCGGGGACTGGTCAGGCGGTGCGCCGCACCTTGATGATCCTGCGCCGCAGCCATACCCGCCGATGTCCGCCGAGGTAGAGACGAACGCGCGCCAGCTCCCAGTGACCGTATTCAGCCTCGTCGGTGAGCGTCTGTCGTATATCGCTGCGCGAGACCTGCCGGGGGAATCGCAGCTCCCGGTACTCGTATTCGATCATCGGCGTTCCATCATTGCTGCCCATTGTGCGACACACCCGATACGGTCGGGTCATGGCCATCGACCCGCACGTCGCCCTGCAGCGCTTCACCGACGCACTGCAGGAGCATCTGACCGCTGCCCGAGGCCGCCGAAGTGAGAACGATCCAGCGGTGGTCGCGGCGTTCGACCGGGTTGCTGAAACGTTCGACAGCTACGACGAAGCTCTGCTTGCGGCGTACGGCGAGGTCACCCCGTTGGAGGTCTACGACGACTCGGACGACGATTCGGACTCGGACGACGACTCCGATGACGACGACTCGGACGAGGACGACGACGACGATTTCGACGCAGAGATCGATGAGTCGGACGGCTCGGACGACAAAGGGTCAGCCGGCCGCAGCGACCGGCGCTGAGACCTCGTCCAGCGCGGCTCGCACCTGGTAGGGCAACTCGATGTCCTCACTGCCCAGCGCCATCCGAAGCTGCGCCGCCGTTCGAGCACCGACCACGGCGCCGGCCAGGCCCGGTCGCTCCCGCAACCACGCCAGGGCCACCTGAACCGGTGTGATGTGCAGCCCGTGTGCAGCAGTTGTCACGGCGTCGATCATCGGGTGCAGTTCGTGGCTGACTCGCTGACCTGCCCAGTTGCCGTGCCGACCGCCGGCGGCGCGGGAATCGGCCGGGACGCCATGGCGGTACTTCCCGGTCAGCACGCCACCGCCGAGAGGGCCCCAGGACATCAGCCCGACGCCCAGGTGGTCCGCAGCGGGAACGACATCATGCTCGACCGAACGCTCGATCAGGCTGTACTCCACCTGGTCCACAACCAGCGCAATGCCCTGCGCAGCCAACAACGTTGCCACCCGGGCGAGCTGCCATCCGTTGTGATTGGAGACGCCGACGTATCGCGCGCGCCCCGACGTCACTGCGTACGCCATGGCCGAGACGGTCTCCTGCACGGGTGATTCGTCGCTCCATGCGTGCACGAGCCACAGATCCACCCGATCCGTGCGCAGCCTGCGCAGGGAGGTGTCGAGTTGGTTCAGCAGGGCGCCTCGGGACGTATCGACGACACGGGTGCCGCTGGTGCGCGATATGCCTGCCTTCGTACACAACACCAGGTCATCGCGATGGGGTGCGAGCAGTGATCCGAGGATCGTTTCACTGTCCCCGTCGCCGTACCCGTAGGCCGTATCGACCAGAGTGCCGCCCGCATCGCGGAATTCCGACAGCAGATCGCCGGCGGTCTCGGCATCGACCTCGTTGCCCCAGCCCATCGTGCCCAGCCCGAGGGTGCTGACGCGAAGCCCCGACCGTCCTACCGTCCTCATCCGCACTTGCACACCGTAGGCGCCGGGCTCGACAGGACGGAAAGGTGCGTTAGCGTCGAGCCCATGCGACTTGGGCTCAACCTCGGCTATTGGGGCACGACCGGTACCGACGACCTGGCCGGCATGGTCACGCTCGCGCAGGAGGCCCACCGTCAGGAGTACGACGTGGCGTGGCTGGCAGAGGCCTACGGCTCGGACATCCCCTCCCTCGCCGGTTATCTGGCCGCCAAGACACCTGGGATCGGCTGGGGGAGCGCCATCATGCAGATCCCTGCGCGGACACCGGCGATGACCGCCATGACGGCGGCAACCCTGGACCGCATCACCGGTGGCAAGTTTCACCTGGGCCTGGGCGTTTCCGGGCCGCAGGTGAGCGAAGGCTGGCACGGCGTGCGCTTCAACGATCCGCTCGGGCGGACCCGCGAGTACGTCGAGATCATCCGCGCCGCGTTCGCCCGCAAGAACGTCGTGTACGACGGGAAGCATTTCCAGCTGCCGCTGCCTGACGGCCCCGGGAAAGCGCTGCGTCTGCTGCTGCTGCCCGAGCGCCCCAATGTGCCGATCTACCTTGCTTCCATCGGCCCCAAGAACTTGGAACTGACCGGTGAGATCGCCGACGGCTGGCTCGGCATCTTCGTCAGCCCCGAGTACGTCGGCGAGCAACTGACCGCGATCAGAGCGGGTCGGTCGAAGGCAGGACACGAGGGCCTGGACGGGTTCGACGTCGTCGCCTCGGTGCCGGTGAGCGTCGATGACGACCTGGACGTCGCGGCTGACCGGCTGCGCGCGAACGCGGCGCTCTACGTCGGCGGCATGGGCTCGAGGGATAAGAACTTCTACAACAAGCTGGCCGTCCGGATGGGTTTCGAGCAGGAGGCAGCTCAGGTGCAGGATCTCTACCTACAGCGCCAGCATCGGGAGGCAGCGGCCGCCGTACCGCGCGAATTCATCGATCAGACCGCCCTGTTCGGCCCGGCCGACCGCATCGCTCAGCGATTGCACCGTTACGCAGATGCAGGGATCACGACGCTGAACGTGGCCCCCGTCGGGGACAGTCTGGACGACCGCGTGGCGACAATCGCCCTGATGCGCGAGCTGCTCGTACGCGAAGGTCTGGGCGACTGATGGCGACCCTGCTCCTCTTGCGACACGGACGCAGCTCGGCGAATACGGCCGGGGTGCTGGCCGGGTGGACCCCTGACGTACATCTGGATGACACCGGGCGCCAGCAGGTCGAGCGTCTTGCCCAGCAGCTCGGCGATGTTCCGATCGCACGGATCGTCGCCAGCCCGCTGGAGCGGTGTCAGGAAACGGCCGCAGCAGTGGCCGCGCCGCACGGTCTTGCTGTGGTTACCGACCCGGATCTGGGCGAATGCAAGTACGGCGCGTGGACCGGGAAGAAGATCTCCGAGCTGAGCAAGGATCCGCTGTGGAGGACCGTGCAGGACCATCCGGCAGCAGCGATCTTTCCGCCCTCCGACGACTTCGAATCCGAGGGTCTCGCCGGGATGCATGCCCGCACGGTGGCCGCGGTGCGCCGCGTGGACGCGCAGGTCGAAGCCGAGCACGGCCCGTCAGCCGTGTGGTGTGCGGTCTCGCACGGGGACGTAATCAAGGCGATTCTCGCCGACGCGCTCGGACTGCACCTCGATCAGTTCCAGCGCATCGTGACCGGCCCAGCATCCCTTTCCGTCGTTCGGTACACCCCGACCCGGCCGTTCGTCGTACGCGTCAACGACCAGGTCGGTGACGTCGCGGACCTCATGCCGAGTGTGCAGGACACCAGCGGCGACGCAACTCCGGGCGGCGCCACGGGAACCACTGCCGAACCATCCGATGAATCGGTTTAGAGTCGAGTTATGACCCTGTTGGAGTTCGAGCACCCGGACCGGTTCGTCGCCGGCACCGTCGGTCCCCCCGGGGCCCGCACCTTCTTCCTGCAGGCCGCGCAGGGCCGCGCGGTGGTGTCGGTCTCCTTGGAGAAGGAGCAGGTCGCCGTACTCGCGGAGCGGGTCAACGACCTGCTCGACGAAGTCGACGCGACTGCCGACATTCCGCAGGCACCGCAGGACAACGAGCCGCTCAGTACCCCGATCGACGACGAATTTCGGGTCACCACGATGAGCCTGGCGTGGGAGGCCGACCATCAGGTCGTCATCATCGAATGCCACGACCGTGAGGTGTCACTCGAACCGGACGAGACCGGTGCCGACCTCGTCGAGGTCACCGAGCCTGACGCAAGCCTGATGCGCGTCGTGCTGCGCCCGGAGGTTGCGCGGGAGTTCGCCCGGCGCAGTCTGGCCGCGGTGGCCGACGGTCGCCCTCCGTGCCCGTTCTGCAGTGAGCCTCTGGAGCCCACCGGTCACGTCTGCCCCCGTGCCAACGGCTACCGGCGCTAGCTCGCCCGACGTCCTCGCCGTCCTTCGCGAGGGGGAGGTCGAGATCGAGGGGCGACTGGTGGATGCCTCCAACGTCGCGATGCGCGTGTGGATCGGCAGCGGCGAGGACCGCACTCCCGCTGTCTACAAACCAATCCGCGGCGAACAACCGCTCTGGGACTTCCGGTCCGACTCGCTGGCGGCCCGCGAGGTGGCCGCATTCCTGGTGTCGCAGGCCGGTGGTTGGGACCTGATACCACCGACGGTATTTCGCGACGGCCCGCTCGGCGCGGGGTCCGTGCAGCGTTGGGTGGGCCCCTTGGATGCTCGGCCTGATCACGAGTTGCTACGCGTCGACCGTGGTAACGAGCCACCGACGGGGTACGTCGCGATCTGGTCGGTATTCGATGAATCCGATCGGGCCCAGGTGGTCTCGCATGCAATCATTCCGGCGCTGCAGGACCTTGCTGTGCTCGACGCGGTGCTCAACAACGCTGACCGGAAGGCCAGCGCGATCATCGTCGACGAGGACGAGCGCTTGTGGGCGATCGACCAGGGTCTGTGCTTCCACGAGGAACCCAAGTTGCGTACCTGCCTGTGGGGCTTCGCAGGCGACCCGCTCAGTACCGCCAACCTCGCGCGGCTACGCCGTCTGCAGGAGTTCCTGCGCGAGGACCAGCAGGTGGCGGCGCTGTTGTCGGTACGCGAGTTCACAGCCCTGCTGGCCCGTTGTGACCAGCTTGTCAGCACGCAGCAGTATCCCGAGGTTCCCGAAGGGCGCACACCGCTGCCCTGGCCCTTGTGGTGAGACCGATAGGCTCCCGATCGTGAATTCGTGGCCCTCTCCGTCCATCCCTGACGTGGCAGGGTCTTCTCCCGCCCTGAGCTTGCGGAACCCGGTGACGGGGCTCCTCGAACCGATGACGGTGCGCGATGGTGCGGCCTCCATGTACGTCTGCGGCATCACGCCGTACGACGCGACACACCTGGGCCATGCAGCTACCTATGTGACCTTCGACCTCGCAGGGCGGGTCTGGCGCGACACCGGTGCGCACGTGACCTACGTTCAGAACGTCACCGATATCGATGACCCTCTGCTGGAGCGCGCAGCACGCGACGGAGTGGATTGGCGAGACCTCGCGCACCAGGAAGTAGAGCTGTTCGCCACGGATATGACGGCCCTACGGGTCATCGCTCCCGACCACTTCGTCGGCGTCGTCGAGACCATGCCGCGACACGTGGATGTCGTCGCCCGACTCCTCGCGTCGGGTGCGGCCTACTCGCTGAGCATCGGTGCGGACGAGGCCCCTGCGGACGGCGCGGTCGACGTCTACCTCGACCTGTCGCAACAGCCGACCTTCGGGCAGGTGAGCGGCTGGGACCGCACCCAGATGATGTCGGTATTCGCCGACCGTGGCGGGGACCCCGAGCGCGCCGGGAAGCGCGACGAGTTGGACCCGCTGCTGTGGAGAGGCAATCGATCCGGGGAACCCTCCTGGGACGGCGGCCCTGTTGGTCCGGGACGGCCGGGATGGCACATCGAGTGCACGACAATCGCGTTGGACCACCTGGACATGGGCTTCGACCTGCAGGGCGGCGGCACCGATCTACGCTTTCCGCATCACGAGATGAGCGCGGTGCAGGCGGTAGCGCTGACTGGTGAGGTGCCGTTTGCGCAGCACTACGCGCGGCAGGCGATGGTCGCCTACGACGGCGAGAAGATGAGCAAGTCCAAGGGCAATTTGGTGCGCGTCTCCCAGCTGCGCCGCGCAGGTACGGATCCGATGGCGATCCGTCTGGTGCTGCTCGCCCAGCATTACCAGCAGGAGTGGGAGTACACCGGAGAACTGCTCACCCGTGCGCAGACGCGCCTGCAACACTGGCGCGATGCAGTCCGGGTCGGCGCGGATTCGGACGCTGACGCGGTCATCGACGGTCTCCGTCGCGCCCTGAGCAACGACCTCGATTCACCGACCGCGCTGGCCGTCATCGACGAATGGTGCGAGGGATCCAGCGGCGCGGCAGGCTCCCCGCGCATCGCTGCAGCAATTGACGCCCTGCTCGGTGTCGACCTCACACCCTGATTTCATTCGGGGATGACGTTCGACGCCAGCCACCCCGGAGCTGTTCAGGTTGAATATGTAACGTCTTCCGCATGATGATCGAAGTGCAGGCAACCGACGGCCCGGCTCAGGCATGGGTGTCCGTGCCCAGTGTCGGGGGAACGCACCCGGGGGTCCTGTTCTTCATGGACGCGATCGGCCTGCGGCCGCGATTGCACGAGATGGCTGATCGGATCGCCTCATGGGGCTATGTCGTGATGGTGCCGAATGTCTTCTATCGCGATGGCACCGCAGATCAGACCTCGCCGGCAGCGCCGCTGGACACCGACGAAGCGCGCGGCGCGTTCTTCAAGCACGCGATGCCTCGGGTCAACGGACTGATCCCGGACCAGTCCCGACCCGATACCGCGATCTGGATCGACGCGTTGACCAGCCGCACCGACGTCAGCACCCCCATCGGGGTGGTGGGTTACTGCATGGGTGCTCGCCTTGCGGTGCGCGCCGCATGTGACCACCCGGACCTGGTCGCCGCGTGCGGTGGATTCCACGCCGGGGGGCTGGTGACCGACGACCCTGACAGCCCGCACGCTGGACTGTCGCGGGCAACGGCGGAGTTTGTTTTCGGGCACGCGGACAATGACTCGTCGATGCCGAAGGACGCGGTCGACCGGCTTGGCGCGACCTTGAAAGAGGCGGGCCTGACCACCAGCAACGAGATCTACGCGGGCGCGCCACACGGGTATTCGATGTCGGACACAGCGGCCTATGACCCCGAAGCCACCGAACGCTCATTCCACGAGCTGCGCGCTGTCCTGGACCGCCGGTTGCGCTGACAGTCCCGACCTCTGACCGTCTCAATCGGCTTTCAGCTCACCGATCATCGATTGGAAGAGCGGGGTGAGACGGCGTAGTTCTTCGACATGGGCGCCGGTCAGCGCACTCAGGATCTGCTCGCCTGCGGCCGTGAGGTGCAACCGCACCACCCGGTGATCCTGCGAATCGCGCACCCTGTCGATCAGCCCGCTCTTCTCGGTGCGGTCGGCCAATTCCACCGCTGAGTGATGACGGATGAGCAGGTAGTCGGCGGCCTGCCCGATCGTCGGACCGGCCGCGTCCTGGTGACCGCGGATCGCCAGCAACAGCTGATGCTGGCTGGAAGTCAACCCGTGAGCAGCGGCCTGATCTGCGCTCCAGCGCTCGAACCTGCGCAGCCGCGTCCGCACGGCGAGCAGCCGCTCGTAGTCGCTCTGGCTGACTGCCGCGTGCTGTTCACCGAGTATGTCGGACATCACTCTCCGCAAATTTCTGGCGGCTTCACAGAGCCGCTACTATTATGTCTCGTGTCACGATACATCTCTGAGATTTCACGAACCGACGTCCGGCAGACGCGATGACGACCGCCGCCACCCGGCCGGGAAAACCACCCCTTCGCGACGTCAGTCACCTCGGGGACTTCAGTGTCACACCCCGGATGCTGCTGATCGCCGCCCTCGCGCTGCCGGTCGGTGCGGTCAGCGCGGTGATCGCCTGGGCGCTGCTGAGGCTGATCGGCCTGATCACCAACGCCATCTTCTACGGCCGGGTGGGCACCCAGCTCGTGGCGCCGGGGGAGGGCCACCACAATCCGCTGGTGGTCATCCTGGCACCGGTGATCGGTGGTTTGATCATCGGCTTGATGGCACGGTACGGATCGGAAAAAATCCGCGGCCACGGCATGCCTGAAGCAATCGAGGCAATTCTGCTGGGGGGCAGCAAAGTAGAGCCGCGGGTTGCGGTTCTCAAGCCGGTATCTTCGGCGATCGCGATCGGTACCGGCGGACCGTTCGGTGCCGAGGGCCCGATCATCATGACCGGTGGGGCGGTCGGGTCGCTCTTTGCGCAGTTGTTGAAGCTGACTGCCGACGAGCGCAAAACCCTCCTGGTGGCCGGCGCCTCCGCGGGGATGGCAGCGACCTTCAACTCCCCGTTCGCCGCGCTCATGTTGGCCGTCGAACTACTGCTGTTCGAATGGCGTCCGCGCAGCTATGTGCCCGTCGCCGCCGCCGTCTGCGTCGCGGCGATCGTGCGTCGTCCGCTGCTCGGTACGAACGCACTCTTCCCGGCCGTCGGCACCTTGCACATCGGCTATTCCACGTATGCGCTGTGCGTTGTCTCCGGCATCACCTCGGGTCTGCTCGCGGTCGTTGCAACGAGGCTGGTCTACCTCGCCGAGGACGGTTTCCACCGGCTGCCGATCCACTGGATGTGGTGGCCCGCCATCGGGGGGGTGATCATCGGCATCGGCGGACTGATCGTGCCCCAGGCGCTCGGCGTCGGGTACAACGTCATCGGCGCAGAGTTGGACGGCTCGATCGGATTGGGCCTCGTGGTGGGCATCCTGATCGTCAAGACCCTCATCTGGTCGCTCTCGTTGGGCTCTGGGACGTCGGGGGGAGTCCTCGCTCCGGTGTTCATGATCGGTGGCGCGCTCGGCACCCTGGAATCGCACGTGTTCCCAGCAGTCGGACCCGGCTTCTGGGCACTCATCGGTCTCGCCGGTGTGCTCGGCGCTGTCATGAGGTCGCCTCTGACGGGGATCATCTTCGCGCTGGAGCTGACCCGTCGCTTCGACGCGTTGCTGCCGCTGATCATCGGGGCCAGCGTCGCGTTCATGGTGTCGGTGCTGCTGCTCAAGCGCTCGGTGCTGACAGAGAAGATCGCGCGCCGGGGTTACCACCTGTCCCGGGAATACGACGTGGATCCCCTCGAGATTCTCTTCGTCGGTGAAGTGATGCAGACCGAAATCCTGACCTTCGAGCAGGATGTGTCGGTGACCGATGCGTTTGCTGCTATCGCTGATACAGACCCCGCCAATGTTGATGCGCGCCGCCAGATGCTCTACCCGATCGTGGGTGAAGCCGGGACACTCGATGCCCTGGTCACCCGCACCCAGCTGGAGACGGCACTGCATGACGACCGCGGGGAGTCCAGCGTCCTGGACGTCGGTGTCCATGAACTCGTGGTGACCCATGCAGACGAGACGTTGCGACATGTCGTGTCCGTGATGGCCGGCAGTGGAATCGACCGGATGCCGGTCGTGGACCGCGAGGATGCGACGCGCATCGTCGGCATGGTGTCGTTGACGGATCTGCTCGCAGCTCGACTCCGTGACCTGCAGGAGGCGCGTGACACCGACCGGATCCTGCGGATGCGGATCGTACGACCCGGTCGCCGCAGCGACATTCGTCCCTGAGGGCAGGACGGTCTGCCGCTACTGCGCCGCGGCGCCCAACGCCACGCCTAACAGCAGCACCGCAAGAACGGCGCGCACAGTGTCAATCTGCAGCAGGCGTCGAACAAGTGCATCGTCGCGCTCGGAAAGTCGTCCGTGAATCGGGGCAGCTCCGAACGCCGTGACCGAGGCAACCGCGGCAGCCAGCACCGCACCGGCATACGTCCAGCCGCTGCGGTCCGCGAGCAGCATCCAGCACACCGAAACCGCGAGCAGCACGTAGACGACGCCGACAAGCGGAACGATGCCGCGACTGTGCCGAGCGTGAGCATCGGGCCAGCGTTCCGGTGGGATCCGGGACAGTGCCGGGTAGACCAGCACGGTCACCGTCAGTTGGAACCCCGCATGCAACGCCGCGGCGATGAGGAAGGTCACAGCGGCGGCATCCACCAGCTCAGTGTGCCAACCCGAGCCCGCCCGCCATTGCTCAGGCCCGCGTGGTGTGCACCGGTTGCCAGGCCCGCAGGGCGGTCAGCAGTGCGTCGACGCCCAGCCGTAGCGTCGGTTCGATGACGGGGGAGTAGTGCGGTGAATGGTTGCTCGGCACATCACGCAATACCTCCAAGACATCGTCCTGATCTCGTGCACCGGCAAAGAGCGCAGGATCTGCCCCGCCCAGGAACCAGAACGCGCACGGCACCCCGGCAGCTTGCGCGAGCACACCGACATCCTCGCTGCCGGTCATCGCACCCGGATCGATCACAGCTGCATCACCGAGCCAGTCCGCGAACGCGTCGCGTACACGGTCAACTGCCTCGGCGTCGTTGAGCAGCGGTGGGAAGTAGTCGGTGTGTTCGACCGTCGCGACCGGCGCACCCGAAGCTGCCGCCTCCGCCTGCACGATCCTGCTGATCGCTGCCAGAGTGCGCGCCCTGACTTTCGGGTCGAAGGAGCGTACGTTCAGGCGCAGCTGCGCTTCGTCCGGAATGATGTTGTTCGTCGTACCGGCCTGGATCATGCCCACCGTCACCACCGCGGTCTCGGCGCCCGCAGTCTCCCGGGCCACGATCGTCTGCAACCGCATGACCGTTGCCGCAGCCATCACGATCGGGTCGATCGTGCTTTCCGGGCGAGAACCGTGCCCGCCTCGTCCATGCATCGTGACCGTTAACGAGTCGCTGGAGGCCATCGCCATTCCGGGATGAATGGCGATACATCCCGCGGGCAATGGCGACACGTGCTGACCAAGAACCACATCCGGTCTGCCGACGAGGTCGAACAGCCCATCGTCGATCATCGCCTGCGCGCCGGAGCCGACTTCCTCGGCAGGCTGGAACAGCACGATGACACGACCCGAGAAAGTGGTTGTGTCGGCAGCCAGTTGAGCGGCCGCGCCCAACAGGCAGGTCATGTGCACGTCGTGCCCGCAGGCATGCATCACGGGAACGTCATTGCCGAGTCGGTCGACGGCTCGCTGCGTGCTGGCATACGACAGGCCGGTCTTCTCCACCAACGGGAGAGCGTCCATATCTGCGCGCAGCAACACGGTCGGGCCGTCACCGTTGTTCAGGACGCCGACGACACCCGTGCCGCCAATGCCGGTATGCACGTCGTAGCCCCAGACGCGCAGCGCGGTCTCGAGGATCCGGGCGGTCCGGGTCTCCTGGTAGGACAGCTCCGGATGCCGATGCAGATCGCAGTAGATCTCGGCGAGTTGCGAGTCAGTCAATGCGGTTCCCGGATCGAATGTGGTCACTGGTCTGAATCCTCCTGGGACAAGAGCGGGTGCTCGGCCTACCTGCACCGACCATCGCAACGTATACCGAGCCACCCGCGGTGGGGCACAATCGCGGACGTGACCGACTCAGCGCCCATCGGGCAGCGCCACGATCCGTCGATGCCGCGCTACGCCGGACTCGCGACCTTTGCGCTGCTGCCGCGTATCGAGGATGTCGCTCACGCCGATATCTGCGTGCTGGGCATTCCGTTCGACACCGGCACCAGCTTCAGACCGGGGGCGCGGTTCGGTCCCAGTCACATCAGGGAACACTCCCGACAGCTGCATCCCTATCACCAGGTTCTCGACGCCTACCCGTTCGCCAGCTCGCAGGTGGTCGACGCCGGCGACGTGGGCGTGGGTCCCTACGACATCGTTGCGGCGGTCGAGGCGATCGAGACCCGGGCACGGGAGTTGGTCGACGGCGGTGCACGCATCGTTGCCCTCGGCGGGGATCACACAGTTGCGTTGCCGCTACTACGCGCTGCGGCTGGCGCGCACGGGCCCGTCGCGGTGCTGCATTTCGACGCGCATCTGGACACCTGGGACACCCTGCACGGCGCGTCGGTATGGCATGGTTCGCCGTTTCGCCGCGCCGCTGAGGAAGGCCTCATGGACCTGGCGCACTGCCAGCATGTGGGCATCCGGGGAGGTATCTACGACCCGTCGGAGCTGCACGAGGACGAGGCAATCGGGTTCGAATTGATCCACAGCGACGAGTTCCAGCACCGATCGCTGGACGACATCATCATGCAGGTGCGCCGCCGGGTCGGTACAGGTCCGGTCTACGTCTCGGTTGATATCGACGTGCTGGATCCGGCGTTCGCGCCTGGGACCGGCACGCCGGAGGTAGCGGGCCTGAGTACGCGCGAGTTCTTCTGCACCCTGCGTGCCCTCCGCGGCCTGAACATCGTCGGCTGCGACGTGGTCGAGGTCGCGCCGGCCTACGACCACGCCGGTATCACCGGGCTGGCAGCCGCTCATACCGCGTGGGAACTGATTACCCTGATGGGCTTGACCGACCCCGCGTGACGAGCCTGCCCGACGTCACTGCCTGCTCGACGTCACTGCCGCCCGACGTCACTCGCCGTCGGCCATTGCGGCCAGTTCGTCCTCGGGCATCGAGGGGGTGTCGCGCGACAGCGTTTCGCCGCGGAAGAATTCCGGTTGCCGGGCCCGCATGACGAACATCGCGACAACACCGAGACCCAGCACTCCGAAACCGAGGAAGAACACCAGGCCGACGCTGCCGATCGCCGAACCGCTGCCGTTGTCGGGATCCATGCTCGCCTTGACCGAAACGACGAACACCGCGGCCAGGATCAGGCCACCGACCAGCGGGAAGAGAAACTTGAAGATGGCGTTGTGCATGGTGCTGAAGAGCTGTCGACGGAAGTACCAGATGCACGCGAAGGCTGTAATGCCGTAGTAGAAGCAAATCATGATGCCCAGCGCAGCGATCGTGTCCAGCAGCGTCCGCTCGGACAAAATGGTGGTCACCGTGTAAAACACAGCGGTCACGACACCGGCGACCACCGCTGCGAACGACGGGACCAGGAACCGCGGGTGTACCTGGGCGAGCTTGGTCGGGAACGCCTTGTACGCGCCCATCGCAAGCATCGTGCGCGCCGCCGGTAGGAACGTGGTCTGCAGACTGGCGGCCGAGGACGCGAGCACCGCAAGGAACAGCAGCAGTCCGACCCACTTACCCATGACCGGTCCCGCCAGCGCAGCGAAGACGTTGTCTGCGGTGTCGGGGTTACCCAGACCGAGCCCGGTGTCGCCGACGCCGGCGTACATCAATGCTGCCACTGCTACCAGCAGGTAGGTCAGCAGGATGGTCACGACGCACAACAGACCGGCGCGGCCGGGTGTCTTTTCAGGATCTTTGCATTCCTCGCCCAGAGTCAGGCAGGTGTCCCATCCCCAAAATGCGAAGATCGATCCGGTCACTCCGAGGACGAAGGCGCCCGCAGTCAAGCCGGTGAGGGGGTTGAACCAGTCGAGGCTGAAACCCTGGGTCGACGGCGCGTTCCCACGAGCAACCTGAACCAGGGCGAGCACCGCGAACAACAGCAACACAATCATCTGGAATCCGACAAGGACGACCTGGATGCGCTCGCTGGTCGTGATCCCTCGATACGCCACTGATGTTGCGAGCGCCAGAAACGCCAGCGTGGTCAGGATGGCAACCGGTTTGTTACTGGACAGGTCGGCGATTCCCGGGGCGCTGAAGACCCTGGCCAGGAAGAGGTAGAAGAATTCGACGGCAATCGCCGCGAGGTTGGACAACACGATGATGGTTGACATCACCATGCCCCAACCGCACATGAAGCCGACGTAGGGCCCGAAGGCCTTGGTGGACCAGGTAAATGACGCGCCGCAGTCGGGGGAGTCTGAGTTGAGCTCGCGGTAGGCGTACGCCGTGAGGAACATCGGGATGAAACCTGCGATGAAAATGGCCGGCATCTTGAATCCGACAGCGGCGACGATCAGGCCGATACTGGCGGTCAAGGTGTATCCGGGGGCCACGGAGGAGACCCCGAGGATGGCGCCGGACAGGGTGCTGACCTTGCCGGGCGCCAGACCCTTCTCGATGACGCCGCTTCGGGTTGAGGCAGTCTGCTGTTCGCTCACGGTGTCACCTTCACTTGTTCTCGGGTATCTGGATGTCGGCCCGATCGGAACCTGTCGCTGCTTCAGAAGTAGCGGGTCGGGGTACAGCGATGACCGGTACCGGGCAGCATCGAACGAGTTTCAGGGCAGTCGATCCCAGGAACACCCGGGCGAAAGGACCCATCGGTGCCGAACCCAGCACGAGGAGGTCTCCGTCGTGCCACTCGGCTCGGGCGACTGCCTGAGCTATGTTGCCGCCCACCCGTACGAAGATCTCGACCTCGATGTCTTCCGGCACAGCTGCAGCGACCGCTTCGAGTTGCGTTCTTGCGGCTGCAGACTGGGCAGTGGTATCGAACCTGGCCGGGCCCTGCCCTGGGATGTGCCGCAACAAGGGGTACTCCGAGAAAACGAAAGTCACCAGTTGCAGCGGAACCCCATGCGTGCGGCACAGCTCGATGGCGGCACTCAGTGCCTGCGGCGAATCCGGGGACTGGCTGTAGCCGCACACGATCCGCTGCACCGATTCGGTGGCGGACTGGGCGAAACCCTGGGGTGCAAACGCGAGGGGGATAGGTGAAGCGTGCTGCAGCAGGCCGCCGACGCTTCCCACGGCGTACCGACCGGAGACACCGGTGCGTGCGCTGCCCAGGATGAGCATCGAGGCGCCTACCTCGGATGCGTAGTCCAGCAGGCCCACGCCTACCGAGGGCGACAGTCGCACGGTGTGCGACACGTCCAGCGGAGCCAGATCGTTCATCATCGCCTCGAAGATGGGTTGCAGCCGGTCCGCGACAACACTCGCGTACCCGAGGGCACCGTACGCAGCATCACCACCGGTAGCGGTGTGCGGCACCACGGTGCACACGGTCAGCGATATGTCGGTGCCGGTCACCAGGAATCGGCCCAGCGCAACCGCATCTTCTCCTGTCTCATCGGGAACGAACGCAGCCACATAGGAGGCTGCGAGCGGAATCGGTGTGACCTGTGTCATGGCCGTACGGTAGCCGTAGGGTTGCTGAGTAGTCCCTGGATTCGATGGTGTCGCAGAATCTTTCTGCAACGCCGGTCCGGTCGCTCGAAAGTGCTCTTCGTTCGAGCTTGGGCGGACAGGGGATGTGCGCGGGGAATGTTCCGAGGTGCCATTACAGAGGTCGAGCAGGGTGGGAGGAGGTCACCGGTGAGCACCGGAGTCGAGCGGGCGCGCGCGGACCTTGCGGCCGGCCGGGCCTGGAAGGCCAGAGACCGCCTGCAGGGCGTGGTCGCCGACTGCGTCGACGCAGACGTGCTGGACCTGCTGGCGACGGTGTATTCGCAAATGGGCGATCTGCCCGCGGCCGGCGCTCTGTGGTTTGCCACCGGTCGCGAGGACGAGGCCACCCACACCTGCCTGATCGCCTGGCGCGAAAGGTACGGAGGCGAACTGGCGCAGTGGCGCAGCATCCCCCGGCCGGTCCGAAAGGGGGTGCGAACCGATGCGATGCTCACCCTTGAGCGTGCGGCGCGGCGCGCTCAGGACACGCCGCGTGGTCGAGGATCGGCAGACACCGGCGACGGGGCATGGTGGGACCCTGTCGCCCTGGCGGTGATTGTGGCGGTATGTGCGTTGATCGGAATCGGCGCGTGGACCGTCTTGCAGTGGATCTGGGCATGAGCGTGTGTCCGAACCGTGCCGCAACGAGCTGGTTCGGGTGAAACCCTAAAGGTCGGGCTGAAGGTGAGTGCTCGAAGACCCTGCCTCGGCGACATGCACCTCGGTGCCACGTTCTCGAAATGCCCGCACAATCGCCCGGTCGGCCTGCCAGTCGGTCACCAGGTGCGCGATGTGATCACTGGGAACGGTCTGACACATGGTGTCTGTGCCGAGTTTGGTGTGGTCGGCGAGCACGACCGTCTCCGTTGCAGCTCCGACTATGGCCCGATCGGAGCTGGCCACCAGCATGTTCGGAGTGGACAGTCCGTGATCGATACTCAGACCGTTGCCCGACAGGAACGCGCGATTCAGCCGCAGTCCGGCCAGGCTACGTTCGGTTCCTGAGCCCACGAGGGCGAAGGTCGAACCGCGCAGAGTGCCTCCCGTGACGATCACTTCAACTGAGCTACCGGCGAGTTTTTCTGTCACCAGAAGTGAGTTGGTGACCACCGTCAGGTCGCGGAACCCGGTCAACTGCTGCGCCAGCGCCTGCGTGGTGCTGCCCGCGCCCAGCAGTATCGCGTCCCCTTCTTGCACGAGGCGGGCAGCTGCTGCCGCGATGGCCAGCTTCTCCTGCGCAGCGACAGACGATTTCTGCAGATAGCTCGCTTCATGCGTGAGGTCACTGGGCAGAACGGCACCACCATGACGGCGCCGCAGCAGGTTTTCCTCCTCCAACGATCGCAGATCGCGCCGGATCGTGACCTCGGAGGATCCCGTGAGGTTGACCAACGACCGCAGCGACACCACCCCCCTGGCTCTGACCGCCTCCAGGATGGCTTCGCGCCGCTCAGCTGCGATCATTTTCGTTACCTCTGGTAGCTACGCGTTGATGTTCCCGAAACAATATCAACCGATCAGCTTCTGATCGCAAGTGATCAGATCATCCCTGACGATCCAGGCCCTTGTTGGGTCTATGCGGGAATCGCACCTGGCGTGGTCCCGCCAGGGACTGCGCCGCTGTCCATCAACGATCATTACCGAACTGTTATCTGACCGGTATTGACCGATCTCGCTCGATTGTGTTGAATGGCGCTACGCCGCGTTGTGACGGCGCTCACTTGAAAGAGGTATCAGCATGATGCGACGAGCCCCCTTGAGCCTGCGGTCAGCAGGAGTAGCCGCTGTAGCGGCCGCGATGATCGTCGGGACGGCGGGATGTACCAAGAGCAGCAGCTCGGGCGCCTCCTCCTCCGGTGGCGGCAGTACAACGAGTAGTAGCGCAAGCAGCGGTGCGACGTCGTCGTCGTCCTCTTCCGACGGTGCGGCTCAGCAGACCGACTCGGCGTCGGGCGCGTCGTGCACCTACACGAAGTACGGCGTACCGAAGCTGGACCTGAAGAACACGACGGTGGGATTCTCCCAGTCTGAATCGACAAGTAACCCGTTCCGCGCAGCGGAGACCAAGTCGATCACCGATGAGGCGAAGAAGATGGGCGTCAAGCTCATCCAGCGCAACGCCAACGCCAACGTGTCGCAGCAGAACACCGACATCCAGGACATGATCTCCCAGGGTGCCAAGGTGCTGATCGTGGCGCCGGAGAACTCCGCCGGACTGACACCCGCCCTGAACGCGGCCAAAGCCAAGAAGATCCCCGTTCTGACCATCGACCGCACCGTCAATGGCACGGCGTGCAGCGACTTCATCGGCTTCATCGGTTCCAACTTCACCGGACAGGCCAAGATTGCCGCCAACGACCTCGGCGGCGCACTCGGCGGTAAGGGCAACATCGCGGTGCTGCAGGGGACCTCCGGCAACAACGTTGCCACCGAGCGCACCGACGGCTTCACCAGCGAACTGAAGGCGAAGTTCCCGGGCATGAAGATCGTCGCTTCGCAGACCGCGAACTTCGACCAGGCGACCGGTCAGAAGGTCATGGAGCAGATGCTGCAGAGCAACCCGAACATCACGGGCGTATATGCCGAGAACGACACGATGGCCCTCGGTGCCATCCAGGCGATCCGGGCGGCCGGCAAGGTGCCCGGCAAGGACATCAAGATCGTCAGCATCGACGGCACTCAGCAGGCCGTCAAGGACGTCGCCTCCGGTGTCATGGTGGCCGACGTCGAGACGAACCCGCGGTTCGGTCCGCTCGCCTTCTCTACCCTGACGAACTTCTACACCTCTGCAGGCACCCCGGTGAAGGTCATCATCAAGGACGGGCACTTCACCAAGGACAACGCCAAGCAGGCACTGACCGACGGCAGCGTTTACTGACCGATAGTTCCTTCGTTCACTGTGATGGGGTCCGGCACTGCCGGGCCCCATCGCGACCGGAAAGGCTTTGATGTCCGTCGCATCCGACGTCGTGCTCCGCTTGGACGGGGTCAGTAAATCGTTTCCCGGCGTTCGCGCGCTGCGCGACGTGTCACTCGAGCTCCATGCGGGCGAGGTACACGCCCTGGTGGGAGAGAACGGGGCGGGAAAGTCCACCCTGATCAAGATCTCCACCGGTGTCTACACCGTCGATGAGGGACAGGTGAGCCTGCTCGGAGAGCCGGTGAGCTTCAACAATCCCCTCGAGGCTCAGGCCGCCGGTGTCTCAACCATCTACCAAGAGGTCAACCTCATCCCGTTGATGAGCGTCGCGCGAAATCTCTACCTGGGCCGCGAACCGCGACGTTTCGGCCTGATCGACACCGCCAAGATGAACCGCGACGCCCGCGTCCGGCTGCACGAATTCGGCATCGATGTCGACCCGACACGGCCGCTCCGGTCGCTGGCCCTCGGCACTCAGCAGATGGTCTCGATCGCCCGTGCCGTGGAGATCGATGCTCGCGTGGTGATCATGGACGAACCCACGTCCTCGCTGGAGAAGCGGGAGGTCGAAACCCTCTTCGGGGTGATCGAGCGGCTCGCCGCATCCGGCATCGCGATCCTCTACGTGAGCCACCGGATGGAGGAGCTCTATCGCATCTGCAAACGGGTCACTGTGATGCGCGACGGCGCAGTGGTCGGTTCCTCCACGATGGCCGACATCAGCCGTCTCCAACTCATCTCGATGATGCTGGGCCGCGACGCCAGCGAGCTGAAGCACGGCACCACCGCCTTCACCGAGAACACCGCGATTGCTGACGACGTCGTGCTGAGCGCTCAGGGCCTGACCGCACGCCATGCCCTCGACGACGTCTCGGTGCAGATCCGGCGCGGGGAGGTCGTCGGCCTCGGTGGACTGCTCGGGGCAGGACGCAGCGAGACCGCACGGGCGATCGTCGGCGCCCTGCCCACAGAAGGCGGGGAGGTGATGGTCAACGGTGTCCCGTTGACCAGACGCTCACCGGCAGCAGCCATCAACGCCGGCATCGCGATGTTGTCCGAAGACCGCAAACTCGATGGCATCATCCCGGGCCTGTCAGTGCGGGAGAACATCGTGCTGGCCGCGCTGCCGCGGCTGTCCCGATTCGGGCTGGTCAATCGGGCCAAGCAGGACGAAGTGGTGAAGTTCTTCATCGACCGTCTGAAGATCAAGGTGTCCAGCCCCGAACAGAAGGTGTCCAACCTGTCCGGTGGCAATCAGCAGAAGGTCCTGCTCGCCCGATGGCTGTGCCTGCAACCCAAGGCCCTGCTGTTGGACGAACCAACTCGCGGGATCGACGTGGGTGCGAAGGCCGAGGTTCAGCGCCTGATCGACGAACTTGCTCAGGACGGGCTGGCCGTGCTGCTCATATCCTCCGATCTGGAGGAACTGATCGAGGGCTCGCATCGGATCATCGTGCTCAAGGAGGGTCGGATCATCGACACACTGACCGGTGAGGGCGTCACGGACGCCAATCTGATGCGCACCCTGGCCGCTGAAACCCCCGACGTTCCCGCTGACGCCTCGTCGGTCGGTACCTCCGCACTTCAAAAGTCCGCAGACCCGAAGGACCACTCATGACGACCGCGGTCGCCACCAAGCCCAGTACCGATGCGATCGGTCGGCGTCGGTGGGCCACATTGACAGCAAAATACGGCGTTTACGGCGGCATCGTTGTGCTGATCGTCGTCAATGTCTTCGTATCGACGGACTTCATCAGTCTGTCCAACCTGCGCGTGCAGCTCTACCAGGCAGTCCCGGTACTGATCGTGGCACTGGGGATGGCGCTGGTCATCGGCACCGAAGGTATCGACCTGTCGGTCGGCGCGATCATCGCTCTCTCTTCGGCGATTCTTCCGCTCTATCTCGGCTACGGCGTCTGGGTTTCCATTGCTCTGGCGATCGTGGCAGGAGGTGTCGCCGGACTGATCTCCGGCAGCCTGGTTGCGTTTGCCAGAGTGCAGCCGATCGTGGCGACGTTGGCGATGATGATCGGGTTACGCGGCCTGGCCGTGATCATGAACGGCGCTACGGCCAAGCCCATCGACGACATGACCCTGCTCAACCTGGGTCTGACGGGCTGGTTGAGCCTGCCGACGATGGCCTACGTCGCTGTGGTGCTGGTCGCGATTGTGGCTTTCGTCATGCGCCGCACGACGCTCGGCCGCAACCTGGTGGCCGTCGGTGACAATCCCTCTGCCAGCTTCCTGTCCGGTCTACCGGTGCGCCGGATCCTGCTCGCGGTGTACATCGCGTCGGGCATGCTCGCCGCCATCGCGGGCATCCTCATTGCCGGTCACGGTGCCTACGCCGACCCGGCCAACTACGGGTTGAACTACGAACTGCTGGCGATCACCGCCGTCGTCGTGGGTGGAACTCCACTCAGCGGCGGACAGGTACGGGTCATCGGTACGGTCGCCGGCACCATCTTCATGCAGCTGGTGACCGCGACGCTCGTGCAGAACAACGTCAAGAACTCCTACGCGCAGATGATCGAAGCCGTCATCATCTGCATCGCCGTCTTCGTCGCCCGGGAAAGCGCCAACCGATGAGCCAGCAGATGACCTCGCCCGCCGACGCGGCGGAGGTGTCCGGTGTGAAAGAGACCCGCAGCGAGCGCACGTTCTCACTGCTGCAACGTCAAGGTGGCGTCGCCGTTCTGGCGCTCGTGGTCGTTCTCGCCAGCATCTTCTCCTCCGGATTCGCCTCCAGCGGAAACTTCTCCACGATCCTGGTCGGCACGTCCTACATCTCCCTGCTGGCGCTGGCGCAGACCTTCGTCATCATCACCGGCGGGATCGACCTGTCCGTCGGATCGATGTTCGCGCTCGGTGGCGTCCTTGCAGCGTGGGGGATGAACCACGGTGGCAGCGGGATGGCCCTACTCCTGCCGATCGTCGTCGGCATCATCATCGGCGCGATCCAGGGTTCGTTGATCGCCTACGCGCGGCTCGCGCCGTTCATCGTGACCCTGGCCGGTCTGCTCTTCGCCCGCGGACTGCTGCAGGCGATCAGCAGCGAAGGATCCAAGACCTACCTCATCCCCGGCGGTTCCTTCTTCGCATTCATCGGAGATGGCACCTGGCGGCCGATCCTCACCGCCGTGGTGTTGTTCGCACTCGGTTCGGTGCTCCTGACCCGGACCAGATTCGGTCAGGCGCTGTTCGCCCTCGGCGGTAGTGAGAACGCCGCACTGCTGATGGGTATCCGGGTCAAGCGTGCCAAGGTCCTGCTCTACGTGTTGTCCGGCACGGTGGCGTCCGTCGCCGGAATGCTCAACGCATCACGGCTGCAGTCCGGCGTCAGTAACATCGGGGTCGGTTACGAACTGACCGCCATCGCAGCGGTCGTCATCGGCGGAACCATCCTCACAGGTGGATCCGGTTCGGTCTACGGCACGGCAGCAGGGGTGCTGCTGCTTGCGGTCATCCAGAACCTGATCGGTGTGCATCTGTCGAAGTACGGATCATCCGCATCGGACCTGGTCAACGGCGCATTCCTCGCGCTCGTCGTCGTACTGCAGTCATTCCTGGCCCGCCGGCGACAGATATGAAGGCGCAGAAGACTGTGGCGCCGCGGATCGATGCCAAGCTGGCCGATGGCCGCGACATCTTCTACTACGACGACCGCCCTGAGCTCGATCATCAACTGCTGGACACGCGGGAGCTGCCCGACGTGACGTTGCGGTCGCAGGCGAGGTGGGACCCGCTGATGCGTGAATGGGTCGCGATCGCCTCCCATCGTCAGGGACGCACGCACCGTCCGGCCGACGATGCGTGCCCGCTGTGCCCGAGTACGCCGGATCGACTCACCGAAGTGCCGTCGGCTGACTACGACGTGGTGGTATTCGAGAACAGATTTCCGTCGTTCGCGGCGGGTGTGAGCGCCGTACCGGATCTCGTTGACGGGGAGCCGTTGCTGACCAGGATGCGGGGGACCGGCCGCTGCGAGGTGGTGTGTTTCAGTCCTGAACATGCGGCCAGCCTGGGCGATGTCTCACCCGAGCGGATGCGGACCGTGGTGGACGCATGGTCGGACCGCACCACTGCCTTGAATGCAATGCCGCAGGTAGCGCAGGTCTTCCCGTTCGAGAATCGCGGATCCGAGATCGGCGTGACTCTGAGCCATCCGCACGGGCAGATCTACGGTTACCCCTTTGTCACTCCGTGGACCGCCCGGATGCTTGCCTCTGCCGCGGATCATCACGCGCAGCACGGGAGCAACCTCTTCGAGGATCTGCTGCGCGCTGAGCAGCGGTCCGGCGTCAGGGTGGTCACCAGGACCGAGCACTGGACGGCATTCGTGCCTTCCACGGCCAGGTGGCCGATGGAGGTGCACGTCTACCCCAACACGCGGGTGCGTGAACTGCCCGAGCTCGACGACGCGCAACGCGACGACTTCGCAAGGATCTATCTCGATCTGTTACACCGCCTCGATGGGCTCTACGACATGCCGCTGCCGTATGTCTCCGGCTGGCATCAGGCGCCGGCGCGGACGCACCGGGAGCACGCGTACCTGCACCTGCGGTTGCTGTCGAACCGCCGTAGTGCGACCAAGTTGAAGTTCGCGGCCGGTTCCGAGAGCGGAATGGGAGTTTTCATCAACGACATCGCACCCGAGGTTCAGGCAGCCGCACTGCGGGACGTGGTGCCCGCTTGAGGTCGCGGTTCGAGGACATCTACGGCCGGCCGCCGCAGCGGACCTGGTTCGCTCCGGGTCGGGTGAACATCATCGGCGAACACACCGACTACAACGACGGTTTCGCACTCCCGATCGCCCTACCGCTCGGGGTACGGGCCGACGTCGCGGCGGTGGCAGATGGCGCTGCCAGGGTTTCATCGGTGCAACACCCGGGTGAGGTGGTCTCGGCCCGCATCGAGGATCTGTCACCGGGCTGCGTGGACGGCTGGGCGGGGTACGCCATGGGGGTGCTGTGGGCACTGCGCGAAGAAGGTCACCAACTGCCCGGTGTCGACGTTCTCATCGACGGCGACGTGCCGGTCGGAGCGGGTCTGTCCTCCTCGGCTGCGCTGGAGTGTGCTGTGGCCACGGCCGTCGATGACTTGTTCGGCCTCGGCTGCGGCTCCGACTCGTTGATCCGGATCGCGCGCCGTGCCGAGAACGATTTCGTCGGTGTGCCGACGGGAGCTCTGGATCAGACCGCGTCGATGCAGTGCCGGCGCGACCAGGCGCTTTTCGTGGACTTCCGATCGATGCAGACCCGGGCCGTGCCGCTGCAACTGGACCAGGCCGGTCTCGTGCTGCTGGTGATCGATACCCAGGCACCGCACCAGCTGGTCGACGGCGAATACGCCGCGCGTCGAGCTGACTGTGCCCGCGCCGCTCTTGCTCTCGGTGTGGCTTCCTTACGCGAGGTGGCCTCGGCCGACCTGCCCGCAGCATTGACCACCCTGGCCGAACCGGTCCTACGACGACGCGTCAACCACGTGGTCACTGAAAATGCCCGGGTGACTCAGGCGGTGGAGTCGCTCGACTCCGGGAAGGATCCACGGGAGCTCGGATCGTTGCTGACCGCATCGCATGTATCGCTGCGCGACGACTTCGCCGTGTCATGCCCCGAACTCGACCTTGCGGTCGACACCGCTCTGGCTGCGGGTGCCCATGGGGCGCGGATGACCGGTGGTGGCTTCGGCGGCAGCGCCATCGCGCTGGTCGACCAACTGAACGTGGGCGCGGTCACTGCTGCCGTCTCCCGAGCATTCCATCAGCGGGGCTTCACCCCGCCGGTGGTGTTCACGGTCCACCCATCGCCCGGCGCCCATCGGCTGCCGGGCTGAGGTAGTTCTTCGGTCAGGTCAGGAACTGCCGTCGCACCCGGACGGGGTACCAGCGGCAGGTGTCGTGTCGCCGAAGGAGTCCGCACTTTCGGCGCGCGCCAGCAGGTGGGCCACCGCAGTCCCGAAGACGGGACTGTAGGAGGTGCGGCTGGTGCAACCACCCTGGTTCAGCCCACCGATGACGCCGGTGACCAGGGTCGTGCCATCTGCGCTGGTGACGAGCCACGGGCTGCCACTCGATCCACCGACGTACCCTGCACATCCGAAGGTCGGGTTGTTGTCACGGGTGAAATCGAGTCCGGTGGTGCAGGAGATCGCTCGATCGCCGGTGCCGGTGTTGAAACCCTGCACGGTCACTGTCGTAGCCGACGCAGGGGTGTCGCCCAGATTGTTCGCGCCGGTGACGTCCTGAAGTTCACGCGTCGCGCCATTCACCACGCGCGGCGCGACCTGCAGGATTGCGACGTCATCGGGGTCTGACTGCGATGCCTTCCACGCCGCATCCATGAACACGTCGGTCACTGACCACACTCCGTAGGGAGTGGAGCCTGCGTCGTAGCCGGGCGCAACCGTGATCCCTGTCCCCTTTCCGGTCCCGGACACGCAGTGGGCGGCGGTGATGAGCAGGTTACGGGTGGTGCTGGACACCACGCTGGCAGTGCAGGTGTGACCCGAGGTCTCGCTGGAGGCTCCGAAAAGCGCCGCGACGGTGGGGTTAGCGCTGACACTCACCGCCTGCAGTGAGTGCGCCTGCGGCGATATCGGCAAGGATGCGGGCAGCGGAAACATCGGCGCAATTGCGGTGAGCGCTACAGCGACGGCCTGCGAAAGGAACGGCATCTTAATGTCCGCCGCCGCGGCCGGCACCGGTCGGCGGGTGCGAGCCCCGTTTGCGGCTTGTCGCTGGGGGTCCCTTGAGCAAAACCGGCTGCTCGGGGGATCGGGGGAGTGTGCGACAGCCGTTCATGCTCGTCGTTCTCCTCCAACGTCCCTATGTGACAACACCATGAGGCGGGTTCGGTCATTGAAGGACGTGTGCAGACTCAATGTGCCCGCTGTGGAGTCGTCTTCGCCCGGCCGAAACACGCCTCACGGCGCCGCCGATGGACGTTCAGGCGGGGGAGTGCCAGGAAGGTGAGCCTGGATCGCACGGGGTTGTTGGGGCTCTCGACCTTGGAAAAGAGGATGGCGCCATGCCCATAAACAGCGCACCCAGGGGAGCCCACGACACGTCGGGATGCGGCCAGGGAGAAAGCGGCAACGGTGGCCGATGGTGCGTGCGTCGCCGGCAGAATTGAGCACTTGTATCGGACCGAGCATCGGTCGCCCGCCAGCTGGGGTGCGGGACGGAGTCGGCGCGGCCCTGGGTTCGCGCGGGCGATATCGATGACGGCCACGTCCCAGGGTTCTTCCACTGGCTGACCCGGCCGCGGTCGGCCTGTCGGGACGCGCTCTCGGCGCGGGTGGGGAGGTTCTTCACCGCCTCGGATTCCACGCACGGGTACCGGTGGATCGATGCCGACCTGACGAGGAGGGCACGCGGTAGGCACCCGAGCCGGTGCGGCAGATGATGCGCACCCAGAGCATGGTCTCGCCAGTCCCGGCCGTTTCAAGGGCTCAGCCACACGTGGCCCTGCCGGACCACCAAACCTACCGACCGCGGCCCAGACAACTTACGGACCGCGGCTCAGACTGCGGAGGTGGTCAGTTCGCGCGGATGATCTTGTGCGTCATTCGGACGGTCGGGCGCTGGTCGAGCATGTGCCGGAGTGCCTTCTGTGGGGTCATCCGCTTGGCAGCGCTGTCCATGGCCGAGAAATTGAAGTTGAACTGGCCGTAGGTCCAGGCCTCGATATCGATGCTGCCGCTGGCGTTGTAGAAACCGACCTGCGGTGCAGTGCTGTTGATGCCCCCATCGAGTTGTGCGGTCAGGGCGCCGGAGCGGGTTGCCCCGGCAAGAGTGGTGATGATCTGCGTGTCTTTGATCGCGAGCAGATTTGTGGTCTGTGCCACGGACGTGTTCGCCGTGGGTGCAACAGCAGCGGTGGTCATGTTGACTGCGATGGTGTTCTGCCCATAGGCGGAGCTCGGCAGGTTTGCAGTGCGTGCCAGGTCGCCACCGAGGCGGCCCTTGGTGATGTTCTTGCCCGTGATGCTGTTGACAGCGAGCTGGGGGGTGCTGGGGGAGTACGCCGCGCCGAAGGCATCCGTGCCCTGGGTGTAGTAGCCACCGACAGACAGGGCGACATCAGTTGATCCGCCGTACGCGGTGACCGCGAATTTGTAGGTACCCAACTCCATGCCGTCCTGGGTTTGGGCGCTGACGAGGGTCAACGGCACGATGACGGAGCTGCTGACGGACTCCTTGTTCGAGAACTGCAGCGATGGGATCCACGGCTTGGCGCCGCTACCGCTCCAGGCGATCAGACCGCCTTTGCCGCTGGGATTGATGGCTGTGAGGTTGAGGTCCATAGCCATCACTTTGGGAGCCACGAATGAGGGGTCATTCGAGCCGAAGCCGATCTGGAAGTCCTCTTCCAGGCTGTCGCCTGGCTTCAACCGGTCCCTGGTAATTCGGGTGTCATCCTGCAGCGTCAGGTCGCTGGGCAGGTAGAGCGACCCCGCCGCCGCGGTGCTGGATGCCGATGCGAACCAGCCGACCACATCGATGCGCAGGTGTGCCTGGTAGGCACCCGCTCCGCGCACACTGATCTGTCCTGTTGAGCTGAGGGGTACGGTGACCCGGCCTTCCTGAGCGGAGCGCCCGCCGTAGGCGAAGCTCACGGCTGCCGGAATCTTCGCGCCCGCCGGGTAGGCCACGAAAGCACCGTTGCCGTGTTGGTCGAACGCCGTCAGCTGCACTACGACCGACGAGACGCCCTTGGCGGGGATGCCGCTCTTGCCGGCGACCGTGTAGGTAACGGTGTTGTTGCGCGACACGTAGGTCTTGTGGCCACCGAGGCCGGAAAAGGAGTCGGCGATCCGAGCGGGGGAGATCGGCCGGTAGGTGCCTGTGGCTGTGACAGCCGGCGGCGTGGCGGCATGCGCGGCGGACGGTGCGATCGCACCGAATGCAGCTGTGGTGCACGCGACGGCGACCACTGAGGCAGCAATTCTGACGGACATGGTGATTCCCTCGAGAGTGGCCTTCCCCGTGAAGGCTGTCCGAAAGATAGCGCCCGCAGAGAGCAAGTATTGCGGAACGCAGAAGTATTTCCCTCATGCTTTCGAATCGTTACAAACGGGGTCAAAATAGAGGCGGTGGGGGCGCCCAGGCATTACCCGCTGAGGACTGCGTCGTGACGTACCGCCACGTTCGTGGGACAGGCTGAGGGTAGAGCTGAGAGCGGTGAGCAGAGCCGCGAAAGGTAAAAAACGGGATGCGTGCGGCGCAACCCGATCGTCGAATACAGGATTGATGGCCGCTCCTACGCTCAAGAATTTGGTAGTGACCCCGGGCAGTCACCCACCGCGCCCAGCTCTATGACGACCGGAAACCAGTAATTCTTGGGTGGTGTTGACGCAGATGGTGGCGGGGTTGCTGTGGGTCGTCGGGTTCTCGGACAACAGGCGTTACCTGTACGCCGACAACGCGATCACCCGCGAGACGATCCGAAACCGGGTGAGCCGCGAAACTTTGGGGCGCATCGAGCCGTGAGCGCAGGCGCTGCTGGAGACTGCTCCCGAACCAGAAGGCTGAACCACTGCCTACGTTCGCTCGGCGCAGTTTCGAAAAGGTCCAATCCGAGCCGGGTTCTGGGTGTCGTAGCAACTGCACGTTCTACGCCACCGAGACAGTGTTGGCTGAGGGAAGCTGGGCCCGGCTGCGGTTGTCACGTAGCGAGATTCGTCATTGGGCCCCAACACCGCGCACGTACGGCTGATGGCGATCGACGGTTTCTTTCGAGCCGACGCAGCGAGGCAGACTCTGCAGTGGATGGTGCACACTGCGGCAGATGAGCGTGCATAGATCGTTACTGCATCCAATTTACGCGTTCACCCATCCTGCCCGTGATCTCGCGCCCGGTCGTGCTGAGAACAGGATGTCTGCCTACATCTACGGCGATGTCCTGGTGTTGGCCGCAACTGCCGGCGTTTCGGCCCCGGAGATCCGCACCGGTCAGGCGCTACTCATTCTGCTCGGCACCGTCATATCGACCTACCTGGCCCATGTACTCGCCGATATTGTCGGTGCCGTGTTCGCGGGCCACACTTCGGTGGCACTCTTACGCGCTGAATTACGTGATGCCATTCCCGTCGCCAGCGCGAGCCTGCCGTCTTTCGCCCTACTGACCGCAGCCGCGATCACCTGGCTCCCTGCACTATGGGCCCAGACCGCCGCGTGCTGCGTGCTCTTGGCCCGCCTGGCTGGCATCGGCCTGGTGTACCGCCGACTGCACCCTCATGTCAGAACCCGCACCGCAATGCGATTCGGCGCGGCAGTGGCACTGGTCGCTGCCCTGGCCGTCGCACTCAAGCTGGCCCTGACCCACTAACCAAAAAAATTGACAGGGCAGATCACAGAAAACGAACGCCAGCTTCCCCCGGTATCAGCCCGGGACTTCGAAACGTGTCCCCAGGAACCGCGCCGGCAGGGCAGCGTTGGGCTCCACGGAGCTGGCAGTCTCAGAGCACGACGCCAGTTAGATGTGCGACGCGATGTGCGAACCCGGGGCCCGACATGCGATCCCAGAGGTGCGTCTTGTTTCCTGCTACCGTCGCCTGAGAAACATGCGATCCCTATGGAAGGGTCCGTCCGGGGGACGGAAAGCAGTGAACAAGTACTTCCTCATCATCTGCCGCGGCCAGTGGCAGCGAAGCGAGTAAGTCGCCCACTCAGGTACTGGCTGATACCTAGTCGGCATTGTTCAACGCTAAGTCGGTACACATCAGTGGCACTGTGACAAGCAAGGGGCAGCAGCAGAAACTTGATCTGCGGCTCCATCGCCGCAGGCTTGAACTCCGGGCCGGGGGAGGTCACGAAACGGCCAACTTGTCATAATGCAGATTATCGGCGAATCGTTGGGGCTAGGGATCCGGTTCAGCTGACTGGTGCGCTGGAGAAATCGACGTCGACAGTCGGGACGACGCCCGCTGATCGGCCGGGAGCTGTCTGAAAACTCCAGTACAGATTGGTGTGGTCGATGACCTTGTCAGGTGTCGGCGCGCCCCACGGCGAGAGATCGTCGGTCGTATGTGCGTCACTCACCAGCAGTGCGTCGTAACCGCGGGTCAGGGCGCCGTGCAGGGTCGAGCGGATGCAGGCATCGGTCTGCGCCCCGGACACCAGCAGCGATCCGACTCCTCGACTGGCCAACACCTGTTCGAGATCGGTGGCTTCGAAGGCGTCACCGTATTTCTTCTGTACCAACGGCTCGCCCTCCAGGCGCTGCAGCTGCGGCACGTACTCCCACGCCTGGCTCCCGGACGGTAGCTCGTCGCTGTTGTGCTGGATCCAGACGACGTCGACTGACGCGGCGCGGGCCTTGTCGATCAACACCGCGACATTGGCGATGACCCGCTCGCGCTCGTAGGCCTGCCCCAGCACGCCGTTCTGCATGTCGATCACCAGTAGCGCTGTCTTGTCCCGCTCTGCCAGGGTACTCATCGTGGCCTCCTACGCCTTCAGCTCGATCCGCCTGACGTTATCGCCAAGCACCGACAAGACCTGCGGAACGCGCATATCCCCCAGCGACGGCAATTCCCACCCAACGCAACACGTGGCTTGGGCGTCTGCAGGAATATGACCAGCATTGATCGTCGTACTGTTCTCGCCACGGTCGCTGCCGGTGCTGCCGCTGGCCTGCTCACCGCGTGCACACCCAAGGCGGCGCCAGCAACCGGGGTGACCCCACCGGAGACTGCCGCAGTGAGAACGACGGCAACGACCAAAAGCACCGCTGCCTCGTCCTCGGTTGCCGCTACCCCGAGCAGCAGCGCGACGGATGCACCCGATCTTGCCGCCTGGAAGAAGTTCGCCGGGACGGTCACAGGGAGTGTCGAGCTGCCGGGAAGTGGGCCGTACGCGCGCGACAAGTTGTTGTTCGATCCGGAGTTCGATCATTACAAACCTGCCGCTGTTCTGCGAGCGACCTCCGTCAGCGACATCTCCCGCACGATGGCTTTTGCTGCCGACCACGGCCTGCAGGTTGCGGCGCGCAGCGGTGGGCACTCCTACGTCGGTGGATCAGCCGCGAACGGCACGATCGTGATTGATATGCGACAACTCGCACGGGTCACCTCAACGCGCTCGACGGCAACCGTCGAAGCCGGTGCCGGTCTGTACGCGGTGCATGCCGCACTCAGTCCGAAGGGGCTGACCGTGCCCACCGGCACCTGCCCCACTGTGGGCAGCTCTGGTTACACACTGGGTGGCGGGATCGGCACGGAGTCTCGCTCCTTCGGCCTGACCTGCGACCAGTTGCAGTCCCTGCAGTTCGTCCTTCCGGACGGGTCAGCTGTAACAGCGTCTACCGGTTCCAACAGTGACCTGTTCTGGGCGGCCCGCGGTGGTAGCAGCACGGTGCCGGGGATCGTCACATCGATGAAGTTCGCGACCCACGCGGCGACCGACCGCGGCACCTTCCGGCTGACTTTCCCTGCTGCCTCCGCGAGTTCGGTGGCGGCCGGTTGGGGTCAGTGGCTGAATTCAGCAGACCGCGCCTGGTGGGCCAACGTCCATCTGGACCTGCAGGGCGGCGTGCTGAGTCCGAGTGTCGTCGGCGTCACTCCGGCAGGGCAGGAAGGCTCGGCAGCAGCGGCGCTGATCCGCGCGATCGGCGTCAGCCCGTCGACCTCCGCCTACACGTCACGCAGCTATCTGGCCACGGTCCGGTACCTAGGGGGTGGCATCACTTCAGCACGAACGTCATTCGTGGGTGGCTCAGACGTCATCACGACAATGGATGCACAGAGTGTGTCGGCCATCCTGCAGGGTGTGAAGGCCGCCGGTGCTCGATCGGTGACCGCAATCCTGGATCCGCTCGACGGAGCCGTCCACGATGTCACGTCCAGTGCGTCGGCATTCCCCTGGCGCGCCCAGCAGGCCTCCGTGCAGTGGTACTCCAACGTTCCCCGCGGCGACTACGCCGCCGCTCGGACCTGGATCACTGCAGCGCACCAGAAGGTCTCCGGCGTGTCGGCAGGTGCCTACGTCAACTACGTGGAGGCAGGTGTCTCCCCCGACCGCTACTTCGGGCCCAACCGCGGCAAACTCGCGTCCATCCGGCAGGCCCACGATCCGGGCCACCGGGTTCACTCCCCCATCACTCCGTGAGTCGGTGAGCTGTCCCGCCCGACGCCGTTGCGACGTCATCGTGTCGGCCCCACCGGGGCGATAGGTTCCTGGCCATGCGAGATCTTGCGGCCGGCCCGTCGTGACGCTTGCCCCGCCCCGAGGCTCATCGCTGCAACAGCGCAGGATGCAGGCTCGCTGGTACTGGTACGACTGGGCCAGCACGGGATACCTGACGGTCACCGTGACGGTGCTGCTCGCGCCGTATCTCACGGCAGTCGCCAACACCGCTGCCTGCCCCGGACAGGCCGGCGATGCCACCTGCAACAACGACCTGCACGTCCTCGGCGTCGGTATCGCGCCCGGTTCTCTGGTGCCGTACACGATCACCGCGGCTACGATCTTCTCGGCGTTCGTGCTCATCGTCTTCGGCTCGATGGCCGATCGTTCGCGCAGCCCGTTGCGGTTTCTGAGCACGTTCGCGCTGATAGGAGCAACCGCCGGCGGTGCACTCTGTCTTGTCAGCGGCACCCGCTGGGCACTCGGCGTGGTGTTGGCGATCATTGCGAACGTCTGCCTGGCCGGTTCGCTGATCGTCTACTCGGCGGCGGCCTCCTGCTCGCGGTGAATCTTGCGTTCCTCAGTGCCCATTCCGCCCTCGGAGTGGGCACCGAGACCGTTGTCCGGGTCAGCTTCTTCGTATCGGGCCTGTGGTGGGCCGTGTTCGCGATCTACTCGATCCGCGGTCTACGCGATGTACCCCACGAACCTGCGACGGCATTGGTTGGCAGCAATCCGGTGGTGTCCGGGCTGCGGCAGCTGCGGCAGACGTTCACCGAGTTGCGTGACTACCCCCAGACGCTGCGCTTTCTGCTGGCCTACCTCTTCTACAACGACGGCGTGCAGACCGTGATCAGTTCGGCCAGTCTCTATGGCGGTCAGCAACTGAAATTCTCCACAACACAGTTGATCGTGACGATCCTGCTGGTGCAGATCGTCGCATTCGGAGGCGCACTGACCTATGGCCGGCTGGCGCGGCGGGTTCCGGGGCGCACCCTGGTGTACGTCAGCCTGTATCTGTGGATCGTGATCGCAGTCGCTGCGTTCTTTCTCCCGGAGCGCGCGTTTGCCCTCTGGCTGCTGCTCGCCGTCGGTATCGGACTCGTGCTGGGCGGCACCCAGGCTCTGTCGCGCTCGCTGTACTCCCACCTGATCCCACGAGGTCGCGAGGCGCAGTTCTTCAGTCTCTATCAGGCCATGGACCGCGGAACCAGTTGGATGGGCACGCTCACTTTCGGACTGGTGTACCAGGTCTTCCGCGACTACCGGCTCTCGATCATCGCCCTGGTAATTTTTTTCGTGGTCGGAGCGGCGCTGTTACGCAGCGTCGACGTGCGGGCCGGCATCAGCAGAGCCGGTAACGACCTCCCCGCCGTCGTCTAGTGCAGGTGGTTTCAGTGCAGGTGGTTTCAGTGCAGGTGGTTTCAGTGCAGGTGGCGAACGCCGTCCTTCTGGCACACTGCCCTGATCTGGGATTTGCCCTGCACCGGCGACCTGAGTAACGTCGTTTGTCGCGTAGACGGGCACTCGATCACATCCGTGGCAACCAATCCGGACCCTACGACGTCTACGAATACAACTCATCAGTCCAGTACGTGATGACGGAACACGATCATCCATCGTTTCGTTATACGTGAGAGAACGCCGCAAATCCGCCGACCGCCGCGGCCGTCCAGCAGGGAGAAGAACATGGCAGACCGATCATTGAGAGGTACCAACCTCTCAACCTTGTCGTTGGAAACCGACGAGAACATCGCCTACAGCGAACGCCAGACCGTACGGTACGAGTGCCAATGCGGCAGAATCACCGAGTTGCCATTCTCAGTCGAGGCTGACATTCCGGGAATCTGGGAATGCCGGTGCGGCAAAGAGGCCACCCTCGTGGACGGCCCCGAACCCACTCGCAAGCCTGTCAAACCTGTCCGCACCCACTGGGACATGTTGCTCGAGCGTCGTTCGGTACCAGAGTTGGAAGAACTGCTCGAAGAGCGGCTCGCCTGGTTGCGTGCCTCGCGTGGCGAGAAGCCTCGACGCAAGCGCACCGCCTGATCACTCGCGGGGATGTTTTTCCCTGACGATTTTTCCTTCGATGGCACCGGGAGCTCCCGGTGCCATCGGCGTCTGCGGATGGGTGTCGGTAGGGGCGGAATAGGGGTATGCCGTGTACGTCGGCGGAACTCGCTGTCCCTGCACGATGGTCACTCCCCCGACTCCTGCAGCCACCCGACGTGCCGCCCACCCCTTGATGAGTGTCCGTCCGATGGGGCGGGTGAAGGGCAAAATCAACAACAGTCCGAAAAAGTCGGTGATGAAGCCCGGTATGAGGATCAGCACCCCGCCCAGCAGGGCAAGCACCGCGTCGAGCAGGTCATCTGTCGGCATTTGTCCGTTGCGACCGGCCTCCCGCAGGTCGCGCCATGCACTACCCCAGGTGCGCTTGACCAGCCAGACGCCGATCACCGACCAGATCAGCAGTAGCCCGAAGGTCTTCCAGCCGCCGATGGCCTGACCGATCGCGACGACCAGGGCGATCTCGCAGACCGGGAGCACGAGAAACAACAAGAGGACCACCCAGCGCACCCAGTGGCGGCGTCTGCCGACAGGGGTGCCGGCAGGGATCGGTCCGCTGGTCATCGCAACCCGTTGGTCATCGCGACGAACCGGTCAGCTGGTGTCGTAGCTGCTCGGCGCGGTGGTGCAGGCCCCACGAAGTGATGTTGATGAGCGATTCGCGCATGATGTCCTTGCTCATTTTGGACACTCCCACTTCGCGCTCGACAAAGGTGATCGGAACCTCCACGATACGCATGCCGGCGTTGGCGGCGCGCCAGGTCAGGTCGATCTGGAAGCAGTAGCCCGCCGAACTGACATCCTCCAGCGAGAGTGCGCGCAGAGCGTCCGCGCGATAGACCCGGTAACCCGCCGTAGCGTCCCGCACAGACATTCCTAGGAGCAGCCGCGTGTACAGGTTGGCGCCACGGCTCAGCAGCTCACGTTGCTTGGGCCAGTTCTGCACCCGACCGCCGCGCACCCATCGCGACCCGATCACCAGGTCTGCGGTGGCAGAGGCCTGAATCATTAGAGGTAGAACGCTGGGCGGATGGGAACCATCGGCGTCTATCTCGACCAGGACGTCGTAACCGCGCTCCAGACCCCAGGCAAAACCTGCGATATACGCGGCGCCGAGTCCTTCCTTGGACACGCGGTGCAGTACCTGGATGTGCGGCTCCCGGCTGGCCCATTCGTCGGCCAGCGCCCCCGTTCCGTCCGGTGAGGAATCATCCAGGATGAGAATGTCGGCGTCCGGTACGGCATCACGCAGACGCCGCAGAATCGCCGGCAGGCTCTCCAGTTCGTTGTACGTCGGCACGAGCACCAGGACACGTCGTGCGGGCAGGTCAGACAAGCTGAGAGCCTCTCGAAGATCGCTTGTTGTCATGGGACGTCTCACGCCCGCGCCGCGAACCGACGGCAGACAGGAAGAACAGTGCCACAGCGATCGCATAGGCAAGATTTTCGGGCAGCGCACCCAACCGGTCGGAGATCGTCAGCGTGCTTCGCAGCGGCAATGCGCCGGACAGCACTTTGCTGGTGAAGAGGCTGGACCTGTCGTGCACCACGCCGTCGGGGGTAATCAGGCCACTTACTCCTACCGTCGATATGTGCACCACCGAGCGCCCATGCTCGATGGCTCGGATTCGGGAGATCGCGAGCTGCTGCTCGGACTCGGCCGTCCGCCCGAAGGTGGCGTTGTTCGTCTGGACAATGATCATCTGCGCACCGTCCTCGACGGGCAGGCGCACCAGGTTGTCGTAAGCAACCTCGAAGCAGATGACCGGTCCCACCTTGACCCCGCCATGGGTTTTGGTGGGAATAGTGAAAAGTCCGGTTTTTTTGCCCTTGGCGAAGTCCACCTTGACCAGGTTCACCTTGTCGCTGAAGTGGGCGAAGAAGGACCGGTCGGGAATGTACTCGGCAAACGGCACCGGGTGCTGCTTGATGTACTGCGCCACCAGGCCCTGCCCCGGCAGGAACAGCAGGGACGCATTCGAGACGTCGGGAGCGGGTTGGTTCAGCACCGCGCCCAGGATCAGGGGCGCTTTCACCACCGCTACCGAACGCAGAATTTTCGTCATTGCGTCCGCGTTGCGGGTCGGATCGATATCAGAGGCATTCTCGGGCCATACGACAAGATCCGGCTGGGGGATCGTGCCGCTACGGACCATCGCAGCAGCACGCGCGGTGGTCTCGGCGTGGTAGTTGAGGACTCCCTCTCTCTGTGCGTTGAAATCCAGGCCCATTGTCGGCACATTGCCTTGGATCCCCACAACCTGCAGCTTCGAACCCGATGTCGGCGTCGGATACCAGATCGACCCAGCCACGACGGCAACGACGGCGACTGCGGGCCAGCCACGGCCCCAGACGGACCCAGCGGGCAGAAAGGAAGCGGCACTGCCGGCCGTCGAAGTGCGCACCACTTCATCGTCGACAGTTGAGCCGCCGAGCAGACGTGGGAATGTTCGGTGGACGACCGCTGCCAGGACGGCGCCGAGGAAGGCGACCGCGAAGCTGAGGCCGGGGCCGCCGGCGATCGATGCCAGGTGAGCCAGCGGCGACCCGGACTGGGACCAGGCCAGCCGCGCCCAGGGGAAGCCGCCAAAAGGCCAGGAGGAACGCACGCCTTCCTGCACGACCCACAGGATCGCGACGCAGAACGGCCGCACGTGCGGGGAGTTTCTTGGCCACAGCCAGTTCGGCAGCCAATGTATCGGCCGCGCCGATTGCAGAATGGCGATCCCGAGGCCGAGGAAACCCAGATAGATGGATTCGGTGACGCCCAGTGCCAACCACGGGACCGCACCGACATAGATACCGGTCCAGTGCAGTACCGGCAGCATGCAGGCGGCTCCGCCGACGAGCCCGTAGAGAAAGCCGGCGCGCGCACGCACACCGCAGGTTGCCAGCGACAAAAGTGCGACCCCGAGGATTGCGAGCGGCCAGATGCCGAGTGTCGGAAACGACAGCCACAGGCAGAGTCCACCCGCAGCGCTGAGCCCCAGGCGACGCCACATTTGCGCAAGGGTATGCGAGCAGTCTGTCGACTTTTTGGGCGGCGCTCGATTGCTGCGGCCGGTGGGTATCTCAGCGTGACGTAAAGATGGACGGGCCAACGCTCCGTTGGGACCAATACGCGCATCAGCGCATGTTTTCTACTGAGAGCGTGGGCCCGTCCATCACCATGGGCCGGGTGAACGGCCGGTGGCGCGTGCGCTAACTTACCTTCTGGCAGATTCCTGTCAACACGCTCCTGACCTGCAGAAATAGATGTCCATGCAGGTCAGGACGGTGGAGACCGGGTGACATTTCGGGCACTGTTTCAACGGGCGACGGCGTGTCGCTCACGACACGCCGTCGACGATGTCAAACGGTCGAACCGACCCCCGCATTGTTCTCGCGCGTCCGGTGTGACGGGTGTTACCTGTGAGTTCCATGTGGTGCCGCGGATGCACTACAGCGTTGGTTTCCACGGTCAATTGCCTCAGCTGGGTGGTGGAAGGCGGTCCTCCCACGGGGTGCTGAGAACCACAGTGGTGTGTGTAGTCACCCCGGCTGCGGCACGCACCCGGGCCAGGAGCTCCTCCAACTCCAGTGGGCCGGCGACCCGCGCCTGCAAGACGTAGCTCTCGCTGCCGGCCACGGAGTAACAGGAATCCAACTCGCTCAGGTCGCGCAGTTGGTCAGGTACGTCATCAGGTGCTGCCGGATCGAACGGCGTGACGGAGATGAGCGCGGTGAGCGGCATCCCGGCGGCCTGATGGTCGACAATTGCCCGGTAACCGCGGATCACCCCGCGCTCCTCCAACCTGCGAACGCGCTGATGGGCAGCCGAGGTGGACAGGCCGAGATCTCTGCCCAGATCAGTGAAACTCATCCGACCATCGAGTGCCAGCAGCTGCACAATACGGCGATCCAGTTCCTCCATGGGGGCACTGTAGGCGACGATGTGCCCATGCCCAGACGCCTGATGTTGCTGGATTCGGCCAGTTTGTACTTCCGCGCTTTCTATGGTGTGCCCGATCGACGGTCGGACCCAGGAGATATTCCTACCAACGCGGTTCGCGGCTTTCTGGACATGATTGCGACCCTGGTGTCTGATCATCAACCCACCGATTTCGTGGCCTGCTGGGACAACGACTGGCGACCGGAGTTCCGGGTGGCTGCGATTCCCTCGTACAAGGCTCACCGCGTTACCGAGGGCTCGCAGGTCCTGGAGGAGTCCCCCGCCGACCTCACCCCCCAGGTGCCGTACATCGTGTCGCTACTCGCTGCCATCGGTATCGCGCGCCTCGGCGTGGACGGCTACGAGGCAGACGACGTGATCGGCACTCTGGCGGTCGCACACCACGGGATGTGCCCGGTCGATATCGTGACCGGTGACCGCGACCTGTTCCAGCTGGTCGACGACGAGGCCCCGGTGCGGGTCCTCTACACCGCACGAGGCGGGGTACGGGACCCCGACATCTTTGATCAGTCGGTCCTGCAGGCCAGGTACGACGTCCCCACCGGACGCGCTTATGCGGAGATGGCCATGTTGCGCGGCGACAGTAGCGACGGGCTACCTGGCGTTCCAGGGATCGGTGAGAAGACTGCGGCAACGTTGTTGCGGCGATACGGCGACCTGACCACCATTCGGAAGGCCATCGCCGACGGCGACCCGATGTTGAAGGGCGCCCAGCGGACTCGTCTGGAGGCGGCCTCGGACTATCTGGATGTGGCTCCGGCCGTCACGAACGTTGCTCTCGATGTTCCGGTCCCGGCTGATCTGGACACTGCGCTGCCGACCGAGCTGGCGGACCCATCGGCTCTGAACAGGATTCGCGGCGAAATCGACATCAACACCCCGGTCAGCCGGTTGCTGGCAGCGCTGCACCTGGATTGAGCGACTCATCCACACCCGTACTGAGACCGGGACCTGACCTCAGAATGGACGCCGCCGGTCGGCTCGAGGATCGCCGGGCGGGAAGGATCCTTCGACGTCCGTGCCGTTGTCGTGCTCGAACAGCAATTCGTTCAGGCGGACCTGGACATCTTCGACGTGCGGGATGTCGTCGAGCTTCAGGCCATCCTGGTCGGAGGCATCCGAGACAATCAGCGTTCCGCAGCCGAGTATCCGGTCGGTCAGACCCTTCTCGTACGCGACGTCGGAGATTCGGTACAGCGGGATGTCGCGCCCGGACTTGCTGATGATGCCCCGGCGGGTGATCAACCGCCGGTTGGTGATGACGTACAAGGTGCTGCGCCACCGCCACACCGGAACGAGAACGAAGATGAGCACGACCAGCAGCCACGCGACCGCGATACCGAGCCGACCCCACTGGTAGTCCCAGAACGCTCCCCCCGCAATCGCCGCAGCGCTCGCGACGACCAGGATCACCAGTGGTAGCACAATCTGCTTGACATGAGTGTGCAGTTCGAGCTCGATGCGCTCACCCTGAGTGAGGTGTTTGGGTGAGAAGACCATGTCCGCATCCTGCCACGAGAGATCCACGCCTTTCAGGACGCAGCCGTTCAGGACGCAGCCGTTCAGGACGCAGCCGACATCGGGCCATCGGGTCGGGTCAATCCAGCCGGTCGGCTGCCACCACGCCGCGCATCACCGCATTGATACCCGCCTTGGTGGTCTTGCGGATAGCGGGATCGCCACTTGCGTCGTGGATCTGATCGAGCAGGTCGACAAGTTGCTTACAACGCCGGACGAAGTCACCGGCCGACATCTCCGCGTCCCGCAGGACGGCGTCCAGTCGCGCTCCGCTGGCCCATCGATGCATCATCGCGGCGATGCCCGCGTCGGGCTCCCCCGTCGGCTGTAGGCGCTTGCCGGCTTGCTGATCGTGCAGCTCACCCCACAACCGGTGCATGTCCTCGAGTGCCTCGCTCACCTGGGTGTTCGGCATCTTGGCGCCGCCACCCTCACCCTCCCGACGTGCCTGGTGCACCAGCGCGCTGACGACTGCGACCAGGGATGCGGCATCCAACCGGCTCCACACACCTTCGCGCAGGCACTGTGCGACCAGCAGATCCTTCTCGGCGTAGATCCGTTTCAGCACCTGCCCGTCTGCGGTGACGTGTTGCCCGTCCTCGCTCAGGTAGCCCAACTCGGTCAGCAGATCGCAGATCCGGTCGAATGTTGCAGCCACGGTCTGGGTGCGACCGGACACCTTGCGGGACAGGCTGTCGGTTTCCCGGCGCAGTCGCCACCAGCGCTCTGCCCACCGGGCGTGATCCTCACGTTGCTCGCACTGGGCGCACGGATGCTCGCGCAATCGGCGCCGCAGCTGCTCCACTGCTTCGGTTGTTGCACTCTGATCATCGGATTCATTACCCGGATCAGTTGCCCGATCAGCGGATTCTTCCGATGTCTGCACCCGCAGCGCGACGGCCAGGTCTCGGCGCGCCTTCGGATTGCGGGAGTGGAATCCTTTCGGGATCGTCAATTTCGCAAACGGTAGGAGCGGAGCCTGCAGGTCGCCGATCTCCAACCGGCGTGCCTCGCCGTCCTGGGTCAACACGACCGGATCAGCGGTCCCCCGCCGACCACCACCGGATGAGATGACCACGGCCCGGCCGGTTCGTCGGCCGATCGGCACCTGCACGACGTCGCCCGCTACCAGTCCCTCCAGGGAGGTGGCGATGGCTGCGCGCCGACCTGCGTTGCGGCTGCGAGCGGCGTCCTTCTGCAGGTCCGACAATTCCCGACGCAATGCGGCGTACTGGGCGAAGTCCCCCAGGTGGCACTGCATCGCCTCGAGATACCCCTCCAGACCCTCCTCATTGTGCCGAATCGCCGATGCGACCCCCACGACCGACTTATCGGCCTGGAACTGGGCGAACGACTGCTGGAGCAGATCGCGCGCAGCGGGCCGACCGAGGCGCTCAACGAGGTTGACCGCCATATTGGAGGTCGGTACGAAACTGGATCGCAGCGGGTAGGTCCGCGTCGACGCAAGGCCGCCGACGTGGTGTGGGTCCAGGCCCCGGTGGTAGAGGACGACGGCGTGGCCTTCGTAGTCGATGCCACGACGCCCGGCGCGCCCGGTGAGCTGGGTGAACTCCCCCGGCGTGATGTCGGCGTGGGTTTCACCGTTGTACTTGACGAGCTTTTCCAACACGACGGTGCGGGCCGGCATGTTGATACCCAGGGCGAGCGTCTCGGTGGCGAAGACCGCCTTGATCCGCCCTTCGGTGAACAACTCCTCGACGATTTCCCGGAAGGTCGGCAGCATCCCCGCGTGGTGCGCGGCGAACCCTCGACCCAGACCCTCGACGAAGTCCCAGTAGCCCAGAACCGCCAGGTCTTCCTCGGGTAGGTAGGCGACTCGTTGCTGCACCAGATCCCGGATCCGCTCACCTTCGGCCACCGGGATCAGCCGGGTGCCCCAGGCAAGAAGTTGGGTGACCGCAGATTCGCACCCGACGCGGCTGAAGATGAAGGTGATGGCGGGAAGCAGCCCTTTGCGGTCCAGCGCGTCGATGACCTCCGCTCGGCTGGGACCGCGACCTGGCCGGCCGGCACGCACCGGACCATCGCTGCTCCTACCGTTCCTGGCCTTACCCCGCCGGCCACGCGGACCACCGGCGTCTTCTCGCCGACCATGCCGGTCCGTTTTCGCATCGAACCCCTGAATACGTTGCAGCAGCTGTGGGTTGAGGCGCAACCGCTCGCTGTCACGCTCGTCATCGACGAACAGATCAAACACTGCCGGCCCCACCATCATGTGCTGCCACAGCGGCACCGGTCGGGTCTCCTCGACGATCAGTTCAGTGTCGCCGCGCACCTGGCCCAGCCATTCGCCGAACTCTTCGGCGTTACTCACCGTCGCCGAGAGGGAGATGAGCTGCACCTGCTCCGGCAGCTGGATGATGACTTCCTCCCAGACCGCGCCACGGAAACGATCCGCGAGGTAGTGCACCTCGTCCATCACCACGTACCCGAGACCGTCGAGCGTGGCGGATCCCGCATAGATCATGTTGCGTAGCACTTCGGTGGTCATCACGACCACCGGCGCCTCACCGTTGATCGACGCATCCCCGGTCAGAAGGCCGACCTTGTCGGCGCCGTACCGCGCGACGAAATCGGCGTACTTCTGGTTCGAGAGCGCCTTGATAGGCGTGGTGTAGAAGGTCTTGGTGCCAGTCTGCAGCGCGAGATATGCCGCGAACTCACCGACGAGCGTCTTACCGGACCCGGTCGGCGCGGCCACCAGCACGCTACTGCGTCCGTCCTGGACGGCCAGCAGGGCCTGACGTTGGAAATCGTCGAAGGGGAAGTCGTACCCATCGGCGAAACGGCGCAGGTGTGAACTATCGAGGCGGCGCGCTGAGCGTGCCGGCACCGACGTTTCCGAACGGGACATGCTCCGAGGTTAATCGGAGCGGCTGGTCAGAGCGCGGACGCCTGCTCGTCGGGCACGTCGAGCCACTCGCGAGGCATCGCCTGGAAGCGGCGCCGGTCCAGCACCGCTGAGATGCCGACGGCAATGAAATACAACGCCACCATCGGGAACGCGAGGGCCAGCATCGACCACGCATCCGGGCTCGGGCTCATGATCGCCGCGAAAACGAAGATCAGCATGGTCGCCACCCGCCAGCCCTTGACCATCACTTTGGCCGGGAGCACCCGGATGCAGTTGAGACCGACCAGGAAGACCGGCAGCAGGAACGCCAGGCCGAAAGCCAGGATGAACTTGGTAATGAAATTGACGTAAGCCTGCGCTGCAATGAAGTTGGTGCCGCCCTTGGGCGTCTGTCCGATGAGGAAGTCGACAGCGTTGGGGATGGTCAATGTTGAGACCCAGCACCCGGTGAGGAACAGCGGGACTGCCGACGCGATAAATACCGCACTCACCCGCTTTTCTTTGCGTTTCAGCCCCGGTGCAAGGAACCGCCAGATCTGCCACAGCCATACCGGACTGGCGATGATGATGCCCAGCCACATGGCGATTTTCAACTTGATGCTGAAAGAATCGCTGACTCCGTTTGCGAAGTTCGTTGAAACGGATCCTGCGGGGAAATGGTTTCGGATAGCAGCCTCTTTGAGAGGACGTTCCATCCAGTCGAAGACCGTCTGGAATTTTATCCACCCGTAGACCCCGGCCACAGCGATAGCCAAGGCGCAGATTGCAGCGCGACGACGGAACTCCCGGAAGTGCTCCCCGAGGGACATCCGGCCTTCGGGATTGCCTTTACGGCGCAGTACGGCCATCGGTCCTCAGCGTTGTCGGGTACGGGCGATCTATGAATACAGACCGGTCAGGCTGAGGTGTTGTGGTTCGCGGCGTCAGCCTGCGGCGCTTCGCTGACGGGTGTTGCGCCGGCGGGGGTGGTTCCCGCGACGGGCGGAACCGGTGCCTGCGGGGTCACTGGAGCCTGCGGGGTCACTGGAGCCTGCGGGGTGACCGGAGCCTGCGGGGTGACCGGCGGCTGAGCTGCTGTCTGACCCTTGACCGTCTGGCCGGACGCCTGGGACTTGCCGTCTTCTTTCATACCGTCGACCTCGGACTTCAAAATCCGAGCAGAACGGCCGAAGCTACGTGCCATATCCGGCATTTTTTTCCAGCCGAACAACAAGAAAATGGCGATAACGATGATGACGATGTGCCAACCGTCGAACAAGTTCCGAAACATCGGGTAAATCCTTACGCGTTGTCGGTGTGGTACTTCGACGCAGAGTCTACGCGCCCCGAGTGGGCCCTTCCCCGATCACGGAATACGCGTGGCGTGTCACGGTGGACCGTAGGCGGCCAGCGCCTCCGCAGCTCCGGCCTCGATCTCGTGGCGAAGCGCCGCGGGCTCGATGACCCAGGCAGATCCAGAAAGGCGCCACACCAGGTTGCGCACCCAGGCGCTGTCCGCCGTACGCAGCGTGACTGTCATGCCGCCGTCGGGTCGCGTGACCGCATCCTGCACCGGGTAGTACTCCGCCACCCAGCCGGCCGCCGGGCTCAGCCCAAGGGTGATCTGCAGGTCCTGCGGGCTCGGGGTGAAGATATCCGCATCAAGATCCCTGGACCGCGCGTCCTGCGGCGCGATGCCCGCCTCCTGCAGGACCTCGATCGACTCCACCCGGTCAAGCCGGAAGAGTCGCACATCCAGCGCGCGGTGACACCAGCCCTCCAGATACCAGTGACCGGTCAGGTTCACCACCCGCATCGGATCAACATCCCGCTCGGTCGCCTCGTCACGAGCGGCCACCAGATACTTCAGGTGAACCCTGCGCCGGTTGCGCAACGCGACGCGGGCCGACTCCAGCGTCTGATCAGTGGTCGAACTGTCGAGTGTGACCCGGACCCGACTGCTTGCCCGGGCATTGTCACCGGTCGCCTCGGTGAGTTTGGCCAGCGCGCGGTCGACTGCATCCCGTTCGCCAAGCCCGGGAACAGCGGCCAGAGTGCGCAAACCGACGATCAACGCCATCGCCTCGTCCATCCCCAGGCGCAGCGGGCGTGCGATGGTGTCGACGTTACGCAGGTAGACGTGCCCACCTTCCCACTCCGCCTCGATCAGGTCATCGGGAAGGTGGCCGGGCGTGCCGCACACGAAGAGCAGTGCGAGGTCGGCCTCTATCTGAGCCCTGGGTACCCCGAGCTGTGAGGCCGCTTCGTCAATATCGATACCCTGCCGATTCACCAGCCACGGCACCATCGTCAACAGCCGCGACAAGCGGGCTGTCGCGCTCTCCGGGGCTGCCATCAGAGGGTCCCCTCGCCCGCAGGGTGATCGGCGACGCGGCGCTGCGCGGACCGGGCCGCCGCCAGCCGTCGCACCACGGCCTCGATCAGTTCCGGCGGATGCACGACCCGCACCGCCGGACCGAAACCGGCGATCTCCTGCGCGAAGATCTCGGCATCGGTGAACTCCAGATCCATCTGCGACCAGTCACCCGGGCCCTCGCTGATCGCACTGACGGTACTGCCCCCGTTCTCTGCACGCGTCCCTGCACGCGCGCGGCGGCGCAACGTGTTGCCCGCTCCAGTACGCAACCGCAGCGTCGCCGTCTGCGGAGCCCGTTCAACCACGACCCCGGCGATCATCGACAGCGGATCGTGATCCTCGGGCACCTGATAGGCACCGGGGCGACCCACCCGCTGCACGGCGCCCTCGACGCGGCCCAACCGAAAAACCCTGGGAGCGTCGCGGTCCAGATCGAATCCCGTCACATACCAGCGACCGTGCCAGTTGGTGACTGCCCACGGTTCCAGTCGGCGCGGAGCCAGCTGCCCGTCTGCCTTGCGGTAGTCGAACGCAATCGCGCAGCAGACCAGGACAGCGTCTTTGACCGGTGTGAACGCCGGCTCCTTCGTCCGCACCCGTGGCTCGAGCCCGAGGACCGAGCTGGTGTCGCGCTCGACATCTGCTGCCTGCAGCTTGCGCATGGCCGTGGACGCGGCGCCGGCCAGGCTCGCCTGCTGCCAGGTGCGGCTGGCCAGGCCCAGCACCGCGAGCTCATCGGCCTCGAACACGATGTCCGCCAGTGCGTACTCACGCCGATCGATGCGGTACCCGGGTTCATCATCGAAATAGGCATCGAGGGGCTCGGTGCGCAACGGGATGCCGAGATCGCGCAGTTCATCCTTGTCGCGCTCGAACATCCGGTCGAACGCCTCGAGTGAGGCAGTGTCGCCGTACTGCGGAACTGCATCGCGGATACGGGCCTTGGACAGGGGCTGGCGGGTGTAGAGCAGACAGATCACGAGGTTCAACAGCCGCTCTGTCTTGGCCGCTGGTGACGTGGAGCTCATGTGCGGTAACGCTATCCCAACCGACGCAAGAAGTACGCACATATGTTCGCTGTGTCAGGCTGCAGGTATGCCCGCGACGTTTCCGACACCGGACGAACCCGACGAACTCGGCTCCGGGTGGACTCCTGGAAGCTCTTCGACCCCCAGTTGGCGTGCTGCACCCCTGCCGCAGGACGCCCAGCGGATGGGACTGTCTGCCTGGGTCGCGCCGGAGTTGCAGTTGGCCAGCAATCTACGCGCCGACAAGAAGCTGCACAGAGTGCTCGCCTGGATCGGACTCGTGGCGGCGATCGCACTGGTCCTGGCACCACTGGTACTCACCCTGCGCTGACCTCAGTCGACGCAGGATGAACACCAGTGGATTAAATACCCTGTAATCAGCCGATTCCGAAAGCTGCGCCGGCACCGGGGCGGTTGCTGCTGACGAGGTCGACCACGAAGATGAGCGTCTCGTTCGGTCCGATGGCACTGCCGGCGCCATTCGCGCCGTACCCCATGTGCGGGGGGATGGTGAGTTTGCGACGTCCGCCGGCGAGCATCCCGACGATTCCCTCGTCCCAGCCGGTGATGACCTGACCGACACCGATCTGGAAGCGCAACGGTTCACCTCGGTTCCAGGAGGAGTCGAACTCTTCGCCGGTGGACCAGGCGACACCTACGTAGTGGGCCTCGATGGTGTCCCCAGCGGCCACCTCGGCACCGTCGCCCTCGGTGATGTCCTCGATCAGCAGATCAGCCGGCGGAGTGTCTCTGGGGAAGTCGACCTCGGGTTTGGTTGTGGTGGAGTCGAACGGCATGTCGCCCTTTCGTCAGTCGGGTTGATTCGGAAATCTGTTACTGCTGCTGTTGCGCGGGCGGCGGCGGCACGATTGCCAGGATGTCGACGACGAAGACCAACGTGTCGGTCCCCTTGATGCCGGCGCTCGGCTGGCCGGCACTCTGGTAACCGTCGGCCGGCGGGATGACCAGGACGACCCGACTCCCGACCGTCTTGCCGGTCAACCCCTTCACGAATCCGGAGATGGCACCCGTCGGTGACAGCTGGAACGGCACCGGCGCGTTTTTGGAGCTTGAGTCGAAGACCTTCTTGGTTCTCCAGTTGACCCCGGTATAGCTGGCGAGGATCGCGTCGCCGGTCACCGTCTTCAGGCCGGCGCCGGTAATCAGGTTCTGCGAGATCAGACTCTTCGGCGCAGCACCTGCCGGGATGGTGACCTTGGCTTCTTTGTTGATGCCGGCAGGGACCACGACTTTCAGACCGACGGGCGCAGCTACCTGGGTACCGCTGGGTTGGGTGATGGCATCCGCGACCGAGTCGATCTTGAGGTAGAAGACCAACGTGTCGGTCGGACCCACGCCGATCGAGCTGTTTCCGGCGGAGCCGAACCCCTGTGCCGGCGGAATCGCCACCTTCTCGGTGGTGCCGACCTTCTTACCGGACAATGCCTTCACCAGACCCGGAAGCTGTCCGGCGTCTGACAACGGAATCGGCACGAATCGCTGACCGAACGTGCTCACCAGCTTCTTCCCGGTCGTGCCGTTGTACGCCAGATAGTCGACATAGGCGATCTGCTTGCTGCCGACCACCGGTCCGCTGCCCGGGGCGATGACCTGGGTGGCCGTCTGGGAGCCGGCTTTCAAACCACCCTTCGGGATGGTCATCGTCGGGGCGGTGGGTTTGCTGGAATTCACCTTGATGTCACCCAGCGTGGTAGCTCCGGTGTCCTTGGAGTTGCTACCGCAGGCCGTGAGTAGAACCAGCGGAGCGGCAGTGATGCTGAGCAGTCGAACGGCAGAGCGGCGCACGGAGCAAACCTCATGGGTTGGGTATGGGGAGACGCATCACCCTAACCCGACGGTCTGTGGGCCGGCCGTGTGGTTCACATGCCGTCTATCAGCCGCTGGACGCGTGGATCCTCGGCCGAGAACGGGTCCTTGACCAAAACGGTCCGTTGTGCCTGGTCGTTGAGTTTCAGGTGGACCCAGTCCACCGTGAAGTCCCGGCGGTGGATCTGCGCAGCCTGGATGAAGTCGCCGCGCAACTTGGCGCGCGTGGTCTGGGGCGGCGTGCTCTTCGCGGCGAAGACCTCGGGGTCCGTGCACACCCGGGCAGCTCGACCGCGGCGCTGCAGCAGGTAGAACAGACCACGACGACGGTTGATGTCGTGGTACGTCAGATCGACCTGCAGCATCCGCGGATCATCCAGCGCGAGCCCGTGCTTCGCCGACATCTGGTCCAGCAGACGATGTTTGATCACCCAGTCGATCTCGGTATCCACCAGCGCGAGGTTGTCGGTGTCGATCGCCGTCAGCGTCCGCTGCCACAGATCCAGCACCTGCTTCGTGATCGGGTCGCTGATGCCGTGCTCGTCCGCGAAGTTCGACGCGCGCTGGAAGTACTCGCTCTGCATCGCCAGCGCCGACATCTCCTTGCCGTTGGACAGACGCACCGGGGTGCGTCCCGTCATGTCATGACTGATCTCCCGGATCGCCCGAATCGGGTTCTCCAGGCCCAGATCCCGCATCGGCACCCCGGCCTCGATCATCTGCAGCACCAGGTGCGCCGATCCGAGCTTGAGCATCGTGGTCGTTTCGCTCATGTTGCTGTCACCGACGATCACATGCAGTCGGCGGTAGCGCTCCGCGTCCGCGTGCGGCTCGTCACGGGTATTGATGATCGGACGGGAGCGGGTCGTCGCGCTGCTGACCCCCTCCCAGATGTGGTCGGCACGCTGACTCACGCAGTAGGTCGGATGCTGGCCGAGGGTAGAGATCTTGCCGGCCCCGGCAATGATCTGCCGACTGACCAGGAACGGGATCAGCACGTCGGAGATGGCCTGGAACTCACCCTGTCGTCCGATCAGGAAGTTCTCGTGACAGCCGTAGGAGTTACCCGCCGAATCGGTGTTGTTCTTGAAGACGTAGATCTGTCCGTCGACACCGTCCTCAGCAAGACGCACCTGGGCCTCTTCGACCAGGCCCTCGAGGATGCGCTCCCCCGCCTTGTCATGGATCACTGCTTCGCGAATGTCGTCGCATTCCGGCGTCGCGTACTCCGGATGACTGCCGACATCGAGGTAGAGGCGGGAACCGTTGCCCAGGAACACATTCGAGGACCTACCCCACGAAACGACTTTTCGGAAGAGGTAACGCGCGACCTCATCCGGTGACAACCGTCGGGCACCGGCTGAGGTGCAGGTCACGCCGTACTCGTTCTCGATGCCGAAGATGCGTCGCTGCATGCCTCGACCTTAGACGCGCCCGCGAACGGTCAGGCCAGCGAACGGGTCCAGGCGTCGTGCAGGGCGGCGTACCGACCGCCTGCAGCGATGAGGTCCGCGGGGCTGCCGTCCTCCACGAGCACCCCGTGCTCCAGCACGAGTACCCGGTCAGCGACCTCGACGGTAGAGAGGCGGTGGGCGATGATGACCGCCGTGCGGTCATCCAGTACGCGCTCCAGAGCGCGCTGCACCAGGCGCTCGCTCGGGATGTCCAGGGATGAGGTCGCCTCGTCCAGGATGAGCACGGCCGGGTCGGCGAGGAAGGCGCGCGCGAAAGCGACCAGCTGCCGCTGCCCCGCTGAAAGCCGCCCGCCACGCTTGCCCACGTCTGTGTCGTACCCCTGCGGCAGCGTGTCGACGAACCGGTCCAGTCCGACAGCCTCGGCGGCAGCGCGGACCTGCTGCTCGCCGGCACTCGGTGCGCCGAATCGGATGTTGTCGGCAATGCTGCCCTCGAACATGAAGTTCTCCTGCGTCACCATCACGACGCGGTCGCGCAACTGCCGCTGTTGCATATCGCGTAGATCGACTCCGTCCAGACGCACGGCGCCGGCGCTCGCGTCATAGAACCGAGCCATCAGCTTGGCGATCGTGGTCTTGCCGGCCCCGGTGCTGCCGACGACGGCTACCGTCTGCCCGGCGGGGATGAGCAGGTTGAGGTTGTCGATCACCGGCCGGCCCTGCACGTAACCGAAGTCGACGTTGTCGAAGACGATCTCGCCGTGCGCGTGTCCGAGCTGTGCCGGCTCGGGCGGGTCGGCGATAGCAGGTTCTTCGGCCAGGACGACAGCCAACTTCTCCAACGCCGACGCTGCAGATTGAAAGGTGTTGAAGAACTGGGTGATGTCCTGCATGGGTTCGAAGAAGAGCCGTAGATACAGCAGGAAGGCCGTCAGGACACCGATGGTCATCGAGCCCTGCAGCACCCGCCAGCCGCCGTACAACAGCACAACACCGGTGGTGATGTTGCCGATCAGTTTGACGCCGGGCATGAAGATGGCGACCAGTTTGAAGGTGCGCTCGTTGATGTCGCGGTAGCGGTCCGCGAGGTCTTCGAAGATCTGCTGATTGCGTGGTTCGCGACGGTAAGCCTGCACGGCCTTGATACCGGTCATTGTCTCGACGAACTGGACGATCACCATTGCCGCGCTGTCCCTGACCTCGCGGTAGGTCTTGGAGGACTGTCGACGAAACCACACCGATAGCAGTACGAGGAACGGAAAACTGACCAGGCAGATCAGCCCGAGCCGCAGGTCCAGGAGCACGAGCGCAATCGAGGTACCGATCAGGGTCAGACCCGCAGTGATCAGGCTGTCGAAACCGTCCTCGAGCAGCTCCTGGATCGCTTCGACGTCGTTGGTGGAGCGGCTGACCACCCGACCGGAGGTGTACCGGTCGTGAAAGGAGATGTCGAGTGACTGGAAGTGGCGGAAGACGCGACGTCGAAGCTCCAGCAGCACCTTCTGCCCGACAATGCCCGAACGGCGCAGGAAGTAGGAGCGGGTGATCGCCTGCACCACGACCGCCAGGCACAGTAGCCCGACGACAATCAGCAGTGACCTAGCACCGCGATGGGCGGCAATCGGCGGAATCCCGTGGTCGATTCCCCGCTGTACGAGCCACGGGACAGCCAGCCGGGAGACGTTCTCGAGCACGACGACCGCACCGAGCAGCAGCAGGACGCGACGGTAGGGACGCAGCAACGTCACGAGCAGCGACCGCGCCTCGGCGCGCATCGAGTCGCCGCTCTTGTCGACCTGCTCGTCCGGGTCGACCATCCGACCGCGCCACCCGTGTTCGGGCGGGTCCGCGTGCCCCGACGCGGGTGTGGGCGGTGCCTCCGCGGTCATCGGGCGCCACCGGCAGGTGCGACGGCGAGGCTCTCGTCAGCTGCCAGGAGGTAGCGATAGGCCGGAACGTCGCGAAGAAGCTCACGATGTGAGCCCAGGTGAGTGATCGCGCCGTCCTCCATGAGGGCGACCCGGTCTGCGAGCAGCACCGTCGACGCGCGGTGCGCCACCACGATCGCGGTGACGCCGACGAGCACTTCGCGCAGTGCCTCCTCGACCAGGGCCTCGGTGTGCACGTCCAACGCTGACAGCGTGTCGTCCAGTACGAGGACCTGCGGGCCGGCCAGTACTGCGCGAGCCAGGGCGAGCCGTTGGCGTTGCCCCCCGGACAGACTCATCCCCTGCTCACCGATCCTGGTTTCCAGACCGTAGGGGAGCTCCCGCACGAAATCAGCCCGGACGACCTGCAGTGCCGCCTCGACCTGCTCATCAGTGGCCTCGGCGCGGCCGAGGGTGAGGTTCTCGCGCACCGACATCGAGAAAAGTGTGGGGTCCTCGAAAGCGGTCGCGACCATCGACCGCAGATCACGCAACTGCAGCTCTTTGACGTCGGTCCCGTCGATACTCACCTGACCCTCGCTGACGTCGTACAACCGCGAAATCAGGCCGACCAGCACGGACTTGCCCGACCCGGTGGCCCCGACGATGGCGAGCGTCTGACCGGCCGGCACCGTGAGGTCCAGATGCCGAAGCGCCCAGGCTTCGCTGTCGGGGAACCGGTAGCCCACGTCGCGCAACTCAAGCGCGCCCGCACCCGTCGGCACCGGTGCGGCGCCGTCTTCGATCTCGCGGGGCACGTCGAAGACCTCGACGATCCGGTCCGCAGCAGTCATCGACTCCTGCGTCATCGACAGGAAGAACCCCATCGATGCGATCGGCCACACGATGGAGAGCATCATCGTGATGAACGCGACCAAGGTGCCGATCGTGATGCGTCCCTGCCCGACTGCGGTTGCTCCAAGACCGAGCACGATGATCAGGGTGACGTTGGGGATCACTTCCAGAATGGTCCAGAACTGGGCCTGCAGGCGCACCTTGCCGAGCTGGATGTCATACAGGGAACGGGCCTGGGTGTCGAAGCGTTCGAAGACGTAGTCCTCCCGGCCGAACGACTTGATGGCCCTGAGGCCGAGTGCCGATTCCTCGACCTGCGTCGCGACCCGGCCGGACTGATCCTGAGCCTGGCGCGAGAGAAGAGTGAATTGGCGTTCGTTGCGCAGCACGGTCACCGTGATCGGCAGGATCGAAACAAGCACGATGACGCCGAGCGGCCAGTAGAGCACCAGGAGAATGAGTGTGGTGGCCAGGATCTGGACGGAGTTCAGAAGCAGGAACAGCGCGCCGAACGACAGGAAACGGCGGACCGAGCCGAGGTCGTTCATGATCCTGGACAGCAGCTGGCCCGATTGCCATTTGCTGTGAAAAGACATCGGCAGCAACTGCATCCGGGCGTAGAGGTCTTTGCGGATATCAGCCTCGACACCCATCGTCGACCGAGCGACCAGCCAGCGCCGAACGATCCACAGCAGTACCTCGGCCGCCCCGAGGCCGAGTGCGGCGCTCCCCCACAGCCACAATCCGGTCTGATCGTGGCGTCGGATCGGTCCGTCGATCACCGCCTTCGTCAACAGCGGAATCACGATCGTTGCCACCGTACTGAGCACGGCAACACACACCATGCCAATCCACCGGGTGCGATACGGCAGCAGGTAAGGCAGCAGACGGCGCATCGCGTCGTATCTGGACGCAGCGGGGCGCGCCGCGCCGACGGCCGGTGCGCGCTCGAGCGCGCGACGAGGAAGTTCCTCGGTCATCTGCTGCTTCCCCATCATCCGCACGTCAGCTGGGCCCAGGCTGCAAGGTGGGCACTGTGAAGTGTATTGCCCCGCTATGAGTTACCGGAACTTCACGTTACGGCAACAACACTGTGTCACCGGTCGATCACAACGGCATCCGATTTTTGCGGGGTTCGATTTTTGCGGGGTTCGATGGGCCCTCGCCTACGGCTGTCAGCCCTCGCCGGTGAGCGTCTCGTGCGAGCCAGGGCCCGGGTCGTCCTGCTGCGGCACATCGCGGGTCGCGTCATCGGGACTGAGCAACGCTTCGAGCAGCGGCCCGACCAGGCGCCGGAAGGTGCGTCGCCCGCGGTGCCGGTCCAGGACCGCAACCTCCAGCGACGCCGGATCGACGGCCGTTGCAGACTCTTCGGCGGCGTCGGGCCCCACGGCTTCGGCTGTATCGCGGTCGTCGGTGGTCAGTGCACCCACTGCCAGTTGAAGTGCTGAACTCAGATCGAGATCCTGATGCCAGCGTTCCTGCAGCACCTGCGCGATGCGCTCGGCGGCACCACCCATCGCGACGAAACCGCGCTGATCCGCCACCGAACCGTCGTAGGTCAACCGGTAGATCTGATCGTCCTCGGTCGATGCGCCGACCTGGGCCACCACGATCTCGACCTCGTAGGGCTTGGATTCCTGAGTGAAGACACTGCCCAGGGTTTGCGCGTACGCATTGGCCAACCCCCGTGCTGTGACGTCGCTGCGGTCGTAGGAGTAGCCCCGCAGATCAGCGTATCGCACGCCCGCTACCCGAAGATTTTCGAACTCGTTGTACTTGCCGACGGCGGCAAACGCGATCCGGTCGTAGATCTCGGAGATCTTGTGCAGCGCACGGCTGGGGTTGTCGGCCACGAACGCGATACCACCGTCATACCCCAGGACGACGACCGAACGACCACGCGCGATGCCCTTGCGGGCAAAATCAGCGCGGTCCTTCATCAGTTGCTCGGGTGATACATAGAACGGCATGCTCATCGCGCCTGACCGCCTTCCACGCTCCGGTCGTGCAGCAGCTGCGTCACGACCACCTCCACCTGGGCGGGACCCACGAAGCGAGCGCCGTCGACGTCCAGCAATGCCACGGTCGGCCAGATCTTGCGGCCCACGTCAGGGCCGCCCGTCGCCGAGTCGTCGTCAGCGGCGTCGTACAACGCTTCGACAGCGACCCGGACGGCTGCCTCCGGGGTGAGACCCGGACGCCACAGTTTCTTCAATGCTCCGCGAGCGAAGATCGAGCCGGACCCGATGCTGTGGTGGTCACGCTCCTCGTAACACCCGCCCGTCACGTCGTAGGAGAAAATTCGACCCCGCGCGCCGGGCACGTCGTATCCGGCGAACAACGGAACGGCTGCCAGTCCCTGCATTGCCATCGCGAGATTTCCGCGGATCATGCTCGCCAACCGATTGGCCTTGCCCTCCAGGGACAGCAGGGTGCCCTCGATCTTCTCGTAGTGCTCCAACTCCACCTGGAAGAGCCGGACCAGCTCGATAGCGATGCCGGCTGTCCCGGCGATACCCGCTGCGGAGTACTCGTCCGTGGTGAACACCTTCTGCATGGTGTGGTTGGCGATCAGGTTGCCCATGGTGGCGCGACGGTCACCTGCGAGCAGGACACCGCCCGTGTAGGCAACAGCCAGAATCGTGGTGCCGTGTGGAGCTTCCAGAGAACCGCCCACAGTCGGCGGGCCCACCGGACCCCGCAGTCCTGGAATCAGGTGTGGCGCGTATTCGCCGGCGAACTCGGTGAACGAGGCCGAGCCGGATCGCAGGAACGCATCGGGAAAGCCCGGTCCGGAACGATCTCCGGAAGTCACTGGCCACCCTTCTGCACAAAACCGCGGACGAACTCCTCAGCGTTGCTCTCCAGCACGCCGTCGATCTCAGCGAGCATGCTGTCGGTGTCCTGGTCGAGGTCCTGCTTGCCCGCCTGGGCAACAGGCGCGGTCGGCTCGGGAGCCCCGTCGTCCGGGTCCGCATCCCGACGCTGCGGGCTCTTCTGTTCCTGTCCGGCCATGATGGGCTCGCTTTCGCTGGAGAACCGTTTCAATCACCCTAATGTGCCCCGCTGACACGTCGCCGGGGCCCGGATTGTTCCGGTCCTGAATCACTGCGAGATTGCCAGGCCCCTCAGCAGATCCCGCGCCGACGCAGACCGCTCCATCAGGTCCCCCACATGCGCTTTGGTGCCGCGTTCCGGCTCCAGCATGGGAACCCGTTGCAGACTCGGATTGCCCGGCACGTCGAAGATGACCGAGTCCCACGAGGCAGCCACGACCTGCTCGGGAAAACGCGACATGCACTGACCCCTGAAATATGCGCGGGTGTCCTCCGGCGGGGCGTTGACCGCCCGACGTACGTCGTCCTCGCTGACCAGGGTGTCGAAACGCCCGGCAGCAGCCATTCGGTGGAACAACCCCTTCTCGGCGCGCACGTCGGACCACTGGATGTCGATCGCCCGCAGCCGTGGGTCGGACCACTGCAGGGAGTCACGGGCGCGGAAGCCCTCCAGGGCGGCGAGTTTCGCCACCCAGTCGAGCTGACGCACACAACTCATCGGGTCCCGCTCCAGGCGGGTCAGTACCTGCTCCCACAGCGCCATCACCTCAACGGTGTCCGCGTCCAGGTCACTCCCGTAGGTCCGGTCCAGCCACGTCGAAGCCATCTGCTGATAGATCCGCAGCAGTTCCAGGCTCGTCATACTCGTGCCGTCCGCGAGCTTGACCCTCGTGCGTAGGGTCGGATCGTGAGATATCGCCCGCAGAGTGGCGACCGGTTGGTCCAGCGTCAGATCGCGCGTCACGGCGCCCGCCTCGATCAGCGCCAACACGAGGCTCGTGGTGCCGAATTTGAGCAGGTTGGCCACATCGCAGTGGTTGGCGTCACCGAGGATGACGTGCAGCCGCCGATACCGGTCGGCGACCGCGTGCGGCTCGTCGCGGGTGTTGATGATCGGCCGCTTGAGCGTGGTTTCCAGGCCCACCTCGACCTCGAAGAAGTCGGCACGCTGCGAGAGTTGGAAACCTGGGCGTGTCGATTCGGTACCGATCCCCACCCGACCTGAGCCGATCATCACCTGCCGGACGACGAAAAACGGGATCAGGTGCTTGACGATGTCGGCGAACGGTGTGGAACGGCGCATCAGATAGTTCTCGTGGGTGCCGTAGGACGCGCCCTTGCCGTCCGTGTTGTTCTTGTAAAGGTTCAGCCCACTGGCCCCCGGCGGGGTCAACAACCGCACCGCCTCACGCATCACCAGCTCCCCCGCACGATCCCAGATGACCGCGGCCCGAGGGTTGGTCACCTCAGGTGAGGAATACTCCGGATGCGCGTGATCTACGTACAACCTGGCCCCGTTGGTGAGCACCACATTGGCCAGAGTGGGGTCCGGTTCGTCAGTCAGTTGGGATGGGTCGGCCGCCCCACGGAAAATGTCGAAGCCGCGGGCATCCCTCAGCGGCGCCTCGTCCTCGTAGTCCCAATTGGAACGGCTCGGCCGGATTCCGTAACGGCCCGCGTAAGCGGTGACCACTGCCCCGGAGAGGTTCATCGGGTTGGCCGTCGGGTCCCCCGGTACGGAGATGCCGTACTCGGTCTCGATACCCATCACCCTGCGCACTGTCATGACCCGACAGTAACGAGCCGAGTGCGCGGGACGGGCACCGCGAGGCGAAGGCGCGGGGGACACTGGCGTCATGACCGCATCCCCTGCATCTCAAGACGCTGCATCTCAAGAACAACCCAGCCTCGCAGCGCGCTGGACCGCCTCCTCCGGCATGCCGCTACGCACCCGGGTGCTCGGACTCGGCCTGGCCTTGCGTAACCGCACCCCGATGGCTGAGCTGAGTGCCACCGAGTTGGACAAGCGCCGTTCACTGACACCGCCGGCCAAAGGCCCGGCAGCCTGGGTGACCGGGCGCGTGGCGCCTGACGTCTCGATCTCCACCCAGGCGATGCCGACCAGAGGCGGGGGCTCCATCCCGCTGCGGATACTCCGCAGCCCGGCCAGCTCGGACCGGGTACTGCTCTGGCTGCACGGCGGCGGATGGACCCTCGGCCGCCCGCGTGACTACGACGCCCTGACCAGCTTCATCGCCGCTGAGACGGGGTGCATCGTTGTGGTTCCCGACTACCGTCTGGCACCGGAGCACAAAGCCCCCGCAGCAGTGCATGACTGTCTGGATGCGCTGGACTGGATCGCCGGCGGAGGTGTCGCACACTGGGTCGGTGCCCACCCCCGAATCATCGTCGGAGGGGACAGCGCGGGCGGAAACCTCGCTGCCCTGGCCGCGCTGTACGCCCGCGACAACGACATGCAGTTGTCCGGGCAGCTGCTGAGCTATCCCGCGACCGATCTCGACGCGGAACGCCCCTACCGCAACGCACCGATGCTCAGTGGAGCCGACATGGATGCCTTCGAGGATTTCTACCTGTCCGGTTCGGGCCTCAGCGGCAAGGACCCTGCCATCTCCCCCATCTACGCCGCCAATCACCATGACCTTGCCCCCGCCCTGGTTCAGACCGCCGAGCTGGACCCGTTACGACCGGAAGGCGCGCGGTACGCGGAACTGCTGGAGACATCAGCGGTGCCTACGCGCTACACCTGCTACCGCGGTGCACCCCACGGATTTCTCAGCATGCCGGGCGCCACCCACGTGGGATATCAGGCACGTTGGGAACTCGTCGACACCATGCAGGGCTGGTGGCGCTGAGCGCCCACCAGCATTGGAACCAACCCGCAGCCTCGAGACGTTGACGATGTAACCTGGAAGACAGCAGGAACTACGTACCGACTCTGTTGGGGTCACGTGCCCCACGCGATGTGTGGTTCTGACTGAAGAGGTGGTCAGTATGGCTGCTATAGGCCTTCTACTCGTTCTCGTCGGGCTCACCCTGCTCGTGATTGAAGCCCATGTCACCGCCTTCGGCATCTTCGGTGCTGCTGGTGTCGTGGCAACCGCGGGTGGCTTCGGGTTGATCATCGATGGTGCGGGGGCATCGCTCGGCACATCCATCGCGGTAGCCGTTGCCCTCCTGCTCATCGGCGGCGTGACTCTTGTCGTCGCGGCGCGCAAGGTGATCGCCGCTCGACGACAGGAAGTACAGGCCGGCCCGGAACATCTCGCCGGACAGTGCGGACTCGTTCGTAGCTGGGACGGCGAAGAAGGGCAGATCTACGCAGACGGCGCGCTCTGGGGCGCGCGTACCAGTTTCGGCTGGGAAGACCCAGCCCCACAACCTGGCGAAGCGGTCATCGTCAACCAACTCGACGGACTCACCGTGTCTGTCCGTCGTCTACACACATGGGAGATGGAGCCGGTATGGAAGCCGTCGGAATTGTCGTTGTAGTTGTCATCCTGCTCATTGCCGCACTACTGAGTTCATCCGTTCGAGTGCTGCGCGAGTACGAGCGCGGCGTGGTGTTCCGGTTGGGCCGTCTGGTCAAATTGAAGGATCCGGGACTCGTCCTACTGATCCCGATCGTGGACCGGATGGAACGCGTCGGAATGCGTACCGTCACGCTCAACGTGCCCGCTCAGGACGTGATCACCAGAGACAACGTGCCGGTACGCGTCACCGCCGTCACCTACTTCCGGGTGGTCGACGCCAACAGGTCGATCGTCGAGGTGGAGAACTACCTCGCAGCGACCAGCCAGATCGCTCAAACCTCACTGCGTGCAGTCCTTGGTAAGGCCGAGCTCGACACGTTGCTGTCCGAGCGGGAGCGGTTGAACGCAGATCTGCAGAAGGTCATCGACCAGCAGACCGAGCCGTGGGGCATCAAGGTCCTGATCGTGGAGATCAAGGACGTTGAGATCCCCGGCAGCATGCAACGCGCCATTGCTCGTCAGGCGGAGGCCGAGCGCGAACGTCGTGCGAAGGTCATCAACGCTGAAGGTGAGTTCCAGGCATCTGCCAAGCTCGCTGAGGCAGCCGACGTCATGAGTACCAACCCGGCAACACTGCAGTTGCGCTATCTGCAGACGCTGCTCGAGATCGGCAGCAACAACAGCAACTCGGTGGTCATTCCGCTGCCCATCGACCTCCTCCAGGGCGTCATGAGCGGTATGAGTGGCGCGAAGCCAAGCGCTGACATCTCCAACAAGGTGGCGGAGGCCAAGCAGGCCGCCGACGCCCTGCTCGCAGAGTCACGTAAGGGAGATTCTGAGCCTGCGGTGATCGAGGCTGCGGCACCAGTCGACGAGATGGAGCAGGTGGGAAGTCCCAGCTAAGCAATCTCAGCACGACAAACGACCTCCCTCACTGGTCAATCCACAGAGAGGGAGGTCGTTTCATGTTCTGGCGCAGGTCTGTGTCGGTTGCTGCGAGGCAAACAAACCCGCCCGCTGGAAGTGTCGTAGCAGGGTTGTCGTCGGTGATTTGCCACGTCAGGGCTGGCTCAGCCGGGGACCGTGTACGTCGCCACCTTTGTGTCGGATGTTGCGTTCGAGCCAGTCGCTTTCACGGTGAGGCTACGGACGCCGGGAGAGCTGTCGGTCAGCGCTACCTGGAAGTCGAGGGTTGAGGTAGTTCCGCCCGGGGCGGCGGTCCCAGTCCAGGTGAAGGTGTACGTCAGCAATCCGCCCGCAGAGACCGGTGCTGACGCAGTCCAGCCCGAGCCGGTCACAGACGTCGCAGCGACTGCGGTGACCTGATTGGCCGAGAATGCAGCGGTTGCAATAACTGATGTCAAGGTCGCGGACACTGCGGGGTACGGCGCGTAATACTGGTTCTGCACAGAGAATTGAGTGCGAAGACCGATCGTTTTACCCGCTGTCGACACGCCATTCATGTTCAGGCCGGTGATCAACAGTTGAGCTGGCCGATCTGTCGACGACGCTGAGGCGCTGGGCAGTACCGCTGCTGTGGCGATAACCGGCACGGTCCAGGCCCCCGCACGGACCACCGTCCTTCGTGTGTGTTCCATGAGAACCTCCTGATTGCCGAATCAACTACCGGGAGGATTAGAACACAGTCCCCCACCCTGCCGTCAGCCGGCGAGTGAGCCACCGAAGATCTGCCAGGCGAGCAACGACTTCGCAATCAGGCTGAGCACCAGGTAGACCTTCTCGCCGTACGCGTAGTCCTTCCACTTTCCGATCCCGCGGTACTGCAGCCACTGGTTCAGGCCGAACGTGAAGAACAGGATGAGCAATGACGCGTAGATACCGATAACGAAGCCAGGCACAGTCTTGGACCCGACGAGGTTCACGGTGATTGCAACCCATGGTGCGATCCCGGCCAGGGTGCCGAACCAGAACGGCATCATGGTGGTCTCGGTCCGGCCGGGCGGGTTCATCCGCTCCTGCAGCCAGCCGAAGAGAATCATCGCAACGTTGGCTCCGATGACGGCGATCACCGTCGAGATGTTTGTCAGGCCGAAGTAGAAACCGATCAGCACCAACATGACCGTTGCACTGAACGAGTACTCGATCCAACGGAACCGGTTGATTCCGCGCTTGAGGTCGGCTTCGTAGATGGAGCGGCCGACGGTGGCTGTGAGCAGGTGATCGAGAGCTGCGAGGAACAAGAAGACGGCGATCGCCGGTCCTACAGCGACGTCGAATAACTTGCTAGCCGCGGGCGCGGCGCTGCCGGGTGGGCCCGTCGGGAAGGTCGATGTCACCGGGATCGAGAAACTGGTGGCCAACACGAGGACAGCGATGGCTTGCGCTCCGTGCAGCACCGTCAGGCCGAAGTTCCATCGACGTAGCCCAGCGAGTCGCTCAGTGGTCACCCCCGTGGCTTCCTGCTGGGAATCAACGGATGTGTTACCAGATGTCATGGAACAGCCCACCTTCGGAACGTGGATGGAAAGCCCTGAGGGCCTCGGATTCGTTCAGCTCATCTTCGCAGGCGCCGGCCGATCGCACCGCATTCGCTACCGCAGCCAGCCGCAGGCGAGGCGACCACGTCGAGCGACGAACTGGGCGGGTGGCACCGGCGTCAGGCGGCACTGGGGTGGCCGGCCATCTTGGGCATCAGGCCGGGGGTCAGGTCCCAGGTGACTCCGGTCGCAGTCACGTCAGCCATCAGCAGGTCACGATGCACGATGGTGTGGTGTCTTGCGCAGAGCAGAGCTGCATTGGAACGGGTGGTCTCGCCACCGCACCACCACGGAATCACGTGATGTGCATCGCACCAGTCCGGTGGCCGATCGCAATCGGGGAAGGTGCAGCCCTGATCTCGGTGAATGATCGCTGCGCGTAATGCTCCGGTGAAGAGTCTCTTTGCCCGCCCGACGTCCAACGGTTCGGATGCCCCTCCGAGAACCATGGGGATCAGGTCCGCATCGCACGCGAGCCGCCGCAACGTACCGGCGTCGAGCAACTGCCCGTCGCTCGTACGCCCAATGCCGGGCAGGTAGGTCGGGTCGGTGGGGTGCCCCGCCTCGTCCAGGTGACCGGTGCCCTGCAGGCCGACAACCAGAGTGTTGTAGTCGAGGGTCACTACGAGCTTCGCGTTTCCGCCGATCTCCCCGACCGGTCGGGATGCGGTGCCGTCAAGTACGTCGAAGGCGGTTTCGACGAGGCGCATGAGTCCATCAGCCCGTCGTTTCCCCGGGGTCCGAACGTCATGATCAGCCGCTGCGCTACCGGTCTCCAGCATCGAGTGCGCCTCGTCAACGATCGAGTCGGCCTCATCAACGTCGGATCCAGGTGTGCCATCCGGGCAGAGCTGCGGCACAGGCGCGGACAGGAACTGCAACGCGTGTTTGACGGTCGCGGCGTGCCCGCCGGACAGGTCGGCTTCGAATCGGATCAGCCCGCAGGGCAGGTCGTACCAGCGCACCGATTCGCACCGCTGCTGGACCTCTTCGTCGCGCACCTGCTGCTCGGGAGCGAACTGGCCGATGATTCGAGTCGATAACTCTTTCAACGCCCTCGATCCGAATCTGGTCAGGCTCAGGTAGTGCAACATCATCTCGTCGCGGTCGGCGCCTGAGAGTTGTTTACACACGCGTGGCACCTCCCGCAATGCAATCGCTGCGGCGTGAACCGACGCGGTCCCAGCGGCCAGTGATTCAGCGACGGTGTGGTTGCGGGGGTTGGCGCAATCACGACCGACGACACCTACCCGATGCACCACGGTGGGATCGACCGCACGCGCGTACTGGGCAACCCACCCGGGTGCGCCGGTTGCCGTCGACTCCGCGACTGTCCCACGATCGAGTGCATCGGCCGTGGCCAGCGCAGCCACGTTCTCTGCGCGCCCCATGATCCGCAGCAGCGAACCCACCAGGTGCCCCAGGGCAACCTCGTCCAGTTGATGCAGAGCACCCGGCAATTCATGGAGGCCGGTTTCGAATTGATCAACCAGCTCTACCAATTGGGCACCTACCCCCGGTGCCGCGGACATGATCAGCGGGGGCGTAGTGACATCGCTATCGAAAGTTGAGTGGCTCATCTTCGCCCCTTTCCGCGATTCGAGGAATTCGAACTGATGTATTCATCGTACGCCTGTCCGATTACTCGCACAAGGGGCACGGAGCACGAATTCGATTGCAGTAGAGACTTATTGCACGATAGTTATCCACATCCCCCAGGTATTGCGGGCAGAAACTGGATCAAAGTCGACTTATCCACAGACATTCATCGGTGGCTTGCCATATCTGCCTATCCACCCACGAAATGGACCTATTTCTCACACTTCTGGGGTGTTCCGGTGCTCCTCGGCATACCGCGGAGCCATCGCCTCCATCTGCGCCATGACCAGTTTGATCGCGCCCGGCTGCTTGTCCGGCGGGTACCCGTTCTTGACCAGCAGGCGCTTGATCGAGGACCGCAGCTTCGCCCGTACGTCGTCGCGCACAGTCCAGTCGGTGCGCACGTCCCGTTTCATCACCGCGACCAGGTCACGGCCTATATGGACGAGCACGCCCTCCCCCATGACGTCGAGGAGTGACTCATTGGTGGACACCACGTCGTAGAAGGCCAGCTCGTCGTAGCCGAGCGCTGGATCGAAGCTCTAGCCCCGGTCGGCCTCGATGCTGATGCCCTTGGACATCGCGATCAACACGGCGATCACCTCCGCCGAGGTCAATTGCTGATTCATATACTTGTCATCAGCGTTGTCAGCCGCTGCGAGAACGCCTGCTGTCGCACCATGTTGCTGCGCGTGACTCTGGCCGCTTCGGCCATGATGAGCGGCGGACGGTGGTGCCGTCATAACCTCCGCCACACCTCTCGGCCGCGGTGCGAATCCACGGGCAAGGTCCGCTATCGCAACGAGCGCGCGGCGCTGCTCGCACTCCAGCAAGCGGCTGCGTCTCGCTCGATGGCCGAGGTGCTGCTGGGTGACGCCCGATGGAGCCGACGGTCGTGCCCACTGAAATTCTGCAGGTCCGCGACGTTCCTGCCGAGGACGTCGCGGTTCTGCGTGCACGAGCGGCGTCGCGGCAGATGTCGCTGTCCAGTTATCTAAGGGAGCTCATTCGAGCCGATGCGACGCGTCCCACGATGTCTGATGTCTTGGAGCGCATCGCAGCCCGAGAGAGTCTCGATGTCGGCCACGATGACATTCGATCGTGCATCGAGGACGGTCGGCGGTAGATGGCGGTCGTCGACGCCTCGATCGTCGTGCGATTGCTCCAAAACCGACGCGACGACACCGCGTTACGCGCCTGGTTCGAAGGCCAGCGTCACGTTCAGGCGCCGACGCTGATCGATGCCGAGGTGGCCTCGGCGATACGCGGCCTGATGATGACCACCACTTGACCGGTACCCGATGCACCCTCACCTGACTCGAGTGTTGTCACTGCGGAACAACTTCACCGCCCACGACGCGTTCTATGTCGCGCTGGCTGAGGCGCTCGAAGTGCCTCTCGTCACGGATGATCACAAGTTCGCAAAGGCGCCCGGCCACAACGCGCACGTCCAAAGGTGGGAATAGGTACATCGAAGACCGCAGCAAGATCGGACCCACCACACGTGGATGCGAGTCCGGATTCAGTGGCCGAGGCGCGGGAGGACGGCGCCATGGGTGACTGCTGATGCTGCTGGACTCCGAACGTGCCGCGCTGCAGCAGAGCGAGATCGGTGCTGGGCGGTTCCAGCTCACTCTTTGTCAGATGAGGCGGTGGCGCTAGCGTGACCCGATGGCTCCCACTGCTGCCCTGACCGACTGGTTACTCGACTCCGACCCCGCCGTGCGGTGGCAGGTGGAACGTGACCTCGTCGGTGCGCCCGAAGCCGTCTGGAGGGCCACCCGAAGCCGGATCGCCACCGAGGGTTTCGGCGCGCGGTTACTCGCGCTGCAGGATCCCGACGGGCAGTGGGCAGGCGGCGCCTTCTTCCCCAGTCGGGACCTTCCGACCGCTACCAAATCAGAGACTGAATCGGCTACCAGCAGTGCAGTATCCGATGAGTACCCAACACCCACGGACAACCAGGGCCAACCCTGGACGGCCACCACCCCCACCCTCAGCCTGCTGCGGCAGTGGGGCACCGACCCGGCCGCGCTCGGCGACACGGCGCAACGTCTGGCGGTCAACAGCCGATGGGAGTACGACGACCTGCCCTACTGGGGCGGGGAGGTCGACTGCTGTATCAACGCGGACACCCTCTCCAACGGCGTCTGGCTGGGCGCGGACATCGCGGATCTGGCGCAGTGGTTTCCCGACCACCAGATGGCTGACGGAGGTTGGAACTGCGAGTGGGTCGAGGGTTCGACGCGATCCTCATTCCACTCCACGATCAACGCACTGCGCGGCATGCTCGACTACGAGATGGCGACCGGTGGAAGCGAAGAGCTGCGCGACTCCCGTCATGCCGGTGAGGCGTACCTGCTCGAACGGCGGCTGCTACGTCGACGTTCCACCGGTGATCTCATCGGACCCTGGGTCGCCGATCTGGCGTACCCCTTCCGGTGGGCCTACAGCACACTCGTCGCGCTGGAGTACTTCCGCCAGGCAGCGGCCCATGACGCGGTCCCACCGGATGCGCGGCTGTCCGGCGCGGTGAACGCGTTGCGTGCCGACCGCCAGGACGACGGGACCTGGATGCAGGAACATCGCCACCCCGGGCAGGTGTGGTTCGAGGTCGACGTTCCCGTGGGTGAGCCGTCGAAATGGCTCACGCTGTATGGCACACGGGTCCTGAACTGGTGGGACGAGCAGGCCCCGTCGTGATTGCTGCAGCACATCCAGTTCCACCCGTCGTTCTCAGCGGCTGCGGCGTAAGCCCTTCCCACGACCCGCCGCAGCTGTCATCATCGCCGGATGGATGCCCACCCCGGGCAACGGCGTCGACCCTGGCGCACCCGTCGTGACCGGGTCCGCCGGCGACGCACTCGATGGCTACCGACGGTCAGCGCGAACATTGACAGGGGCTTTTCATTTTCCGGGCGTCTTGAATCAGCCGGTCACCGTCCCCTTCGGCACCGTGCCAGGCAACGTGGCGTTGCATCTGCGGATCATCGACCTGCTGGTTCACGGATGGGATCTTGCCCAGGCGACCGGACAGGCTGTGCGGTGTCCGGACGCCCTGGCCGAGCAGGAGTTTCAATTCACGACGGCCATGTTGGCGGGCCTGCCACCCGACCAGCGACCCTTCGCACCACCACAGCCGGTAGCCGACGATGCACCGGCCATCGATCGACTCGCTGCGTGTCTCGGCCGACGAGTGACGACCTGACTTCCTACGCCGCAGCCACGACCGCTGAGCACCCTTACCGAGGCGGCACTTAGGCTCCTCTCATGGTCGATCACGCATCCACACAGGGCGCGGCGGGCTCGCAGAGATCTGTAGGACGCGACGTCGCGGTGCGCTCCGTAGTGGCCGCTGGTCTGATCGACGCGGCGTTCATCATCGTTTTCGCGGCCATCGGTCGGGCCTCGCACTCCGAGGCGCAACCGGTGCTGGAATCGCTTTCCGTCGCGTGGCCGTTCCTGGTCGGAGCCGCCGTCGGATGGGCGATCGCGTGGTTTCTGCTGGATCGGGCCCCGACATCACTGGTGGCAGGGGTCGCCGTCTGGCTCGCAACAATTGTGCTCGGTATGTCGCTCCGAGCGGCTACCGGGCGGGGTATCGCCGTCAGTTTCATCATTGTCGCGACCCTCTTACTCGGACTGTTCCTGCTGGGCTGGCGGGTCATACTTCTGCTATGGCGGCGACGACGGACCCAGTAGGCACCACCTGGTCCGGGACGTACACCTTCCGAGCGGCGCAACGTGTGCAGCCGACTTCCGTGGACGACCTGGCCCGCGTGGTCAGCAACGCGTCGGCAGTGAAGGTGCTCGGTTCCGGACACAGCTTCAACAGCATCGCCGACAGTGAACATGGGGTGCAGGTCGATCTGTCCGTAATGGTGGGTCCCCCGGTGCTCAGCACGGACCGAACCTACGTGGAGGTCGACGCAGCGATGACCTACGGCGTGCTCGTGCCGTTCCTGGTCGCCGCCGATCTCGCACTGGCCAACCTCGCGTCCTTGCCACACATCACCATCGCGGGAAGCGTCGCTACCGGCACACACGGCTCGGGAGTGCACCAACCGGGTCTGTCGCAGGCCGTCCTGGCCATCCAACTACTGCGCAGCGATGGCTCGCTGCGCTGGTATGACCGTACTGATCCGACCTTCGATGCCATGGTGGTCTCGCTGGGCGCGCTGGGCATCGTCACCAAGCTGCGGCTGGCGGTGCTACCCACCTTCCGAATTTGTCAGGACACCTACCAGGGCATCACCTGGAGTCAACTGATCGACAGCCTCGACACGGTCCTGGAGTCTGCCTACAGCGTCAGTGTCTTCAGTCGGTGGACCGGGCAGGGCCCGGATCACATCCTCTGCAAGAGCCGTGTCGGTGCAGGATTCAGCCGACCAGCGCTACCGCACACCCGACGCGTCGACCAGACGCTGCACCCGGCGTGGGTGAGCGGGGAGTCCAACCAGAAGGTGACCGAGCAGGCAGGGGTGCCCGGGCTCTGGTCGGACCGGCTGCCGCATTTCAAGCTCGGTTTCACCCCGAGCTCCGGCCAGGAGATCCAGTCCGAGTTCTTCGTACCCCGGGCAGACGGGCCGGCGGCAGTGGCAGCCCTCCGCGAGATCGGACATCTCATCTCACCGGCGCTGATCATCAGCGAGATCCGCGCTGTCGCGGCGGAGACGCAGTGGCTCAGTCCTGCGTCGAAGCGCGACAGCGTCGCTCTGCACTTCACCTGGGCGCCGGACATGCCAGCTGTCCTGAGCGTCGTGGACGCGGTGCAGCAGGCGCTGTCCGATCTGGATGTCCGTCCGCACTGGGGGAAGGTGTTCACCTACCCCGGCAGGTTGGACGCGCACTACTCGCGACTGAACGACTTCGACGCGCTACGACGCCGAATGGACCCGACCGACAAATTCGCCAACGACTTCATCCGCCGGCACGTGGCTGTGGCGAACTGACGCGCCGAGCGGTTCACCACGTGGAGTCGACACCGCGTGGGATTGGCTCAGAGGTACTGGCCGGTGTTTGCGATCGAGTCGATGGCCTTGCCCGGCTGAGTACCGTTCTTGCCGTCGATCAGGGTGCGGATGTAAACGATGCGCTCACCCTTCTTGCCGGAGATGCGCGCCCAGTCATCCGGGTTGGTGGTGTTGGGCAGGTCCTCGTTCTCCTTGAATTCATCGACACATGCCTGCAGCAGGTGATCGACTCGAATCCCTTTGGCGCCGAGCGTGATCTGGTCCTTGATCGCCATCTTCTTCGCACGGTCCACGATGTTCTGGATCATCGCGCCGGAGTTGAAGTCCTTGAAATACAGGACCTCCTTGTCCCCACTCGCGTAGGTGACTTCCAAGAACTTGTTCTCGTCGATCTCGGTGTACATCCGCTCCACAGTGGCCTGGATCATCGCCTCGACGGTGTCGGCCGCCGACCCGCCGTGCTCCGCGAGATCGTCCGCGTGCAGCGGCAGGCTCGCGACCAGGTATTTCTCGAAGATGTCCCGGGCACTTTCGGCGTCGGGCCGCTCGATCTTGATTTTCACGTCGAGCCGTCCGGGGCGCAGAATCGCCGGATCGATCATGTCCTCACGGTTGGAGGCGCCGATGACGATGACATTCTCCAGCCGCTCCACGCCATCGATCTCGGCGAGCAACTGCGGCACGATCGTGGTTTCCACGTCGGAGGACACGCCTGATCCACGGGTCCGGAACAAGCTCTCCATCTCATCGAAGAAGACCACGACCGGCGTACCGTCCGACGCCTTTTCGCGAGCGCGCTGGAAGATCAGCCGAATATGCCGCTCGGTCTCACCGACGTACTTGTTGAGCAGCTCCGGGCCCTTGATGTTCAGGAAGTAACTACGCGTCCCGGTCCGGCCGGTCTTTTCGGCAACCTGTCGCGCCAGCGATGCCGCGACCGCCTTGGCGATCAGCGTCTTACCGCACCCGGGCGGGCCGTAGAGCAGTACACCTTTGGGCGGGCGCAGCGAGTGCTCACGGAACAACTCCGCGTGCAGGTAGGGCAACTCCACGGCGTCGCGGATCTGCTCGATCTGGCCGGCCAGACCACCGATGTCCTCGTACCGGATGTCGGGTACTTCTTCCAGCACGAGGTCAGCGACCTCGGCTTTGGGGATGCGTTCGTAGACGAAGCCGCTGCGACTGTCCAGCAGCAGCGAGTCACCGGTGCGAATCGGCTCGCCCTCGAGGCTGGCCGCCAACCGGCAGACGCGTTCCTCATCGGAGTGCCCGACCACGAGAACGCGGTCCTCGCCGAGGCGGTCCTTGACCGTGACCAGTTCACCGATCGACTCATACCCGGTGGTGGCCACGATGTTCATCGCCTCGTTCAGGAGGACCTCACGGCCGGGGCGCAGATCAGTCAATTCCAGGGCGGGGCTGTAGGCCACCCGCATCTTGCGACCACTGTTCAGGATGTCAGCGGTGCCGTCGTCGCGAGCCATGATCACGATGCCGTAGGCGGCGGGTGGCTGCGCCAGACGATCGATCTCACCCTTGAGGGTCACGATCTGGTCGCGAGCATCGCCCAGGGTGCGCACCAGGCGCTCGTTCTGCGCCGAGAGCGTGCCGACGGAGGCCTGCAGTTGCGTGACCTGCTGGGAGGGGATCGAAGCACGCGCGGGACCTGAGGTCGTGGCAAGTCGTTCACGCAAGGCCTTCACCTCACGCTGCAGACTGTCAACGGTATCGTAGGAAAGGGAATCATCGGACGGCCGGTCGGGCATCGAGCCTCCTGCGGTCAGCGCTCGCGAGCTTCGTGAATGATCTGACCCGACCCTAACCCGAGGTGTTCACTCCTGTGCTGGCGGCTCCGCAACGGTGCGCCGTACCTTGCGGATCTTCTTTTCCGACAACGGTCGCTCGCCGAGGTCCTCTGCGTCCCAGATCAGTGCCGGATCGCCCTCGAACGTGCCCTTGGAAGGCCTCCGTTTGCGCAGCGGGGGTGTCACGCCGGGCGCGAGCCGGCGGGTCGTGATGAGGAATCCGGTGTGCCCGTGCATCCGATGTTCCGGGCGGACGGCGAGTCCTTCCAGGTGCCAACCGCGCACCATCGACTCCCAGGCCTGCGGCTCGGTGAAGCCGCCGTGGTCACGAGATGTCTCAGCGACCCGGGACAGCTGCGTGGCCGTGGCGACATAACAGATCAGCACCCCGCCCGGCGCGAGTGCGTCCGCCACGACATCCAGGCATTCCCAGGGCGCCAACATGTCCAGCACCACCCGGTCGACCGAGCCGGGCTCCTCGTGCTCGGGCAGCGACTCGACGAGGTCACCCACCGTTACTTTCCATGCCGGGTGGTCGCCACCGAAAAATGCGCGTGCGTTTCCGCGGGCGATGTCGGCGAACTCGGCCCGGCGTTCGAAGGAGTGCAGGTGACCCGTGTCCCCCACCGCCCGCAGCAACGACATGCTGAGCGCGCCCGAGCCCACGCCGGCCTCCACGACGCGGGCGCCGGGGAAGATGTCGGCCATTGCAACGACCTGCCCCGCGTCCTTCGGGTAGACAACGGCGGCGCCGCGCGGCATCGACATCACGTAGTCCGACAAGAGCGGACGCAGTGCGAGGTACTGCACCGCTGCGGTATTGGTGATGGTGCAGCCGTCCGGGCTGCCGATCAGGTCATCGTGCAGCAGATGCCCCCGGTGGGTGTGGAACTGCTTGCCCGCACCGAGGGTGATGGTGTGCATCCGTCCCTTGGCATCGGTCAGCTGGATGCGCTCACCGTCAGTGAACGGCCCGCGCCTGGCGTCGGCTCCGGTGGCATGTGCGGTCATGGGCGGTGAGTCTATGTCTGTTCAGGTCACCCGTTCCCTGCGCTGCCGCCACCTGTACTGCCGCGGGTGGAGCGACTGGTGAGATTCAACGTCTTCGGCGCCTGCCGCAGGGCCTCGATCACAGCTCGGACTGCGGGCACCCGTTCCTGATCGGGCCAGAAATCGATCGACAGGCGACGTTGTGGCCAGCCGACCAGTGTGCGGGCCACCAGTGCGTGGTGGCGGTGGGCGCGGACCGCCAGCTCCGGCAGCAGCGTCAAGCCCAGGCCGGCAGCCGCGAACGACTGCATCGCAACGTAGTCGTCGGCGACAATCTGGATATGCGGATCGACCCCGGTGGGTGCGTACAGGGCCTGCAGCAGCCGGGCGAAGCGCTGCGATCCCAGCAGCCACCGTGCGTCCGGTAGCTCAGCAACATCCAGCAACTGTCGCCCGGCACCGGGATGATCGCGCGGCATCAGGAGCGAGATCGGCTCGGTCATCACGTCGAGATGCCGGAGCCCGTCAATCTGCCCCGGGCTGGGCACGTCGTCCCCGTCACCGAACCGGTACGTCAACGCGAGGTCGGCTTCTCCGGACCGGACAATCTCGTAGGCACGGGGTTGCTCCGCTGTCGCTACGCGGACCTCGATCTGCGGATGCTCCTGTCGCAGTTGGGCCAGCGCTGTTGCCACGATGGTGGCGTTCCCGCTGGGGAATGCGACCAACCGCACCAACCCCACCCCCTCCCCGACGGCGGCAGCGATGCGCCGTTCCATCGCGCGCAGCTCCTCCAGAGCCGGCTGCGCGAACTCCAGCACCATTTCTCCGAGAGCTGTCAGCTGCATCGAGCGGCCCATCCGTACGGTCACGGGGGCTCCCAGCGACCGCTCCAGGCGTCGGATCTGGTAGGTGACGCCGGGTTGAGTCATCTGCAGGGCGCGCGCAGCCGCAGAGTAGGAGCCCGTCCGCGCGACAAGGCTCAGCAACTCCAGGGACGTTGCGTCGATCATCAGCAACTATAAGCATTACTTTGAAGCAGTCTGAAACATTGATTATTGTTCTTGAGGTCGTCGCAGCTTAGCGTCGGGTACATGGTCGATTCCGGGCAGGCATCCCACCCCTCACCGGGCGCGAAAACCGTTGGTGCGCCGCTGGTGCAGGTGCAGTCCGTGGGCAAGATGTTCGGCGACTTCACCGCGCTGGACGATGTCTCGTTGGACGTGGCCGCCGGTGAGGTCGTCGTGGTCCTGGGCGCCTCCGGCTCCGGTAAATCAACGCTGTGTCGATGCATCAACCGGTTGGAATCCACCACGACGGGCTCGATCCGTATCGACGATCAGCTCCTGCCTCAGGAGGGACGAGACCTCGCAAAGCTGCGCTCCGAGGTCGGCATGGTCTTTCAGTCGTTCAACCTCTTTGCGCACAAGACCGCGCTGCAGAACATCACGATGGGCCCGGTCAACGTGCTGAAAACAAGTAAGTCCGATGCGACCAAGCAGGCGATGGACCTGCTGGAGCGTGTCGGGCTCACCGACAAGGCCGGCCGCTATCCGGCCGAGCTGTCCGGCGGGCAGCAGCAACGCGTTGCGATCGCCCGGGCGCTGGCGATGCGGCCGAAGCTGATGCTCTTCGACGAACCGACCTCAGCCCTGGACCCGGAAATGATCAAAGAAGTGCTCGACGTCATGGTGGCCCTTGCCGCCGAGGGAATGACCATGATCGTGGTCACCCACGAAATGGGTTTTGCCCGTCAGGCCGCCGACCGCGTCGTCTTCATGGACGCCGGTCACATCCTGGAGATTGCCCCACCGCAGGAGTTCTTCGACCACCCACGCACCGAACGCGCCAAGGATTTCCTGTCCAAAATCCTGGCGCACTGAAGTCAACCCTCAGCCCTTTTCACGCCCTTAGCCCTCTTCACACCCTTCAGGGAGCCATCATGAACATCTCAGATCGCCACATCGTCAGCCGCCGGACCCTCGTGTCCGGAGTGGGCATCGGCTCGATCGCCACCCTGCTCGCCGCATGTGGCGGTAGCAGCGGCGGCAAGAGCAGCGCCGCGGGAGGATCAGGCAGCGCCTACGACAAGATCATCGCCGGCGGACCCGTCGCGAGCGCGGCCGCTATTGCCGCGAGCCCCTGGGCAGCGGCTGTCAAGAAGAACGGAGTTCTACGCGTCGGTGCGACCGAGACGAGCCCGTTGTTCTCGATGAAGAGCCTGTCCACCGGTGAACTCACCGGCTTCGACGCCGGCCTGTCCCAGCTGCTGGCGCGCTACATCACCGGCAAGTCCGCCCCCAAGGACCTGACCAAGGTGACGGTGGTCAGCGTGGATACCCGGGAGAGCCTGCTACAGAACGGCACGGTCGACGCCGTGTTCGCGACCTACTCCATCACTCCCGCCCGCGCCAAGAAGGTCGCCTTCGCAGGGCCGTATTACGAGTCGGGCGACGCCATCATGGTCAAGGCCGACAACAACGACATCAAAACCGTGGCCGACCTCGCCGGGAAGACGGTCGTGACCGAATCCGGGTCCACCGCTGCGCTCGACATCAAGAAGCGGGTGCCGACCGCCAAGCTCCTGCTGCTTCAGCAGGACGCGGAGTGTGTAGCGGCTCTGCAGCAGGGTCGCGCAGACGCCTACGTGCTCGACCAGGGCATCCTGATCAGTGACGCGAGCACGAACAAGAAGGTCAAGGTGGTAGGCCAGCCCTTCACCAAGGAGCCCTACGGCATCGGGCTGCCGCTGAAGGACCCGAGCGCAAAGAAGTTCGTCGATGCGTTCCTGCAGGAGATCTACAAGAACGGGGACTGGGCGAAGCTGTGGAAGGCCACTATCGGCACCGTGGTCAGCGGCGCCGCCCCCGCAACGCCCACCCTCGGATCCGTCACCGGCGCCTGAGCCGCGCGGTCGGTTCACAGGCCTGCCATGGACGTCATCACCTCGAACCTGCACAGCATCGGAGTAGGCCTCGGAATCACGGCCCTGCTGACCGTGATCGGTTTCGGCGGAGCAATGGTCATCGGATCCTTCGTGGCCATGTGCCGGGTATCACCGATCCCGCCGTTGCGCGCCGCCGGAACCCTCTACGTGGAGTTCTTCCGTAACATCCCGCTGCTGTCGCTGCTGATCCTCTTTGCGTTCGGGTTACCTGACCTCGGGCTCACCATCTCGTTGTTCTGGTGCGCTGCGCTCGGGTTGATGTTGGCGGCCGGCGCGTTCGTCTGCGAGTCGATCCGGGCCGGTGTCAACGCCATCCCACTCGGGCAGGCCGAAGCAGCCCGAGCCATCGGGTTGACCTTCACCCAGTCGCTGCGGCTGGTGATCCTGCCTCAGGCGCTGCGCACGATGATCGCGCCCCTGGTCAACTCCTTCATCGGAGTCGCACTCGGCTCCTCGCTCGCCTCGGCTGTCGGCGTGTCCGATCTCACCAACAGGACCGAGTTCATCATGTTGCAGAACGCCGAGCCGGCCATCTTCATCGCCGCCGGAGTGCTCTACATGGTGATCTCGTTCGGCGGCTCCGGAGTCGGCGCGACACTGGAACGCAAATTGAGGATCGGCCGATGAGTAAGGCGAACGTCCTCTTCGACGAACCCGGGCCGCAAGGTCGCCGGCGCATCGTGGTGGCGACCGTGGGTGTGCTCGCGGTGGCTGCGGCGGTCGTCGCCGCAGCGGTCTGGCAGTTCGGGCGCAGTGGTCAACTCGCAGCCGGACAGTGGAGTCCCTTCACCCAGGGATACATCGTGAACGTCATCTGGCAGGGCATGGAGGGCACGCTTCGGGCGACCGTCGTCGCCGTGTTGATCTCCTTCCCGCTCGGTGCCCTCGTGGGTTTGATGCGCGTTTCGGTCTTCACCCCGGTACGTGTCGTCGCGCGGATCTATGTGGAATTCTTCCGCTCGATCCCGCTGCTGCTGCTGATCTACTTCTTCCTGCTCGTGCTGCCGTTCTGGAGCGTCAATCTGCCGATCTTCTGGAAACTGGTCGCTCCGATCATCCTGACGAACGTCGCAATCCTGGCGGAGGTCTTCCGCGCCGGCATCGGGGCATTGGATCGGGGTCAGTTCGAGGCAGCAGAGGCAGTGGGCATGCGTCGCACCCAGATGATGCGACTGGTGGTGCTACCCCAGGTCATTCGCCTGCTGGTGCCGGCGCTGGTCAACGGACTGATCACCGTCCTGAAAGACACCACGCTGGGGTACGTCGTGTCCTACCCGGAATTGATGAGGACCGCCCAGAACATCACCGCAAGCCTGCACCTGCTCATCCAGACCTACCTGATCGCCGCGCTGATCTACGTCGTGGTGAATGCGCTGCTGTCGCAACTCGCCCACTACCTGGAGCGGCGTCTGAGCCACAGCCGCCGATCGGGGCGTTCTGCCGGTGCGGTCGGCAACGCCGAAGAAAAGATCGCCGTCGCGATGCGCTGAGCACCTCCTCGTACCCGGCTGTATCCCACCGTGTTGCATCCTGTCGTCCTGCCCGAAAGAGGCCTATCCATGTGTCGTCTACTCGCTGTCATCACACCCAAAGACCAGGAACTGTCCCAAACCCTGGGGACCTCCCTGCAGTCCTTCAGGTCGCTCTCACAGGTCCACTGCGACGGGTGGGGGCTGGCGTACTGGGATTCCCACAATGAACTCGTGTGTCACAAGCGCCCCGAATCAGCGCTGCACAGTGCCAATTTCGACGAGGCGGTGAACGGCGCTCATACGGACGCTGCGCTGCTGCACATCCGCAAGGCATCGCCGCAGATGTCGAATGAGGTGGCCAACACCCACCCGTTCGTCTCGGGCAGCGTTGCATTCGCCCACAACGGCTGGCTCTACCCGCAACAGCCGCTGGAGGATCTCGCTCACGCAGTGCACGCTCCGGCCCCCATGGGCGACACCGACAGCGAACTCTTCTTCGACCTGATCCTGGCCCATCTGCGAAACAGTGAACCCGTGGCGGCGCTGCACGCCGCCATCGACTCGATCCGCCAGTCGCAGGTCGACTACCTGTCGTTGAACTGCATGTTGCTGACCGATGACTCGCTCTACGCCGTCGAATGCTGGGACCCGGCAGCCGTCGAGCGAAAGGGCGACCCGGTGGACACCTTCGCACTTCGATACCTGGTGCAGGACGATCAGGCGCTGGTGGCCTCATCCGGGTGGGACCATGACCAGTCCGGCTGGAACACGCTCGGCAACGGCCACGTGTTGCAACTGCACCGCGGCGACCTACGGAGCACGATCCACCGCGACCTGCTGCAGGACGGTCACCAGGGCTAGCCCTTCCCCGATGCTGCCTGCAAGGCATTTCCGAGGTCTGCGGTGCGTACGACGCCCAGCAGCGGCCCGCCCCGCTGGCTGACCAGTAGGTGTTCGGGCTGTTGCGGCGACGACTGCACGGCTGCGATCAGTTCGGTGCAGTCGTCGTCGACCGATCCGATGCTGATCGACCACCCCGGCGGCTGGCGGCGTGCGACTGCGTCGACCGGCACGGCAGCACCGGGCCGACCGGGCACCACCGAGCGGTCTGCTGCCGACGCCAGACCCCACGCCACCCCGTCTGCACCGACGACGACCACGTCGCCGTCACCCTGCAGCCGCGACAGAGCAGTGCCCGACGGCACGGACGTCACGCGGCGCAGCAGCTGGCGCACCGTCACCTTGGCGATCACGTCCGAGGAGGTCGCACGGGAGATCGCGTTGGTCGCGCCCGCCCAGAGGAAACCGGCGATCAGCAACGCCCACAGAAGGGTGAACAGGTCCGGTCGACCGCCCCGCAGCAGGCCCTGCCCGGCCCCACCGACCACGACCAACACGGCCAGCACGCGACCGGTCCATCCTGCGACGCGCAGCCCTGAGGACCGCGAGCCGGTGATGCGCCAGACCAGCGAGTCCAGCAGGAAACCGCCGTCCAGCGGCAGCCCCGGCAGCAAGTTGAAGATGGCGACGAAGCTGTTCGTCCAGATGAACACCAGCACCAGCAGACCGGTCACTCCCCCGTCGGTGGCCTGCAGCAGGAGATATCCCAGCCCCGCCAGGATGCCGTTGCTGAGCGGGCCTGCGGCGGCCACCAGCGCGCTGGACAGGGGTGTGGTGTCGGCTGTGTTGTAGGACGTGTGCCCACCCCACAGGTCCGCAACGATCCGGTGCACCTGGTAGCCGCGCCACTGCCCCACCACCGCATGCGAGGCCTCGTGCACGACGACGGAGAAGAGCAGCAGGAGGGCGTATCCGACCGCGACCAACTTGGCTTCGAGCGCGCTGAGCTGCGGCAGCGCATCCTGGACCTGCGGGCCGAACAGGAAAATGATCAGGACGGCGATGATCGGCCAACTGCGCCCCAGGTAGATCGGGGTCCCACGGACCTGACCGATCTGCCACCCGGGACCGGGACCTTCGGGGCTGCGCGGCATGAGGAGAGGTTAACCGCCGTGCGCCCGGTGTCGGTGGTGCGCCCTACAGTCACCCCATGGCGCGACCTCATGCATCGTCCGCGGAATCCGGCTCTGTACCGGGTGTCCGTCGGGCGGCGCTGTCCCCCAGCCGAGCTTCGGACTTCATGCAGTGTCCGCTGCTGTACCGCTACCGCACGATCGACAAACTGCCCGAGCCGCCCAGCCCGGCGGCCGCCCGCGGAACGCTCGTGCACTCCGTGCTCGAGCGGTTGTTCGACGTGTCGGCGCCCGAGCGCACCATCGAACATGCCCGCACCCTGATCCGGCCACAGTGGGATGCTCTGGTCGCGGACGAGCCGGAGCTGGCAACTCTCGTCGCAGCGGGTCCGGACGGAATGCAGCAGTGGATCGACGACGCAGCCGCCCTGGTCGGGCGGTGGTTCACGCTGGAGGACCCGACGCGGTTGGAGCCGGCCGAACGTGAGCTCTACGTGGAGGCACAGGTCGACGGGCTGACCCTGCGCGGGTACGTGGACCGGTTGGATGTAGCGCCGACCGGTGAGGTGCGCGTCGTGGACTACAAGACCGGCCGCTCACCCTCACAGCTGTTCGAGGCGAAAGCCCTGTTCCAGATGAAGTTCTACGCCCTGGTGATCTGGCGAACACGTGGCGTGGTGCCGCGCATGCTGCAGCTGGTCTACCTCGGAAATTCCGAGATCGTCCGCTACGAACCGGAAGAACGCGACCTCGTGGCGACCGAGCGCAAGGTGCAGGCCCTGTGGGCGGCCATCGAGCGGGCCGCGGCCGACGGCGACTGGCGACCCAGTCCCTCGCGGCTGTGCGACTGGTGCAGCTTCCGCGACATATGTCCCGCCCATGGCGGTACCGCGCCACCATTGCCGGAGCACGCTCGTGAACTGGCCGTCGATCCCGTGCGCTCAGGTGCTGTCGCCGACCCTGAATGACCCACCGCGATGCTCAGCTGGGAGCAAACAACCGCAGCAGATCATCGGGGCCCAGACCGGCCAACGACGCAATCTGCACCGCGTCAGGTAGGTCGGGCAGCGCGACGATGTGCGGCACCCCGATGGTTCGGACCCCGGCAGCTACCGCTGATCGGACACCCGGTGGTGAGTCCTCGATGGCAACACAGTCCGCTGGGTCGACACCGAGCGCACGGCACGCCGCGAGGTAGGGCTCCGGCGACGGTTTGCCTTCGCTCACGGCTTCGCCGGTGATCACGGCGGAGAAGGTGCCCTCCGGCAGCGCATCCACCAGCACCTGAGCAAAAGACCGGTACGACATCGTCACCAACGCGTTGGGCACGCCCGCCTCGCGGCAGCTGAGCAACAGCTCCTGCGCACCGGGTCGCCAGGGGACGTGCACCTTCATGGCAGCAACCACCGAGCTCAGCAACACCTGCACGATGTCGGCTGCCGGCAGTGTCACCGGGGAATTGGCCCGGATGATCTGCGCCGACACGATCAGCTCGTTGCCCACGCACTCATGGGCCAGCTCCTGCGTCCAGGTACCGCCGTAGGACTGCACCAGGGCATGCTCGGCGTCGATCCAGTAGGGCTCGGTATCCACGATCGTGCCATCCATGTCCCACAGCACGGCTTGGGGTAGCGACACGTATCAGCTCTCTGGGTCGTAACCGAGGTTGGGAGACAACCACTTCTCCGCGACCTGCATCGACCAGCCCTTGCGCTCGGCGTAGTCAGTCACCTGGTCCTGACCGACACGACCGACCACGAAGTACTGACTGGCCGGATGCGAGAAGTACAACCCGCTCACCGAGGCCCCGGGCCACATCGCCATCGACTCGGTCAACTCCATACCGGTCTCCTGCTCGACGTTCAGCAGCTCCCAGATGGTGGCTTTCTCAGTGTGATCCGGACAGGCCGGGTACCCCGGGGCGGGGCGGATTCCGACATACTTCTCGCCGATCAACTCCAGGTTGTCCAGCTTCTCATCGGGTGCGTACCCCCACAGTTCATGGCGCACGATCTTGTGCAGGCACTCGGCGAAGGCTTCGGCGAGACGGTCGGCCAGCGACTCCAGCAGAATCGCGCTGTAGTCGTCCAGGTCGTCCTTGAACTTCATGATGTGTTCCTGGGCGCCCAGGCCGGCGGTCACCGCGAAACCGCCGACATAGTCGCGTAGACCGGTGTCCTTCGGCGCGACATAGTCGGCCAGCGACCTGTTCGGGACACCGGGGCGGTGGTCGCCCTGCTGACGCAGGTGGTGCAGTTTGAGCCGGATATCGCTGCGGTCCTCGCCGGTGTAGAGCTCGACGTCGTCACCCACTGCGGCGGCCGGGAAGAAACCGGCAACGCCGTTGGCCGTGAGCCACTTCTCCTCGATGACGGTGTCCAGCATCGCCTGGGCGTCGTCCCACAACTTGCGGGCAACGTCGCCGGTCGCGGGATTGTTGAGAATGTCGGGGAAACGACCCTTCATCTCCCACGCATTGAAGAACGGCTGCCAGTCGATGTACTCCCGCAATGTTCCCAACGGAAACTCGGCGAACGTCTTTGTCCACGCAGTGGGCCCGTCCACCTCGTCCTGGTCGCTCAGAAAGTGCGGGCGCGGCGGGACGTAGTCGGACCAGTCGACCGGACTACGACGCTCGCGGGCCGTGTCGTAGCCGATCAATTTGCGATCGGTGCGCTTCGCGGCATGGCGGGCGCGCAACGAGGTGTAGTCGGCGTCCACGTCGGCGAGCAGCTTTCCCCGACGCTCGTCGGACAACAGGGCAGCCACGGTGGGCACCGAACGCGAGGCGTCCTTGACCCACACCACGGGACCGGAGTACTTCGGGTCGATCTTGACGGCAGTGTGCGCGCGCGAGGTGGTGGCGCCACCGATCAGGAGGGGGATATCGAGGCCGAGGCGCTCCATCTCCTCGGCGAAACCGACCATTTCATCCAGCGACGGCGTGATCAGCCCGGACAGCCCGATCACATCGGCGTTCTCGGCTTTCGCGGCATCCAGGATCTTCCGTGCCGGCACCATCACACCGAGGTCGACGACGTCGTAGTTGTTGCACTGCAGCACGACTCCGACGATGTTCTTGCCGATGTCGTGCACGTCGCCCTTGACCGTCGCCATCACGATCTTGCCCTTGGTGCGTGCGGCATCCCCTGGCTTCCGCTCCGCCTCGATGAACGGGATGAGGTGTGCCACTGCTTTCTTCATCACCCGGGCCGACTTCACCACCTGAGGCAGGAACATCTTGCCCGCACCGAACAGGTCGCCGACGACGCCCATTCCGTCCATCAGCGGACCCTCGATGACGTCCAGGGGCCGGCCGCCGCTCTCGACCAGCTCCAGCCGCAGCTGCTCGGTGTCGTCCACCACGTGCTCGTCGATGCCCTTGACCAACGCGTGGGTGATCCGTTCGCGCAACGGCAATGAGCGCCATTCCTGCTGCTGGGCGGGGGTCTGCGGGCCGGTCGCGTTGTGCCGTTCGGCGATTTCCAGCAGCCGCTCGGCCGCATCCGGGCGACGGTTCAATACGACGTCCTCGATGCGCTCGCGCAATTCAGGGTCGATCTGGTCGTAGACGACCAGTGCGCCTGCGTTCACGATTCCCATCGTCATGCCGGCCTTGATGGCGTGGTAGAGGAAGACCGCGTGGATCGACTCCCGCACCGGGTTGTTGCCCCGGAAGGAGAACGAGACGTTGGAGACGCCGCCGGAGATACCCGCGTACGGCAGGTTCGCCCTGATCCACCGCGTCGCCTCGATGTAGTCGACGCCGTAGTTCGAGTGCTCCTCGATACCGGTGGCCAGCGCGAAGGCATTGGGGTCGAAGATGATGTCCTCGGCCGGGAAGCCCACCTCGTCCACCAGGATCCGGTACGCCGTCTGGCAGATGTCCTTGCGGCGCTGAAGATTGTCGGCCTGGCCGTCTTCGTCGAACGCCATGACCACAATCGCCGCACCGTATTTACGACACAGCCGGGCGCGTTCCTTGAACGCCTCGACTCCTTCTTTCATCGAGATGGAGTTGACGATCGATTTGCCCTGGATGCAACGCAGCCCGGCCTCGATGACCTCCCACTTGGAGGAATCGACCATCACCGGCACCCGGCAGATATCGGGCTCGGAGGCGATCAGCTTCGCGAAGCGGTCCATCGCCTCGACACCGTCGATCATCCCCTCGTCCATGTTGATGTCGATGACCTGGGCGCCCGCTTCGACCTGTTGGCGTGCCACCGCGAGCGCTGCGGTGTAGTCACCCGCCTTGATCAGTTTGCGGAAGCGCGCGGATCCGGTGATGTTGGTGCGCTCTCCAACGTTCACGAACAACGAGTCGGGCAGCACCGTCATCGGCTCGAGACCGGACAGCCGCAGGGCCGGCGGGATGCTCGGGACCACCCTGGGTGAGTGGTGAGCGGCCCGTTCCGCAATTGCGGTGATGTGCTCCGGCGTCGTGCCGCAGCATCCGCCGAGGATATTGACCAGGCCGTCGGCCGCGAACGACCCGACGATGTCGCCCATGTGGTCGGGCTCTTCGTCGTATTCGCCGAAAGCATTGGGTAGCCCTGCGTTGGGGTAGCAGGAGATGAAGCAGTCCGCGATGTTGGACAGTTCCTGCACGTACTGCCGCATCTCGGCGGCTCCGAGCGCGCAGTTGAGGCCGACCGCGAGCGGCTTGGCGTGCCGCACGCTGTTCCAGAAGGCCTCGGTGACCTGACCGGTCAGGGTCCGGCCCGAAGCATCGGTGATGGTGCCGGAAATGATGACGGGCCACCGGCGTTCGCGCTGCTCGAAGAGCGTCTCCACGGCGAAGATGGCAGCCTTCGCGTTCAGGGTGTCGAAGATGGTCTCGATCAGCAGGAGGTCCGCGCCGCCGTCGACCAGTCCGTTGGCCTGCTCGAGATAGGCCTCCACCAGCTCCTCGAATGTCACGTTGCGTTTGCTCGGGTCGTTGACATCCGGGGAGATGGACGCGGTGCGCCCGGTCGGGCCCAACGCACCGGCGACATACCGAGGGCGCTGCGGATCCTGCTCGGTGGCAATGTCACACGCCTCGCGGGCCAATCGCGCCGAGGCGACATTGAATTCGTAGGCGAGGTCCTGCATGCCGTAGTCGGACAGCGAGATGCGCTGGGAGTTGAAGGTGTTGGTCTCGATGAAGTCGGCGCCACCCGCCAGATACTCCGCGTGAATCGAGCCGATCAGCTCCGGCTGGGTCAGCGACAGCAGGTCGTTGTTGCCCTTGAGGTCACTGTCCCAGTCCGCAAATCGTTCGCCGCGGTACTCCGCCTCGCCCAGTCGATGTCGCTGGATCATGGTGCCCATGGCGCCGTCCAGGATGAGAATCCGAGAGCTGAGCAACGTACGCAACTGCTGGGTGCAGTCCGGTTGCAGGGCGGGTGTGGGCCTGGGGCCCGTGGAGCGGCTGCTCACTGATGGTGTCCCTTCATCGGTATGACACGTTGATTCTACGAGGGCTGCACACCTCGTATACACCTCGCCCGCAGGGCGAGCCCTGCAGAGTCAATAGGCTGGTGCCTTGCGCGTGCAGTCGCCGCGCCGCACACCAGCAGGCTGGGAGGTCGTCCGTGATCGAGTTCGAGGACATTCCCTTGCTGCGGGATCCGATCATGATCGCCGCATTCGAGGGTTGGAACGATGCCGGCGAGACGGCGAGTTCGACGTTGGCCCACCTGATCTCGATGTGGGATGCACAACCGTTGTGCGCGATGGATCCTGAGCTCTACTACGACTTCCAGGTCAACCGACCACAGGTCTCCGGAACCGGCGCGGACCGGATGCTCACCTGGCCGACGACCAAGGTCTTCCTGGCGCGCGACACCCCCCTGGAACGCGATGTGCTTCTGGTCCAGGGCATTGAACCGTCGATGCGCTGGCTGGGGTACACCCGCGAGCTGATGGGACTGGCGGCCGAAGTCGATGTGGCCATGATCGTGACGTTGGGAGGGCTGCTTGCCGACGTGCCGCACACTCGACCGATACCGGTGACCGTGACCTCCGATGATGAGCAGTCCCAACTGCGGTACGACGTGGAGGCGAGCAAGTACGAGGGTCCGTCGGGCATCGTCGGCGTGCTGGCCGAAGCAGCCCGTTCGGCGGGCGTGCCTCAGCTGTCCTGTTGGGCGGCAGTTCCGCACTATGCCGGTGGAAGCCCGTCCCCCAAGGCGACACTGGCGTTGCTGGCCAGGCTGGAGGAGCTGCTCGACACCCTGATCGGACACGCCGACCTGCCGGATCTGGCCCGGGCGTGGGAGCACGGGGTGGATGAACTGGCCGCTTCGGACGACGAGGTCGCGGATTACGTGCACTCGCTGGAGGAGGCGCAGGACACCACCGAGCTGCCCGAGGCGAGTGGGGACGCCATCGCGCGAGAATTTCAGCGCTACCTGCGCCGACGCGACGACCAGGACGAATAGTTCGCAGACCAGAGCAGCAACAGTACGGCGCAGCGTAGAACTTCGCGGGGGATCAGACGTCGGTTCGGCTGCGCCAATCCTGCAGTCGCACCGAGTCGCCGCGTACCCGCGCCGCTCTGCGGTCGTCCAGTACGGCGTTCAGCAGGATCCCGGCGACGATCACGCCACTGACGGTGAGCACCCAGACCGAGAGCACGAAGGTGCTACCCACCAGGCCGTAGTCCTTCACCTGTTCGGTGATCTGACCGGGGATCCAGATCTCGGAGCCGATCGAGACGAGCACGGCGCCCCCGGCGATCAGTAACGACCCTGGAGCCAGCTTGGACCAGGGCACCCGCCGTAACAGCAGGGACCACTGTGTCCACCAGTAGAACCCGCCCATCGCGATCCCGAGCGTGACCGACTCGAGGGCGACTTCGGCAACGCCGTTGACCGGCCAGTTGCGGGTGTGCCCGCTGAGCCACATCGCCGCCGCGAGAAACGGCACCAGCGACACGACCCATACCAGTCGCATCCACCACCACCGCTGCCACGGCATCCTGGGGCGGTCCCAGGCGATTTCCAGGATGCGCTGGGTGGTTCCGGCGACCCCAACTGTGAAGGCGATCGCCAGGACGAGCCCGATGACCAGCTGCCCCCACCCAGGATCGGCGGTCGGCTCCAGCAGGGCCCGTACGTCTTTTCGGCCCTCCGCGTTCAGACCCAGTGCGTCGCTGATCAGACCGAACGCCGACCCCTGGTGGAACCGCCGCAACAGTGCTGAGGTCGCGATCAGCAGCGGCACCACGCAGAGCAGTTGCTGGGCGGCGAGCGCGAGCGTGTAATTGCCCAGGTCCAGGGTCTGGGAACGTCGCAGCGTGTGGCCAGGAAGGGTCGCTGACCACCGCGCATCCAGTGCGCTCAGCACTTCGGACACTCGACGTCTTCTGGTCACCTGCCCGATTCTCCCTCGTCCGGGTGTCAGCTGTCCGCGCCGGCCTGCCTGCGAAGCTCCCGGCGCAGAATTTTCATCGACGGTCCGAGCGGCAGATCTTCCCGGACATGAACCGTGCGGGGATATTTGTACCGCGCGAGATGTTCTCGGGCAAACAGCTGAATATCGTCTGCCGTGCTGACCGAGCCGGCAATCAGCGTCACGAACGCGACGATCTCCTCACCGTACTCGGCGTCGGGCACGCCGACGACGGCTGCCATCTGTACGTCAGGATGGGTCACCAGGACTTCTTCGACCTCGCGGGGGTAGATGTTGAACCCGCCACGGATGATCAGGTCCTTCTTGCGGTCCACGATCGACAGAAAACCGTCCGCGTCCTTCACCCCGATGTCTCCGGTGCGGAACCAGCCGTCCTGGATGGCCGCAGCAGTGGCTTCGGGATCATCGAGGTAGCCCTCGAAAACGCAGTGTCCGCGCACCACGACCTCACCGCGTTCGCCCACCGGGATCAGTTCGACCCGGTCCTCGATCGCGCTGTCGGCAATCTCCACTTCCACTCCCCAGGACGGGTGACCGACGGTGCCCGGCCGCACGCCGTAGACCTGCTGGTTCGACGTGGCGCCGGGTGAGGTCTCCGACAGCCCGTAACCCTCGGTGATCTGCGCCCCGAATGTTGCTTCGACCTGCTCTAGCACCGCTACCGGCAGGGCAGCTCCACCGGAGGCGACCCGCTTCATCAGCGGGATACCCGGTGCACCGGGTCGGGCGGCCGCCTGCAGCAACTGCACGAACATCGTGGGCACCCCGGCGAACACAGTGACCCCTTCGTCATTGAAGCTGCGCAGACAGGCAGCCGCATCGAACCGTGGCATCAGGACCATCGTCGCGCCGACCCGCAGCGGGGTGTTCATCGACGCCTGCTGACCGAAGATGTGGAACAACGGCAGACATCCCATGACCACGTCCTGGGAGTTTGCCGGGGTGTCGGAGTCATAGGCCATGTTCAGCACCGTCATGATCAGATTCAGGTGGGAGAGCATCACCGCCTTGGGCCGGCCCGTGGTGCCACTGGTGAAGATCAGCACGGCGATGTCGTCGGGCGCCCGGGTGACGTAGGTGGGTAGCGGGTCAGGGTACGTTGCCAGCTCGCTCACCAGGATCGCGCTGGCGCCGCCCTGCTGCGCAATGGCCGCAGCCAGTTGTCCCACGGACTCATGGAACAGCACGAGGTCGGCGCCCGACCTTCGGACCATCTCGCCGCCCTCTGCGGGGGTCAGCAGCGGCGAGATCATTACCGCGGTCGCACCGGCCGCGATGACCCCGTAGTAGCCACTGACGAACTCGATGACGTTCGGCGCGAACAGCGCGACCCGCGACCCCGGACCGACACCGCGCTCGGCGAGGGCGCCGGCCACCCGCAGACTGCTGTCCCACAGCTGCGCATACGTCACCCGCCGCTCGCCCTGGACGATCGCCACCTTGTCAGGGCGGCGCTTGGCCGAGTCGGACAGGATGCTCGCCACGGACAGTGTCGGCATGAGATCTCCCTTGTTCCAGCCGGACGACCACGCTGCCGCCCGGCTCCACCTAACTGCCTGACTAACTCGTGTGCCGGCGCAACTCCCGCTTCGCCAGCGAGTTCTTGTGCACCTCATCGGGACCATCGGCGAACCGCAACGTGCGGATACCCGCCATTGCCCGCGCCAGCGGGAAGTCCTGACTCAGGCCGCCCGCTCCGTGCGCCTGAATGGCCTTGTCCAGGATCCACTCAACCGTTCGTGGAGTGGCGATCTTGATGGCCTGGATCTCGGCGTGCGCGCCCTTGTTGCCGACCGTGTCCATCAGCCACGCGGTCTTGAGCACCAGCAGGCGCAACTGCTCGATGCGCACCCGTGATTCGGCGATCCAGTCGCGGATGACGCCCTGCTCGGCGAGCGGCCGACCGAAGGCGACCCGCTCGCTGACCCGGGTACACATGAGCTCGACGGCGAGCTCGGCGACGCCGATACAGCGCATGCAGTGGTGGATCCGACCCGGGCCGAGGCGGGCCTGGGCAATCGCGAAGCCCTCGCCCTCGCCGCTGATCAGGTTGCTCACCGGCACCCGGACATTGTCGAAAATGATCTCGGCGTGCCCACCGTGGTCGTTGTCGTCGTACCCGTAGACGGTCATCCCGCGCACCATCTGCACACCGGGGGTGTCACGCGGCACCAGGATCTGGCTCTGCTGACGGTGTCGCTCAGCCCCCGGATCGGTCTTACCCATCACGATCAGGATGGCCGCGTCGGGGTTCATCGCACCGGTGATCCACCACTTGCGACCGTTGATGACGTATTCGTCACCGTCCCGTTCGATCCGGGTCTCGATGTTGGTGGCATCAGAGGAGGCGACGGCCGGCTCGGTCATCGCGAACGACGACCTGATCCTGCCCTCCAGCAACGGTTTCAGCCACTGGTCCTGCTGCTCGGGGGTGCCGAACTGCTCCAGCACCTCCATATTCCCGGTGTCCGGTGCGGAACAGTTCACCGTCGCAGGCGCCAGCTCCAGGGCTCGGCCGGTGATCTCGGCAAGCGGCGCGTACTGCAGGTTCGTCAGGCCGGCGCCGTGCTCGCCGGGCAGGAACAGGTTCCACAACCCCTGCGAGCGCGCATCGTCCCGCAGGGTCTGCAGGGTCGCGCTACGCGACCACGCCCAACGATCATCGGACGCGTCCAACTCCGCGTGGAAGGTGTCGACGGAGGGAATCACCCGCTCGTCGACGAATTCGCGTAGCTGGGTCATCAGCGCCTTGGTGCGCTCGTCGTAATCGAAGTCCATCTCAGCCTTCCCGCAGGGCTGTGAGCCCCGCGTCCACGAGGGGGCCGACCGCCGTCCCTACGTGTTCGAAACCGGGGCCGACGGTCTGGCCATGGATGTATCGGTAGTGAATGCCTTCCAGGATGGTCGCCAGCTTGTAGTACGCCAAGCCCAGGTGCCAGCCGATGTGTGACACGTCGCGGCCGCTGGCACGGGTGTACCGCTCCAGCATGGCTTCCGTGTCGGGGTAACCCGGCGCGCTGGCCACGTCTGAGACACCAGAATCGGGCGTCAGTTGCGAAAGCCGTTGATAGACGACGAAAAGTGCAACGTCCGACAGCGGATCACCGAGCGTTGCCATCTCCCAGTCGAGTACCGCGCCGATCCCGTCGTCCGACGTCACGAGGAGGTTGTCCAGCCGGTAGTCGCCGTGCAGAACCGACACGTCACCACCCGTCGGAACCCGCGCTGCCAGAAGATCCGACAATTCATCGGCGCCTGGCAGGTCACGACTGCTGGAGGCGGTCATCTGCTTGCGCCAGCGACGCACCTGGCGCTCCAAGAAACCCTCCGGTCGGCCGAACTGACCGAGCCCGACCGCGTCGTAGTCGACGGCGTGCAACGCAACGAGGGTGTCCACCAACCGGTGGCCGATAGCCCGGGTGCGGTCTACGCCGAGTGGCTCCAACTGGGAGGCGTCGCGGTAGGGCGTGCCCTGCACGAACTGCATGACGTAGAACGGCGCGCCGATGACGCTCTCGTCCGCGCATACGGCGTACGTGGCGGGAACCGGTACGTCGGTCGGTGCGAGCGCCGTGATGACCGTGTGCTCGCGCACCATGTCGTGCGCTGTGGACAGCACGTGCCCCAGCGGTGGCCGCCGCACGATGACCTGCCGGGTGCCGTCAGTGACGGCGTAGGTCAGATTGGACTTGCCGCCGGCCACGATCGCGGCGCTCAACTCACCGCTGAGGCAGTCCGGCGCGTGTTCTTCCAGGTATTGCGAGAGCGCGGTGAGATCCAGACCCTTCGGGCTGTCGCTCACGGCACGAGCACCGCGACGGTCTCGGCGACGCAGGCCGGTTTGTCACTACCCTCGAGCTCAACGGTCACCGTCACGACGCTCTGAGCGCCGCTCGCGCCCCGGTTCAGCGCGGTGAGCTTGGCGCTCGCGCGCACTCTGGAGCCGACCGGCACCGGGGTGGGGAAGCGCACCTTGTTGGAGCCGTAATTGATCCCCATCGACAGGCCCTGCACCGTGTAGATCTCCCAGACCATCGACGGGATGAGCGACAAGGTGAGGTATCCGTGCGCGATCGTGCCACCGAACGGACCCTGCTTCGCCTTCTCCACGTCGACGTGGATCCACTGGTGGTCACCGGTGGCGTCCGCGAAGGTGTTCACCTGCTCCTGCGTGACCGTGTGCCACTCGCTCACGCCGAGCTCTTCCCCGACGACGGCTTCCAACTCATCCAGTCCATTGAATGTACGCATGGGCGAATCTCCTTGCTGTTGAGGCGGCTACGACGTGGGGCTGAGCGCTGGGGTCAGCAGCGCGGTCAGAGATCGAGCTGTGCTGTGCGCATCGGTGTGCAGCACGGTCTGCAGCCCGGCGGCGCGGGCACCGACCAGGTTGGGTTCGGCATCGTCGACGAAGACCACCTGCGCCGCGTCCAGTCCCAGGCGCGAGACCGCGAGGTCGAAGATGCGCCGCTCCGGTTTACGCATACCGACCTCGCCGGAGATCACGATCGGGTCGAAGAGCTCGGCCAGCAGCTTCCGGTCGTAGGAGAACCCCCAACTGTTGGACAACAACCCGGTCCGTACGCCGTCGGCGCGTAACTTTCGCACGACCTCGACGGTGTTCGCATCGACGCGACTCGTGGCGAAGATGCCGCGTAGGTGATGACCAGGCTGTACCGGACCGCCGTCGACCGACCTCAACTCCGGGGTCAGCAGCGCGTTGAAACCGTCTGCGGTCAGCTCGCCGCGCTCGAGGCGGTGGATAGGGCTGTCCGGCGACGCCGCGCGTCCCAGCCACATCTTCAGGACCTGGGAGAAGGACTGCGGATCGATGTGCTCACTGGTCGTCCACGCGGAGATGCTGTCGCGGATCGGCGCCGTCAGCACGCCGCCGTAATCGAACAGGACCGCCTGTGCTCGCTCGGTGCGACTCACGGAATCATCACGACGCGGCCGACCGTCTCGCCCGCTCCCAGCCGTCGCAACGCGTCCGGTACGCCGTCGAGGCCGATGCGTTCGCTGACCAGCGGCACGGCGATACCGTCCTGCGCCAGTTGCGTGAGCGTGGCGTGGCACTGCGTCATCAGTTCGGGGATCTTGGACTTATAGAGACCCCAGTGCAGCCCGAGGATCGAATAGTTCTTGATCAGTGCATGGTTGAGCGCAGCCGACTGGATACGTCCGCCGGCGAAACCAATCACCACGATCCGGCCCTCGAAGGCGATGCACTTGGTCGAACGGTCGTAGGTGTCGCCACCGACCGGATCGTAGATGACGTCGGCCCCGCGACCTTGGGTGACCTCCTTGACCACCTGCACGAAGTCCTGCGCATGTCGATCGATCACCACGTCGGCACCGAGTTCGCTGGCGAACCGGGCCTTTTCGGGTCC